>NZ_VWXX01000033.1 GCF_008632335.1 Thiohalocapsa marina
CCGGAGCCCGGGTCGGGCTTATACCCCAAGCCCAGCCGCTACCGCCCACACCGCGGGTGGCGCTTCGCTTATCCGCCCTACAGTGTTCACCTTGTCTTGGGCGCGTTCCTAACTGCGGCGTTCTGCCCGGCGGCGGCGTGTGTGGCAAACCTGTCGCCGATCTTGAACGCTTGGCCTTGCCGACCCAGGTCGGTATGGGCATCATAGCGCCGGCTCGAACCAGACCGCAGGGTTCGACAAGCGATAATCAGGTACAAAAAGAGGAGGATACCCAGGATGATCTACGCAAACCCCAACACCCAAGGCGCGGTGGTCGATTTTCGCGACCGGTACGACAACTTCATCGGCGGCAAATGGGTAGCCCCGGTGCGTGGCGAGTACTTCGACAATGTCTCACCGGTCAATGGCAAGGTATTCTGCCAGGTGGCCCGTTCCAGCGAGGCGGATATCGAACTGGCCCTGGATGCCGCCCATGCGGCCAAGGACGCCTGGGGGCGGACCTCGGTCACCGAGCGTTCCAACCTGCTGCTCAAGATCGCCGACCGCATCGAGGCCAACCTGGAGGCGCTGGCCGTTGCCGAGACCTGGGACAACGGCAAGGCCGTGCGCGAGACCCTGAATGCAGACGTGCCGCTGGTGGTGGACCATTTCCGCTACTTTGCCGGCTGCATCCGCGCCCAGGAGGGCAGCATCGGCGAGATCGACGGAAACACCACGGCCTACCATTTCCATGAACCCCTGGGCGTGGTTGGCCAGATCATCCCGTGGAACTTCCCGATGCTGATGGCGGCCTGGAAGCTGGCGCCGGCCCTGGCCGCGGGCAACTGTGTGGTGCTCAAGCCCGCCGAGCAGACCCCGGCATCGATCCTCGTGCTGATGGACCTCATCGGTGATCTGCTGCCGGCCGGTGTGATCAATGTGGTCAACGGTTACGGCAACGAGGCGGGTAAGGCCCTGGCCACCAGCACGCGCATCGCCAAGATCGCCTTCACCGGCTCGACCCCGGTGGGCGCGATGATCATGAAATACGCCGCTGACAACATCATTCCCTCCACTGTGGAACTGGGCGGCAAGTCGCCGAACATCTTCTTCCAGGACGTGCTGCAGCAGGAGCCGGAATTCGTCAGCAAGTGCGTCGAGGGCGCGGTGCTGGCCTTCTTCAACCAGGGTGAGGTGTGCACCTGCCCGTCGCGGCTGCTGATCCAGGAGTCCATCTACGACCAGTTCATCGGCCTGGTCATCGAGCGCGCCATGCAGATCAAGCGCGGTAATCCGCTCGACACCGAGGTCATGGTCGGCGCCCAGGCCTCCCAGGAGCAGTTCGACAAGATCCTGAGCTACATCAAGATCGGCCAGGAGGAAGGCGCCCAGGTGCTGATCGGCGGTGACGTGGACGCTGTCGGTGAAGATCTCAGTGCCGGCTTCTACATTCAGCCAACGCTGCTAAAGGGCACCAACGACATGCGGGTGTTCCAGGAGGAGATCTTCGGCCCGGTGGTCTCGGTGACCACGTTCAAGGACGAGGCGGAGGCGCTGGCCATCGCCAACGACACCGAGTTCGGTCTCGGCGCCGGCGTCTGGACCCGCGACATGAACCTGGCCTATCGCATGGGTCGGGGCATTCAGGCCGGCCGCGTCTGGACCAACTGCTACCACCACTACCCGGCCCATGCGGCCTTCGGCGGCTACAAGAAGTCCGGCGTCGGCCGCGAGACCCACAAGATGATGCTCGAGCATTACCAGCAGACCAAGAACCTGCTGGTGAGCTACGACATCAATCCCCTGGGCTTCTTCTGACCGGCGGGCGGGGTCGCTACGGCGGCCCCGCCGCGCCGTCTGCAGCCGGGTCCGGCGCGCCGCTCCCTCTGCGCCGGTCTTCTTCCCGCCCCAGAGTGGCATGAGCGGACTCCCGTCCCTTGTCCTGCAGCCAATCCTGACCGATCCGGGGCCGCGTTTTCGCGCGGAGGTGTCCCCGCGTCCGCTGAGCCGCCCGGAACTGATGCGGCTCGACCCCGAGGCCGCGGCGTCCATCGGCTTGCAGTCGGCGGATTGTGCGTCGGAGGCCTTTCTGCAGTTATTCAGCGGCCAGACGCTGCCGGCCGGCTGCCGCCCGCTGGCGATGGAATACGCGGGCCATCAGTTCGGCCGTTTCAATCCATTCCTGGGTGACGGACGGGTGCTGCTGCTCGGCCAGGTCCGCACCGCCCAGGGGTCGCTGGAGATCAGCCTGAAAGGCGCCGGCCGGACCCCGTACGCCCGCGAAGCAGACGGGCGTGCCGGGCTGGAGGAGTGTCTGCATGAGTTCGACATGAGCCGGCGTCTGGCCGGGTTCGGTATCCCGGTTGCCCGCTGTCTGTGCGTCATCGCCGGCGATGAAATGGTGTACCGCCAGGGGTTCCAGCGGGCGGCCATCCTGGTGCGTCTGGCGCCGAGCCATGTGCGCTTCGGCAGCTTCGAGGCCCTGTACTTCCAGCGCGACGTGGAGGCCCTGCGCCGGCTGGCGGACGGCCTGATCCGGCATCACTATCGATATGTGCCCGATGGAGATATGCCGGACGAGCACCGCTACGCTGCCTTGTTCCGGGCCATGGTCATCGACACGGCCCGGCTCATCGCCCGCTGGCAGGCGGCGGGCTTCGTGCACGGCATGATGAATACCGACAACCAGTCGGCCCTTGGCCTGACCCTGGATCTGGGGGCGGCGGCCTTCACCGACGCGCGCGACGATGCCTTCGTCGCCAGCCCGCTGGATGAGCGCGGTCGCTATGCCTTCGGCCGGCAGCCCGTGATCGGGCTGTGGAATTGCAATGTGCTGGCGCGAGCCTTGTCGCCGATCATCCCGGCCGATGCGTTGCGCGATGCCCTGCGCGCCTATGAGCCGGCCTATCTGCAGGCGCGCGCGGCGCTGTCCCCCTCTGAGGGCCCGGCATCCTGATGCAGGTCAGCGGGCCAGCTAATCCCCGGCGGATTGCGCGGAAACAAGACCTCGTGCGATGCCATCGTCTACAATCGCCCGATCCGAGCCCTTTCGTGATCGCTATGCCACCGATGCCTGATTCCTCCCGTACCGCCCCCGAGACCGATGCCGAGCGCTATCCGTTGCTCAGCACGATCAACGATCCCACGGACCTGCGCGCCCTGCCGGCCAGTCGCCTGGAGCCGCTTGCCGCCGAGCTGCGCGCCTTCCTGATCGACAGTGTCTCGCGCACGGGCGGGCATCTGGCCGCCGGCCTGGGGGTGGTGGAACTCAGCATCGCGCTGCACTACGTCTTTGACACCCCGGAAGACCGCGTGGTGTGGGATGTGGGCCATCAGGCCTATCCGCACAAGATCCTCACCGGTCGGCGCGAACGCATGGCACGCATGCGCAAGAAGGGCGGTCTGTCCGGCTTCCCGAAGCGTAGCGAGAGCGCCTACGACACCTTCGGCGTCGGCCATTCCAGCACCTCCATCAGCGCGGCCCTGGGCATGTCCATTGCGGCGCGGCTGAAGGGCGAGCGCCGGCACGTCATCGCCGTGATCGGCGACGGCGCCCTGGGTGCCGGCATGGCCTTCGAGGCCCTCAATCATGGCGGCCCGCTCGATCCGGACCTGCTGGTCATCCTGAACGACAACGAGATGTCGATCTCGCCGCCGGTGGGGGCCATCAGCGGCCACCTGGCCCGGCTGCTGTCCGGACGGGTCTACACCAGCATGCGCGAGGGCAGCAAGAGCGCCCTGGCCGGCATGCCGCAGCTGCGCGAACTGGTCGGCCGCTGGGAGGAGCACATGAAGGGCATGGTCATGCCCAGCACCATGTTCGAGGAGCTCGGCTTCAATTACATTGGCCCCATCGACGGCCACGACATGGATGCGGTGGTCTCCACGCTGCAGAACATGAAGAAGATGCCCGGCCCCCGGCTGCTGCATCTGGTGACCAAGAAGGGACGCGGCTACGAGCCCGCCGAGCATGCGCCCACCACCTACCACGGGGTGACGCCATTCGACCTGAAGACCGGCACCATCCACAAGAAGAAGGGCGGCGGCAAGAGCTACACCCAGATCTTCGGCGACTGGCTGTGTGACATCGCGGAGCGGGACGCGCGCGCGCTGGGCATCACCCCGGCCATGCGCGAGGGCTCCGGTATGGTGGAGTTCTCGTCGCGCTTTCCGCAGCGCTATTTCGATGTCGGCATCGCCGAGCAGCATGCGGTGACCCTGGCTGCGGGCATGGCCTGCGAGGGCATGAAGCCGGTGGTCGCCATCTACTCGACCTTCCTGCAGCGCGCCTACGACCAACTGGTGCATGACGTCTGCCTGCAGGGTCTGGATGTCACGCTGGCGGTGGACCGGGCGGGGCTGGTGGGGGCCGATGGTGCCACCCATGCGGGCAGCTTCGACCTGAGCTATGGCCGTCCACTGCCCAATCTGGTGATCATGGCCCCCGCGGACGAGAACGAGTGCCGACAGATGCTGGAGACGGCCTACCAGCATCCGGGGCCGGCCATGGTGCGCTATCCCCGCGGCACCGGTCCCGGCGTGGCGTTGCAGGCGGAGCTGACGACCCTGCCCATCGGCAAGGGGGAGATCCGCCGCCGCGGGCAGGGGGTGGCGCTGCTGGCCTTCGGCAGTCGGCTGGCGCCGGCCCTGGAGGTGGCGGAACGGCTCGATGCCACCGTGGCAAACATGCGCTTCGTCAAGCCCATCGACGAGGCGCTGATCCTGGAACTGGCGGAGGAGCATCAGCTGCTGGTGACGGTGGAGGAAAACACCGTGGCCGGCGGCGCCGGTTCGGCGGTGTCCGAGACCCTGGCCGCCCATGGCGTGATCGTGCATTGCCTGCACCTGGGGCTGCCGGACGTCTGTGTCGATCAGGCCGGTCATGACGAACAGCTGCAGGTCTGCGGGCTGGACGAAGACGGCATCGAGGCGTCGGTCCGCCAGGAGATGCAGTCCCTCGGCCTGGGTGCCGGCGCTGATGTCGCTCAGGCGGCGATGCCGAAACAGGCCGCGGTGTCCTGACATGCCGCCGGATAGGCTGCCGGATAAGCTTATGGACAGTCTGCGGGTCGCGCCGATACCGGCCTTCGACGACAACTACATCTGGCTGCTGCGCGAGGGCGACGCGCCGACCGTGGCCGTGGTGGATCCGGGCGATGCCGAGCCGGTGATCGCGCGCTTGCGGGCAGACGGACTGACCCTGACGGCGGTGCTGGTGACCCACCACCACGGCGACCACACCGGCGGCATCGACGAGCTGCTGGCCGAATGGCCGGACGCCGAGGTGATCGCGCCGGCGGATCGGCGCATCCCGAGTGTGACGCAAACCGTGGCCGACGCAGATCGGGTCGTGCCGGCGGGGCTGCGGACCGAGTTTCAGGTGCTGGCCGTGCCGGGACACACCTCGACCCATGTGGCCTACCTGGGCGCCGGTGCGCTGTTCTGCGGCGACACCCTGTTCGCCGGTGGCTGCGGCCGCGTCTTCGACGGCACCTTCGAGCAACTGGCGGTGTCGCTGCGGCGCATCGCCGCGCTGCCCGCAGAGACGCTGTGCTACTGCGCACATGAATACACCCTCGCAAACCTGGGTTTCGCCGCCTGGGTGGAGCCCGACAGCGCCGCGCTGGCGGAACGCACGCGGGCCGCACAGGCGCTGCGTGCCGCCGGGCGGCCGACGGTTCCGTCGGAACTGGGCCTGGAGCGTGCCACCAATCCGTTTCTGCGCACCGCCGAGCCGGCGGTGATCGCCGCCGCAGAGGGGTTCGCCGGCGCCCGGTTGGCGGACGCGACCGAGGTGTTTACCGCGCTGCGTCGCTGGAAGGATACGCGCTACGACTGAGCCATGTCCGCATCCCGCCCGCTGATGTGGCGTTCTGCTGTGATGTGGTTACTGCCCTCGGCCCTGGCCCTGGCGGCCGGTGCGGTGGTGGTGCTGGCCTTTGCGCCCTTCGGCTGGTATCCATTCGCCGTGCTCGGCCTGGCGCTGTTCTATCACCTGATCCGCTCGGCCGCGCCCCGCGCCGCCGCCTTCCGGGGCTGGCTGTTCGGGCTGGGCCTGTTTGCTGCCGGGGTCTTCTGGATCCGCATCAGCCTGAACGAGTTCGGCAACCTGCCGGCGCCCATCGCCAACGGGCTGATGCTGGTGTTCGTCGCCGCCATGGCCCTGTACTACGCCCTGGCGGCCTGGCTCATCCGTCGCCTGCAGCCCCCCGCCGATGGCCCTCAATGGGTGGGGCCGTTGCTCGTCCTGCCCTCGGTCTGGGTGTTGCTGGAATGGTTGCGGGGGTGGCTGTTCACGGGCTTCCCGTGGCTGCTTGTGGGCAATGCTCAGATCAATGCCCTGCCGTTGATCGGTGCCCCTCTGGCCGGGCTTGCGCCCGTGCTCGGTGTCCATGGCCTGAGCCTGGCGGTGGCGCTGTCGGCGGGCCTGGTCTGGTGCCTGGTCCGGGACAGGCGCAGGGCCGGTTGGTCGCGGTCGGCGGCCTTGGCGGTGCTGACGTTCACACTGGCGGTCATCTGGCTGGGGTCGGCGCTGCTGGCCCGTGTCGAGTGGACGCAGCCCCGGGGCGAGCCGCTGTCGGTCAGCGTGTTGCAGGGCAACGTGGAGCAGGCACTGAAATGGGAGCCGGACGGCCTGCTGCCGACGCTTGAGGTGTATCTGGAACTCACGCGCCGGCATCTCCACAGCGATGTCATCGTCTGGCCGGAGACGGCCATTCCGGACTTTCTGCATCAGGTGCAGGGGGTGCTGATCGAGCCCCTGGCCGAGACCGCGCGGGCGGAGGGGGCCGAGGTGGTCATCGGCGTGCCGGTCATGGAAGACCGCGAGCATTACTACAACGGGCTCATCAGCCTGGGCAGTGCCGCTGACCACTATTACAAGCGGCACCTGGTGCCCTTCGGCGAGTTCCTGCCGTTCAAGGCCCAGTTGTCACCGCTGATCGACTGGTTCCAGGTGCCGATGTCCGACTTCAGTCGCGGCCAGGCGGAGCGGCCGCTGCTGCAGGTGGGGTCGCATGCGGTGGGGGTATCCATCTGCTACGAGGACGTGTTTCCGCAGGAGGTGCGCCAGGCCCTGCCGGATGCGGCCTATCTGATCAACGTCAGCAACGATGCCTGGTTCGGCGATTCGCTGGCGCCGCACCAGCATCTGGAGTTCGCCCGTCTGCGTGCGCTGGAGAACGGCCGTCCGCTGGTGCGGGCAACCAACAGCGGCATCTCCGCCATCATCGACCACCGGGGCCGGGTTATTGACGCCCTGCCGCTGTTCGTTCGCGCGGGGCTGGTGGCGGAGATCCAGCCGCGCTCCGGCAGCACCCCCTTCTCGCGCTTCGGCAGCCTGCCGACCCTGCTCGCCGCCGCGCTCATGCTGCTGGCGGCGGTGGTGCTGTCACGGCGTCGTCAGCTCTGGGTCGGCCGGTAGAACAGATGCTGGCCGATCTGCGCCGTGCGCTGGAAAGCGCGGGACCAGCTTGGCTTGACGTAGTGTGCGTGGTAGTAGAGCGCACCGCGGGTGGGGTCCGGGTCCTTTTCGGCAAGGGCGCGGCGGCCGATCCGCAGCGACCGGTGCCAGGCCTCCTGTTCCGTGGGATGGTCCGACTTGCCGTCGCACCACCAGGAGAACTGGCAGCGGTTGCGTTGCTGTCCGCCCTGTTTCACTACCCCGCAGATGGATCCCGGAAACGCGTCCGACGCCACCCGGTTGAGGGTGACCCGGGCCACGGCCATCTGGCCGGATTCCGGCTCGGAGCGGGCCTCGTGGTAGATGTTCAGCGCCAGGCAGAGCAGTTCGGGATCCGCTGCCGGCGCTTGTGCCGGGCTCGACTCGGTGGTGGTCGTCGCAGTGGCCAACGTCGTGCCGCGTTCCGATACTGGCGCGCCGCTATCCGAGGCCGCCGAGGCGAGCAGCAGTGTGGGAAAGAGTGCGGCGCCGAGCGCCAGAGTGGAAGCAATTCGCATGGGTGTTCACCGTCGATGCCGCAGGGGCAAGCCATAGTTTGTTGCGCTGCATGATATCCAAGAATGCGTCATAAGGGAAATCCCTGATAGGGTCTTCCCGTAGGGTAGGGCGTCTGCGCGCCGCTTCGCGTTGAAGCCGGACAACACCTGCCCTCATACTGGCGGTCAGGGCGACGACGGATTCCAGTGGGAGCAAAGACGGCCATGGCACGGATCAAACTCGACTTTCAGAACACCGAGGGACACACCCTGGCCGGTCTGCTGGAGACGCCCCCGGCGGACGTCGACACGCAGCGCTATGCGCTGTTCGCGCACTGCTTCACCTGTGGCAAGGACATCGCCGCGGCATCGCGCATCAGTCGCGCTTTGGCGGCCCGCGGCATCGCGGTGTTGCGCTTCGACTTCACCGGGCTGGGCAACAGCGACGGCGACTTTGCCAACACCAGCTTCACCTCCAATGTGCAGGACCTGCTGGCCGCCGCCCGCATGCTCGAGGCGCAGTACCAGGCGCCGTCGCTGCTGATCGGGCACAGCCTGGGCGGGGCCGCAGTGCTCGCGGCGGCGCACCGGCTCGATTCGGTGGAGGCGGTGGTGACCATCGCCGCGCCGGCCACGCCTGGCCATGTCGAGCACCTGTTCAGCGGCGCCCGCGGCGAGCTGGAGGCCAGGGGCGAGGCGGAGGTGCAGGTGGGGCGCAAGCGGTTTCGCATCCGCCGGCAGTTCCTCGACGACCTGGCCCAGTACGCCGACGCCGAGCACATCCGCCGACTGAAGCGGGCGTTGCTGATCTTCCACTCGCCGGTGGACGAGATCGTGTCCATCGAGGAGGCGGCCAAGATCTACCGCGCCGCGCTGCATCCGAAGAGCTTCATCTCGCTGTGCCAGGCGGACCACATGCTGACCAACCGCGAAGACTCGGAGTACGTGGCCGAGACCCTGGTGGCCTGGGCCAGCCGTTACCTGGGCCTGCGCCGGCACGCCGAGGAGGCCGGCAGCGGCACAGCACCGTTGGTTGCGGCCGGCGAGGTCAAGGTGACCGAGCGCAACGAGGGCCTGTTGCGCGGGCTCTATGGCGAGCGCCACCAGTTGCTGGCGGACGAGGCCCGGGACGCGGGACTGGGGCCCGATCCCTACGAACTGCTGCTGATGGCGCTGGGCGCCAGCATGTCCATGACGCTGCGCGCCTGCGCCACGGAAGCGGGCATGACGCTGGACGACGTGGAGGTCCATCTGCGCCAAGAGCGTGCCCACGCGGACGATCGCCAGGCCGCCTGCGCGGAGGCCGCCAGCGCCGGCCGGCTCGGGCAGATCCGTCGTCGTGTCCTGCTGACCGGGCATCTGTCCGATGCTGAGCGGGCCGAGCTGATGCGGCTGGCGGACCGTTCCCCGGTGCAGCAGGCCCTGGCGGCGGGCGTGCAGGTCGTCGACGAGTCGGACCCGCCTGATCAGTGATCTCTCCCTCCGCGCGCCAGAGTGCCGTACCGATCAAACGCCATGCCGAACGCCGGAAAAGACCTTCAATCTCCCGCCAGTGCCGCCGAGGTGGATGCCTTCCTGCGCCAGGTCGCGCAGACGCCCGCGCGTCCGTCGGGCGGCACGCGCGGGCGGCTGATCTTCGCCATGGACGCCACTGCCAGCCGTGAGCCGACCTGGGACCAGGCTGCCCACATCCAGGCCTCGATGTTCGCCGAGACCCGGGATCTCGGTGGCCTGGAGGTGCAGCTGTGCCACTACGGGGGTTTTCACCTGTTCGAGGCCTCGCCCTGGTGCGTCAGCGCCGATGAACTGTTGCCGCGCATGACTCGGGTGCGCTGCGCCGCCGGCCTGACCCAGATCGGCCGGCTGCTGGCGCATGCGGCGGACGAGGCCGCACGCAAGCCGGTGGATGCGCTGGTGTTCGTCGGCGACTGTGTCGAGGAGTCCCTGGACGGTCTGGCCGACCGGGCGGGCAAGCTGGGCCTGCTCGGTGTGCCGGTGTTCGTGTTTCAGGAGGGACGCGACCCCACCGCCGAGCGGGCCCTGCGGGAGATTGCGCGGCTCTCCGGCGGGGCCTGGTGTCCGTTCGATGCCGGCAGCCCGCAGGTGCTGAAGGACCTGCTGGGTGCCGTTGCCGTGTTCGCTGCCGGCGGCCGCAAGGCGCTGGCGGATTTCAGTCGCCGTCGCGGTGGCGCCGTGCTGCAACTGACCCGACAGTTGGGGCAGGGGCGATGAGCCGGCGGTCGTCTTGCCGGGAGTTGCCATGGGTCGGCTGATCATCCTGCTGGCGGTCATCGTCGGGCTGCTCTGGTTCCTGCACTGGTTCCGCCGCACGCCGCCGCACCAGGTGGCGGCGGTGTTGCGCAAGGTGCTGCTGTGGGGCGGCATCGGCCTGGTGATGCTGGCGGCGCTGAGTGGCCGCCTGAACCCGATCTTCGCCGCCCTGGCCGCCGCTGTGCCGGTGCTGATGCGGCTGCTGCACCTGATGCGCATGCTGCCGATGCTGCAGCAGGTGTTGCGGGCGCTGGGGCTTGGCGGCCTGGTGCCGCCGCCGGGGACCACTGGGGGACCCGGCGGGACCGCGGGTGCTGGCCGGGGCTCGTCCATCCGCACCCGTTATCTGGACATGACGCTGGAGCACGACAGCGGACGCATGGACGGCAGGGTGCGCGAGGGGCCATTCGCCGGGCGTGCCCTGTCCGAACTGGAGCTGCCGCAGCTGCTACGGATGCTGGAGCTGTACCAGGAGTCGGATCCCCGCTCGGCGTCGGTGCTGGTGGCGTACCTGGATCGCGAGCATGGCGATGCCTGGCGGGATGCCGCCGGCGCCGGCGTCGGCGACGATGCCCACGCCGGCGCCGCCGCGCAGGCCGGTCATGCCATGGGTCGGGACGAGGCCCTGGCCATCCTCGGGCTCGGCCCGGATGCCGATGCCGAGGCCATCCGCGCCGCGCACCGGCGGCTGATGCAGAAGTTCCATCCGGACCGCGGCGGCTCCGATTACCTGGCCGCCCGGATCAACGCCGCCAAGGCCCTGCTGCTGGGAGACTGAGCCCGGATCCCCCATCTCCATCCCGCCAATCCTCGCATACCCTCGCATCCCCTCGCATCCCCTCGCATCCTCGGCGGCTACCGCTCCGCCAGCCCCCCTTTTTTGCCATTCAATTGATCTGCTCCCCCCTGCGGGCGCGTCTGTGGCGTTGACGGTCATGGGGCGGGTGTCTATCTTTGCTGACACCTGCGAATGACAAAAAATGCTTACAGTTCGGGTCGGCCCTCGATCCGTCTGCCAGGAGAGATGCCCGACGATGGATGCCGTGCAACGCATTGAGCAAGCCCTTGAGGCGGCCCTTGCCCGAGGGCTGGGGGCCGAGGCGCCGCCGCTGCTGGCGCAGGCCGCGCGGCATGCGGTGATGGCGCCGGCCTCCCGCGCCCGTCCGCGCCTGCTGCTGGCCGTCGCCCACGCCTGTGGTGATGACGTGCCGGCGCTGAGCGATGCGGCGGCGGCCTCGCTGGAACTGCTGCACTGCGCCTCGCTGGTGCATGACGACCTGCCCTGCTTCGATGATGCCGACCTGCGTCGCGGCCAGCCGACGGTGCATCGGGCCTTCGGCGAACGGCTCGCGGTGCTGGCCGGCGACGGACTGATCGTGCTGGCGTTCGAGAATCTGGCCTGGCATGCGCCCCGGCACCCGGCCCGCCTGGTGTCCCTGACCGGCATCATCGGCCGCGCGGTGGGGCTGGCCACCGGCATCGTCGCCGGTCAGGCCTGGGAGTGCGAACCGCAGGTGGACCTGACGGCCTACCATCGCCAGAAGACCGCAGCGCTGTTCTCCGCCGCGACCGAGGCCGGCGCGGCCGCCGCCGGCATGGATCCGGACCCCTGGGGGCGGCTGGGGGAGAATCTCGGTCTCGCCTACCAGGTGGCCGACGACCTGCGCGACGTCGCGTCCAGTGCCGAGGAGCTGGGCAAGCCGGTGGGGCAGGACGCCGCCCACGGCCGACCCAGTGCCGTGGCCGAACTCGGCGTGGAGGGCGCCATGGAGCGCCTGCTGGAACTGATGCGCGGTGCCGTCGATTCGATCCCGGACTGCCCCGGGGCCGATCAGCTCCGCGCCATGGTGCGCGCGGAGATGCAGCGGCTGTTGCCCCGGCAACTGGGTGAGCGGCTGGGTTGATCGCTCCATCACATTGAACCATCCATGAAACCAAGGGGTAGAGGTGCAGGTGTCACTCATCGACCGCTGGCGCGCCTGGCGTGACCGCAAACTGGCCAGTCCGGCATTTCAGCGCTGGGCGGCAGATTTCCCGCTGACCCGGTTCGAGGCCGCGCGCCGCGCGCGGGGCCTGTTCGACATCACCGCCGGATTCGTCTATTCGCAGATCCTCTATGCCCTGGTCGAGCTCGACCTGTTCGACCGGCTCGCCGACAGGCCGCTGACCGCCGCCGAGCTGGCGCCGCACATGGGCATGTCCGTCACCGCCGCCGACCGGCTGCTGCGCGCGGCGGTGGCCATCGATCTGCTGGAGCGTCGCGGGACGGACGCCGCCGGCGCGGCGCGCTACGGCCTCGGCAAGCTCGGCATCGCCATGCCGGGCAATCCGGGCATCGCCGCCATGGTGCGGCATCACCGCATGCTCTATCACGATCTGGACGACCCGCTGGCACTGTTCCGCGGCGAGCTCACCGAGACCGAGCTGGGCCGCTACTGGTCCTACGCCGGCTCGGCGGATCCGGCGGCGGATGGCGAGGAGCGGGTGGCTGAGTACAGCACCCTGATGTCCGCCTCCAGCGGCTTTGTGGCGGAAGACACCCTCGACGCCTATTCCCTGGGCGAGCACCGTTGCCTGATGGACGTCGGTGGCGGCGAGGGCCGTTTCCTGCTGCAGGCCGCCCGGCGCTGGCCGGATCTGCAACTGATGCTGTTCGATCTGCCGGCGGTGGTGGAGCGTGCGCGCGAGACCTTCGATGCGGCGGGTGTGGGCGACCGGGTACAGGTGGTCGGCGGCAACGTCAAGTCCGATCCGCTGCCCAAGGGTGCCGACATCATCTCCCTGGTGCGCGTCATCCTGGACCACAACGACGACGGTGCCATGACCATCCTGCGCGCGGTGCGCGCGGCGCTGCCCGTGGGCGGCACGCTCATGATCACCGAGCCGATGTCGGAGGTGCCGGGGGTGGAACCCGTCGGCGATGCCTACTTCGGCCTCTACCTGCTGGCCATGGGCAGCGGCCGCACGCGACCGCTGCGCGAGCATCGGGCCATGCTGCGCGAGGCCGGCTTCGATCAGATCAGGCTGGTGCGCACGCGCCGCCCGCTGCAGACCCGTCTGCTGATCGCCAAGGTCGCGTGAGCGGGGCGATGTGCCAAGCCGCATTGACACCTGAACTGTAAATTTTTATTGACATTCCAACTGGTCAAGCTAGACTGACACTACGTCAGCATCGTCCGCCGACCGCGCAACTATTACCGCCACAAACCACCGTGACCGCTTCCATCGACATGACCGCCCAAGCCGTGGTGCTGCAGGCACCGCGCCAGTTGGCGCTGAGGCAGTTGCCGCTGACCCCGCCGGGGCCGGGTGACTGTGTCGTCGATGTGCTCTATAGCGGCATCAGTACCGGCACCGAGCGCCTGCTCTGGACCGGCACCATGCCGCCCTTCCCGGGCATGGGCTATCCGCTGGTGCCGGGGTATGAGTCCGTGGGTCGGGTAGTACAGGCCGCCGCAGAGGGCGACCGCGCCGAGGGCGAGCTGGTGTTTGTGCCGGGCGCCCGCTGCTATGGCGAGGTCAACGGCCTGTTCGGGGGCGCGGCATCACGCGTGGTGGTGGCCGCCGATCGGCTGCTGCCGATCCCGGACGCGCTGGGCGAGCAAGGCGTGCTGATGGCCCTGGCGGCAACCGCCTACCATGCGGCCTGCGGCGAGAACGCCGACGGTTCGTCCAAGGTTGCGCCGGATCTGGTCATCGGTCATGGCGTGCTTGGCCGGTTGCTGGCGCGCATCGCGGTGGCCGTGGACGCCCCTGCGCCGGTGGTATGGGAGACCAACCCCCGGCGGTGTGAGGGCGCGGCGGGCTACACCGTGCTGGATCCGGCCGCCGACGAGCGCCGCGACTATCGCGCCATCTACGACGTCAGCGGCGACGGCAGCCTGCTGGATTCCCTCATCGGGCGGCTGGCACCGGGTGGCGAGATCGTCCTCGCTGGCTTCTACGAGGCGCCGTTGTCGTTCAATTTTCCGCCGGCCTTCATGCGCGAGCTGCGGCTGCGGGTGGCGGCAGAATTTCGTGAGCCGGACCTGGTGGCGGTGCGGGGTCTGGTGGAGTCCGGGCGGTTGTCCCTGGACGGCCTGATCACGCATCGCAGTGCCGTGGCCGATGCGGCCGAGGCCTACGAGACGGCCTTCAATGATCCGGCCTGTCTGAAAATGATTCTCGACTGGAGCGGTTTGCATGGGTAATTCAGCGGCCACGGGCGCCACTGCGGTCAATCTGGAACTGCCGGTGCAGTCCGGGGCCGGCAACAAGCAGACCCAGATCATCGCCATCTACGGCAAGGGCGGCATCGGCAAGAGCTTCACCCTTGCCAACCTGTCCTACATGATGGCGCAACAGGGCAAGAAGGTGCTGCTGATCGGCTGTGACCCGAAGAGCGACACCACCACGCTGCTGTTTGGCGGCAGGGCCTGTCCCACCATCATCGAGACCTCGGCCCGCAAGAAGGCGGCCGGCGACAGCGTCAGTATCGGTGACGTCTGCTTCAAGCGCGACGGTGTGTTCGCGATGGAACTCGGTGGGCCGGAGGTCGGCCGGGGCTGTGGTGGCCGCGGCATCATCCACGGCTTCGAGATTCTGGAAGGGCTCGGTTTCCACGACTGGGACTTCGACTTCGTGTTGCTGGACTTCCTCGGTGATGTGGTGTGCGGTGGCTTCGGCCTGCCCATCGCGCGGGACATGTGCCAGAAGGTCATCGTGGTTGGCTCCAACGACCTGCAGTCACTCTACGTCGCCAACAACGTCTGTTCGGCGGTGGAGTATTTTCACGGCCTCGGCGGCAACGTCGGCGTGGCGGGCATCGTCATCAACAAGGACGACGGCACCGGCGAGGCCCAGGCTTGGGCGGAGAAGGCCGGTGTGCCGGTGCTCGCATCGATCCCGGCGGATGAAGACATCCGGCGCAAGAGCGCGGCCTATCAGATCATCGGCATGCCCGGCGGCCAGTGGGCGTCGCTGTTCGAGCAGCTGGGCGCGAATGTCGCCGAGGCGCCGCCAAAGCGGCCGCAGCCGCTGTCGCCGGACGACCTGCTGGGGCTGTTCTCCGGCGATGCGGTGGGGCGCGATGTGGTGCTGGAGCCGGCCACGGTGGAAGACATGTGCGGCGCGGCCAGTATCCAGAAGCCCTCGCTTGAAGTCGTCTACGACGACGTCTGACGCACGCCAGACAAGCGACCCGACGAGCCACCAGAGACGAGCCACCAGACATGCAGGCCAAGGTCCTCCAGCAGACAGCTTCCGCGACAGACGCCGCCGGCGCAGTCGCGCCGAACGCCAGGCGTACGGAGACCGTCTATGACGAGGCCCATGCCGCGCCCCTGGATTCCGATGCGGCCGCCGCTGCCATGACCCAGCAACCAGACAATGCATCCGCTTCGGCCGGCGCCGTCACGGATCAAGGGACCGGCTGCCACGCCGGTGCCGACGAGTTACGTCGAGCCGCAGAGAGCGCGGGTCAGAGCGCGTTGTTGGAGCGCCTGGCAGCCGACTACCCGACCGGCCCACATGATCAGCCCCAGAGCATGTGTCCGGCATTCGGTTCTCTCCGTGTCGGGTTGCGGATGCGCCGCACCGCCACCGTCCTCTGCGGCTCGGCGTGCTGTGTCTACGGGCTGACCTTCACCTCGCACTTCTACGGTGCGCGGCGCAGCGTCGGCTACGTACCATTCGATTCCGAGACCCTGGTCACCGGAAAGCTGTTCGAGGACCTGCGCGAGGCCGTGCGCAAGCTGGCCGACCCCGACGCCTGCGACGCGGTGGTGGTGATCAACCTGTGCGTGCCCACCGCCTCCGGTGTGCCGCTGCGGCTGCTGCCGCGGGATCTCAATGGCGTGCGCATCATCGGCATCGACGTGCCGGGCTTCGGCGTGCCGACGCATGCGGAGGCCAAGGACGTCCTCGCGGGTGCCATGCTCCACTATGCCCGCAACGAGGCCGAGGTCGGTCCTGTGCAGGCGCCCCGCGGCGGTCGCAGCGAGCGCCCCACCGTGACCCTGTTGGGGGAGATGTTCCCGGCGGATCCGGTCGGCATCGGCATGCTGCTGGAGCCGCTGGGTCTGGCCGCTGGTCCGGTGGTGCCCACGCGGGAGTGGCGCGAGCTCTACGCCGCGCTGGACTGCGCCGCCGTCGCCGCGGTGCATCCCTATTACACCGCCTCCATCCGCGAGTTCGAGACCGCCGGACGCGCCGTCGTCGGCTCCGCGCCGGTGGGCCTGGACGGCACCGCGGCCTGGCTCGATGCCATCGGTGATGCCTGCAATGTCGCCGGCGACAAGGTCGCTGCGGCCAAGAACGCCTTCCTGCCGGCCATACGCGGGGCGCTGGCCAAGGCGCCAGTGCAGGGCACCATCACGGTGTCCGGCTATGAGGGCTCCGAACTCCTGGTGGCGCGACTGCTGATCGAGAGTGGTGCGAACGTGCCCTACGTCGGCACGGCCACGCCCAAGACCCGCTGGGCCGAGCCCGATCTGGACTGGCTGGAGTCCCGCGGCACCGTGGTCCGCTTCCGCGCCTCGCTGGAGCAGGACAAGGCGGCGGTGGACGCGGTGCGCCCGGACCTGGCCATCGGCACCACGCCGGTGGTGCAGCATGCCAAGCAGCAGTCGATCCCGGCGCTGTACTTCACCAACCTGATCTCGGCGCGGCCGCTGATGGGACCCGCCGGTGCCGGTTCGCTGGCCCAGGTGGTCAACGCGGCATTGGCGGGCAAGGCCCGTTTCGATCGCATGAACGCCTTCTTCGCCGGTGTCGGCGATGGCGACACGGCCGGCATCTGGGACCGCATGCCGCAGCCTCGGCAGGGAGGGGCCGGCTGATGCTGATCCAGGATCTCGATCGCGCCGGTGGCTACTGGGGCTCGGTCTACGTGTTCACCGCGGTCAAGGGGATGCAGGTCATCATCGACGGCCCGGTGGGCTGCGAGAACCTGCCTGTCACCGCCGTGCTGCACTACACCGACGCCTTGCCGCCGCACGAACTGCCGGTGGTGGTCACCGGCCTCGGCGAGGAAGAGCTGGGCCAGGAAGGCACCGAGCAGGCCATGCGCCGGGCCTTCTCGACCCTGGATCCCACCAGGCCCGCCGTGGTCGTGACCGGCTCCATTGCCGAGATGATCGGCGGCGGCGTGACCCCGTCCGGCACCACCATCCAGCGCTTCCTGCCGCGGACCATCGATGAGGACCAGTGGCAGAGCGCCGATCGCGCCATGGTCTGGCTGTGGACGCAGTACGGCCTCAAGGCCGGACGCATGCCGAAGCCCAAGGCGCGCAAGGCTGGCGACAAGCCCCGGGTCAACATCGTCGGCCCGATCTACGGCATGTTCAACACCTGGTCCGACCTGGCCGAGGTGCGGCGCCTGGTGGAGGGCATCGGTGCCGAGATCAACATGGTCTTTCCGCTGGGGACGCACCTGAACGACATCCCTCGTCTGGTGGATGCGGACGTCAACATCTGCATGTATCGCGAGTTCGGCCGCAAGCTGTGCGAGGCGCTGGAGAAGCCCTACCTGCAGGCGCCCATCGGCCTGCACAGCACCACCAAGTTCCTGCGGGCGCTGGGCGAGCTGCTGGGGCTGGATCCGGAGCCCTTCATCGAGCGCGAGAAGCACACCACCATCAAGCCGGTGTGGGACCTGTGGCGGTCGGTCACCCAGGACTTCTTCGGCACCGCGAGCTTCGGCATCGCCGCCACCGAGACCTATGCCCGGGGCGTGCGCCACTTCCTGGAGCAGGAGATGGGGCTGCCCTGCACGTTCGCCTTCGCACGCCGTCCCGGGGTCAAGCCCGACAACGATGCCGTGCGTCAGGCCGTGCACGAGAAGACCCCGCTGATCCTGTTCGGCGGCTACAACGAGCGCATGTACCTGGCCGAGATCGGCGGCCGCGCGGCCTACATTCCGGCCTCGCTGCCCGGCACCATCATCCGCCGCCATACCGGCACGCCGTTCATGGGCTATTCCGGCGCGACCTACCTGATCCAGGAGGTCTGCAATGCCCTGTTCGACGCCCTGTTCAACATCCTTCCCCTCGGTACCGAGCTGGATCAGGTGGAGGCGACGCACGCGCGTCTGCACCCCGGTGCGGACCGGCAGCTGCCTTGGGATGACGAGGCCAAACGGCTGCTCGACCAGTTGCTGGAGGCCACGCCGGTACTGACCCGCATCTCCGCGGCAAAGCGTCTGCGCGATGCCGCCGAGCGCGCCGCCCGCGAAGCGGGGGAAGAGCGAGTGACCGCATCACGCGTGACCCTGGCCGGGGGCACGCTGAGCGGAGGACGCGCCGCATGACGCCGCTTACCACGAGCGTTTGCGCGGCCCGCCTCCGTGTGACCTGGCCTCGGCGCCGCGGCTGTGATGGCCGATGCGTCGAAGCCGCATGTTCGCCAGGCCTGTCCGCCCCGTTGCGGCACTGGCCCGCATTGGCTCGGCATGGAAGTGCCGGCGGCCTGACGACCCTTTGAACCTGACTGGAGGGTTTACCCATGGCAGACGACAAGACCCTGAGTGGCGTTACCGAAGAAGAGGCTCAAGAGTTTCACGGCATCTTCGTGTCCAGCATGAGCGGCTTCATCGGCGTCGCGGTGTTCGCGCACATCCTGGCCTGGATGTGGCGCCCCTGGCTGTAACCGGCCGCTGACCTACCTGTTGTCGATCGCTTCTTGGCAGCGTCGCGGGCTGCACGGAGCCGACGCCGACGCAACTGGCGAGACTTACTGAACTTGGAGAGCCTGTATGAACATGAACGACATGTACAAAATCTGGACGATCTTCAGCCCCCGGCTGGCCCTGGTCGGGCTGTTCGGATTCCTGATCGTCCTCGCGCTGGCGATTCACCTGATCCTGCTCAGCACCACCGATTTCAACTGGCTCGAGGATGGCATCCCGGCCGTCCAGATTACACCTGCCAAGGTCGCCCCGCAGCAGATGTGAAGGCCTGAGCGCATGATGGCCGCCGGGCCGCTGGCGCCGGCTGCCGTCGAGCTTGCTACGAGGAGACCGCCGCGGGGCGTGTCTCCCCAGCAGAGGAATCAACAATGGCCATGCTGAGTTTTGAGAAAAAATACCGCGTTCGTGGCGGTACCCTGTTGGGAGGGGATCTGTTCGACTTCTGGGTGGGGCCGTTCTACGTCGGCTTCTTCGGGGTCACGACGGTCTTCTTCGCCACCCTGGGTACGCTGCTCATCATCTGGGGGGCGGCCATCGGCCCAACCTGGAACATCTGGCGCATCAACATCGCGCCGCCTGACCTGAGCTACGGCCTGGGAATGGCACCGCTGACCGAAGGAGGGCTGTGGCAGATCATCACCATCTGTGCCATCGGCGCCTTCGTCTCCTGGGCCCTGCGGCAGGTCGAGATCTCGCGCAAGCTGGGCATGGGGCTGCACGTCCCGTTCGCCTTCAGCTTCGCGATCCTGGCCTACGTGACCCTGGTGGTGATCCGTCCGGTGCTGCTGGGTGCCTGGGGTCACGGCTTCCCGTATGGCATCTTCAGCCATCTGGACTGGGTATCCAACGTCGGCTACCAGTACCTGCACTTCCACTACAACCCGGCCCACATGCTGGCGATCACGTTCTTCTTCACGAACGCGCTGGCACTGGGACTGCATGGTTCGCTGATCCTGTCGGTGGCCAATCCGCAGAAGGGTGAGCCTGTGAAGACCGGCGAGCACGAGAACACCTTCTTCCGTGATCTGGTCGGCTACTCCATCGGTGCCCTGGGCATCCATCGCCTGGGTCTGTTCCTCGCCATCAACGCTGCCTTCTGGAGCGCCGTCTGCATCGTGCTGAGCGGCCCGTTCTGGACCCGCGGCTGGCCGGAATGGTGGAACTGGTGGCTCGAGCTTCCGCTGTGGTAACCAGAGGACACCAACATGGCTGAATATCAAAACATCTTTACGCGAGTGCAGATTCGCGAGCCGGGCTACCCCGGTGTCCCGTTGCCGAAAGGGGAACTGCCCCGCCTCGGCAAGCCGCTGTTCAACTACTGGATCGGCAAGATCGGCGATGCGCAGATCGGTCCCATTTATCTGGGCTTTGCTGGCACGGCATCGCTGATCTTCGGCTTCATCGCCATCGAGATCATCGGCTTCAACATGCTGGCCTCGGTGAACTGGAGCCCGGTGGAGTTCGTCAAGAACTTCTTCTGGCTTGCGCTGGAACCGCCACCGCCCTCCTACGGGCTGAGCATTCCCCCGCTCGGTGACGGTGGCTGGTGGCTGATGGCCGGTTTCTTCCTGACCGTGTCGATCCTGCTCTGGTGGGTGCGGACCTACCAGCGGGCCATCGCGCTTGGCACCGGCACGCATGTGGCGTGGGCCTTTGCGGCGGCCATCTTCTTCTACCTGACGCTGGGCTTCATCCGCCCGTTGCTGATGGGTAGCTGGGGCGAGGCGGTGCCGTTCGGCATCTTCCCGCACCTGGACTGGACCGCGGCCATCTCGATCCGCTACGGCAACTTCTACTACAACCCGTTCCACGCACTGTCCATCGCCTTCCTGTACGGCTCCGCCGTGCTGTTCGCGATGCACGGCGGCACCATCCTGGCGGTCTCCCGCTACGGTGGCGACCGCGAGATCGACCAGATCACCGACCGCGGTACCGCCGCCGAGCGTGCGATGCTGCTGTGGCGCTGGACCATGGGCTTCAATGCCACCATGGAATCCATCCATCGCTGGGCCTGGTGGTTCGCCGTCCTGACGGTCATCACCGCCGGCATCGGCATCCTGCTGACCGGCACCGTGGTTGAGAACTGGTATCTGTGGGGTATCAAGCACGGCCTCGTTGCTCCGTATCCGTCGGAACTGACCATTGAGGATCCGAGCCTACTGCAGGGGGCGCCGCAATGATGTTACTCAATCACAAGACGCTGACGTTCGCGGCACTAGGTGTCTCGGCGTTCCTGGCGGGCTGCGAAATGCCGCCTCCGGAGACCGTGCAGAACGGCTACCGGGGCCTGCAGATGCAGACCAACTACAACCCGCGGCTGCTGCAGGCATCCCTGGATGCCAATGTGCCGCCGGAGCCGATCCCCGCAGCCGCCCCGGGTGGCCCGCTGGCCAAGGACATGTACAAGAACGTACAGGTCCTGGGTGAACTGACGGTGGGTGAGTTCAACCGCCTGATGGTCGCCATGACCAACTGGGTGGCCCCGCAGGAGGGTTGCTACTACTGCCACGTGAACGAGGGCTTCGAGTACGACGGCATCTACACCAAGGTGGTGTCGCGCCGCATGCTGCAGATGACCCAGGAGACCAACGCCAACTGGAAGGACCACGTGGCCGATACCGGCGTGACCTGCTACACCTGCCATCGCGGCAAGCCGGTACCCGAGTATGTGTGGACCAGTGATCCGGGTCCGGGGCAGCCGTCCGCCATCGCGCCGACGGGGCAGAACATCGCGGCCAAGTCCGTCGCCTATGCGTCGTTGCCGTACGATCCGTTCACGCCGTATCTGCTGGCGGACAACGACATCCGCATCATCGGCGATACCGTGCTGCCGGAGGGCAACCGCCGCTCCATCAAGCAGGCGGAATGGACCTATGGCCTGATGATGCACATGTCCGATGCCCTGGGCGTGAACTGCACCTACTGCCACAACTCCCGTTCGTTCTACTCGTGGGATCAGAGCACGCCGCAGCGGACCACCGCCTGGTACGCCATCCGGCATGTGCGCGAGATGAACAACGACTACATCGTGCCGCTGGGCGAGGTGCTGCCGGAATCGCGCAAGGGACCGCTGGGCGATCCGTACAAGATCTACTGCACCACCTGCCATCAGGGCGCCTACAAGCCGCTCTATGCTGCACAGATGCTGAAGGACTATCCGTCCCTGGCGCAGCCGCTGCCCGAAGGCGGACTGGCGGCGATCCGCGCGGCTGCAGCTGAGGCCGAGGCCGCAACGGAAGAGACCCCTGCAGAGGCCGTGCCGGCGGAGGCCGCTCCGGCCGAAGAGGCCGCGGCTCCGGCAGAGGCGGTCACCCCGGTGGCCGAAGCGCCCGTCGAGGACGCCCCGGCCGCCGAAGCGCCGAAGCTGCGTTATCCGCCCCCGGGCATGATGCAGTACCCGCCGGCACCGCTGCAGTATCCGCCGCCGCCGGCCGCCCGCTGATAAGTCTGGCGGGTGCTTGCACCCGCCGCACAGGCCGTCCGCAGGCGGCCACTTGGTCAAATTCGACACATTGAGAGGTACATGTAATGGCTACCGAAAACAGCATCACCGGACTGACCGAAGAAGAGGCCCAGGAATTCCACGGCTTCTTCGTGCAGAGCATGTCGGGCTTCATCGGCGTCGCCGCCTTTGCCCACCTGCTGGCCTGGTTCTGGCGCCCATGGCTGTAGGCCCGTGCGTGCCCTTCGGGGCAAAACGCTCTACTGACCGGGTGGGACCCGATAACCGTCGGGCCTCCCGAAGCCTCTAACGGAGTACGCAAATGCACCAAATCTGGCGATTGTTCGATCCGCGCCGCACCCTGATGGCTCTGCTGAGCTTCCTGTTCGCGCTGGCGCTGGTCATTCACTTCATCCTGTTGATGTCGCCGGGCTTCAATTGGATCAGCACGTCCAAGGCGGTGGCACCGTCGACCAACATGTCGGCAATGCCCCCGGCGCGAACCCTGAATTGAGTGTTTTCGGCCCGGTTTCGGATGATTTGTTGACCGGTGCCGTGGTCGACGCACTTTGTTCCGGTTACGTTGAAGGCGGTATGTGCCGCCGGCACGCCCTCTTGGGCAACCCCGCCGCGGGGGAGTATCGCGGAAATGGCCGCAAGGCCTAATCAGGCAAACTGGAGGTTGATTCCATGGCTGAAAACCAAAGCCTGTCTGGCTTGACCGAAGAAGAGGCACAGGAATTCCACGGATTCTTCGTGCAGAGCATGTCCGGGTTCATCGGCGTTGCCGCCTTTGCCCACCTGCTGGCATGGTTCTGGCGCCCCTGGCTGTAATCCGCGCCATTCCGGCCCTTGGACCTCTTTTTAACGGGCGGCACGCAGTGGTTTGCGTCAACCCGGCACACGCATTAGGAGACGACTCATGCAAAGCATGCACAAGATCTGGCAGATCTTTGACCCACGCAGGACCCTGGTAGCCCTGTTCGGCTTTCTGTTCGTGCTCGCGCTGTTGATCCACTTCATCCTGCTGAGCAGCGCCGACTTCAACTGGCTCGGTGGCGCCTGAGCGTCCAGCCATGTCGAACGGCTGATGCCGGCTCCACTGGGGCCGGCCGTATCGGTGCGGGGCCGCGCTCTCATGGCCCCGTGACCGACTCGATTCGCATGAAAGGCAGCATCACGCTGCCTTTCATGCGTTCGGACTGCCGACCCGAAACACCCCGGTTCGCCAGCCTGCACTTGGGATCTTCGGGCCATGTGCTTACCTTTCCAGCATCGTCACCACTCCCGGATCGGGCCATGTTGCGCATCGAGAACCTATCGAAACGCTTTGATCGAGGGCCCGGACACCCGCTTTTTCAAGGCGTGAACCTGCACCTGCAGCCGGGGGAGTCCGTGGCCGTGATGGGAGAATCCGGCGTCGGCAAGTCGACGCTGCTCAACTGCATCGCCGGGCTCGAATCGGTGGATGGCGGTTCCATCCGCTTGCGGGGCAGGGAACTGACCACCCTGGACGAGGATGCCCGCGCCATGTTGCGACGGCGGGACTTCGGCTTCGTGTTCCAGGCCTTCCACATCCTGCCCCATCTGACGCTGGCCCAGAATGTCGCGCTGCCGCTGTGGCTGCTGGACCAGCCGGAGGCGGACGCGGACCGGCGTGCCCGCGCCATGCTGGAGCGGGTCGGTCTTGGCCAACGGGCCGATGACTGGCCACGGTATCTTTCCGGTGGCGAACTGCAGCGGGTGGCGATCGCCCGTTCCCTGGTGCACGAACCGGCACTGGTGCTGTGTGACGAACCCACCGGCAACCTCGATCCGGAGCGGGCGGTGGACGTGCTGGGCCTGTTGTTCGAGCGCATCCGCGACGCTGGCGCCATCGGTATCCTGGTGACCCATTCCCGCACGGCCGCCGGCCATGCGGACCGTCTGCTCTCTCTGACCGCCTCCGGTCTGCGAGAGTCGCCCGCCGCATGAGGCCGACCCCGAGCCCTGTGCTGCGCCGGCTCTTCCTCGGCAGCCTGCGCCGACGGCGGCTGGCCACCGCGCTGTCGCTGCTGGCCATCGCGCTGGGGGTGACCCTGGGCCTGGCGGTGCAGCTGATCCATGCGGCGGCGATCGAGGAGTTCGACCGCGGCGTCCGCTTGGTGACCGGCGTGGCGGATCTGCAAGCCGTGGGGCCGCGCATGGGCTTCGACGAGGCCCTGTATCCCCGGCTGGCCCGGCGCCCGGAGATCGACAGCGCCAGCCCGGTGCTGGAGGTACAGGCGCAACTGCCCGAGCATCAGCGTCGCCTGCGCCTGCTCGGGGTGGATGTCTTCCGGGTCGGTGCCGTCACCCCCGGCCTGCTGCCGGTGCCCGAAGCAGAAGCAGACCCAGGACCAGAAACCGGCGCTGGCCGGGACACGGCAGATGTCGCCGGCGCTGCGCAGGCCGCGGACGCCGGGTCGGCCGACGCTGCGGCCGACCGCTTCGCCATCCTGCGCGAGGATGTCGTGTTCCTGAGTCCTGCCGCGCTGAACCGGCTGGGACTGTCGGTGGGTGATCGCCTGCAGGTCCAGGCCGGTACGCAGACGCTCGGGCTGCGGGTGGCCGGGCGTGTGCCGGGCGCCGGTCTCGATCAGGAACTGGCGGTGATGGACATCGCCGCGGCGCAGCAGGCGTTCGACCGGCTCGGACGGCTGACCCGGGTCGACCTGCGCCTGGTCGCCGGCATGGACCCCAAGCGGGCCCGTGATGCACTGCAGGGACAGATGCCTGCGGGCATCGTCCTGCGTACGCCGGAAGAGTCCGCCGACGAGGTGCTGGGCCTGTCGCGGGCCTACCGGGTCAACCTGACCATGCTCGCGGCCATTGCGCTGCTCACGGGCGGGTTCCTGGTCTTCTCCACCCAACTGCTTGCGGTGGTGCGGCGCCGGCGGGAATTCGCCTTCCTGCGCGCCCTGGGGCTGGGCCGGCGCCGTCTTCTGGGTGGCTTGCTGGCGGAGGGGGCGGTGCTGGGCCTGGTCGGTGGCCTGCTGGGTATCCTGCTGTCGTATCTGCTGGCGGCACTGGCCATGGGGTTCCTTGGCGGCGACCTCGGGGCCGGCTTCTTTCAGGGCCTGCAGCCGCAGCTGCGTGCGCAACCGGTGGTGACCCTGATCTACCTGGGGCTCGCGGTGCTGGCGGGCGTCGCCGGGGCCTGGCTGCCGGCACGGGAGGCGGCGCGGATGCTGCCCGCCCACGGGCTGCGCTCTGGCGACGAATCCGAGGTCTTTCGCGGCAGGCCCCGCTGGGGTCTCGCCGGACTGGTGCTGGCGGCGGCCCTGGTCAGTGCGCTGTTGCCGTCCGTCGGCGGCATCCCGGTGTTCGGCTACGCGGCAGTGGCCCTGGTGCTGGTGGGCGCCGTGCTGGTGCTGCCGGGGGTCACGCCCTGGGGGCTGCGCCTGCTGCCCGTTCACCGCCCGCTGCCACGCCTGGCCCGCGCGCGGCTTTCGGCGGCCCCGGGACAGGTTGCGGTGGCTGGTGCCGGGGTGGTTGCAAGCGTGGCCCTGGCGGTGTCCATGGCCATCATGGTCAGCTCGTTCCGCGTCTCGCTGGACGACTGGCTGGGCCGCATGCTGCCGGCGGACCTCTACCTGCGTGCCGCCGAGAGCGATGCCAGCGGCTACCTGGAGCCGGCTGCGGTGGCCGCAGTGGAGGCCCTGCCGGGGGTCATCCGGGTGCGGCCGGTGCGCTTCGACACCGTGCGGATCACCGGGGTCGACGGACCCGTTGCCCTGATTGCGCGACCGGTGGCGGGCACCTCCGGCCTGCCGCTGGTGGCCGGCGGACCGCCTTCGGCGAGCACATCCCGGCTTGAAACCAGTCGAGACGCCGCTGCCGAAGGGCGCCCCGTCTGGCTCTCCGAGGCGCTGGCGGACCGGCTGCAACTGGGCATCGGCGATGCGCTTTCTCTGCCCCTGGGCGGGCGGGCGCACGGATTCCGCGTGCAGGGCGTCTGGCGTGACTATGCCCGCCAGCAGGGTGCGGCGGTGATCGAACTGTCCGACTACCGGGCCCTCAGCGGCGACCAGCGCACCAATGACGTGGGCATCTTCCTGGCGCCGTCGGCACAGCCGGAGCAGGTGATGGCACAGATTCGCGAGGCCCTGGACGGCGGCTTCAGCGAGATGATCCAGCCCGGCGCGCTGCGGGCCATCATCCTGCAGGTGTTCGACCGTACCTTTCTGGTGACCTATCTGATGGAGGCGGTGGCGGTGCTCATCGGCCTGTTCGGCATCAGCACCACCTATGCGGCGTTGGCGGACAGTCGCCGCAAGGAGTTCGGCATCCTGCGTCATCTCGGTCTGCGTCGGCGCGAGATCGGCAACCTGCTGGCCATGGAGGCGGCGCTGAGTGCGGCAATCGGGGTGCTGGTGGGGCTGGCTGCCGGTGGCGCCATTGCGCTGGTGCTGGTGGAGGTCATCAACTGGCAAAGCTTCGGCTGGAGCATGGACATCCGCCTGCCCGTTGGCGTGCTGGCGGGCTTCAGTCTCGCGATGGTGCTGCTGGCGGCGGTCGCGGCGCGGCTGTCGGGCTATCAGGCCATGCGCCAGGATGCCGTGCTGGCGGTGCGGGAGGATTGGTGATGACACCCGACCCACTCATGCTGTTTCTGCAAACTGATGGTCAATACAACTGACATGAAGGCGCCGGCTCGCCGGTCGGCTGCGCCTTGGCGCGCTGTTGCGTCGCGGCTGTCGCGCTCGCTTCCGGCGCTGGTGCTGTTGGCCTGGCTGCCCTGGGCGTCCGGGGTCGCCGGGGACTTCGCCAGGGTGCAGGCAGGCGCTGCGCTGGAGTTTCCGCGAGACCATGGCGCACACCCGGCCTTTCGTACGGAGTGGTGGTACGTCACCGGCTGGCTGACGGATGACGCCGGACGCGAACGCGGCTTTCAGGTCACCTTCTTTCGGGTCGGCACCGGCATCGGTGCGGACAACCCCAGCCGCTTTGCGCCAAGCCAGCTGATCCTGGCCCATGCGGCCGTCGCTGACCCGGCCCAGGGCCGGCTGCTGCATGCCGAGCGCATCGAGCGCGCCCTGGAGCCGCTGGCGGGCGCGGCGCGCGGTGTGACTCGTGTCTGGATCGGTGACTGGGCGCTGGTGCTGGAGCAGGATCGCTACCTCGCGCGCATCGACACGGACCGTTTCGATCTGGCGCTGCAACTGACCCCCGACGGTCCGCCGGTGCTCAATGGCCGGGGCGGCTTCAGCCAGAAGACGCCGAATCCGCGCAATGCCAGCTGGTATTACAGTCGGCCGCAACTGGCGGTGGAGGGTCGTCTGCGCGTTGACGGTGAGGAGCAGGCGGTGCGTGGCCAGGCCTGGATGGACCATGAGTGGTCCAGCGAGATCATGCCACCGGAGGCCCAGGGCTGGGACTGGATCGGCATCAATCTGCACGACGGTGGGGCGCTGATGGCGTTTCAGATGCGTCACCGCGACGGCTCGTCACTGTGGACGGCCGGGACCCTGCGCAAGGCGACCGGGGAGACCCGGGTGCTGGCGCCGGAGCAGGTGCGCTTCCTGCCCCGACGGTCGTGGCGTTCGCCGCGGTCCGGCACGGATTTTCCGGTGGAATGGGACCTCGACATCGATGGCCGGCGACTGTCGTTGCGACCGCTGATGGATGATCAGGAACTGGATTCCCAGGGCTCCAGCGGCGTGCTGTACTGGGAAGGGGCGGTGCGGGTATTCGAACGGGAGCAGGGGCAGGAGCGTGAGATCGGCCGCGGCTATCTGGAGATGACGGGCTACGGCCGGCGGCCGTCGGGCCTGTAGCCCGACCGCCGACCTCCAGCCCACTCAGCCTGTGGCACAGGCAGCCGGCCGTCACTTCCAGCCGGCGCGGTCCATCAGCCGGACGGCCTCGCCGTTCAGCGCACCCAGTTGGTCCAGCGTCAGCGTATCGGCCTTAAAGCGGCCCCACTTGGCCAGCACGGGGCTGACGTCGATAGATTCGACTACCGGATATTCGCCGTTGGCCTCGGCGTACCAGGCCTGGGACTCCGGGCTGACCAGGAATTCCATCAACCGGATGGCCGCGTCCCTGTTCCTGGCGGCCTTGGTCACGGCGGCCCCGCTGACATTGACGTGTGTGCCGCGCCCGTCACCCTGGCCGGGCTGATTCGGCCAGAAGATGGCCATCTGCAGCGCCGGCTCGCGCTCGGCGGGATCGTCGGATTCGAGCATGCCGGCCAGGTAGTAGGTGTTGGCCACGGCGAGATCGCACTGGCCCGCTGCGGCGGCCTTGATCTGGTCGCGGTCGCCGCCCTTGGGCGGTCGCGCCATGTTGGCCACCAGTGCCCGCGCCCAGGCCTCGGTAGCGTCGGCGCCATTGGCGGTGATCATCGACGCCACCAGCGACTGGTTGTAGATGTTGCTCGATGAGCGGATGCAGATGCGGCCCTTCCATTCGGGCGCCGCCAGCGCCTCGTAGGTGGACAGCTCCGCCGGATCGACCCGGCCCTTGACGTACAGGATGGGCCGGGCGCGCAGCGAGAGTCCATACCAGTGTCCCTGCGGGTCGCGGTAGCTGGCGGGGATGGCCGTGGTCAGGGCGTCGGATGTGATGGCCTGGGTGACGCCGGCCTCCTTGGCCCGGTGCAGGTTGCCGGCATCCACGGTCAGCAACAGGTCGGCGGGGCTGTTGACGCCCTCGCTGCGCAGCCGTTGCAGCAGGGCGTCCGCCTTGCCGGTGACCAGGTTCACCTGGATGCCGGTGGCGTCGGTGAAGCGGTCCAGCAGGGGCCGGATCAGGTCTTCCTTGCGGGCGGAGTACAGGTTGACCTCTTCGATGGCGAGGGCGCTGGCGGGCGGGAGGGTCAGCGCCAGTGCGACAGCGACCAGTGGCACCTGGGTCAGGAAACGCCGCCGGGCGGACGAATGGCGGGGTCTGGAGAAGGCGTAGAACATGCGACAGCACTCCTAAATGATTGGCCGTATTGCAATTGTGATCCCTTGCCCGTTGCACACCGGCGGCACGCTGGCGTCAGGGGCGGGCCGGCAGGACACCAGGCTCGCTAAAATAATGCGAACCATTAGCGTTTTCAACCATAAATTCCCGCATTTATTCTCCGGGCGCACAGGGGCATGCGCCCTGTCTGGCCCTTGAAACCTGTTGCGACCGTTATGATTTAACCCTCACTGAAGAGATCGCCCGGCCCAGATCGGTGAAGATCGCCGGCTTGATTCCCGGCATCGCCGCCGCACCATAAACCAAGTAAACTGCTCAGTTTTCGCCCCCGGATCAATGGTCCCGGCTTTCGGACCACCGGGCCATGGCGCCAGGCAGACAGTTGGAGACAGTCATGAGCGCACTTACCGAACAGCTCGCGCGCGAGCCCGCAAACCCGAATGTCGACGCGGACGGGGCCTATGATCACCTCGTGCAGTCGGAATACGAGCATGGGTTTGTCACCGACATCGAGTCGGACACCCTGCCGCCGGGGCTCGACGAGGACGTCATCCGCACCATCTCGCGCCGCAAGGGCGAGCCGGAATGGATGCTGGAGTGGCGTCTGAAGGCTTACCGCAACTGGCTCGAGATGCCCACGCCCGAGTGGGCGGCGGTGCACTATCCGCCCATCGACTTCCAGGCCATCTCCTACTTCTCGGCGCCCAAGCGCAAGCAGTTGCAGAGCCTGGACGAGGTGGACCCGGTGCTGCTGGAGACCTACGAGAAGTTGGGCATCCCCATCGAGGAGCAGAAGGCCCTGGCCGGGGTGGCGGTAGACGCCGTCTTCGACAGCGTGTCGGTGGCGACCACCTTCCGCGAGAAGCTTGCAGAGGTGGGCGTGATCTTCTGCTCCATCTCCGAGGCCCTGCAGGAGTACCCGGAACTGGTGCGCAAGTACATCGGCACCGTGGTTACGCCGAAAGACAACTTCTACGCCGGCCTGAACTCCGCCGTCTTCACCGACGGTACCTTCGTCTATGTGCCGAAGCACACCCGCTGCCCGATGGAGCTCAGCACCTATTTCCGCATCAACGAGGCCAAGACGGGTCAGTTCGAGCGTACCCTGATCGTCGCCGACGAGGGCAGCTATGTCAGCTATCTGGAGGGTTGCACGGCCCCCCAGCGCGACGAGAACCAGCTGCATGCCGCGGTGGTGGAACTGATTGCTCTGGACGACGCAGAGATCAAGTACTCCACGGTGCAGAACTGGTATCCAGGCGACGAGGACGGGCGCGGCGGCATCTACAACTTCGTCACCAAGCGCGGCGACTGCCGCGGCGCGCGCTCGAAGATCTCCTGGACCCAGGTGGAGACCGGCTCGGCCATCACCTGGAAATACCCCAGCTGCATCCTGCGGGGCGACGACTCCATCGGCGAGTTCTACTCCGTGGCCGTGACCAAGGGACGCCAGCAGGCCGACACCGGCACCAAGATGATTCACATGGGGCGCAATACCCGCTCCACCATCGTCAGCAAGGGCATCTCCGCCCAGCACGGGCAGCAGTCCTACCGCGGCCTGGTGCGGATTGCCGGCAAGGCGGAGGGCGCGCGCAACCACACCCAGTGCGACTCGCTGCTGATCGGCGATCAGTGCGCCGCCAACACCTTCCCGTACATCGAGGTGAAGAACCCCACGGCGAAGATGGAGCACGAGGCCACGACGTCGAAGATCAGCGATGACCAGCTGTTCTACTGCCGCTCGCGCGGACTGTCGGAGGAAGACGCCGTGTCCATGATCGTCAACGGCTTCTGCAAGGAGGTCTTCAACGAACTGCCGATGGAGTTCGCCGTGGAGGCGCAGAAGCTGCTCAGCATCAGCCTGGAAGGCGCCGTCGGCTGATCCGATTCGGCGCTTGCCGTGTGGGGCAAGACGCCCCGCCATGTTCGGCGGCGCAGGCCGCTGATCATGCAGCGAATCGGGCGCTGAACATTCGCATCGTCTGCTGATTTTGGGCCCTGTTCAGCATCAGGGACGCCCATGGATCAGCAGCTGCCTGAAGAACCTGGCGCATCGCGCCAACGCAACGATTGGGGTCGTAACATGTTGTCTGTCAAAGGCCTGATGGCCGAAGTTGGGGGCAAGGAGATTCTCAGGGGCCTGGACCTGGAGGTGGCTCCGGGTGAAATACACGCCATCATGGGGCCGAACGGCTCCGGCAAGAGCACCTTCGCCCACGTCCTGTCGGGTCGTGAGGGTTACACCGTCACCGGCGGCAGTGTCACCTTCGACGGCAGGGACCTGCTGGAACTCGAGCCTGAAGAGCGTGCCTGCGTGGGCCTGTTCCTGGCGTTCCAGTACCCGGTGGAACTGCCCGGCGTCAACAACACCTATTTCCTCAAGGCTGCCCTGAATGCGATGCGCAAGTACCGCGGCGAGCCGGAGCTGGATGCGGTGTCGTTCATGCGCCTGATGAAGGACAAGCTGAAGATTCTGCATCTGGATGACAGCCTGCTGAAGCGGCCGGTGAACTTCGGCTTTTCCGGCGGCGAGAAGAAGCGCAATGAGATCTTCCAGATGGCGCTGCTGGAGCCCAAGCTGGCCATCCTGGACGAGACCGATTCGGGACTGGACATCGATGCCCTGCGCATCGTCGCCGACGGCGTCAACGCCCTGCGCAGTCCGGAGCGGTCCATGATCGTCGTCACCCACTACCAGCGGTTGCTGGACTACATCCAGCCCGACCATGTGCATGTGCTGGCCAAGGGGCGGATCATCCGTTCCGGCGGCAAGGACCTGGCGCTGGAGCTGGAAGACAAGGGCTACGGCTGGATCGTCGAGGAAGAGGCGGCGGCATGAGCACGACAACGCAAGCACAGACCAACGGTGTCTTCGACGCCTGGGTGGCCGACGGTGGCGACGCACCGGCCGGTCCGGACTGGCTGCAGGCCGCCCGTCGCGATGCCCGGGCGCGGATCGCCACCCAGGGCGCTCCCACGGCCAAGGCGGAGGGCTGGCGCTACACCGGCCTGCGTGACCTGATGCAGCAGGACTTCCAGCGCGTTCACGAGCCGGTCTCCGCGCTGCAGCCGGGCGACATCGACGAGGCCCTGATCCCCGGTCTCGACGCCCATCGCGTGGTGGTGGTCAACGGCCGTTATGTGCCCCAGCTATCGGCCCTTGGCACCCTGCCGACCGGTGTGCGCGTGGGCGGACTGCACGCTATGCTGCAGTCCGATCCGGCGGCCCTCGAAGGCCGGCTGACGCAGATCGCCGGCGCCGGCTGTCACGTCTTCGCGACATTGAACACCGCGGCCATGGACGACGGTCTGGTGCTGCTGCTGGAGCGGGGCGCGGTGCTGCAGCGGCCGATCGAGCTGATCCATCTTTCCGTAGGCATGGACGAGCCGCGCGTGGCCCAGCCGCGCCATCTGATCCACCTCGGCGACGGCGCCCAGGCGGAGGTGATCGAGCGCTACCTGAGTCTGGGCGACTCACTGTATTGCACCAACTCCCTGCTGGAAATCGAGCTGGGGCGCGACGCGCTGCTCAGGCATCGGCGGATCCAGCTGGAAAGCCCGCACGCCTTCCATATCACGGGCCTGTACCTGAGTCAGGGTGCGAACAGCCAGTACGACGGCGTCAACATCGGTCTGGGGTCCGCCTGGGCGCGCACCGATCTGGTGACCCGGTTCCGTGGCGAGCATGCCCGCTGCGACCTGTCCGGCCTCTATCTGGCGGGGGATCGGCAACTGGTGGACTACCACATGGACATCCGCCACGATCTGCCCAACTGCGCCAGCAGCGAGAACTTCAAGGGCATCGTCCATGGCCGGGGCCGGGCGGTGTTCGACGGTCTGGTCTACGTGGCGCCGGGCGCCAGCAAGACGGATGCGGCCATGTCCAACCGCAACCTGATGCTGTCGGAAAACGCCGAGGTGGATACCAAGCCGCAGCTGGAGATCTACAACGACGACGTCAAGTGCAGCCATGGCACCACCGTCGGCCAGATCGAGCCGGAGATGTTGTTCTACCTGCGCTCGCGGGGCATCTCGGCGCCTCTGGCGCGGCGCATGCTTTGTCTGGGTTTCGCCGGCGAGATCATCGACGCCCTCGGCAATGAGGCCCTGCGGCAGCATGTGGCGGAGCAGGTCGGGCAGCGCCTGGAGCAGGCGCCGGTCTGAGGCCGGTGCTGCATGGGTGCTCTGCCGGGTTCCGACTGTAACGGGTATTCAGGGGTTGACCAAATGAACAGACTTGCGCGTTTCGCCGGGTTTGGGTCCGGACATGAACAGGGCGTCGATCGCGATCAGCCAGACGCCACCGTAGCCAGCACCGAGGTCGATGTCGAGCGGATGTCTTCCGAGGAGCTGCGCGAGCCCATCATCGCTGCCTTGCGCCAGGTGCATGACCCCGAGATTCCGGTCAACATCTACGACCTGGGGCTGATCTACGAGATCGACATCGCCGGCAACGGTAATGTGCACATCGACATGACCCTGACGGCGCCGGCCTGTCCGGTGGCCGGCATGATGCCGGTCATGGTTCGGGACGCGGTGGCGCGGGTCGAAGGCGTCGGCGAGGTGGATGTGGAACTTGTCTGGGATCCGCCCTGGAGCCAGGAGAAGATGTCGGAAGAGGCGCTGCTGACCCTGGGGATGATGTGACCGGACCGTCGGCGGATATCGCAGCCGCTGACGTGTCCGGTCGGCCCGCCGCCGGGTCGACGCTTTCCGGTCCGACACCTTCCGGGTCGACTTTCTCCGAGTCGACTTTCTCCGGGCCGATTTTCTCTGGGCCAACCTCCTCTGGACCAGCGCTGAATTCCGGCGCAGCCACGTCGTCCGTCAGGATGGTCGCCGGCTGCTCCACGCCCACGCTCACCGTGGCCGACGGCGTGCGGCCCACCGCCGGCAGCAGGTCCTTGAATGCCACGCCGTAGATCTCCCAGAGGGTGAGAAACAGCGACGCGATCAGCGGGCCGATCAGCAGTCCGCTCATGCCGAACATGAACAGCCCGCCCAGGGTGCCGAAGAAGATCATCAGTTCATGCATGTTGGTGTCCTTTCCCACCAGCACCGGTCGCAGCAGATTGTCCACGCTGCCGACCACGATGGCGCAGAACAGGAACAACCCGGCACCGGCGGCGACATTGCCCTGAAACACCAGGATCAATGACGCGGGTACCCAGATCACCGCGGAGCCGATGCCGGGCACGATCGACAGCACGGCCATCACCGTGCCCCAGAACACCGCATTGCCCACCCCGGCCACGGCAAACGCCAGGCCCGCCAGCGTTCCCTGCAGCAACCCGATCAGCAGCGTGCCCTTGACCATGGCGCGGGTCACGGACGTGAACTTCTCCAGCATCAGGCGCTCGTCGCTGTCCTCCAGCGGCAGGTAGTACAGGATGGCGTCCACCACCTTCTTGCCGTCCAGCAGGAAGAAAAACAGCGTGTAACAGAACACCAGGGTCATGAACAGGAAGTTGGCGGTGCCGACAGCGACACTGGACAGGCCACCCACCAGCAGGGCGCCTGCCGCCTCGATGGACTCGGCCGCTTTCTGCCGCAGCTGATCCTCGTACGGCATCAGTTCCTCCCAGTACGGCAGCCGGTGCAACCAGTCGGCCAGCGTGCTGGGCTCCTTGAGGAAGGTGGTGGCCACGGGCACCACGGACTGCCCCACGTTCACCGCCTGGCCAACGAAGATGCCGGTCAGCACCACCAGGGGGATCAGCACCATGAACAACAACAGCAGCAGCGTGGCGAACGAGGCCAGGTAGCGATTGCCGCCGAATGTGCCAGTCAGCCGGACGAACAGCGGGTGGCTCATGGCAGCAAAGAGCGCAGCCATGAAGATCGCCAGCAGAAAGGACTGGATCATGGCCAGGAACAGCAGGGATATGCCGGCCACCAGCATCAGCAGCACGGTCTTGTTGATGGTTTCCTTGTGCATGGTCTGGCTCCCGGCGTCGCGAATAGTTGAGTATTTTCATGGATTATGGCCGGCACTGGGCGACAGAATGTGCATAACGTCATGGTCGTCGTGGCCGTCATCGCTCAAAAGAGGCAATGTACCTTGGACAGCTTTACCAGAAATTACACCATTGTATTGGTCGCCATCCTGCTCGGTCTGCTTGCCTGGTGGGGCTCGTCGGTCTGGCAGCCGCGGGTCTGGGAATTGAATGACCTGCTGGAGGCGGACGCCGAACTGGCCGACTATCCCTACCAGTTCCGGCTGGTCAGGCTTGACGGCGGCGTGGCGACCCTGTCGACGCCCCGCTCATTCCAGTTTCCGGCCGTGCGCTTCCTGCAGCTGATCCATCCCGAACTGGCGGGTCAGTCTCAGGATGATCCGGGCATGATGGCCGCGCAGCAAGACCTCATCGATCATCAGAAGCGCGCCCAGGGCCTGATGCTGGCGCAGCCGGATGTGCAGCGGGTGGACTGGGAACTGGATGTGAAATGGCTCAGCGATCACGGCGTGCATGCGCCGTCAGCCGGATCGTCTGCGATGCGTTGACTTTTCATGCCGAGCCGGGGCCTCCGAGACGGCCGCCCTGGCCTTGTGGTGGTAAGTCTCCATTGAAAAACTGCGCGTTTTCAGGCAGCGTACGCATCCTCGTGGTAGGACCGGGCTGGAGTCCGGCCGGCAGGACCTGCGCTGATGTCCGCTGGTGAACCGGCGTGCCAGGCCCAACATCAGGCCTTGTGCGACATCACGCGCCGAACACATCGGCCCCGGATCGGTATCGGTGACCCTGTTGGCGATTCGATCCACCAGGCCGGTCTGCCGGCTTGGCCTGCCTGATCGGCCAGCCGGATCGGTCCGACAACCTTTAGGCCACCGACTCTGGCCTGCCAGTGTAGTGCATCGGCTTTGATCATCGGTGCAGGTTGTCGGTGCAGTCCGGCCGATCCGTTTGCCAGTTCTGGCTGCCGATCTCGAACCAGCGGCCCTGGGTCATCGTTCGGGTTGCCAGCCGGGCCGCCAGTCAGGCCCGCCGGACCGAACTGCGGTTTTTCAGCTTTTGAATACGCCCTGAGACGACGCGCGGGTGCCGCGCAAGAATGAGGTACGAAGATCGTGACTAACCCACTTCCCTGGCTTGCCAAGCAGTTCTCGACGCTTGGCAAAGACGATATCGGAACCCTCCTGGTGAAGGGCACCGTCGCCTTCATCGTGGTCGGTGTGCTTTACCTGCTGCTCGGCAGCGGCGGCGGCCCTGCGGCACCCACGCCGGACCAGATCCGCGCCAACCTGGCACGCATCGGCCAGGTCGAGCTGGCTGCGCCGCCGGCCCCCGCCCCTGCGGCACCGGCCAAGGTCGCCCCGGCGGAGCCGGCTCCAGAACCAGCCTCACAGCCGGCTGAAGAAACCGCTGCTGCGGCGGCCGCCGAGCCTGCGGCGGAAACGGATGCCGAGTCGGCTGCAGAGGCCGCTTCTGAGCCCGCACCAGAACCCACCTTGGAACAGGCCGCCGTCGAGCCGGAGGCAAAGCCGGAGCCGGCCGCCGAAGCAGTGCCGGAAGCCGTCGAGGCCGCTGCCGCGCCTGCGGCGGAGCCCCAGCCTGAATCGGCGTCTGCGGCGGCCCCAGAGGCAACGCCCGCTGACGTAACACCTGCTCCAGCCGCCGCTGAGACCGCCGATGCGGCAGCCGAAGCCGAAGCATCCGCCCCGGCAGTCGAAGTGTCTGCACAGCCCGCGCCGGTGGAGGAGCCAGCGACCGATGCGTCCGCTGGCGAGTCGGCGCCAGTCACCGAGTCGGCCGCCGCCGCACCAGCGGAGACCGCTCCCGCAGCGGCGCCTGCTCCGGCCCCAGTTCCGGCCCCGGCCCCGGCCCCGGCCCCTGTCTACGTGATGCCGCTGTCACCGCCCGGCACCTTCACCGTGCCTGTGGCCCCGCGTCCCATGGGGCCGACCCGTCCTGCTCCGCACTGGGCACCGCAGTTCTCGCCGATGCCGTCGTCGCGCTGAACCGCGGCCGGACTGGATCTGACGCCGAACCGTGCGTCAGTCCCGCAGATGCCCGAGTGCGCGTCCAACGCGCACCGGGCTCCCCGCTCCCAGCTCCCGCGTCCAGTCGGCGCTGCCATCGGGCAGCAGCAGGATGACCGTGGAGCCCATGTTGAACCGACCCATCTCTTCGCCCCGCTCCAGCGCCACGGGTTGATCCGGCGACGCGACCACGCGGGTGATGCGCCGGCCGCGGGGCGGTGTGATGCGCCCGCCCCAGACCGTCTCGATGCTGCCGACAAAGATGGCACCCACCAGCACCATGGCCATGGGTCCAGCCGGTGTGTCGAAGATGCAGACCACCCGCTCGTTGCGGGCAAACAGCCGCGGCACCCCGCGGGTGGTGGTGGGGTTGACGCTGAACAGGCGGCCCGGCACATGGATCGTCTGCCGCAGTCGGCCGGCGATGGGCATGTGGATCCGGTGGTAGTCCCGCGGCGACAGGTAGAGCGTGGCGAACAGGCCGGCGTCGAATTCCGCCGCCAGCCGGGCGTCTCCGCCCAGCAATTCCGTGGTGCTGTAGTCCTGGCCCTTGGCCTGGAACAGGGTGCCGTCCTGGATGCGGCCAAGCTGGCTGACCGCGCCGTCCACAGGCGACAGCAGAGCGCTTTCTGTCGGATCCAGCGGCCGGGCATCGTCGCGCAGGGCCCGGGTGAAGAAGGCGTTGACACTGGGATAGGCCGCCGGCGAGGGATTGGCCGCCTCCTGCAGGTCCACGTCGAAGCGGCGGGCGAACAGCCGGATGGCCTGTGTCGTGACCATCCCCAGTCGCAGCCGGGTGAGCCGGAACATGGCCGCCGACAGGGCATGCTGTGGAAGCCCGTACTGCAGGGCCACGAACAGCCGCTGGGCCGGCGTCAGTGGCTGGGTCAAGGGTGCATCGGGCTCAGCGGCCCGGTTCGGAGGTGGGTGGTGCATTCGTTTGGTCAGGGTTCCGGTCGGAGATCCAGTCGTCCGCATCGTCGGCACGGTCTGCAAGGGTGCGGATGTCGTCGGCAATGGCCGCCGCGGTCTGCTCCGCCGGGAACAGGGCCACCAGGCGGCCACGGGGCTCGATCAGGAAGAATGCCGGCGTGGGCGCGGCGGATGCAGGGTCTGAGCCTGGAGTCGTGTCGGCAGCCGCCCGGTTAACAAACTGGTCAGCGGACAGGTCGCTGGCGCCGACGGCAGCCCGCAGCGCCTCGATCTCCGTCGGCTCGCCAGCAAGGATGGCGATGGCGGGGGTCAGGCGTTCGAAGTCCTGCGCCAGCGCCGGTGTCCTCTCCGGCGCCCTATCTGGCGTCGTCCCGGGGACCACCCCGGACGCCGGGCCGGTATCGAGCAAGCGCAGCTGAAGCTGCTCGCGCAGTTGTGGCCGGTCGGCCAGGCGGTTGAACACCTCGATCTGCTTGCTGATGCCGAGATGTCCTGCGGCACTGTCCAGGGGGGCGAATGCGAGCAGGCTCCAGGCGCCCCGCAGGGCCTCTTCGCCCGCCGTGCGGCCCGCACTGTCCGTCAGGCGTACTTCCGGCAGCGGCTGGGGCGGGCGGATCAGCACGCCGCTGATCCGGGGCGGCTCACTGCGCCCGTGCTGGTACTGGTTGCCCCACTGGTAGCCGATCAGGAAGAGTCCCACGGCGGCCACCGCCATGATCAGGCGCGGCAACAGGGGCCGGCTGCGGCGCGGCGGGCGACCAGACTCGAAACCGGATTGGAAGCCAGTCTGGGAACCAGGCTGGCGGCGGGTCGGGCCGCTGGGCATCAGGATCCGGTCACATGCGGGCCTGCGGCAGGGCGCCCTGCGCGGCCTGCAGCGCGGCGCCGGTGTCGACGCCGGCACCGAGGTCGTTCAGGACGCTGCCCAGGGCGCCGATGCAGAGCACGATGTTTTCGCGGCGGCACGACCACCCCATCAGGCCGATGCGCCAGACCTTGCCGGCCAGGGCGCCGAGCCCGGCGCCGATCTCAAGGTTGTATTCGTTCAGCAGGCGGGCGCGCACCGTCGCATCATCGATGCCGGCCGGGATGGAGACTGCGTTCAGCTGCGGCAGGCGCTCCGCCTCCGGCACCACCAGTTCCAGCCCCATGGCCTCCAGCCCCGCGCGCAGGGCCAGATGGTGTGCCTGATGGCGCGCCCAGCTTTGCTCGATGCCCTCCTCGGCCAGCATGACCAGGGACTCATGCAATGCATACAGGGCATTGACCGGTGCGGTGTGATGATAGCTCCGCTTGGTCTGGCCCGGCGTACCGCCACCCCAGTAGCCCAGCACCAGGTTCAGATCCAGGAACCAGCTGCGCACCGGGGTAGCGCGCGCCGTGACCTTCGCCAGCGCGCGCTCGCTGAAGCTGACCGGGGCCAGGCCCGGTGTGCACGACAGGCACTTCTGGCTGCCGGAATAGACGGCATCGATGCCCCAGTCGTCCACCAGCAGCGGCGAGCCCGCCAGGGCGGTGACGGCATCGACGATGGTCAGGCAGCCATAGCGACGGGCGATCTCGGCCAGTGTCCGGGTGTCCGAACTGGCGCCGGTGGAGGTCTCGGCCTGAACGAAGGCGACGATCTTCGCATCGGGATGCGCCTTCAGGGTATCCTCCAGCTTGCCGGGGTCCACTGCGCGACCCCAGGGGTCCTCGATGCAGATCGGCTCGCCGCCGGCGCGGATCACGTTCTCCCGCATGCGGCCGCCGAAGACGCCGTTGATGCAGACCACCACCTTGTCGCCCGGCTCCACCAGGTTCACGAAGCAGGTCTCCATGCCCGCGGAGCCCGGCGCCGACACCGGCATGGTCAGCCGGTTATCGGTGCGGAAGGCGTAGCGCAGCAGATCCTTCAGCTCGTCCATCATGCCGCCGAAGACCGGGTCGAGATGTCCGACGGTGGGGCGCGACAGGGCGGCGAGCACGCGCGGATGGAGATCGGCGGGCCCCGGCCCCATCAAGGTGCGTACCGGGGGCTGGAAAGAGCTGGCATTCATGATGAATTTGCTTTCGATTCAGGGGTTTTGCCCGGGGGCGAATAACGGCCTGGCAGTATAGGGCGTCGCCGCAGGCCGCTCAAGCACGGATGCCGGCTCCCAGCCTCCAGCCGCCAGCCGCCAGCCGCCAGCTCCCAGCCGTTGCCCCCGACCCGTACGCGGCTTTGCGGCCAATCGAGCCACGGCAGAAGGACAGGCTTTTTCAATCGCCGGCCGCGTCCGGTTCATTACTGAGGAGACGATGCGCAATGAGTGAGAAGATCGCCAAGACCGACACCCAATGGCGCGAACAACTGACAGCGGAACAGTTCCGCGTCTGTCGCCAACAAGGCACCGAGCCGGCCTTCAGCGGGGCCTATCACGCCAGCAAGTCGCCCGGTCAGTACCGGTGCGTCTGTTGCGGCGCCGACCTGTTCAGCTCGGCGCACAAATACGACTCCGGCAGCGGCTGGCCCAGCTTCTGGCAGCCGTCCGCGGCGGACGCCATCGGCACCGAGTGTGACCGCAGTCATGGTATGGTGCGTACCGAAGTTCACTGCAGCCGCTGCGGGTCGCACCTGGGACATGTCTTCCCCGACGGCCCGGAACCCACGGGCCTGCGCTACTGCATCAATTCCGTGTCGCTGGACTTCCAGCCTGACGCCGACTGAACGCCGCCGTTCGACCGAGTCCGCCCGCGAAAACCGAACGCTCGCTTGCTAAAGGAAACGCTGATTTATTCAGCATTTCCCGTGCGGGGCAGGAGGCCCCGCCATTTTTAGCGACGCAAGCCGCTGAAAATGACGCGATTCGGAAACCACGTTTTCGAATCGCGTGCTGATTTCTGGCCAGGATGGCCAATGAATCAGCGTCTCCAAAAGGGAGAAAATCCACAGGACCATGATCAAAAACAAGGAGACCGAGCGATGAACGAGACCGAGCCCCTGGTCGCCCCCTCCCGCAGCACCCCGGAAACCCACCAGCGCGGACGCGACAAGGTGTCGCGCATCCCGGTCAAGGTAACGCCCACGGCGCAGGTGCCGCGCAAGCCCGACTGGATTCGCGCCAAGGCCCCGATCGGGGCCGGCGTGGTCCGGGTCAAGCGACTGCTGCGCGAGAGCGGCCTGGCCACGGTCTGCGAAGAGGCCCAATGCCCCAACCTGGGCGAATGCTTCAACCACGGCACCGCCACCTTCATGATCCTGGGCGACATCTGCACCCGGCGCTGCCCGTTCTGCGACGTGGCCCACGGACGCCCGCAGCCCGTCGACGCGAGCGAGCCCGCCCACCTGGCCCGCTCCATCGCGCGCATGGGCCTGCGCTACGTCGTCATCACCTCCGTGGACCGCGACGACCTGCGGGACGGCGGCGCCGGGCACTTTGCCGCCTGCCTGCGCGCCGTGCGGGCCCAGTGCCCCGACACCCGGCTCGAGGTCCTGGTGCCCGACTTCCGTGGCCGCGAGGCCGTGGCCCTGTCCGCCTTCGTCGACGATGCCGCACCGGACGTCTTCAATCACAACCTCGAGACTGTGCCCCGCCTGTACCGCGAGGCCCGGCCCGGCGCCGACTATCAGGGATCACTGGACCTGCTGGCCCGGTTCAAGGCGTCGCACCCGTCCGTGCCGACCAAGTCCGGCCTGATGCTCGGACTCGGCGAGACCGAAGACGAGGTGCTTGAGGTCTTGCGCGACCTGCGGGCGCACGGCTGCGACATGCTCACCCTTGGCCAGTATCTGCAACCCAGCCGCGACCATCTGCCGGTGCGGCGCTACTGGACCCCCGCGGAGTTCGACCAGCTGGCCGCACAGGCCCGGGACATGGGCTTTTCCGGCGTTGCCAGCGGACCCATGGTGCGCTCCTCCTACCACGCCGATCGCCAGGCACAGGAACTGGTGCGCGGCTAGGGAGACGCTGATTTCCTGGCCATCCTGGCCAAAAATCGGCACGCGATTCGAAAACGTGGTTTCCGCATCGCTTCATTTTCAGCGGCGTGCGCCGCTAGAGATCGCGGGGCTTCCTGCCCCGCGCGGGAAATGCTGAATCAGTCAGCACTTCCCTTGGTGCTGTCGGCCCCCGATGCACGACAGGGCAGGTTGTGCACAGCCTCGGCGAGAATACCCATTGACTTGGTGGTTTTTATGAGGGCTGACGGCCGCCTTCTGTAAGCTGTTGTTTCTGAAGGTGAGTCAGGATTGGTCAAAAATCGGCCGATCTAACGCAAGTCGCCGATCTTCAGCCACTTGGCCCGTTCGCCACCAAGTGTTCCACAGACTTATCCACAGCTGTTGTGGAGCGATTCGCCACCGCTGTGCCGCGTCAGCGGGTGATGGCGTTCGCCGAGGATGGCGTAGAGCATCGGCACCAGCAGCAGCGACACCAGCGTGGAAAAGCTGAGGCCGGCGACGATCACGATGGCCAGGGGTTGCAGCATCTCGGAGCCCTCGCCGATGGCCAGCGCCAGCGGCAGCATGCCGAAGACCGTGGTCAGCGTGGTCATCAGGATGGGCCGCAGGCGCAGCCGCGCCGCCTCGACGATGGCCGCCGCCTTGTCCTGCCCGTCGTGCCTGCGCAGCTCGATGAACTCCACCAGCACGATGGCGTTGTTGACGACGATGCCCGCCAGCATGATCAGCCCCAGCCAGACCGGCATGGACAGCGGCGTGGCGGTCCAGTCCAGGCCGAGCACCACGCCGATCAGGCCGAAGGGCACCGACAGCAGGATGATCAGCGGATTGCGCAGCGATTCGTACTGCACCGCCATGACCACCAGCACCAGGAACAGCGCCAGGCCCAGCAGCAGCCGGCCCAGGTCGCGGCCCTGCTGCAGGGTTTCCAGACTGCCGGCCTCGTAGAGCACGTAGCCCGGCGGCAGATCGACCTCGGCCGCGGCGGCCAGTGCCATCTCGATGGCCTGCTCCAGGGTCAGGTCACCGCCCAGGGAGGCACTGATCTCCACCACCCGCTGCTGGCGGTCGCGCAGGATCTCCGTGGGCTGGGGCAGGATCCGCACTTCCGCCAGGTCCCCCAGGCGGATCGGCACCCGCGGCTCGGTCTTGCTGAACAGGATGATCGACTCCAGGTCACCAGGGGTGCCGATGTCGTCGCGGTCCAGCCGCAGGCGCACATCGATGCTGCGGTCGTCGTCGATGAAATCGGTGACCGTCTGGCCCTCCAGGGCGAAGCGCAGCACGCTGCCGACGTCTTCGGCATCCAGGCCGTAGCTGGCGGCCCGGCGCCGATCCAGCCGCACCGAGAGTTCCTGGGTCACGTCCTCGTTGGAATGCTGCAGGTTGCGCAGCCCGTCCACCTGCTCGAGCCGCCGCGTGATGCGGTCCGCCAGACCCACCAGGGTGTCCAGGTCCGGCCCCTTGATGCGCAGCGCCAGGTCATCGTCCCCGCGGCCGAAGCGGATGCCGCGGATGCCTCGGGTATAGAGATAGACCTTCAGCCCGGGGATGGCGGCGGCGTCGATCTGCGCCTTCACGCGGTCGATCCAGGCCCTGGAGCCGAGTCCGTCGCGGGCGCCCAGCGGCGCCAGTTGCACCTGGATGCTGGCGCGGTGGCTGCTCTCGAAGCTGGAACGGCCGAAGACGAAGCCGCCGACGGTGGTGAACATGGCCTGCACCTCCGGCTGCGCGGCGACGATGGCCTCCACCTGGCGGGTCAGGGCGTCCATCTGGTCGATGTTCACGCCGGTGTCCGCGGTCAGGCTGATGCGCACGTCACCCTCGTCCAGTTCTGGCAGGAACACCTGCTTGCCGCCGAAGAAGCCCGGCACCGTGACCAGCAGCGCGGTGACGAAGCCGGCAATGACGAGCCAGCGCAGCCGCAGCATCCGTACCAGCAGCCAGGCATAGCCATCCTGCAGCCGGCCCAGGGCATGGTCGACGCCACGGCGCATCGCCCCTTCGCGCCCGGCGGGCACCTGTCCGGCCAGGGCCGGGACCAGGGTCAGGGCCACCACCATGGCCGCCAGGATCGCCGCCGAGATGGTGAAGATCAGCTCGCGGAACAGCAGGCCGACCAGTCCGCCGATGAACAGGAACGGCAGCACCGCAGCCAGATTGGTGGACGTTGACGCGACGATGGCGCTGGTCACCTCGCGTGCGGCCCGGGCGGTGCTGGCCTGGGTGGAGCCGCCCAGGCGCTGGTGGCGATGGATGTTCTCCAGCATCACGATGGTGCTGTCCACCAGCATGCCGATGCCCAGCGCCAGCCCGCCAAGGGTCATGATGTTGAAGGTCAGGCCGAAGGCGGCCATCAGGATGAAGGTCACCAGCACCGCGATGGGGATGGCACTGCCGATGATCAGCGTGCGCCGCAGGCTGCCAAGAAACAGGTACACCACCAGCATCGCCAGCAGGGCGCCGCCGACGGCCGCCTGGATGGCGTTGCTGAGGGAATGGCGGATGTAGCGCGCCTGGTCGTCGACCTTGGTGATGGCGACGTCCTCGGGGATCTGGCCTTGCGCGCGCAGTTGCGCCAGTTCCTCGTCCACCGCCTGCACCACCGCCATGGTGTTGGCCAGTGGCTGTTTCTGGATCGACAGCTTGATCCCCGGCGCGTCGTTCAGCCGGATCCGCAGCCGCTCCTCGGCGGCGCCGTCGATGACCTGTGCCACCTCGTTCAGGCGCAGCAGTCCCAGGGGGTCGTCGCGACCCTCCGCCGACAGCGGCAGATCGACGATCTGCTGCACCGAGTTGAAGCGCCCGCCGATGCGTCCGCTGATCTCGCCGTGGGGCATCAGCAGCCGGCCGCCGGGCACGTCGCGGTTGGCTTCCGCCAGGGCCGACTGCAGGTCCAGCACGTCCAGCCCGAGCCCGGCCAGACGATACTGGTCGGCGATCACGCGGACCTCGCGCTCAAGCCCGCCGCCCACCTCCGCGGCGGCAACGCCGGGCAGCGTGAGCAGCGACGGACCCAGGCGGTAGTCCACCCAGCCGCGCAGTTCCACCGGGTCCATCAGGCGCGCGCTGACCACATACTCCGCCACCGGCAGCTGGAAGGGATCGCGCTTGTAGATGACGGGCGGGTCGATGCTCTCGGGCAGGAAGCGCTTGGCCCGGTCCAGCCGCGAACTGGCATCGCGCAGGGCCTGGTCGATGTCCTCGCCGTAGCGGAAGGACAGGTCCACGGCACTGCGGCCTTCGCTGCTGCGCGACTGGATGGCCACGGCGCCCTCGGTGATGGCGAGCTGCTCCTCGAGCTGGCGCGTGACCTCGTCCTCCATCACCCGGGCCGGCACGCCGGGATCCAGTACGCGAATGCGGATGTCCGGGTAGATGATGTGCGGCAGCAGGTCGACGTTCAGGCGCCCGAGGGCGAAGCCGCCCAGCACCATCACCGCCAGCGTCAGCATGACGACGCCTATGGGATGGCGGATGGACCAGGTGGAGATGCCGTCGGTCATTCGCTATCATTGCTACCGGAGCGCGGGCTTTGCAACCCGGAATCAGCGACCGGTCCCGGCCTCCACCCCCTCTGATCGAGAACCAAAGGTCCTGGTCCCGCATCCATGTTCAAACACTCCCGCCGCCGTCGTGTCGACCCCTTTGCTGTCCTGGTGGCGGTGGTTGCCCTGGGCATGACCCTGACCCTGGCCTACCAGATCCTGCTCTACCATGGCGAACCCGCGCCGCCGGTGGCCAAGGAGACGCAGGTGCGGCCCAATGTCGGTGGCTAGGCCCATGCGCGATACACTGAAGGTCGGCGTGGTCGGTGTCGGCTACCTGGGCCGCTTTCATGCCCTGATCTACTCCCGTCTGGCCGGCGTCGAACTGGTGGGCGTTGCCGATGTGGACGCCGAACGCGCCGCCGCCGTCGCCGCCGAGGCGGGCTGCGAGGCCTTTGCCGATCCGTCGGCACTGCTTGGCCGTGTGGATGCGGTCAGCATCGTGGTGCCCACAAGCCTCCATCTGCCGGTGGCACGGCCCTATCTCGAGCAGGGTGTGCACATGCTGCTCGAAAAGCCGGTGGCGCCTGATCTGGATGCGGGCCGAGAGATCGTCCGGCTGGCGGAGGCCTCCGGCGCCACGCTGCAGATCGGCCATCTGGAGCGCTTCAACGCTGGCATCGCTGCGCTGGCGGGCCGGATCGAGTCGCCTCGCTTCATCGAGGCCCAGCGCATGGGTGGGTTTACCGAACGGGCCACCGACGTGGACGTCGTCTCGGACCTGATGATCCACGACATCGACATCATCCTGGCCCTGGTGGACGCCGACCTGGCCGACGTGCGGGCGGTGGGCTCGCCGGTGCTGACCGAGCACGTGGACATCGCCAACGCCCGGCTGGAGTTCGTCAACGGCACAGTCGCCAACGTCGTCGCCAGCCGCGTCTCCGACAAGACCACGCGCCGCATTCGCGTATTCCAGCCCCGGGGCTATCTGTCCCTGGACTTCGTCGAGCAGACCCTGGACATTGCCACGCCGGTGCCGCAGCCGGATGCGGCCCGACCGCAGATCCACCGTGAGCGCATCCAGGTGGAGCCGGTGAAACCCCTTGACCGCGAGATCGCCGCCTTCGTCGACTGCGTCCGCCACCATCGGCGTCCCCTGGTGCACGGCGCCGTGGGACTCCAGGCGCTGGAGGTGGCGCTGCAGGTCAGGGAGCGCATCGGCGCCTGAATCCAGGGCCAAAGCCCCAGGCCAGCATTGGACGCTAAGGAACGCGCCCAAAACAAGGTGAATACTGTAGGGCGGATAAGCGAAGCGCATCCGCCGTTGTGGCCTGTGGCGGATGCGCTTCGCTTATC
>NZ_VWXX01000034.1 GCF_008632335.1 Thiohalocapsa marina
CCCACAAAATATCATCGCCCTTTTCCATTTTTCGCTGCTACTGCCGCAGCCCCCGGGCTCACCACCCGTGTCCCCGGCGGCCCGGGGGGCCCCTCCCATGATTCATTTAGTTCGTCAGCCAATATCTTCACAGAAGGTGACATTGCAAGACATAGTGGCCGCGACGTAAGTAAGTCATTATATTTCGATTTGAAGGTAATGAAAGCTTGATTTATGAAAATTCTTAATGTGTTAAAAAATGCTATAATAAAGAGGGTAATTGACGGACCAACATGGGTTTTTTTTCTATCAATTTTTTTTCCCTTAACCATTCTTTACTCCATAACTGCGGATTGGGAGTTACCTTATGATGCAGATGCCGCAATAAATGCCATTTCCGCCTGGCATCTATACCATAATTTATCGCCATTTCTACCAGGTTATGAGTCGCTTGTAGATTATGCGCCATCGCGCAGAATGACGGCCTTAAGAATGGGGGTCTACGGCGCTGTCTCGGCAGTTCCACCTGGAGCCGCTTTTGCGGCCGCTCCTTTTTATGCGCTGGCGTCGGAAGAGCTGATAACGCACGAGATCATCAATTTCCCTGTCGACCTGCCTCCATTACAGCTTGTTCTGCCCGAATTATGGCCAGCAACGCTTGCTGCAATCATCTACACAGCTGCTTCGGTAGGGTTACTCGGCCTGATCTTTACGTCTCAGGGCGCCCGGCCCGAGGCATGGCTCGCAGCATATACCGCGGGATTAGGCACGTCCGCGTGGTCCGTCGCATCGAGCGAGTTATTTATGCATGGACCAGCAATGTTCTGGATTTCGCTTGGCGTCTACTTATCAGTAAATAGTAGGTTCTTTTGCTCCGGTCTGGCGCTGGCATTGGCTATTCTGACAAGACCGCATTTAGCGGTGATCCCCGCCTCTATGGGGCTGCTGGGAAGTTTTGGTAATAAAAGAATTCCCCCATTTTTGTTGACTGGAATTGGTTCGTCACTGGGTGTCTTGCTGCTCGCTCTCTACCATTGGTTTGTTTTCGGTAAATTTTCGGTGATTGGTGGGTATGCCGATACATTCGTGGAGCGGATTTGGAACCCGGACTTTCTGTCATACCTGGAGAATATTTTTGGCGGTCTTTTTGATTTTCGATCCGGCTTTCTTGTCTGGTCGCCATTCTTGCTGGCCCTTTTGCCTGGCATCCATCGAGGCTGGAACAATAGCAGTTGGGCGATCCGAGGAGCTGCAGTTGGTGGTTTTATCTACCTGTTGTTGCAATATAAGATGAATCGTTTTAACCCTGCCAACATTACGCTTTATCGATATCCACTTGAAGCTTTAACGGCATCGGCGCCGCTATTTTTTGCTTGTTATCTTCACTGGACGAAGCTCGGCGGCCCATCTAGTATTAGAAGATCGATATTAAAAAAACTGATTCCGTTGGCAGTGCTGATGCACGGATTTGGTGCGATTTTCTTATAACCGGAAATGGTTTCCTGACGTGCAGTGGCGAACTTTTTTGGTGCTGGCCCGTGAGCCGCGACAGACTGTTTGAATTTTCTTTCTTCGTGGATGTCACGTGCGCGGTAAACTGGGATTGCTCCGTTGAGTATCCTTTCATTACAGCCTGCAAACGGGGTTGCGCGTACTTTTTTTGGAAAAGTTGCGTAAACGCTCATTCATTCTTTTTTCCCATGTGAGGAGGAATCGTCACTACTTTGCGTGGCCCAAATTCCGGAAAATGGATTCAGTTTGTAAACAGAGCTTGCGAAGCGGGCGCCGACCATTGCGGTGAGATCGCCGTGGGTAATCGTTCAGACCCCTCCCCCGAAATCAGCGGCCTGGAAGACAGCTCGCGCTCGATGTGCGAGCATAGCGTTATAACAGCCTAGTCGTTCTGCTGACGCCACCGCACCTTCGCCGCCGGACATGAAGCTCAGCCAGCACGATCTGCAGCAACTCGACGAAGACCTCCTGCAGGGAATGCCGGAGGCGACGCTGCGCCGGTTGTCGGTCAATTTGCTGGCCGATCTGAATGACGCGGGCGAGCCATCCGCGCACGCTGGCAGCCAGCGCGGACGCAAGCCCGGCAAACAGCCGGGGGCGCCGGGGTTTGGCCGCACGCAGGTGCTTCAGGCGCAGCGCGAGGAGCGGCATCGCCCGGCGTGCTGTGCGCGGTGTGGGCAAGCGCTGCCGCCCGAGGTGCCGGGGACGGTCTACACCGGATTCCAGTCGATCGATCTGCACCGGGGCGACCCTGGCACGCCGGGTCTGCGCCTGGAGCTGGTGGATCATCGCTACCTGGAGGTGACCTGCGGCTGTGGCCACAGCACCCGAGCGCAGCCGGCGCAGGGCGAGGAGATGCTGGAAGGCATTGCCCTGAGCGAATGGCGCCTGGTTGGTCTGGGGCTGGCGAGCTTCATCGTCGCCCTGAATCTGCGTTTTCGCCTCTCGCGGGCGCGCATGCAGGAACTGCTGCATGATTGGCTCGGGGTCCACCTGAGCATTGGCACCCTGCATCAGACGCTGCACGAGACGGGGGCGGTCGTCGCACCCGCCGAGGCGGAGCTGATCGCCGAGCTCTGCGCCGACGTCGAGGCACAGGGCGTCGCTGGCCTGCTGCATGCCGATGAGACCTCCTGGCCGCAACGCGACCAGCGCCCGTGGCTGTGGGTGTTTCTCACCACCACGACCACCGTCTACGTCATCGCCGGGCGCGGCAAGGCCACCGTCACGCGCCTGTTGGCCGGCTTTCAAGGCTGGCTGATGAGCGATGGCTGGTTCTCCTACCGACCGCGACGACCCGAAGCGTCTGCGCTGCTGGGCGCATCTGCTGCGCAAGGCGCAGGGCCTGATCGAGAGCGGCGACGAGGAGGCCCGTCACTTCGGCAGCCTGGTGCGCCGCACTCTGGAAGCGCTGATGAGGGCCATCCATGCCGCGCGCGAGGGACCGCAGCCGCCAGCCGATCAGACACCCGCTCACGCTCAGGCGCTCGCGCGACTGCGCGCTGCGCGCAGTGCGCAGTATCGGCATCGCCACCACAAGGCCCAGGCCTTGGCGACGGAACTGATCAACGACTGGGAGGCGATCTTTCGCGTGCTCCAGCAGCCGACGCTGCCATTGACCAACAACAGCGCCGAGCGCGCCCTGCGCCACTGGGTGATCAGCCGACGGATCAGCCACGGCACCCGCACCGCAACCGGTTCACGCGTCTTCGCCCTGTTGGCCAGCGTGATCGATACCTGCCGCCAGCGTGGGCATTCGCCCTGGGTCTACCTCACCGAGGCCGTCACCGAGCGACGTGCGGGTCGCCCGTTGCCGCCTCTGCCTCAGCCAGGGGTCTGAACGAGTACGTTTTTTCTTCCCCGAGCTCCCTCAAGTATTGGTTCGTCTGATGAATCAGGAAGATAACTTCCATTCGCGTCTCGGGACACCCAGCATCTCTCTTGTGGTCCCTGTCCTAAACGAGGCGCATTTGGTCGCGGGCTTCGTCGACGTGGTTCGGGTGGAGCTAGCTACGCGTGGTTGGCGATACGAAATTCTCTTTGTAAATGATGGCTCAACGGATGGGACTCAGGACGAGATTCTTGCGCAGGCGGTATGTGATTCGCGTGTCCGATTGATCAACCTATCGCGGCGTTTTGGCAAGGAGGCTGCCCTAAGTGCCGGGTTGCGGTATGCACTGGGCGAGGTGGTGATCCCCATCGATGTCGACCTGCAGGACCCCCCGGCGCTGATCCCGGTCTTCGTCGACCGTTGGCGTGAAGGTTACGATGTCGTCTACGGCGAGCGAGTGACACGTTATGGGGACGGCTGGTTCAAGCGAGTCTCTGCGTGCTTGTTCTACAAGCTGTTCAACTGGTTGTCGCCAACTCACATACCTGAGAACAGTGGTGATTTTCGGCTGCTTGACAGACGGGTCGTGGACACTATCAATCAGCTGCATGAGCGCAGTCGTTTCATGAAAGGCCTTTTTGCTTGGGTCGGTTATCGCTCCATAGGTGTGCGGTTTGAGCGACCGTCCCGTGCGTCAGGAACGAGCAAATGGAGTAATTGGCGTTTATGGAATTTTGCCTTGGATGGCCTTTTGAGTTTCAGCACGGTGCCTTTACGTATCTGGTCGTATGTCGGCGCGACAGCGGCGCTGTTGGCCTTTACGTATGGCTCCTTTATCATTATCAGGACGCTGGTATTCGGCGTTGATCTACCTGGTTATGCGTCACTGCTCACTACCGTGCTTTTCTTGGGCGGAATTCAATTGCTGTCGGTTGGTATTCTTGGTGAATATCTCGGCAGAGTAATGATGGAGACCAAGGCGCGACCATTGTTCATCGTGGAATCCTTGCAAGGTGGGCCCGGTCTGGCGTCAGACGTTCAACAGCGATCCGTAGAGCGCACACCTTAAATCTCATGGACTTAAAAGAAGCAGACCTCCTTGCCGAGACAATAGAATCTCATTGGTACTATGGAGCAAAGTCCTCCATGCTGCTGCATGCGGTTAGGAGTGTGCAGATACGGGAGATTCTAGACATTGGCGCTGGCACTGGTTTCTTTTCGGATAAACTGCTACGTCAAACGACAGCTCGGTCAGCCTTATGCGTGGATCCCGCTTATAACTCGGAGCGAGATACCTCGGTGGTTGGCAAGTCGTTGCTATTCCGGCGCGCTTTTGTGAAATCACAGGCTGATTTAGTGCTCTTAATGGATGTCCTAGAGCACGTGGATGATGATCTTGGCTTGCTGGTCGACGTAGTCGAGAAAGTCGCGACAGGTGCGTTTTTCGTGATAACCGTGCCAGCATTTCAGTCTCTTTGGAGCGACCATGACGTGTTTCTCGAACATCGTCGTCGATATCGGTTGGAACAACTGGAAGCGGTTGTCGAAGCCGCAGGTCTTAGGCGGTTGTGTGGCTGCTACTTCTATGGCTCATTGCTGCCCGTGGCTGCAGCTACACGCTGGTTAGGACGACTCGGCCGCGGTGGCGTTAGCGCGCCCCGGTCCCAATTGAGAAAGCATTATAAGGTGGTGAATGAAGCATTCGCTACCGTCTGCCGGCTGGAGTTAGCTTGGTATCAACATAATCGCCTGGCTGGGCTTACAGCGCTGTGCCTGGCACGTAAGGAATAGTATGGCGAAAGCGGGCCTATGCCAAAATGTCGAACGATCTTCGATCTTGCTGCCTCCGGTAGGGTTTGGGTTGGGTTTATGGTTGTTGCATCTGCTTTTCGCGGGTTACTTTCCAAACTCCGAGGATAAGCTGGGACATGATTACGCCTTTTTTATCCCGAGTTTGCTCGACGGCTATCTGTGGTTTCGTCAGAATGGCTTATTGACGATACCCTGGTTCTCCCCTTCGTTTTGTGGTGGGCAGGCATTCTTTGCGGACCCTCAGTCAGTTTATTTTTCTCTGCCTCAACTCCTAACATTTCTGGTCGACCCACTACGTGCCGTCTATTGGTCGTCTCTATTGATGGCTGCGGCCGGTTTTTGGGGGATGTATGTGTTGTGCCGCAACGGATTTCAACTGTCTTTGCTTGGGGCATTGGTTGCAGCCACAGTTTTCATGTTTAACGGCTTTTTTTGCCACCGTATGCTCGCTGGGCACGTTACCTTTCAAGCGTTTATGTTGGTGCCGCTGACGGCCTTCCTCTTGGCTGGGGGAAGGCAATCGGATAGGTTGCGATCATTTGATTTGGCCATGACACTATCCGCTGGGCTGGTGCTTGCCTATTGGCTGCAATCCGGCATGGCTGTCCTGGTGCTTCCCTCGGCCCTGGCTGTGCTCGCACTTGTGGCGATGTTGGACATACGCCGACCGGGTGCACTCTGGATGGCCTTTCGCCGTGGCATTGTCGCTGCTGCGCTTGCTCTGGCCCTCTGTTCGACAAAGCTGGTCGGTGCGATCACGCTGATTAACAGGTTCCCTCACAACCTCTATCCGTTGCCTGGGCTAGACAGTTTCGGTGATATCGCGAAAGTTGCCCTGATGGCACTTTTCATGCCGAGTCAGCAAACCTTCGGCATCGCTCAAGAGGACTGGCGTAGCCAGGAATGGGTGCTCTTGCCTCATGAAATGGCCTATGGTGTGACGCTAATTCCGCTGCTGGTGATACTGGTCGGACTCGTGCGCTGGGCGCGCAGTCGTCCGCGCTCAGCCGGGGGGAGGGTCTGGATGCGTGCGGCACCGGCGCTGGCCATGCTGACCCTGATCCTGCTGCTGCCGCTGGCGCTGCTTTTCTACTCGCCGGGCTGGAACGCCGTGCTCAAGTCCCTGCCGGTGGTGGGCACCACGACGGCGCCCATTCGTTGGCTGATCGTCCTGCTGCCGCTGCTGGCGCTCTGGACGGGCATGGCGTTGGAACAGCTCCAGTTCCGGCGGGCCGCGGCGTTGGCCTGCATCCTGGGTGTGCCGCTGCTGACGGCGCTGGAGGATCGGACCTTCTATGAGCAGCAGGCGACCTTTGATCCCTCGGCGGCGGTGGCCTTTTACCAGGCCGTCAAGCTCGGTGAGGCGCAGCCGGGCATCCACCGCATCGCCGACGCGCGCGACCCGACGCGCAGTGAGCCCGTGACCATGGATGCGCTGGTGCGGGGCGAGTCGCCGCTCTGGTGCTACAACCCCCTCTACGGCTATCGGCTGGAGGCCTTTAAGCCCGAGCCGCTGCGGGAGGGGCCGATCCTGCAGGAGGTGGGCGATGGCGCCCTCAACCTGCGCAATCCGGCCTGCCTGCTCTATCCGGAAGAAAACGGCTGCGAGCCCTGGGACGCCTTTCGCGTGGATCAGCGCGAGCAGGCCCTGCGGTTTGCCAGTTACCGGCCGTTCGCGTTCGAGCTGTCGACGCTGCAGCGGGTAGCTAATTGGGTTTCGTTGGTTGCGCTGTTGGTGGTTGTTGGTGTGTTGCTCGTTCTCCTCGGGCGCTGGTTGTGGGGTCGTCTGTTCGGAGCGCTCGCGTAGCTCGTCGTTTGCCGTTGGGTGGCTTCATGGATTGCTCCGTCGCCCAGCCTCGGCGGACCTCGGGTTCGAATGCGATTCGCGGTGCGGCTGGGGAGATCAGTCTTCACCGAAACCTGAACGGGAACCAGGGTTTGCATTATAGTGGCGTTGTCCCGGTATCGAAGAGTAGACGCACACTGGCAGGAGCCACGTTCATGGAAATTCGACATCACGGTGCCGTTGATGGCGTGACCGGCTCCTGTCATGAGCTGATGCTGGCCGACGGGCGCTCGCTGCTGGTGGATTGCGGGCTGTTCCAGGGTGCCGAGGCGGGGCCGGACGGGGCGGCTGCGGAGCGTCTGCAGGTGCGCTTTGCGGTGGCGCCGATTCAGGCGCTGGTGCTGACCCATGTTCACATCGATCATGTGGGCCGGCTGCCCTACCTGCTGGCGGCGGGCTACCGTGGTCCCATCCTGTGCAGTCCGGCCTCGGCGGAACTGCTGCCGCTGGTGCTGGAGGACGCGCTCAAGGTCGGCTTCACCCGCGATGCCCGTCTCATCGAGCGTGTGCTGGCGGTGTTGCGGCAGCGCATCCGGGCGCTGCCCTATGGCCAGTGGCACGAGGTGGTGGCGGGTGAGCCGGGTCTGCGTATCCGCCTGCAGCCGGCCGGGCACATCCTGGGTTCGGCCTATGTGGAGTGCGACCTGCATGAGACTGGCACGGAGACGCGGGTGGTGTTCTCCGGCGACCTCGGTGCGCCGCATACCCCGCTGCTGCCAGACCCCCAGGCGCCGGAGCGTGCAGACATCCTGGTGCTGGAGAGCACCTATGGCGACCGTTGTCACGAGGACCGGGAGACGCGTGCGGTACACTTGCGCCAGACCGTTGAGCACGCGCTGAGCAACCGGGGCACGGTACTGATCCCGGCCTTCAGCATTGGCCGTACCCAGGAGCTGCTCTACGAGCTAGAAGGACTGATCCATCAGCATCAGGGCGAGCCGGTCATGGACGCCCATGGCGAGCGGCTGACATGGGATGACGTGCAGATCGTGCTCGATTCGCCGCTGGCGGCGGATTTCACCGCCGGCTACCGGCGTCTGCGTGCGCTCTGGGATGCCGAGGCCAAGCGGCGGGTGGCCGAAGGCCGGCACCCGCTAGCCTTCGAGCAGTTGGTGACGGTGGATGCCCACAGCGATCACGCGCGCATGGTCAACTACCTGGCCCATAGCGGACACCCCGCCATCGTCATCGCCGCGAGCGGCATGTGCGCCGGCGGCCGGGTGGTGAACTATCTCAAGGCCATGCTCGAGGATCCGCGCCACGACATCCTGTTCGTCGGCTACCAGGCCGCCGGCACGCCGGGGCGCGACATCCAGCGCTATGGCCCGCGCGGCGGCTACGTGATGCTCGATGGTCGCCGCTACGATACTCGTGCCCAGGTGCATACGCTCAGCGGCTATTCGGCCCATGCCGATCAGCAGGATCTGCTGCGGTTCATCGGCGACATCCCGCGGCCGCCGCGCGAGGTGCGTCTGGTGCACGGCGATGCCGGGGCCAAGCGAGCGCTCAAGGCCGCCGGGGAGCGGCTGGGCCTGCCGACGCGGTTTTGGATTCCGTGAATCATTACCGTAGCGGCTTTCGATCGATCGCTGGGGATGATGAGCCTTCAGCGCCCAAGCACCAGCGAGGCAGGATCGTCCATACGGCAGCGGAGGTGTGGCGCTTCGCCATTGTTGGCAGTGTTGGCTTCGCTGTTGAAGCGGTCATCCTGACTGTGTTGGTGCGGGCTGGTGACTGGGGCCTGTATGAAGCCCGTCTGCTCTCGTTTTCGCTCGCGGTGTCTGCTACCTGGGCGTTGAATCGTCGTTTTACGTTCACGCACCGCTCCTCGGCGAATCGCAAGCGGGAATATGCGCGCTATTTTACGGTGCAATCCGTCGGGGCGCTGCTGAACCTGGGTGTCTATTCCGCATTTCTTCTACAGTGGCCATCACTGGGGGCATGGCCGGTCTTGCCGTTGGCGGCAGGCTCTTTGAGCGCAATGGTATTCAACTTTCTTGGCGTGCGGTTCTTTGCGTTCACGGGCAGTTCGGTCGGTATCTGACGTCAGACTGGAGTCGAAAATTGCTGATACGCTGTCATTTTTTAGATGCGATTTGATGGTCGCGAACTGGAATTTGCAGCACGCCTAAAAGCATCGCGCTGAGCGTGATCTGCACACCGATGATGACGGCGGTGGCTGACGGAATGATCAGGCGCATCATTGAGCCGGGGACCAGGTCTCCGAATCCTTCGGCACCCCAGCGTCCAACAGCGAAGACGGAGCCGGAGATGCCGCCAAGCAAAATGATAAGCCCGAGAATCAGACCGTGCTCGAGCCGGAACTTTTCGGCAATCTTGAGTCCGAGTGCTGTCGGCGGCAGGAAACCGGCCCGCATGCCATAAAGCTTTGCAAAAAACGCGAAGGAGATGGACTGCAGGCCCAGTATCATGCCGGCGGCGGCGAACAGCAGAGTGTGGATGTCAAGGTTGAGGCCGAGCACTGTTCGCGGTCCTGGCAGAAGCCAGGCTGAAGCCATCAGGCCGGCAGCAAACAAGACGATGCCCGGGTAGAAAAAGAGCCAGTCGGGGCTGTAGAGCAGCAGAAACCTGAGATGGCGCCAGCCGTCGCGCCAGCTTCGCAGATGCGGTGGCCGGTCGCGACCATCCGGGGATAATGTCGTCGGCACTTCCGTGATGCGAAGGCCTTCAATGGATGCCTTGACGACCATTTCCGAGGCAAACTCCATTCCGGTGGAGCGGAGATCGAGACCAAGAATCGCCTGTCGGCTGAATCCGCGCAGGCCGCAATGGAAATCTCCAACCGGGCTGTTGAAGAAGATGCGACCGACCCCGGAGAGCAGCGGGTTGCCGAGATAGCGATGCAAGGGGGGCATGGCGCCGGCGCGAATACCGCCTTGAAAACGGTTTCCCATGACCAGTTGAAAACCACCGTGCAGGGCCTGCACAAACGGTTCCAGATTGGCGAAATCATAGGAGTCATCCGCATCGCCCATGATGACGAATTCTCCCCGGGCCGCGGCAATACCTGCCATGAGCGCATTGCCATACCCCTTCTGCTGCACATGAAGGACGCGCGCGCCACGGGCGGTGGCGATCTCAGCGGAGCCGTCGCTGCTGCCGTTGTCGGCTACCAGTACCTCGCCGGCGATGTCGTGGGTCTGCAGGAAGCGTCGAGCCTTGTCGATGCAGCGCCCGATTGTTGCCGCCTCGTCGAGGCACGGCATCAGCACGGTGACGGCGCAAGTGACGTCGGCAGGTGGCGGATGCGATGCGTCCGGCCGGTCATGTTGCATATCGGGTTCTTCCTGTGGCGCTGTCTGGCGGGCGGCCATACTCAACCCCCATCGCCCTGGCCGTCCATGTGCTGGCCACGGATGACGGACACGGGGCCGGTGGACTGGCGACCGAGGCGCTGCCTGATCTGCCGGACGTAGGCCTGGGTCTCAGGGTAGGGCGGAATGCCGCCGTGGCGGATGACGGCGTTCTCGCCGGCGTTGTAGCCGGCCAGGGCCAGTTCCAGGTCGCCGTTGAAGTGATCGAGCAGCCAGCGCAGGTAGGCCATGCCGCCGCGCAGGTTGTCGATGGGGTTCCAGGGGTTGCTCACGCCGAAGCGCGCGGCGGTCTCGGGGATGAGCTGCATCAGGCCGCGGGCGTCCTTGGGCGAGTGGGCGTCGGGATTGAAGTTGGACTCCGCCGCGATGACGGCCAGCACCAGTTCCGGCGGCAGTCGATACTGCGGCGCCAGGTAGCGGACCAGCGACACAATGTCGGCGTGGCCGATCTCGCGCGCGGCCAGCGGGGCGATGTCTGCCATGGGCGGTGCGTGCGCGCCCGGCTGGGTGGCGGTTGCCGGCAGGCGTCGTTCCCGCAACGCGGCCTTGAGTACGCACTCGGGCGGCTGGTCGAGCGGCGCATCGAGCGCGCCGAGCTGGCGCAGTTGCGTCTCGGCCTGCGGATGCCGGGCGGCCTGGGCGGCCTTGTACCAGGCGGCGCCCAGCACCTCGTCCACCGTGCCGACGCGACCGCTGCTGTAGAGCCAGCCCAGGTGGTAGCTGGCCTCCGCCAGGCCGAGATCGCCGGCCCTGCAGTACAGCCGCAGCGCGCGGTCGATGTCCTGCGGGGCGCCGACGCCGTGCTCGAAGCGCCGGCCCGCGTCCAGCAAGCGATGCGCCTCGGTGTCCGTCGCGGCCATTGCCGCCTGGCCGCAGGCGAGCGCGATCAGGCCGCAGGCCGCGAGCAGAGGCCGAATACGGAGCGGTGCCGCGAGCGCGTCGACGGAGTCGACGGGCGGGTCGGGATGGAACGGGCGGTGGGGCATTCGACGCTTCATAAGGAAGCCGCTTGGTGGATGGGCATCCTGCCGAAAAATCCGCACGCAAACCGCAAACGCGGTTCTCAGCGCACACCTGCTCTGAAGACTAGCCAGCAGGTTACGCATGCGCAAGCCGTCCATTCCGTGCTTTGCTCGCGAGGGGTCCGGCGGATATACTGGCGAGCTTTTGCAAGGTTTTCGGGCACCAAGATCAGGAGATGACCCAGATGCAAGTGACTGTCGAGAATGGCGAGGGCCTCGTCCGCCGGATGCGGGTGGAGTTGTCGTCGGAGGAGATCGAGCAGGAGGTGGACAAGCGCCTGCGCGATTTCGCACGCCAGGCGCGGCTGCCGGGTTTCCGTCCCGGCAAGGCCCCCGTAAGGCTGCTGCGCCAGCGCTACGGCGAGAGTGTTCGCGACGAGGTGTTCAGCGAGACGGTACAGAAGACCTACCCCGAGGCCATCAGCCAGCAGGAGCTGCGTCCGGCGGGCATGCCCGAGATCGAGCCGGACATCGACCAGGCCGCGGGACGCTATGCCTATGTGGCCAATTTCGAGGTCATGCCCCAGGTGGAACTGGTCGGCCTGGCCGGCCGTGAGATCAAGCGCCCGGTGGCCGAGGTGACCGAGGCCGACGTGGACGCCATGATCGAGCGGCTGCGCGAGCAGCGCAAGACCTGGTCGCCGGTGGATCGCCAGGCCGCTGATGGTGACCGCCTGACCGTCGACTTCCAGGGCACCATTGACGGTGAATTCTTCCAGGGCGGCAGCGCCGAAGGCACCCAGATCGTGCTGGGCGAGGGACGCATGATCGCCGATTTCGAGGCGCAGCTGGTCGGCGCGGCGGCCGGCGACGAGCGTGTGGTCGAGGTGACCTTCCCGGAGGACTACCACGTGGCCGAACTGGCCGGTAAACCGGCCCGCTTCCAGGTCCAGGTCAAGGAGGTTGCCGAGGTCGAGCTGCCGCCGCTGGATGCCGATTTCATGGCCGCCTTCGACGTCGAAGACGGCGACATGGACAAGTTCCGCGCCGATATCCGCGGCAACATGGAGCGCGAGCTGAAGCAGCGCATCGAGGCGCAGGTGAAGGAGCAGGTGCTGGACGCCCTGGTGGAGGCCAACCCCATGGAGGTGCCGCAGGCCCTGGTCAGCGAGCAGATCAAGGGCTTCAAGGAGCAGATGCAGCGCAACATGGGTGGTGGCGCCGGCGGGTTTCAGCTGCCGGACGACATCTTTGCCGACAGCGCGCGCCGTCGTGTGGTGCTGGCCCTGCTGGCGGGCGAGGCGGTCCGGCGCCATGAGATCACGGCGGACCCGGAGCGGGTGCGCGCCGCGGTGGAGGAAATGGCCGACACCTACGATACGCCGCAGGAGGTCATCGACTACTACTACGCCGATCCGCAGCGCTTGCAGCAGATCGAGGCCATGGTCACCGAGGAGATGATGGTGGAGCGGTTGCTGGAGGAAGCCACGGTAGTCGACGAGCCGTCGACGTTCGAGGCGGTCACCCGCAGCGAGCGCGACTGATTGGCCTGTCGGCGGGGGTCGCCGCTGCGGTTGCGCCGGCAACGCGCCTGCGAGCCCATTGGCGATCCGGCTTGCAATCCGGCCGCGTTCCGCCTTGCGATCTGGCGGCGCGGCCCGACATACCGCCAAAGACAGGATTATTACCGCCATGGTGCGAGGTAGCACACGCATGAATCCCGAATTGGCTCAGTCGAGCTGGAATCCGCAGGCCCTCGGACTGATTCCGATGGTCATCGAGCAGACCGCCCGGGGCGAGCGCTCGTTCGACATCTTTTCGCGCCTGCTCAAGGAACGGGTGGTGTTCCTGGTGGGTCCGGTGGAGGACCATGTCGCCAATCTGGTGGTGGCACAGTTGCTGTTCCTGGAGTCGGAGAACCCGGACAAGGACATCCACTTCTACATCAACTCCCCGGGCGGCTCGGTCACCGCAGGGCTGGCCATCTACGACACCATGCGCTTCATCCGCCCGGATGTCAGCACCATGTGCATCGGCCAGGCGGCGAGCATGGGCGCGCTGCTGCTGGCCGGCGGTGCCGCCGGCAAGCGTTTCTGCCTGCCGCATTCGCGCATGATGATCCACCAGCCGCTGGGCGGCTTCCAGGGGCAGGCGACGGACATCGACATCCATGCCCGCGAGATCCTGCACATTCGCGATCAACTGAACCATATCCTGGCCCATCACACCGGGCAGCCATTGGAGAAGATCGCCGAGGATACCGAGCGCGACCGCTTCATGGGCGGCGAGGCCGCGATGGAATACGGCCTGATCGACAAGGTGCTCGACAGCCGCGGCGAAGCGCCGGCAAAGCCCTGATCGACCTTCCAGGCTCCCCTCCTCACGGCCCATGGCGGGCGGCGGCGGCCCCCGATGCTTGTCCTGCATCAGGCATCGGGTCCGTCTACGTCTTGTCATGGTTCGTCAAACCATTATGATTGGGGCGTCTGCCTGTTGGTGCGCTCCATTGCACCCTGCGCGATCGTCCCCCGGAGAGACCATCATCCATGAGCGGTAATAGTCACGGAAAACCTGACGAAGGCAAACTGCTGTATTGCTCCTTTTGCGGCAAGAGCCAGCACGAGGTCCGCAAGCTGATCGCCGGCCCGTCGGTGTTCATCTGCGACGAATGCGTCGAGCTCTGCAACGATATCATCCGCGAAGAGATGCAGGAGGGCATGGGCGAGGCCACCAGTCGGCTGCCCAAGCCGCGGGAGATCAAGGAAAGCCTGGACCAGTACGTCATCGGCCAGGAGCAGGCAAAGAAGGTCCTGTCCGTTGCCGTCTACAACCACTACAAGCGCCTGGAGGCGGCAGACGCCAAGGAAGACGTCGAGATCGCCAAGAGCAACATCCTGCTGATCGGCCCCACCGGTTCGGGCAAGACGCTGCTGGCAGAGACTCTGGCGCGGCTGCTGAACGTGCCCTTCACCATCGCCGACGCCACCACCCTGACCGAGGCGGGCTACGTCGGCGAGGATGTGGAGAATATCATCCAGAAGCTGCTGCAGAAGTGCGACTACGACGTCGAGAAGGCGCAGACCGGCATCGTCTACATCGACGAGATCGACAAGATCTCGCGCAAGGCCGACAACCCCTCCATCACCCGCGATGTCTCCGGTGAGGGCGTGCAGCAGGCACTGCTCAAGCTGGTCGAGGGTACCGTGGCCTCGGTGCCACCCCAAGGCGGGCGCAAGCACCCGCAGCAGGAGTTCCTGCAGGTGGACACCTCGAACATCCTGTTCATCGTCGGCGGCGCCTTCGCCGGGCTAGACAAGGTGGTGCAGCAACGCAGCCGCAAGGGTGGCATCGGCTTCTCCGCCGAGGTGCACAGCAAGGATGACGACCGCCGCGTCGGCGAGCTGCTGGCCAATGTCGAGCCGGAGGACCTGATCCGCTACGGTCTGATCCCTGAGTTCGTCGGCCGCCTGCCGGTGATGGCCACCCTCGAGGAACTCGACGTCGACGCCCTGATCCGCATCCTCACCGAGCCGAAGCACGCGCTGTACAAGCAGTACGGCCGCCTGTTCTCCATGGAGAACTGCGAGCTCGAACTGCGTGAAGATGCCCTGCGGGCCATCGCCGTCAAGGCCATGGAGCGCAAGACCGGCGCCCGTGGCCTGCGCACCATCATGGAGCAGGTGCTGCTGGACATCATGTACGATCTGCCCTCCATGGACAGCGTCAGCAAGGTGGTGGTGGACTCCTCCGTTATCGATGGCGAGAACAAGCCCTTCATCATCTACGACGGTGGCGAGCCGCAGCAGCGGCTGGCTGCGTCCGACTGAGCGCGTCCGTTCTGACGGCTAACCCGACGGCTGCGCCGGTGACGGGCGCTGGCCGTTGGCGTCTGCAACCGGTGTCATGCCCGTCATCGGTGCTGGCCTTGGACACGACCGATCGGTGCCATCCATTCGCGCTGCCGATTGAACCGTCTGCCCCATGCCCTAACCTCCAATCAGGTACTGGGCAACGTCTACAACCGGCGTGCGACTGGTGCGTTGTACCTCAGGGTGGACCAGCCCACGCCAGCCACGCGCGCATTACCCGAGACTGATTCTATGGGCACGAGCCGAACCGACCAGAACTACCCCATGACCGCCGAGCAGGAGGTGCCGGTGCTGCCGCTGCGCGACGTGGTGGTCTACCCGCACATGGTCATCCCGTTGTTCGTCGGCCGCGACAAGTCGATCAAAGCGCTCGACTCGGCCATGACCAGCGACAAGCAGATCCTGCTGATCGCGCAGAAGAACGCGGATGTCGATGACCCGGCGGTGAAGGATCTGCACAGCATCGGCACCCTGGCCAACATCCTGCAGTTGCTGAAGCTGCCCGACGGCACCGTCAAGGTGCTGGTGGAGGGGCATCGCCGGGCGAAGGCGACGTCCTTCATCACCGCCGAGGACGCCTTTGCCGCGGTGGTTCGGCCCCTGGACGAGGTGCTGGAGGTGGACGAGCGCGAGCAGGAGGTGCTGATGCGCTCGGCGGTCGGCCTGTTCGACCAGTACGTCAAGCTGAACAAGAAGGTGCCGCCGGAGGTGCTTACCTCGCTGTCCAGCATCGATGACGCCGGTCGCCTGGCAGATACCATGGCCGCGCACATGGCGCTGAAACTGGACGAAAAGCAGCACGTGCTCGAAATGGTGAACGTGCAGCAGCGGCTTGAGCACCTGATGGGGCTGATGGAGTCGGAAAACGACATCCTGCAGATGGAGAAGCGCATCCGCGGCCGCGTGAAGCGGCAGATGGAGAAGAACCAGCGCGAGTACTATCTCAACGAGCAGATGAAGGCCATCCAGAAGGAGCTCGGCGAGCTGGAGGATGTGCCCAACGAGCTGGAAGAACTGGGCAAGCGCATCGAGTCCGCCGGCATGCCCAAGGATGTGAAGGAGAAGGCCGGCGCCGAGCTGAACAAGCTGAAGCTGATGTCGCCCATGTCCGCGGAGGCCACCGTGGTGCGCAACTACATCGACACCCTGGTGTCGGTGCCGTGGAAAAAGCGCACCCGCATCCGCAACGACATCCGCGTGGCGGAAAAGGTGCTGGATGCCGACCACTACGGCCTGGAAAAGGTCAAGGAGCGCATCCTGGAGTACCTGGCGGTGCAGCAGCGGGTGCGCCAGCTCAAGGGGCCGATCCTGTGCCTGGTGGGGCCGCCGGGTGTCGGCAAGACCTCGCTGGGACAGTCCATCGCCCGCGCTACCAACCGCAAGTTCGTGCGCATGTCGCTGGGCGGCGTGCGCGACGAGGCGGAGATCCGCGGCCACCGGCGCACCTACATCGGCGCGCTGCCGGGCAAGATCATCCAGCTGCTGTCCAAGGCCGGCTCGCGCAACGCCTTCTTCCTGTTCGACGAGATCGACAAGATGGCCATGGACTTCCGTGGCGATCCGGCCTCGGCGCTGCTCGAGGTGCTGGACCCGGAACAGAACTCCAGCTTCAACGACCATTACCTGGAGGTGGACTTCGACCTGTCCGAGGTGATGTTCGTCGGCACCGCCAACACGCTGAACATCCCGCCGGCGCTGCTCGACCGCATGGAGGTGATCCGCCTGTCGGGCTACACCGAAGACGAGAAGGTCAACATCGCCGAGCGCTATCTGATCCCCAAGCAGATGAAGAACAACGGCCTCAAGGACGGCGAACTGGCCATCCGCGAGGCGGCTGTGCGCGACATCATCCGCTATTACACCCGCGAGGCCGGGGTGCGCAACCTTGAGCGCGAGATCTCAAAGATCTGCCGCAAGGTGGTCAAGGAGGTGCTGCTGAAGAAACGCGACAGCACCGTGGCGGTGACGCCCAAGGCGCTGGAGAAGTATCTTGGGGTGCGCCGCTTCCGCTTCGGCCTGGCCGAAGAACACGATCAGGTGGGGCAGGTCACCGGGCTTGCCTGGACCGAGGTGGGTGGCGAACTGCTGCGCATCGAGTCCGCGCTGGTACCGGGCAAGGGCAAGTTCACCTACACCGGCCAGCTCGGCGACGTGATGCAGGAGTCCATCCAGGCGGCCATGACCGTTGTGCGCAGCCGTGCGGAGTCCCTGGGGATCGATCCAGAGTTCCACCAGAAGTTCGACCTGCACATCCATGTGCCCGAGGGGGCGACGCCCAAGGATGGCCCCAGTGCCGGCGTGGCCATGTGTACTGCACTGGTGTCTGCCCTGACCAAGATCGCCGTGCGGTCCAATGTGGCAATGACCGGTGAGATCACCCTGCGGGGTGAGGTGCTGCCAATCGGCGGCCTCAAGGAGAAGCTGCTGGCGGCCCATCGGGGCGGCATCCAGACCGTGTTGATCCCGCACGAGAATGCGCGCGACCTGGTGGATATTCCAAAAAACATTAAGCAAAGTCTGGATATTCGGCCGGTGCGCTGGGTAGACGAAGTGCTGCAGGTGGCGTTGTGTGAACAACCCGGCGCGAAGGGTGACGCTACGGTGGCCGCTGACGAGACCGCCGCGGAGAAGGCACCCCCGGTGGCCAAGAAGGACGAGAAAAAGCGCGGCGGCGTGCGCACACATCACTGATGGCGCGGCCTGGCGGCTCGTCGGGCAGCTGGAACATTGCTTGACAGTCGCGCGGGTGCTCGACAACAATCCCCGCACTCGTTCGAGCCGCGGCGGAGACGATCGAAAGGCGGCTGTTGCTGCGTCGATCAGGCTGGACTTCCGTAACGAGTGTTTACACGACACAGGAGGACGTATGAACAAATCTGAACTGATCGATGCCATGGCAGAGGCGGCAGACATTCCGAAGGCGGCCGCGGCCCGCGCGCTGGACGCTCTGACCGACTCCGTCGCTGTCGCCCTCAAGGAAGGTGACACCGTGTCGATCATCGGCTTCGGCACCTTCTCCGTGAAGCATCGCGCGGCGCGCACCGGGCGTAACCCGCAGACCGGCGACGTGATCCAGATCGCCGCGTCCAAGACGCCGTCGTTCAAGGCCGGCAAGGCCCTGAAGGACGCCGTACAGTAAGGAGTTCGGGTCGGGGGAGCGCAGGACACCGCAGTGACGGGGTCCGATATCGTCCGACCACCCATGGACTTGGCGACGCTTCCGCCGTCCATGGACATACCGGGTGCTTAGCTCAGCTGGGAGAGCATCGCCCTTACAAGGCGAGGGTCGCAGGTTCGATCCCTGCAGCACCCACCAAAACGCGGGCCGGAAAACGGGTTGCAAGAACCAATCTGCTCATTGGCCGGACCGTCGCCCAGAACGACGAAAAAAAAGCTGGACCAGTGCGATTCTTTCCATTAAGATACTGGGCTTACGTCGAGGGACGCAGACACAAGTCTGACAATGGTTGCCACGGGTACTGACCGGCCCTGGTAGCAGCGCTGGAAGCGCAAACATTAGGAGTGGTAGTTCAGTCGGTTAGAATACCGGCCTGTCACGCCGGGGGTCGCGGGTTCGAGTCCCGTCCACTCCGCCAATGCCGATAGAAAGCGGGGTATCTGTTGCAGGTACCCCGCTTTTTGTTTGTGCACGTCCGAAAACGTACGGCCCAGATGCCGTGCCACCTCCAACCAGCAGACTTACAGCATCCCGAGGCGCGATCATGTTGTCGGAGATCAGAGAGCGGGCGCAGGGGTGGGTCGCATGGGCGATCGTCATCCTCATCAGCATTCCCTTCGCCCTGTGGGGCATCCAGTCGTATCTCGGCGTCGGGGGCGATCCGGTGGTGGCCAAGGTCAACGGCCACGAGATTACCGAGCGCCAGTTCAACCAGAACGTCCAGCGCACGCGCATGGAACTGCGCAACCGCCTTGGCGATGCCTACGACCCGGACCTGTTCGGCGGTCTGCGCCTGCGCGATCAGGTACTGGACAGCATGATCCGCGACACCGTGCTGCTGGACGCCTCACGCGCCATGGGTCTGGCCACATCGGATGCCGCGGTCCGCGGGGCGATCCTGGCGGAGCCGGCGTTCCAGCTGAACGGGGCGTTCGACAACGACACCTACCGTCGGGTGCTGCAGTTGCAGGGTCTGACGCCGTCGATGTACGAGGAGCAGCTGCGCCAGCGTCTGTTGGCCACCCAACTGTCGCGGGCCGTCAGCGGCACCGAGTTCGTGCTGCCGGGGCAGGTGGACGAATCCATCCGCCTGCTCGATCAACAACGCCGGTTCGAGTTCGTGCGCCTCGGTCGTGACGCGTATGTCCCGCAGACGGCCCCGGACGATGCCGAGATCCAGGCGTTCTACGATGCGAATCAGGACCTGTTCCAGGTGCCGGAGCAGGTGCGAGTCTCCTACCTGCTGCTGGACGCGAACAGCCTGGCCGGCAGCAGTGAGGCGGTGGACGAGCAACTGCTGCGTGCGCGTTACGAGGAGCAGATCGAGCAGTTCGTGCAGCCGGAGCGGCGTGGCCTGCGGCATATCCTGCTGACGGTGCCGATGGATGCGGATAACGAGGCCGCCGCAGCGGTCAAGGCGCGGATGGAGGCGCTGCGTGAGCGGATCCTGGCCGGTGAGCCTTTCGCCGACATCGCCGCCGAGGCCTCTGAAGATCCAGGCAGTGCCGCCGCCGGCGGTGATCTGGGCATGGTCGATCAGGGCGTGCTGGACCCGGCCATCGAACAGGCCGCCTTCGCCCTCGAAGCGAACGTGCTCAGCGAGCCGGTGCGCAGCCGTTTTGGCTATCACCTGCTGGAGGTCACCGCCGTGGAAGGTGGTGCGCCGCTGCCGTTCGAGGAGGTGCGTGCGCAGTTGCTGGCGGAGTTGAGCCGGGGTGACGCCGAGGCGGCCTATTTCGATCTGGCCGAACGGCTGGCCAACCTGACCTATGAGTCGCCGGACAGCCTGATCCCCGCCGCCGAGGCGCTGGATATGTCGGTGCAGACCAGCGACTGGTTCGATCGCGCCGGCGGCGAGGGTCTGTTCGCCAGCCCGCGTGTGGTCGCGGCGGCCTTCAGCGAGGAGGTGCTGGCCATCGGCAGCAACAGCGATCTGATCGAGCCGGATCCGGAGGCGATGCAGGCCATCGTGCTGCGGGTCGACGAGCATCGGCCTGCGTCGGTGCAGCCGCTTTCGGAGGTGCGAGAGCAGGTGCTGACGCTGATCCAGGAGCGCCGTGCCACAGATGCCGCCCGGGCCGCCGCGATGGCCATGGTAGAGCGCCTGGAGGCCGGGGAGCCCTTGGCGGAGGTGGCCGAGGCGCAGGTGGATGCAGGCCAGGGTGGCCCGGCGATCCTGGCGCCAGGGCCGGTGGGCCGCAACACCGCCGATGTGGATCCCGCGGTGCTGGATCTGGCGTTCTCCCTGCCGCGACCGGCCCCGGACTCCGGTTCGCCTCAGGCCGCCAGCACCGTCACCGCCGATGGCGATGTGGTGGTGGTGCAGTTGTTCGAGGTCATCGACGGTGATCCTGCGGCCATGGCTGCCGACGCGCGCGCGGCGGAATCACGGGTGCTGGCCAGCGCGCTGGCCCGCTCGGCCTATGACCGATTGCTGGACGACCTGGAGTCACGGGCGCAGATCGAACGCGAACCCCTCGGCGCCGAAGACGTAGCGCAGTAAGCCCGAGGAGGGTGACTGCAGTCGCAGTCACCCTTCAGCCCTTTTTGCCTCCCTTCACCCGGCGGTGAAGACAGAGGCTACTGAAGCGCCCGCTCTAACGCTTTCGCCCGACGAAGCGCTTCAGGCGCTGGCGGTGTTTGACCTGCCGCGCCGTGAGGGTGTTGCGCTTGCCCTCGTAGGGATTGCTGCCGGTCTTGAACTGCAGCCGCAGCGGTGTGCCGGCCAGTTTCAGTGCCTTGCGAAACCGGTTGATCAGATAACGCCGATAGGCATCCGGCAGGTCGCCGGTCTGGTTACCGTGGATGACGATGATGGGCGGATTGCGCCCGCCCTGGTGCGCATACCGCAGCTTGATGCGATGGCCGTGCACCAGCGGCGGCTGATGCTCCTGCACCGCGTCCTCCAGCAGGCGGGTGAGTAGTGGCGTCGGCAGGTCGCGCACGGCGTTGGCGAAGGCCGCATCCACCTCGTCCAGCAGCAGCCCGACGCCGCTGCCGTGCAGGGCGGAGATGAAGTGGGTCGCGGCAAAGTCCAGAAAGGTCAGCTTGCGGCTGATCATGTCGCGGATCTGGTCGCGCAGCTCCGCGTCCAGTCCGTCCCATTTGTTCACCGCAATCACCAGCGCCTTGCCGCTGTCGACGATGTGGCCGGCCAGGGTGGCGTCCTGCTCGCCGATGCCTTGCCGGGCATCCAGCACCAGAATCACCACATTGCATGCCTCGATGGCCTGCAGGGTCTTGATGACGCTGAACTTCTCGATGGCGTCGCTGACCCGCGCGCGGCGTCGCACGCCGGCGGTATCGATCAGGGTGTAGCGGCGCTCGCCGAGTGCAAAGGGAATGAACACGCTGTCGCGGGTGGTGCCCGGGCTGTCGAAGGCCACCACCCGTTCCTCGCCCAGGATGCGGTTGATCAGGGTCGACTTGCCGGCATTCGGCCGGCCCACCACGGCAATCTGGGTGCCCTGCTCGGCGGTGTCCCGGCCGTCGGCCGTGTCATCGGCCCCGGCCTCCGCGGGCAACTGCCGGAACACCTGCTCCAGCAGCGCGCTGACACCGCGACCCTGGGCGGCGGCGATGGCCACGGGGTCGCCCAGCCCCAGGGCGTGGAACTCGATGCTGCCCAGGTCCTGGCTGATGTTGTCGATCTTGTTCACCACCAGCGTCAGCGGCTTGCCGGTGCGCCGCAGCACCTGGGCGATGTCCTGATCCGCCGGGCTCAGCCCGTGCTGGGCGTCCACCATGAACAGCAGGTGGTCGGCCTCTTCGATGGCCAGGCGCACCTGGCGCTCCATCAGCGACTCCACCCCGTCGCCGCCGCTGATACCGCCGGTGTCGACGATCACATAGGGGCCCGGCCCGACACGGCCGACGCCATACTGACGGTCGCGGGTCAGGCCCGGGAAGTCTGCCACCAGGGCATCGCGGGTGCGCGTGAGGCGGTTGAACAGCGTCGACTTGCCGACATTCGGCCGTCCGACCAGGGTGATCACCGGGAGCATGGCTCAGTCCTGTGTGGCGGAAGCCGCAGCCGCGGCGGGTGCCTGATCGCCGGCCTGGTCGCCGGCCGCGGCGTTGATGCGCACGGCCGCCAGGGTGCCGTCGTTGGCGTAGATGTAGACGATGCCGTTGGCCACCACCGGTCGGTGGCCGATGCGGTCCTTGGCAACTCGGGTGTAGCCCAGCATGCGTCCGTCGCGGCGCGAGACCAGGTGCAGGTAGCCGTCGATATCCCCCACCACCAGGGCGTTGCCGCTCAGGGCCGGGGCCGTCAAGCGTCGGTGCAGCAGCCCCTCCTGTCGCCACAGGCCAGCGCCGTCGGTCGGTTCCGCGGCCCAGAGGTTGTCCTCGGAGTCGGTCACATACAGGGCGGATCCGTCGGCCGTGAGCCCGGCGTGGGCAGACAGCTCCCGACGCCACAGGATCATGCCGGCGGCGATGTCCACCGCGGCGAGGTCGCCGTTGTAGGTGGCCACATAGGCGATGTTGCCCACCACCACCGGATCGGCATCGATGTCGGCGATGCGGTCCAGTTCGCTGCGTCCGCGCGGCGGCGTGATGGTGAGTTCCCACACCGGCATGCCCTGTTCCAGTTCAAGGTACAGCAGCCGACCGCCGGCAAGACCGACGATGACGCCGCCATCGGCCTCTGCCGGCGTGCTGCTGCCGCGCAGGGTCAGTACCGGTGCCGGATAGTCGTAGCGCCAGCGCTCACTGCCGTCGGCCAGCGCGATGCCGTAGACGCTGTCGTCGATGGTGTGCACCACCACCAGGTCGTTGACGATCAGCGGCACCGCCAGGATCTCACTGCCGAGACGGATGCGCCACTTCAGCGTGCCGTCGCGGCTTGACAGGGCCAGCAGATCACCGTTGCTGGAGCCCACCACCAGGGTGCCGTCCGCCACCGCCGGGCCACCGCTGAACGGGATCCGGGCCTTGCGCTCGGTCTTGTACTCCCACAGCACGCGACCGTCTGCGGGGGAGACCGCGACGACGCGCCCGGCGGGATCGGCGGCAAACAGCTTGCCGTCCGCCAGTACCGGGATCAGGCGCAGCTGCCGCTCGCGGGTGCCTTTGCCGATGCGCGTCTTCCATAGCACCCGCGGGCTGACTTCCTGCGTCAGCTTTTTGTCGATCGGCGTCGGCGGGGTCGGATCCTTCTCGCCGCCGATCCAGGGCACGGCACTGCAGCCGGACAGCAGCGCGGCCAAAAGCATGGCTGGCAGCACGACTGGCAGCAGCCCGGGCGGCCACACTGGCCGTCGCGTGGGCGCCGGTGATGTGCTGGAGGTTCTGGTGGCCTTCATGCGCCGGCCCTCAGGATGCATCGGTGGCCGGCAGGTTCTCGAGCTTCAACTCGATCAGCCGGCTGTTGCCGGCACCGCCGTCGATGGCGGCACGGTAGGCGGTGCGGGCCGCATCCGCACGTCCCTGTCGCAGGGCGATGTCGCCGCGCAGGGCGGCGAAGTCCGCCGCGAAGGCGGCGTCGTCGTCGTGCTGGTCGATGACGTCCGCGGCGCGCTCCAGCTGGTCGTCGGCGATCAGCACCCGCGCCAGGCGCAGCGCCGCCAGCCGGGCCAGGGCGGGCTCCGGTGCGCGCCCGATGGCGGCCTCCAGCGCCAGCGCAGCGCCCGGCAGATCGCCGGCGTCAGCCCGCGTCCGGGCCAGGGCCAGGTCGGCGAACATGGCATAGGGGGTGCCGCCGAAGTCGTCGACGATGCTGCCGGCCTGGAGCTCGGTGGCCTCCACTTGACCGGTGGCGGCGGTGGCCAGCAACTGCTCGAAGGCGATGGACGCCTGCTGCGCCACGCCTGTCTGGTAGCTGACCCAGCCGCGCCAGCCGAACACCGCGCCCAGGCCGATGACGACGCCCGCCACCACCGACACGCCGTTCGCCTTCCACCACTTCTTGATGGCTTCGACCTTTTCTTCGTCCGTCAGCAGCTCTGCCATGGGTGCACTCTCCGTCTTGCCCTGTAATCGGTAATCGATGATCAGTAATCGATGGTCAGTGATCGGGTAGCCGAAAATCGCTGGTCACTGATCGGTGGATGCGTGTTGCGCCGCCGGCGTCGGTTCGGTATCCGGCCGCGCCAGCAGGGCCGGCAGATCGGCGATGGCGACCTGCTGTTGTGGTCCGTCGTGGCGCAGTGGCTTGACGCCGATGGTGCCCTGCTGCAGCTCGTCCTCGCCCAGCACCAGCGCAACCCGGGCGCCGCTGCGGTCGGCCTTCTTGAACTGACTCTTGAAGCTGCCGCCGCCGCAATGGCACAGCAGACGCAGGCCTGGCATGCTGTCGCGCAGGCGCTCGGCGAGTAGCAGGGCCTGGTTCTGCGCCTGTTCGCCCACCGCCACCAGATAGGCGTCCGGGCCTGGCGTGACGCAGTCGGCATCCAGCAGCTCGATCAGCCGCTCCACGCCAAGGGCGAAGCCAACCGCCGGGGTCGGTCGGCCACCGAGCTGGGCCACCAGGCCGTCGTAACGTCCACCGGCGCAGACCGTGCCCTGGGCGCCCAGGTCTTCAGTGATCCACTCGAACACGGTGCGGTTGTAGTAGTCCAGCCCGCGCACCAGCCGCGGGTTGACCTGAAACGCCACGCCGGCGGCGTCGAGCCCGGCGCACAGGGTGTCGAAGTGGCGGCGACTGGTCTCGCCGAGAAAGTCCAGCAGGCTCGGCGCGGCGGCGATCACGGCCTGCATGTCCGGATGCTTTGAGTCCAGCACCCGCAACGGGTTGCTGTGCAGCCGTTTGGCGCTGTCGCTGTCGAGGGCGTCCTGATGCGCCAGCAGGTAGGCCACCAGGGCCTCGCGGTAGCGTGCCCGCTCGTCGGCATCGCCGAGGCTGTTCAGCTCCAGGCGCAGGTTGTCGAGTCCCAATGCCTGCCACAGCCGGCGGGTCAGCAGGATCACCTCCAGGTCCACGTCGGGGCCGTCGAGGCCGAACACCTCGACACCAATCTGGTGGAACTGGCGATAGCGACCGCGCTGCGGGCGCTCGCGGCGGAACATGGGCCCGCGGTACCAGATGCGCTGGGGGTGGTCCAGCAGCGCGTGCTCGATGGCCGCCCGCACGCAACTGGCGGTGCCCTCGGGTCGCAGGGCCAGATTGTCGCCGCCGCGATCCTCGAAGCTGTACATCTCCTTTTCGACGATGTCTGTGACCTCGCCGATGGAGCGTTTGAACAGTTCCGTCACCTCCACCAGCGGCGTGCGCATCTCGGCGTAGCCGTAACGCTCAAGCACGGCGCGGGCGCGGTCCTCCAGAAACTGCCAGCGGGGGCTCTGCTGCGGCAGCACGTCGTGCATGCCGCGGATGGCCTGAATCTTCTTTGCCATGACGTCGATGGGGCCTTAGTCGGTGGTCGGCGCGTTAGCGGCCGGCAGCGGCAGCTGCTGCGGGTCGAGTTCGAAGCGGGCGACATTGCCTCGGGCCACGGCATTGACGTCGAAGGGCTGCCCGCCGACACGGATCTCGGTGGCGACGGCGTTGCCGATCACCAGCGAGTAGGGTGGCTCGCCGCCCAGGATCTCACGGTCGCCATCGGCCATCTCGCCGAACAGCTGGACCTCGCCGGAGGCGTCGCGGATGTCGACCCAGCAGGGGCCGCTGAAGGCGATCTCGACCCGTTGGCCGTCGTCGATGACGGCGGCGGACGCCGCCGTGCCTGCCCCGCGGCCGGCGCTTTCGCCGGGGACTTGCTCCGCCGGATCTCCGCTGTCGCGATTCGTATCGGAGCCGGTTGCCGTGACGCTTGGGAATGGGCCGGCGGTCGTGGTGCCAGATGTGTCAGTCCCTGTCACGGAACCGGTTCTGCCGCCGGTTTCGATCTCGCTCGTGCGTGATCCCAGGCTTGGGCTGCCGGCACCGTCACCATTCGCTCCGATCCCGGTCGCGTCGACGGTGGCGCGCGTTGCCGGCGACTTCGGTGGTTCCTGGCTGGTGTCCGTGGACGATGCATGCCCCGGTTCCGTGCTCAGCGCCGGGGGGGACGGCACGGGGCGGGCTGCAGCGGCATCCTCGTCGGCGGTGCCGGCTGGACCTGTCGCCGGGGCATCCGCCCAGAACGCCTCCGGCGGCCCCGAGCGCTGGTAGCCGCTCCACCAGATATAACCGCCGCCGGCGACCAGGGCCAGCAGCAACGCCAGTAGCCAGGGCGTGCCGCTGCGGGGCTTCATCTGGCCCTTGACCTCGGCCACCACCCGCGGCAACGGCGGCTCGGCGTCCGGATGCCGCTGATGGAAGCGGGTGACGATGGGCTGTGGGTCCAGATCCAGCAGGCGAGCGTAACTGCGCAGGTAGCCGGCGACGAATACCGGGCTGGGCAGGCGCGCGTAGTCGTCGTGCTCCAGGGCTTCCACCACCTCGGGCGTGAGTCGCAGCTCGGTGGCGATGCGCACCACGCTCAGCCGCCGGGCGGCGCGGGCGCGGGCCAGGGTCGCGCCGGGCCCCTCCGATGCGTTCGGCGCGGGCGCTGACGGCTCGTCGCTGAGGGTGCTGGCGATGTCGCTGGGCGGGTTGGGCGAAGACATGTCTGCGGGTCGTGCCGGTTACAGTTGCATGATCTGGGGCGAATCCGGAAAGCGCTGGCGCAGCTGCCGTGCCAGCGCCTTGGCGTCGTTGCGGTTGCCCAGGGCGGTCTCGATCCGGTACGCCAGCAGCAGCGCCTCGGGCGTTGCTGGACCGGAGCGTGAATACCGCGCCAGGTAGCCCCGGGCGTCGAGGTAGGCGCCGCGCTGGTAGTTGAGCCGGGCCATGGCCATCAGCGCCGGCGCGTACTGGGCGTTGCGGCTCAGGGCCTCGCGCAGGTAGCGTTCCGACGCGGTGGCATCGCCGGCGCGTCGGGTGCAGTCGGCGGCATTGACCAGGGCCACCTCCGGCGTCTTGTACAGCGGATTCTGCAACGCCTGCTGAAACTCCGCCAGCGCCTCGCCGTAGCGCTGCTGCAGGCACAGCAGCGAGCCGCGGGCATTGTGGAAATCCGGATTGTCCGGATCCAGCCGCACCGCCTCGGCCAGGGACTGCGCCGCCTCGGTGGTCTTGCCCAGCGCCTGATAGACGATGCCCAGCACGTAATGCGCCTTCGGGTTCTTGCGGTCCTCGCGCAGGGCACGCAGTCCGCGCTCCAGCGCAATGTCCAGCTTGCCACTCTGATAGTAGGCCGCCGCCATGTTCACGTACAGGTCGGCCGGGCTCTCCTTGGGCGCCAGCTCTGCCATCTCCTGCTGCTGCGGGGTGTTTGCGCAGCCGGCCAGTAGGGCGCACAGCAGGGCGACGGCGAGCGATGCGCGGGCAGACGGGCCGGTCGATGCACGGGGCGGGCGCATGCTCCTTGCAGCCATAGCGTCAGTGCTGCTGCAGGCTCACCGGCAGGGTGCGACGGCTGCGGTCCTGGACCCTGCCTACCAGCTGGCCGCAGGCGGCGGCGATCTCGTCGCCGCGGGTCTTGCGGGTGGTGGTGACCAGGCCCGAGCGCAACAGCCGCAGCCGGAATGCCTCGACCCGCTCCGGCGGGCTGGTGCCGAAGCCGCTGCCCGGAAACGGGTTGAACGGAATCAGGTTCACCTTGGACGGCGTACCCTCCAGCAACCGGATCAGCGACTTGGCGTGGCGGTCGCTGTCGTTGACGCCGTCGAGCATCACGTACTCCCAGGTGATGCGGCGGCGCCGGTCGCCGCGCAGATAGGCACGGCAGGCGGGAATGAGTTCTTCCAGCGGGTATTTCCTGTTGATCGGCACCAGCTGGTCACGCAATGCGTTGTCCGGCGCGTGCAGGGAGACCGCCAGGGACACGTCGCTGACCTGGGCCAGGCGATGGATGTTCGGCACCACGCCGGAGGTCGACAGCGTGACGCGCTGTTTCGCCAGCATGTAGCCGAAGTCGTCCTGCATCATGCCCATGGCCTTGACCACGGCATCGAAGTTGGCCAGCGGCTCGCCCATGCCCATCATCACGACATTGGTGGGCATGCGCCCGAGCCGGCGGCTGGCGAACCAGACCTGGCCGATGATCTCGGCAGTGGTGAGGTTGCGGTTGAAGCCCTGCCGGGCGGTGGCGCAGAAACGGCAGTCCAGCGCGCAGCCGACCTGCGACGACACGCACAGCGTGCGACGCTTGTCTTCGGGGATGTGGACCGTCTCCACCCGCTGGCCGTCGGCCAGTTCCAGCACCCACTTGACGGTGCCATCGGCGGAGGGCTGCTCTGCGACCATGCGCGGGATGCCGATGCGGGTCTCCTGCGCGAGTCGCTCGCGCAGGGCCCGTGACAGATCGGTCATGGCGTCGAAGTCATCGACGCCATGCTTGTGGATCCACTTGAACAGGTTGCGGCCATGAAACGGCTTCAGCCCCCAGCCCGCGAGCAGCGCCTCTGTGTCTGCGCGGTCCAGGTCCAGCAGGTCGATGACGGAAGCAGCGGTCATGGCGTGGCCTCGGGTGGCGCTGACCCTCAGCGGGTCCGCTCGCAGATGCCCTCGGGGAAGAAGAAGCCGATCTCTCGCTCCGCGGTGGCCGGGGCGTCGGAGCCGTGCACGGCGTTCTCGGTGAAGGAGTCGGCGAAATCCGCCCGCAGCGTCCCCGGGGCCGCCTCGGCGGGATTGGTGGCGCCCATGATCTCGCGGTTGCGGGCAATGGCATCCTCGCCCTTCAGCACCATGACCATGGCCGGGCCGGAGGTCATGAAGCCCACCAGTTCCTCGAAGAAGCCCTTGCCCTGATGCTCGGCGTAGAATGCGGTGGCCTGCTCACGGCTCAGGTGCAGCATGCGCGCGGCGACGATCTGCAGCCCCGCCTGTTCGAAGCGGTCGCAGATCTTGCCGACGACATTCTTGGCGACGGCATTGGGCTTGATGATGGAGAGGGTCGTCTCGACAGCCATGGTGACTCCTGACATATGATGGTTGAGATGGGTGAAAAGTCGGGGTATCTGCAGACTGGGCATCTGCTCAGACCGTCGGTCTATCCGAGTCTGCTGGATACCGAACCCGACATCATACCCGTTCGCGGGTGTTGGCGTCTATCTGTTAGGCTTCGGCGTTCAGCGTGCGTCAAGGTGGCAGGGGAGGGGGAACATGGCCCGGTTCGATGTCTTCAACGGCGATGCGGATGGTCTCTGCGCGCTGCAGCAGTTGCGTCTGGAGCAGCCCGGCGAGTCGGTGCTGATCACCGGGGTCAAGCGCGACATCGCACTGCTGGAGCGCGTCGCGGCTCGATCCGGCGACGAGGTCACGGTGCTGGACATCTCGCTGGACAAGAATCGCCCCGCGCTGCTGCGGCTGCTGGACGCCGGTGTCCGGGTGCGCTGGTTCGATCATCATTTTCCGGGTGACATCCCCGAGCACCCCGCGTTCGAGGTGCATGTGGAGACCTTGCCGGACAAGGGCACCTGCCTGCTGGTGGACGACTATCTGCACGGCGCCCGGCGGGCCTGGGCGGTGGTCGGCACCTTCGGCGACAACTTCGACGCCGCGGCCCGGCGCGCCGCCGAGCCCCTGGGGCTGTCCGCGGAGGACCTGGACCTGCTGCGGGAGCTCGGTATCCTGCTCAACTACAACGGTTACGGCGCTACCGTGGCGGACCTGCATGTGCCACCGGATGCGCTGTTCCGGCGGCTGGCGCCTTATGCGGACCCGCTCGCGTTCGTCCGCGAGGACCCGTGCTTCGACCTGCTGCGTCGGGGCTATGCGGAGGACATGGAGCAGGCCCGTCGTGTGCCGCCGCTGCTGCAGACCGATCGGCACGCGGTGCTGGTGTTGCCGGCCGAGCCCTGGGCCCGCCGGGTCAGCGGCGTGCATGCCAATGCGCTGGCGCAGGCGGCCCCCGGGCGGGCGCATGCGCTGCTGACGCGGCTGCCGGAAGGCGGTTTCGTGATCAGCGTGCGTGCCCCGCTTGCCGCACCGGACGGTGCCGACGCCCTGTGCAGGCAATTCGCCACCGGCGGTGGACGCAAGGCCGCAGCCGGGATAAACCAGCTGCCGGAGACGGACCTGGAGCGCTTCATCGATGCCTTTCAGGAGGCCTTTTGAACCGCCCGGGCCGCATCGGGTCACCAGCATCTGTCCGGTGAACACAGAACCACGCGAGGAGGAGAGCAACACATGTCCGAAGAAGGTCGTTTCACCATCGAGCTGGAGCAGCTCGAAGGCTATCAGATCAATGTCAAATTCGACTGGCGCCGGGCGGCGGATCTGCTGATGGACGAGCCGCCGCCGCTGGGCGAGCAGTCCGGACCCAATGCCTCGCGCCTGCTGGCGGCCGCGGCGGCCAACTGCCTCTCCGCCAGCCTGCTGTACTGCCTGGGCAAGGAGGAGCCGCCGGACAACAGCCTGCGCACCGAGGCCACCTGCATCCTGGTGCGCAACGAGAAGAAGCGGCTGCGCATCGGCGGCATGGAGGTCAGGCTCATCGCCGGACCGGCCCTGACGGAATCGAAGCGGTTCGACCGCTGCAAGGCGCTGTTCGAGGACTTCTGCGTCGTCTCCGCCAGCATCCGCGACGGCATCCCCATCGCCGTCAGCGTGGTGGATGAGGACGGCAAGGTGCTGTACGCGGCGGACTGACCCCCGATCCGCCAAGGCCGTGACCGACAACGGATGGCCGTAGACGATAACGCGCCCGCAGCGGCCTGGCTGGAGGTCCTGGGCAGGCGTCTGCGTCCATCTCCGCTTTTGCTGCTCTGCGGGCAGGGTGCCCTGGCCGACGCGGTCGCGGACAGTCTGCGGCGGGACGGTCGGCGGGTGCGTCGGATGCAGGCGGTGGACCCGGCGGGGAGCGCGTTGCGGCGCGTCGACATCCTGTTGCTGGCCGGTGTAACGGACATCCAGCGCGAACTGGCGCGCATCGCCGACGCACTGCAAGGCGCGCGCCGGCGGCCGCGGGTGCTGGTGCTGGAGGACGGCCGCGAGCCGCTGGCCGATGCGGTGCGGGCCGCCGGCCTGCCGGTGGAAATCCTCCGGCTGCAACGGCTGGCCGCACGCGTGCTGCTGCGGCGCTGGCCGTTGCACTATGCCTGCGACCCCTTGTTCGATCAGCCGGTGCATCTGCTGCTGGCCGGGCGCACGCCGCTGGCAGAGGCCCTGCTGGAGCAGGCGCTGCGATTGGGGCACTACGGCGATCGGCCGCCGACGCTGACCCTGCTCGACGACCGACCTGCGGCCTGGCGGGCCGACGTCGAGGCGCGGCTGCCGCAGGCGCCGGCCTTCAGCCGACTGCGATTCGGTCCGCTGGATCCGCCCGGTCCGACCAGTCCACCCTGGTTGCCCGATCTGCCGGACCGGCCGAATCCGCCCGACCTGCCCGCTGCGGTGCCGGTGACCGGCGTCTTCGTGCTGGTGGAGCCGCCGGCGCGCGGGCTGCAGGTCGCCGAACGACTGGTGGCGACCATCGCATCGGCCCACGGCGTGTCGCCGCCCGTCCTGCTGGAGGTCGGCGACGCCGAACTGGCCGGCAGGCTGTCGGATTGGGACGGGCAGATCATCCCGTTCTCCTATCGGCGCCTGGCGCTGGAGGCGGCGACCCTGCTCGACGCGCGCGACGACCGTCTGGCGCGGGTGGTGCACGCGCACTATCGCGACACCACGCTGGCCCAGGGGCGCGATCCGGCCGGAGAGCCCTCTGCCCGACCCTGGGAGACGCTGGCGGAGTCCTACCGCGACGCCAATCGGCAGCAGGCGGATCACCTCTGGGCCAAGCTGGCGGTGACCGACTGCCGTGCCGTGCCGGAGGAACTGGTGGAGTCGTTCGCCTTCGCGCCGTCGGAGGTGGAGCGGCTGGCGATGATCGAGCACGCACGCTGGGCCGCGGACCGCTATCTGGACGGCTGGCAGTATGCGCCCGAGCGCGACAACCGGCGCAAGCACCATCCGCAACTCATCCCCTATGCCGAGCTGTCGGCGCCGATGAAGGACCTGGACCGCTTCGCCGTGCGCCTGGTGCCGACGTTGCTGGCGCGTTCCGGGCTGGGGCTGGTGCGCATGCTCATCGTCGGCATGGCGCCGATGTCGCTGGCGCCGGCACCCGGACCTGCGCCTGTTTCCGCGCCAGAGGCCGCTTCGGCCCCGGACCCGGCTCCGGCGGATACCCGGTTGCGGCCGTTGTTCGAGCGCGTGCTGCGGCGGTTGCGCGCCCGCTACCCCGATCGCGGCCTGGTCATTGCCTCGACGCTGGCGGATGCGCCGTCTCGGCTGCTGGCGCAACGGGCCCTGGACGCCCATGACGCCGGGCTGATCCTGCTCTGCCCATGGCCACTGCCGGCGTTGCTGGCCGCCCAGCCGGATGCGGCGGCGCAACGCGCAGTGCTGTCGCTGATCGAGCGCGCCGAGCGCCGGGTACTGCTGGCCGGCGGGCAGGAACTGCAGCGATGGCTCGACACCCGGTCGCAGGTGCAGATCGACTGTACCTGGGCGGCGACAGCGGCGGCGGGCAAGGGGCAGGGCAAACGCGTGCGGGTGGACCCGAAGCGGGGCCTGAGCTGGAACTTCGAGTACTGACGTCCGTAGCCGGAAACGGCCACAATTCCGGCGTCACGCCGCAGGGTGCGGAGAACGCAGAGAGCAAGCAGAGAACACGCAGTAACCACGCGAAAAAACTCTGGGTTTTCTTCGCGTTCTCTGCGTCTTGGCGGTCAATCACGCTGTGGCAAAGGCGTTGTTGGCGCCTGCCGGGGAAGCGGCCGGCCCCGGACGCCTCTGCACGGATCTGTTAGACTGCCCGACAACTTGCAGCCGACCACAGGATTAAGCACATGGCCGTCATCGAACTCACCAGCGAAAACTTCGAATCCACCATCACCGACAACAGCTTCGTCGTGGTGGACTTCTGGGCCCCGTGGTGCGGTCCCTGCCGCTCATTCGCGCCGGTCTACGACAAGGTCTCCGCAGACCACGACGACATCGTCTTCGCCAAGGTCAACACCGAGGAAGAGCAGCAGATCGCGGCCCACTTCCAGATCCGTTCCATCCCGACGCTGATGATCTTCCGTGATCAGGTCATCATCTTCTCCCAGGCGGGCGCGCTGCCCGAGGGGTCCTTCCGCGACCTGCTGAGCAAGGCCGGCGAGCTGGATATGGACAAGGTGCGGGCAGACATCGCGCAACAGCGCAGCGAACAGCAGGCCTGATCTGGTTTGCTCCGGTCTGGCCTGATCCGGGCCTCATCGGCAAAGGGCGGGCGCGTTCCCAATGCAGGATTGGGATCTTTCTGTTCCTATCATCCACAGAAAGATCCAGCCCGCGACATTCATCGTTTCGTTCATCTCGAAACAGCAGGCGCTCAGTGCGCGTCCTATCCCTCCTGCCCATCCAGCCAGCCATGCAGTCAGCCCCCCCGCTTCTTGCCACGATCGACTTGACAGGTCGGCACCCGACCGTGGGCGGGCTGATGCAGGTGTGCGAGGAAAACTACCAGGCGCTGGATGCCCTGGCACCAGGCCTGGCACAACTGCACGGCCGCCACCTGTCCCACGAAGGCGAGGGCATCGACCTGCTGCTCGAGGTGCGCGAGCAGGCCCGCTACACCACCCTGTTCCGCCTCACCCATCTGTTCCCGACGGTGCCCGGCTCCATGTCCGACGCCGGCCTCCGCGCGTGCGCCCGACCGACCGAGCCGGACGCCGTGCTGAAGGCCTACCACGACGCTGGCCAGGTGGAGGTGCTGGATCTGCGGCAGACCGTGCTGCCGCTGCTCAACCACTACCAGCCCCCGGCGCTGCAGGCCAAGTGGAAGGTCAACCTGTTCCTGTCCAAGTGGCTGGCCTACTGCCTGCACCGGGGCCACAGGTTTCCGGCCTCCGCGCGGGTGCAGCCGCCCCGACGCCGTCGCCAGCCCGCGCAGGTCTCCTGACCGGCGTCGCCCGGTCTGCCTTGCCGGGGTGAAAATTCTCGACCCTTTTGCTTGACTATTCGCAATCAAAAACCAACTTGTGGGGTGGGAAATGGCCAACAACGTCAAGGCGAACCACCATGAGACTTTCCACCAAAGGCAGATATGCCGTCACGGCAATGCTGGATCTCGCCCTGCACTCCGGGCAGGGACCGGTCACCCTCGCTGACATCTCGCAAAACCAGGGCATTTCGCTGTCCTATCTCGAACAACTCTTCGCCGCCCTGCGCAGCAAGCAACTGGTGCGCGGTGTCCGCGGCCCGGGCGGCGGCTACTATCTGGGCAAGCCGGCGGCGGAGATCTCCATCGCCGACATCATCTGCGCCGTCGATGAGTGGGTGGAATTCACCCGCTGTGGCGGCCGCGAGAACTGTCGCGACGGCCAGCGCTGTCTGACGCACTCGCTGTGGGACCAGCTCAGTGACGAGATCTTCACCTTTCTCAGCCGCATCTCGCTGGCGGAACTGGTGGAGCGGGGGCGCCGCGAGCGCAAGCACCCCGACACCAACCGTCTGCTGGATCCAGCCAAGCAGAAGGCGGCCTGACGCGGCATCTGCAGCCGGCGGCGGGTCTGTCGGCACGCGCCGGTTCGGCGGGGCCGCTTTCGCCGGGTCAGTTTCCGGGCCGGGCCATCCGGCAAAGGGTGACCGAGGTCAATCGGCTCGCAGGTGACGCAAGCGGCAGCGCCAATGGTGGTATCCTTCGGCGTTCGCCGCTCGCACGGTCAATGCTCATGCCTGCCGACACCGACGCACTCACCACCATCCAAGATCTGATCCGCTGGGGCGCCAGTCGCTTCAACGAGGCCCGGCTGCACTTCGGCCATGGCACGGACAACGCCTTCGACGAGGCGGCCTGGCTGGTGGGCCATGTGCTGCATCTGCCCGTCGAGCGCCTGGCGGACTACGGCGCCTGTCGGATTACCGACACCGAGCGCGACCAGGTTCTCGCATTGTTGCAGCGGCGCCTGAGCGAGCGACGCCCGGCGGCCTACCTCACCGGGCGCAGCTGGTTCGCCGGCCTCGAGATCGAGGTGGACGACAATGTGATGATCCCGCGCTCGCCGCTGGCGGAACTGATTCGCCAAGGCTTCGCCCCCTGGATGGAGCCCGAGGCCATCAGCCGCGTGCTCGACCTCTGCACCGGCAGCGGCTGCATCGGGCTGGCGGTGGCGGCGCATCTGCCGGACGCGGACGTGGACCTGGCAGACATCTCGCCCGCGGCCCTGCGCATGGCCGCCCGCAACCGCGCCCTGAACGCACTTGAAGAGCGGGTGCGGCTGATCGAGTCGGACCTGTTCGCGGCCATCGGCGAGTCCATGGGCGAGACTGCCTACGACGTCATCGTCTCCAACCCGCCCTACGTGGGTTCAGCCGAGATGGACACGCTGCCGGAGGAATACCGGCATGAGCCCAGCCTGGCCTTTGCCGCCGGCGAGCGCGGGCTCGACCTGGTGCTGCGCATCCTGCGCGACGCCCCGGACTACCTGACCGACGACGGCATCCTGCTGGTGGAGGTCGGCAATACCGAAGCGGTGCTGATGCGCGAGTTTCCCGATGTACCCTTCACCTGGATCGAGTTCGAACACGGCGGTGAAGGCGTGTTCCTGCTCCGGCGCGACCAGCTGCTGGAGTTCCATCCCCGGTTTGCCGAGGCAGTGGCCGGACTATGAGTCTCAGACGCGCAAGAAGCGTCGACGAGTACGTCGACTGGGTCAGGCAGGCGGTGTTCGAAGTGCAGGACCTGCGTGAGTGCCTGGAGTTCGAGCTGGAGGACCTGTCGCGCTTTCCGGCCTTTCTCGATCCGCTGCAGGATGGTATCCAGACGCTGTACCGTTCGATGCAGGACGGCGCCTACGCCTTCGGCCGCGAGGACTTGCCGTTCATGGACATCGTCGAGCGCTTCGCCGACGATATCCCCTTCCACACCCTCTTGAAACAGATCAACGAGACCCATCGCCGCGGTCTCGAGGTGGACCAGGACGATGCTTGATCACCCCCAATCCGCAGCCGCCGCTGCTGCACCAACCAACGCAGCAGAAACAGGTTCCGCAGCGACAGGCTCCACTCAGGACCAGCGCACCGTCTTCGACCTGGCGCTGATCCAGCGCTACGACCAGAGCGGCCCGCGGTACACCTCGTACCCCACCGCGGTGGAGTTCGATCCGGCCTTCGATGCCGACCGCTATGCCGAGGTCTGCCGCGCCAGCAATGCCGGCGGCGGGCCACTGTCGCTGTACTTCCATATCCCGTTCTGCGACACGGTGTGTTTCTACTGCGCCTGCAACAAGATCGCCACCAAGGACCGTACCCGCGCGCAGCCGTACCTGGAGCGCGTCTACAAGGAACTCGAACTGCAGTCGGCCCTGTTCGACAACGACCGGGTGGTGGAGCAACTGCACTGGGGTGGCGGCACGCCGACGTTCATCAGCCATGCGCAGATGCGCGAGCTCATGGCGCAGACGCGCAAGCACTTCAAGCTGGCCGACGACGACCGCGGCGAGTTCTCCATCGAAATCGACCCGCGCGAGGCCAATGCCGACACCATCGCGCTGCTGCGCGAGATCGGCTTCAACCGCATGAGCCTGGGCGTTCAGGACTTCGACCCCAAGGTGCAGAAGGCGGTCAACCGCATCCAGAGCGAAGAGGAGACCATGGCCGTGCTGCAGGCGGCGCGCGAACAGGGCTTCCGCTCCATCAGCATCGATCTCATCTACGGCCTGCCGCATCAGACAGCCGACAGCTTCATGCAGACCCTGGAGCGCATCATCGAGGTGGGCCCGGATCGGCTGTCGGTGTTCAACTACGCGCACCTGCCGTCGCGTTTCATGCCCCAGCGGCGCATCGCCGAACCGGATCTGCCGCCGCCCGAGGTGAAGCTGGAGATCCTGCAGTCCACCATCGAGCGTCTCACCAGCGCCGGCTGGCTGTACATCGGCATGGACCACTTCGCCCGCCCGGACGACGAGCTGGCCCTGGCCCAGCGCGACGGCACCCTGTACCGCAACTTCCAGGGCTACTCCACCCATGCCGACTGCGACCTGATCGGCATCGGCGTCACCTCCATCGGCATGGTGGGCAACACCTATGGCCAGAATCGCCGCGAGCTCGACGAATACTACGCCGACATCGACGCCGGCCGGCTGCCGGTGTTTCGCGGTATCGAGCTCAACCGCGACGACCTGATCCGCCGCGATGTCATCACCCGGCTGATCTGCCATTTCCGCCTCGACTTCGGCGACGTCGAGCGGCGCTGGGACATCCGCTTCGGCGACTACTTCGCCACCAGCCTGTCCAAGCTCGACGGCATGGTGAAGGATGGCCTGCTGGAGATCGACGCCGGTGGCATCCGCGTGCTGCCCAAGGGGCGCCTGCTGATCCGCAACATCTGCATGGCCTTCGACGCCTACATGGAGGCCAAGCAAGGCAAGGTCGGCTTCTCCAAGGTCATCTGATCTTCTTACCGCAGAGGCGCGAAGGGCGCGGAGGCAAGAAGAGAGGCTTCGCGCAGGTTCCCTGGTGCCCACGCGCCGCGTGGGAACCCTCGCGTTGCTGTCATTCCACTCCACGCAGTCAGGAACAGGGGGCAACCGGATGCAATCGATCGCCGATCTGCCATCGCTGTTCCGGCGTGTCGCGGCCGGGCGGCCCGAGGCGCCGGCCATTCTCGTGGATGGCGATCACTGGACCTATGCGCGGCTTGATCGCGCCTCCGATGGCGTTGCCGCCGGGCTCGCCGAGCGCGGCATCAACCCGGGCGATCGCGTCGCCCTGTACTGCCCCAATGGCGCCGAGTTCGTCGTCGCCTATCTCGGCATCCTCAAGGCCGGCGCCGTGGTCGTGCCCGTCAATCTGCTGCTCAATCCGCGCGAGATCACCTTCATGCTCGGCGATGCCGGGGTGCGCGGACTCTGCTTCCATGCGGCGCTGGCGGACAAGGCCGGCGCGGCGCTGGAGGAGGCGGACCTGCCCCTGCTGCGAATCGGCATCGGCTTCGACGACGATTCCGATCTGGTCGATTGTCATCTGCATCGAATGGCCCCGGCCCCGGATGCAGAGCCGCCACCAGCGACGGCCATCAATGCGGCTACCGCCCCCGCCGTGATCCTCTATACCTCCGGCACCACCGGTCGGCCCAAGGGTGCGGTGCTCACCCACGCCAATCTGGCCAGCAACGCCCGGGCGGTGGCCGACACGCTGGAGCTGAGACCCGACTCGGACCGAATCCTTGTGGTCCTGCCGATGTTCCATGCCTTTGCCGGCACCGTCGGCATCCTCACGCCGCTGCTCTGCGGTGCCGCCCTGGTGCCTGTGCCGCGCTTCGATCCGCAGGTCATCACCGAGGCCATCGGCCGGCACCGGGCCACGGTCTTTCTCGGCGTGCCGAGCCTCTATGCGGTGTTGCTGCGTCTCGGCGATGAGCAACTGGCCCGCTGGGCGAGCGTGCGGCTGTGCATCTCCGGCGGGGCGGCCATGCCGGTGGCGCTGATGCAGGCCTTCGAGCAACGCTTCCGCGTGCCGGTGCTGGAGGGCGACGGTCCCACCGAATGCGGGCCGGTGACGGCGGTCAATCCGCCCGCAGGTCCGCGCAAGCCGGGCTCCATCGGGCCGCCGATCCGAGGCGTGGAGATGCACATCGCCGACGAGCAGGGCAACTGGCTCGCCGACGGTGAGCACGGCGAGGTCTGCGTGCGCGGTCCCTCGGTGATGCAGGGCTATTGGGGCCTGCCCGAGGCCACCGCCCAGAGCTTCTTTGGCGACTGGTTCCGCACCGGCGACCTCGGCTGGCGCGATGCCGACGGCTATTTCTATCTGGTGGACCGGATCAAGGACCTGATCATCAGCAACGGCATGAATGTCTATCCAAGGGTCATCGAAGAGGTGCTGATCCGGCATCCAAGTGTCGTCGAGGCCGCCGTCGTCGGCGAGCCCCATCCCATCCATGGCGAGATCCCCATCGCCTATGTCACCAGCGCCCCGGATTCCGGTTCCGGTTCCGGTTCCGGTTCGGGCGCCGCTGCCGCCGCGCTCAAGGCCTGGTGCCGCCAGCATCTCGGCAGCCACGAGATCCCGCGCCGCATCGAGATCGTCGCGGCCCTGCCCAAGAACGCTGCCGGCAAGATCCTCAAGCGCGAGCTGCGCCGCTCGGGCGAGGTGGAACGCGGCGTTCGCTGATCCCACGGCTGCACGTCATGGCAACGAGGTAGGCTTTCATCGTATGGGCCTTGCGCCGGACGTCGCGCTTGCGGTTAAACCTTCTCGCGCCTAAGGTGATAAAGATTACTGCTCGTGCCCAGGGAGATGATCGCCATGCCCAACGTCGAGAAGCTGAGTGTTGCGCTGACGCCGGAAGCGCTGGCCGTCGTGCGTGAGGCTGTCGAGAGTGGTGAATATGCCTCAAGCAGCGAGGTTGTGCGTGAAGCGCTGCGCGATTGGACACACAGGCGCATGCTCAAGAAAAAAGCGGTCGAGGAGTTGCGGCGTCTCTGGGAGGAAGGTCTGAAGAGCGGGCCGGGACGTCTCGGGAATCTGGCGGCGATCAAGGCCGAGGCGAGACGCCGTCTGGTCGGGGTACAGGAATCTTGCCAGCACGATGCCTGACGCCGGATCCTGAGGCAGATGGCAACAATCAAGCGGACGGCGCGGGCAGAGCAGGACCGCAGGCATCGAGATTGTGCGCGTGGTGCATGGCGCCCGTGACCTTCGTTTGCTGATGCTCGAAGGATAAGCATCGACAACCTCCTCTGGGGCACCGCGCTCGTTCGGTTGCTGCTGGCTCCCACGCGGCGCATGGGAACGAGTCGTGCCCGATAAATCAGCATCTCCCTATCGCGGTGTCCCAAGAAAGGTGCCCGTCGTGAGCCGGGCGCTCCCCCTTACCAAACTGTCATCTTCGGGCGCTTGCGCCGGCCGCGGCGGTTGCAGTGAAATTCGGCCGTCGATTGGCATGACGGCGTGAGCCCTGCCGCCTGTCGGGTGCTCACGCCGATGGCTTCAACGTTCAACTGGCTGCAACCTGCAACTGGCGCCAAAGGGATTACGCAGATGATCGAAGTTCGGGCGCTCTGCCGATGTTACGGCGAGCTGAGGGCGGTGGACGACGTCTCGTTCGACATCGGCCGCCGCGAGATCGTCGGCTTGCTGGGCCACAATGGCGCCGGCAAGACCACCATCATGAAGATGCTTACGGGGTTTCTGGAGCCGAGCAGCGGCAGCATCCGCATCGGCGGACAGGACATCGCGGCCCATCGCCGTGAGGTGCAGCGCAGGATCGGCTACCTGCCCGAGAACTGCCCGCTGTATCCGGATATGAGCGTGGTGGACCATCTGGACTACCAGGCCGCCCTGCATGGCATCCCGGTCGCCCGGCGCGGGGCGGCCATGCGCCGAGCCATCGAGCGTACCGAACTCGGCGCCAAGGCCATGGCGCCGGTGGCGACCCTGTCGCGCGGCTATCGCCAACGGCTCGGCGTGGCCCTGGCCATCCTGCACGAGCCGGACATCCTCATCCTCGACGAGCCCACCAACGGTCTCGATCCCTCGCAGATCCAGCACATGCGCGGCCTGATCCGCGAACTGGCGGAGCAGGCGACGGTGATCATCTCCACCCATATCCTGCAGGAGGTGGAGGCCATCTGCGGGCGGGTGCTGATCATGCGCGGCGGGCGCCTGGCGCTGGACAGCCGCCTCGACGACATCGGCACCCGCCCGCGCCTGCTGGTGACGCTGGATCGCGACCTTGCGGAGGTTCGCTCCCTGTTCGACGGCCTGGGTCTGGGCGCGCAGACCGACGTCGAGCAATTGCCGGTACCGGTGCGGGATCAGGATCAGTGCCGTACCTATGCCATCAGCGCCGTCAATCCGCTGGCGGCGGCGCCGCGGGTGGCCGAGGCGGTGGCGGCACAGGGCTGGGCCCTGTACGGCCTGGAGCTGGAGCGGCAGGACCTGGAGGCGCTCTTTGGGGCCGTGTCCGGCACGGCGGCCGGTGACGTCTCCGGCAAACTGATGTCTGCCGGCACCGTCGCGAAGACCGCTTCAGGGACTGCTCCCGGGGTCTCTGCAAGGGAGGCCGCCGCCCATGTCTGACATCCTTCGCATCACCCGCAAGGAGCTGTCGTGCTTCTTCGGCTCCCCGGTGGCCTATCTGTTCATCGGCGCCTTCCTGGCCGCCTGCCTGTTCGTCTTCTTCTGGGTCGAGGCCTTCTTCGCCCGCAACGTCGCCGATACCCGGCCGCTGTTCGACTGGATGCCGGTGCTGCTGATCTTTCTGGCCGCAGCGCTGACCATGCGCCTCTGGAGCGAGGAGCGCCGGGCCGGCACGCTGGAGGTGCTCGCGACCCTGCCGGTGCCGACCTGGCGGCTGGTGCTCGGCAAGTTCCTCGCCGCGCTGGCGCTGGTGGCCGTGGCGCTGGCCCTGACGCTGCCGCTGCCGATCACGGTCGCCATCCTGGGTCCGCTGGACTGGGGCCCCGTGCTCGGTGCCTATCTGGCCACGCTGTTGCTGGCCGCGGCCTATATCGCCATCGGTCTGTTCGTCTCGGCGCGCACCGACAATCCCATCGTCGCGCTGATCGGCACCACCCTGGTCTGCGCCATCTTTTATCTGATCGGCTCCGCGGCCCTGACCGGCCTGGTCGGGCACGGCGGTGGCGAGCTGCTGCGGCTGCTCGGCAGCGGCGCGCGCTTCGAGTCCATCACCCGCGGCGTCATCGACCTGCGCGACCTCTACTACTACCTGAGCCTGGTCGGCGTCTTCCTGGCGCTGACCATCTACAGCCTGGAGCGTCTGCGCTGGGCGACTGACAAGGGCGGCGCCGACGACGCGCGAAAGGTCGGGCACCGTCGCTGGACCCTGATCACCGCCCTGGCGGCCCTGAACCTGGTGGCCGGCAACCTCTGGCTGCAGCAGATCGGCACCCTGCGCGCGGATCTGACTCAGGGCGCGCTCTACACCATCTCCGACGCCACCCGCAATTATCTCGACCAGCTGCAGGAGCCGCTGCTGATCCGCGGCTATTTCAGCGCCGAGACCCACCCGCTGCTGGCACCGCTGGTGCCGCAATTGCGCGATCTGCTGCAGGAATATCAGGTGGCCGGCGGTGGTCGGGTGCAGGTGGAGCTGGTCGACCCGCAGCGCTCGCCCGAGCTCGAGCGCGAGGCCGGCGAGCGCTATGGCATCCGCCCGGTGGCCTTCCAGACCGCGACCAAGTATCAGTCGTCGGTGGTCAACTCCTATTTCGACATCCTGATCCAGTATGGCGATCAGTTCGAGACCCTGGGCTTCCAGGAGCTCATCGAGGTCAAGGTGCAGGGCGAGACCGACCTGGACGTGCGCCTGCGCAATCCGGAATACGACCTGACCCGCAGCATCAAGAAGGTGCTCTACGGGTATCAGGGCGGCGGTGATGTCTTCGGCGGCATCAAAGAGCCCGTGCGGCTGCGTGGCTTCATCTCCGAGGCGGGCGTCCTGCCCGAGCCCTTGCCGGCCTTGCGGACCGACCTGGAGTCTCTACTGACGGCGCTCGAGTCCCAGTCTGACGGCCGCTTCAGCTGGGAGATCCAGGACCCGGCCCAGGACGCCGAGCTGGCCGAGCGCATCGCCGAGCAGTTCGGCTTCCAGCCCCTCGTCCTCGGTCTGCTGGACCCGCTGCCCTTCTACTTCTACATGGTCCTGGAGCAGGGTGAGCAGGCCGTGCCCGTGCCGCTGCCCGAGTCGCTGGACCGCGCCGGGCTGCAACGTGCACTGGAGGCCGGGATCCGCCGCTTTGCGCCCGGTGTCATGCGTACGCTGGCCCTGTACACGTCGGAACCGGCACCGATGGACTTCATGGGCGGTGCCCTCGGAGGGGCAGGCGGCGGGGCAGGCGGTGGTCCCGGCTACACGCTGCTCAAGGACAGCCTGCAGCAGGGCTTCGCGCTGCGCGAGACCGACCTGCGCTCGGGTCAGGTGCCGGAAGATGCCGATCTGTTGCTGGTGGTCGCGCCTGAGGACCTGGAGCCGAAACAGCAGTTTGCCATCGACCAGTTCCTGATGCAGGGCGGCACTGTGGTCATGGCCGCTGCAGGCCTGCATGTCGACCTCGGCGGCCGCGAGATCAGCGCCCGCCAGCAGCCCACGGGCCTGGAGGACTGGCTCGCGACCATGGGCGTCACGCTGGCGCCGAGCCTGGTGCTGGATCCGCAGAACACCCCCTTCCCGATCCCGGTGCAGCGGAGCGTGGCAGGCTTCGTGGTCGAAGAGATCCAGACCCTGGACTATCCCTATTTTCCCGACGTGCGCGGCGACGGGCTGTCCGCGGACAGCGGCATCACCGCCAATCTCGGGCAGCTGACCATGAACTGGTCCTCGCCCATCGTCGTCGACGCCGAGCGCAACGCCGAGCGCCAGGTGACGCCGCTGGTGCAGAGTTCCGCGGCGGCCTGGGCCAGCGACTCGACGGACATGCAGCCGGACTTCGAGGCCCACGGCGCGCTCGGTTTCCCGCGCGGCGAGGATACCGGCCGCAAGCTGCTCGCCGTGGCCATCGAGGGCCGCTTCGAGTCGGCCTACGCCGGTCAGCGTTCGCCGCTGCTGCCAGAGCCAGAGCCGGAGGCCGATGCCGAGTCATTGGCGTCGGCGGCGGATGCTGAAGTGGCTTCCGCTGAGGACGAGCAGCGCGATGCCGAATTTGCCGAGCTCGATGAGGGCGGGGCAGGGGCGTCCTCGACCTCGACCGAACCCCCGGCGGTCTCCGCCGTGGTCAAGCATTCGCCGTCCTCGGCGCGGCTGATCCTGATCGGCTCGTCCACCTTTCTCAGCGACACCGCCATCAGCTTGGCGAGCGAGGCGACCCAGACGCAGTATCTCAAGTCCCTTGAGCTTATACAGAACGCCGTGGAATGGTCGCTGGAAGACCGCGGTCTGCTGCACCTGCGCGGACGTGGGCAGTTCGGCCGCATGCTGGAGCCGCTCGGGCGTGAGGGCCGCATGTTCTGGGAGTACCTGAACTATGCCCTGGCCCTGGGCGGCCTTGGCCTTGTCTACTGGCTGCATCGCAGGCTGCGTCGGCGCCGCGAGCAGACCTATGCAGCGATCCTTGCGGGAGGCGACTGATCCATGAGCCAAGCGATATCGGACTATCCAACGACCGGAAGCGCACTGCGCCGTGCGAGCCTGCGGCTTGACGCGAGCTGGCGGCAGGTCCTGCGGGCGCCTTTGGTGCTTGGCCTGCTTGTTGTGCTGGCGCTTCAGCTGGTGCTCGCACTGTTCTTGAGCAGGGGCGCCAGCATGGCGCCGGCGGCGACGGACATCACGCTGCTCAGCTTCGAGCCGGAGCAGATCGCGACCATCCGGATCGATGCCGGCGAGGGGGATGCGTCCGTGACCCTGACGCGGGGCGAGGCGGGCTGGGTGCTGCCGGAGCTCGGCGACTTCCCGGCCAGCGGCACGCGTATTGATCAGTTGCTGGACAGCCTCGCCGCGCTGCGCCGTCCGCTGCCCGTGGCGACCAGCGCCGCGGCGCGGACGCGCTTCAGGGTCGCCGACGACGACTTCGAGCGCCGCCTGACCTTGCGCGGCAAGGACGGCGACATCCGCACCCTCATCGTTGGTGACTCACCGGGCTTTCGCCGGCTGTTTGCCCGGCTGGACGGCGAGGACGCCATTTACGACCTGCGTCTCGCGCTGTTCGACCTCTCCGCCGAGGCCGATGACTGGGTGTCTCGCGACCAGTTGCGACTGGACCGCGAGCGGATCACCCGTGTCGCCGGGCCGGACTGGACCCTGCGTCGGGACGAGGCCGGCAACTGGCAACTGCAGGACCAGGTGAAACCGCCCGCGGAGGCGGTCGTCGGGGACCTGCTGACGACGCTGTCCGCCCTCAGCTATCGCGGTGTGCTGGGGCTGGAGGAGCAGCCCGCGCACGGCCTTGAAACCCCGCTGCTGACCCTCGATATCGAGCTCGCGGACGGGTCCGGGCGCCGCTACCGGATCGGCGAGCTCGAGGCCGGCGAGGACTACGCGTTGCGGGTCGGGACGACCGGACCGGTCTACCGTCTGGCGGCGTTCGATCTGGGCGGCCTGCTGGACCTGTCGCTGGCGCGTCTTGCGGAACCGGCGCAGGATGGCGAGGAAAAAAATCTTCCGCCATCGACTTGACATAATCTGGTTCTGGTACTACTTTACATAACGTAGGCGCTCGATAGAGGCCTGCAAACACTGCGGTTCGAAAGAACGCACATCAGTACATGTTGCTCAACTGGAGGATATGTCCATGACGACTATCGACTTCTCACCCCTGTTCCGTTCCATGATCGGCTTCGACCGTCTGTCCAACGCCTTGGAGACGGCCTATCGCACCGAACCAGGTGGCTATCCCCCCTACAACGTCGAGGTCTGCGGCGACAACGACTACCGCATCACCATGGCGGTGGCGGGTTTCTCGCAGAAGGACCTGACGCTGGAGGTGCGCGAGAACGTGCTCACCGTCTCCGGCGCGCGTTCGGAAGACGAGCCCAAGGACACCAATTACCTGTACCGCGGCATTGCCAACCGTAGCTTCGAACGCAAGTTCCAGCTCGCAGACTATGTGCGGGTGGTGGACGCCAGGCTCGAGAACGGACTGCTGCACATCGAACTGCGGCGCGAGATCCCGGAGGCCATGAAGCCTCGGACCATCGAAATCCGCGGCGACAGCGGCAAGCTGATCGAAAGCGAACCGGCAGCGGCGCAGACCAAGGCCGCCGCTTGACGCTTTAGGAGAAACCCCGGCGTCAGCACTGAGCATGGCGCTGGCGCCAGGGGTTATCGCTGAACGGGCGAAAATGCCCAAACAAAGGCCGGACCTAGTCCGGCCTTTTTGCGCAACCCCTCCAATAACGGGACGGTATACAAGTTGGCCTTGATCATCGTTCCGTTGCGCCAGGCAAAGCCTGGAAGGGGAGGACGATAGCACGTAGGGTAATGGAATGGTCCGCCCCGCTCCTCCAACGCGCCCAGAGCGGGCACAATGAGCGATGATCTTGAAGCATCGTCAACCGAGGTAGCGGAGCAGACCAATGACAGAGCGTAGCAAAGAACAGCCGATCACGTTCGTTG
>NZ_VWXX01000035.1 GCF_008632335.1 Thiohalocapsa marina
GTCTTGCCATGGTCGACGTGACCAATGGTGCCGACATTGACGTGGGGCTTCTTGCGCTCGAACTTTGCTTTGGACATCGACTCTTTCTCCGCCTGATACCTGAAGCCTTTGACCGCGACTGTCTTGCCCGAAACCGGGCGTATGACCGGGCTCGGAAATAGGCACTTCGCGACGATGGCGATCGGGCCCGCAGACCCGATGCACGACCTGTATGGAGCCCATGACCGGAGTTGAACCGGTGACCTCACCCTTACCAAGGGTGTGCTCTACCAACTGAGCTACATGGGCCAAGCTATCTTACTTGCACATCTCTTCGGGCTGCACATTGCACCCGACCTCACCAACCAGGGTACGATGCCGGCCAGGCCGAAACCGTCGCCGATCCGTACCTGATGGAGCGGGTGATGGGAATCGAACCCACACCATCAGCTTGGAAGGCTGAGGTTCTACCATTGAACTACACCCGCAAGCCCAGCGGCTTCGGCAACCCCAAGCCCGCCGGGGACACCCGACTGCTCAGGGATGCTGCCTATCCGGCGCGTGCGATGCAGGGCTCGCCCTGCAATGACCGCACACCCCGCCGATGGCTACTCTCTCGATTTGGTGGAGGGGGGAGGATTCGAACCTCCGAAGGCTGAGCCGTCAGATTTACAGTCTGATCCCTTTGACCGCTCGGGAACCCCTCCGATGTGCCGAGCTGCGCATAGTACATCTCGCCCGGCCCTGCGTCAACGCCCGAATCCGGCATTTTTTTCGCATGCTTCCCGTTCACGCCCCGACCGTCCGGCCATCCTCCCGGATCGGCTACCCGCATCGCACCAGGGCCTCGTCGACGTCTGCCGGCAAGGTGACATCCGTTGCCGGCGCAAACGAACTTTTCTGCTACCATCCACGGCCTTTCGACAACGGTTGGCCCGCCGGATATGCGCAGACCGATGCCCTCCGGGCCTGACTGCCGACCCCAATCCCATCCTCAAGATACGGGAACCTAACCATGAACGTGACGATCTTCGGTAGCGGTTATGTCGGTCTGGTCACGGGCGCCTGCCTGGCCGAGGTCGGCAACCATGTGCTGTGCGTCGATGTCGACCAGCGCAAGATCGACATCCTGAACAACGACGGCGTACCAATCTATGAGCCCGGGCTCGAGGACCTGATCCGCAAGAACCGGGCGGCCGGCCGACTCGCCTTCACCACCGATCCGGCCCAAGGCATCGCCCATGGACTGTTCCAGTTCATCGCAGTGGGTACGCCGCCGGACGAGGACGGCTCCGCCGATCTGCGGCATGTACTGGGCGTCGCCCGCACCATCGGCGAGCACATCAATGGCTACAGGATCGTCGTGGACAAGTCGACGGTGCCGGTGGGCACCGCCGATCGCGTGGCCGAGACCATTCGCGAGGCCCAGGCGGCCCGCGGCACCCAGCACGAGGTGGACGTCGTCTCCAATCCGGAGTTCCTCAAAGAGGGCGCCGCCATCGAGGACTTCATGCGACCGGATCGCGTCGTCGTGGGCACCGATAACCCCCGCACCGGTGAACTGCTGCGCGCCCTGTACGCGCCCTTCAACCGCAACCACGATCGCGTGATGGTGATGGACATCCGTTCGGCGGAGCTGACCAAGTACGCCGCCAACGCCATGCTCGCCACCAAGATCAGCTTCATGAACGAGCTGTCGAACATCGCCGAGGCCGTCGGCGCCGACATCGAACAGGTGCGCCTCGGCATCGGCTCCGACCCCCGCATCGGCTACCAGTTCATCTATCCCGGCTGCGGTTACGGCGGCTCCTGCTTCCCCAAGGACGTGCGCGCCCTGGAGCGCACGGCGCAAGGCATCGACTACCGACCCGATCTGCTGCAGGCCGTGGAAGCGGTCAACGACCGGCAGAAGGACGTGCTGTTTCGCAAGATCGACGCCCGTTTCGACGGCGCGCTGGCGGGCAGGACCATCGCGCTCTGGGGCCTCGCCTTCAAGCCGAACACCGATGACATGCGCGAGGCCTCCAGCCGGCGCCTGATGGAACAGCTGTGGGCCGCCGGCGCCCGCGTGCGCGCCTATGATCCGGTGGCCGCGGAGGAGACCCGACGCATCTACGGCGAGCGCGAGGATCTGACCCTGGTGGACGAGCAGATGGCCGCCCTGGACGGCGCGGACGCCCTCGCAATCGTCACCGAATGGGCGCAGTTCCGCAGCCCGGACTTCGACGCCATCAAGGCCAAGCTCGGCACCCCGGTGGTCTTCGACGGCCGCAACATCTACGACCCCGCTCAGGTCGCGGCCGCGGGGCTGGACTATGTCTCCATCGGCCGGCGCCCGGTGCCGGCCACGGGGCGCTGACAGCCGCGGCGTTGCCGTCATACAACACCTTGGGGCGCCGTGTTTTTCGGCGCCCCTCCGGAGCGAATGCGGATTGACAATTCCCAATCCTCGCGTACCATGCCCGGCAAATTGTTTCACAAATATAACAGCGGGCCCGCCCGGGTCCGAATGCCGTCGATCTGGCGCCGACCGGGGCCAGCGAGAGTTCACGAGGAGTGGTTTCAATGAGAGTCAAGTCACTGGCGGCTGCCGTCGCCATCGCGTCCGCCGCCGTTGTCCCCGTCGCCCAGGCCACCAACGGCTACATGTCGCATTCGTATTCACCCGCCACCAAGGGCATGGCCGGCGCCGGCGCCGCCGCCCTGCCCCAGGACAGCCTGTCCCTGATCGGCAACCCGGCGGGTCTGACCCGGGTCGGCCGCCGCGCCGACATCGGCGTGTCCTGGTTCAGCCCGCAGCGCGAGTACGACGGCCTGACCCCCGACCCAGTGCGGGGGGCCTTAGCCCCCATCGGTTCCGGGGCGGACGGCACAGGCACGGTGGAGAGCGAGAATACCGATTTCCTGATCCCAGGCCTGGGCTACACTCACCCGATCGATGACCGCAGCGCGGTGGGCGTCGCCCTGTTCGGCAACGGCGGCATGAACACCGACTACCGCGCCAGGGACACCATGATCTACCCCGGTGTCGGCCATCTGGGCACCTTCGGCGGCAACAACCCGCAATACAACCCCCCCCAGATCCCGGGCACCAGCGCCCAGGGCGCCGGCAACGCCGGCGTCAACCTGGAGCAGCTCGGGCTCAGCATCGGCTATGCCCGCGACCTGTCCGATACCCTGTCCCTGGGCGCCAGCTTCCTGGTCGCCTACCAGACGATCGAGGTCAAGGGCGTGGGCGCCTTCCAGGGCTTCACCCAGACCTTCACCCAGAGCATGCTCGCCAATGGAGGCATGGCGGCGGTGTCGCCGACCGACCTGAGCGACAACGGCAAGTCGTCCTCCTGGGGCTTCGGCTTTCAGGTGGGCGGCATCTGGGACGTGCATCCGCGGCTGAGCCTGGGCGCATCCTACCGGACCAAGATGTACATGGAGAAGTTCGACGAATACTCCGACCTGCTGGCGGAGGGTGGTGACTTCGACATCCCTGCCGTCGGTAACATCGGCGCCGCCTTCCGCGCCACCGATCAGCTCACCTTCGCCCTGGACGTACAGCACATCTGGTACGGCGATGTCGACGCCATCGCCAACGAGAACGATCTGGCGCAGAAGTGCGACCTCAACGCCGCCTTCGGCATGCCCAGCGCCCCCGGCAGCATCTACGACTCCCGCTACTGCCTCGGCGGCTCCCGCGGTGCCGGCTTCGGCTGGGACGACATGACCATCCTGAAGCTCGGCGTGCAGTACGAGGTGAATGACAAGCTCACGCTGCGCGCCGGTTACAGCTATGGTGACAACCCCATCGACGGCAGCCAGGTGGCATTCAACACCCTGGCCCCGGCGGTGATCGAGGAACACTGGACCATCGGCGCCTCCTACGCCCTGCGCGACAACTACGAGATTGGCTTCTGGGGCATGTACGCCCCGGAGAACAGCGTCAGCGGTCCGGGGGCATTCACCGGCGACCAGGCACCGGAGATCCGCATGCATCAGTACGAGGTCGGCGTCAGCTTCGCCTGGCTGTTCGACTAGGCTGTGACGCCTGATGCACGAACAAGCCGCCCACGGGCGGCTTTTTTCATGCCCCATCGGCAGGTCACGGCATCGCCGAGTGAAGCCGGTTCATGGCCAGCTGGAACTTGCCCGCGGCCAGTTCCGGCACACCCCGCTCCGCGTCGTCGATGGCATCAAGGATCGCCGCTGCATCCTCCTTCGACGGCCGCCCGAGCACATAATTGATCACCCGGTCCTTATGGCCAGGATGATCGATTCCGATGCGCAGACGCCAGAAGTCCGGGCTGCCCAGGGCGGCAATGGTGTCGCGCATGCCGTTGTGGCCGGCATGACCGCCGCCGCGCTTGAGCTTGACCCGACCCGCAGGCAGGTCCAGTTCGTCGTAGGCCACCAGGATCTGCTGGACGGGCACGTCGAAATAGCGCGCCACCGCGACCACCGCACGGCCGCTGTGATTCATGTAGGTGGTGGGTTTCAGCAACCGCAGATCCTGCCCGGCCACGGTGATGCGTGCCAGCATGCCGTGAAACTTCGACTCCGCCCGGAACTGCCCCTGATGGCTGGCCGCCAGCCGGTCCAGCAGCCAAAAACCGGCATTGTGCCGGGTGTGCGCATAGTCCGGCCCCGGATTGCCGAGCCCGACGATCAGCCGGATTCCGCTCTCTGACAAGGTCCTGTCCCTCCACAAACGAAAAGCCCGCGACAATCCGGGGATTGACGCGGGCAATCGGCCGCCGGTCGACGGTGCGAAGACGACCTGAAGGCGGTACGCAGACCGCCCACAGACATCAGGCGGGGGTTTCGCCCTCGCCGCCCTCTTCGCCTTCCTCGCCCTCTTCGGTGGCACCACCGTAACCCGCGTGGATCATGACCACCGGGGTTTCCGGCTCCACCGCGTGGGTCAGCTCGACCCCGGCCGGCAGATTCAGCTCGGACACGTGGATGATGTCACCGACATCCATGTCTGCCATGTCCACGACGATGAACTCGGGCAGGTCCGCGGGCAGACAGGTGACCTCGATCTCGGTGATGTTATGCGACACCTTGCCGCCCAGCTTGACGCCCTTGGCGGTGGCCTCGTTCTCGAAGTGCACCGGCACCGTCAACTTGAGCTTCTCCGCCATGCTGACGCGCTGGAAATCCGCATGCAGCACGAACGGCTTCGCCGGATGGCGCTGCAGGTCCTTCAGCACCACCTTGGACGCCTCGTTGTCGATCTTCAGGTCCAGCAGCGAGGAGTAGAAGGCCTCGTGCTCCAGGTGGCGCAGCAGATCGTTGTGGACCAGGGTGATCATCTGCGGCTCCTTGTGTCCGCCATAGACGATCCCCGGAACCAGTCCCTGACGACGCAGGCGGCGGCTCGCACCTTTCCCCTCGTCGGTCCGGGCCTGGGCGATGACTTCGAATGTCTCACTCATTGGCATTACTCCGTGAAAAACTCAGGTGTCGGCGACCCGCGACCAGGCAGCCGACACAAAAAGCCGGCCCCGTCCGGGGCCGGCGGATGCCTGACCGGATGGATCTCATCCAGTCGGGCGGTTCATTGATAGCCCTCTGCCCCACTCGGGACGAGCGGAATGCCCGGACGACGCCAGCCGGCATCAGTCGACGAACAGCGAGCTGACGGATTCCTCGTTGGACACCCGCCGCATGGTCTCCGCCAGCAGTTCGCCGATGCTCAGCTGCCGTATCTTCGGGCAGGCGGCGGCCTCGGCCTGCAGCGGGATGGTGTTGGTTACCACCAGTTCGTCCAGCATGGAGCCGGCGATGTTGCTGACGGCCGGACCCGACAGCACCGGATGGGTGCAGTAGGCCACCACCCGAGCGGCGCCGTGGTCCTTCAACGCCGCGGCGGCCTGACAGAGGGTACCGGCAGTGTCCACCAGGTCATCCACCAGCACGCAGGAGCGGCCGCGCACGTCACCGATGATGTTCATTACCCGGGCCTCGTTCGGCCGCGGCCGGCGCTTGTCGATGATGGCCAGGTCCGCGTCGTCCAGACGCTTGGCCAGAGCACGCGCCCGCACCACGCCGCCGACGTCCGGCGACACGACCATGAGACCGGGATACTTGCGCCGCCAGATGTCGCCCAGCAGGATGGGCGAGGCGTAGACATTGTCCACCGGGATGTCGAAGAAGCCCTGGATCTGGTCCGCGTGCAGGTCCATGGTCAGCACGCGGTCAGCCCCCGCCGAGCCGATCATCTTGGCCACCAGCCGCGCGGTGATGGGCACCCGCGCCGAACGGGGCCGGCGATCCTGCCGGGCGTAGCCGAAATACGGAATCACCGCCGTGACCCGCTTGGCCGACGCCCAGCGCAGGGCATCGATCATCACCAGCAGTTCCATCAGGTTGTCGTTGGTGGGCTCGCAGGTGGGCTGCAGCACGAAGATGTCGCGCCCGCGCACATTCTCCTGGATCTCCGTCATGACCTCGCCGTCGCTGAACTGGCCGACGACGGCCTTGCCGAGCGGAATGCTAAGATGCCCGGCGATCTCGGCGGCCAGATCGGGATTCGCGTTGCCGGAGAACACCATCATGTGACTGGCGGGCACGGGTCTTCCTCTCGTCAGCTGGGTACGGCTGGTGGCGGCGGTGGGGTGATGACGACGATGAATGGCTGGGGCGCCAGGATTCGAACCTGGGAATGCTGGGATCAAAACCCAGTGCCTTACCGCTTGGCGACGCCCCAAAAAACTCTGGCAGGGAGACCCGGCAGGCGACCGTGCCGCGTTGTGCCGGTCTTTCTCAGGCCAGGTCGAACCCAGTTGGACCCAGCGCAATCCGACCGAGATCCTGCAAGATCGAACTAGGCCGGCCCGAACAGCGGCGACCGGTTCCGGCCCCGGGCAACGAAGGCGTTCCACGGTGCCGGTGCATCGGCGGCGACCTGCTGTGCCTCCTGCGCAGTACTGAAGGCGGCGAAGACGCAACCGCCGGTGCCGGTCAGCCGTGCCTTGCTGCCCTGAGCCGAGGCCTGCTGCTCGAGCCAGTGGAAGGCCTCTGCGACCGACGGGTAGTGATCCAGTACCACCGGCAGGCAGTCGTTCGCCTCATCTCCCTCGATAAAGTCCGCCATTTTGACTGGAGGCGAGTTGCGTGTCAACGCCGGGTCGGCGAAGACCGCCGCCGTCGCCACCGCCGTGGGCGGTGTCAGCACCAGGTACCAGGGCTCGGGCATGGTCACCGGCGTGAGGCGTTCGCCGACGCCTTCCGCCCAAGCCGCCTGGCCGCGCACGAACACCGGCACATCGGCGCCGAGCCCCAGGCCGATCTCCGCCAGCTGGTCCTGCGTCAGACCCAGGCCCCAGAGCTGGTTCAGCGCCAGCAGCGTGGTGGCGGCATTCGAGCTGCCGCCGCCGAGGCCGCCGCCCATGGGCAGACATTTGTCGACGTCGATGTCGACGCCGGCATCGCAGCCGGTGCGGGCCTTCAGCGCCAGCGCCGCCCGCACCACCAGGTCCTGCGCCGGATCGATGCCCAGGGCGCCGCGTCCGCGTTGCACCCGACCATCCGCCCGCAGCTGAAAATGCAGCCGATCGCAGCGGTCGATGAACTGGAACACGGTCTGCAGCAGGTGGTAGCCGTCCGCGCGCCGGCCCACCACCTTGAGCATCAGGTTGAGCTTGGCCGGCGCCAGCCAGGCGCCGTCCGCAGCGGGTTGCGCCAGCATTTCAGGCAGCATGTCAGGGCTCCGACTGGGTGAAGCGATGGCGGCCAAGCACCTTCAGCAGGTATTCATGCGTCGGGTACTCCGACAGGGCGCGCTCCCAGATGGCACGGGCCTCGTCGCGGCGGTCAAGGGTCCAGAGCACCTCGCCTAGATGCGCGGCGATCTCGGCATCGAACACGCTGTCCAGCGCCTTGCGCAGGTAGGGCTCCGCCCCGGTGGCATCGCCCATGCGATAGCGCACCCAGCCCATGCTGTCGAGGATCGCTGGCTCGTCCGGGCTCAACTGCAGGGCACGCTCCACCAGGCTCAGGGCCTCGTCCAGCCGGTCGGTCCGGTCCGCCAGGGTGTAGCCCAGGGCATTGAGCGCGTCCACATGATCCGGATCGGCCACCAGGATGCGGCGCAGATCACGCTCCAGCAGGTCTACACGGTCCATGCCGACGGCGAGCATGGCGCGGCCGTAGAGCAGATCAGCGTTTTCCGGATGCGCCTTGAGCGCATCGCCGTAGACCGCGATCGCCTGCTCATCCAGCCCGTGCTCGCTGAGCAGATCGCCCTCGATCAGGTACAACGTGATGGCATCGGCGGGGGACTGGTCCCGCAACCGCTGCAGGATCTCGCGCGCACGCTTGACCTCGCCCTGCTGGGCATGCAGCCCCGCCAGCCGGATCTGGGCGCTGCTGAGGTTCTCGCCGCGGACCTGACGGTACCAGTCCATGGCCTGCTGAGGGTTCTCGGCCTGCTCCTCGACCTGCCCCAGCAGGTAGGCGGCGTCGTCCGCGCGACCGGCGAAGGCGTGCAGGCGGTTCAGGTAGTCCCGCGCCTGTGCCAGCGCATCCAGTTCCGCCGCCAGCACTGCCGCGGCCAGCAGCACGTCCGGCTGCGCCGGATCGGCCTCCAGCACGCGCGAGAATTCCGTCAGTGCCTCCGCATAGCGCTCGGCATCGACGTGGAACTGGGCCAGCATCAGCCGCAGTTCCTGGTCGTCCGGGTCCGCCGCCAGGTACTGCTGCAGCAGCGCCAGGGCATCATCGCGCCGTTGCTCGGTGGCCAGCAGGCGCACCTGGAACATCCGCGGATCGTTCCAGTCGGGTCGCAGCAACGCGGCGCGCTCGGCGTAGGCCCGCGCCGCATCCGGCTGGTCTGCAGCGGCGGCGAGCATGGCCAGGGCCTGCTGGGCATCGGCGTCGTCGTCACGCCCGGCCAGCAGCTCCCGCATCATCGACAGGCGTTCCGCCGGCTCGGCCACCCGGGTCAGCAGCTGCGCCACCTGCATGTAGCGGTGAGCCGGATCCGGCAGCAGATCGAGCAGCCTGCGCAGCTCGTCCAGCGCGCCGCTGCGGTCGCCGCGGTCGAGCTGGGCGTAGGCACGAATCTGCCGCGCCTTGGTGGCGAGCGGTTCCAGCTCGATCCAGAGGCGGGTGGCCTGCAGGGCGGCGTCGGCGTCATCGGCCCCCAGCGCCGCCGCGGCGGCCAGTTCCGCCAGTCCGGGATCCCGCGCCTGGGTGGCGGCGCTCAGGTAGTGGCGGAACGCCGCGTGGTGCGCGCCGCGCTGCAGCGCCACCTCGCCCACCAGTACGTCGTAGACCAGCTCCGCGTTCAGCTCATCCGGCGCTGTGGCAGCGGGTTCTGCCGAGACCGGCGCGCCGGATTGCGCTGGTGCCGTCAGCAACAGCGCGGTAAAAAAGGCCCCCAATCGAGGTGTCGACATTGTAATATTCGTGTCTCCGGGCAGTTGATCGCGATCAGCCGTTACGTCGGTTTGATCGCAGTATACTAGCGCAGTTCCATCCCCCGGAACGGGGCCCGCGCCCCCATATCCCGGACAAATACACCAGCAGCAAGGCGCCAGGCCATGGCCGCCTGCGATCGGCTAGCACTCCGAACAGCTCCATGACCATCTTGACCCTTGGCCTGAATCACAAGACCGCCCCGGTGGACATCCGCGAGCGGCTCACCTTCGGCCCCGACGTCATCGTCGGCGCACTGCGCGGCCTGACCGAGCAGACGCCGGTGGACGAGGTGGTGATCCTGTCTACCTGCAACCGCACCGAGATGTACTGCGCCATCGACGGCCGCGACACCGAGGGTGCCCTGCGCAACTGGCTCGGGCGCTTTCACGGCATCGAGCCGCAACTGTTCGCGCCGCACCTGTACGCCCACGAGGACCGCGAGGCGGTGCGACACCTGTTGCGGGTGGCCAGCGGGCTGGACTCCATGGTGCTGGGCGAGCCGCAGATCCTGGGTCAGGTCAAGGCCGCCTTCCAGACCGCCTGCGACAGCGGCAGCGCCGGGCGCATGCTCGGGCGCATGTTCCAGCACACCTTCTCGGTAGCCAAGCAGGTGCGCACCGACACCGCCATCGGCAGCAGCCCGGTCTCGGTCGCCTTCGCCGCCGTCAGCCTGGCGCGGCAGATCTTCAGCGACCTGAGCAAGCAGACCGCCCTGCTGATCGGCGCCGGCGAGACCATCGAGCTGGCCGCCCGCCATCTGCACCAGCATGGCATTGGCCGCATCATCGTTGCCAACCGCACCGTCGAGCGCGCGCACAACGTGGCGCAGCAGTTCGACGGCTACGCCATCGCGCTGACCGAACTGGCCAGTCACCTGCCGGAGGCCGACATCGTCGTCTCCTCCACCGCCAGCCCGCTGCCGGTGCTGGGCAAGGGTGTGGTGGAGCGCGCGCTGAAGCAGCGCCGTCACCGCCCGGTGTTCATGGTCGACATCGCCGTGCCGCGCGACATCGAACCCGAGGTGGGCGACCTGAACGACGTCTACCTGTACACCGTCGACGACCTGCAGGGCGTGGTCGAGGAAGGCATGCGCTCGCGCCAGCAGGCCTCGGAGCAGGCCATGGAGATCATCGAGGTGCACACCGAGGAGTTCATGGCCTGGGTGCGCTCGCTCGACGCCGTCTCGCTGATCCAGGACTACCGCTCCAACGCCGAGCGCATCCGCGATCAGATGGTGGAACGCGCCCAGCGCCACCTGGCCGCCGGCAAGCCTGCGGACGAGGTCGTCTGCCAGCTGGCCCACACCCTGACCAACAAGCTGCTGCACAGCCCCAGCGTGCGCCTGCGCCGGGCCGGCCGCGAGGGACAGTCGGACCTGCTCGACGCCGCCAACGAACTCTTCCAGCTCGGCAGCGGCCAGGACGCCACCGGTTGATAGCGTGTCCATGAACCCGTCGATCCGCCACAAGCTGGAACGGCTCTCCGACCGCTTCGGCGAAATCACCGCCCTGCTGGCGGACCCTGAGGTGCAGAACGACCAGAACCGGTTTCGCGACCTCGGCCGCGAGTATGCCCAGCTGCAGCCGGTGATCGGCCAGTACGACGCCTACCGCGACACCGAGGCGGAAATCGCCGCGGCCAACGAGCTGCTGGCCGATCCGGAAATGGCCGAGCTGGCGCGCGACGAGATCAGCGCCGCCGAGCAGCGCCGCGATGCCCTGGAGCCGCAGTTGCTGCAACTGCTGCTACCGTCCGACCCAAACGATCAGCGCAACATCTACCTCGAGGTCCGCGCCGGCACCGGCGGCGCCGAGGCCGCCCTGTTCGCCGCCGACCTGCTGCGCATGTACCTGCGCTACGCCGAGTCGCTGGGCTGGCGCCACGAGATCATGAGCGCCAGCGAGGGCGAACTGGGCGGTTACAAGGAGGTGGTGGTCCGCATCAGCGGCAACGGTGTCTACGCGCGGCTGAAGTTCGAGTCCGGCACCCACCGGGTGCAGCGCGTGCCCGAGACCGAGTCCCAGGGGCGCGTGCATACCTCAGCCTGCACCGTGGCCATCCTGCCGGAGGTGGACGCGGTGGAAGCGATCCAGATCGACGCCGGCGATCTGCGCGTGGACACCTATCGCGCCTCCGGGGCCGGCGGCCAGCATGTCAACAAGACCGACTCTGCGGTGCGCATCACCCACCTGCCCAGCGGCATCGTGGTGGAGTGCCAGGATGAGCGCTCCCAGCACAAGAACCGCGCCCGCGCCATGTCGCTGCTGCAGGCCCGGCTCATGTCCCAGGCCATCGATGCCCAGACCGCCGAGCAGAGCCAGTCACGCCGGCTGCAGGTGGGCAGCGGCGACCGCTCCGAACGCATCCGCACCTACAACTTTCCGCAGAATCGGCTCACCGATCACCGCATCAACCTCACGCTGTACAAGCTCGACGAGATCATGCTGGGCCACCTGGACCAGGTCACCGAGCCGCTGCGACAGGAGTATCAGGCGGACCAACTCGCGAACCTGATGGGAAGTTGAGGCAAGCCACCCGCCGCGGCATGCCACACCGTCCGACGATACCCATCGTGCCATATCGATGCCTTGTCTAGAACGGGCCTGTCCAGCAGAAAACGCCCCATGACGACGCTTGCAGAGGCGCTGGCGCATTGCCGTGAGGCACTGGCTGGCCTGACGGAATCCCCGCGGCTGGATGCCGAACTGCTGCTCTGCGCGGCAGCCGGCATCAGCCGCACCACGCTCATGGCCTGGCCCGAGCGGACGCTTGCCGCGGACCAGCGCCGGCGGCTGCAGGTCCTGCTCGCCCGACGCAGCAGCGGCGAGCCGATGGCCTACATCCTCGGTCAGCGCGAATTCTGGGACCTGACCCTGCGGGTCGGTCCCGGCGTGCTCGTCCCCCGTCCGGACACCGAACGGCTGGTGGAGGCAACGCTGGCCGCCCTGCCCGTCGATGCCGCCCTGACCTGCGTCGACCTCGGCACCGGCTCCGGCGCCGTCGCCTGTGCCCTGGCCCGGGAACGCCCAGCCTGGACCCTGATCGCCATCGAGCACGCCGCCCCAGCGCTGGCCATCGCTGCGGACAACGCCCGCCGCCTCGGTCTCGGCAACCTGCAACTGTTACGCGGCGACTGGCTCGACGCCATCGCCCCCCGCAGCCTGGACGCCATCGTCAGCAACCCGCCCTATGTCTGCGCTGACGACCCCCATCTGGCCCGGGGCGACCTGCAGCACGAGCCCATCACTGCGCTGGCCGCCGGCGCCGACGGACTCGACGCCATCCGCCGCATCGTCGCCGACGCCCCCCGCTGCCTGCGCCCTGGCGGCTGGCTCGCCCTGGAGCACGGCTGGGACCAGGGACCATCGGTCCGCGCGCTGCTGCACGCCGCCGGCCTCCGCGACATCCGCACCCAGCGCGACCTCGCCGGCCACGAGCGCGTCACCAGCGGACGGACCTGACACCCCGCACAGAGCCGGCTGGCGGCTCAGCAAACTTGATTATTTCCCATGCCGCATTAGCATACGGTAGCCATGGACATTGCCGACGACGATCGCATCAAGCACCGCCAGATCCACTTCCGGGACCTGCATCCGGAGCGGAACGATGCCCGCACGGCGGCAGAATTCCTGGACGGCGTCGACGGCGTGCTGCACACCGACGCGGTGACGCCGCTGCGGCTGGATCTGACCTATGACCTCACGCTGACCTGCCTGGAAGAGATCGAGGAGGCCCTGGACGAACTGGGTCTGCACCTGGACAACAGCATGGTCTACCGGATTCGGCGCGCGCTGCACTACTACACCGAAGACACCTTCCGCGAGAACTGCGGCTGCAAGCAGGGCGAGAGCAACTGCACCCGGCGGGTCTTTGCCAAACGCTATCAGACCCTGCAGCACGGCTGCCGGGATCACCGACCGGAACACTGGCGCCGTTACCTCTAGGCGGACGCTGATCCAGATGAACGACGACCAGCTCCTGCGCTACAGCCGCCAGATCATGCTGCCGGACTTCGGCATCGATGCCCAGCAACGGCTGCTGGACGCCCGGGTACTGGTGGTGGGACTCGGCGGGCTGGGTTCGCCGGCGGCCATGTATCTGGCCGCCGCCGGCGTCGGCCACCTGCTGCTGGCGGACTTCGACGCCGTGGACCTGTCCAATCTGCAGCGCCAGTTGCTGCACACCACGGACCGCATCGGCCGCACCAAGGTGGACTCCGCCATCCGGAGCCTGTCGGCACTCAATCCGGACGTCCGTCTGCAGCCGGTCAAGGGCAGCCTGGACGCCGGGCGACTGTCTGCGCTGGCGGACGGGGTGGACCTGATCCTGGACTGCAGCGACAACTTCGCCACACGTTTCGCCGTGAATGCCGCCTGCTTCCAGGCCGGCATCCCGCTGGTGTCCGGTGCCGCCATTCGCACCGAGGGCCAGGTCGCGGTCTTCTCCGGCCGCCGCGGCGGCCCCTGCTACCAGTGCCTGTATCCGCTGGACGGCCAGGTGGACGAGACCTGCACGCAAAACGGCGTGCTGGCACCACTGGTGGGCATCATCGGCAGCATCCAGGCGACCGAGGCGATCAAGGTGCTGACGGGCCTGGGCGAGCCGCTGTACGGCCGGCTGCTGTTGCTCGACGCACTGCGCATGGAATGGCGCAGCCTGCGCCTGCCATCGGACCCGGCATGCCCGGTCTGCGCTCAGGGCTGAACGAGCCGCCAGCCGTTTATCGGCTATACTCGGGCCTTTTCACCCCCGGACCCCATCCCGCCCATGCGCTTCGAAGTGACCGATCGCGAGATCAAGCAGGCCAATGTGCCCCATGAGATCTTTCTGACCAACCTCATCGGCAATCACATCCTGCTGGCGGTGGCCCTGGGTGGCATCGCCGGCAGCTTCCCCTGGGCCATGGCGGTGATTCCGGCCATCTCCTTCAGCCTGCTGGGTTACACCCTGTGGCGGGCGCGCCAGTCCATCCGCCGTGACCCCTGGTACGTGATGTGCCACTGGCAGGTCTGCGCCCGACGCAGCCGCATCTTCATCGTCATGCTATCGCTGCTGCTGGTGGTCATGGCCCTGGGCTGGGCCGGGCATGTCTACCTGGGCATGATGAAGGAGGCGGTGATCGCGCTGGTGGTGGGCGTCGGTATCCTGCCGGTGATGGTCACCATCCTGATCCTGATCATCGTGGAGTCCGATGCGCTGTACCACGCCAACCAGGCCAAGCTGCCGGCCTGGGTGGTGCAACGCTATCCCAACCCGGACGCCAAACCCATCGTCGAAGACGACGCCCTCGCAGCGCCGTAGGGAACCACAGGGGCCTTTGGACAGCCGGCCTTACTCGGGCGCGGCCGCCCCAGGGGCACCGGCCTCCAGGTCCACAAGGTAGTCAACCACCTGGAACATCCGCTCGTTGCTGCCGGCCTGGGACGCGCTGGTGACGTACTTGCCGTTGACCACCACGGCCGGCACGCCGTCGACGCCGTAGCGGCGCACCAGATCGGCGGACTTGCGCACCTGCATGTCCACCGGGAAGGAGTTGTAGGCGTTGCGGAAGGCGGCCTCGTCGATGCCCTGCTCGGCGGCGAAGGCGATCAGCGCGTCGTCTGTCTGCAGGCGTCGCCGCTCTTCGTGCATCGCCCGGAACAGCGGCTCGTGCAGACGGTCCAGTTCACCCAGCATCTCGGCCGCATAGTAGGCCTTGGCATGGGGCGCCCAGTGGGGCGCGGCCGCCGCCGGCAAGCGCCGGAAAGTGGCCTCGGCGGGCTTGTTCTCAAGCCACGCCTGCACACGCGGCTCCAGATGCCAGCAGTGCGGACAGCCGTACCAGAACAGCTCCAGCACCTCCACATCGGCGCCGGGTTCGGCCCGCACCGGCTGCTCCACGCGGCGGTAGTCGATGCCCTCGTCGAACTCGGCGGCCGACGGCGTCGCCGCCGTGGCGGCGGTCGTCACCAACAGGGCCAAGGACATCAGGACACCGATCAGCCCTGCCGACAAGGTAGCGGGTGTGCGCGGAAAACGGATCTGTGCTGTCATGCTGGTCATATCTCCATCTAAGGGTCTGCTGGCAAGCGGATCCGGCCATTTGGGGCCGATCCTGGGGGACGATCCTGGGGCCGATCCTGGGGACGATCCTGGGGCCGATCGGGATCACCCCGAAACGACCGGATCGAGCAGATAATCGATCACCAGGCCGATGAACACGGCCATGCCGAAGTAGTTGTTGTTGAGAAAGGCCTGGAAGCAACGCTGGGGGTCCCGATCCCGGATCAGCCACTGCTGGTACAGCGACAGCCCCGCCGCAACACCAAGACCGCCCAGGTAGGCCCAGCCACGACCGGCTTGAAGCCCCACATGGAGCAACAGGGCCAGCATCACAAGCTGCAGCAGGCCGATGACCAGACGGTCGTACCGACCGAACAGTATTGCCGTCGACTTGATGCCGATCTTCAGATCGTCCTCACGGTCCACCATCGCATACTGGGTGTCATAGATCAGTGCCCAGACCACCGCGCTGGCAAACAGCACCCAGGCCCACGGCGGCACGCTGCCCTGCAGCGCGGTGAAGGCCATGGGCACCGCCCAGCCGAAGGCCGCCCCAAGAAACACCTGCGGCATGTGGGTGTAGCGCTTCATGAACGGATAGATGAAGGCCAGCGACACCGCGACCACGGACATGGCAATGGTCTGCCAGTTGAGCAGCAGCACCAGCGCGAACGCCACCAGGCTCAGCACCACGAACACCGCCACCGCCTCGGCCGGCGTGATCAGCCCCTGGGCCAGGGGCCGCTGGGCGGTGCGCTGCACATGGCCGTCGAAGCCCCGGTCGGCGTAGTCATTGATGGCGCACCCGGCCGAGCGCATCAGCACCACGCCGGCGACGAAGATGGCCGCCACCGTCCAGGCGGGCTGGCCATTGCCCGCAATCCACAACGCCCACAACGCCGGCCACATGAGCAGGAAAATGCCGATGGGTCGATTCAGACGTACCAGCCGGACATAGGCAACCAGACGCGCGCGCCAGCCGGGGGCGGCCGTGGTTCTGACCTTCAACGGAGGATATGCCATGCGAAAACACGAGCCAAAGCAGGAACGGCCGACGATTATACCCGCAACGCACCGGTCTTCGGGCCGGCGTGCGGGGCTTGGCTAGACCTGTCCGCACTCCTCGCGCTCGCCCAGCCAGCGGTGGATCAGGGGCTCGACGTGCTCCGGCCAGTGTTCCAGCATCCGGTCGGCGCCCTGTTGTGCGGCCTGCATCAGGGCCTGGTCGCGCAGCGGATCCGCCAGCCGGAACTGCGCCATGCCCGCCTGCCGGGTGCCGAGCACTTCGCCGGCGCCGCGCAGCCGCAGGTCCGCATCGGCGATGGCGAAGCCGCTGACCTCCTTGCGCAGGATGCCCAGACGCTCCCTGGCGGTGGCGCCCAGCGGCGGGTGGTACAGCAGCAGGCAGTAGCTCTGGACGGTGCCGCGTCCGACACGCCCGCGCAACTGGTGCAACTGGGCCAGGCCCAGCCGCTCCGGATTCTCGATGATCATCAGGCTGGCGTTGGGCACGTCGACGCCCACCTCGATAACGGTGGTAGCCACCAGCAGATCCAGCTCGCCGGCGGCGAAGGCCTGCATCACCGGCTCGCGGTCCGCCGCCTTGATCCGCCCATGCACCAGCCCGACGCGGAGCTCCGGCAGACTCTCGCGCAGCGCCGCGGCGGTGTCTTCCGCCGCCTGCGCCTGCAACGCCTCGGACTCCTCCACCAGGGTGCAGACCCAGTAGGCCTGACGCCCCGCGGCGCAGGCGGTGCGGACGCGCTCGATGACCTCGTCGCGACGTGTATCCGGCACCGCAACGGTGCTGATGGGCGTCCGCCCGGGGGGCAGTTCGTCGATGACGGACAGGTCAAGGTCGGCGTAGACCGCCATGGCCAGGGAGCGCGGGATGGGGGTGGCGGTCATGATCAGCTGATGCGGGGTCAGGCCGTCCTGCTCGCCCTTGCCGCGCAGGCGCAGGCGCTGATGCACGCCGAAACGGTGCTGCTCGTCGATCATGGCCAGGCCCAGCCGGTGAAAGCGGACCTCGTCCTGGAACAGCGCGTGGGTACCCACCACCACCGCCGCGTCACCGCCGGCGATGTCCGCCAGGATGCCGCGGCGCTCGGCCCCCTTGTGCCGGCCGGACAGCCAGGCCACCGAGACCCCCAGCGGCGCAAGCCAGCGGGACAGGTTGCGCAGATGCTGCTCCGACAGCAGTTCCGTCGGCGCCATGATGGCCGCCTGGAAGCCGGCCTCAACCGCCTGCAGGGCCGCCAGGGCCGCCACCACGGTCTTGCCGGAGCCCACATCGCCCTGCAACAGCCGCATCATGGGTTCCGAACGGCCCAGGTCTGCGGCGATCTCGTCTAGCACCCGTTGCTGCGCCCCGGTGAGGCCGAACGGCAGGCCGCGCAACAGCTGCCGGCGCAGATCGCCGCGCACGTTCAGGGGCGGTGCGCGCAACCGCCGGCGGGCGCGGCGCAGGCGACGCAGGGCCAGCTGGTGGGCCAGCATCTCCTCGAACGCCAGCCGCAGAAAGGCCGGATGGGCGCGTTCGGCCAGTTGTTCCAGCGGGGCCTCCGGCGGCGGCCGGTGCAGGTAGACCAGCGCCTCACCCAGCGGTGGCAGGTGCAGCGGCGCGAGCAGTTGTGCCGGCACCCAGTCGTGCAGGGTCCGCGGGTCGCGCCGCAGCAGCGCCAGGGCCTGATCCGTGAGCCCGCGCCAGGTGACCTGCTGCATGCCCTCGGTGGACGGATAGACCGGCGTCATCGCCTGCCCCACCGCCACGGTGCCGGCATCGAAGCGATGCTGCACCTCTGGATGCACCATCTCCAGCGACTGGGGTCCCTGGCGCACCTCGCCGAAGCAGCGCAGGCACTGCCCTGGCCCCATTGACTCCAGCTGCGACGTCGTGAAATGGAAGAACCGCAGCATCAGGCTGCCGCCGTCGTCGCACAGCCAGACCTTCAGCGACCGGCGTCGCCCCTGGCTGATCTGCGCATCGGCGACGACCCCCTCCACCAGGGCCTCGTCGCCGTCGCACAGGTCACGCAACGCGTGCAGCCGGCTGCGATCCTGATAGCGATAGGGCAGATGGAACAGCAGATCCTGCACCGAGCGGATGCGCAGCCGTTGCAGACGTTCAAGCATGCGCGGACCGACCCGCTTGAGCCGATCCACCGGCATCCGCTCCAGTGCCGGCCCGCTGTCCGCAGCCATGGGCGCGCCGGGTTAGCCGGCCGGCGCCTGCCGGGGCGCCGCCTGGGTCATCCGCAGGGCCGGCCCGGCAGCGGGCACCGAGCCGCCGCGGCGGGCACGCAGCGCCTGCGCCAGCTGATGCACGCTCATGGCGTAGTAGGTGCTGTGGTTGTAGCGGGTGATGACATAGAAATTCTCGAACCCCAGCCAGTACTCGTAGCCCCCGGCGGCATCCAGTCGCAGCAGGCTCACATGCTGCTCCGCCGGCAGGGCCACCGCGGGCCGCAGCCCCTTCGACTGCAGGCTGCCGACGGAATACCGGCTGTTGAAGCCGGTCTCCATCGCCTGCGGCAGCCCGGCGCCACCGGCGGCCCGGGCTGCCACCGGCTCGCCGCTCCGCCAACCATGACGGGCGAAGTAGTGCGCGACACTGCCGATGGCGTCTTCCGGATCCCACAGATCGCGCCGGCCGTCGCGGTCGAAGTCGACGGCATACTTGTGATAGCTGGACGGCATGAACTGGCCCAGGCCCATGGCGCCGGCAAAGGAGCCCACAGAGGCGAACGGGTCCTTGCCCTCGTTGCGCGCCATGATCAGGAACTGTTCCAGCTCGTCGGTGAAGTAGTCCGCACGCCGGGGATAGTCGAACGCCAGCGTGGACAGCGCATCGATGATGCGGTGCTGGCCCATGTAGCCGCCCCACTTGGTCTCGATGCCGATGATGGCGACGATGTACTCCGGCGGCACGCCGTACTTTTGTCCGGCACGCTCCAGTGTCGCGTCATGCCGCTGCCAGAAGGCCAGGCCGCGGTCCAGCATGTCGTCGCTGATGTGCTTGGCGCGATAGCGGGTCCAGGCACCGTTCGGCCCCGGCGACGGCCGCCATTGGCGGTTCATGTACTCCAGGATCCAGGGATCGCGGCGCACCTGGGAGAACATCGCCACCAGCTCGGCCCGGTCGAAGCCCTGACGCTGCATGCGGTCGATGAAGTGCTCGACGTCTGCACGGTCGGCAAAGTCGCCCCGGGTCAGCCTGGGGCTGGACGGTGCGGTGCTGCGGCCGAGGGGCGCATCGGCCCGCGCCGTGTCGGGCACGCCAGGACCCCGATCCGGTTGCGACGCGCACCCCGCGCTCAGCGCCAGGGCTGCAGCCAGGGGCAGGACGCACAGACCGGCACGCTTCGGCGCAGACACGAACCGAGACCGATAGGCAGACATGATCAGGGGACCCCCGCTCACAGCCAGTCGCTGAGGACCATCACCGCATCCATCTCCACCTGGGCCGCCTTGGGCAGCGCAGCGACGCCGATGGCGGCGCGGGCCGGGTAGGGCTCGGGGAAATAGTCAGCCATGATCTGGTTGACCAGCGGGAAATGGGCCAGGTCCGTCAGGAACACATTCAGCTTGACCACGTCGATCAGTTCGCCGCCGGCTGCCCGTGCAACGGCCTGCAGGTTGTCGAACACCCGACGGATCTGCGCCTCCATGTCGCCGGACACCAGCGCCATGGTGGCCGGATCCAGCGGAATCTGGCCGGACAGATAGACCGTGTCGCCGACACGGACCGCCTGGGAGTAAGTACCGATAGCCTGGGGTGCCTGATCGGTATGGATGATCTGTTTCGCCATCGATGACCTCCGGTCAATGCTTGTCTGAGCCGCCGAACAGGCGCCGCCACCAGCGCCGGCGGTTGTTGGTGATCAGCCGGGTGGCGGGCAGGTCCAGCGGCGGCAGCCGGCTCATGACCCAGCCCGGCAGGGGCGGATTGTCGCTGAAGCCGCACACCACGCCCAGGTTGTTCGGATCGTAGATCTTGATCATGGACGGGGCGGCTGGGTCGTCCGCATAGACGATGCCGCAGAAGTCCTCGTCGTGCTCGGCACGCAGCAGCCGGTCGATCTCGTCGACGAACCTGAGCACCTGGTCGGCATCCGCCGGCGCGGTCGGCGGTGGCTCGCCAATGGCGTACAGATACCAGCCCTCCCCCGCCGCCGCCCGCACCCGCTGCCACAGCGCGTCGAGCTGATGCCAGCGCAGCGCCGCGGTAAAGCTGCCACGAAAGGCCTGTAGAAAGGAATCGGGCTGGTTCATCTTGCGGTATAGTCTCCACACCCCGAACCGAGATGCAACCTATCCGTGTGACCGCCCATGTCAGCGCTGTTCGAATCCAGTCTCGAGGGCCTGTCCCTGATCAATCGCGGCAAGGTCCGCGACATCTATGCCGTCGATGCCGAGCACATGCTGATCGTGACCACCGATCGGCTGTCGGCGTTCGACGTCGTGCTGCCGCAGCCGATCCCCGGCAAGGGCGAGGTGCTGACCCGGGTGTCGAATTTCTGGTTCGCCCGCATGGCGGACCTGGTGCCGAACCATCTCAGCGGCATCGCCGTCGACGACGTGGTGACCGATGCCGCCAGCCGCCGGGCCCTGGGCGACCGCGCCGTGGTGGTGCGCCGACTGAAACCCCTGCCGGTGGAGGCCATCGTCCGCGGCTACCTGATCGGCTCCGGCTGGAAGGACTACCAGCGCAGCGGTGCCGTCTGCGGCATCACTCTGCCGGCCGGCCTGCAGCAGGCCCAGCAGCTGCCGCAGCCCATCTTCACGCCCTCCACCAAGGCCGCCGTGGGGGATCACGACGAGAACGTCAGCTTCGAGCAGGCGGCGGCACTGATCGGCGCGGAGCTTGCCGCACAGGTTCGCGACCTCAGCCTGCGCATCTACCTGCAAGCAGCCGCCTATGCCGAACAGCGCGGCATCATCATCGCCGACACCAAGTTCGAGTTCGGCGTCGATGCGGCCGGCACCCTGCACCTGATCGACGAGGTGCTGACGCCAGACTCGTCGCGTTTCTGGCCGGCCGACCAGTACCGTCCCGGGTGCAGCCCCCCCAGCTTCGACAAGCAGTTCGTGCGCGACTATCTGGAGACGCTGGACTGGGACAAGCGAGCACCGGGCCCCACGCTGCCGCAGGCAATCATCGACAAGACCGCTGCCAAGTACGCCGAGGCCGAGACCCGGCTCACCGGGCGCTCAACCGGGCGCTCAACCGGGCACTGAAGCGGGCGCCGGCGGCATCGGCGCCGCCGGGCCAGCGGCCCTCAGTCCTCCAGGCCGTTGCGCCAGTCCTGGTCGTCCTTGTCGAACAGGCGCGAGGCCTCTGCCGGCCCCCAGCTGCCGGCGGGATAGGTGTGGATGAAGTCGCGTTCCGTGGCCCAGAGCTTCAGGATCGGGTCCACCACGCGCCAGGCGTAGTTGACCTCGTCGTAGCGCAGGAACAGGGAGTGGTCGCCACCGATGACGTCCAGGATCAAGGCCTCATAGGCGTCGATGTGATCGCGCCCGAAGCCGCAGGTGTTGGCGTCCAGCCGCTCGGTCTGGGTGCGCATCTGCAGACCCGGCTGCTTCACCAGCAGTTCCAGACGCATGCACTCGTTGGGCTGGATGTTGAGCAACAGCCAGTTGGGCCTTAGCTGCTCGATGGGCGTGTTGCTGAACAACTGCTGCGGCGGATGCCGGAAGCGGATGCTGATCAGCGAATTGGTGGCGCCCATGCGCTTGCCGGTGCGCAGGTAGAAGGGCACGCCGCGCCAGCGCCAGTTGTCGATGTAGAGCTTGATGGCGGCGTAGGTCTCGGTAGTGCTGCACGGGTCCACACCGGACTCCTCCAGGTACCCCGGTAACTTGACCCCATCGACCTCGCCGCTGCGGTACTGGGCGCGAAAGGCGTGCCCGTGCACCGCCTGCCGCGGGATCGGCCGGATGGAGCGCAGCACCTTCACCTTCTCGTCGCGCAGGGCCTCGGCATCCAGGCTTGGTGGCGGCTCCATGGCCACCAGCGTCAGCATCTGCAACAGGTGGCTCTGGATCATGTCGCGCAGGGCGCCGACGCCGTCGTAGAAGCCGGCGCGGCCCTCGATGCCTCGGGATTCCGCATGCGTGATCTGCACATGATCGATGTAGTTGCGGTTCCAGAGCGGCTCCAGCAGCAGGTTGGCGAACCGGAACACCAGCACGTTCTGCACCGTGCTCTTGCCCAGGTAGTGGTCGATGCGGTAGATCTGGTCCTCGCCGAAGTGGCGTTGCAGGCGCTCGTCCAGCACCTCGGCGCTCTCCAGGTCGTAGCCGAAGGGCTTTTCCACCACCAGCCGCGACCAGCCGTGCGCCGGGGCGTTGAGTGCGTGCGCCGCCAGGCGGTCGACAGTCTCGCCGTAGAACGCCGGCGCCACCGCCAGGTAGAACACCAGGTTGGCGGGAAAGCCCTGGTCACCGCGCAGCCGCTCGGCCAGGCTGCGGAATCCGCTATCGTCGCCCAGGTCACCCTCGACGAAGTACAGACGCGCCGCCAGGCGATCCACCACCGAGGCCTCCAGGTCCGCACCGAGTTGCCCGGCCAGCACCGAGCGCACCTCGGCGCGCCAGTGCTCGTCGGACCAGTCGCGGCGGCCGAAGCCGATCACCCGCATCGATGGGGGCAGATGCTCGCCGCGCTCCAGCTGGTACAAGGCAGGCAACAGCTTGATCTGGGCGAGATTGCCTGTGGAACCGAAGATGATCAGGGTACAGGAATCTTTCATGCACATTTCTCCGTCTCTGAGAGCTTTGTGTTACGGTGATGGCAAAGAACGGCATATCCGTTGATCCCTGACTGTTCGATCAAGCAACGCCATGGACCACAAACAGGACCTCACCCATGCTCCAGCCCCGACCATGGCGGCACGCCAGGCCGGGTACAACATCCTGATGGCCAGCAGCGAGGCCCATCCGCTGGTGAAGACGGGCGGACTCGCCGATGTCGCGTCCAGTCTGCCGGCGGCCCTGCGCGATCTGGGCCACGATGCCCGCCTGATCATACCTGCGTATCCGCAGGCGGTGCGCCTGGCGCGGGAACTCAAGCGGGTCAGCGAACTGCGCCTGCCGGGGCTCGAGAGCGGCAGCAGCACCTCGGTGCGCATCCTGCAGGGGCTGCTGCCGAACTGCGACCTGCCGGTGTACCTGGTCGAGGCACCGGAGCATTTCTGTCGCGAGGGCAATCCCTACACCGATGTCAGCGGCCACGACTGGGGCGACAACCCGGAACGCTTCATGCTGTTCTCGCGGGTGGTGGCCAGTGTCGCGCTCGGCCTGCAGGCGCTGAACTGGACGCCCCACATCCTGCACTGCAACGACTGGCAGACCGGCCTGGCACCGGCCTTCCTGAGCGATCAGGAGGAGCGCCCGGCGGTCATCTTCACCATCCACAACCTGGCCTACCAGGGCCTGTTCGATCGCGCCGTGTTCGATCGGCTGCAACTGCCACCCAGGCTCTGGTCGCTGGCGGGGCTGGAGTTTCACCAGCGGCTGTCGTTCATCAAGGGCGGCATCGTCTATGCCGACCGCGTCAACACCGTCAGCCCGACCTATGCCGAGGAGGTCCGCACCACCGGCAACGGCTGCGGTCTGGACGGCCTGCTGCGGCAACTGGACGGTCGCTTTCGCGGCATCCTCAATGGCATCGACTATCGCACCTGGAACCCGGCGGACGACCCGGCCCTGCCGCAGCCCTACGACGCCGGCAACCTGCACCTGAAGGCCGAGAACAAGCTCGAGCTGCAGCGCCTGTTCAAACTGCCCCGGGCCGAGGATGCGCTGGTGCTGGGCTACGTCGGCCGGCTGGTGGAGCAGAAGGGGGCGGACCTGATCGCCGAGATCCTGCCGCAGCTGCTGGCGGAGCCAAACGTGCAGCTGGTCATGCAGGGGTCTGGCGACCGCGCCTTCGAACGCATGCTGTCCGAGGCCGGCCGGGCGCATCCGGACCGCATCAGCGTGCACGTCGGCTACGACGAGACCCGCGCCCACCTGATCGAGGCCGGCTGCGATGCCTTCCTGATGCCGTCGCGCTTCGAGCCCTGCGGCCTCAATCAGATGTACAGCCTGCGCTACGGCACCGTCCCCATTGCTCACCGCACCGGCGGACTGGCGGATACCATCGTCGACGCCAATGCCGAGACTCTGGCCAACCGCTCGGCGACCGGGTTCCTGTTCGATGAGCCCAGCCCGGAAGGGCTGTGGCAGGCATTACAGCGCGCCCTGCGCACCGCCCGGGAGCATCCGGACCAGTGGCGCCAGCTTGCCCTGACCGGCATGCACCAGGATTTCAGCTGGCAGGCCAGCGCCCTCGCCTACGAGACCTTCTATGGCGAGGCGCTGGAGGCCCGGCGGCGACTCACGGAACGCATCCCGGCCTGACCCGCCTGACCCGCCTGACCCGCCTGATCCGCCTGATCCGCTCCCCGACCGGCGCCGCGTCAGCCGGCGTCGGGGCGCTTCTTCACCGGCGCCTTCTTCGCCGGTGCCTTCTTCGCCGTGGTCTTTTTCGCCGCAGCCTTCTTCGCGGGGGCTGCCGGCTTCGCAACGACCTTCCTTGCCGGCGTTGTCTTCCTGGCCGGCGCGGCCTTCTTCGTCGGTGCCGGATTGTCCGTCACAGACTGACCCGGCGCTGCACCCCCGGCTGCCGGCGTCTTCGGCACCAAAGGCTGCGCTACCGCAGCCTTCGGCGCAGCCTCCTGCGGCTGCCCCCGTGACGGCTCCTGTAGCTGATCCAGTGGCTTGATCAGCAACAGTTTCTCGACCAACTCCCTGAACGATCCCAACATCATGTCTCCCCATTAGATAGACACAGAAATGCATGTGAGCGGCCCCCTCGATGGTGCCGCGAATCCGCCCTGGCTCCGGCCACTGCTCCGGCCCTCGCGGGCGTCAGCCCCACAGACGTCACGGGGCCTCCGCATCCGCCGACGACAGCGACAACAGCAACCCGGAACAGACATGCTGGGCAAAACCGGCACCGGCCTCGGCATAGAGGTCGAACACCTGGTGCACGCCGGCGGCGTGCAACGCCGACTCCTCGTCCGGGAACCTGGCCACGGCGCCGATGGCCCCCTGGAACCCCTCCTTGCGCAGGTGCTCGGCGGCAAAGACGTTCTCCGACAACTGCGGCATCGCCAGCAGCACCAGCTTCACATGGCCATCGTCCAGATGCAGCCGATGCCAGAAGTCCGCGTCCGTGGCGCTGCCCTGTACCACATTGCGCCCCGCGGAACGGTGCCTGGCCACCATGTCCGGGTCCGCGTCGATGCCCACCGGATTGCGCCCCTTGTCCAGGTGCAGCGTATCGTAAGCGCCGGCGCCGACCCTGCCCATGCCGACGATCATGGCATCTGCATCGCCGGGGTCGATCTCGCGCTCTTCGGCGATGCGCTGGCGGCGCTCCTGACGCCGCAGCCGCGGGCTGAACACCTCGTACAGCATGTGCGAGCGGGCGTTCAGCGGCGCCGCCACCACGAACGACAGCGCTAGCGCCGTGGCAACGATGCCGAGCCAGCTGGACGGCAACCAGCCAGCACCCACCGCGATGGCGATGACGATGAGACCAAACTCGCTGTAGTTGCCCAGGGTCAGCCCGCCCAGGAACGCGGTACGCGCCCGCAACTTGAACAGCAGCAGCAGTTGTTCGAACAGGAACGCCTTGAACAGCACCACCATCAGTAGCGCCAGCAACAGGGGCACCGCAGCCAACCCAGGCGGGCCGCCAAGGCCGATGCTGAGAAAGAAGCCGACCAGGAACAGGTCCTTCAGCCCCAGCAGGGTCTTCGCCAGCTCGCCGGATTTGGGGTGCGAGGCGATCAGCACCCCCAGCAGCAGGGCGCCCAGATCGCCCTTCACCTGCGTCAGCTCGAACAGCTCGGCACCACCGATGCCCACGGTCAGGCCGAACAGCAGCAGCAGCTCGCCATGGCCGGCGCGCTCCAGCAACCAGAAGATGACCGGCCGCAACGGGATCAGCAGCAACAGCAGCAGCGCCCACAGGGTCGGCACCTTGCCCGCCGAAACGGCCAGAAACACCACGGCGGCCAGGTCCTGCATGATCAGGATGCCGATGGCGACGGTGCCGTACAGCGAGCCCATCTCGCCCTTCTCTTCCAGCACCTTCACGGCGAATACCGTGCTGGAGAAGCTCAGCGCGAAGCCCAGCAGCAGCGCCGTCTGCACATCGAGGGTGGACACATACGGCAGGCCCAGGGCCCCAAGCGCCAGCAGCAGCGTCGCCAGCAACGCCACGATGGTCAGCATGTGCATCGATGCCACCCCCCAGACATGGGGGGCGAGCAGGCTTTTCAGCTTGAGCTTGAGACCGATGGTGAACAGCAGCAGGGTCACGCCCAGGGCGGCCAGGTCGTCGATCAGCGGGCTCGGGGCGGCGCCAGCCGCCTGCAGCCCGAAACCGGCGATGAGATAACCCACCAGCGGTGGCAGTCCCACCTGGCGTACCGCGACACCCAGCGCAAAGGCGATGGCGATCCAGACGATGGCATCGTACATTCGAGCTCGACCCCCCGGCTGCGTGGATGACGGCGCACAGCGGCACGCGCAGCGCGCCGATGGCCCCATGGTAACTGACAACTTGACTCAAGGCACATCCCGGGCGGTTTGGCGGAAATTCCCCTGCCGAGCCCCGTGCATGACCGGGGGGTTACGGTATACTCAGGCCCTTGCGGTACACCCCGGTGGCGTGCCGCGGATCACACCCCGAAACCGCCTAACGAAGAAGGTCGATCCATGTCTGACTACAACGCGGAGGACGTCCGCAACATCGCCCTCGTCGGTCACGCCGGAGCCGGCAAGACCACGCTGGTGGAGGCCCTGCTGGCCGCCGCCGGCGCCATCTCCGAGCCCGGCAGCGTCACCCGCGGCACCACTGTCTGCGACCACGACGACATGGAGAAGGACCTGCAGCATTCGCTGGATGTGGGCATCACCGGGTTCACCACCCACGGCAAGCACATCAATCTGCTGGATACCCCCGGCTTTCCGGACTTCCTCGGCCGTGCACTGTCGGTGCTGGGGGCGGTGGAAACCGCCGCCATCGTCATCAACGCCGAGAACGGCATCGAGCCGATGACCCAGCGGCAGTGGAAGGCCGCCGACCAGCGCAACCTGTGCCGCATCCTGATCGTCAACCACATCGATGCCCCCGGCATGGACCTCGGCGAACTGACCGCCCAGATCCGCGACACCTTCGGCAGCGAATGCCTGCCCATCAACCTGCCCGCCGACGGCGGCAAGCGCGTCATCGACTGCTTCTTCAATCCCGCCGGCGAGGGCGCCGACTTCTCCTCGGTGGCGGAGGCGCATGCGCAGATCATCGACCAGGTGGTCGAGGTGGACGAGGCGCTGATGGAGCTCTACCTGGAACAGGGCCAGGACCTGAAGCCGGAGCAACTGCACGACCCGTTCGAGGCGGCCCTGCGCGAGGCGCACCTGATCCCCGTCTGCTTCTGCTCCGCCGAGACCGGCGCCGGCATCGCTGAACTGCTGGAGATCCTGGTGCGCCTGATGCCGAATCCGGCGGAGGGCAATCCGCCGCCGTTCATGAAGGGCGAAGGCGCCGACATGAAGCCGGTGACGGTGACACCGGATCCGTCCATGCACGCCATCGCCCATGTGTTCAAGGTCATCAATGATCCCTTCCGCGGCAAGATCGGCATCTTCCGCATCCATCAGGGACGCATCACCCCGAACACCCAGCTGTTCATCGGCGACGCGCGCAAGCCGTTCAAGGTCAACCACCTGTTCCGGGTGCATGGCAACGAGCTCACCGAGGTGGACGAGGGCGTGCCCGGCGACATCCTGGCCGTGGCCCGTGTGGACGACATCCATTTCGATGCCGTGCTGCACGACTCCCACGAGGAGGACCACTTCCACCTCAGAAGCATCGAATGCCCGATCCCGCTGTACGGGCTGGCGGTAAAGGTGGCCAAGCGCGGCGATGAGCAGAAGCTCACCGACGCCCTGCACAAGCTGGAGTCGGAGGACCCCTGCTTCCATCTGGAGCACAACGCCGCCGCCAACGAGACGGTGATGCGCGGCCTCGGCGAGCTGCATCTCAAGGTGCTGATGCGCCGGCTCTCCGAGCAGTTCCATGTCGAGATCGAGACCCATCCGCCGAGCATCCCGTACCGCGAGACCATCACTGCCAAGGCAGAAGGCCACCATCGACACAAGAAACAGACCGGCGGCGCCGGCCAGTTCGGCGAGGTCTGGCTGCGGGTGGAGCCCATGGACCAGGGCAGCGGCTTCGAGTTCGTCGACGCCACCGTCGGCGGCTGCATCCCCAACCAGTTCATCCCGTCCATCGAGAAGGGCGTGCGCCAGGTGCTGGCTGAGGGGGCCATCGCCGGCTATCCGCTGCAGGACGTGCGCGTGACGGTCTACGACGGCAAGTCGCATCCGGTGGACTCCAAGGACATCGCCTTTGCCACCGCTGGCAAGAAGGCCTTCCTCGACGCCGTGGACAAGGCCCGCCCGGCGATCCTCGAACCCGTGGTACGCATCCGCATCACCGCGCCGGACAGCAACATGGGCGATCTCGCCGGCGACCTGTCCGGACGCCGCGGACGCATCAACGGCAGCGAGTCGAAGAGCCTGGGGCGCATCGTCATCGACGGCGAGGTGCCCCTGGCGGAACTGGAAGGCTATGAATCGCGGCTGAAATCCATCACCGGCGGCGAGGGCACCTACGCCATCGAGCTGAGTCACTACGCCCCGGTGCCGGCCAACATCCAGAAGCAACTGGCCGACGCCTACCAGCGGGCCAGCGACGACTGACGGGAAGCTACCAGCCGCCAGCCGCCAGTGACGCGCTGGTTGCTGGCGGTAGTGCTCAGACCGCAGTCCGGCCCGCCAGGCCTGTACGCTATTGCGGCGCCAGCCGATCAAAGGCCGGCGTCGACTGCGCCGACAAGGCCTCCCCCTGCCGCTCGATGAGCAGCGCCGCCAGGCCGAGCGACTCGGCGCGCTCGAGCCCCCGCTCCGGTCCCAGCACCAACAGCGCGGTGGCCCAGGCATCGGCGAGCATGCATTGCTCCGCGAGCACCGTCACCGACGCCAGCTGGTGATGCACCGGCCGGCCCGTGGCCGGATCGATGGTGTGGGAGTAATTCACGCCGTCCAGTTCGAAGAAGTTGCGGTAATCACCTGAGGTGGCCATGCCCAGGTTGCGCAACTGCACCACCCGGAACACCCGCCGCGGGCCATCCGCCTGGGGCCGCTCCACGGCGATGCGCCAGGGCCGAGCGGGCCCGCGGACGCCCTGCCCGCGCAGTTCCCCGCCGATCTCCACCAACGCATTGTCGTACCCCAGTTCCGTCAGCAGGGCGGCTACCCGGTCGACGCCGTAGCCCTTGGCGATGGCCGACAGATCCACATAGACATCCGCGTGCGCCTTGCGCAGGGCCGGCGGTGCCTGGCGCACCTCCAGCAGCTGGTAGCCGGTGCGCGCCAGGGTGGCGTCGATCCGCGCCTGCGAGGGTGGCAGATCGGTATCCAGTTCCGGACCAAAGCCCCACAGGTTCACCAGCGGACCGACGGTGACATCGAAGGCGCCGTCGCTGGCGCGGCTGATCGACTGCGCCGTGGCGACCACCTGCGCCAGCTCCGGCGACACGGCGAACCAGTCGGTGGTGGCCGCGGCATTGAAACGCGACAGCTCGGAATCCGGCCGGTAGGTGGACATCATGGCGTTGATCTGTTCCAGCAACGCGTCGATGCGCCGCTGCAGCGCTTCGGGGTCGTGTTCCGCCCCTGCCGGCGGCGGCAGGGGGCCGGTCACCTGCACGCTGTAGGTCGTGCCCATGGTGCTGCCCTGCAGTGCAAGCACCGGCGCAGCGCGTTCGCACGCGGACAGGGCCCAGAGGCAGGCGAGCGCCAGCAACGGTCGGACCGCCCAGCATCGCCGGCCGGCGCGAGCCGGCGCAACGGCAGCCGGTACAGGCGCCGATGCAGCAACCGGGGCAGCCGCCCCGCTCGGCGCGACAGTGTCCGGCGATGCGCTGGATATCAACAGCAGTGGATGCACAAGCTTTCCCTCGACCGATGGCCGACCTTGGAGACAGCGCCGGAGGCGATGCCAGGCGCTGTCATGGCCGCCAGCGGGACCTGCGCACCATGAGCGTCGCCATGGCGCTGGCCCATCACGAAAGACCACAGTATACCCATTCGAAAACGCGCGTTCGGTAGTCGCGTGTCGGGCGCCGGCCGGCTGCCTAAGGTCCGGCCCTGTGCAGAAAAAACCAACCAGTTTGCGAATGATCAAGGCGCGACGCCGGTGCCCCCAGCCTATAATCTGCCCCGAACAGGCTTTCCTTTCAAAGGGTTATGCCGTATCAACATCTTTGAACATGAGCATGCGCCTGACCGTTCGCGGCGGGGCGTGCGGGGAGAAGCGTGTACAGATTCACTCCGTGGCTGAAGCCGGCGGCGGCCGCCACACTCATCGGCCTGATCTGCTCGGCTACGCTCTGGGCACAGGACGCGCCGCAGATCACCAATAGCACGGCGGATCATTCCAAGTTCGAGGCGCTGCAACAGGCCTTTGCCTCGGGGCCTGAAGTGACCGCGGCCTGCCTGTCTTGTCATACCGAGGCGGCGACGCAGGTCAAGCACTCGGTCCACTGGACCTGGGAGTTCGACAACCCCGCCACCGCTCAGCGGCTGGGCAAGCGTCATGTGCTGAATTCGTTCTGCGGCAGCGTCGCCTCCAACGAGCCGCGCTGCACCTCATGCCATGTCGGCTATGGCTGGGAAGACATGAACAAGCCGCCCCCCGCCGACGACGCCGCGGTGGACTGCCTCGTCTGCCACGACACCTCGGGCCAGTACACCAAGCTGGACAATGCAGCCGGCCATGCGGTGATCTCGGGCACCGGTACCAGCACTGGCAAGGCCAAGACCATTACCGGCGCCAAGGCCTGGGCAGTGGACCTGACCAAGGCCGCGCAAAGCGTGGGCAAGCCCAGCCGTCAGAATTGCGGCAGTTGCCATTTCTACGGCGGCGGCGGCGACAATGTGAAGCACGGCGACCTCAGCTCGGCGCTGAATCACCCCAGCCGAGACGTCGACGTCCACATGGCCGACGATGGGCTCAACTTCAGTTGCGAGACCTGCCACCGCTCGGACAAGCATGTCTTTGCCGGCTCGCGCTATGCGGTGCATGCCACCGATCCCGAGGGCGCCGGCAAGCCCGGCCTGCCGCGCCGGGATGTCGCCACCTGCGAGAACTGCCACGGCGACACGCCCCATGACTGGATGACGGTGCAAGGCATCAAGCTGAACGACCACAGCGACCGCGTGGCCTGCCAGACCTGTCACATTCCCGAGTTCGCCAGGGGCGGCGTTGCCACCAAGACCCGCTGGGACTGGTCCACCGCCGGGCGGATGGACGTCTACGGCAACCCGCTGCACCTGAAGGCATACACCCAGGGCGACGGCAAGCCACTGCACACCTACCTGGCGACCAAGGGCGACTTCGAGTACGGCGAGGACGTCGTGCCCCACTACGCCTGGTTCAATGGCCAGGTCGAATACACAACCGCCGACGCCACCATCGACCCCACCCGGGTGGTCGAGATCAACCGGATCGCCGGATCCTCCGACGACGGGCGTTCGCGCATCTGGCCCTTCAAGCGGATGGAGGGGCGCCAGGCCTATGACGCAAACCTCAACCACCTTGCCTATTCCAACGTCTGGGGGCCGACCACCGATTCCGCCTTCTGGACCCACTACGACTGGGGCAAGGCGATCGAGGCAGGCATGAAGGCCGCAGGCGCGGACTATTCCGGCGAATACGGCTTCGTGGACACCTACATGTACTGGCCGATCACCCACATGGTCGCGCCGGCGGAGGATGCGCTGGACTGTCAGGACTGCCACACCAGCAACGGCCGCCTGGCCAAGGTGTCGGGTATCTACATGCCGGGCTCGCAGCCGTTCAGCATCGGCGGCATCCTGGGGATACTGGTTTTCATCGCCATGGTGAGTGGCGTGTTACTGCACATCACGCTGCGCATCATCACCCGCGGCGCCAAGGGAGACGGTCATGACTGACGCAACCCATGCCCCCAACATCGACAACCTGGTCGAGACCTGCCCGAACTGTTCCCAGCGCGAGGTCCTGATCTACCCCAGGTTCGAACGGCTCTGGCACTGGTCGCAGGCGGCCTCGATCATGATCCTGATGTTCACCGGACTGGGCATGAACGGCTTCCACGACCTGATGCCGTTCGAGCTGGCCGTGCGCCTGCACACGCTGGTGGCGCTGGCGCTGCTGCTATTGTGGGTCTTCGCCACCTTCTGGCTGTTCACCACCGGCACCTACAAGGTCTTCCTGCCGCGCATGATGGGCCTGACCCGGGTGGCGCGCTTCTACGCCTACGGCGTCTTCAAGGGCGAGCATCATCCCTACCAGAAGAGCCTCACCCAGCGGCTCAACCCGTTGCAGGCGCTGGCCTACTCGATGCTCAAGACGGTGATCTTCCCGCTGGTCTGGGGCTCCGGTCTGCTCTACCTGACCTACAACTTCTGGGAGACCCTGCCCAATGCACCGTTCTGGCTCGAGGTGGTGGCCAATGTGCACCTGGCGGTGGCCTGGTTCGTCGCGGGCTTCGTGATCCTGCACATCTACCTGCTGACCATCGGCCATAGTTTCCGCGAAGGCGTGCGCCCGATGATCAAGGGCACCGAGACCGTGGCCCTGACGCCTGAACAGGAGGCCTACCTGTCTCGTCACGAGACCTGGCGCCTGGTCAAGTAGACGCCCCTGAATCTCCAGGACAGCACCTTCCGGGGACTGCATAGGAATCGCGGGCGCGAAACCAGGCGCGGGCGGTAAAGGCGGATTCCGGCAGATGCAGCAGATTGATCACCGGATCGTCATAGTCCGCGCCGAACACTTGCTGCAGCCCCGCGCGACCGCAGTCGCCGCTGATACAAGGGCCACTATCAGGTCATCGCCCGACACCGATCAGCAAGCCAGGGACAGCCCGCTGTTGCAGGCCGAGCCGAATGCCCGGCCAAGGCCGTTCTGGTGCCAACAACACAAGCCCCCCTTTGATTAAGACTTCTATGCGAAAATCAATACAGACAGGCCGAGCGACGCAAGACGTCAAGCCCAACGCCATCCGATACACGTTAGACCAAGAGGCCAGAATCGATGCGGACCACTGACGATCATCACCATATCGTAAGGGCCTACGACCTCGAACTCGCCCAGCTGCGCCGCCTGGTGGTCGATATGGTCTCCGCGGTCACCCAGCAGACACAAGAGGCGGTCGAGGCACTCGCCACCAACAGCGATCCCCTCGCTCGGGCGGTCATCGACCGCGACCCCGAGGTCGATGCGCTCAGCCTCGCCGCCGACGAAGAGGTGTTTCGGGTCATCGCCAAGCGCCAGCCGACCGCAATCGACCTGCGCCTCGTGCTCGCCACCGCGCGCATTGTCGGCGAACTGGAGCGGGCTGGCGACAAGGCAAAGCGCATCGCGAGACAGGGTCTCAAGTTGCTCGAGACCGACGCGCGCCCATTGTTGCCGGAACGCGCGGTGCAACCGATGCGGGCCTTGACGGAGATCGACTGCGAGCTGCTCACGCAGGCCGTCTCCGGGCTGATCGAGGGTGATCTGCACAAGGCGGTCGCCGTCTTCCAGGGCACATCGCGGCTCCGTGGCGCCAGCGAACAGTTGCGCGGTCGGCTCTTTGACCCCGCCTCAGGACTCAGCGGGGATCACTTCGCCAGTCTCCTCACGGTGGCCCACGCGCTGGAGCGCACCGGCAATCACGCCAACAATATCGCCGAGCAGGCGGTCTACGTGATCACCGGCGAAGACGTGCGCTTCCGCAACCGAGAGTTGCTGATCGATCGGCTGCTCAGCCAAAGCGACCGGTGATGTAGTCTTCGGTCAGCTTGTGCTTGGGTTGATTGAAGATGTCATCGGTGGTGCCGACCTCGACCAAGTCGCCGAGATGGAAATAGGCCGTGCGCTGCGACACGCGCGCGGCCTGTTGCATCGAATGGGTGACGATGGCGATGGTGTACTGCTGGCGCAGCTCATCGATCAGATCCTCGATGATCGCGGTGGCGATCGGGTCCAGGGCCGAGCAGGGCTCGTCCATCAGGATCACCTCGGGCGAGACCGAGAGGGTGCGGGCGATACAGAGACGCTGCTGTTGGCCGCCCGAGAGGCCGGTGCCGGGGGCATCGAGCCGATCCTTGACCTCTTTCCACAGACCCGCGCGCTGTAGACTGGTCTCGACCAGCTCATCGAGTTCGGCGCGACTGTTGGTCAGGCCATGGATGCGCGGGCCATAGGCAATATTCTCGTAGATCGACTTCGGGAACGGATTCGGCTTCTGGAACACCATGCCGACGCGCGCGCGCAGCGGCACCACGTCGATGCCCTTGTCCTGGATCTCTTGGCCATCGAGCGTGATCGAGCCTTCCACCCGCGCTGCCGGAATCGTGTCGTTCATTCGATTCAGGCAGCGCAGGAAGGTCGACTTGCCACAGCCCGAGGGACCGATCATCGCGATCACCTCGTTCTTGCCGATATCAAGACTGACGTGCTTGATCGCGTGGTTGTTGTTGTACCAGACATTGATGTCACGACAGACCATCCGCGGATTCGGCGAGCTGATCTCGCCGACCGTGGTCGTCGTGGACTGATCTTGCGCCAGGTGGTCGGCCTTCAGATTCGCGGGTTTCACTGCACTAGCTTCAACGATCATAGTCATTAGAGTGGTCTCCTTACCAGCGCCGCTCAAAGCGCCTGCGTAGCAGCACGGCGGTCAGGTTCATCACAATCAGGAACGCCAGTAGCACCATGATAGCCGCCGAGGTGCGCTCGACAAAGCCGCGCTCGGGGCTATCCGCCCATAAAAAGATCTGCACCGGGAGAACGGTGGCCGGGTCGGTAAAGCCCTGTGGAATGTCGACGATGAAGGCAATCATGCCGATCATCAGCAGCGGCGCGCTCTCGCCCAGCGCCTGCGCCATACCGATGATGGTACCGGTCATCATGCCCGGCAGCGCCAAGGGCAACACATGATGCAGCCGGGTCTGTAGCGGCGAGGCGCCAACGCCAAGCGCCGCCTCGCGGATCGAGGGCGGCACCGATTTCAGTGCCGCCCGACTGGCGATGATGATGGTGGGCAGCGTCATCAGGGTCAGCACCATCGCCGCCACCAGGGGTGTCGAGCGCGGCACGCCAAAGAAATTGATGAACACCGCCAATCCCAGCAGACCGAAGACGATCGAGGGCACCGCCGCCAGGTTATTGATATTGACCTCGATCAGGTCGGTGATGCGATTCTTCGGCGCGAACTCCTCCAGATACAAGGCGGCCCCGACCGCGATCGGAAACGAGAACAGCAGGGTCAACAGCAGGGTATAGAACGACCCCAGCACGGCGCCAGCAATCCCCGCCAATTCAGGCTCGCGCGAGGTGCCATTGGTGAAGAACGGCACATTGAAGCGCTTGCTCAGCAGCCCCTCGTGCTGCAACCGCAGCACCCAGGCGAGTTGCTGATCCGTCAGTCGGCGAGCACCCTCGGGTATGCTCAGCTCGAGTGTCTCCCAGGTACCCGCCTCCGCTGGCGCTGTCGAGACGGGCGGCACCAAGAGCTCAGCGCGCGCAGCGCTCGCCTCCAAGGCCAGCAGTTTGATCAGCCCATCTTTGATGCGCAGCAGGAAGCTCGGCGCGTCCGCGCCGAGCAGCAACGCATCGCTGCCCTCGGCTTCGGCGCGAAGGGCCTGGATCTTGGTCTCCAGCCGCGCGATATCGCGCGCATTGCGGGCCGCCTCGCGCTCGGCTTCGGCCGTTTGCTCGGCACCGAGCCCGCCTTGCTCGAGCCGCGCGGTCTGCGCATCGCGCGAGCGTTGCAGACCCGCCTGTTGGCGCTCGAGGCGATCGGCCTGGTCATGCAGACGCGCCCTGGCCCGCTCGAGCAGCGGCAACAAGCCGTCATCCGTGACCCGCACGACCAGCTCGCCGCCGATCTTCTCCAGATCACCCTCGAGGGTCAGGACCCCCGCGCCATCGAGGCGCGAGATCGGCGTCGCACGCCCCTTCATGAACATATCGACGTCGTCGTCGGCGAGCAGGCGAACCGATTGCTCGGTGCCGATCACCGCCGCATCGCTGGTCACCATCCGCCGCAGCTGCAAGGGCGCTCCGGGGCTGAGCAAGGCGTCGAGCTCGCGGCGTTGCGTCCGCCCACTGACCGCTGGAAACTCCGCTCGCAGGGCGTCACGCGCCAGCTTCAAGAAGTTCACCGAGCGCAGCTGTTGCGCGATCTCGGTCTCATCGAGACCGCCCTCGCGCAGCACCCCTTGAGGATCGATCAACTCGGCATCAAAGGTCACCGGCAGCTCGATGTAGGACTGGAAAAAGGCCGTGTAGCCCTTGCTGACAATGCTGATGAACAGGATCAGCACGAAACCGAGCCCCAGCGCCACCGCGCCGGCACCGAGCAACCGGAACCGACGCTCGGCGGCATAGCGCCGCTTCAGGCTCGCCTCGACAATGGCTTGTGGGCTGCGGCGCGCGCCGCCCGTGGTGGCTGTGTTAGTCATACTGTTCACGGTATTTACGCACGATGTGCAGCGCAATGACATTGAGGATCAGCGTGACGACGAAGAGTGTCAGCCCGAGCGCGAAGGCGGCCAGGGTCTTGGCGCTGTCGAATTCTTGGTCGCCGGTGAGCAGGGTCACGATCTGCACCGTCACCGTGGTGACGCTCTCAAACGGATTCGCGGTCAGGTTCGCGGCCAGGCCAGCGGCCATCACCACGATCATGGTCTCACCGATGGCGCGCGAGACCGCCAGCAGCACACCGCCAACGATGCCCGGTAGCGCCGCCGGGAAGATGACCCGGCGGATGGTCTCGGATTGGGTCGCGCCGAGCGCGTAGGAGCCATCGCGTAGCGATTGCGGCACGGCATTGATCACATCCTCGGACAGCGAGGAGACGAAGGGGATGATCATGATGCCCATCACCAGGCCAGCCGCGAGCGCGCTCTCGGAGGCGATATCGAGGCCGACGCTCTCGCCGAGCCCACGCATGAACGGCGCCACCGTGAGCGCGGCGAAGAAGCCATAGACCACGGTCGGGATGCCAGCCAGGATCTCGAGCACCGGCTTCGCCCAGGTGCGCACCGCGCGCGGCGCGTACTCGGCCAGGTAGACCGCCGACAGCAGCCCCACCGGCACCGCCAGCAACATGGCGATGAACGAGACCAGCAAGGTACCGGTAAACAGCGGGATGGCGCCAAAGGCCCCCGAGGCGCCCACCTGCTCGGCACGCAGCGCGATCTGTGGACTCCATTGGGTGCCAAAGAGAAACTCGGTCCAAGGCACCTTCTGGAAGAAGCGAATCGATTCGAACAGCACCGAGAGCAGGATGCCGAGCGTGGTCAGGATGGCGATCGAGGAGAACAGGATCAGCAGGATCATCACGATCGATTCGACCCGATTGCGGGCACGGAAGCTCGGCGTCGTGCGCTGCCAGGCCCAGGCCATCCCGGCCAGCGCCATCGCCCCGACCAGGGTCCAGAGCGTGATGTTGGCGATCCCCTGCAGTCGCAGATAGTGGGCCGCGGCAACCTCCACTTCCGCGCTTGGCTCGCGGCCCATCAGGTTGCCACTCGCCAAGTTGCGAATATCGCTCACCAACAGGCTGAGCTGACCTTCCGAGAGGTTGGCCATGGTCTCCGCCGGCAATTCAGCCAGGGTCAGGGCGGTCAGAATGTGGTCTTGAAGTCCGGCCCAGAACAGCAGCAGCAGCAAGGTCGGCAGGCCGACCCAGAGCGCGGCGTAAAAGCCGTAGTAAGCCGGGAGCGAGTGCAAGCGGTTGATCTTCTTGAGACCACCAGCCACACCGATCGCCCGCTTACGCCCCAGATGGTAGGCGAGCGCCATGGCGGCGAGGATGATGAACAGCAGTAGCGAAGGGCTCATGGCGGAGGTGCGATCTTGATTCGGACTCTAGGTAGCGCGGCTTGCTCTCGGGTCGCTGCAACGCAAGACGCCAGCGGCCCTTGCGGACCGCTGGCGGTTGCGAACGACGCCGTCGTGACCAAGACGAGGGCGCAAGCCGAGCCAGCGCTTATTTCGGGCTCGACATCGGCTCCAAGGCTTGTGACGACTTGGCCACCTCGGCGCGCATCGCATCCGGCAGCGGGATCAAACCCTTGCTCGGCAGGTAGCCATCCGGACCCCAGGCGTTCTCGCTGGTAAACGCGGTCACGTACTCCTGAATGCCAGGGATGGTGCCGACGTGGGCGTTCTTGACATAGAAGTACAGCGAACGCGAGACCGGATAGTCGCCGGCGGCAATGTTGTCGAAGGTCGGCTCGACGCCTTCGATGATCGTGCCCTGAAGCTTGTCGACATTCTGGTCGAGGAAGCTGAAGCCGAACACGCCGAGCGCGTCCGGGTTCGAGTCCAACTTCTGCACGATCAGGTTGTCATTCTCGCCGGCCTCGACATAGGCACCGTCCTCACGCACCGAACGGCAGACCGCCTTGTACTGGTTCTTGTCTTCCTTCTTCATCGCGGCGATCCAATCGAAGGTCTTGCAGCCACCTTCCATTGCGATCTCGGCGAAGGCATCACGGGTGCCGGAGGTCGGCGGCGGGCCGAGCACCTCGATGGCGACATCGGGCAGCTCTGGGTTGACCTCCTTCCAGGTCTTGTAGGGGTTCGGGACGAGTTCCTCGCCGCCCTCGGGATTCGGCACATCCTTGGCCAGCGCCAGCCACAGATCACGCAGCGAAATCTTCAGCTGTGGCGCCTTCTTCGAGTTGGCGACCGCGATCCCGTCGTAACCGATCATGACCTCGGTGATCTCCTTGACGCCATTCTCCTGGCACTGCTCGAACTCCGAGACCTTCATCCGACGCGAAGCGTTGGTCACATCCGGATGCTCGACGCCGACGCCGGCGCAGAACAGCTTCATGCCGCCACCCGAGCCAGTCGACTCGATCTTTGGCGTCTTGAACGCGGTGGCGTTACCGAAGTTCTCGGCGACCGTGGTCGCGAACGGGAACACGGTCGAGGAGCCAACGATGTTGATGCTGTCACGCGCCATCGCCACCGACGACAGCGACAGGGTGCCAAGCACGGCAAGGGTCAGTACGGATTTCTTCATGGAGAGACTCCATCAGCGGGTGAGTTGGACCCCGTATTGTCGGCTTCAACGATGGAGATGGCGTGACGATGAGATTGCAGTTTGATGACAGCGAGCAAGATCGCGCGGGCGCCCCGCTATCGGCGCCCAATGATGCGACGCATCGCCTGTTCAACCCGATAACTGGGCACCGAGAAACCGATGCCGAGGTTACGGATAGGAAAGCCTCTGTTACCTTTACTGGCGGTGTACTATCACTTCCGTCGCTGGCGGCACGATGGGACCTGGGTACCGCCACGGCGAGCGCCTGTCGTCAATTGGTCGTCACGAATTCTTCACTTGGTATATCGGATTATTCGTATATATTATTTGCCATACTTAATCTGCTTTTCGGAGTACGGCATGCTCAAACTGATCAACCGCAGGACCTTGGCAGTCGTCGCCTCGATTACCGGGATGCTCTTAGTCGGCGCATGCGACCGGGCAGACGAGACGGCAACAACATCCGTGGAGACGGTCGCGACCGAGATGACCTTGACGGGCGCCGGCTCCTCGTTCGCCGCGCCTATCATCAAGCACTGGTTCGAGGTCTATGGGGCGGGCCAGCCCGATGTCTCCCTGCGTTATGACTCGGTTGGCAGCGGTGCCGGCATCGAGCGCTTCCTGGCCGGCGACGTCGACATCGGTGCCACCGATGCCCCTTTGCAGCCCGACGAGGTCGCGCAGGCAGACGGCGCAGTCCTGCAGTTGCCCGTGACCGGCGGCATGATCGCAATTGCCTACAACCTGCCTAACATCCAGGGGCCGCTCAATCTTCCGAGAGACGTGTATCCGGCCATCTTCCTTGGGGAGATCACGCGCTGGGACGATCCGCGCATCGCCGCGGCGAATCCAGGCATCAACCTGCCCGGCAAGGCCATCCAGGTGGTGGCCCGGCGCGACGCCAGCGGCACCACCTTCGCCTTCACCAATCACCTTGCCGCCATCAGCGAGGCCTGGGCGGCAGGGCCGGGCGTTGGCAAGCGCATCGATTGGCCCGGCGGGGCGATGGAGGCCAACGGCAACGAGGGTGTCGCCCAGCGCATTCAGGTGACCGAGAACGCCATCGGCTATGTGGAGGCCGGTTTCGCGGAGCGCCTGGGGCTGCCGCTGGCCTGGCTCGAGAACCGCGCTGGCGGCTTGGTGCATCCGAACGTCGAGACCGGTCGGCGCGGGCTCGCGGATGGTGCCGATACGCCCCCGGACGCGCTGACCCGCACCAACCCCGATCCTCGGGGCGCGCGCTCCTATCCCATCGTCACCTACACCTGGGCGCTGATCCGGGCAGACTACGATACGCCGGAGCAAACCTCGGCCGTGCATGACCTGGTGCGCTGGATGCTCAGCGACGGCCAGGCGGGCGCCGAATCACTCTACTATGTGCCGCTGCCGGAGAACCTCATGCAGGCTGCCCTGGCCGCGCTTGACGGATTCGAGCACTGAATCTCGGCGCGGAGCGCGCACTTGGATGGAACGCACCAACGGATAACGGATAGGAAATCCATCTGTCGACCGCGCGCGATGCCTGTTGCAGGCCGAAGCGACGCGCTGGAGCAGGGCTCGGGGGCATGCCGGACGGCGGCAGAACGACTGTTGTTGCTGCTGCTTGGCCTGTTCACACTGCGCGTCGGCGTCGAGCTGCGCTATTAGCGCGTCGTTGATGTGCGCGGCGAACGCGGGCGGTCGCCCGCGCGGTCGCGGCCAGCAGCGCTGATGCGCGTCGCGGGCGCGCTGCACGGCCGCGAGCGCCGCGCAGGCTTGTGCGCTGGCCCGCTCGGCCTGCTCGAGGGCGCGCGCCAAGGGCAAGGCGGTGGCCCTGGAGACCTCACGCTGGAGGTGGAACAGATCCGGCGAGTGATGGGCGCCAAGGTCGCGTTCGACGTGGCGCAGCAGCCCCTTGGTCTCGTCGCCGACGCCTTGAACCACCTCCACGCGCAGGCCCGCGAGCGCCTCGTTTCTTGCGCCAGTTGCAGTCCCAGTAGATCAGGCCGGGGTACTGCGTGGCGGCGCGGTGCCCGCAGTCGCGGACCTGTTCCTGATCCTTCCAGCGCGAGATGCCCAGCGAGGTCGCCATGACCGGGAAGCCATGTGCATGGGCATAGCGCGCGGTGCGCTCCAGACGCATGTCGAAGCAGAGGGTACAGCGGCGCCCCCGCTCGGGCTCCTGCTCCAGGCCCCGCGTTTGCTCGACCCAGTCGTCGTGGTCGTCGTCGGCGTCCACAAAGGACACGCCGAGCTTTTCGGTGAAGCGGGCTGCCTCGTCCTTGCGCCGCTGGTACTCCGAGCGCGGATGGATATTCGGGTTCAGGGCAGCGGTTCGCGCTCGATGGCGTCGGTGAGCGTCATGTCGTTCATCCCCTTTAGTTGCGGTGCTCGCGCCCAAGCTCGACGAAGGCGCGCAGGTAGGCGGTCTGCGCGTCGGCCGCTCGAATGCCGACAAAGATCTGCTTGGTCACGCCTTGGGTGCCAAGCCGCACCGCGGTGAGCTCCAGCTTGGGCGCGTATTCTTCCACCAGCCAGCGCGGCAGGGCCGCCACACCGCGTCCGCTGGCGACCATCTGAAGCATGATGTCGGTCGTTTCGATCGGCTTGTGGCGCTTGGGCCGGATGCCGGCCGGCAAGAGGAACTGGGTGTAGATGTCGAGCCGGTCGATGGCGATCGGATAGGTGATGAGGGTCTCGCGGGCGAGCTGCTCCGGCTGCACGAAGGGGGCCGCGCGCAGGGGATGCTGCGGACCAACGACCAGCACCTGCTCATAGTCGAGCACCGGCTCGAACCGCAGCCCCGTCTCGTAGAGCGGATCGGGTGTCACCAGCAGATCGATCTCGTGGGCGAAGAGCGCGCCGATGCCGCCGAACTGAAACTCCTGCTTCACGTCCACGTCCACGTCCGGCCAGGCGGCGAGATAGGGCGCGACCACCTTAAGCAGCCAGGCGTAACAGGGATGGCACTCGATGCCGATGCGCAGCGTCCCGCGCTCCCCTTGGGCGAACTGGCGCAGGCGTGCCTCCGCATGGGTGAGCTGCGGCAGCAGACGGTTGGCGACCGACAGCAGATACTCGCCCGCCTGCGTGGGGCGCAGGCGGCGGCTTTCACGGGTCCAGAGCGCAACGCCGAGCTGATCCTCCAGCTTGCGCACGGCATGGCTCAGGGCAGATTGCGTCAGGTTCAGCCGCTCGGCGGCGGCGGTCAGCGACCCATACTGGTCGACGGCGCGGACGATGGCGAGATGGCTTCGTTCGAGTTGGGTCATAGGGCCAGATATGGATGAATACAGCTCATGGATAGCTGAAAAAATACCATTTTTCGTCATGCTTTGAGCGCCGGAGAATACCGCCCTGTGTCAACCAACAGGGCAATCGCAATGGCCATCACCCACAATCTCGGCTTTCCCCGCATCGGCGCCAAGCGCGAGCTCAAGTTCGCGGCGGAGTCCTACTGGAAGGGGCAGTCTTCGCTTGCTGCGCTGACCTCGGTCGGCGCCGAGCTGCGCGCACGCCACTGGCAGGACCAGGCCGGTCTGGATTTGGTGCCGGTGGGCGACTTCTCCTTCTACGACCAGATGCTCGATATGAGCGTCACGCTCGGCAACCTGCCCGAGCGGGTGCGTGGCTTCGGCGGCGACGCGCTGGACAACTATTTTCGCGTGGCCCGCGGTCGCTCCGCTGCGGCGGCGGACGAGCAGGCCGGCTGTGCGGGCGTCTGGGCCGGCGAGATGACCAAGTGGTTCGACACCAATTACCACTACATCGTGCCGGAGTTCACCGCCGTGACGACCTTCTCGCTCGACGCCTCGCGGCTGCTCACTCAGCTTACCGAGGCCAAGGCCCGGGGCGTCGCGGCCAAGCCGGTCATCATCGGCCCGGTGACCTATCTTGCGCTCGGCAAGAGCAAGGACGAATCCGACCGGCTCGATCTATTGGAGCGCCTGCTGCCGGTCTACGCCGAGCTGCTCCAGGTCCTCGCCGCGGAGGGTGTGGACTGGGTGCAGATCGACGAACCCATCCTGGTCACGGAGCTGGACGTGCGCTGGCGCCACGCCTTCGAGGTCGCCTACCACTCCTTGAAGGGGACTCCGGTCAAGCTGTTGCTGGCCACCTATTTTGGCGAGCTTCAGGACCAGCGCTATCTGGTGGCCAACCTGCCAGTGGCCGGGGTGCACATCGACGCCGTCCGCGGGCGTGACGATGTGGTTCCGCTGTTGAACCTCTTGCCGTCCACCAAGGTCTTGTCCCTCGGCATCATCGACGGGCGCAACATCTGGAAGACGGATCTGAACGGGGTGCTCGATTGGCTGGAGCCGATCCAGGAACAGCTCGGCGAGCGTCTATGGATCGCGCCCTCCTGCTCGCTGCTGCATGTCCCGGTGGACCTGGACAGTGAAGATAGGCTCGACGCCGAGGTTTGGTCTTGGCTCGCCTTCGCGAAGCAGAAGCTCTCGGAGCTGCGGGTGCTGGCGACGGCGCTGAACGACGGGCGCCAAGCGGTGCAGGCGGAGCTTGAAGCAAACCGTGCCGCTTGTGAGGGTCGGCGTCGCTCACCACGGGTCAACAACCCCGCGGTCAAGGCCGCGGTCGCGAGGATCGATTCGCGGATGGGCCAGCGCCAAAGCCCCTATGCGGAGCGTGCGGCCAAGCAGGCCGAGCTGCTGGCACTCCCCAAGTTCCCGACCACCACCATCGGCTCCTTTCCACAGACCCGGGAGATCCGCCAGGCGCGTGCGGACTTCAAGGCGGGCCGTCTGGATGCGGAAGGCTACCAGGCGACAATGAAGGCCGAGATCGCCCGCTGCGTGCGCGAGCAGGAGCTGATCGGGCTGGACGTGCTGGTGCACGGCGAGGCCGAGCGCAACGACATGGTCGAGTACTTCGGCGAGCAGCTCGAGGGTTACGCCTTCAGCCGCTACGGCTGGGTGCAGTCCTATGGCTCGCGCTGCGTGAAGCCGCCGATCCTGTTCGGCGACATCAGTCGGCCCAAGCCCATGACCGTCGGCTGGATCACCTATGCCCAGTCACTGACGGACAAGCCGATGAAGGGCATGCTGACGGCCCCGGTGACCATGCTGAACTGGTCCTTCGTGCGCGACGACCAGCCGCGCTCCGACACCTGCCGACAGTTGGCCCTGGCGATCCGCGCGGAGGTGGTCGATCTGGAGCGCGCCGGCGTGAAGGTGATCCAGATCGACGAGCCGGCGTTCCGCGAAGGGCTGCCGCTGCGCAAGTCGCAATGGCAGGCGTATCTGGACTGGGCGGTGGAGTGCTTCCGCATCGCTGCCAACGGCGTGGCGGACGAGACCCAGATCCACACCCACATGTGCTACTCGGAGTTCAACGACATCATCGGCTCCATCGCCGATCTGGACGCCGATGCCATCACCATCGAGACCGCCCGCTCCGACATGGAGCTGCTCGATGCCTTCGACGACTTCCGCTACCCGAATGACATCGGCCCCGGCGTCTATGACATCCACTCGCCGAATATCCCGGCCGAGGCGCGCATGGTGGCGCTGATGCGGAAGGCCGCCGAGCGCATTCCGGCCGAGCGACTCTGGGTGAATCCGGACTGCGGACTCAAAACCCGGCAGTGGGAGGAGGTGATTCCATCGCTGACCAGTATGGTCGCCGCGGCGAAGACGCTGCGCACCACGCTCTCCTGAGCGGCGCGCGCCGGCAGCAGCCAGCCCGCCCTCTCGCATCCCCACTGCACGAATCCCGGCGCCGAGCCGGGATTCGGCCATTGGAGCCGCCCCGATGTTCGAACGTGCCAGCAATACCCTGGATCGGATCGACCCCGAGCTCTTCGCCGTCATCGAGCAGGAGAACCGACGCCAGGAGGATCACATCGTACTGGTCGCCTCGGAGAACGACACCTCTCCGGCGGTGATGGCAGCCCAAGGGCTCGCAGCTCACCAACAAGTATGCCGAGGGTTATCCCGGCAAGCGCTACTACGGCGGCTGCGAGCACGTCGACGTAGCTCAGCCGCGTCTGGCCATGGTGCAGGCGGCCGATCGCAGACAGCAGGAGCAGCGGCTTGTGCGGCGCCCTTCGCTCCCCGCGACGGTAGACCTTGAGTGTCGCGATCCGCTCGAGCAGATCGCTTGCTTTGTCGGCCATCTCACGGATACGACGGATAGGAAATCCAACTGTCGACCTCGCGCGATGCCTGTTGCAGGCCGAAGCGACGCGCTGGAGCGGGCTCGGGGTCATGCCGGACGGCGGCAGAACGAGGGGTCTCAGCACCGCTTTCCGCAGGAGACGACAGCCGCCGCACGCAGGGGCGAGTTGGGGGCGAGCACACCGTGGTAGCGGTGGCGGTGGCGGCCAATCTGTGAACAACCCGTGCCGCGAGCTGGTCGATCAGCGCCAGTGGCGTGAGCATCAGCGCTGTGGTGCCGTCACGCTGTGGTTTGGGCAACCGGTAGACGACACGTTCGGCGTCGAGCAGTTCCAGACGCTCCAGCGCGAAGGTTGGGCGGGCACAATAGCGCAGCAGCCGCTCCCTGCTCCGAATGGGGCCCAGCGCGATCGTGCGCGCCCACGCGCACCGCGGCATCGAGTGAGAATCCGCTGTTCTCCCAAGCGAGCATCTCG
>NZ_VWXX01000036.1 GCF_008632335.1 Thiohalocapsa marina
CTTCTTCTGTTCAACAGCGATTTCGCTCTTGCATCGCGGGGCGGACCATATATGGACAAGCGCAGCGCCGTCCACCAAACCCCGCGCTGGCGCTGCCGCTGGTGGACGGCGCTGCGCTTGTCCACCCTACCGGCTTCCGGCCGGCGCGATGATCAAGGCCGATCCTGATCAGGCGCCTATGGCACACTGGAGACTGACTGCTTTTTTCAGGTTTCAGCGTTCCCGCGTAACGGACCGGTACAGGGCCTCCGCCGACAGCCAGCGCGGGGCGGAGAGCAGACCGGAAATGCCCAGCCGCCGCATTAGCCACAGCGCCAGCATCGGCAGCAGGATGCCCGCCAGACAGCCGAGGACAATCTGCGTCAGGGCGTCCTGCACCCCCAGGAACCGGCTCAGCAGCACCCGTGCGCCGCTACCGGCAAGGATGTGCATGACATAGATCGCCATGGACGCGCCACCCAGGGCGACGACCCAGCGCACCGGCGCCCGGGCGAGCCAGATGCAGAGGCTGGCCACGGCCAGGATCGAGACCACCGCCACCAGCAGCGACGCAACCCCCTTGTCCTCGTGGGTCAGCCCGAGACCGAGGTGGAAGCCGGTCTGCACGGCGATGAACAGCACCAGCCCCAGGGCGGCCCAAGGTCCGGCCCAGGGCGCCAGCCGGTGCCGGACGCTGCTGAACCAGACCCCCAGGGCGAAGAAGACCAGGTTCTTGACCACGTAGTCCGAGTGCATCAAGGACGGGATCCGCGCCTGGAAGACGTAGGCCAGCGCCGAGACGACGAGCACCCCGAACAGCAGGGCACCGGACTCGCGGCGGTAGACCAGGATTGCGGTCACGAAGACCAGGAACAGTGCGTACAGAAACCAGAACTGGGCGCGCGGATCCCACAGGCTCAGCACCTCGGTCAGGGTGACGCTGCCGGTGGTATAGCGGCTGAGCCAGACCTCCGCCAGCCCCTGGATCAGGGACCAGAGGATGTAGGGATAGACGATGGTGTCCACCTTGTTCAGCGCCAGCGCCACCCGACCGCGTCGACGCAGGGAATGGAAGAAGAAGATCCCCGACAGAAAGAAGAACAGCGGCATGTGGAAGCTGTAGACGATGCTGTCCACCAGCCGATAGAGCGGCTCGTCCAGCGGGATGCCGGCATTGAAGACACCCCGCGCCACATGCCCATAGACCACGAGCACGATGCCGATGGCCTTGGCATAGTCGACCCAGGCATCGCGGCCGCCCTCGCCTGTCCGCGTTGTCATTCCGCCACCCCCCTTGATTGTCGCGCCGCCGGCCAGGCGATTCCCTTGAGCGCACGGGTCATCTCGCCATAGTAGAGCGAGAAGACCACCCCCAGCAGGAGTTGCGCAAGGACCAGGGGCGCCCCGTCAGGCAAGACCAGCGGCGCCACAAGCACCAGCGCCAGCAACACCAGCCAGGCCGGGAAGCGCTGCATCAGACGGGGGATGCGTAGTGCCGCCAGCAACGGCGGCAGCAGCCACATCAGCACCACTGACAGCAGCGCCACCAGCGGCCAGATCCAGTAGCTGCCCCAGATGCCCTCGGTGAAGCGACGGATCAGCCAGATCAGGCCGATATGCACGTAAAGAAACAGCAGCGACTGTCGGCCGAGCCAGAGCAGCGGCACGAAGGCGCTGCTGATCAGCGACTGGGGCAGCCGGCGCGCAACGAAGAAGGCCGCCGAGGTGATGAACAGCGAGCACAGGAAATAGCCGATGGTCATGTCCCAGCGGTTGTCGATGCCCAGCGGCAGCCCCCAGTACCCCAATAGCCCCCAGGCCAGCCCCAGCGCCAGCAGCGAGGCCGCGGCGAGCCAGAGATTGTGCCGGTTCGGCGCCAGATGGCAGAACATGCCCAGAAAGAACGGAAACAACCAGGGGATGATGACGAAGTTGCCCGGCTCGATAACGACGTTGACCAAGGGTGCCACCCATTCGCTCTCCCGCGGCAGGAGATCGGTGAGGGGTTTCAGGGCGAAGATCGCCACGGCGGCCCCGAGGTGGAACCAGTGGCCGGGATTGAGATAGCGCTGCACCAGGTAGAGCGTCAGCGCGCCGACGGCGATGATCTGCAGGATATCCATGTCGAAGCTGACCCAGAAATTGCCGACGACCATGGACGCGAAGCTCAGACCGAGCAGAAAGATCATGACATAGGTGAGAACCACGCCGGTCACGGGATGCCGCCGCGCCTGGAAATTGGCCGTGATGCCGGAGACGGCAAAGAACAGGATGGGCGCGAAGCTGCCGAGAAAGGTCAGCGCCTTGGATGGCAGGTCGATCTGCAGTTGGGTATGGGCGAACAGCATCAGCACGCAGGCCGCGCCTTTGAGCAGATCGAGTGATTGATCGCGCATCATCGTCACCTGTGAGTGAGGCCGGTCGGCCCGCTTCGGCGCCGCGGCAGGCGCCGGTTACGGGTCATCATCAGGTACCAGAGGGCCGCCAGGCGTCCCTGCTGCAGTTGGTCCTGGCGGACGCGTTCGCGCTCCACCCGATCCAGCGAGACAACGAAGCCGGCCAGCATGAAATAGGCCACGGTAATCTGGATGATGCGGAAGTTCCACTCCAGGGTGCCGATGAGCCAGTTGATGGCAAAGGCGGTGAGGATGCCGATGGCCAGCACGCGCTCCAGGCTGTCCTTGCGTTTCAGGATGAAGCGCAGCGCGATCCACATGAAGCTACCGGTGAGCATCACATAGAGCACCACGCCGATCAGGCCCAGCTCCGCATAGTGCAGCCAGAAGATATGGTGAGCGATTCCCCGATCCAGCGGCGCGAGGTGCTCGCCGTAGACCATGTAGTTGATGGCATAGGAATAGTTGTTGATGCCAACGCCGAAGAAGTAGTCGCTGCCCATCTGCTCCGAGGAGATGTTGGCGGCGTGACGCGATTCGCCGGACTCTTCCGGAGCAGTCTCGAAGCGCTCGATGATCGGCGGCAGCACGAAGGCCAATCCTGGCAGCGAGAGCAGGAACATCAGTCCGAGGGCGGCCATCTTCTTTTTGTACTTGGTCGCTTTCTGCTTGAGCAGAAAGGTCATGAAGATGATCATCATGAAGCCCATCACCATGGTGGCCATGCCGCCGCGCGACAGGGTGGCCAGCGTGGTGAGGACACCAGCACCGAGGGCCGCCCAATAGATCAGTGAACGCTTGTCGAACAGCTTGTCGGTGTCCTGCATCAGCACCGCGAACAGGATGTAGTTCATCATGTTCTGGAAGGTGGCCAGGCCGTTCTGATGCGGGAAGGAGCCGCGCGGCGGAAAGACGCCGCGGGTGTACTTGTCCATCAGCACTTGCACGAAGCTGTAGAAGGTCAGGCCCACCACGCACCAGATGATGAAGCGCAGGTCGTCCTCGCTGCGAATGAAATTGTAGGCGACCCAGAAGGTCGCATAGGCGCGAATGAGCTTGGTGACGCCGAAGAAGGCGAACTGCGGGATCAGCGCGGTGGCGATACTGAAGGCGCTGTAGAGCAGATACAGCGCCATCCAGATCTCGTTGGGGTTGCGCGTGTAGAGCCGGCGCTTCTGCCAGCGTGGCGCCTTGAGCATGGCGACGATCAGCGTGATGGTCAGCCAGTCGGTGACGCCGAACTCGATGCCGCGGATGTCACCGCGATAGAAGGTGTAGCTGAAGAAGGTCACGTCCACCGGATTGATGGCCATGAACAGGATGCCGGCCATGCAAACGCGGTCCATCCAGGCGAAGCGAAGCGCAGCGGGGATGGCGACGGCGAGAAAGCCGATGGTCATGCCCACGAAGATCAGCTGCTTGAGGCTGATCGCCTCGGGCCAGAGCTCCGGCGGTAGCGGCAACTGGGATACCCCGCGGCGGCTTGGCGAAATGGATGCGTGGGATGTTACGCTGCTGGCCCCTGCCTCTCAAATTTCACTTGCGCGTGGCCAGAACAAAACCCTCGGCTGCTTGTCAATACTTGAGCAAGGGGATATGCTATTCGTTTGCCCTCCTCAAGGCAGCTGCACCATGCTTTCTCGGGCCTCACGCGTCATCAAACGGCTCATCCAGGGCGACGCCCTGCCCGCCTACATTCTCTACAAGGACCCGGCGGTGGTGGTCAGCTACTTCGAAGACTTCGTGACGCACCGGGATGCCATGCTCGGGGCGCTGGCGGGTTTCAAGCCGCATCTGCTGTTTCAGTTCGGCTGGCATCGCGAGACACCCGAGCGCGCGGATGAGGTCGCCCGCGAGGCGGCCGAGGTCACTCGCCTGCGGCCCGACGCGGAGATGATCTTTCTGTGCAATTCCGAGCGCGAGGTCGAACTGATCTCCGGCGTCGGCTTGCGGGCAGAGTTCTGTCATCAGAACGCCTTTCTCGACGAGCGCCGCTACCGGATCCTTGCCCGTCCGCTCAGGTACGACGCCATCTATCTGGCTCGCATCACGCCCTTCAAGCGCCACCACCTGGCCCTGCAGATCCCGTCGCTGCGCCTGATCGGTGATCATTCGCCGCAGGAGACGGACTATTTCAACCAGGTGATGCGCCAGTTTCCGCACGCGAGCTGGAAGCGCAAGGTGTTCTCACCCTTCGTCTCCCGCGCCCTCTGCGAGGCCCGTTGCGGGCTCTGCCTGTCAGCGGAGGAAGGGGCGATGTTCGTCAGCGCCGAATATCTGCTGTGCGGGCGGCCGGTGGTCTCCACCCGCAATCTGGGCGGACGCGATGCCTTCTTCGAGCCCGACTACGCCTATATCGCCGAGGACAGCGCCGAGTCGGTGCGCGACGGCGTCGAGGCCATGAAGCAATGCCCGGTACCAGCGGACGAAATTCGCCGGCGCACCATCGAGAAATTCCAGCCGCATCGCCAGCGGCTGATCGCCATCCTGCAGGACATCTCGGACCTTGCCGGCGTGCAACGCGATGTCGCCGCCGAATGGCCGGACTATTTCACGCACAAGCTGGGCCTGCGCTGCTTCAACGGGCCGCGCGTGCGGCTGACCCGACTCCTCAGGAAACGCTGATTGATTGGCCATCCTGGCCAAAAATCAGCACGCGATTCGAAAACGCGGTTTCCGCATCGCTTCATTTTCCACGGTTACTCGCTTCGATGGCTGCGTCCATCGAAAACCAGGTGACTTATGCAAATTTCCTTGCGACGCGCCCATCCCTCCTCGGCCCAGGAACACCCGCGTTCGACGGTTGGCGCGGCCACCGCCATCGCGCTGGCAACCCTCTTTCTCGTCTTTTCAATGCAGCCTCTGGGCGCGATCGCCGATGATCTCCTCCTCTACGACGAGGATGCCGCCACCCAACTCAGCCAACTAGAGCGCATTACCGAGACGGCAGAAGCCGCCCACGATAGCGCGGTCGGCCTGCGCGTCACACCCACCTACTGGCATACGCCCTTCTTTCGCCTCGCCGCCGGCCGCACCGACTTTCGCCCCTACACCAGCCTGGAGTTCTCGGTGCGCAGCACGGCGGGCACCCTTGACCCGACCATCCTGGCCATCGACTATGCCCAGAGCCGCGAACTTCCAATCAGCGACTATGCCGAAGGCGGGCTGGTCGACGAGACCTGGCGACGGGTGCGCATTCCCGTTGCCGATCTGGTCAGCGACGCCTTCGGGCTGGAGAGCGTCTATCTGATCGGCTTCGGACCCATGGCGAATCCGCAGCCCTTCGACATCGACAACTTTGTACTCCGCGATGAGCGCAGGCCTGCGGTGCTGGGCTGGGAGGCGCTGTCGGATCGCACCCTCGCGGTGATCATGGAGCAACTCGATCCGTACTCCCTCAATGGGACCGGAGGGGATGTGGGTGCCTGTGATGGTAACGATGCCCAGGCCGATACCTTCACCGTGTCGAGCCGCACCGATTCCGGCTATCGCGAAGCACGCACGCCGGTAGCGGTCGGCAGCAGCCGAAGTGCCGTCGAGGTGGCCGAAACCGGACTTGGCGTGCGCAGCGAATCACGGCTCTACCTGCTGCTTCCAGAGGCGCTGAGACCCGGCCACGATTACCACATCACGCTGGGTCCCGTGCGCAGTGCCTCGGGGCTGCCCATGGAGAATCCGAGCCTGGAACTGACCTATGTCGAGCCGGCGATCAGCAGCAGCATCAAGGTCAATCAGGTGGGCTACGCACCCTACGCCACCAAGATCGCCTTCGTCGGCAACTGGCTTGGCAACCTGGGGCCGATGCCGGTGGACGGGCGCGATTTCTACGTCGTCGATGCGGACAAGGGCAAGCACGCCTATTGCGGCCAATTGCAACTGCGCGCGGCCCATGACCCGAACAGCGGCGAGGCGGTCTACACAGCCGACTTCAGCGCCCTCTCGACGCCCGGCCGCTATCGTGTGGTGGTGCCGGGTCTGGGCGGCTCCTACCCCTTCGAGATCAGGGATGACATCTATACGGATGTCTACACCGCGACCATGCGCGTCTTCTACCACAAACGCAACACCACCCTGACCTACCCCTTTGCCGATACAGGATTCGAACGGGACGGCATCCTGCCGGCATTGAATGCGCTCTACCACCCCGTCCTTGCCGACTATCCGCTGAGCCGCGGCGAGATCCCGTTCGACTTCAAGCCGATCACCGGCGGCTGGTTTGATGCCGGCGACTATGGCCAGTACATCCACAATGCCGCACCGATCTGGGGCCTGATCGGTCTGGCACTGGATCTGGCCGCGCCAGGACAGTTCGGCGATGGCGAACTGGGCATCCCCGAGAGCGGCAACGGCATTCCGGACGTCATCGACGAACTGGGCTGGGGCATGGAGTGGGCCCTGTCGATGCAGGATACCGACGGCGGCGTCTACTGGCGCGTGACCCCCGCCGAGTGGGATTGGCTGATGCCCGGGGACGTCCTGGAGCCGCGTTACCTCTACGAGAAGACGACCCGAGCAACGGCACAGTTCGCGGCGATGGGGGCCATCTACAGCCGGCTGATCCGGCCTTACGACCCGGTCCAAGCCGATGCGGTGCTGCAGGCCGCCCTGCGCGCCTGGAGCTTTGTCGACACCCATCCCGTCTGGCCGCCGGAAGGCACCCTCTACGAGAATCCCGACGAGTTACCCGGTGGCGGCACCTATCCGGCGTCCAGCGCGAAACCCGATCTGCTCTGGGCCGCCGCGGAACTGTATCGGACCACGGCCCAGCCGGCCTATCAGGATGCTGTCCACCGCCTGCTCGGCGAGGTCAATATCGATATCACCGCAGCCCCTTACAGCACCCTGCCGTTCTGGGCGCTGGTCAACGCCAACCATGGATCCCGCGACCCGCTACTGCTGCAGCGAGCGCAGCAGGGCCTGGCAGCGGCGGCGGACGTGATGGTGGAGCGCGCTGCCGCGTCGGCGTATCGGTCACCTAAACATCCGTTCATCCCGTACACCGGCTGGCATAATTTTGCCGGATCACCTATCCAGTCGCTGGCCTTGTTGCAGGGACATCACCTGACTGGACAACCCGTGTATCTGGACCTGGCGTGGCAGGTGGTGGATATCCTGCTTGGCGCCAATCCCTTGTCACAGACCTGGTTGACGGGCTTTGGCGGCAAGCCGGTCAAGGACCCCCTGGACCGCGTGTCACTCAGTGACGATCAGGACGCCCCCCTGCGCGGTCTTCCTGTACCGGGACCAATCTGGCATCTGCCAGGCTTTCGCGAGCCCTACATCGCCTTCAACAAGGCCTTCTACCCGCCTGAGCAACCACCAACAGCGGAAGACTGGCACAGCGCCTATCCGGTGTTCCGGCGCTACCTGGACAGCCACCACCTGATCCCGATGAACGAGTCGACGATCCGCGAGATGGCGGCCATTGCCATGGCCTTCGGGCTGTTGCGCGATGCCGGCATCGCCTTGCCGATCCGGGAACCCGAATTCGAATGGACACCCAGCGATGCCGGCGACCTGAACACCGGCGGTGGCGATACGGCGTCCTCGTGTCAGGGTGGCGTCTACAAACCGCCGGTCAAAGGCGGCCCCAAGGCTTCCTGATCGCTCGCCGCAAGACGCAGTAGGTGTTCACCTGGTGAGCATCGAGTTCAGCCGCGGGCAGCGGGCGCTGGTGGGCTTCGAGGTGGAGACGCTGTTGCCGACTTGACGGCCACCGCAGGTTGGCCGGGCGATTCAAGGGGAAGGGTTCCGGGCTAAGCGGTCGCGGTCGCCCTCGCTCGGCGCAGGCCGAACCACCGCCTGGGCTCCGGGCGGAACAGGGGTTTGCCGCTGAGCAGATTGATCGGGACATCGGTCACCAGGATGCCGCAGACACGGGCGCCGCGTTCCTGGAGCAGTTCGACGGTCTCGCGCAGTTCACCGCGCGTGGTCTGACCGCTGCGCGCCACCACCAGTACACTGCCCAGGGCAACCGCCGCCTCGAGGATCGGCTCCTGGCCATCGAGGGGCGGCAGATCGTAGATCAGGTGGCACCCGGACTGGCGCAAGGCATCGAGCAGATGGCCAAACCGGCGGCTGCCGAGGATCGCGAGCCCCAGGCTCGATGCATCCGCGCCTGCTGCGTCAACATCAGACGCCGGGATATCCGCCGCTGCATCGTCCTTGCCGGACGGCGCCATCCCTGCCGCGATCAAACGGAAATCCGCAATTTCCGTCCCGGTCGGCAGGCCGGTCAATGACCCCTCGCCCTCCAGCGCCTGCCGCAGACCGACCCGCGCGTCGTCCAGGCCGAGCAATGCGGAGGGACGGGCTCCCGCCCCGGAACGCAGATCGGCATCCACCAGGATCACCGGGCGCTCCTTTAACGCCAGGGTCAGGGCCAGATTGGTCGCCGTCAGGCTGCGTCCCACCTCGGGCTCAGCACTCACGATGCCGAGACAGCGCCAGTCATCCGGCTCCAACTGCGTATCCAGTTCATTGATGATCCGGCGATACAGATCCGCCACCGGATCCACCGGGCGCCGGATGTCGATGCAGCCGGAGTTCGCCGATGGCAGCTGCTGGAACTCCCAGGCCAGATCCATATCGGGCATGCCCAGCGCATCCCGGCGGGTGCGTAGCCGGGGGTCCAGCAACTCGAGCAGCAAGGCGACGCCGAGCCCGAGTCCCCCGCCAAGCACGACGCCGGCCATGGCGATGAGTTTCTTCGGTGACGGCATCGGCAGTTCGGGGGGAGTTGCGGCCTCGAACAGGGCCAGGGCCGCCTCGTTGCGCTGAATCACCACCTCGGCCTCATCCACCCGCCCCACCAAGCCCTGGACCAGGTTCTCTGCAGCGACGATGCGTGCCTGCAGCAGCCGGAATTCCTTCTCCGCAGCGTTAAGCGACAGCAACTTGGCGCGGCTTTTCTCGATGGTCTCTTCCAGAGCGACGAGCTGGGCCTCGCGTACCCCGATCTCCTCGATCAGCTCGCGCTTGCGCGCCTCGAGATCCGCCAGCCGAGTATTGGCCGTGTACTGATTTTCCGGTGCGCCTTCGTCCTCACTGTCGGCGATCATCTGTTTCAGCACATCGACCCGCGTCTGCAGCTTGATGACCTTGGGGTTTTTTTCGGTATAGCGGCTGCGTGCCTCCTGCAGTTGCCATTCGTAGTCGGTCAGCCGGCTCTTCAGCGGATTGCGGTAGATGGTGGAACTGACCACCATCTCGGGCTCCTGCTCGATCAGTCGTTCCAGATCCGCACGGGCCTCGTTGTAAGCCTGCAATTCCGCAAGCTTGGTGTTGCGCTCGGTCTCCAGTGTACTGAGGCTGCTCACCAGAACCTGGGTCTCGGCCGCCAGACTGGAGAATTGATGCTCGGTCTTGAAGGCGCGCATCTCGGCAACGACGCTGCGCAGATCCTCCCGTGCCTGAACCAGTTGCTCGCTGTAGTTGGCATGGGCCTCCTCGGCGTCGGCGCGGCGCAGGTCGCGGCTGCGTTGGACCAGGTGCTCGACCACGGTGTTGGCGATGCGTGCGGCAATCACCGGATCATTCCAGATGGCGGTGATCTGGAAGATGTCGGAGTCCTTGCCGATGTTGACACCGATCGCGGGGCTCAGGGTGCGGATCGGGACACCAAGATTGAGTTCTTCTGAAACCGCCTGCAGCGAACTCGGCAACTTGACCGTGTCGAGCAGGGTCTTGAGGTTGTAGCTTTCCGGCTCGAACGGCTTGGCGGCGCCGAGCGAGAATTCCTCCTGCCGATGCAGCATGACGGCTGCCAATGCCTGCCACCTGGACTCCACCAGCGTCACGGCGGCCACCAGGAACAGGGTTGCGACCACAAAGGCAATGCCGGCCGCGAGCCAGAAGCGCTTGAGGATACCGCGGGCCAGGCGCTCCAGGTCAAGCCCGGGGCCCTTGGCGGGCGCCTCTTCTTCGCCCCCCATGCCAGGGAAGGCGGGAAACGGAAGTGGCGCTTCGTCACGCGAATCGTCGGATTCCGCTGGCCGGTCCGACGACCGGTCGAGCGGCGGTTCCACGAGATCCCAGGCGACCTCGCCCGGATCGCCGCCGCGGCCTGATCGCGCTGATGCCGGGTCCGTGCCGGACGCATCGTCTGCGTACAATGTCCGTTCGTGTCGCCCAGAATGGGCGTTGCGGATGCGCAGTTCCGGCGTCTCGGAGAGGGGTGTCACAAGGGGTCAGCCCCCAGGTCGAACAGTCCGCCATGTCGGCGCAGGTCCTCCACCACCGTGACGATGGCCGACTCGGTGAAGCGCCCCAACCCCTCGTCGAGGACATGTTCCAGGGCGATCTTGCAGATGCGGTTGATCTCGCGCGGGATGCCGCGACTGGCCTTGAAGAGGCGTTCCAGGGCCTCGTCATCCAGTGGCAGGTCGCCCGTGTAACCCGCAACATCCAGGCGATGGCGGACGTATTCCCTGGTTTCCTGCTCAGTCAGGGCCGTGAGATGAAAACGCAGGCTGACCCGCTGATCGACCTGCGGCAATTGTCTCAGCAGCGTGCGCAATTCCGGCTGGCCGATCAGGATCAGGGTGAGAAAGTTCTGCCGCTCGGAGGCGATGTTGGTGAGGCCCTTCAAGGCCTCCAGGGTGCCGAGATCGAGCTGCTGGGCCTCGTCGAGCAGGATCACCAGGTGGCCTCCAAGCCCGGCGATCTGCTCTGTCAGGGCACGCTTGAACGCCGCCAGCCGCGTATAGCGATCCGGATAATCCGTGGCGCGCAGGCGCTGGCCATGGATCTGGCTCAGGATCTCCAGCAGCAGGTCATCGAAATCCAGCAGACTGTTCTCGATACTGACGCGGGTATGGGTCTTGGCCGGCAATCGGGCATGCAGCACGGTCCGCAGCATGGTCTTGCCGGAACCGATCTCGCCGGTCATCAGCCCGATGCCCATGTTGCGATCCTCAGCCAGAAACAGCAGCCGAGAAAGCGCCTCCGCATGCCCCTCCGACGGAAAGAAATAGCGCGTGTCACGCGTGCTGTCGAACGGCGGTGCGGGGGGGTTGGTGGCGCTCAGCCGAGATTCAGTGACGCTGCCCATGGGTGTATGCTGCTGCACGATTGCCAAGATCGGAGCCGGCTAGCGAACCCCCAGTCGGGTGCGGGCTTCATCGGGCAAGGCATCAAGCATGTCGCGGATAAACCGGTCATGCGTCTCCGTGTCGAATCCCTCGGTCTGCAGTGACGATACCCGAAACAGAAGCCCATCGGGCGTCTTTCCGGTGAACAGGTGCTTGAGCTGACCGATCTTGCGATCCCACCCCGGCAGTCGCGCCGTGGTTCCGACCGTTGTCCAGTAGCTGATGACCTCGCGCCGCGTATCCTGCCCGGCCAACAGACGTCGGACGGGCAGTTCCTTGCCGCGGTAGTCGATGGAGTCATCGGTGATCTCCGAGACCCTGAAGCCCTGGGCGCGATAGCAATCCTCCTGCGGATGGGCATGTGTCTTGTGGGTCAGTTGATCACTGCCGTAGGCCAGCATCAGCATGATGTGTTCGTTCTGCCCGTTGATATAGGTGCGTGCCACCACCTGAGTATAGATTTCATTGACCTGCCCCTCGGTGGCCGGATCAGCGGGCCGCATCAAGGGACTCTGCCTCTCCTGCCAATCGCCGAAGACCCGCGGGATGGCTGCATTCATGTCAAGCGGCGCATGTCGATTGACCCCGACCGCGATGGCTGCCTCCTGGTCCTGCAGCAGGTAGGGCGCAATCGTGGCGAGGAGCAAGGTCATGGCGATCAGAATCGGCCTCAGCATGCCTGGTGCGAATCTCGGCCTCCGCCGCGGCCGGTGCTGAATGCCTTGCCCACCAGCAGCAGTAGGGCGTCGGCCAGCAGCAACAGGGCCAGGGCAATGAAAAACAGCAGGACCCCGGAAAACGAATGGGCAAAGCCATCCGCCACGGCGCTGCCGTAGCGATAACTGATCCCGCCAAGAATGACCACCCGCGCAACATTGGTCATGACCGCAATGGGCAGGATGGTGGCGGCAAGCGCCAGCCAGTGCCACCAGCTGCGCCGACCGGCAAGATAGAGGTACAGCAGGCCCAGCGCCGACAAGGAATAGATGGAATGCAAGCCCGAGCAGACGTCATCCACCAGCAGTTGGTAAGGGCCGACAATCAGCAGGTTGCCCAGACGCGCCACCGGATATCCCAGCCCGTAGAGCAATCCATCAGCGGCCATGGCAACCCACGCCTTCAAGTGGCCGGTGCCTGACTGGATGACCACGTCCGGAACAGGTGCCATGAAGATGAGAAAACAGATCGGAAACCACAGACGCCGCATGGCGAGCGTGCCGGCGAGCAAAAAGACCATGCCGGCCAGTACCGGAATCTGGGACGCGACCTCCAGAAAGCTGTTATCCCGGGTACGTGCGCTGACATAGGCCACCACGCCGATGAGCAACAGGACGCTACCGACAAGCGCGCCGCCAGGGCTTCGCCGCCGGGTGAATACATCGCGCTGGCGCCAGATCAGCCAGGCCGATACGCCGGCGATCAGCGGTGCGTACTGGTAGACGTCGAAGACCCAGACCTGCCTGGCCTGCTGCCAGTAGACTGGTGTATACATCGCCACGAAGGCCAGCAATGGCAGGCCCCAGAACAGCAGGTTGCGCCCGCGGGCGCCCTGTCGTGCGGACAGGGTCATTGCTGATCAGTCGGGGCCGGCGTTTGGGTGCCGGGTTCCTGCAGGTACTGGATGCTGGCCGCCTGGCGGAGCGATTGCATCCGCCAGGCCATCTCTTTCTTGACCTTCTGCTTGTTCAAGTAGTCAATGATCAGACTTTCGGCCCGTTCCAGGTTGTAGGGCGAATCCACCGACATCAGAATGGTATAGACGTACAGCGTCCTGGGCGACTCAAAAATGACGCGATCCCCGACCTTTGCCTTGTGGATCCCCGGTAGTGCCTCCAGGGGAATCTGTTCGGAGGTACGCACGACAGTGTCCTGATGATACGCCAAGCCCTGCTGATCGAGCCAGGCGGCCACCTCCACGGGACCCTGGCCCTCGAACAGGCGTGTTCTCACTTCCTCGATGCCCGGACTCTCGACTGAAATGTAGAGTTCACTCAGGGCGAAGAATTTTCGCTGCGCAAAGAGTTCCGGATGCCGTTCGTAGAAGGCGCGGATCTCATCCGGTGTCGGATTCGGGATGTCGGCCGCCACCTTTGAGGCATAGGCATTCGCGAGCACGTCGAGACGGATCTCCTCGAGCTGCAACATCACCCGTGGATCCCGGTCCAGCTTGACTTTCAGCGCCTCGTTGACCGCGAGCTGGCGGTCGACCAGTCGCCGGATGACATCGCTGGGCTCGGTCTTCCTTCCTTGTACCTGTTGGGTCTGTAGCGCGCGATCAACCTGATGGACAGAGATCTCCCGGTCATCGACGATCACCGCCGTCTGCCCCGAACCGCCAGTGCTCCGCATCGGGCCAATATCGCAACCCAAAGCCATCAGTGCAACCATCGCACAAAGCGCCGAGGTGGCCCACGGTTGTCTGTTCGCAGCACCCATCGCCATCACTCGTCCGTCCTCGCATGCGGGCGTTCCGAATGTCGCCGACGCCGCGTGAGCAGCGTGATGGCCGCCAGGCCAGACAGCAGCAGGACGGGAATCGGCGGCTCCGGCACGGCGGAGACCACCTTCGTGCCGGCCACCGCCGAGAAGGTGATCGAGCCCGAGTAGTCCACCGTGTTGCCGCTGCCCATGCCCGTGCCCTTGACCTGAAAGGTGTAGTCGCCTCCGGAAACGTAGTAGACGCCATCCACGGGCTCGACCAGCTGTCCGCTGGAATCATAGATGCCGTACTCGTAATCCGGGTTGCCGCAACCGCTGTCGCAGGTATCTGTATTGAAGGTGATGGCGTAGGATGCACCCGCATCACCCTCCAGAGAAAACTGATACTGATCGGTAAAATTGCTGTCGATGTCGTTTTGCGCGAACTGGAAGGTGACGTCATCTTCGATCGGTGTCGCGATGGTTCCCCAGTCGGTCGTGCTCACTGCCGCCGCAGCGGTTCCGCCAAAAAGCAGCAGCGACAGGAACAGCAGACCCAGCAAGGGCCTGGCAGAAAAAAAACGATTTGGCATTCAACCCTCTGACGATCCCGATTCGATACTTCCTGAAGTCTAGCACACGGCAAGGACGGCGCATCCGACCTGCAGACTCCCGGTACCGCGTTACACAGCCGCGGCCCGTTCCAGTTCCTCCAGCGTTGCTGCAGCCGCCTTGTCCCAGGTGAAGCCGGCGGCGCGTTCCAGCCCGGCGGCGATCAGCCGTTGCCGTAACGCTTGGTCCTGCAGCAGTTGCGCCAGGCTCCGGGTCATCGCCGGAACGTCCAGCGGATCGAACAGCAGCCCGGCATCGCCGACCACCTCGGGAATGCTCGATGTGTTGGCCGCGCACACCGGCGTGCCGCTGGCCATGGCCTCGAGCACCGGGATGCCGAAGCCCTCGAACAACGACGGGAACGCCAGGGCGTCTGCCGCCGCATAGAGGGCCGGGATAGCCGCGTTCGGCACGAAGCCTGGAAAGACCACCTGGTCTTGCAGGCCGAGATCGCGCACCCGCGCCTCGATGACCTCGGCCCCGTTCCAGCGCCCACCCACCAGCACCAGCTTGTGCGGCAGATCGGTCTCGCGCTTGAGCGCGGCAAAGGCCTCCAGCAGACGCACATGGTTCTTGCCCGGATGCTCCAGACGGGCGAGGTAGAGCACATAGGGGTCGGGGATGCCCAGTTCGGACGGGATCGCTGCGCGGGCCTCGTCCCTGGGCCGCGGGGCAAAACGCTGCAGATCGGCGCCGTTATGAATGACGCGGATGCGCGCCGCTGGCACCCGGGCAAAGGACTCCAGGTCGCGACGGGTGGACTCGCTGACCGAGATGACGCGGGTCAGGCGCCGCATCATGCGCGGCAATACCCGCATGATGTAGATCATGCGCGCGGCGTCGTACTTCTGCGGTACGTGCAATTGCGAGAAGTCGTGCACGGTGCCGACGCTCGGCACACCATAGGACCAGGCGAGCCGCCGGTTGGCCGCGGGCATGAACACCAGGTCGCAGCCGTGGCGCCTGAGCAGCCGCGGCAAAGCGACCAGATGCCAGCCGATGCTGGCCACGGGATGGCCGGTCCAGTCCGGCAGCGCGACCACCTGCAACCGCGGATGCCAGGACTGCACCCAGTCGGCGTCTGCACGATTGATGAAGACGACGAAGTCATGCCGTGGCGCCAAGTCCGGCAGGCGGCCGACCACGTTGGCCGCATACTGACTGATGCCGGACTTGCCGCTGTCGGTGGCGAAGGCCGAGATGCCGATCTTCATTTGGCTGCCTCCAGCATGGCCATGATCTGATCGAGATACTGTTCATGGCGAAATCGGGTTTGCACCCGCTCCAGTCCGGCCTGGCCCAGGTGCCGGGCGTAGTCGTGATCCTGCAGCAGCCGGGTGATGGCCGCCCCAAGGGCCTCGGTATCGGCCTCCGGCGCCAGCAGACCGGTCTTGCCGTCGTCGAGCCAGTCCGGAATGCCGCCGACGCCAAAGGCCACCACGGGTCGGCCGCGCGCCATGGCCTCCACCCCGACCATGCCAAAGGGCTCCGGCCAGCGCGAGGGCACGACACAGAGGGAGGCCTGGGCATAATGCGGCTCCAGCGCCTGATGCGGTACCCAGCCGGCAAAGGTCACCCGCGCCGCCAGTCCCAGCTTGCCGGCCAGTGCGCGGCAGGTATCGAGATGATTGCCGGTACCGACAATGGTGGCGTGCCAGTCGCCGGGCACGTGAGCCAGCGCCTGCAGCAGCAGATCGACCCCCTTGCCGCGGATGACCTGGCCGACAAAAAGGATCTCGGGCTGCGTCGACGACGGCGACGGCGGGATGGGCCGGGCATCGGCCAGGGCCGCGGGGATGGGCGGGACGATGACCACCCGCTCCGGGTCCAGTCCGTTCATGAGCAGCTCGTCGCGCATCCAGCGGCTGCCCACCATGAGCCGGCGCACCGCACGATGGGCGCGGATCGCCGCCTTGACTCCGCCGAGGCCCTTGAACCTGACCGGCACGCGTGATCCGGGGGCGGCCCGCTGCACGAAGCAGCCATTGAGATAACAGGCCATCCCGGCCGGGTGGTGGCAGATGCGGCCGGTGAGCGGCAGATACTTGTGCCGGCGCAGGCAGACCAGGTCGTGGTCATGGACCATGCGCACGGTCGGATAGGCCGCGGCCAGCGCGGCCACCCCCGCCGGCTCTTCAAGCTTGTGCAGGAACAGGACATCCGGCGCAAGGTCGGCGATCAGGCGGTCATCACGGCCGGACCATGCAAAGGGAGTCAGATAATCGTGCTGCGGGGCCGGATCGGCGTGCAGCAGTCCCTGCGGCCAACCGCGGGCCGCCAGCCCGCACGCCGTGTCATACAGGATCTGCTCGACGCCGCCGTAGAACCCGGCACGCTCATGGACATGCAGGATGCGCAATCCGCTCATCGCTTGATATTCATCGACTGCTTAAGAAGACGCTGATTGCTTGGCCTGCCTGATCTGCTCCTGGCCAAGGATTGGCGCGCGATTCGAAGACGCGGTGTGCAAGTTGTCCGACGCCTCGAACCGGTGCAGCGTGATCTCCGGCGGACAGAAATAGCGCAGCGGCACGCCGCAGGAACCGGTGCCGACCGAGGTGTAGCCAACGAGATCGCGATACTGCCAGGCACCGGCCAGGATCTCGCGCGGGACATCACAGACCTTGATCAGCGCATGGCCGCCGGGCAGACAGATCTGACCGCCGTGGGTGTGGCCGCTCAGCATCAGCTCGAAGCCATAATCACTGGCATCGCGGTAGATCTCCGGCGAATGGCTCAGCAGGACGGCGAAGGCCTCTTCCGGGATGGCATCGCGCACGCCGGCCAGGTCATGGGTGCGGTAGAAGTGCGGATCATCGATGCCGGCCAGGTAGAACCGCGCGCCCTGGTGCTCGATGGCCACCGACTCGTTGAGCAGAAAGCGCAGACCCGCGCGCTCCAGCGGCGGCACGATCTCGATGAAGTCGTGATTGCCCAGGATACCGTAGACGGGACGGTCGAACAGCTCCAGCAGCGCGAGGGTATGGGACACGGACGGCCCGTGATCGGCGTCGGTGGTGTTGCGAAAGTCACCGGTCAGGACCACCAGGTCGTAGTCCAGGCCCCGGATGCGCTCGCGGATGGCGTCGAGCAGCGTCGGATCCAGATCCAGGTGCAGATCGCTGAGCTGGAGCAGCCTGAAGCCATCGAGCGCGGCCGGCATCCGCGGATGCCGCACCGGATTCTCCACCAGACGTATGTCGCGGAAGTTGCGGTGCCCCCAGCCGTGGATCCCGAGCAGCCGGGCACCGCGGTCCACCAGCACATCGATGTCCACCAGGCGCCCGAGGCCGAACAGCAGATCCTCCTGATGCGCCTCGCCGGCGACATGCCACACCTGGGCGCGTAGCCGACGCCGAAGCCGCGCCGTGCCCAGGCGCTGACGCAGGGACGCATAATCGGCCGCGGTCATGGCCTGTTCCGGCACGCTGCCAGTCTTGCGGTCAGACACCTTGCGTCAGGCTCCCGTGCCGCGTGCTCGGCCACGCGGCAACTCACGGTAGATCTCCAGCAGGCGCGCGGCAATGGCAGACCAGGCATAGTCGCGTCGGGCCTTGATCCGGCCAGCCTCGGCGATGCGTGCCGCCAGCGGCTGGTCCTGCAGCACCTGCAGCAGACGTGCGGCCAGGTCGGCCGAATCGCCGGGCTCGGCCAGCAGGATGTCGTCGCCATCTTGCGTGAACGACGGGATGCCGCCGACCCTGGAGGCCACCACCGGCCGGCCGGCGGCCCAGGCCTCCAGGATCACGATGCCGAAGGGTTCGTGCAGCGACGGCAGGCAGAACACCTCGGCGGCATGATAGGCCCCCGCGAGCAGTGGATCGTCCGGGCGCAGGCCCGGGACCAGCGTGACCCGGTCGCCCAGCCCCAGTTCCTCGATCCGGGCCATGAGCCGATCGCGGTAGCCGGCCACGGTCACCGGCCCGATCAGCACCAGATGCGCCTGCGGGATCGGCCCGGTCACCCGGGCCAGGGCCTCCACCAGGCCGATCTGGTTCTTCTGGTAGTCGATGCGGCTGACGCAAAGCAGGATGCGCCGCTCCGGCGCAATGCCGTGGGCGGCGCGGAAGGCCGCGGCATCGCCCTGGGCGAAGGCGTCGCAATCGACGCCGTTCGGGATCAGCTCGACCCGCTTGTCGGGCAGCCTGGCCTTGGCCGCGGCATACTCGTCGCCACCGACGCAGATCACCGCGTCGGCATCCTCCAGCACCCGTCGCGCGCCGAGCAGGGCGCCGAAGGCCCGGCCCCACTCGAAGGTGTTGCGGATCGGCGCCAGCATCTGCTCCATCTCGCCCTTGGGCACGGCGAAGAAACCGCCGTGCAGGGTCACCACATAGGGGATGCCGCGCAACCGGGCCGCGGTGCGCACCAGGCCGCCGACGCGCTTGCCGGTATGGGCATGCAGGATGTCCACGCCGGGCTCGCGCAGCAGGCCGAGCAGCAGTGATAAGGACAACAGATTGCCGCCCTTGCGATCCATGTCGCGGCGATCCGCCGCACTGAGTCCGAAGAAGGGATAGCTGTACGGAAAACGCCGCACCGGTACGCCGGCGATGCTCTCGCGGCGCTGGTCGGACAGGGCCAGGCTGGTGAAGATGGCCGCCTCGTGGCCGGCCTGTTGCAGCGCCCGGCTGGTCTGCAGGATGGTGGTCTCGGTGCCGCCCCACTCCGAGAGCACGAAGCGTCTGGGCACCTGGATGATCTTCATTCGGCCTCTCCAACCGGCTGATCCGGGGGCTGATCCGGGGGCTGATTCGGGGGCTGATTCGGGGGCTGATCCGGGGGCGGCGCCCCCTCGCGCCGTCCCACCACCCGCGCCGGCACGCCGACGGCGATGGACCAGGGCGGGATGGAGCGCGTGACCACGGCACCGGCGCCGATGATGCAGCCGCGGCCGATGGTCACGCCCTGCAGCACGACCACGTTCAGCCCCAGCCAGCAATCGTCCTCGATCACCACCGGATCGGTCAGCACCGGCTGGTCGTTGATCGGGACGTCACAGCGCTCTGCCGCGTGGGACACGGTGTTGATGCTGCTGTGCCCGGCGATGAGGACGTTGCGGCCGATGGTGACGCCGCCGTTGCCGTAGACCAGGCAGAAGGGGCCGAGCCAGGAGCGCTCTCCGAGGCGGACGAAACCACGATTGGCGTTGATGACGACGGCATCGTTGATCGCCACCCGATCACCAAGCGCGATGCCCGGGTCGGCCTGGGTGTTGGCGCGCAGGGTGGCGTTGCGACCGATGCCGACGCCGTCGCCGAGGCGGATGCGTCCGGGATACTGCAGGCTGATGCCGGCCTCGAGATGGCAGCCAACGCCCATGGCCCCCAGCCGCGCCCGATGCCAGCCAAGGCGCAGGCGATCCAGGAACTTGCGAAGCAGCTGCAGCGGTACCGGCATGGCCATGTCTCGCAGTTGGAACCCGGCCGTCGAGCTTTCGGGCGGACTTTTACGGTGTCTTCAGGCTAAGATAGCACAGTCCGGTACCGGCCTGGCACCGGCCCGGCACCGGCCGCAAAGTGCGCCTGCCCAAGCCGCCGCGACAGGGGCCTGTACCGTGCGCTCGAGAACAACCGACGACAAGCACATGAAACAAGTCCGAACGCACAACGCACTCCGCATCTGGCTGATTCTGGCCGTCCTGACGATCTCCGCCGGCATCGGCTTCGCGGCCTATTCCTCCACCAGGATCATCCTGACCCAACTCGAAGTCGAAAGCAAAGAGTTGGCTCGGCACGCAGAGGATATGTTGCGCCAGATGCTGGTCGACGTCGGCCGCGACCTGCGCTACCTGGCGCACAGTCGGCCGCTGCTCGATTGCATGGAGGACATGACCTCGCGTCAGCTGGACTGTCTGGAAAGCGACTGGGTCGCCTTTGCCTCAGCCAAGCCTCAGTTCGACCAGATCCGCTGGATCGACGAGACCGGCATGGAGCGCGTGCGCATCAACCAGGCCAGCCCGATTCCGCAGGTTGTGCCGGAAGCGGAACTGCAGATAAAGGCCGATCGCTACTACTTTACCGAGGCCATGGCGCTGCCGCCCGGCGAAATCTACGTCTCGCCGCTGGATCTCAACATCGAGCACGGGCGTATCGAAGATCCGCGCAAGCCCATGCTGCGTCTGGCTCTGCGCGCGTTTGACCGTGGCGGAAACAGCCGCGGCATTGTCATCGTCAATTACCTGGCCCTGAATCTGCTGGAGATGCTGCCGAAATCAGTCGTGACCGAACTCTGGCTGCTCAACCGCGACGGCTACTGGCTGCGCGGACCCGCTGCCGAGGACGAATGGGGGTTCATGTTCTCGCGACCAGAACTGACGCTTGCACGACGATACCCGGATGCGTGGAAAGCCATCGACGGTGAAACGCACGGCCAGTTCCGAACCGGTGACGGGCTCTGGAGTTTCCAGACGATCGCCCCCGCGCAGGTCCTTGCCGCGGCGCCGGGCGCAGCGTTATACCGTCCGGACGGCGCTAGCAGCCCTGTGGCTGAAGAAATCGGCTTCGGGGATAGCGAAAACGAGCGCTGGCATATTCTGAGCTTCGTGCCGCGACAGGCCTACTTGCAGCAGGTCTTCCGGGTCTGGCTCGGCTACTCCGGCATCCTGCTCGCCCTGTTGTTCATCACGCTCAGCAGCGGCGTGAGCCTGGCCCGCAGCCAGCGTCGGGAATTGCGAACGGCCGAGGCCGCCAGCGAGGCGAAAAGCGCCTTCGTCGCCAACACCAGCCACGAGGTGCGCACGCCCATGAACGCCGTGCTCGGTTATCTGGATCTGCTGCTTGACACGCCCCTGGACACCGAGCAACGCGACATGGTGCAGAGAATCAGAAGCGCCGGTCAGTCGTTGCTGCGGATCCTCAATGAGATCCTCGACTTCTCCAAGCTTGAAGCCGGCAAGGTCGCATTGGAGTCCGCACCGTTTCGGCTGGATCAGGTGCTCGAGCAGAGCGCCGAACTGTTTGCTGTTGCCGCGCATGAAAAGGGCATCGAGCTGGCCGTCGACGCACCTTTGGACATCAGCGGTCACTACCGCGGCGACGCCCTGCGTCTCGGGCAGATCCTCAACAACCTGATCGGCAATGCAATCAAGTTCACAGAGCAGGGAAGCGTCGTGGTTGCCGTGCGCGCACTGGAAGAGACCGAAGACGGTCTGCAACGCCGGTTACGCTTCGAGGTGCGCGACAGCGGGATCGGCATGACCGCGGCGCAAAGCCAGCGCCTGTTCCAGCCGTTCACGCAGGCGGATGTCAGCACCACGCGCCAATTCGGCGGCACCGGGCTGGGGCTCACCATCTGCAAACGGCTGGTCGAACTGATGGGCGGTGAGATCGGCGTCGACACGCAGCAGGGCAAGGGCAGTACCTTCTGGTTCTGGGTGCCGATGGTGGTGGCCGAGAACCAGATCGAGCCAGCGAAAACAGCCGTCTTGCAGGCCGAGCGCGTGCTCGTGGTGGACGACCACGAGAGCGCCCGCGAGATTCTCAGCCGTTACCTGACCCATTGGGACTTCAGCGTCGATTGCGTGGGCAGCGCCGACAAGGCCCTGCTTCAGTTGCTCACGGCCGCCTCCACTGCGGCACCCTACTCGCTGCTGGTGCTGGACTGGCGCATGCCTGAGCACGACGGGCTTTGGCTGCTGCAACAACTGCACCAGGCCGAAACCTCGGGCCGGATCAAGCGCACACCAGCCGTCATCATGGTCACCGCCTACGAACGCCATTCACTGCTGCAAGCCGCCTCGAAGGCTCAGGTGCGACCGGACGCGGTACTCGGCAAACCGCTGAGCCAGCGGCAGATATTCAAGGCCATCGCCGACCTGCAGCAGCATGGCTTCGTGAGCCTGCCTGAAGCGGAGCAACGCGCGCTCCAGCAGCACGGGACCACGGACGCCATCCGTGGCGCCGAACTGCTGGTGGTGGAAGACAATCTGACCAATCAGGCGCTGGCCAAGGCGATGCTCGAGAAGCTTGAGCTGCATGTGTCGATCGCCAACAACGGGCGCGAGGCACTGGAGATGCTCGCGGCTCGACGCTTCGACCTGGTGCTGATGGATCTGCAGATGCCGGTCATGGATGGCCTTGAGGCGACTGCCGCCATCCGCGCTGCGGACTGGGGCAAGGACATCCCCATTATCGCCATGACCGCCGCCGCCTACCCCGAGGATCGCCAGCGCGTGCTCGATGCCGGCATGAACGACTACCTGCGCAAGCCGGTCGATCGGCAGCAACTCATCAGCACGCTGCTGCGCTGGCTACCCGTCCGCAGCACTGCACCTGCAGCCGAGCCTTCCTCACAGCTGCAACTCGCCGGGTTCGACCTCGACGCGACCCGCGCCCGCCTTGGCGATGATCCAGATCTGCTGCACATGATTCTGCGCAGCTTCCAGCAGGATATCGCCGACTGGCCGGCCGCGTTCAACGCCGCCTGCGAGGGGGACGAACCCAAGGTCGCGCTACGCCTGGTGCATACCCTCAAGGGGGCGGCGGCCAACGTGGGTGCAACCGATGTGAATCGTGCAGCCATCGCGCTGGAGGCAGCACTGGCCGAACCTGCAACGCCTGAGCGTATCGAGGCACTGCGCACGGCCTGTCTCACGACGGTTGCCGCCGCTACAACGGTACTGCAGGCCGCACTGGCGCGCGAGACATCAGTCGAGAAGGCGGATTACACATAGGTCTCGACAAAGAAGTAGGCGGTGATGCCGATGCCGACCACGATCACGAAACCCTTCACCCAGCCCGACGGGATCTGTCGGGAAAAATGCGCGGCCACATAGCCGCCGGCAAGGGTACCGATCAGCACCAGGCCGCCTTCTACCCAGGCAATGCTCCCCCGCAGTCCGAACAGGGCCAGGGCGGCCACCGACACCGCGGTGGAGAGCAGCAGCTTGAGCCCGTTCATCGCATGGATGTCGCTCTCTCCGGCCAGGATCAGGTAGCTCAGGGCAAGGATGCCGAGACCGGCGTTGAAGAAGCCGCCATAGATGCAGACGGCCAACAACAGCAGCGGCAGCAGCGCGGGCCGCAGCCAACGCCACGGCCGGCCTTGGGCGCCTGGCCTGCGCGACTGTCGGCGGCGCAGGCGCGCATTGAGCGGCCCGCCGACGGCAAACAGGCCCGTGGCGAGCAGCAGCAGCCAGGGGATGCTCTGGCGAAACACGGCCTCCCCGACCTGCAGCAGCAGACCGGCGCCGAGCAGCCCGCCGAGCAGGCTGATCAGGATCAGCTCCGGCAGGCGGTGGCGATACGCCGCCAGCTCCCGACGAAAGGCATAAGCGCCGCTCAGATAGCCGGCACAGGCAGCGAAGGTGTTGGTGGCATTGGCCGCGATCGACGGCACACCCACGGCCAGCAAGGCCGGAAAGGTGAAAAAGCTGCCGCCCCCGGCAATGGCATTCAGGGCACCGCCGAAAAAGCCCGCCGTCAGCAGCAACAGGGTATCAGCGGCCATGGGCGTCGATCCGTTTCGTGGTGCCGACCAGCGCCGGACAACGGCGTCGATCGCCGCACATATCACCCGCCTCAGTCATCGGCGACTGCGGTGAGATACAGCCAGCGACCGTCCTGACGAACAAACCGACTGGTCTCCTGCAGCCGATGCGCGCGACCGCCAACCTTGTAGCGCGCGACGAAGGCCACGATCCCCTCCCCGTCTTGCGGGCCGCCGGCCTCCACCCGAGCGATCTTCAGGCCCAGCCAGCGCACCGATTCCTGATCCAGATCCAGCGCCAGATCCGGCGCGGCCGGTCGGGTCGCCGGATGCCAGGTCGCCAGCAGATAATCCGTCCGGCCCAGCACGTAAGCGACATAGCGCGAGCGCATCAGCGCCTCGGCCCACTCCGGGCTCGCGCCTGCGTCCAGATAACGCCCGCAGCAGTCGGCGTAGGCGCCCGGCCCCCCGCATGGACAGGGCAACGCCCCTCCCTTCGCAGAGCGCGGAGTCGCAGGTATGGACATTCGCTTCAATCTCCTTCCAGTACGGTCACCTGGCGCATGCCAAGGGGCGCATGCCAAGGGGCGCATGCCAAGGGGCGCATGCCAAGGCACCGGAGCACGACCCGGCCGCTGCCGCGGGATTCCTGCAGCGCATCACCCCGCGCTGATTCGCACATGGGCCAAACGTGGATGCAATAATACCTGCTTCCAGTTCGCGGACCTTGGCGACGACAGGTCAGGAGGGCACCGACCATGAACCATGCCGTGCGTGTTTACCAACATGGCGAACCCGACGTTCTGATTTGGGAGCCGGTGGATACGACCGACCCCGGCCCCGGAGAGGCGCGCGTGCGCCACTCGGCCATCGGGCTGAACTTCATCGACATCTACTTTCGGCGTGGCCTGTATCCGCCCCCGGCGCTGCCGTTCATCCCCGGAATGGAGGCCGCAGGTATCGTCGAGGCCGTGGGCGACGGTGTCACCGACGTGGCCGTCGGCGATCGCGTCGCCTATGCCACGGCCCCTCTGGGGTCCTACGCGGAGGTGCGCAACTGCCCGGCAGAGACACTGGTGCCATTGCCGTCCGGTATCGACGCGTCTCTGGCAGCAGCCTGCCTGCTCAAGGGCATGACGGCAGAGTATCTGGTGCGGCGCACCTACCCGGTGCAGGCCGGCGAGACCATCCTGGTGCTGGCTGCCGCCGGCGGCGTCGGCCAGATCCTGTGTCAGTGGGCGGCCGCCATCGGCGCCAAGGTGATCGGCGTCGTCGGCAGCGACGCCAAGGTCGAGATCGCACGCGCCCACGGCTGCGCCCACACCATCGTGACCTCGCGCGAAGACATGGTCGCCCGGGTCCGGGAGATCACCGCCGGCGCCGGAGTGCCGGTGGTCTATGATTCCGTGGGCGCCGACAGTTTCGAGTCCTCGCTGGCCTGCCTGCAGCGGCGCGGCATGTTGGTGAGTTATGGTCAATCGTCCGGCAAGGTACCGCCACTGGATGTAGGAACACTCGCCCAGCATGGCTCGCTCTACCTCACCCGCCCGACACTCATGGACTACGTGCCAACACGCCCGGAACTGCTGGCCAGCGCCAACGCCCTGTTCGAACAGATCCTGCAGGGCCATATCAAGGTGGACATTGCCAACCGCTACCCGTTACGTGATGCGGTGCGCGCTCATGCGGACATCGAATCCCGGCTCACCACCGGCAGCACGCTGCTGTTGCCTTGACCACGAAGTGCATGCGGATCTGACGCAACCGGCTGCCGACATCCAATCAGCGAAGAACAGGAAACATCTTGATGCAAATTCCCGCCAATGGCTTCAAAAAGGCGATCAAGGCCGGAGAGACCCAACTTGGGCTGTGGCTGTCCAGCGCCAACCCCTACACCGCCGAGATTGCCGCCACCTGCGGCTACGACTGGCTGCTGATCGACGGCGAGCATGGGCCGAATGATGTGCCGACCATCCTGTCCCAGTTGCAGGCCATCGCGCCGTATCCAAGCCATGCAATCGTGCGTCCGGTGAACAAGGATCCCGCCCTGATCAAGCAGGTGCTGGATATCGGTGCACAGACCCTGCTGATCCCGATGGTCGACACCGCCGAGGAGGCACAAGCGCTGGTATCCGCCATGCGCTACGCCCCCCGCGGCACACGTGGGGTCGGCGCCTCCGTGGCGCGCGCAGCCCGATGGGGGCGCATCGACAACTATGTCCAGGTGGTCGAGCAGGAGCTTTGCCTGCTGGTACAGGTGGAGACGGTGGCTGCACTGCAGCATCTGGACGCGATCACGGCCGTCGAGGGGGTCGACGGCGTTTTCATCGGCCCGGCGGACCTCTCTGCGTCCATGGACCACATCGGCGACGCGGGGCATCCAGCGGTCAGGGGCGCCATTGAAGATGCCATTGGACGCATTCGCGCACAGGGCAAGGCAGCCGGCATTCTGGTCACGGATCCGGATGCCGCGCGGCATTACCTTGCCTGTGGCGCGAACTTCGTCGGTATTGCCGTGGATACCATGCTGCTGAGCAAGGCCATGGCCGACGCCCTTGCCGAACTGACCGGCGCTGCGTCACCGGCGATGCCGCGCGGCTCCTACTGAGGCCGCCATGGCGGGGCGCTGCGCCACCGGCGACGTCCCGCCCGACGCGTGACTAGGCTGCACGATACAGCCAGCCCTTGAGGAGTCGCGTGACGCGCGGCATGACCAGGTAGGTCATCAGCAGCACCTGAATGATGATCACGACGAGCAGACGTAGCCAGTCCGGCAGACCGCCGATCAGCGGCTCCAGCAACCTGTTCAATCCGTACACGAGCGTAAACACCACCACCACGAGCACCAGCGCCATCTTGTGCGGTGGCGGCTTGGCGGTGACCGGGACCGAAGGCAGATCAAACCAGAACTCCAGTCCGGTTACCCGCTTGCGCACGGCCTCACCCTCCACCAGGGGTGCAACCTCAGCCACCAGGGCGTCGCGTTCGGCGGAGAGTTCCCAGTCCCTGGCATGGGCATAGGTGTCGAAACGGTAGATCAGCACATATTCGCCGCCCGTTGCCGCACTCGGGCGCAACACATTGGCGCCCAGGTGGCCCGGAAAGTGCGACGCGGTCGCGGTCACCCGTTTGAGCCACGCCTCGTATGCCGACTCCTGGCCAGGAAGGACCTTGCGCGCAACGCTCACGGTCACCGGATCAGTCGGCACCGGATCATTCAACGCCGGATCGCCGGCGGTTTCGCCGCTTGCGAACGGGTCAGACATCAGACTGCGCCTCCATCGACTGTTTGCAAGCCGCTCTCAGCCGGCGGGATTGTTCGCATCGAGACGCGCCTTGGTCACGCCGCCGATGGCCCAGTGCTCGGCCGGCACCTCGGTGAGCACGACACGCACCTGTTCGGGCTTGACGCCCAGCGTCTCTGCGGCGACACGGGTGACGCCCTCGTAGAAGGCCTCTTTCTGCGCCAGGGTGCGCCCCTGGATCACTGTTGCCTGTATCAAAGGCATGATTGCTGCTCCCGTTTCAGGATAAAGAGTCAGAACGCCCCCATTACTGGGGGCATTCTGGTTTACGCCGTCGCACCCGGGTCTAGACGAAGCGCATGGAAACCGACCCCAGGTCCTGGAAGCGGACGTTGACACTGTCGCCGGCCTCCACCTGTACCGCCGCAGTGATGCCGCCGGTGAGGATCAGACTGCCGGCCGGAAGCTCCTCGCCCCGCTCGGCCATCATGTTCACCAGCAGGGCGGCACTCGCTACCGGATTGCCGAGCACCGCCGCACCGGCACCGACCTCGACCACCGCGCCGTTCTTCTCCATCACTACGCCCAGGGTGCGCATGTCGAGATCGGCCGGGGCAGCCATGCGCGAGCCGGTGACGAAACGCGACGATGAGCTGTTGTCGGCAACCACGCTGATGAGATCGAAGCGGAAGTTCTCATAGCGCGAGTCGATGATCTCCACCGCCGGGATGACGAAGTCGATGGCCGCAAGCACCTGGCCGACATGGCAGCCCGGCCCCTTCAGCGGAGCCTTGGTGACGAACGCCAGTTCCGCCTCCACCTTGGGATGGATGAGCTCCGAGACCTTGATCTCGCTCGACTCCGGTCGCTCGAAATAGTCCGCCAGAAAGCCGTAGACCGGGGTCTCGACGCCCATCTGCTTCATCTTCGCCCGCGAGGTCAGGCCCATCTTCATGCCGATGATGCGATCACCGCGCTCGACCTTGCGGCGGCGGATCTCCCACTGGATGTCGTAGGCGTCCTCGAAGTCCATGTCCGGATACTGATCCGTCACCTTCTTGACATCGTGCGCCTGCAATTCCGCCGACTCCAGGTGCTCGGCCAGGGCGAGAATGGTTGCCTTGTCCAACGTGCTCATGCTGCTGTCTCCTCGGTCTTGGCGCGCGACATCTCCAGCGCGACGTCTTCGATCATGTCTTCCTGGCCGCCGATCATGCCGCGCTTGCCGAGCTCGACAAGGATGTCTCTGGAGGACACGCCATAGCGTTGCTGGGCGCGCTTGGCAAACAACAGGAAGGACGAGTAAACGCCGGCATAGCCGAGCATCAGGGCGTCGCGGTCGATTCGGATCGGCTGGTCGAGCATCGGCACCACCAGGTCCTCGGCCACGTCCTGCAGCTTGAACAGGTCAACTCCGGTCTCGATCCCCATCCGCTCGCAAACGGCCACGAATACCTCAAGCGGTGTATTGCCTGCTCCGGCCCCCATGCCTGCAACCGAACCATCGATGCGTGTGGCACCCGCCTCGACGGCGGCGATGGAGTTGGTCACCCCCAGCGACAGATTATGATGGCCATGGAAACCCAGCTCGACGGCATCGTCCAGCGCCTCGCGGACGGCGGCAAAACGGACCTTGACGTCATCCGGCAGCATGTAGCCGGCGGAGTCGGTCACATAGATACAGTTGGCGCCGAAGTCCTGCATGATCCGGGCCTGTTCCACGAGCACGTCCGGGCCGACCATGTGCGACATCATCAGGAAACCCACGGTATCGAGCCCCAGGGCGCGGGCCTTCTTGATGTGCTGCTCGGAGACGTCGGCCTCGGTGCAGTGGGTGGCGACACGGATGCAGTCGACGCCGCAGTCCGCCGCCATCTCCAGGTCCGGCACGGTGCCGATGCCCGGCAGCAGCAGGGCCGAGATCTTGGCGTTTTTCACATAGGGCCGCACCGCCCGCAGATATTCCTCATCGCTGTGGGCGGGGAAGCCGTAGTTGACCGAGGCGCCGGCGAGCCCGTCGCCGTGGGTAACCTCGATCATGGGCACGCCGGCCGCATCCAGTGCAGAGGCAACGGCAATCATCTGCTCGAGGCTCAGCTGGTGGCGCTTGGCATGCATGCCGTCGCGCAGGCTCATGTCGTGGATGGTGATTTTCTTGCCTTGGAGTGTCATGGCTCGGTTCTCCATTGGGTACTGTCAGGCGGCCGCGGGTGCAAGCTGCAACTGGCCGTTGTCGATCTCTTCGGCAAACATCTCCGCAGTGCGCAGCGCAGCAGCGGTCATGATGTCGAGATTGCCAGCGTAGGTCGGCAGAAAGTCACCGAGCCCTTCCACCTGCATGAACAGCGACACGCGATGCCCGTCGAAAACCGGTCCGTTCTTCAGACGATAGCCGGGCACGTACTTCTGCACCTCCGCGATCATGTCCTGCACCGAGCGGGTGATGGCCTCCTGGTCCGGCTCACCCTCGGTGATGCAATGCACCGTGTCGCGCATCATCAACGGCGGCTCGGCCGGATTGAGGATGATGATGGCCTTGCCCTTCCTTGCTCCGCCGACCGCAGCGACGGCCTGGGCTGTGGTCTGGGTGAACTCGTCGATGTTCTTGCGCGTGCCGGGGCCGGCCGACTTCGATGCCACGGTCGCGACGATCTCGGCATACTCCACCGGCTGCACACGGCTCACCGCCGCCACCATCGGGATCGTGGCCTGCCCGCCACAGGTGACCATGTTGACGTTGAGTTCCCGCTTGCCCACGTGATCCTTCAGGTTCACCGGCGGCACGCAGTAGGGGCCGATGGCGGCGGGGGTCAGGTCGATCATGATCGAGCCCTGCGCCTGCACCTTGGCGTTGTTGTCCGCATGGACATAGGCCGAGGTGGCATCGAAGCAGATCTGGATGTTGTCCTCGCGCATGTGCGGTACCAGACCGTCGACGCCCTCGTGGGTGGTCTTCAGACCGAGGGACCGGGCGCGCGCCAGGCCCTCGGACTTGGGGTCTACCCCGACCATCCAGACGGGGTTGATCCATTCACTGCGCAGCGCCTTGTACAGCAGGTCCGTGCCGATGTTGCCGGGGCCGATGATGGCGGCATTGATCTTGTTCACAGGGTGCTCCTCCGGAAGCCTCTGGGTTGACTGTTTGGGTAACCGAGCGTTGCTAGGCGAAACGCACCGACGCCGAGCCGATGCCACCGATCTCGACGCTCATGTAATCGCCCGCCTGGACCGGCTCCAACGGCACCAGAGAACCGGACAGGATCACCTCGCCGGCCTTCAGCGCCACGCCAACCCGGCCAAGGGTGTTGGCCAGCCAGGCGACCGCGTTCACCGGCGAATCGAGACAGGCCGCACCAGCGCCGGTGCTGAGGATCTGGCCGTTCTTCTCCACCACCATGCCGCAGGTGGTCAGATCCACCCGCCGCGGATCGACGCCCTGGCTGCCGAGCACGAACAGGCCACAGGAGGCGTTGTCGGCGACGGTGTCCTGAATGCGGATCTTCCAGTCCCTGATGCGCGAGTCGACGATCTCGAAACAGGGCAGCACCAGCTCGGTTGCGGCGAGGACCTGGGCATTGGTGACGCCCGGTCCCATCAGGTCACGCTTGAGGACGAAGGCGATCTCACCCTCCGCGCGCGGCTGCATGAGTTGCTTGCTGATCGGCACCTCGTCGGCGTCGGCATAGAGCATCCGGTCGGTGAGATAGCCAAAGTCGGGCTGATGCACATCGAGCATGCGCTGCACCGCCGTCGAGGTGACGCCGATCTTCTTGCCGATGATGGTCTCGCCGTCCGCAACACGGCGTTCCAGCAGACGCAGCGAAATCTGGTAGGCGTCCTCGATGCTGATCTCCGGCTCGCGCTCGGTGAGCGGATCGATCATGGTGCGGTCACGCAGGGCGACGAACAGCGCGTCGCCGAGGTCCCGGATCTTGTCTTGATTGAGCATGCGATCTCCCGCTGATCAGAGCTTGATGCAAACGTTTTTGATCTCGGTGTAGAACTCCAGGGAGTGCACACCGCCCTCGCGGCCGATACCGGAATGCTTCATGCCACCAAAGGCCGTGCGCAGATCCCGCAGGAACCAGGAGTTCACCCAGATGATGCCGGCCTCCAGCTGGTCGGCGACGCGGTGCGCGCGGCCGAGGTTTTCGGTCCAGACGGCGGCTGCGAGGCCATACTTGGTGTCGTTGGCCATACGGATGGCCTCGTCCTCGCTGTCGAACGGCTGCACATGGCAGCAGGGCCCGAAAATCTCCTCTTTGACCACGCGGGCCTCTTCAGACAGGCCGGTCCAGATCGTTGGCTGTACCCAGCTGCCGCCGGCGAGCTCGCCCGGCATGTCGGGAGTGCCGCCCCCGGTGACCACCGTGGCGCCCTCCTCAACGGCGCGCTTGTAGTAGGACAGGACCTTGTCGAGATGCTCCCGGCTGATCAGCGGACCCATGCTGGTGCAGGCATCGTCCCAGGCGCCCAGTTGCATCTGCTCCGCACCGGCTTTCAGGCGACGCAGGAATTCATCGAAGATCGGTCGCTCGACATAGACCCGCTCCGTGCCGAGACAGACCTGGCCGCAGTTGGCAAAGGCCGAGCGCAAGGTGCCCTCGACGGCCTTGTCCATGTCGCAATCGGCGAACACCAGCGCCGGATTCTTGCCGCCGAGCTCGAAGGACACGTGGCGGATCTCGTCTGCAGAGGCCTTGACGATGGCTGCTCCGGTGCGCGTCTCGCCGGTGAAGGTGATCCCGTCCACATCCGGATGGGTGGTCAGGAATGCGCCGGCGGAATCCGGTCCGAAGCCGTGCACGACGTTATAGACACCCGGCGGAATACCGGCGTCGTTCATGACCTCACCCAGCAGCGTCGTGGTGCGGGGGGTCTCTTCAGAGGGCTTGACCACCACCGTATTGCCGCAGGCCAGTGCCGGGCCGACCTTCCAGGTCATCAGCAGCAGCGGCAGGTTCCAGGGGCTGACCACGGCGATGACGCCCTTCGGCTTGCGCACGCCATAGTTGAGCGCGCCCTGGCCATCAGGCGTATCGAGCATGAAGCTCTCCGTCGGCACGTTCTTCATCAGGTCCGCGAAGATCTTGAAGTTGGCCGCCCCGCGCGGGATGTCGACATGGGACGCCAGGCTTTTGGGCTTGCCGGTATCGAGACACTCCGCCTCGAGGAACTCGTCGAACCGGGCATTGATGCCGTCGGCGACCTTGTGCAACAGGGCCATGCGCTCGGCAACCGACAGGCGCCCCCAGGGCCCTTTCAGCGCGGCACGGGCCGCTTTCACAGCGCGATCGACCTCATCCATCCCCGCTTCGTGGACGATGCCGATCTGCTTGCCGGTGGCTGGATTGACGTTCGGGAAGGTCTTGCCTGATCCCGAACCGACAAATTCTCCGTTGATGAAGTGCTTGATTTCGTTCATGTATGACGACTCCGGTTGTTGAGTCTGGCCCCTCGATCCAAACCGCCGATCGGTTTCTAAGGCTGGAGGTCAGAGTGTAGTCGAGTGTTTGTCGACAGTAAATAGTTTTATCGAGATTTTTTTATTTCCTGTACAAAATATGCGTTCCATGGCTACCATACATTCATGCGCTGAACCAGCACCCTGCTGTTACCAAGGAGCAACATTCACCATGGCCGACGGCTCGATCTGGCCTGCGGACACCGCGGCACCCAAGACGCTTACGGACATTGCCTACGCACGGCTGCGGGCTGACATCATCGGAGGCAGGCATCCGGCCGACGCCAAGCTGCGCGTCGAGCATCTGCGCCGGGACTACGGCCTGGGAGCCACCCCCCTGCGCGAGGCGCTGAGTCGGCTCACCTCGGAAGGTTTCGTGGTCACGGTCGGGCAGCGTGGCTTTCGGGTTGCCCCGGTGTCGGTCGAGGATCTGGACGACATCACGGACATGCGCATCACGCTGGAACTCAAGGCGCTGCGCCAGAGCCTCGAGCGCGGTGACGATGCCTGGGAGTCGCGCGTGGTCGCCGCCTACTACCAGCTGTCGAAGGCCGAGACCGGCGAAGAATTCGATTTCGCCGCCTGGGAGGAGCGCAATCGCGCGTTTCACGAGACGCTTATCTCCGCCTGTGCGTCCCCCTGGCTGATGCGCTTCCACGCCATCCTCTACGATCAGCACAAACGCTATCGAAATATCTCGCTGCAAACCGCGGCGCCGGTTCCGCGTGATGTCCATCAAGAGCACCAGCGCATCTATCAGGCCGCCCTGGCGCGGGATGCCGACACCCTGTGCACAGAGACGCAATCGCACATTCGCCGCACCGCCGACATTACTCGGGCGGTTCTGCTGGTCCGGTAACCGCTGTCCACGGCGAACAACGAGTGATGGGTACACAATCATGATCGGTCATGTCCTACAGGTCACACTGCCAGTGTTCAGCATCGCCGCCGTCGGCTATGTTTACGGCCGTCTGCACGGACGGGAGATGGATTCTGCCAACCGCGTCAACCTGAACCTGTTCGTTCCGGCGCTGCTGTTCTACGTGCTGTCGGAAAAGATCCCGTCCGCGGCGCAATGGCATAGCGTCGCCATCGGCACGGTGATCATCGTGCTCGGATCCGGGCTGCTGGCGCTGCCTTTCACGCGCCTCGCCAGGCTGCCGAAGCGGGTCCTGCTCCCATCGATGATGTTCAACAACTCCGGCAATCTGGGTCTGCCGCTGGCCGCATTCGCCTTTGGCGATCAGGTGCTGCCGCTTGCCGTTGTGGCATTCGTCGTCTCCACGGCCATGCATTTCAGCCTGGGAATCTGGCTCGTGAGCGGGACCTTTCATCCAGGCACCCTGCTGAAAAATCCGATCTTTCTCGCCACTGTGGCCGGCATCCTCGCCCATGCCTTCGACTGGCATCTTCCGTCCATCCTGCTGCCGGGTCTGAAGATGCTCTCCGAGGTCGCGATTCCGCTGATGCTGGTGGCTCTCGGCGTGCGCCTGATCGGGTTTGATACACGACACTGGAAGTCGGGCCTGCTCGGCGCCCTGCTATGCCCGCTGAGCGGTCTGCTCAGCGCCTTTGTCGCACTGCTCTGGTTGGCGCCGGAACCCGAAACGCGTAATGTCTTGCTGTTGTTCTCCATCCTGCCGCCGGCGGTCATGAACTTCATTCTTGCGGAACGCTTCGGCCAGTCCGCGGACGAGGTGGCCTCCATGGTGGCCATGGGTAACCTTGCGAGCCTGCTGGTGATACCGCTCGGGCTTGGATTCATGCTCTGATACCAGCGTTTGATGGTCTTGCGTCTACCAGCGGGTGAGGGGCAGGCTGCCCCCCCCCTCACCCACCACCCTCAGAACATGAAACGCATTCCGGTCATCACACCGGTCTGGCTTTCGCCGGCGGGAGGTGCTGTTGCGCCGCCGCCGAGTGACACCTGATAAGCCGCATCGTCATCGTTTGCCACGTGCCCGAGTTGGGCATAGATGTCCAGCCCCTCATGCAGGTTATACATGCCGCGAAGCACATAAAGCATGGCATCGCGATCGATGCCGTCGATGTCTTCCTGATCGATCTTGTGGATGCCACCATCGAGGGTGAAGGCACCGAACTTGTAGCTGCCGGTCACGTAGAAGGCATCCACATCCACATCCCCTGAGCGCGTATCGATTCTGCGGCCCAGCCACCCCAGGCCGAGTTTGCCGTTGCCGAGCTTGTAATAACCGCCGGCGTTGATCCGGCGATCGGTATCGTCCTCGCTGTCGAACAGGATCGGGGCCGCACCACCCGGTGCAAACGCCGTCGCACCTGTGCCGCCGTTGAGCTCGTCGATTGCCGCGGCCAGGCCAAAGTTGCTATCGTCGTAACGAATCATGGTCGACCAGCCCTGACACGCGGTGGACTGGTCCAGGTCAGAGGTTTCCCCGGCGCAGGTGCCAGAGCCGGGCGTTCCACCAATCACGTCGCGACCAAATGAATACGCGGCACCCAGTGACAATTTGTTAAACTTGCCTTTCCAGGCCAGGGAATTGTCGTACCGTGCGTTCGGAAGATAGAAATCCAGCGAACTCAGGGAGTAGATGTTCGGGCTCAACATGTCCGAAGCCACCAATGCTGGCAACAACATGGAGTACTGGCGACCGATGGTAAAGGTACCGAATTTCGGCGTTGCAATTCCCGCAAACAGCTGACGGCCGAACAAACGTCCACCCTGCCCCTGGCTACCATCGTCAAAGTTGAATCCGGCCTCCAGGGTCGCTAATGCCTGATAGCCCTCGCCAAACTCCTTCTTCACCCGAAGCCCCAGGCGCGAGGGCAAGGTTCCCGTCACCGACACGAAACGCGTATCGCTGTCCTTGTTCTCGCCGATATTGTTCAGATGTTCGACACCGCCATCCAGAATGCCGTAAAGGGTCACCCCAGGCGCGAGGTTTCCTGACTTGGATCTGGCCGTCTTTTCCACCTCCGCCACCTGCACCGACTGTTTTTCCAGACGCTCGGCCTGCGCCAGGGTTTGCCGCTCCAGTTCTTCAAGCCTGCGCTGTTGCTGATCCAGCAACTCACGCTGCTTCTGAATCTCTTGCCGGAGCTGCTCGATATCTGACATCGCAAACGCGGATGGCCCGAATCCCAAACCGACGCACGTGAGCGATATGACCAGAAACCGTCGCAACCTCGTTGCAGACGCCTGTGCTCCTCCGGATGTAATCGCGTTTTTCTTCGTGATCACTGTCTCATCCACTCGCATATTATTAATGTAGGCTGCGCGGGTCCCGACCTACCGATCGGAAACATCAGGCGCATAAAGAGACCGCACGTCCCTTTTCAGGGACGTGATTTCGTTTCAACGTTGGCCTATATCCAGCGTTATGAAAATGCTTGTTTATTCAGCACTTCCCGCGCGGGGCAGCACGCCAGTGAGTCAGAGTCTGACCCCGGGATGATAAAGGACTCTTTACCCGGTGTTTCGGTGATTCAAAAGCGTGCTCTGGACATTGGTTTTATCAGCCGGTCTACCGCATGTCCTTGATGATCCGGTCCATTTCATCGACCCCGAAACTCGGCAAGGTCTCCACCCGCAGGTTTCCAAGCGCTGTCAGGGCCAGTGTTGCCTTTGCCAGCGTTGCCGAATCCGGGGCCTCGACGGTTAGAACCACATCGTAGTGGCCCATGGTAAAGAACCATTCGCGCGCACTCACACCCACGGCAGCAAAAGCCTCACGCGCCGCACGGGCACGTTCAACGGTCTCTTTTACATTGACTGCGCCCTGATCGGTCCAGTTGCCGAGCAGAATGTATTTGGCCATCGTATTCCTCCAGTCAGTCGTTGGTTAAAGTTTTCAAGAGATCAACCCCGCTCAGGTCCAAGACCGTAGGGTGCCGGCATCAGGTTGACAATGCGGCTGAACAGGTCTCGAAACTGACGCTGGGTACCCACTCCTACCAAGGGGTCTTCATTCGATGCGAACGCGGCGTCGATCGTTTTCCAGTCTTCAGGTTGCAGAACTTTTTCCGCAATCGGCAAGATGACCTCTTCTTCCATGTTCATATGGGAAAAGTGTGAATTGACATACCACTCGACCGCATCTGCGAATTGTTCAAAATTTGTACTGTCTTGCTCAAACGCTTCCAGCTTTGATCGCAGCTTGCCCAACCATTCAGGCTCCTGACGATGCTCTTCCTCAAGCACGTCGAGTTTTTCTGCAGTATCAGGATCTCGCTCGCGCAGCACCCGATAGATGTATTTGTCTTCCTTGGGGTGGTGCAACTTGTCAGGAAACGCCTCAATGTAGTCCAGCATGGACTTTAAGAGCACCAAGTCGGGGTTCTGCCTACCATTGCGTGCTTGTTCCACGGTGAACTGCAACCCCCGAAGGACGGCCGCAAGGGCCCGGTGCTCATCACGAATGACGGTCAGTGCAGATTTCATGTCATTCCTCTCTCGATGTTCAGAAAACGGGGTCTTGATCATCGTTCCGGCCACCTCCCGAAGTAGAGCGTGTAGGGACAGCCGTAGCGCCGTCCACCAGCGCGGCGTTTGGTGGACGGCGCTGCGCTTGTCCACCCTGCCGGCTACCGACCGGCGCGATGATCAAGGCCGACAACGGCATTCAAACGCCAAGCAGTCTGGTCAGGTCAGGGGATTCCGCCACCTCAGCGGCGGGCCCCGCCAGTTCCACAAGGCCTTTTTGCAACACCAGCGCCTGGTCGCTGTGGGAAAGTACACGCCGAAAGTCGCGATCTACGATCAGTGTGGCAATACCGCTCTCCTTGATGTCCGTGATGACATTCCAGATTTCGGTCACGATCAGAGGTGCCAGGCCCTCGGTCGCTTCGTCCAGGATGATCAGGTCGGGGTGAGTCATGAGCGCGCGTCCGATGGAGAGCATCTGCTGCTCACCACCCGACAATTGATTGCCCAGGTTCGTCAGTCGCTCCGTGAGTCGCGGGAAACGCTCGAGCACGCGTTCGTAAGGCCAGTCACAACGCCCATCCCGTCCGGGCCGTGCCGCCATCAGCAGATTCTCCCGAACCGTCAGATTCGGAAATACGCCGCGGCCCTCGGGCACATAGGCCACACCCATCCGGGCAACCTGATGCGGCTTGGCGCGCGAGCAGTCGTGTCCGAAGAACGTGATATGCCCATCGCGCTGCGGAACGTGCCCGAGCAAGGTCCGGATCAATGTGCTCTTGCCCATGCCGTTGCGGCCGAGCAGGCCGACGGTTTGCCCACGACTGATACGCAGGTCAATGCCGTGCAGCACATGGCTGGACCCGTACCACGCATGGACGCCCTCTGCCTCCAACAGGAAATCACCGTGCGTCGTCATGTCAGTGCCCCTCGCCCAGATATGCCTCGCGCACCTCGCCAGAGTTCCGGATCTCGTCCGGGTTGCCACTGGCAATGACGGTGCCGTTGACCATGACCGTGATGCGATCGGCCACCCGGAATACGGCGTCCATATCGTGCTCGACCAGCAAAATCGCATGATCCGGTCGGAGTTCGTCCAGCAAGGTCAGCATCCGCCCGGTTTCCTCGGCACCCATGCCTGCCAAGGGCTCGTCGAGCAGCAACACCCGGGGCCCTGTGGCCAGACACATGGCAATCTCCAGCTGCCGTTTCTGACCATGGGAGAGCAAGCCGGCCGTACGATCGAGCACCTTGTCCAGGCCTGCGCGGTGTGCCGCCTCGCGGGCCGCATGGGTGCTCACCGGGCAACGGTTGGCGGGCTGCCACAGGTTCCAGCCCTTCTGTGCCTTCGCCTGAGCGGCAAGCCGACAGTTCTCGAACACAGTGAAACCGGGAAAAATCGTGTTGCGCTGGTAGCTACGTCCAAGGCCGGCCATTGCCCGCCTGGGCTGGGACCAAGTGGTGACATCGTTACCCAGGAGTTCTACGGTGCCTTCAGACAGAGGAATTTCTCCCGAAAGCAAATTGATCAGGGTGGACTTGCCGGCACCGTTGGTACCAATCACCGCATGGAGACAGTTACGCGACAATTCGATCGATACCCGATTGACAGCGACCAGACCACCCCAGCGACGGGTAATGCCCTGCCCCCGCAGCAAGATCTCGTTCGACATCACCTGCCCCCCTCGGGTAGTTTTTTCAGAGGCACGACCCCGGACCCTGCAAGACGACTGCGCAAGACATCTGGCAGACCGACCAGACCGCTGGGAAGAAACGCGACCGCCAGGATGATGACCAGGCCAAGACCCAGGTGCCAATGTCTGGCAAACTCCCCAAAAATGGCTTCGGACTTGAAGAACTCTTGCAGCAGCATGAATGCAAATGCCCCGGTGATCGCCCCACGCAGATGACCGAGCCCGCCGAGAATGATCATCACCAGCGCCGCGCCCGAGAGATGCCAGTTGAGCAACTCCGGATTAACGAATCCATCCTTCACCGCGAACAGGAAGCCGGCCAGCCCGGCAAGCGCACCTGAGATGGTGAACGCCGCCAGCTTGTAGGGGTAGGTGACAAACCCCGTACCAAGCATGCGCTGTTCGTTCTCCTTGATACCTGCCAACGCACGCCCGAATCGGGACCGCAGCAGCACACCGAGAAAACCAAAGGTGCCAACCAGACAGAAGAGGCTGAACATGTACATGACCAAGGGTTCGTCAAGCACGAGCCACTCACCCAGTATTGGTCGGAAGTACAGGTAGATGCCGTCTGTGCCGCCACCGAGCGGCGTGTCATGGACGATGAAGTACGCCATCTGCGCGAACGCAAGGGTCACCATGATGAAGTACACCCCTTTGGTCCGAAGGGACAACGACCCGACCGCCAGGGCATACAGCGCTGCCGCACCGGCACTCGCCGGCAGCAGCCAGAGGATCGATGCCGGTCCGTCCTCACCCGACAGAAGCACAGCCGCATAGGCACCGATGCCAAAGAAGGCCGCCTGACCAAAACAGACCAGGCCGGTGCTGCCGACCAGCAGTTCAAGACTCAACGCAAAGATCGCGTAGATCATGATCTTGGTGACAAGATCGATGCCGTAACTGCCCCCATCCAACCAGGGATAAGCCAGTAGAACAAGAAAGAACAGAGCTACAAAGATTGCTTTCTGATTAACCATTGTCATCACGCTGCCTTGAACAGGCCGTTGGGCTTCCAAAGCAGAATCACTGCCATGGCCAGGTATACCAGTACACCGGCGGCCTCAGGTAGCAGGACCTTGCCAAAGGTATCAATGAAACCGATCAGAAGCGCTGCTACGAGCGCTCCCTGGATGGAGCCGATGCCGCCAATGACCACGACGACGAAGCAAATGATCAACACTTCATTCCCCATCCCGGGGTAAACCGAAGACACGGGTGCCGCGACCATTCCGGCAAAGGCGGCCAGGGCAAATCCGGCAGCGAAAACCACCCGATAGAGGAAGTTGATGTCGATGCCCAGCGATTGAATCATCTCCCGATTACTTGCCCCGGCGCGAATCATCATTCCAAGCCGGGTCCGGTTGAAGATATAAAACAGGCCGACAACCAACACCAGGCACATCGCGGACACAAAAAGCCGGTATACCGGATAGCTCATGACCTCGCCAAGCGGAATACTTCCACTCAGGAAGTCCGGGATCTGCACACCATGCACATCATCGCCGACGAGCAAGCTACGCAACTCCTCGAACACCAGGATAAGCCCATAGGTCATCAGCACCTGTTGCAGATGATCCCGGTTGTAGAGGTAGCTGTAGAAGGCCCACTCCAACAAGTAGCCGAGCAGCACCGCAAGGGCCAATCCGATGAGCAGCGTCAGAAAGAAGCCCCCGCCAAGAGTCGCTTCGATGACCGGTGACAAGGCATAAGCCATGTAAGCGCCGATCATGTAAAAGCTGCCATGCGCGAGATTGATGACGCCCATGATGCCAAAGATCAGCGTCAAACCCGATGCAACCAGAAACAGCAGAAGTCCGTACTGCAGTGCGTTGAGGCACTGAATCAAAAAGGTGGTCAGGTCCATGCCTATTCACTCCCGTGATCGTTCCCCGCCCGGACAGGCGGGGACATAACAGTCAGGTCTGGAATGCAGGCCCTTATTTCATCCGACATCCGCGACCAGGATCGCTCAGCGACTTGCTCGCAATGCGGACCACCTTGTTGACACCGTCGGTAACTTCGCGCAAGTAAAAGTCCTGGACCGGGTTATGCGAGCTCGACATGGTGAACTCGCCGCGGGGGCTGTCCACAGTCGCGTTACGTATGGCAGCGGTGAACGTCTCTTTGTTTGCAATGTCACCACCGGTCGCCTCGAGCCCGATTCCCAAGATCTGCGCTGCGTCATAGGCCTGTACCGAGTAAACGTCGGGTTGCTCCCCATACGCCTGCGCATAGGCCTCGCGGAAGGCGTCATCCCTTGGCGTGCCCAGTGCATCGGCATAGTGCAGCGCGGTCTTCACGCCCTCGGCATCCGCACCCTGTGCCTCAAGTGTTCCGTCGGTCAGGAAACCGGTACCGTAGAGCGGAATCGCGTCCTTCAGTCCGGCAGCGGCATAGTCCTTCACGAACTTCACCGCACCCCCACCGGCGAAGAATGCAAACACGGCGTCGGGCTTTGCCGCGGCAATCTGTGTCAGCAGCGCCTGGAACTCCACATTCGGGAAAGGCACGTATAACTCTTTGACCACCGTACCGCCGGCCTCTTCAAAGGATTCCTTGAACCCGTCGAGCATCTCCTTGCCCGCGCCATATTTCCAGGTAATGGCCACGGCGGTCTTGTGACCGTCTTCAGCCATCGCCTGCCCGGTCGCATAACCCGGTTGCCAGTTGCTGAAGCTGGTCCGGAAGATGTTGGGCGCGCACAAGGGCCCCGTCACATTATCGGCGCCGGCATTCGGTACAATCAGGACAGTACCCGACTCCTTGGCGCGCTTGGCCATGGCGAGGGCGACGCCCGAATGAACGCTTCCGAGAAGCACATCGACTTCATGCTGCTTGATCAGCTTGTTGACGTTGTCGATCGCCTTCGCCGGGTTGGCCTCCGAGTCCACCTCGACATACTCGATCTGCCGTCCACCCAAGGTGCCACCCTGTTCGTCCACGTACAGTTTGAAGCCGTTCTTGATATTGTTACCGAGCTTTGCATAGGTCCCGGTGGCTGGCAGCATCATGCCGACCTTGATCGGCTCTTCTGCAAGGCTTGCTTGTGCAGACACCAAGATGGCAGCAGACAAGGCGGCACGCTGGGCCATCTTGCTTGTGTTCATCGTCATACGCTCCTCTCTCGTCTAATACTATTGTTGTCACTAATCAGGCGACGCCCTGTGCGAACCATGGATTGGGCGTCGCCTGGCACACTGGGAAGACGCTGCTTTCTTGGCCATCCTGGCCAAAGATCAGCACGCGATTCGAAAACGCGGTTTCCGAATCGCTTCATTCTCAGCGGCATGCGGCGCTAAGGTCTAGATCATCGTTGCGGCCACCTCCCGAAGTAGAGCGTGTAGGGTGGACAAGCGCAGCGCCGTCCACCAGCGCGGCGTTTGGTGGACGGCGCTGCGCTTGTCCATATATGGTCCGCCCCGCGATGCAAGAGCGAAATCGCTGTTGAACAGAAGAAG
>NZ_VWXX01000037.1 GCF_008632335.1 Thiohalocapsa marina
TTCCGAATCGCTGCATTTTCAGCGGCTTGCGCCGCTAAAAATGGCGGGGCCTCCTGCCCCGCACGGAAAATGCTGAATAAATCAGCGTTTTCCTAAACCCGACGCAGGAAACAGTATCTTGACGACCCCGCATCTGAACGCCCCGGACATCGACCCCGACGAGGTCGCCTACTTCGAGAACCTGGCGCATCGCTGGTGGGACGAGCAGGGGCCGTTCTGGCCGCTGCATCGGCTCAACGACTTTCGCGCGGACTACATCCGCACGCAACTCTGTGCCGCCTTAGGCCGCGATGCGGCCGCCCAGCACCCGCTGCAGGGCCTGTCGATACTGGATATCGGCTGCGGCGGCGGCATCCTCAGCGAGTCCATGGCCCGGCTTGGCGCCCGCGTCACCGGCGCCGAGATCACGCCCAAGAACGTCCGCGTGGCGCAGATCCATGCCCAGTGGAGCGGCCTCGACATCGACTACCGTCTGACCACCGCCGATGCCCTGGCCGAGGCCGGGGAGACCTTCGATGCAGTGCTGAACATGGAGGTGGTGGAGCATGTGGAGAACCTGTCCGGCTTCCTGTCCAGTTGCGGCCGGCTGGTGCGTCCCGGCGGCGTGATGATCCTGGCCACCATCAACCGCACGCCGCTGGCCTGGCTGATGGCCATCGTCGGCGCCGAGCGGGTGCTGCGCTGGCTGCCCAAGGGTACCCACCAGTACCGCAAGCTGGTGCGGCCGGCCGAGGTGACGGCGGCGCTGGGTCCGGCGTTCACCGAGCGCCACCGCACGGGGGTGCGGGTGAATCCGTTCAATCGCGCCTTCTCCTACAGCCGCTCCATGGCAGTCAACTACATGCTGGTGCTGCAGCGAGAGGCAGGCGCATGAGCGAAGCGACAGCGGGCAATGCGCCGACATGGGCCGAGACCCTGTATCCGGCCCTGGAGCCCTATGCCGTCCACCGGCTGCCGGTGGGTGGCGGGCATGAGCTGTATGTGGAGGAGAGCGGCAATCCGCAGGGTATTCCGGCCCTGTTCCTGCACGGGGGTCCAGGTGCGGGCTGCAGTGCGGCGCATCGGCGGTTCTTCGACCCGTCCCGCTACCGCATCGTGCTGTTCGATCAGCGTGGCAGCGGCCGGTCCGTGCCCCATGCGTCGCTGCAGCAGAACACCACCTGGGATCTGGTGGCGGATATCGAGCGGCTGCGGGAGTCGCTGGGGGTCAGCCGCTGGCTGGTGTTCGGCGGCTCCTGGGGCTCGACCCTGGGGCTGGCCTATGCACAGGCGCATCCGCAGCGGGTGGCGGCGTTGGTGTTGCGCGGCATCTTCCTGTGCCGGCCGGAGGAGATCCGCTGGTTCTATCAGTCCGGTGCGCACTGGGTCTTTCCGGACCACTGGCGGGCCTTCCTGGCGCCGATTCCGCAGGCGGAGCGGGGCGATCTGCTGCATGCCTATCACCGACGGCTGACGGGGGATGATGCCGCCCTGCGTCAGGCGGCGGCGGAGGCCTGGTCGATCTGGGAGGGGCGATGCTCGACGTTGTTGCCGAGCGCTGAGGTCCGTGAGGCCTTTGGCGATGCGCATACGGCCCTGAGTCTGGCGCGGATCGAGGCGCATTTTTTCGTCCATGATGCCTTCCTGGAGCCGGAGCAGTTGCTGCGCGATGCGGGGCGGCTGCGGGATATTCCGGGTGTCATCGTACATGGGCGGTACGATCTGATCTGTCCGCTGCGCTCGGCGTGGGAGCTGCATCAGGCCTGGCCGCAGGCGGACCTGCAGGTGATCCCGGATGCGGGTCATTCGGCCTTCGAGCCGGGCATCGCCCGGGCGCTGCGGGCGGCCACGGATCGCTTTGCCCGGGAACTGGCGTGATCGGGTTGTTGCAGCGGGTGACCCAGGCCCGGGTGGATGTGGACGGCTGCAGCGTGGGGGCCATCGGTCGCGGTCTGCTGGTGCTGGTGGGTGTTCAGCGCGGTGACGATGAGGCCCGTGCGCGGCGCTTGCTGGAGCGGTTGCTGGGGTATCGGGTGTTTCCTGATGCGGCGGGCCGGATGAATCTGAGTGTGCGCGATGTGGGTGGCGGCTTGTTGCTGGTGCCGCAATTTACCCTGGCGGCGGATACCCGCAAGGGGATGCGTGCGAGTTTCACGTCGGCGGCGGCGCCGGAGGAGGGGGCGCGGTTGTTCGCGTTGTTGCTGGAATGGGCCCGCGAGGTGCATGCGCCGGTGGCCAGTGGTCGCTTCGGCGCGGACATGCAGGTGTCGCTGGTGAACGATGGTCCGGTGACCTTCTGGCTCGAGACCTGAATTTCGCTGAGGCGTCGGCGCTCGCGGACTGGTGACGGCGTTCGGGTACGCCGTGAACCAAGGGCGATCGAGACCTCCGACCGCTGTCTGAGGAGTCGACGCTGTTTTGGGGGTTGGGGTCTTCGACCGTGGGGTAGTGACGGACCGCCCATCCTCGTTTCTTCCCGTGTTTGCTCTGCGTCCTCCGCGTCTCTGCGGTTTGAATGCATTAGGCGTGCAAGGAAACAAGGGCGGTGCGAAACCGGGGGAGGCTGGTACAATCGTTGGATCAAGGTTCAGGATGAGGCAGCCGTGACCGAGCAGCAAGCACATCGCACTGCGCAGATCGAGCGCAATACGCTGGAGACGCAGATCCGTGTGGGGGTCGATCTGGACGGCAGCGGCCGTTCCAGTTTCGACACCGGCGTCCCTTTTCTGGAGCACATGCTGGATCAGGTGGCGCGGCACGGGCTGATCGATCTGGACATCGTCGCGGAGGGTGATCTGCACATCGACGCCCACCACACGGTAGAAGACATCGGCATCACCCTTGGACAGGCGCTGGCGGCGGCGCTGGGGGGCAAGAAGGGCATTCGCCGCTACGGGCATGCCTATGTGCCGCTGGACGAGGCGCTGTCGCGGGTGGTCATCGATCTGTCCGGCCGGCCGGGTCTGACGTTCAATGTGGATTTCCGCCGTGCGATGATCGGTGGCTTCGACGTGGATCTGTTTCAGGAATTCTTTCAGGGGTTGGTCAACCATGCGGCGATGACGCTGCATGTGGACAATCTGCGCGGCGGGAATGCCCACCATCAGGCGGAGACGGTGTTCAAGGCCTTCGGGCGTGCCTTGCGCATGGCCGTGGAGCCGGATCCGCGCATGGACGGCATCATGCCATCCACCAAGGGCTCGCTGTGACGGCAACCGACGGCGGCGGCGCCAACCCAACCCAAGGCTCAACCCCAGTCATGTTTGGATACCGGCCATGCTATTGATTCCTGCCATCGATCTGAAGGACGGCAACTGTGTCCGTCTGCGCCAGGGGCGGATGGATGACGAGACCGTCTTTGCGGATGATCCGGTGCAGGTGGCCCGACGCTGGGCCGATGCCGGCGCGCGCCGGCTGCATCTGGTGGACCTGAACGGTGCCTTCGCCGGCGAGCCGGTGAACGGCGACGCGATCCGCGCCATCGTAGCGGCCTGTCCGGACCTGCCGATCCAGGTGGGCGGGGGCATCCGCGACGAGCGCACCATTGCCGCCTATCTGGATGCCGGCGTGACCTGGTGCATCATCGGCACGCAGGCGGTCAGGGAGCCGGAGTTCGTGGCCCGGGCCTGCGCCGCCTTTCCCGGGCATGTGATCGTGGGCCTGGACGCCCAGGACGGTCAGGTGGCCATCAGTGGCTGGGCCGAGGTCACGGAACACCGGGTGGAGGATCTGGCCCGGCGTTTCGAGCACGACGGCGTCGATGCCATCGTCTACACCGACATCGGTCGCGACGGCATGCTGAGCGGGCCCAACATCGAGGCCACGGTGCGGCTGGCGGAGGCGGTGGCGACGCCCGTCATTGCCTCTGGCGGCATCACGCGGCTGGACGACGTACGGGCGCTGGCAGCGGTGGCGGATGCGGGCATCGTCGGTGCCATTACCGGGCGCGCCATCTACGAGGGCACGCTGGACTTTGCCGAAGGCCAGCGCGAGGCCGACGCCCTGTCTGCTGTGACCGCCTGAGGGCTGAACCATGTCCGATGTCCTGAACCGGCTGGCCGATGTGCTGGAGCAGCGCAAGCAGGCAGAGCCCGATTCGTCCTATGTTGCCCGGCTGTACGCCAAGGGCCTGGACGCCATCCTGAAGAAGATCGGCGAAGAGGCCACAGAGACCGTCATGGCGGCCAAGGACGGGCAGCCGGACAAACTGGTCTACGAGGTCGCCGACCTCTGGTTCCATTCGCTGGTGCTGCTGGCGCAGCAGGATCTGCATCCGGACGCGGTGCTGGCGGAACTGGACCGCCGCTTCGGCCTGTCCGGCCTGGAGGAGAAGGCCGCCCGCGGTCGCCAATGAGACTGCGCCGGCCCCGCAGCGGATCCTGCAGGCGGGCGAAGGATTGCGGTATGATGCAGCCCGCATTCGGGGGCGCGGGACGGCGGTTCGCGGGCGAATCCCGACCGGTTTCAAGCGATAATCGACTGCCCCAGACGGGGAGTCACGGAGGTCATGATGGGCGTGGGCGGTATCAGTATCTGGCAGTTGTTGATCATCCTTGTGATCGTGCTGTTGCTGTTTGGCACCAAGAAGCTGAAGAACATTGGCTCGGATCTGGGTGGCGCGGTGAAGGGCTTTCGCTCGGCCATGACCGATGCCGACAAGGACAAGGACAAGGACGAGGCCGATGCAGTCAAGCAGATCGACGAGCCGGCGGAGACGCTGAAGGCGGAGCGCAGCAGCGAGACCGCCTCGACCACGCGTGCTTCGGAAAAGGATAAGGCCTGATCCGGGCAGCCGCCACCCAGTAGGTGGATGGCGTGCGCTGACAATGGCATACGGCTGAGGTCCAGGCAGACATGTTCGATATCGGTGCCCTCGAACTGGTCATGATCGGCGTCATTGCGCTGCTCGTGATCGGCCCTGAGCGGTTGCCCAAGGTCGCCCGCACCGCTGGCCTGTGGCTGGGCCGCGGGCGCCGGGCGTTCATGTCGGTGAAGGCCGAGATCGACCGCGAGATCAAGGCGGAAGAACTGAAAGAGATCCTGCGCAAGCAGGCCGAGGACAATCCGCTGGAGACCATCATCGAAGAGACAGGCCAACTGGCCGACCAGCTGAACAGCCCGTTGACCGGCGAAACGGTCCGCAAGGCCGGCGAGACCTCCGGCAACAAGGCGGGCGACAGCGCAGGCACGCGTTCCGGTAATCCGGCGGGCGCTGCATCGTCCGCTGACGGCTTCGGCGACGACCAGGTCGGTCGGGCCCGGCCCGACCAGCGCGGGACTGTGGCTTGATCGGGTCCGCGTCCAACGGGCAGTCCGACGACGGCCTCGGCGAAGAGCAGCCGTTCCTGTCCCACCTGGTGGAACTGCGCGATCGGCTGCTGCGCATGGTCGTGGCGGTCCTGGTCGTCTTCGTCGTGCTGTTCCCGTTCGGCAACGACATCTACACCATGATCGCCGAGCCGATCCGGGCGCAGTTGCCGGAAGGCTCCCAGATGATCGCCACCCAGGTGGCGTCGCCGTTCCTGACGCCGTTCAAGCTGGCGCTGGTGGCGGCGGTGTTCCTGGCCATGCCGTATCTGCTCTACCAGCTCTGGGCATTCGTTGCCCCGGGACTCTATACCCACGAGAAGCGCCTGGCCGTTCCGTTGCTGACGTCCAGCATCGTGCTGTTCTACCTTGGCATGGCGTTTGCGTACTTCGTGGTGTTTCCGCTGGTGTTCCGCTTCTTCACCTCGGTCACCCCCGAGGGTGTGGCGCAGATGCCGGACATCGCCTTCTATCTGGAATTCGTGCTGAAGCTGTTCTTCGCCTTCGGCATCGCCTTCGAGATCCCCATCGCCACCATCCTGCTGGTCGCCATCGGTGCCACCACGCCCGAGGCCCTGGGTCGCAAGCGTCCGTACGTGATCGTCGGGGTGTTCATCGCCGGCATGCTGCTGACGCCGCCGGACGTCATCAGTCAGACGCTGCTGGCGATACCGATGTGGCTGCTGTACGAGGCGGGCATCTTCTTCTCCCGCTTCTTCCAGCGGCGGGCCGAAGCCGGCGCAGCGGGCGGCGCACCGGCACCGGACCCCGGCCAGGGCGGAGGCGGCGGTTTACCCGTGACCGGTTCCGGCGGTGGTGCCGGTTCCAGCGCCGGCTTTCGTTCCACGTCGGATCCGGAGCCGGAAGTGGGGCGCGACATCGATGGCGGCGACATGTACGAACCCGGCCGCTACCGCCCGATGACGGCGGCGGAGATGGAGGCGGAGCTCGACGCCATCGAGGCGGAAGAGGCCGCCGCCGACGCACGCGACGAACATGACGCCCCGTACGTGCCCGGCCCGGCCTCCGCCGATGCCCTGGAGGCACTCATCCGCCAGGCCAACGCCCTGCGGCTGGACGGACAGGTCGCGCCCGCGCGGGCCCTGCTCTATCGCGTGCTCGAAGACGGCGACGACGACCAGCGCCGGGTTGCGCGCAACATCCTGGCCGATCTCGACCAGCTATGACCGGGCCCGTGTCGGCCAGACCCCGATGAGAGGCAATTGCCCATGGCCGCCAGCCAGCAGATCCATTACAAGCAGAACCGGCTGAAGCAGCTGCGGGCCTTCTGCCATGCCGCCCGCACCGGCAGCGTCAGCGCGGCAGCGGAAAAGATCTTTCTCAGCCAGCCCACGGTGTCGTTGCAGATCCAGGCGCTGGAGCGCGAACTGGACACCGTGCTGTTCGAGCGACGCGGACCCAAGATCCGCCTGACGCCTGAGGGTGAGCTGCTGTACGAACTGGCGCAGCCGCTGGTGGAAGGCATGGACAAGCTGCACGAGACCTTTTCCGTGCAGTGCGGCCGCATCGACCAGGGCACCCTGGATATCGCTGCCGGTGAGTCCACCATCCTGTACATCCTGCCGGAGCCTGTGCGGCGGTTCGTCGACCAGTATCCCGGCATCGAACTGCGCCTGCACAACGTCACCGGCCGCGACGGTCTGGCCATGCTGCGGGCCGACGAGGTGGACCTGGCCGTAGGCTCCTTGATGGAGGTGCCCGACGACGTCACCTACCGGCCGGTGGTCACCTACGGCCCGGTGCTGATCACGCCCCAGGACCACCCGCTGGCCAACAAGCGCGACGTGACCCTGGCGGAGATCGCCGAATACGGGCTGATCCTGCCGCCGCGGCATCTTAGCACCTGGCGCATGGTGGACCTGGTGTTCAGGCAGCATAACCTGAGCTACAAGGTGACCCTCGAGGCCGGCGGCTGGGAGGTGATCAAGAAATACGTCGAGCTCGGCCTGGGCATCTCCATCGTCACCGACGTCTGCCTCACCGGCAAGGAAGCCCTCGGACGGGTGCCGCTGGAACAGTATTTCCCGCGTCGCAGTTACGGTATCGTATTGCGCCGTGGCAAGTTCCTCTCGGCCCAGACGAAGAAATTCCAGGAAATACTCGATCAGGTCTATCCTGAAGCAGCGGCCCATGTGGCGCGGCAGCAGCGCAGCGGCGATGTCGACTGGGAAGACGGCCTGCTGGGCTGAACGCTCGGCACATCGCCCCGAGGACCCTCTCGTTCCATCATTTACCGTGTATTCGCAGGCACTACAATGAACACGCTCAACAAACAGATCGGCCAGCGCCTGAAGCAGGCCCGGCAAGCCCAGAAACTCAGCCTGTCGGAACTGGCGGGGCGCACCCGCACCCTGTCGAAGTCTCGCATCAGCAACTACGAGCAGGGTATCCGGCGCATGGGCGTCGAAGAGGCGCAGGAGATCGCCGAGGCCCTGGGCGACGTGACCGCCAGCCACCTGCTGTGCCTGGACGAGAACTCCCCCGTGACCGACGAGGAACTGGCCCTGGTCGATCGCTACCGGGGCGGCGATCTGCGTGGCCGCAAGACCGTGCTGAAGGTCGCCGAGACGCAGGCGCGCTTCGCCGCCCGCAGCGGGAGCCGTTAGTCCCAGTCCATGTCTATCAAGTCCGACCACTGGATCCGTCGCATGGCGACGGAGCAGGGGATGATCGAACCCTTCGTCTCGGGCCAGGTGCGTGAGTCCGAGACCGGCGAGCGGCTCATCTCCTATGGCACCTCCAGCTATGGCTACGACATCCGCTGCGCCGACGAATTCAAGATCTTCACCAACATCAACTCCGCGGTGGTGGACCCGAAGAACTTCGACTCGTCGAGCTTCGTCAACCTGCAGTCGGATGTCTGCATCATCCCGCCCAATTCCTTTGCGCTGGCCCGGACGGTGGAATACTTCCGCATCCCCCGCAATGTGCTGACCATCTGCCTGGGAAAATCCACCTACGCGCGCTGCGGCATCATCGTCAACGTGACACCGCTGGAGCCGGAGTGGGAGGGCCACGTGACCCTGGAGTTCTCCAACACCACCCCGCTGCCGGCAAAGATCTACGCCAACGAAGGCGTCGCCCAGATCCTGTTCCTGGAGTCAGACGAGGTATGCGGCATGTCCTACCGCGACCGCGGCGGCAAGTACCAGGGCCAGACCGGCGTCACCCTGCCGCGTCCGTAGCGCAGGTGACGACTGGGCGGGAAGCGGCGCATCGCCCACGCATCGCCCAGCCTAGGCCTGTCCATGGGCGCCAGATGACCCGGCAAGCTGCGCCACATCCCGGGCCTCGAAGTCCATGCCGTATGTCTGGTCCGGATTCAGCGAAATCCCGAAGCCGATGCCCAGCTTCTCGAAGATCCAGGTCAGCTCTGTCACCAGACCCCCGCCGTAGCCGGGAAAATCCCGTACAAAGGCCTTCGCCCGCTCCGGACTGGTGAACAGCACCAGCACTTCGCCGCCGTCATCGCTCACCAGCTTCAGCGGCTGCGCCCGCTGATCCGACTGCAGCCCGCCGATGGCATGCCGCTCATAGATCGGCATGAACACCTCCGAGCCCAGCAGCGTCTCGATGAACTGCTCCGGCGGGATCTCCCCGTTCTGAGCGGCGACCAACTGGCGCTCAAGGGCGTTTTGTGGCACAAAATCGGCCGTCATGTCTGGCTCCTCCGCGTGAAAAAGGCGGCTTGATGCGCAGGCCCGGCATCCAGGACGCAGAGCGGCACCATCAGCTCCGCCGGACTCAGGCCACCATGCACGCCAATGTGCCGAAAAGGTTTCTCGAACGGTAGATAATCGCGAATCACAGCATGACCGCGCCCAAGCAGGGTATAGTCGCCCACCCGCTGCTCCAGTTGTGGATGCGGCCGACCAGGACCGAACAGGCCACCGTCCACCAGCTCGCGGCTTCGATACAGCGCAAAGCGGTCCCCCAGCACATCCCGGCAATAGTCCTCGAACACCGCGACCCGGTGCGGGCGCACATAGCAGAAAGCCGCCCGAGGCTCGCCGCACAGGGGCAGCGTCAGGCAGTCGGCCAGCTGCGGATGATCCGACAGCCGCGTCTGATCCGCCTCGCTGGTGTCGATCTGGCCGTGGTCGGCGCAGACCAGTATCCGTGTATCCGTGCCGGCGGCCAGGCGCAGAAAGTCCTCCAGCCCCTGTTCCAGCTGACGCAGATGCTGCACGGCCGCCTCGCTCTCCATGCCGCGCTCATGGCCGATGCTGTCCAGCCCGGGCCAGTACAGATAACTGTAGCTGTGCGAGCGGCACTTGCGCAGGATCCGGGCGGTCTCCTTGAACATCTGCCGCAGGTTCTCGAAGGTGCGCAGCTGGGCCGCACCCAGGTGCGCCCGGTTGTAGTCGGAATGGGCGATGTGCGCCGGCGAGACGACGAACGTCTGCGCCTGCATCCGGTCGAATACGGAGCGATGGCCGAACAGCGCCGCAGCGTCGATATGCGCCTGGTGGTAGCCGACGCCGCCGTAGCGCGGGCGTCCGGGCAGTACCGCCATGACACAGCCGAGTTCGCGCATCCAGGTGTGCCAGCCGGTCAGGGCATGCTGCTGCGGGGCGTCGCCGGTGAGGTAACTGGTGATGGCTGTCGCCGTCGTGGGCGGAAACACCGACGTGATGGCGCCGCGGACATGACTGCCGAAGATGCCGCCTTGGCCGTGGCGCTTTAACCAGTCGGCCCCCAGGCCGTCGATCACCAGCAGCACGATGTGCTGCACATCCGCCAGTTCCGCCGCCGGCAGCAGGTCCAGGTCGGCATGGTCCGCAGCGCCGCCGCGGGCGCGGATCAGCGACGCCATCAGGTTGATGATGCCGCCGCCGTGGTAGCAGGGCGCTTGCAGATCGTCCTGGAGAGGGATGCTCATGCCCGGAGCATAGCGGAAGGCGGCAGCGGGTGACAGTGCGCAGGCGCCGCTGCCTGAGCATTGCGTCGATTGGCGTTACAATCCGGAGCGCAAGGCAGATTCCCTGCATCTCCGACTGCCGATACCCAGCCGCTCGAAACGTGTTTGAACATAGCAGGAAGGCGTTGATGCCGAGACCAGACAACGGACCATCCGCAGGGGAGGTCACCCATGCCACACTGTTCGATGCCGACTGCACACGCTGCCCGCGGCTGGTGGCATTTCTCCGTCAGGTGCGGGCGCGCCATCCGAGCTACCACGCGCGTCCGGTGCCATCCTTCGGCGACCTCGGCGCCCGGCTGCTGATTGTTGGGCTGGCGCCCGGCATGCACGGGGCCAATCGCACCGGTCGGCCCTTCACCGGGGACTTTGCCGGCATCCTGCTGTACCGCATGCTGCATGCCCACGGCTTCGGCGCGTTGCCCGAGTCGGTGTCCGCGGACGACGCGCTGGTGCTGACCGACTGCCGCATCACCAATGCGGTGAAATGCCTGCCGCCGGAGAACAAGCCGACCACCGCCGAGGTGCGCAACTGCAACCCCTTTCTGGCGGCGGAACTGGCGGCGGTGCCCGCCGGCGGGGTGGTTCTTGCCCTGGGGCGCCTGGCGCACAATGCCGTGCTGCGCGCACTGGGTCTGCGGCAGTCCGCGTACCCCTTTGCCCATGCCGCCGAGCATCTGCTGCCCGACGGCCTGCGGCTGCTGGACTCCTATCATTGCAGCCGCTACAACACCCAGACCCGGCGCCTGACCGAGGCCATGTTCGACGCCGTGGTGGCCCGCTGTCGCGCCCTGCTGGAGACGTCCGCCGCATGAGTGCGCCCGGCAGCAGCGGTTTCGACCACCGCGCGGCGCTGCGGCAGATCCCGGCCGAGCCCGGTGTCTATCGCATGCTGGATGCCGAGGGCACGGTGCTGTACGTCGGCAAGGCCAAGGTGTTGAACCGCCGCGTCGGCAGCTATTTCGGGCGCGCGCTGAACCGGCGGCTGCAGCTGATGGTGTCGCTGATCGCCGACATCCAGGTGACGGTCACCCGCACCGAGGGCGAAGCCCTGCTGCTCGAGAACAACCTGATCAAGGAGCACCGGCCGCGCTTCAACGTGCTGCTGCGCGACGACAAGAGCTATCCCTACATCTACCTGAGCAGCCAGGACCGCTATCCGCGGCTGGCCTTCTACCGCGGGCCGCGCAAGGGCAACGGGCGCTATTTCGGCCCCTATCCCAGCGCCTGGGCCGTGCGCGAGACCCTGCAGTTGCTGCAGAAGCTGTTTCCGGTGCGGCAGTGCGAAGACAGCTTTTACGCCACCCGGTCGCGGCCCTGTCTGCAATACCAGATCAAGCGCTGCTCCGCCCCCTGCGTGGGCTTGATCACGCCGGAAGACTATGCCGTGGATGTGCGCCACAGCATCCAGTTTCTGGACGGGCGGGCGGACGAGGTGATCGCCGATCTGGTGTGCCGCATGGAGGATGCGGCGGAGGCCTTGGCCTTCGAGCGCGCCGCGGCGTTGCGCGATCAGATCGCCACCCTGCGGCGGATTCAGCAACGCCAGTACATCACCGCCGATGGCGGCGACCTGGACATCGTCGCCGCCGTGGAGGAGGCGGGCACTGTCTGCGTGCAGGTGTTCTTCATCCGCGCCGGGCGCAACCTGGGCAACAAGGCGTTCTTTCCCCAGGCGCCGGATGCCGCCGGGCGCGACACGGTGCTGGCGGCCTTTCTGACGCAGTTCTACGCCGACAAGGAGCTCCCGCCGGAGATCCTGGTCAATGCCGAGCCGGAGGAGCGTGCCTTCCTCGAGACCGCCTTCAGCCAGCAGGCTGGACGGCGTGTCAGCATCCGCCATCGGCTGCGCGGCGACCGCGCCCGCTGGCTGGAGATGGCCGAGCGCAACGCCGATCTGGCGCTGAAGTCGCGTCTCGGCAGTCGTGCCGGCTACGGCCGTCGACTGGAGGCCCTGCGCGATGCGCTGGATCTGGACGAGGTACCCGCACGCATGGAGTGCTTCGATATCAGCCACACCCGCGGTGAGCTCACCGTGGCCTCCTGCGTGGTGTTCGACGCCGACGGACCGCGCAAGGCGGACTATCGCCGCTTCAACATCGACGGCATCACCCCCGGGGACGACTACGCCGCCATGGAGCAGGCCCTGACCCGTCGCTACCGGCGTGTGCAGCAGGGCGAGGTACCCCTGCCGGACGTGCTCTTCATCGACGGCGGCAAGGGCCAGCTGAGCGCCGTGCAGGGCGCGTTGCAGGAGCTCGGCATTACCGGCGTGCAGCTGGTGGGTGTGGCCAAGGGCCCCGACCGCAAGGCCGGGGCGGAGCAGCTCTGGCTGCCCGGCGGCACGACGCCGATCCTGCCCGGCGCCACCTCTCCGGCGATGCACCTGGTGCAGCAGATCCGCGACGAGGCGCACCGCTTTGCCATCACCGGCCATCGCCAGCGCCGCGACAAGGCCCGGCGCACGTCGGCACTGGAAGAGATCCCGGGGGTGGGACCGAAGCGGCGGCAGAACCTGTTGCGCGCCTTCGGCGGCATGCGCGGATTGAAACGGGCCGCCGCCGACGACATCGCGGCGGTGGACGGCATCGGCCGGGAGCTGGCACAACAGATCCATGAGGCCCTGAACGGGCAGAACCTGTAAATGCGCATTGACCGCGATGGCGCTCCGGCGTCAGGCTATGACGAGCCCCGCCTGCCGGCCTCCATGGCCGATGAACGAAGGACGTGAAGTGATGTGGAACCTGCCGAACATCCTGACCATGCTGCGCATCGGGCTGATCCCGGTGTTCGTGGTCATCTTCTATCTGCCGGTGCCCTGGGCGCGGCTGGTCTGCGCCATCGTGTTCACCGCCGCAGCGCTGACCGACTGGCTGGACGGCTGGCTGGCCCGACGCCTGAACCAGACCTCTGCCCTGGGCGCCTTTCTGGATCCGGTGGCGGACAAGCTGATGGTGGCCGTGGCGCTGGTGCTGCTGGTGCAGGCCGATCCCACGGTGGTGATGGTGTTGCCGGCGGCCGTGATCATCGGTCGCGAGATCACCGTGTCGGCCTTGCGCGAATGGATGGCAGAGATCGGTGCCCGGGCCAAGGTGGCGGTGTCCATGGCGGGCAAGCTGAAGACTGCGGCGCAGATGGTGGCCATCGTGCTGCTGCTGCTGGGCGATGCCCTGTTCGGCCTGCAGCTGCGCCCCTTGGGGCTGGGGCTGCTCTATGTCGCCGCGCTGCTGACGCTATGGTCCATGTACCTTTATCTGCGCGCCGCCTGGCCCAGCCTGAGCGCACGCCCCGACTGATCGCCATGCGACCCAGGCGCGCATCCGATCGAAGGCTGAAATCAAAAAAGGGGGTTGACGGAATCTGACGTTCGACTATAATGGCCAACTTCTGACGCGGGAATAGCTCAGTTGGTAGAGCACAACCTTGCCAAGGTTGGGGTCGCGAGTTCGAGTCTCGTTTCCCGCTCCAAATCGAAAGAAAAGGTCGCTTCCAGCGGCCTTTTTTTTCGCCTGCGATTCACCCGTTCCGCCGCCGCCCCCGCACTGTCCTTGATGGCGGATTCGGCTTCGATCATGCGGGATGGGTGGCCATCCAGTGCCGTGCAATGTCCTCGCGCCGGCAGATCCAGACCGCGTCGCGCTCCAGCACATGGTCCAGGAAGCGTGCCAGCCCCGCGGCGCGGGCCGGATGGCCGCTGATGCGTCCGTGCAGGCCGATGCTCATCAGCTTGGGGCTGTGTGCCCCCTCCAGCCAGAGCTGCTCGAAGGCGTCTCTGAGCAGGCGAAAAAAGTCCTCGCCGGTGGCCAGGCCGTTGGGCAGCAGGTAGCGGGCGTCGTTGTTGACCAGGGTGTAGGGAATGATCAGGTGTGGCGGCGCGTCCGGCAGCCAGTAGGGCAGGTCGTCGTTGTAGGCGTCGGAGTCGTACAGCAGCCCACCCACTTCGCGCAGCAGTCGGCGAGTGTTCTGGCTGACGCGGCCGGTGTACCAGCCTACCGGTGGCCGGCCGCAGACGGACGCGATGATGTCGCGGGTGCGCTGGATGTGGTGGCGCTCCTCCGCCTCCGGGATGGTGCGGTAGTCCAGCCAGCGGTAGCCGTGGCCGGCGATCTCGTGCCCCGCGGCATGCAGGGCGCGGCCGATCTCGGGATTGAGCTCCAGGGCGCGGCCGACGGCAAAGGCCGTCAGCGGCAGCCCGCGGTCGGCAAACAGCGCCAGGATGCGCCAGACGCCGGCACGCGCACCGTATTCGTACATCCCTTCGACACTGAGGTCCCGCTCGCCGATGCGGGCGGGGCGGCCCGGGAGTTCGTGCAAATAGGCCTCTGAGCGGTCGTCTCCGTTGCCGATGCAGGACTCGGCGCCTTCCTCGACGTTGAGCACGCACTGCACCGCGACCCTGGCCCCTTCCGGCCAGTGCGGATGCGGCGGCCGGGGACCGTGGCCCCGCAGGTCGCGGTCGTGCATCAGCCGAGCTCGAAGGTGGTGACGCCGAAGACGTGCCGATGGGCGATGTTCGGGAATGGCCCCCGGTACATGCGCGCACAGCCAAACACCTCGACCATGCCGTGGCGCTGCGCCAGGGCAAGGGCGTCCGGATTGTTCTCGGGTACATCGAGAAACACCGGCCCGCCGGCGGCGAACACCGACAGCGCGGCATGCAGGGCCTCCGCCGCGGCGGCGTCGTCGGCGAACAGGGGGCCGATCTTGCAGCCTTCGCGGCAGCGGCGCACGACGCCGTAGCCGGCGAGCCGTCCGTCGCGCAGGCAGCCCAGGGCGCGCGCGTCCGGCAGGTCGATCCAGCCCCGCAGGAAGCGCGCCCGCGGTGCCGGGAAACAGCTGCGATCATAGGCCAGCACATCCGCGAACGGCAGCTGGTCCAGTGGAACGAGGGTCTCGGGCGGACGGGGCACAGCCGCTGATCCCGCCGGGACCTCGGCCCGGAAGCGGATGTCGCGGTGGGAGAACACGAAGCCGCCTCGGGCGTAGTAGTCCTGCATCGCGAAGACGCCGTCCATGCCGATGCTGGCGCCCGGCCCCAGCCGGGCCAGCAGGCGCTCGCGCCGCACATGCCAGAGCCGGTTACCGAACCCACGGCCGCGGAATTCCGGGCGGACGATGAAAAAGCCCATGAAGCCGAATTCATCGCCATAGGCGGTGATTGCGCCGCCGCCGATCAGTTCGCCGTCCAGTTCTGCGGCGATGTAGGCATCCGGGTCCGTGGCCCAGAACACTTCCGCGTCGTGCAGCCCCGGGTTCCAGCCCTCGCGAGCGGCCCAGTCCACCAGGGTATCGACTTCGCTGCGGGTCATTTGTCGGATCACGAAGGGGTCCGTCATCAGCAGTGTCCTCTTTACCTGCGGGTCGGCAAATACGGTACCGGTGTTTGAGGAGCGGCGCAATGCCGCATGGGGCAAAGTGGTGACGCCGGTATGTTAGTCTTGGCACCGATCCAGTCCATCACAATAACGCGGGGAGCGCATGATGACAGTCTGTTGGTTTCGCGGGTCGCAGACGAACGCCTTCAATCGCTTGAGCGCATTTGCTCTGGCCATCGCGCTGATACTCGGCGGATGGTCTGCGCTTGCCTCCGCCGCGCCGGCAGAATTCGATGACGGCGCCATCTATCAGGTGCGGCATCCGGAGTGGTTCAAGGAGAGTTTTCTCGATCTGCGCGATGATGCCGAGGAGGCCGCCGATGCCGGGAAACTGGGTCTGTTCATCTTTTTCAGCACCCAGGGTTGCTCCTATTGTCACCTGTTCATCGAGCAGAGTCTGAACGATCCGCAGATTGCCGCGCGCCTGAAACAGTCGTTCGACAGCTTCGGTCTGGAGATCTTCTCCGATGCCGAACTGACCGACTTTTCCGGCACACGCACGCGGGTCAAGACCTTTGCGCTGGACCAGGGTGTTCAGTTCGCACCGACCTTATTGTTCTACGATACCGCGGGCAAGCGCCTGCTGCGTCTGACCGGTTACTACCCGCCGGAACGATTCCGGCAGGTGCTGGACTATCTGATCGACGGCCATGTGCGCCGTCAGTCGTTGTCGGCCTATCTGGCGGAGACGGCGACCAATGCGGCCACTGCGGACGCGTCTGCAGGGTTGTTGCCGGACGCCCTGTTCTCGCCCCCGCCCTACGCCTTGGACCGCAGTCGTCTGCCCGCCGAACGGCCGTTGCTGGTGCTTTTCGAGGGCGCGGACTGCACCCGTTGCGCGCACTTTCATCAAACGGTGCTGAAGGACATGCCAACGCGTACCCGGCTGTCGGCGTTCGACCTGGTCCGACTGGATGCCGGGGACGCGCAAACGCCGGTGCTCACGCCAGACGGTGCCCGCGTCACGCCGAGAGACTGGTACCGCAGCCTCGGCTTCACCGAACTGCCGGCACTGGTCTTTTTTGACGAATCCGGCCAGGCGCTGATCGCCACCGATGCCCTGGTGCTCAACAGCCGCATGAACAACCTGATCGGCTATGTCACCGAACGCGCCTATGAACGGGGCTGGAACTACCAGCGCTATGCCCGCAGCCAGGGCCAGAAGCGGTTTCAGAATGCGTCTGAGTGACGCCCGTGGGTAATGGGCCGGGTCAATCTGATGAAACAGGGTAGGCATGCTTGCGAATGACTGCTTGATTGGCCGCTTGCCCGTTGTTTTCTGATTTTGTGAAGTATCCAAGACATTCCTTGACAAATGCATTACAATGCCGCCGGTCACATCACAAGCGGTAGGAGCATTGCATGGAATTGGAACACTTGAGCGTGGATGAACTGCGTCAGCGTAAGCTGGAGATGGAGCAGCAGCAAGCCGAAATGGATCGGCTTCTGGCGCAAAAGCTCAGGGAGACGCGGCGGGATTTTGTGCGCGAGTTGCGCGACCTGATCGAGGCCCGAGGCTACTCGGTGGAAGAGATCGGTGAGCAACTGGCCGGGCGTCGTCGCGGCGGTGGCGGTGCGCAACCCTCTGGCAAGTACTATGTCGATCCGCAGGACCCGGACAACGTCTACAAGCGCGGTCCGCTGCCTGGCTGGCTGAAGGACAAGATGCGTGCAGACGGCTATGACCCGGATAACAAGGCCCAACGCGATGACTACAAGGCCAGTCATCTGACCCTGGTCGAGGGCTGAGAGCGGCTGATCGCGGCACTCGGGAGACGCTGATTTACTGGCCATCCTGGCCAAAAATCAGCACGCGATCAGCCAGAGACCTTCAGCGGCGCCAGCATGCGCATGCGGCGGATCTTTTGCTCGACCCGGAACTCCAGTTCAGCGGTGTCGGCGGGCTGGGCCTCGACTGTATAGCGGGCCTGTTCGATGCTGGCGTTCTCGGGCAGGGCCTCCGGATCGATGGAGACGGTCCAGGTGCCGGGCGACAGGCCGGCGAAGCGGAATTCGCCGCGGCCGTTGGTCAGGCGCCGGTAAACCGCGTCGCCGTTGCGCACCTCCACCAGAATGCCGCCCAGCCCCCGGGTGGGCTCGAGTTCCCGTGCTGCCGGTTCCGGCGCGCGTTCCGGCTTCGCGGCCGTTTCCGGCGCCGCGTCCGGAAGGCTGCGGTCGACGCGCACGAAGGTCTGCGACGGCAGCAGGCTGGTGTCGGGCTGGTAGACCTGGATGATCCCGTCAATGGTGACGCCCTGGACATAGGCCAGTTCCACGCGGGTCTCCTCGTCGACGGTGAGATCCACCGGCAGCGGCATCTCGCCGACCGGGATCATGCCCACGGGCAGGTGGCCGCCAGCCACGTTCAGGCTGTGGTAACCGCGTTTCACCGTGGGGAAGGAAAAGAAACCGCGTGCGTCGGTGATGGCCACCAGGCGATCCAGGCGCAGCACCACGTTCGCCAGCCCCTCGCCAGTGGCCTGGTCGATCACCTGCCCGCGCAGCGTGGTGCGGTCACGCCGCCTGGTGGTCGGTACCTCGATGGGCACGGTGTAGGACAGCATGAGATTCAGATCGTCGCTGACGCCGTGGGCATACTGGGCCTGCACGCCGATGACATGGCCATTGTCACGCCGGTAGTTGTAGCGCGCTTGGGCAATGGTCTGGTTGTCGCCCCAGGCGGGCTCACCCTGCACGTTGAGGCTAAGATCGGACTTGTCGTTGATGGCGAGACTGGCGTTCATGCCCAGGGTGGGGGAGTTGTCCTGGTCGTAGCCGATGCAGGGGTCCAGGCTCCTGTTCACGTAGGCGCCCAGGCTCAGGCGCTTGTTGGGCCGCCAGGAGACGGCGCCGCGGTAGCCCTGGCCCGGCACCTGGTCTCCGGTCAGGCTGTCCATGCGTCGCCCCAGGTCAGCGCTGGCATTCAAGGTCAGATTCGAGTCCTTGAAGGTCCGGCTGTAGCCCAGCCGCAGCGCCTGGGTTTCGTCGTAGACCTGACGGTCGGTGGCCTGGGCGTTGCGACATTCCTTGTAGCGCAGCTCGGCCTGGTAGCGGCCGGCATCCGGGCGGCGGTAGGCCACGCCAACACCCGCGCTGCGCTCGGTACGGGCCGGGTCGATGATGACGGGGTTCTGATTCCAGTACCACGCGGCATCGGCAGCATACCGGTCGCGATAGCGCCGCTGGTCCTGCTTGTACTGGTCATAGCGGTAGAAGCCCCAGGCGGACCAGCGGGAGTCCTTGGGGCTGTAGGACAGGTCGATATGGGCGCGGTCCTGATTCTGGTACTCGCCGGCATAGCCTGCGTCGGCGTGCATCAGGTTCAGCCGATAGCGCCAGGGGGCGCCCGTTCGGGTCAGTTCCAGCCGATAGGCCGCACCGTCGCCCAGATCGCCGCGGCTGCCGGCCACTTCCAGGTCCAGGTTCAGCTCGGGGCGCAGCCGGATCTCCTGGCGCAGGCTCAGGGTCTGGTTGCGGCCGTCCTGGTCGTCCTGGGCATCCAGCAGATTCACGCTCAGCCACCAGTCGGGCCGTAGCTGACGGCTGATGGAGAGCGCCGCCTTCTGGCCCTCGCTGTAGGTGTCCCAGCCGTCCTTGGAGTCCCAGTCCTGGGTGTACCAGGTGGACAGCCGCCAGTGCTCCGAGCGCCAGCCCAGGCGCGCGCCAAAGCCACCGGCTCCCTGCTCGGTGAGGGGCGACAGGCGATAGCTCAGGTTGCCCAGCCCCCAGTCGAAGGCCTTGCCCTCATAGTCCATGTAGAACCGCGACGGCTGACCGAACAGGGTTGCCTCGTTGATGTCCGGCCCGCGAAAGAGAAAACTGAATCGACGCTCGCCCTGGTCGTCCAGCACGGCGCGGCCGGACCACTCCAGTTGCACCGCGCCGCCGAGCCTCTGCCGGTTGCCGTCCCAGCTGCCGCCGAGACTGCGCGTGAACTGCGTCTCCATGCTGCGGTAGAGGTCCTGCTTGCCGCTGACCCGGGGCAGGGTCTCGATGCTGCGCTCAACCTGCTCGCTGAGGCCCTGATCGGGTGCCGAGACCTGCAGGCGAATGCGGTCATGGGCTGGCTTGCTCAGGTCGCTGGGGTGCACCTGAATGGTCAGGGTTTCGGACTCGCCGGCGGCCAGTTGCAGGCTCCCGGCCGGCGGCGACAGGGCGGAGTCCTGACTACTGTCGAGGCTGTAGTTCAGGCTCAGCGCGGAGTTGCTGCCGTTGCTGACCTGGAACTGCGCCTGGTAGGGCTCGTCGACGATGGCGATCTTCGGCGCATCCAGCAGGTCCACCTGGAGCTTGTAGACCGGCAGCACGCGGATCTGCAGCGTGGCGCTGCCCAGTACCGCCCCGGGGTTGTCCTGTGCGATCACGCGGTAGGTCACGCGGTACTCGCCGGCCGGGGTGCGCTCGGGCGGAAAGAAGCTGACCAGACGCATGCTGGTGGCGCCCGGCGCCAGCCGGAAGGGAAAATTGGGGGTGATGGCGCGCCAGCCCTCGGGCAGCAGCAACTGGCCCTCGAAGGTGCCGTTGCCGCCACCGCGGTTGGTGACCTGAAACACCCGGGTGATCACTTCGCGGGGTTCCACGGTGAAGACCGTGGCGTCGGTTGCTGTCACGTCCAGGCCGCTCGCGAGTGCCGCGGTGGTCGCCAATAGCAAGGCCAGAAATACCCCAAGACGTGACATCGGTTCTGCGGCAGGGCGCCCCCTGTCCCTTGTGCGCGGTGGATTGGTCCCCACCCATGGGTCGCTGCATCCAGCGGCTGAGCGAGGCTCGGCCCGCCCTTACTTGATCTCGAGCTCGACGTTGGCGCCGAACAGGTTGTCGCCCGTGCCGTCGGCGGCCACCAGGCCCAGATAATTGCCGTCCGGCGTCTCGCCCAGGTCGATCCTGAAGCGCGCTGAGGTGCCCGGATAGAGCCGGGTCGCCGCGCCCTCGAACTTGCCCACGGGATTACCGCTCTGGCTGTAGAGCTCGAGCCAGAGGCTCGGCCGCAGCCAGCGCTGGCCGGTGTTCTCGACATCGATGGCGAAGAGGCGCTTGCCGTTCTCCTTGACCAGTTGCGGGTTCGAGAACACCAGGGCGGTCTCGCCGGAGCTGCCGATGTGGGTGACGAGCTGTATGCCGAAGCGCAACAGCTGGGTCACGCTGGTGGTGCCTTCCGGCAGATCGGCGGCCGATTCCCGCGAGGTCTCCGGGATCGGCTCCACCATGAGCATGCTCCAGTAGGTGCCCGAGAGCTGATCGCCGCTCGGCACCTTGACCTCGTAGTCGATGCGCTCGGTGCCCTTGGGGGGCACCGTGACCACCTCGCGGGTCAGGCTGATCCAGCCGGCGTTGGAGCGCGGCAGTTGCCCGGGCGGGCCGTAGTCGTTGCGGCCCTCGGCATCGAAGCCGTAGTCGGTCTGATAGAGCTTGGCCTCGGCGGTTGTGTCGCCCGGGTTGCGCAGCACGATGGTGCCGCGATAGCGCTCGCCCGGTTGTGCCCGGTGCTCCTGGGTCATGTCACTCTGGACGATGACGCCGGCGTGGGCGCCGTCTGGGGCGGGGCTGAGCAGGCAAAGGGCCGCAAGGGCGATGGCGATGGCTGGAAGGCGCGTGCGCTGAGGCATGGCGTATGACTCGTTCAATCGACCCGGTAGCCGAGGGTGGCGCCGAAGCTGCCGGGTGGCTGGCTGATGGAGATCCCGGAGAGCCTGAATTGCAGGCCGATGCCGCTGCGGTCGCCCACGCCGGAGCAGAGGATCTGTTCCTGAAAGTCCGGGGTCAGATAGGCACTGCCGCCGCTGATGCTGCCCTGGCCGCTGCCGTCGCTGCTGCGACGGACCGACAGACCAACGGCGGGGGGCAGCATGGCCTGGTCCTGCCGCACCCAGAGGGTCCAGGCGGCGCCGCCGGTATTGGTGACATCGATGGTGGCCTGGGTGGCCGAGCTCTCGAATGCCGCCGGAAAGTCGGTGCCGGCGCCGCCGCTGAGATCCTGCGTGCCGAGGGCCTTTGACCAGTCGCCGAGCAGCGTCAGGTCGGCGGCCAGGGCCGCTGCCGGCGCCATGGCCGCCAGCAGCAAGGCGGGGCAAAGGCGCTTGAAAACAGGACGGGAGGGATGGGACTGGGGCATTGGATGGCGTCGTTCCGCGGCCCTCGGGACACTCCTTGCACCGAGGGCGCACGACTGCTTGCTCAGCGCCGAGATCAGATTGCGTCGACCAGGGTGAAGGTCACGGTCTTTTCTACGCTGGTCGCAGCGGCAGCCTCGACGGTTGCCGTGAGTTCGTATTCGATGCCCAGCCCTGTTTCGGAAACCGAGTCGATCCCGGTCACCACGTCCACGCCGGCCGCCGTTAGCGTTTGCTGCGAACTCGCAGCGCCATCTGGTGCCGTCACCGTGACCTTGAGGGTCAGTCCGGTGGCCATATCCGCGTCGAGTGCGGCGGTGAGCTTCTTGGCATCCGTCCCCGCGTTGGATGTTACCGACCAGCTGGTGGTGGCATCTGTTACGGGAGCCGGATCCGCGCCTGCCGCCGGCGCTGTGATGGTCATTGCTCCGGGGCTGCCACTGATGACGATATCGGCCATCTCCGGGACGGTGTAGGTCACCGTTTGATCGCCGGTGCTGGCAGCCATCGCGCCGGCGCTCAATACCATGGTCATCGCCGTGGTCAGGGCGCTGATGCGAATGCGTGTGCTGGTGTTCATGCTCATGTTTCTCTCCCGATACGTTTCGATGATTGCCTGGCCGGCGGCTCGGCCTGATCGAGCATGCCCGGCGTCTCCACCATTCCCTGGTTGTTTCTGGTTCCCCGGCCGCGGCGCCCTGGTGCGGCGCCCTGGGGGATGATCCCTGCCCCGAGGGGCTTCCTTGGACGTCAGTATTGGTCAGTTTCGATCGGTTGAGAAATAACTTCGCGAGATGCTTATATACGAAAATCACATACGATTTGTAGCGATATTCGTATGCGAAAATCGCATAAACAAAAGGCCTGGGTGGTCGGCATCTCTTGTGTATACAAAAGCTTCGTAAAGCGAACGCTGAAAGCCTGAGCGCTTCGCGTGTGGAGCGTGGCTCGTGCTGAGTTTTTTGCGCCGGATGCCGAATGGATCAGCGTCTCTTCAAGCCGTTGGCCGGCCTGGTTTTTGAATGATGGCCGATGGCCCGGACGCCATTCAAATCTGATTGGTGATGGTGTAAGTGACGGTCACCGAGTCGGCGTCGACCGGCCCGGCCTCGGCGCTGGCGCTGAGGCGGTAGGTGATGGCGTTGCCGGTGGCGGCCAGGCTGCCGATGTGGGTGACCACGTCGGCGGGGGTGGTGGTCAGGGTCTGGCGGTTGGCGACGGCGCCGCCGCCGGGGGATGCAAGCTCCACCTCCAGGGTCAGGCCGTGGGGCAGCGGTGCGCTCAGGGCCGCGGTGATCTTCTTGGTGTCGGCCCCGCCATTGGTGCTGACGGCGTAACTCGTGCTGGCGTCCACCGCTGGCGTCGGCGCGGCGCCCGCTTCCGCGGCCATGACCTGCAGCGGGGCCGGCGAGCCCGAGACACTGATCTGGGCAAATGCCTCGACCGAATAGCGGATGGTCTGGCTGGCGGTAGACCCGGCCCAGGCGGCCGGGGTCAGCGCCGCCGTGATGATCGGAAAGACAATGCAAAGACGACTGACGCGGTTGAGCATGTTGACTCCGCGATAACGGTATTGGCGCCAGACCGGGTCGGCGGAAAGGCGTGTGCCGCGGCCGACCAATCGTGTGAGTCAAACTCTATCAAGTCATCCGCAAATCACATAGCCTATATGCAAAATCGGTATATGTACGAAGATTCATGACCCTCAGACAACTGACCTATCTGCGTGAGGTCATCCGGCAGTCCTTCAATGTTTCCAATGCCGCCAGGGCCCTCTACACCTCTCAGTCCGGGGTGAGCCGGCAACTGCAGGATCTCGCCGAGGAACTGGGCGTCGATCTGTTCGTACGTTGCGGCAAGCGTTTCGTTGGTCTGACCGAGGCCGGCAAGGAGATCGCCGCGGTGGTCGACGATATATTGCGCGACAGTCAGCGCATCAGGAAGATCGCCGATGCCCATCGCGATGGCAACCGCGGCGTGCTGCGGATTCTGGCCACTCGCCATGTGGCGGCCAGCAGCCTGCACGAGGCCATCGTGCGTTGCCGGCAGGAGATGCCGGCCCTGCAGATCGAGATCAATCAGGAGGATCCGGGCCTGGCCTTCGAGCTGCTGCGCCAGCATGGCGCCGACCTGGGCATGCTGCCGGAGCCGCCGGCGCAGTTCACCGACCTGGCCTATTTCCCGCTGACGCGCTGGCATCTGACGCTGGTGGTGCCGCAGGGGCACGTGCTCATGGCGGCGACCGAGCTCACTCTGGAGACGCTGTCGGCCTACCCCTGCTGCTGTTACGAGCGCACATCGCGCTCCCGGCAGATCGTCGACGAGACCTTCGAGCTGGCAGGCATGCGCTCGCCGGTGAGTTTTTCATTGAGCAGCAGCCCCGACATCCTGCAGTACGTCGCCACGGGCATCGGCATCGGCCTGATTGCCGAGGAGGCGTTCAATGCGGCCCGTCACCCGGATCTGGCAGCGGTGGATGTGCGCCATCTGTTCCAGCCGATCACGACCGGGGTGGTGCTGCCGCGCAACGTGCGCCTGTCGACGGCGTTGCGTGCGTTCATCAAGGTGCTGTCGCCGGGCCTGGACCTGGAAGTGCAGGGTTTCGATGCCGAGCCCGTTCGTGCATTGCCAGCCGCCGGCAGGCGCCGTGAGTTCAGCGGCCTGGCCTGAACCGCCGAATCAGCACGGGGCATCCGGTAGTTGCCCAAGGGCGTCCGGGAAGCGCAGCGCATGGATCGCGTCCGCAAGCGCCTGGGCGGAGACCGGACCCAGCGCGCCGATGAGCGCCGGTCGCAGGGCCTCGAACAGCTCCAGCGCGGCAATGTCATTGCGGGTCAGCGCCGTGCGCAGTTCCGCCAGGGCGGCGTCATCCAGGGCAACGCCGGTGCCGGACGGCGGCTCCAGCGGCGGCCCGGCCTCCAGCCGTGCCTCAAGATGCGGCCTGATGGCGGTGATGAGTGCGTCGAGTGCTGCGGCAAAGTGATCGAGCAGCCCGTCGAGCTCGCCGTCGCCTGCCGGTGGCTGGGCCTTGATGGCCGATTCGAGGGCCAGTGCTGAGTCGACCAGGGCGTCAGCGCCGAGGCTCCCGGCCAGGGCGCGCAGGTCATGCAGATGGCGCGCGGCCTGGTCGTACTGGGCCTCGGCCAGCAGCCTGCGCGTGCGCACCGCCGCGTCGCCGAAGTCGTCCACCAAGTCTTGAAGCAGCTTGCGGAAGAAGCGGCCGTCGTTGCCGGTGAGCAGGGCCGCGCGGGCGGTGTCGAGACCGGTGATCTGCGGCAGGCCCGGGCCGGCGGCCTGGGCGGGGACGTACGGGGACAGCGCGCTGGCGTTCGGCGCCGGGGTCAACCGTCGCAGCAGGGCCACCAGGGCTTCCAGGTCCACGGGCTTGGCCAGAAAGTCATCCACGCCGGCGGCCCGGGCCGTCTGGCGTTCCGCCTTGAGCACGCCGGCGGAGAAGGCAATGACCGGCAGTTCGACCAGGCCCAGTTCGCTGCGGATGCAGCGGGTCGCGGACAGACCGTCCATGACCGGCATCTGGATGTCCATCAGAACGGCGGCGAAGGCGTGGGGTTGGGCGCGCAAGGCGTCGACGGCCTCGCGGCCGTCGGTGGCCATGGTCGTCTCTGCGCCCTCGCGCTTGAGTGCATGCTCGATGATCTCGCGGTTCCACCGGTTGTCGTCCACCACCAGGTAGCGGCGGCCGCGCAGGCGGGGTGCGGCGGGCGTCGCGGCGGCGGCCGTGCGTGTGGGGATCTCGGCCGCGTCAGGCCGCTGGAGCTGCAATTCAACCCAGAAGCGGCTGCCTTCGCCGAGCGTGCTGTCACAGCCGAAGCGCCCGCCCATCAGGTCGACGAGATTGCGCGTGATGGCCAGGCCGAGCCCACTGCCGCCGAACCGCCGGGTGATGCTGCTGTCGGCCTGGCTGAAGGGCTTGCCCAGCAGATCGAGGTGTTCCGGCGCGATGCCGATGCCGGTGTCGCAGACCTCGCCATGGAGCCGGACCTGGGTGCCGTCCAGCGGCTGCAGGCGCAGACGCACCCGGACCTCGCCCCGGTCGGTGAATTTCACCGCGTTGCCGGCCAGGTTGACCAGGATCTGCTCGATGCGCATGGGGTCGCCCAGCAGCCAGCCGTCGGCGTCCGCCGGCGCCTCGATGCTGAAGGTCAGGCCCTTGCTCCGCGCCGTCTCGCCCAGCAGGCTTTCCAGCTGTTCGACCACGGCCGAGAGCTGGAAGGGATGGGTGTCGATCTGGAACTGTCCGCGCTCGATCTTGGAGAAGTCGAGTACGTCGTTGATGATGCCGAGCAGCGACCGGCCGGCGGCGCGGATGTGTCGCACCATGGACTGCTGCGCGCTGGTGAGGGGCTCTTGCGCAAGCACCTGGGCGAGCCCCAGCACCGCGTTCATGGGCGTGCGGATCTCGTGGCTCATGTTGGCCAGGAAGGTACTCTTGGCGCGGTTGGCGGTCTCGGCCTGTTCCTTGGCGGTCTGCAGGGCGCGTTCGGCCTGCTTGCGCGCGGTGATGTCGGTGAGCAGACCGAGAAAGCCCGTGGGCTGGCCCTGGGGGTCGCGTATCAGGGCGACCGCGACCTCGGCGTAGGCGAGGCCGCCCCGGGGCAGTTGAAAGCGCATCTCGATGATGCCGGTGTTGTCGCCCTTGCGCAGGCGCCGGAACAGCCGTTGTTCGGCGCTCCAGTCGGCCTCGACACTCAGCGATTTGAGCGGGCTGCCGAGCAGGGCCTGCCGCGATCGGTCGACGATCTGGCAGAAGCGGTCGTTGACCCGCGCCAGACGGCCGTCGAGATCCACCTCGACAATGCCGGCCAGTCCCTGTTCGATGAAGACGCCGACGCGTTGTTCGCTGGCATGGCGCGCGGCGGCCTCGCGGGCGGCGATGAGTTCGGCCTCCTGTTGCAGCCGCTGGGTGATGTCGCGGGTGACGCCGCGCTGGCCCAGATAGGTACCGTCTGCACTGAAGTAGGGGTTGCCGGTGACTTCAACGGTGATGCGCCGGCCGTCGCGACAACAGACCGGATAGCGCAGGTCCGAGTAGGGTGTTTGCGCCAGGATGATGGCGCGCAGGCGCTCGCCGGTCTGCGCCGGCTCATCGGCAGGCAGCAGGTCCAGCGGGTTGCGTCCCAGAAAGGTCTCCGGCGCATGGCCGGTGATGGCCTCGAAGCGTGGACTGAGGTAGGTGAAGCGACCTTGGGGGTCGACCTGCCAGATGCAGTCGCTGGTGTTCTCCACCAGGGTGCGGAAGCGCTCCTCGCTGTCGCGCAGGGCCTTTCGCGCCTGTTCATGGCCGAGCGCGATGCCGATGAGATCGCCGATGGCGGCGCCGAACTCGAACACCTCTGCGGCCCAGTCACGGCGCTGGCGCACGGCATCGAAACCGACGAAGCCGACCACGCGATCACCATGCCTGAGCGGGAAGGCACACAGGGACTGAATGCCCTGCGGCTCCAGGATGGCCTGCTCGGTGGCGGCCTCCGGCGGCATGCTGGCCACCTCCGGCACCAGCACATAGCCGCGCTCGCGGAACTGCTGCCACCACCAGGGCGCGGCTTCCACCGGAATGTCCTGCAGGTCGTCGATCTGGGGCTCGATGCCGGGCGCGCACCACTCATGGCTGTTGCTCATGCGCCGGTCGCCATCGTGCTTGAGGAAGACATAGACCCGGTCGGCGCCGAAGTGCTCGCCGCTGCGTTGCAGGAAGTTGTCCACGGCGCGATCGACGTCGTCGCCGGGCATCTGCACCAGGTCGGTGGCCAGGGAGCTGATCAGGTCGCGCATGTCGCGCTGCTGGCGGGTGGTGGCCTCATGCAACTGACTGGCGCACAGGGCCTGTTCGGCCTGATGGCTTCGGGCCTGTTCGCGCAGCAGGGCCAGGGTGCGCACGGCCATCTGCTCGATCATGGTGACCAGGCCGTCGACCAGGCCATCCTGTTCGGCGTCTGCCCCGGCGATGATTTCGGCGTCGGGCTTGGCGGCGGCCGGGCCGGTCTCGACGCCCCGGCTGATGGCCTGAGCAGCGCGGGCAAGGCGCTTGTCCTCGCACAGGATGTGTCGGGCGAGCCAGCGCGTCAGAAACAGCAGCACCCGTTCCGCCGCCGCCTCTTCGTCTTCGCCCTCGGCGATTGCGCGCATATCGTGCACGGCGATGACAAAGCCCTGATGCGCCTGCCGATGCTTCACCACGCGCGCGTCTTCACCGAGCCGTTGCTGCCAGATCGCCTCTTCGGTGGCGAAGTGGTAGTCCGCGTAGTCCAGCAGGGCGGCGAAGGCGTCCGGCGGCGGGTTCGGCGCGTTTCCATCCGCGGCCGGCTGCCCGGCGACCTGGCTGGTGTTTTGTCCGGTGATCGGTCCGGTGATCTGCCAGGCGATCTGATTGATCAGCTGGAGCAGGCGCCGATGCTGGGAATCGATCTCGGCAAAGCCGGTGGTGAACTGTGCGTTCCAGGGCATCACCTCCATCGCCAGGGCCGGCGAGTTGGCGGTCGAGACAGCGCTCCCTCGGGCAGGGGTCCGGCCAGGGTCGGTCATGCCCGGACGCTGGATGCCTCTCCAGTCCCCGCGGCCGCATCGTCGATCATGTCCAGCAGGTGAACCCCGCCCGCATCCGCGGGCGGGATCCGGCGCAGGGCGCGGCCGGCCCGGTCCAGGCGTGTCTCGATGGGCAGGTTGCCCGCGTCTGCGGGCACGACGCCGATGCTGGCGCCGGCTGATAATTGTCGCTCGTCAAGTGCGTAAGGCGTGCCGAGGGCGGAGGCGATGGATTCCGCCAGCGCGGTTGCCGTCGCACGGTCGGCGTCGTCGAGCGCGAGTACGAATTGCCCGTCCGCATAGCGCGCCAGCAGGGCCTGTGGATGCATGCAGCCGCGCACGCGCTCCGCTACCGCTTGCAACAGGGCCTCCGCGGCCTGTGGTCCCAGGCTGGCCCGGACATGCGCAAGCTCGTAAAGGTGGATGAACAGCAGCGTGTCGACAGTGGCGCCATGCTGTTCGCGCTGCTGGAGACGATCCAGCAGCAGCGGGCGGTTGGGCAGGCCCGTGATGGTGTCATGACAGGCCAGCTCGGCCATGTCCTCGCGCAGCTGCTGCAGTGCCTGTTCCCGCTTGCGCAGCAGTACGTGGGTGCGCACGCGCTGGCGCAGCACCTGCGGATTCACAGGCTTGTGAATGAAGTCTACGGCCCCGGCCAGCAGCGCCAGCACGGCCCCCATGTCGCTCTCGAGGTCCTTGCCCGCCGTGATGAAGATCACCGGGATGTCCTGGGTGCGCGGTTCCGCCTTGAGTTTGCGGCAGACCTCGTAGCCGTCCATGTCCGGCATCAGCACGTCGAGCAGGATCAGGTCCGGCAGATCGCCCACGGCCAGCTTGTCCAGCGCCTGTTCGCCGGAGAGGGCGAATTCGGCGCCGAACTCCGGTGCCAGCGCCTTGGCCATGATCTGGATATTGGCCGCCCTGTCGTCGACGATGAGGACCCTGGGTCTGGCGGGCTGGGCGCTTTCGGACTTGGCCGCTTCGAGCTTGGCTTTTTCGGATTCAGGCATGTTCACCGTTTCAACTCCAACCGGCACGCCGTATCGGCTCACCCAGGGTCATTGCGCAGGACAGTCCCTGCAGCTTACACCTTGTTGGCGAAGGCATGCATCCGACGTCACGATAATCCGGAGCTCCGGTTGTCGGGTGAACCCCTGATGGAACGGCGATAGTCTAGTTCCCAAAATACAGTGACAGTGTGTCTAATAGGCCCGATCAAGCGCCAGCATATAATTACACTGTCACTTTATCTTCTGTCAGGTTGTTGGACGGCCTTGCCGGGCGCCACTGCCCCCTCTGCAGAGGCCTTGCTGCAGCCCGGCGAGGTTGATGCGCTGCCCGTTGCCGAGCAAGGGATAAAGCTGATTATTCAGCATTTCCCGTGCGGGGCAGGAAGCCCCGCCATGTTTGGCGGTACAAGCCGCTGAAAAATCAGCGATTCGGAAGCCGCGTTTTCGCATCGCGTGCTGATTTTGGCCAGGATGGCCAATCAATCAGCGTCTCCCTCAGTGTCTTGACAGGAATTTCATTGCGTCGACGAGAACACGGGTCGAAGTGCGTCGGCTGTGGCGCCTGCGCCGCAGGCGGCGAGTCGGGCGGGGGTGTCTTGGGCGATGAGGCGGCCGCCGTCGGCACCGCCTTCGGGGCCCAGGTCGATGACCCAGTCGGCGGCGGCGACGAGGTCGAGGTCGTGTTCGATGACCAGGACCGAGTGGCCGGCATCCACCAGGCGTTGCAGGACGCCGATCAGGCGCTGGACATCGGCCATGTGCAGGCCGACGGTGGGTTCGTCGAGGATGTACAGGGTAGGGCGCTCGGCGAGGCCGTCGGCGCCGGTGCGGGCCTTCGCCAGTTCGCTGACCAGTTTGATGCGCTGGGCCTCGCCGCCGGACAGCGTTGGGCTGGCCTGGCCCAGCGTGAGGTAGCCCAGACCAACCGCCTGCAGCAGTTCCAGCGGGCGTCGGACGGCGGGATGGGCGGCGAATACCTCGACGGCCTGGTCCACGCCCATGGCCAGCACATCGCCGATGCCCTGGCCGCGGTAGCGGATGGCGCGGGTCTCGGCGTTGAAGCGGCTGCCGTGGCAGACCTCGCAGGGGACCTTCACATCCGGCAGGAAGCTCATCTCCAGCCGTTGCACCCCCTGGCCGTCGCAGGCCTCGCAGCGACCACCCTTGGTGTTGAAGGAGAACCGGCCCGGGCCCCAGCCGAGCATGCGTGCCTCCGGCGTGGCGGCGAACAGGCGCCGGATGGGATCCCAGAAGCCAATGTAGGTGGCCGGGCAGGAGCGGGGCGTCTTGCCGATGGGGGTCTGGTCCACCTCCAGCACCCGGCTCAGATGCTGCCAGCCGGTGAGTCCACGGCAGCCATGCAGCCTGGCCCGCGACGGGGCGCCGCTGCGGGCCTGCCGGTTGGCCGCCAGCAGGGCGTGCAGCGAGCGTGACAGCACCTCCCGCACCAGGGTGGATTTGCCGGACCCCGACACGCCGGTGACGCAGACCAGACGCGCCAGCGGGATCTGCAGATCCAGGTCGTGCAGGTTGTTCAGGTAGGCGCCCTTGACGGCCAGCGACGGTATCCCGGCGCACGGGCGGGGCGATCCGCGGTCACATCCGGCGTGCTGACCGAGAAACCGGCCGGTGATCGATGCGGGGTCCGCTGCCAGCTCGGCAGCGGTGCCGCGGGCGACGATGGTGCCGCCCTGCACGCCGGCGCCGGGACCCAGGTCGATGATCTCGTCGGCGTGGCGCATGGTGTCCGCGTCATGTTCCACCACGATGACGCTGTTGCCCTTGTCGCGCAGACCGGTCAGGGTGGCGATGAGCTGCGCGTTGTCGCGCGGATGCAGGCCGATGCTCGGCTCGTCCAGCACATAACAGACGCCGCGCAGGTTCGATCCCAGCTGGGCGGCGATGCGGATGCGCTGTGCCTCGCCGCCGGACAGGGACGGGGCGGCGCGATCCAGCGTCAGATAGCCCAGGCCAACCTGCTGCAGAAAGGCCAGCCGCACGCCCACCTCGGCGAGCAGATCCTGACCGATGGCGGCCTCGCGTCCGTCCAGGGACAGGTCCGCTAGCCAGGCGGCGGCATCGGCGATGGTCATGGCGGACAGGGTGGCGATGGACTGTGCGCGGAAGGTCACCGCCAGGGCCTCGGGGTTGAGCCGCTGCCCGTGACAGCTGGTACAGACGGCGCCGTGCGCGCGCTCGGATCCGGTCCGGGTTTCGGGCTGGGGCTCGGTGGCGGCCTCGAGCCACTGTCCCTCTTCGCCGCTCTGCTCGGCATCGAACCCGGCCAGCGTGCGTCCGGTACCGAAACAGCTAGGACACCATCCGTGTTTTGAGTTGTAGGAGAACAGCCGCGGGTCCGGTGGCTCGAAGCCCTTGCCGCAGCTCGGGCAGGTGCGCTCGGTGGAGTAGGTGATCAGCGCGCCACCGTTCGCCGGCTGTACCCGGATCAGGCCCTTGCCCAGCGCCAGTGCCTGCTGCAATAGCGCGCGCAGCGCTGCCTCTTGCGCCGGATTGCAGTCGATCTCCCCCACTGGCAGATCGATGTCGTGCTCGCGAAACCGGTCCAGCCGGGGCCAGGGCTGGGTAGGCGTCGGCACGCCGTCCACATGCAGGTGGGTGTGTCCGTCGCGGGCGGCGCGCTCGGCAAGCTCGTTGTACAGACCCTTGCGGGCGATGACCAGCGGCGCCAGCACGCTGATCTGCTGGCCTGCGTGGGTCCGCAACAGCTGTTGCAGGATGCGCTCGCGCTCCTGCGGCACGATGGGCACCTGACAGTCCGGGCAGTGCTGCACGCCCAGCTTCACATACAACAGGCGCAGGAAGTGGTGCACCTCGGTGAGGGTGCCGACGGTGCTCTTGTGGCCGCCGCGGCTGGTGCGCTGTTCGATCGCCACCGTCGGCGGCAGGCCGAACACGGCGTCCACGTCGGCCCGGGCCGCCGGCTGCACGAACTGGCGCGCATAGGCGTTCAGCGACTCCAGGTAGCGTCGCTGCCCCTCGGCGAACAGGATGTCGAAGGCCAGCGTGCTCTTGCCGCTGCCGGAGACGCCGGTGACGACCACCAGCCGCCCCCGCGGGATGGATAGCGTGAGATCCTTGAGGTTGTGCTCGCGGGCATGGCGCACCTCGATGGCGTCCGCCGCGGCCACCACGGGCGCCGTTGTCGCCAGGTAGCTGGACGGCGCCTCGGCGATGCCGGTCACCGACTCGTCGCGCAAGGCCCGGCCGGTGTGGCTGGTGGCATGCCCGGCCACCTGCGCCGGGGTGCCGACGCAGACCAGCGTGCCGCCGTCGTCGCCGCCCTCGGGCCCCAGGTCCAGCAGCCAGTCCGCGGCCCGGATCAGGTCCAGGTTGTGCTCGATGACCAGCAGCGAATGACCCGCGTCCAGCAGCCGGCGGAAGGCCGCCAGCAGGGTGGCGATGTCGTCGAAATGCAGGCCGGTGCTGGGCTCGTCCAGCAGGAACAGCAGGCCGTTGCCGGTCTGCTCGCCGGTCTGGTTACCGGTCTGGCCCTTTCTCGGCCGGCGCAGGGATTTGGCCAGGTGCCCCGCCAGCTTCAGCCGTTGCGCCTCGCCGCCGGACAGGGTCGGTACCGGCTGGCCCAGACGCAGGTAGTCCAGGCCCACATCGGCCAGGGGCGTCAGGGCACGCACCAGGTCACGGTGGTCGGCGAAGGCGCTCAGGGCCTCGGCCACGGTCAGGTCCAGCACGTCGGCGATGTTGGCGCCGGCATCGGCCCCGCTGCCGCCGGCGATGCCCGGCAGGCGGACCTCCAGCAGTGCCGGCGTGTAGCGACGCCCGTTGCAGTCCGGGCAGCGCAGGTAGACGTCGGACAGGAACTGCATCTCCACGTGCTCGAACCCCGAGCCGGCGCAGGTGGGGCAGCGACCGGGCCCGGAATTGAAGCTGAAATGGCCGGCCTTGTAGCCCCGCTCCCGGGCCAGCGGCGTGGCGGCGAACAGCTTGCGGATGGGGTCCAGGGCGCCGACGAAGCTGGCGGGATTGGAGCGCGAGGTACGGCCGATGGGAGACTGGTCCAGCAGCAGCACGTCGTCGATCAGCGCGTCGCCGTCGATCCCGTCGCAGGCCCCCGGCGTCTCCTCCGGATGGCCCTTGGCCTTGGCCAGATGGTTGAACAGCACATCCTGCACCAGCGTCGACTTGCCGGAGCCGGACACGCCGGTGACCACCACCAGGCGTTGCAGCGGGATGTCCACGTCCAGCCCGCGCAGGTTGTGCGCCCGGGCGCCGCGGATGCGAATGCAGGGGGTGTCGGCATCCGCCGCGCGCGGTTGCCGCGGGGGCTCGATGCGCCGACGAGCGGACAGATAGGCGCCGGTGAGGGAACGCGGGTCGTCCAGCAGGGCCCGGGGCGACCCCTGAAACAGCACCTCGCCGCCGCGCTCGCCGGGGCCGGGGCCGATGTCCAGGATCTGGTCTGCCGCGCGCATCACCTGGGGGTCATGCTCCACCACCAGCAGCGAATTGCCCTGATCCCGCAATCGGCGCAGGATGCCGACGATGCGCTCCATGTCCCGCGGGTGCAGGCCGATGCTGGGCTCGTCCAGCACGAACAGCGTGTTCACCAGCGCGGTGCCCAGGGCGGTGGTCAGGTTGATGCGTTGCACCTCGCCGCCGGAGAGGGTGCGCGACTGGCGATCCAGGGTCAGGTAGCCCAGGCCGACCTCCGTCAGGTAGCGCAGCCGCGCGCGGATGTTGTCCAGCAACAGCTCCATGGCCTGGTCCATGGCGCCGGGCAGGGTCAGGTCGTCGAAAAAGCGGCAGGCCTGGGCGATGGGCAGGCGCATCAGGTCGTGGATGTTCAGGCCCGGCAGGCCGTACCAGGCGGTCTCGGGCATGTTCAGGCGCGGGTGACGGAAGCGGTGCTCCCGGGGTAGCGCGGCGTCGGCCAGGTCATGGGCGCCCACTCGCCAGTCCAGCGCCTCGTCCTTCAGCCGCGCGCCGGCGCAGGCCGGGCAGAGGTCGTAGCTGCGGTAGCGCGACAGCAGCACGCGCACATGCATCTTGTAACTGCGCGCCTCCAGCCACTGGAAGAAGCGCCGGATGCCGTACCAGACGCCTGCGTCCCAGTCGCCTTCGCCCTCCAGCACCCAGGTGCGATCGGCGTCCGACAGCGCGCCCCAGGGCAGGTCGACGGGCACGCCCGCGCGCTGGGCGAAACGGATCAGGTCCTGCTGCACCTCGGCGTAGCTGTCGGACTGGATCGGCCTGACCGCCCCCTCCAGCAGGGTCTTGCCGGCGTCCGGCACCACCAGGGCCCAGTCGATGCCGATGGTGCGGCCGAAGCCGCGACAGGTCTCGCAGGCCCCCACCGGCGAGTTGAACGAGAACAGGTTGGGTGTGGGCTCCCGGTAGGCGATGTCGCAGTCCGGGCAGTGCAGGTCAGCGGAGAAGCGCCAGGGCGGACCGGGGGTGCGCTGATCGTCCAGCGGGTAGACCCGTAGCCGGCCGTGGCCGTGCTCCAGCGCCGCGGCCAGGGCCTCGAGGGTGCGGCCCTGGTGCTCCGGGGTGAGCCGCAGCCGGTCCTGGATCACCTCGATGCGCGTCGCGTCCTCCGACAGGGTGCGGATGTAGCCCTGCTGTGCCAGCAATTCCTTCACCTGCGCGACGGTCAGGCGCTCGGGCACCGGGACGTCGAAACAGATCAGGATCCTGGGGGCGTCGTGCCGGTTGCCGCCGCCGTCGCCGGGGGTATTCCCGGATGCGCTTCCAGACGCGTTTCCAGACTGGCTGACGCGGTGCAGCAGGGCGCCCCAGATGCTCTCCGGGGTGTCGCGTCGCACCTCGCGGCCGCAACCGTGGCAGTAGAGTCGGGCGGCACGGGCGAACAACAGCTTCAGATGGTCGTTCAGCTCGGTCATGGTGCCGACGGTGGAGCGCGAGGTGCGCACCGGATTGGTCTGGTCGATGGCGATGGCGGGCGGGATGCCGTCGATGCGCTCCGCCCGCGGCCGGTCCATGCGATCGAGGAACTGCCGGGCGTAGGGCGAGAAGGTCTCGACGTAGCGGCGCTGCCCCTCGGCATAGACGGTGTCGAAGGCCAGGGACGACTTGCCGGAACCGGACACGCCGGTGACCACGATCAACTGCCCCAGGGGCAGGTCCAGATCGAGGTTTTTCAGATTGTTCTGCCGCACGCCGCGCAGGCGGATGCGGTTGTCGGCATCTGACATTGAAGCTGCATCCAGCGGAAACCAGCCCGCCAGTTTATAGCAATGCCGCCGCCTTTATCTGGATCCAGACCGCATCGCCGGGGGCGAGTTCGAGCTGCGCGGCGGAGCGCCGCGTCACCCGGGCCAGCAGCGTCCCGCCGCCGAAGTCGAGCCGTACAAGTGCCAGTGCCGGGTGGTCCTCGTCGCCGATGGACTCGACCCGGGCCGGCAGGCTGTTGAGGATGCTTGAGCCCTCGGTGTGGGCGCGCGCGATGCTGACGTCCCGCGCCAGGATGCGCACCCGAACATGGTCGCCCAGGGCCGCGCCCGTGTCGCGCACCCAGAGGCTCGCATCGCCGCAGCACAGCCGCAGCAGGTGCCAGCGTTCATCACGCTCGACCACGGTGGCGTCGAGCACCACGCCGGCGTCCTCGCCGAGGCGGATCGGCAGATCCAGCATGGACAGCACCGCATTCAGCGGGCCGGCCCGCCGCACCCGGCCGCCGTCCATGACCACCAGATGATCCGCCAGCCGGGCGACCTCGTCCGGCGCATGACTGACATAGATGATGGGGATCTCCAGCTCGTCGTGCAGGCGCTCCAGGTAGGGCAGCACCTCCTGCTTGCGTGCCAGATCGAGCGCCGCCAGAGGCTCATCCATGAGCAGCAGCCGCGGGCTCACCGCCAGCGCCCGCGCCATGCCGACACGCTGACGCTCACCACCGGACAGGGCCGCCGGCCGGCGCTCCAGCAGATGATCGATGCCCAGCAATTCGACGGCCTGCTCCAGGCGGAAGCGGGTGTCGCGCGCCCCCGGGTTCGCGCGGCGGCTGCGTTTCTGGCCGTAACGCAGATTGCCGAGCACGCTGAGGTGCGGAAACAGGCTGGCCTCCTGAAACACATAGCCGATGGGACGCCGATGCGTCGGCACCCAGGTCTCGGCATCCTGCCAGACCTCGCCGTTGAAACTGAGCCGACCCTGTCCGGCCCGCTCCAGCCCGGCGATGCAGCGCAGCAAGGTGGTCTTGCCGGAGCCCGAATGTCCGAACAGCGCGGTCACGCCGCGCGCCGGCAGTTGCTCGTCGACCTCCAGGCTGAAGCCGGGCCAGGCCAGGCGGACATGCACATCCAGCATCGACTCACACCTTTCGCGGATGCGGACGCCAGGAATAGAGCGCCAGCAACACCAGGAACGAGAACACCAGCAGCACGGCCGCCAGGCGGTGGGCGTTGCCGTACTCCAGGGCCTCGACATAGTCGTAGATCTGCACCGACGCGACGCGGGTCTCGCCCGGGATGTTGCCGCCGATCATCAGCACCACGCCGAACTCGCCGACGGTGTGCGCAAAGGTCAGGATGCCGGCGGTGACGAAGCCCGGCGCCGCCAGCGGCAGCGCCACGGTGAAGAACCGATCCAGGGGCGACGCCCGCAGCGTTGCCGCCACCTCCAGCGGGCGCTCGCCCATGGCCTCGAAGGCGTTCTGCACCGGCTGCACCATGAACGGCAAGGAGTAGAACACCGAGCCGATGACCAGCCCCCAGAAGCTGAACGGCAGCAGGCCGATGCCCAGCGTCTGGGTCAGCCATCCCACGGGCCCGTTCGGACCCATGGTGACCAAGAGGTAAAAGCCGAGCACCGAGGGCGGCAGCACCAGGGGCAATGCCACGACGGCGCCCACGGGGCCCTTCCAGCGCGAGCGCGTGCGCGACAGCCACCAGGCGATGGGCGTGCCGACCACGAACAGGATCAGCGTGGTGATGGTGGCCAGGCGCAGCGTCAGGGCAATGGCCTCGAGATCGGCGTCGGAGAGGAACATGGTTGCGGTCGAATGCAGTCGGGGATTGTTTGTCTGGCTGGCGGCTGGCGGCTGGCGGCTGGCGGCTGGCGGCTGGCGGCTGGCGGCTGGCGGCTGGCGGCTTTCTTACTCCGTCTGATAGCCGAAATCCCGAATCACCGCCTGCGCCTTTTCGCTCTGGAGATAGGCGATGAGCTCGATGACCGCCGGGTTGTCTCGCCCGCGGTGCAGCATCACCGCATCCTGCCGGATCGGCGCATGCAGATCGCCCGGCACGATCCAGCCTGAGCCCTTGGCAATCCGGCCGTCCTGCATCACCTGCGACAGGGCGACGAAGCCCAGATCGGCATTGCCGGTGTCGACGAACTGAAAGGTCTGGGCGATGTTCTCGCCCATGACCAGCCGAGGCTCCAGGGCCTGCCTGAGGCGCAGTGCCGACAGCGTCTGCATCGCCGCCTCGCCGTAGGGGGCGAGCTTGGGGTTGGCGACGGAGAGCTTGTTGAAGTTGCCGGTCCGCAGCAGCGACGGATCATTCTCCACTAGCCCGGGCTTGGCGGACCAGAGCACCAGGGAGCCGATGGCATAGGTAAAACGCGAGCCCGGCACGCCGACGCCTTCCGCCTCCAGCCGCTCGGGCCGCTTCTGGTCTGCTGCCAGCAGAGCCTCGAAGGGGGCGCCGTTGCGGATCTGGGCGTAGAACTTGCCGGTCGCGCCGTAGGATGTCCGCACGCTGTGGCCCGTGTCCTGCTCAAACAGCGCAGTGATCCGTTTCATCGGCGCGGTGAAGTTGGCGGCCACGGCGATCTGTGCCTCGCCTGCCGTGGCGCTGGGCGCCGCACCGGGCGCCGCTACGGCGGCTGCGAGCGCAAGGAGCAGAGCGATAGAAACATGGGGGCGTACTTTCATCGGGCGATTTTCCGCTCGGGAGGGATGAAACAGGCAAGGCGGGATGGCCTGAGCGATAAGATTACAGCCAAAATAAAGCAAATAGTGGGCCAATAAGCAATACGCTTGCTCCCGCTCATATAGGGCCCCAATCGCCTGCTTCACGCCAGACAGGCATCGGTCGGCACGGCATGGCGACCGGATTCCCCCGGCGATGACGTGCTCGTCACCATCGCGCACAAGGGTTGTGACGAGCCTCGCCACGACTTTACCCAGCGTCCCCGGGGCGGGGCAGGATCAACGTTTTCGGCCATGACCCGGTAGATGATGCGGTAGCATTTGACAAACATCTCAGGGTGCTCGCGAAGCCCGACGGCCAGCAGTTCCCGCCCTGGTGCTTGGCCAGGATGGCTGACATATCAGCGTTTCCCCAAGGAGTAACGACGGGCCATGAACCATGTGATCCATAACAGCATCGTGAATTTTATCTGGGGCATTGCCGACGACGTGTTGCGCGATGTCTACGTGCGCGGGAAGTATCGCGATGTCATTCTGCCCATGACGGTGATCCGCCGGCTCGACGACGTGCTGGAGCCGACCAAGGATGCGGTGCTGCGCATGAAGGCCCACCTCGACGGGGCCGGCATCGTCGATCAGCGCGCCGGGCTGTGCAGCGCCTCGGGCGAAGCATTCTACAACGGCTCCCCGTTCACGCTTCGCGACCTCCGCAACCGAGCAAGGCAACAGCAGCTCAAGGCCGATTTCGAGGCCTACCTGGACGGTTTCTCCCCCAACGTCCAGGAGATCCTCGACCATCTGGGTGCTGACCAACCGCAAGTCTGATACGCGCCGGGGCAAGGTCCAGCTCATCGACGCAAGCGTTTGGTACGTGCCGCTGCGCCGCAACCTCGGCAAGAAGAACTGCGAGTTCTCCGAGGAACAGATCCGCGCCATCTGCGACCTGGTTGTCAATCCGGTCGAAACCGAGAAATCCAGGATCTTCCCCAACGAGGCCTTCGGCTACTGGAAGGTGGCGGTGGACCGCCCGCTGCGCCTCGCCGTAGACCTGAGCCAGTCCCGGCTGGAACGGTTCGAGCGGACCTGCGCCAAGGCCAAGGAAGAGCCGCTGGCCAACCTGGCCCGTCTCGTGGCCGAGACCCTTGGTATCGGCCCACACCCGGACTTCAACGCCTTCATGGATGCCTGCGACATCGATGCCGACAAGCACGGCATCAAGCTCACCGCCAAGCGCAAGAAGCTGCTGCAAAGTGAACTCTGCGACACCCGCGAGGATGCCGCACCGGTGCTGAAAAAGGTTCACAAGCCGGGCAAGGCCACGCCCGATCCCTTTCACGGGCTGTTCGAGGCCGAGGTGAACGGTAAGGCATGCGTGGTCGAATACGAGCCGGATACCAACCTGCGCGACAGCGAGCAGGTGCCGCTGCTGGAAGAAGGTGGCATCGAGGCATTCTTCCGGCGCGAGGTGCTGCCCTACACCCCGGATGCCTGGATCGATCCGGGCAAGACGCTCGTGGGCTATGAGATCTCCTTCACCCGCCACTTCTACCGGCCCGCGCCCATGCGCACCCTGGTTGAGATCAAGGCCGACATCTACGCCCTGGAGCAGGAGACCGAGGGCTGCTGGAACAGATTATTGGAGAACCATCTTGAATATCGAGTCCCAACTGCTGGAAGGCATTCGCGCCTTGGCACCGGAAAAGCAAGCGGAGGTGTTGGATTTCATGGAGTTTATCCGCCAGCGCCACAGCGCAGAGGAGAAGAAACTTCGGCCTATCGGGCTGTGCAAGGGGGAGTTTACCGTGCCCGATGACTTCGACGCCCCGCTGCCGGAGGAGATATTGCGAGATTTCGAGTCATGAATCCATTGCTCGATACCCACATCTTCCTCTGGTACATCAGCGCCGATTCACGCCTTGCGCCCGAGATCGCACAGGCCATCCGCGAACCGGAAAATCGGGTCTATCTGAGCCCCGTGTCACTCTGGGAGTGCCTGGTGAAACATGGTCTGGGCAAGCTGCCGCTGCCCGATGCCCCGGAAACCTGGCTGCCACGCCAGCGGCAGCGCCACGGCATCGCCACGCTGGACTTGGACGAGGCCAGCGTCCGCCACCTGGCCAAACTGCCGCCGCTGCACCGTGATCTCTTCGACCGGATGCTGATCTGCCAGGCCATCGAGCATGGCCTGGTGCTGGTCACGGTGGATGAAGCAGTCCGGCAATATCCGATCGCCATGTTCGAGGGTGAGTGATGAAGCTGGCCCCTTATCGAGAATACAAGGATTCCGGCGTGCCGTGGCTGGGGAAGATTCCGGCGCACTGGGAGGCAACAAGGCTAAAGCGCGTTTCTCAAGTTCAATCTGGTGTCACTCTTGGAAAGAACTATAATCTTACGTCCGATCAGATTATGGAAACCGGTGAGTTTGCCGTGTATGGCGGGAACGGTTTGCGTGGCTATTTCAGCAATTACAACAAGGACGGGAAATATCTCTTGGTTGGTCGCCAAGGTGCGCTGTGTGGGAACGTGCATCGTGTTGAGGGTAAATTCTGGGCCACCGAACATGCGGTGGTCACAGATGTGCGTCTAGGAGTTTCGACCGACTGGTATTACTACATGCTGACAGTGATGAATCTTAATCAATACTCAGAGTCAGCGGCACAACCAGGTATCTCGGTTGAGAAGATACAGAATTTGCGCACTGCGCTGCCCTCACTGGAAGAACAAGAAGCGATCGTTTCACACATTGAGAGGGAAACAGCCACCATCGACTACACCATCACCCGCGCCGAACATGAGATCGAGCTGATGCGCGAATACCGCCCCCGGCTGATCTCGCACTCGGTCAATACAGCAGGTGATCGCCATGCACCGTGAGCATGCCCTCGAACGACTGGCTCAAGGCAAGGTGGAGCTGCAAGAGCGCTTCGGCGTCACCCGTCTGGCCCTGTTCGGCTCCACCGCGCGGGGTGAGGCAGGGGCCGACAGCGACGTGGATGTGTTGGTGGCCTTCGATGGACCGGCGACCTCGAAGCGCTACTTCGGGGTACAGTTCTATCTGGAGGACCTGCTCGGCTGCGCGGTCGATCTGGTCACTGAGAAGGCACTCCGACCGGAGCTGCGCCCTTACATCGAACGGGAGAAAGTGGATGTCTGAGTCAACGGGTCGGGACTGGCGCTTCTACGGATGCACGGTAGGGCGGATAAGCGAAGCGCATCCGCCACAGGCCACAATGGCGGATGCGCTTCGCTTATC
>NZ_VWXX01000038.1 GCF_008632335.1 Thiohalocapsa marina
TAGCAAAGAACCACCAGATTTCGGCCCCAGCCTGAGTGGGTTGGGTGTCGGCTGGCGGGGGTCTCGATCGCAGGGATGCGATCGTGAAGCCTACAGGGATGTATTCACTTGGAGCGCAGCACGCGGCCGCACAGCCTGGCCTTGCCGCTGATTCTGGTCTTCGCGCTAGCGACGCCAGTGGGGGTCGTGATTGGTGGCGACTTCGTCCAGCTGCTCAGCGCCCAGGTCCATCATCTCTGACCGCCCGGTCGCCGTCCGGCACGGACACCTCAGCCGGCCCAGATCCCGCCGAAAACCTCGCGGTGCGCGTACCCATTGCAGGTTGGCACATTACGTACACCGTAGCCACAACCAGGTCTTGGCGATGGGCCTGCTAATGCCGGGGCGGCAAAGTTAAATACACTGTCACTACAACCAGCCGGGGGAAGTTTGTTCCCGTGGTGACGGAGTGGCGACCAGACGAAAAACGGCTTAGTCCCGGATGAGACTAAGCCGTTTATCTTGTTGGCTCCCCGAACTGGACTCGAACCAGTGACCCACTGATTAACAGTCAGTTGCTCTACCAACTGAGCTATCGGGGAAGAACTTAAGCCGCGAATTCTAGTGCTGATTTACCGGGGTGTCAAGCACTGATTTGCATCAGGACTTGCGCTGGCTGCGGCGCTGGCGTCGGCTGAACAGCGTCAGCACGGGCCCGGACAGGGCATAGGTCAGGATCATCAGGAACAGGATGATGGGCGGGTCCAGCACCACCAGGGCGATGCCGAGCATGACCAGCACGATCACCATGAATGGCACCCGGCCGTGCAGGTCAAGCGCCTTGAAGCTGTGGTAGCGGAAGTTGCTCACCATCAGCAGGCCGGCGCCGGCGGTGAGCCCGGCCACCAGCCAGCTGACGCTGGCGCCGTCGATGCCGTTGTCGGCGCCGATCCAGACCGCGGCGGCGACGATGGCCGCGGCAGAGGGGCTGGCAAGCCCCTGGAAGTAGCGCTTGTCGGCAATACCCAGCTGGGCGTTGAAGCGCGCCAGCCGCAGTGCCGCGGCCGCGGTGTAGACGAAGGCCACCAGCCAGCCCAGCTTGCCGAGTCCTTCGAGGCTCCAGTGATGGGCAACCAGCGCCGGCGCAACGCCGAATGCCACCATGTCGGACAGGCTGTCGTACTCCGCGCCGAAGTTGGTCTGGGTGTTGGTCATGCGCGCGATGCGGCCGTCGAATCCGTCCAGGATCATGGCCACGAAGATGCCGATGGCCGCCTCTTCGAAGCGACCGGCGGTGGCCGAGAGGATGGCGTAGAAGCCGCAGAACAGTGCGGCGGTGGTGAACAGGTTGGGCAACAGGTAAATGCCGCGTCGCTGCGCGACCTGGCGACCGTTGGTCTCGGCGTCGTCCGGACGGCAGTCGTCCGTCGTCACTGATGCCGGTGTGTCTGCTTTGTGCTCCATGGACGGCTCGCTCGGCGCTGCGACCGTTCCGGTCGCGGATGCAGCTCAGTATAGCGCCTCCCGTCAGCGCCGAAAAAGCGTCCAGACCGGTGCATGGCCATGGCTGCAGAAGCAATCCTGCACCTTCCTGCGGCATGGCGCGGGCGTCATGAAAGTTTATTTTGACAATTCGCATTGCCCATGTTTTCAATAGTGGAAAAGACGTCGCACCGGCAGACAGCGACGACGACCAAAGGGGCCCCAGATGCAGCGACAACGACCCGATCTGCCCAGTGCCGACAAGCGCTGGAAGCTGGTCAATGCCACCATGCGCCGCAACGGCTACGCTGAGCACGCGCTCATCGAGGCCCTGCACAGCGTTCAGGACGCCTTCGGCTACCTGGACGAGGAGGCCATGACCTTCGTGGCCGATTCCCTTGACCTGCCCCTGAGCAAGGTCTACGGGGTCGCGACCTTCTACCACCTGTTCGCGCTCAAGCCCAAGGGCCGACATGCCTGCGTGGTCTGCACCGGCACGGCTTGCTATATCAAGGGGGCCGGCGCGCTGATCGAGGGCATCGAGCAGCGCTTCGGCGTCGCGCCGGGCGAGACCACCGCCGACAAGGCCCTGTCGGTCATGTCGGCGCGCTGTGTCGGTGCCTGCGGCCTGGCCCCGGCGGTGGTGCTGGACGGCACGGTCATCGGCAAGCTCGGCACCGAGCAGCTCGTCGCGCGCCTCGAGCAGGAGATCGCGGAATGAATCTGGACGACCTGGACGACCTGGCCGATAAATACCGCCAGGAGGCTGCCGATGCAGAGGTCGAGGTGCGTGTCTGCATGGCCGCGAGCTGCCAGTCCTCGGGTGCCCAGCCGGTGTACGACGCCCTGACGGCGGCCGGCGAGGCGACAGCCGATGCACCTGGCCGCAAGTGCCGCATCAAGGGCGTCGGCTGCATGGGGCTCTGCTCAGCCGGCCCCCTTGTCGCCGTCGCCGGGCCTGAAGACGGCCTGAACGAATCCGTCATCTACCGTGACGTGACCCCGGACGACGCCGGCGAGATCCTGACCAGCGCCGTCGACCCCAAGGCATCGCCCGTCGCACGTCTGCACTGCCCGAGCGACCTGCCCTTCTTCGCCCGCCAGCAGCGGGTGGTGCTCGAGCACTCGGGCATCATCGACCCCAACAGTTTCCGCGGCTATGTGGTCGTCGGCGGCTACAGTGCCATGGTCCGGGCCCTGACCGAGATGACGCCCACCGACGTCATTGCCGAGATCACCACCAGCGGCCTGCGTGGGCGTGGCGGTGGCGGCTATCCCACCGGACTCAAGTGGTCGACGGTGGCGAAGACACCGGCGGAGCAAAAGTACGTCATCTGCAACGCCGACGAGGGCGATCCGGGCGCCTTCATGGACCGGGCCATCCTGGAGTCCGACCCCCATCGGGTGCTGGAGGGCATGGCCATCGCCGCCTATGCCATCGGCGCCAACAAGGGCTTTGTCTATGTGCGCGCCGAGTATCCCCTGGCGGTGGAGCGCCTGAAGACGGCGATCCGCAAGGCCAAGCGCTCGGGCTTTCTCGGCAACCACATCTGCGACACCGAGTTCAATTTCGATATCGAGATCCGCCTCGGCGCCGGCGCCTTCGTCTGTGGCGAGGAGACCGCCCTGATGGCCTCCATCGAAGGCGGTCGCGGCCAGCCGCGCCCGCGTCCGCCCTATCCCGCCGAGTCCGGACTCTGGGGCCATCCGACGCTGATCAACAATGTCGAGACCTTCGCCAACATCGCGCCCATCATCCGCGAGGGCGGCGACTGGTTTGCCGCCATGGGCACCGAGCGCTCCAAGGGCACCAAGGTCTTCGCGTTGGCTGGCACCATTGTCAACACGGGTCTGATCGAGGTGCCCATGGGCACCACGCTGCGCGACATCATCGAGGTGATCGGTGGCGGCATCCCGGGGGGCAAGGCCTTCAAGGCGGTGCAGACAGGCGGCCCCTCCGGCGGCTGCGTGCCCGAGGCGCATCTGGACGTTGCCGTGGACTACGACAGCCTCAAGACCCTGGGCACCATGATGGGCTCGGGCGGCATGATCGTCATGGACGAGACGGCGAGCATGGTGGACGTGGCGCGCTACTTCATGGAGTTCTGCATGAGCGAGTCCTGCGGCAAGTGCGTTCCCTGCCGCACCGGCACCTGGCAGATGCACAGCCTGCTGGACCGGATCGCCAGGTCCCGCGCCAGCCGCTCTGACCTGACCCTGCTGGAAGAGCTCTGCGAGGTGGTTCAGGCCACCAGCCTCTGCGGCCTGGGCCAGACCGCGCCGAATCCGGTCCTGAGCACGCTGCGCTACTTCCGCGACGAATACGAGCAGAAGCTCACCACACCCTCTGGCCACTGAACGGCAACCAGGCCCCGGAGCACCCGATGCCCCTACCCGCCCCACAAGCCAATGTCCGCGTTGTCACGCTGAAGATCGACGGGCTCGATCTCTCAGCGCGCGAGGACGAGACCCTCATCGAGGTCTGCCGCGAGAACAAGATCCCCATCCCCAGCCTGTGCTGGATGGAGGGCCTGTCCATCGTCGGCGCCTGCCGGCTGTGCATGGTGGAGGTGAGCGGCAGCAACCGCCTGGTCGCCGCTTGCTCCACGCGCGTCGCCGAGGGCATGGAGGTGCAGACCAATACCGAGCAGCTGCAGCGCTATCGGCGCACCCTGGTGGAGTTGCTTTTCGCCGAGCGCAATCACGTCTGCTCGGTCTGCGTCTCCAACGGCCATTGCGAGCTGCAATGGCTGGCTCAGACATGCGGCGTCGACCATGTGCGCATGCCCTATCGCAACGCCGGCTACGAGGTGGACAGCTCCCACGAGATGTTCCGCGTCGATCACAACCGCTGCGTGCTCTGCACCCGCTGCGTGCGCGTCTGCGACGAGATCGAGGGCGCTCACACCTGGGACGTCATGGGGCGCGGCAGCGACTGCAAGGTCATCACCGACCTGGCCCGCCCCTGGGGCGACAGCAGCACCTGCACCAGCTGCGGCAAGTGCGTGCAGGTCTGTCCCACCGGCGCCCTGGTGAAGCAGGGCACATCGGTGGGCGAGATGGTCAAAGACCAACAGTTCCTGCCGATCCTGGCCCGACGGAGGCATCTGCGATGAACACCCCCGCGACAGCATCGATGAGCCACCCGGCCGCCGGGACAGGCGCGGAGCCAGCATCGGAGTCGGCAGCGGAATCCGCACAGGCACCGACGTCGGGATCGCCACCGCGCAAGGTGACCATCGCCACCGCCTGGCTCGATGGCTGCTCGGGCTGCCACATGTCGTTTCTGGACATGGACGAGCGGCTCATCGCCCTGGCCGATTGCATCGACATGGTCTACAGCCCGCTGGTGGACAGCAAGACGCTACCGGATCAGGTGGACGTCGGCATCCTCGAGGGCTCCATCAGCAACGAAGAAGACTTGCACAAGGCGCGCGAATTCCGCCAGCGCTGCACGCTGCTGGTGAGCCTGGGGGATTGCGCTGTGAACGGCAATGTCCCGGCCATGCGCAATCCATTCAAGCTCGACGCCGTGATCGAGCGCGCCTATCGAGACAACGTCGAGGTGAACCCGCAGATCCCCACCGAGGGCGTGCCGCGACTGCTGCCCGTGGTACAACCCATCCATGGCGTGGTCAAGGTCGACATCTTCGTGCCGGGCTGCCCGCCACGCGCCGATGCCATCCACTATGTGCTGAGCGAGCTCATCGCCGGGCGCACGCCGGACCCGAGCCAGGTGACGCGCTTCGGCGCCTGAGGAGTCGCCTTCGCCATCATGCTCAGTCCAACCCGCCCATTGCCTTGCCGATGTGCTGCCCGCCACCGCGCCGCCGCCCTCGCCGGGCTGCTCGGCGGTGGTCTGGCCATCGCGCCGGCAACACTGCCGGCCCAGCCCACCGACGAGCGCCTGTCCGAGCTAGAGAGGCAGGTCAGTGCACTCGCCCAGCGCGTGATGGCGCTCGAGAACGACCGCGGCGCCACCACCCTGCCGCCCACGGACGGTATCGTCTGGCAGGTCGGCGACGCCCTCGGTAACGGTGTGCTCAAGATCGCGTACAAGCAATTCGATCCGACCAGCGGGCGTCTGGAGATGCTGCTACAGATCACTGCGCCGCTGCAGGAACCGGAACGCTGGACCGCCGTCGGCGCAGAGGTCCCGCTCACGGCGACGCTGCGCAGCGCCGACGGTAGCGAGATCAGCCAGGCCTTTCGGCTGGCCCGCGGTGGCAGCACGGAACCGGGGGCGCACCTGCATCTCATCGCAGAGATCGACCCGGCGCGGGCGGCCGCGGCCCGCCAAGTCATCCTCGGCGCCCCCGGCAACTGAGGCCAGCAACAGACGGTCATTGGCCCCGCTTACGCCGTCAAGATGTCACATCACCCCACCGGATACCAGACATGAGCCGCACCATCAGCATCGAACCGGTCACCCGCATCGAGGGCCATGCGCGCATCACGCTGCAGCTGGCCGATACCGGCGAGGTGGAAGACGCCAAGTTCCATCTGACCCAATTCCGCGGCTTCGAGAAGTTCTGCGAAGGCCGCCCCTACCGCGAGATGCCCGCCCTCACGGCGCGCACCTGCGGCATCTGCCCGGTCAGCCACCTGCTCGCGTCGAACAAGGCCTGCGACGACCTGCTGGCCGTCACCATCCCGCCGACGGCTGAGAAGCTCCGGCGCATCATGAACCTGGCCCAGCTGGTGCAGTCGCACGCCCTGAGCTTCTTCCACCTGTCCTCGCCGGACCTGCTGCTGGGCTGGGACTCGGACCCGGCCCGGCGCAACATCTTCGGCGTCATGGCGCAGGATCCGCAGCTGGCCCGAAACGGCATCCGCCTGCGCCAGATCGGCCAGACCATCATCGAGATGCTGGGCGGCAAGAAGATCCACCCCACCTGGGTCGTGCCCGGCGGTGTCAACGAGGCACTATCGGAGGACAAGCGCAGCGCCATGCTCGCGATGCTGCCCGAGGGGCTGCAGATCGCCAAGGACACCTACGCCTTCTTCAAGACTCTGGTACCCAAGTTCAAGGACGAGGCCGAGCACTTCGGCACCATGCCGACCCTGTTCCTGAGCCTGGTCTCGCGCGAGGGCAACCTGGAGCATTACGACGGCTTCCTGCGCGTCAAGGACGCCCAGGGCCGCATCGTCGAGGACGAGGTGCCGCCGAGCGACTATGAGCGCATCATCGGCGAGGCCGTCGAGGACTTCTCCTACATGAAGTTCCCCTACTACAAGCCGCTGGGCTATCCTCGGGGCATCTATCGGGTCGGCCCCCTGGCCCGGCTCAACAACGCCGATGCCTGCGGCACCCCCTTCGCCGATGTCGCCCTGGCCGAGTTCCGCACCCTGCAGGAGGACTCCGGCCCCGTGGCCTCCAGCTTCCACTACCACTATGCGCGGCTGGTGGAGATCATCTTCGCGCTGGAGAGCATGCAGCGGCTACTCAAGGACCCCAAGATCCTCGACACCCGCGTGCGCGCCCGTGCCCGCGGCAACCGCAGCGAGGGCATCGGTGTCTCCGAGGCGCCGCGCGGCACCCTGATGCACCACTACAAGATCGACGAGCACGGCCTCATCACCTGGGTGGACCTCATCATCGCCACCGGCCACAACAACCTGGCCATGAACCGCAGCATCAGGCAGGTGGCCGACGCCTACGTCGACGGCAACGACATCAAGGAAGGGATGCTCAACCGCGTCGAGGCCGTGATCCGCTGCTACGATCCCTGCCTGTCCTGCGCCTCCCACGCCTTCGGCCAGATGCCCATGGTCATCGAGGTCAAGGACGCCGCCGGGCAGGTCGTCAAGCGCCTGGCGCGGGATTGAACCGACGGACTCCCGGCCGGATTCCGCCCAGACGCACCCCGGACTTATGCCATACGCATCACGCACCCAGCCATGACCAGCCGACGCGCACTGATCATCGGCTATGGCAGCCCGATCCGCGGCGATGACGCCATCGGTCCCCTGGCGGCCGACCGACTGGCATCACTGAAGGAGGCGGGACGCCTGCCGGACAGCGTCGACATCCAGTCCCGCCACATCCTCACGGCCGAGCTGGTGGAGGACATGCAGGGTGCGGACCTGGCGCTGTTTCTCGATGCCTCCGCCGACACCGCCCCCGGCGAGGTTCGCTGCAGGCCCCTAACACCGGACGCCACGGCACTGTCCACCATGGCCCACTTTCACGACCCCCGCGAGCTGCTCGCCTGGTGCCAGGCCCTCTACGGCAAGGCGCCCGAGGCTTGGCTCATCTCCGCCGGGGGGGCCGAGTGGGGCTACGCCAGCTACCAGCTCAGCGCGACCGCCCAGGCCGCACTGGAGCCGATGATCGGACAGGTCCTGGAAAAGATCGGCGTCACCACTTAGGGACAGGAGGTCCCGCGTGCTGATTGCTGGCCTGGATCCTATCAGGGAGGCCAATCAATCAGCAGCTTGGTCTAGCAAAGAACCACCAGATTTCGGCCCCAGCCTGAGTGGGTTGGGTGTCGGCTGGCGGGGGTCTCGATCGCAGGGATGCGATCGAGAAGCCTACAGGGATGTATTCACGGCGTGCCCCGTTGGCCGACACCCAACCCGCGAAAACCGAAATCGCGTCTGCAACAGGTATAACCCCCACCGGACGAGACTCAAGGCGCGAAGATCTGCATGAAGGGATTGTCCGCCCGCCGCTCGATCCTGATGTAGGCATGTTTCGCCGCGCTATGGCACCGGTTGCAACCCTCCACCAGGTCATCGAAGGCCTTGCTGGCCTGGCTGCCGTCGGCGGACTTGATGGCGGCCTCCAGGGTCTCGAAACGCGGCACCAGGTACTCCTGCGCGAGCTGCGCGATATGGATGTCGTCGAACAGCTCGATCTCCAGCAGGCCATCGATCTGCTCCTCGACCTCGTGGGCGTAGAACGCCTGCAGCGGCTGATTTCCGGTGTCGATCGACAAGGCCAGCTTGTGCGCGAAATACTGCATGCGGGTCATGTGGCCGATCAGGTCTTCCTCGTCATCCGCCACCGCCGTTGCGATGCCGTTTGCCATGAGCCCAACGAAAAGGGCTCCCATCAGAGTCTGTCGCATGTGATTCTCCGCGGTCGTTTCAGGTATGGACTGCGATATGCGTGCTGACGCGAAGATTGCCAGATCTGGCTCGATGACTCTCCGATTTGAGCTCCATAACGTTATGTCATAACATTCTGCGACGACATCGACAGCGCGGCGTTCTGGCGGCTGGCTCCGACAGCGGCCTCGACGGCGCGCATTTGACTCCCGGGAGCTTCTCTGATGCCCAAGACTGCCATGAGGCAAACCGTTGCCGCGACGCTGCTGACCCCGGCGCTGCTGGCACCCACGGCCGTGCATGCGGCCAGTGATGCCGAAATCGCCGAACTGCGCGCAATGCTGGCGAACATGCAGGCGCAGTACGAGACGCGAATCGGCGAACTGGAGCAACGCCTGGCCGTGGCAGAGCAGAAGGCCGCCAGAGCCGAGCGTGTCGCCGGACAGGCCGCAGGTGCGGGACCGTCTGCACGGTCCTCGACCACGGCACGCTCGGCCGCCGCGCCTGTGTCCAGGTCCATGACCGCAGCGGTGGTCCATTCCTCTGACACAGGTACTGCGGCTCAGACGGGCGGCGGTGTCTTCGGCGCCATGGGTGCCGGCAACGCCTTCAACCCGCAGATCTCGGCGATTCTTGACGGCAACTATTATCACGACGACCTGGACGGCGCGGGCTCGGCCCTGGTGAGCGAGGCGTTTCAGGCCAGCTCGGGCCAGGCCCACGACCATGCGGATGCCGATGGCGATGCTCACGACCATGGTCATGCCCACGGCACTGCGGACAACGGCTTCAACTTCCGTGAGGCCGAGCTGAGCTTCTCGGCGACGGTGGACCCCTACTTCGACGCCGCGCTCTATCTCGCCATCGACGGCGACGGCAATGTGGAACTGGAGGAAGGCTACTTTCAGACCCGCGCCCTGCCCCATGGTCTGCGCGTCAAGGGCGGCAAGTTCCTCAGCGACTTCGGCTACGCCAATCGCCAGCACCCCCATGAGTGGGACTTCGTCGATCAGAACCTGCCCTACCTGAACCTGCTCGGCGTGCATGGCCTGCAGGACACGGGCCTGCAGCTCACCTGGCTGCCGGAACTGCCGGTCTACACCCTGTTCGGTGTCGAGGCCCTGCAGGGCGACCAGGAGGTCTTCGGCGCCACGCTGAGCGAGACGGAACAGTCGGCACTGAACCTGGACAGCACCGAAGACGGACCGCGACTGATGACCGCCTTCGTCAAGGTCGCGCCAGAGATTGGCGAGCACCATGCGCTGCGGCTTGGCGCGTCTTACGCCTACAACAGACAGCAACAGCTGGTACTGGAGCATGTGCATGCCCATGACGACGGGGATGATGCCCATGACGAGGTACCCGCTCTGGAAGACGAGATCCACAGCACCGGGCTCGAGGGCGATGCCATTCTCTGGGGGCTGGATCTGGTGTACAAGTACGACGGCGCCGGCGCCCACGGCAAGGGCGACTTCAAGCTGCAGACCGAGTATCTACGCTCCAGCAAGGACCTGCGTATCCGCGCCAGCGCCCACCCGGAACAGATCGGTGGTTCCCGTCGCTTCGTCACCGACGGCCTCTACGCCCAGGCGCTGTACGGCTTTGCACCCCGTTGGACGGCCGGGCTGCGCTACGATGTGCTCGGACTCACCAACGAGGTCCGCGGCGGCAGCGGCGATGACTTCGGCTCGTCCGAACGCTGGACCGCGGATGTCACCTGGAGCCTGTCGGAGTTCTCGAAACTGCGCGCGCAATACGCCCACAACGACATCCTGGTGGCGGAGAACGAGCGCGAGCGCTTCGACGCCTTCTACCTGCAGTTCCTGATGAGCCTCGGCAGCCACGGGGCCCACGCCTTCTGAGGAATGACCTGATGCGACAGATCATCACGCTCCTGCTGGTGCTGGCCAGCGTCACCGCGCTGCCGGCACGGGCCCTGGACATCGTTGCCACCAGCCCGAGCATGGGCGCCCTGGTGCGCGCGGTTGCCGACGACCGGGCCACGCTGACCGTGCTGGCCGGCCCCAACCGCGACCTGCATGCCCTGCAGGTCAAGCCGAGCATGATCCTTGCGCTGCGCGGCGCGGACCTGGTGGTCGCCATCGGCGCCGAACTGGAGATCGGCTGGCTGCCGCCGGCCATCGCCAGCGCCGCCAATCCGGCAATCCTGCCCGGCAGCGCCGGCTATTTCGAGGCGGCGGCCCAGGTGCCCTTGCTGGATGCTGGCGGACCCGCCGACCGCGCGCTGGGCGATGTGCATCCCGGCGGCAATCCGCATGTGAACATGGACCCGGTGCGCATGGCGGACATCGCCGTGGCCCTGGCCGAACGCCTGGCGTTGCTGGACCCTGCCGGGGCACCGGACTACCGGCGCAACGCCGATGTATTTGCCGCCCAGGTCGCGGAACGTCTGCCCCTCTGGCAGGACCGGCTGGAGAACGCCCCCGGGGTGGTGCTCCATCACCGCGATGCGGTGTATCTGCTCACGCGCTTCGGCGTGCCCCTGCTCGGCACCATCGAGCCGACACCCGGCGTCCCCCCCACCGCCCGGCAGATCGCCGCACTCGCGGCGGCGTTGCAAGGCCGGCGCGGGGTCATCGTTTACGCTCCCTACCAGTCGCCGAAACCGGCGCGGCAACTGGCCCTCCGCCTGGACTGGCCAAGCCGGCAACTGACGCTGGAGCCGCCGATGGACGCCGACGGCGCGGGTTATCTGCACCACATCGAGCTCTGGGTCGACACCATTGCCGAAGCCCGCTGAATCGCCCGCGGCCGCCGACGCCGGGCCCCTGTTGCGGGTCCATGCGCTGCAGGCCGGTCATGCCCGGCCGGTGGTTGGGCCGCTGTCGTTTGAAATCGCACGCGGCGAAGTGGTCGGCCTGTGGGGGCGCAACGGCAGCGGCAAGTCCACCCTGCTGCAGGCCATCGGCCATGGGGCGCGCATCTTCGGCGGCCGCATCGAACGCGCCCCGGGCACCCGGGTGGCCTATCAGGAGCAACGCCCGGTGCGGCTGTCCGCGTCACCGCTCACCGGGCTCGACCTGCTGCGCGCCGCCGGCCCCGCGGCTGATGACCGCCCGGTGCACCGGCGCCAGCGCGGCCGACCGGCGCTGCCAACGCCCCTTGCTGCACTGCTGCGACAGCGGCTGGACCGGTTGAGCGGCGGCCAGTATCAGCTTCTGGGTGTCTGGGCCGCGCTGCAGGGCGCGGCCGATCTGGTGCTGCTGGACGAGCCCACCAACAACCTGGACCCGCACCACGAGACCCTGCTGGTCGACTTCCTAAAGGCCGATGCAGATCGGCGGGGCGTGTTGCTGGTGAGTCACGAGCGCGGCTTTCTCGACGCCTCCTGTTCCCGCATCCTGGAAATCGGGACCTGACCGCCGGTGATCAGCCTAGGACCGAAGAGCGATGGTCGCTGACTATCACCTGCTGGACCCGCTGTTCCGGCTGCCGTTGCTCGGCGGTCTGCTACTGGCCTGCACGCTGCCGCTGATCGGCAGCCTGCTGCTGTTGCGAGACGAATGGCTGGCGGCGCTGGGGTTTGCTCACCTGGCCGCCGCCGGCGCGCTGCTGGGACTCACCGCTGGACTGCCGGCGGTGCTCGGCGGCACCCTGGCGGCGCTGGCCGCCGGTGCTGCCAAGGCGCTGCTCGGCCTGCGCGGCAACGTCGCCTTTGCCTTCATGATCCTGGCCGGCTGGTCGGCCATGCTGCTCACCGCCGCCAACAGCGGCCTTGGCGACTCCATCGGGCATGCCATGATGCAGGGACAGCTGTACTTTGCCGGGCGGACCGAGCTGATCGCCGCCGCCGCGCTGGCCGTCGGCACCGCGCTCGCCCTGCCCTGGCTGATCCCGCGACTGCTGCGGGCGCGGCTGTTCCCGCGTTTCGAGGCAGCCAACCGGCTGCCCGCCTGGCGCTGGCATCTGGCATTCGATCTGCTTGGCGCCCTTGCGCTGGCCATCGGCACCGCCACCCTTGGGCTGATGGGGGCCTTCGCGCTGGCCTTCGTGCCCGCCTGGATCGCCTTCGCGCTGGCCCCCGGCTGGCGCTGGGCCCTGGCCCTGGCCCTGGGGCTCGGCGCAACAGGGTATCTCACTGCGTTCCAGCTCGCGCTGATGCTGGACCAGCCCTTCGGTCCGACACTGGTGGCGGTATTGCTGGCGTTCGCGCTGTTGCGCGCCGCGGCGGTGCTGACCGGCCGTCCCCGCCAGTGACCAGCGCGCCTCGCCCGCGCCATCGCCAGCAGGGCTATACTGACCAGACGCTTATCGGATCTCGCCGGAGGGTGCCGTGCCTGACCCAAGAACGTCCAGCCCCGCCGCCCTGCTCGCCTTCACGGCGCTGCTGCTGGGTCCCTGCTCGCCCCAGGCCGGCCCGCTGACGCCGAGCGGTGAGGCCCCGGCAGCCACCGGCTGGCGGGCCGAGCCGGTGGTGGACGGGCTCGCGCACCCCTGGGCCATCGCCTGGCTGCCGGACGGGTCGGCCTTGATTACCGAGCGCCCCGGCCGACTGCGACTGTTGCGCAACGGCCGGCTCGATCCAGCACCGATCACCGGCCTGCCGCCGGTCTGCACCGACTGCGGCCAGGGCGGCCTGCTGGATCTGGCGCCGCACCCCGATTTTGCGCAGAACCGGCTGCTCTACTGGACCTTCGCCGAGGGCACCGCCGATGCCAACCGCACGGCCCTGGCCCGCGGGCGCCTGGACGGCCGGCAGCTGCGGGACGTCGTCGTGCTGTTCCGCAACGCCGATGCCAAGTCCGGCGGCCAGCACTTCGGCTCACGCCTGCTCTGGCTGCCAGACCGCACCCTGCTGATGAGCATCGGTGATGGCGGCAATCCGCCCATCAGCCTGAACGGCGTGCCGATCCGTACCCTGGCGCAGGACCTCGGCAGCCATTTCGGCAAGGTGGTGCGGCTGACCGAAGACGGCCGCGCGCCCGCGGACAATCCGTTCGTCGATCACCCGGACGCGCGGCCGGAGATCTACAGCTATGGCCATCGCAACATCCAGGGGATGGTGCTGGACCCACAGACGGGCGAGGTCTGGGCCAACGAGCACGGCGCCCGCGGCGGCGACGAGCTGAACCGGATCGTCGCCGGCGGCAACTACGGCTGGCCCGAGGTGACCTACAGCATGGAGTACTGGGGACCGCCGGTGTCGGACGCACGCAGCCGGCCGGATGTGATCGATCCGGTGGTGGTCTGGACACCATCGAAGGCCCCCAGCGGGCTGGCCATCTACACCGGCACGGCGTTTCCCGCCTGGCAGGGGGACCTGTTCAGCGGTGCCCTCAAGTTCCGCCAGATCCGGCGGCTGCAGCGGCACCAGGGCGCCATCGCCGGCGAACAGACACTGGACATCGGACAGCGGGTGCGCGATGTCCGCCAGGCGCCCGACGGCGAGCTCCACGTGCTGACCGATGCGGCCCAGGGGCAGCTGCTGCGGATCGTGCCGGACTGAGGGAACCAGACTGATAGTGCCGGACCGGGGGCGGCCCGATTGGCGACCCACAGGCGGCGCGCCGTGATCAGTCCACGCCGTCGGACCGCTGGACGCGGATGTGGCGGTAGATGGCCTGGTAGTGTTGCGCCGGTTGCGCCCAGGAATGATCCGCGCGCATGCCGTTCAGGCGCAGTTGCCGGAAGTACTCCGGATGGCGGCGCCAGAGGCCGATGGCACGACCGAGGGCGGACTCGAGCCCGGCAGGGGTGAAATCGTCGAAGACGTAGCCGTTTCGCTCCGCGAAGGGGCGATCGCTGTAATTGGCGTCGAAGACCGTGTCTGCGAGCCCCCCCACCCGCCGCACCACCGGCACGCAGCCGTAGCGCATGGCAATCATCTGGGTCAGGCCGCAGGGCTCGTAGACGCTGGGGATCAGGATCATGTCGGCAGCGGCGTAGATCAGGTGCGCCAGTTCCTCGTCGTAGCCCAGTTCCAGATGGCAGTCAGGGTGTGTCTCCAGTTCCCGCGCGATCTGCGCGAACTCCGCCTGCAGGGCGGGCTCGAGGGCGCTGCCCAGCAGCACGAACTGGCAGCCCTGCTCCAAGGCGTAAAAGATGCCGTGCCGGATCAGCTCGACGCCCTTCTGCCGGTCCAGCCGGCTGACCACCGAGACCACCGGCTTGGGCCCGTCGGCGAGCCGCAGGCGCTCGCGCAACGCGCTGCGATTGCGCGCCTTGCGCTCCAGCGTCTCGGGGCCGTAGGGCGCCGGGATCAGGGGATCGGTCTGGGGATTCCACATGTCGCCATCGATGCCGTTGAGCACACCGCCGAACTTGTCGTCGTACTGCAACAGCAGCGACTGCAGACCGTACCCCTGCTCCGTGTGCTGGACTTCCCAGGCGTAACGCGGCGACACCGTGGTGACGAAGTTGGAGAACACGATGCCGCCCTTGAGCAGGTTCACGGCGTCGGGGTTGCCCGGATCGCGCAGCCGGTCGGCGGTCATCAGGCGTTCCACGTCCAGGCCGTTGACCCGCAACACCTGATCATCGGTCCAGCCCTGGTAGCCGACATTGTGCAGAGTGAAGCAGACGCGGGTGCGATCCATGCCGAGCCGGGCGTAGACCTCGTACAGCAGCACCGGCACCAGCCCGGTCTGCCAGTCGTTGCAGTGGATGATGTCAGGCTGCCGACCGCTCTTGAACAGGAACTCCAGCAGCGCCCGTGCATAGAAGGCAAAGCGCACCGGGTCGTCGGGCTCGCCATAGATGCGGCCGCGCCGGAAAAAGGCTTGCTCGGAATGCGGCTCGATGAAATAGCAGCTGATGCCGTCCACCTCGCCGTGCTCCACATCACAGCGGACATGGCCGTCGTGGTACGGCACCCACAGGTCCGCAAAGACCTTGCGCAGGCCGTCGATCCGGTCGAGGCGCAGGCTGTCGTACCTGGGTAGCACGATCTCCACCCGATGCCCCTGCAGCGCGAGTTCGCGTGAGAGGCCGTGGGCAAAGTCACCGAGTCCGCCGGCCTTTGCAACCGGCGCGCACTCGGGGGTGGCGATGATGATGTGCATAGATGAATCCTGATTTGAATCCCGGCCGGGTCCATGGACGCCCTCGCCGGGCCTTGCCCGCGACAGCACCGGCAGGTGCGGCACACCGGCCAGCAGGCGCAGGATCAGCGCCCGCTCGCGCAACGGCAGCCGAAACGAGAAACGTCCGCCCGGCCCGACCCGGTAGGCATGTCCGCCGAGATCCAGCAGCGTCCCCGGGGCGGCCCCGCCATGGACCAGCAGTTCGGCGTCCAGTTCGAAGCCCTGTGCAGATGCCGGGCGACGTAGCGGCCCGCTGCCGGCCCTGACCTCCGGCTTTCGTTCCGGCTCCGGCTTCTTTGCCGGCGCTGACTTCTGCTCCGGCTCCGATTCGGGCTCCGGCTCCGGTTCGGGATCCGGTTCCGTTGCCGTCACTGATTCTGGTATCGGGCACCTGACTGGGGCTGTGACGCGTTCCGTGACGGATTCCGTGCTCTGTTCCGCGACTGGCCCGGATGTAACTTGCAGTTTCGTCTCGGGCCGTGCCAGAGACGTCGCCGCAACGGACCGGCAGCGGTTGGACCGCGCCAGCAACACCCAGCCGCCGTCTGCGGTGCCCAGGCCCAGTTCCGCCAGGAACTCGCCGTCGCCGCCATAGTCGTAGAGTGCACCACCGTCGCTCCAGTGCTCGATCGCACCCACGGAGGCCGAAGCCTGGATCCGGGGCGGAGCGGAGACATCCAGCCGCAGCAGACGGATAGTCGCCACCGGGGCAGCGCGGCCGAAGGCGGCACGGGCCTCCTCGGCAAGTCCCGGCTCCAGATGCCACCGCAGCATCAGCGTGCCGGCGGATGCCGGATACAGCGTCAGGTGGGTACCCGCGGCGGTGTCCGGAAACGCCGGCTGCTCGGCAGACTCTGGAGCCGACTCCGGCACCGACTCTGGGGCCGACTCCGGCACGGCCTCCAGTGTCCGCTCTTCCGCGTCGATCTGGACGGATCGGTTCAGACATCCTCCCCCGGCCGGGGCCGACCCGGTCCGCCCCGTCCGGACAGGTGTGCCTTGGTGCTCGATGTCATCCACTCGCTCGCTGCCAGTCTCGTCTCAGCCGGTTATTTTGCCTGATTTGGCAGCGGCCTGCCCATCAGCCTTGCAGGGAGCTGTACAGACGGCTGTTCAGATGGCTGCGCCGGACCCAGGTTTTTTCGCCGAATGCCGAGTAATTAGGCGCATCCTGTCCTACACTAAGGGTATGAATTGGCCAAAAATACCGGCCCCAAGCGATCGGCCCCAAGCGATCGGCCCCAAGCATTCGCACAACGGAATCGAGGCAAGACAGCACCCATGATGGAACACCGCTGGCATCGACGTGTCCCGATCGAGATACCCGTGAGCCTGCACTTCACTGACGGTGCATTCGGCCCCGGTATCGCCTGGAACATATGCCAGGGCGGGCTGTTCGTGCATACCTCCATGCGGGCACCCTGCAATGGCTGCCTGGACGTACGGCTCACGGTTACCTCTGCCCATGGCCCCTGCAGCGTCCGGTTGCCGGCGCTAGTGGTCCACCGCAACAAGGATGGCATCGGCCTGATGTTCCGCGGCCTGGACGAGCAGGCGGAAAACGCGGTGTCGCAGTTGCTGCTGGCCCATGGCCAGACCACAGGCGCGCCCATCACGCTGGGCGATCGCTCCAGTGCAACCCTGAGCCGAGACCAGGCTGAATCCTAGCCGGGACCAGGCTGGATCCAAGCTGACAGAGTCAACCGCCGTCGGTCCGGATTCCCTCCAGCACCAGCACGCCATGCGCCGGCACACCGACCCGACTGCGGCTCAGGGGTCGCTGATCGCTGCGTTCCACAAGGTCCTGGGGTGATCTGGCCCAGGTCCGTGCGGCAACCGCCCATGACCACCCCGGCAGCGTCGGCAACACGAAGGTGCAGGCGCCGGCACCAAAATTGAACACGGCATGCAGCGGTGGCTCCTCACCTCCGCGCCCGTGCAGGGTGAAGGCCAGCTCCCTGGCATCTTCGGCGTTCCAGTCCGGGGCCTCGCCCTCGGGGCCGAACCACTCGATTTCCCGATGGCTGAGGAACTGTCGCCGCCGCAGGCTGGGATGCCGCTTGCGCAGCGCGATCATGCCGCGAACGAACCGCAACATGTCGGCATTGCGTTCGGCCAGGGACCAGTCGATCCAGCCGAGGGCATTGTCCTGGCACCAGGTGTTGTTGTTGCAGGCCGCGGAGCGCAACAGCTCGTCACCGGCATTCAGCATCGGAATGCCCTGGCTCAGGAAGAGCACGGCCATGAAGTTCTTCGCCTGACGTCGACGCAGGGCGAGAATGGCCGGGCTGTTGCACGGGCCCTCGGCGCCGCAATTCCAGCTCAGGTTGTGCGCGCAGCCATCCCGGTTGCCCTCGTGATTCGGCGCATTGGCCTTTTTGTCGCAGCTCACCAGGTCCAGCAGCGTGAAGCCGTCGTGACAGGTGATGAAGTTGATGCTGTTGATGGGGTGGCGCAGGTTCCCCTGATAGAGATCGCTGCTGCCGGCGATGCGGGTGGCGACCTGGTCGATCAAGCCGCCGTCCCCGCGCACCGCACGGCGCAGGTCATCGCGGTAGCGGCCGTTCCATTCCATCCACCGGTACCCGGGAAAGGACCCCACGTGGTACAGCCCCGCCGCATCCCAGGCCTCGGCAATGATCTTGCTGCCGGCCAGCACGTCGGACAGCTCGATGCCCCATAGCACCGGCGGGTGGTGCATGGGAACGCCGTTCTCGTCGCGGGCCATGGCACTGGCCAGATCGAAACGGAAGCCGTCCACGTGCATCTCGCGCACCCAGTATTCCAGGCAGTCGATGATGAAGCGGGCCATGAACGGATGGTTTGCATTCACCGTGTTGCCGCAACCGGTGAAGTCCAGATAGCGGGAACGGTCCGCGGCATCGAGCATGTAGAAGGTCTCGTTGCCAATGCCTTTGAAGTTGATCAGGGGCCCGCCCTGGCCGCCCTCGGCAGTGTGGTTGAACACCACGTCCAGCAATACGCCGATGCCGGCCCGGTGCAGGGCCTTGACCAGGTCGCGGAACTCGTCGCGCTGGCGCTCCGGATCGACGCAATAGCCGGGGTGCGGGGCAAAGAAGCTGTGCGTGCTGTAGCCCCAGAAGTTGCTCAGCCCGGCGGCGCCCACCGGCTCAGGCACGTCCTGTTCATCGAACGCCATGACCGGCAGCAGCTCGACATGGGTGACACCCAGCGAACGCAGATAGGGGATCTTCTCCACCAGCCCGAGAAAGCTGCCGGGGTGGGCCACGCCGGCAGACGGATGCCGCGTGAAGCCGCCCACATGCAGTTCATAGATGATCATCTCCTGGGACGGCATGCGCAGCAGCTGATCGCCTTCCCAGTCGTAGTCGTCTGCCAGCACGATGCCGCGGATGGAGTCGTGGGCCTGCGCACCCTCGCGGCAGCGCCGCGCGCGATCCCAGCGGCGGGTGTCCACCGCACGCGCCCAGGGATCCACCAGCTCCACGTCGCCGTCGAACAGCCAGCCGTGTCCCACCGGATCATGCGGCCCTTGCATGCGCCAGGTGTAGCGTGTCCCCGGCGGCAGCCCCACCACCTGCACATGCCAGCTGAAGAAGGTGTGATTCACCTCCGGATCCAGCGCAATCACCTGAAACGGCGTCTTCGCCGCGGCATCCGCATACAGCAACAAGGTCGCCCCGGTGGCGTGGCGACTGTAGATGGAAAAGTTGATGCCGTGGTCGACGACGCTGGCGCCGGGTGGATAACGACGGCCGGGACGAACCGGATACATCAAACCGTGAAGCGGCCCTCGCGCAACATCTGCGCCTCCATGACCTCCAGTTCCCTGGCCCCCGAGACCACCACGCTGGGGTCCGGCACGAAATCCAGGTCCGGATTCAGGCGCTGATAGGGCACGGAATTGAGAATGACCTTGATGGCATTTAGCCGCGCCTTGGCCTTGTTGTTGGAACGGATAATGGTCCAGGGCGCCCAGGATGTATGGGTGCGGCGCAGCATCTCATATTTCTGGTGGGTGAAATCATCCCAGCGATCCTGCGCCTGGACATCGATCTCGGACAGCTTCCACTGCCGCAGCGGGTCGGTCTTGCGCCGCTCGAACCGGCGCGCCTGCTCCTCCTTGGTGACGCTGAAATAGAGCTTGATCAGGATGGTGCCCTGGCGCACCAGATCCTTCTCGAAGCCCACCACGCCGTGCATGAAGTTCTCGTACTCCTCGGGCGTGCAGAAGCCGAACACCGGCTCCACCATGGCGCGGTTGTACCAGCTGCGATCGAACAGCACCTGCTCGCCGCCGTGGGGAAACTGTTCGACATAGCGCTGGAAGAACCACTGGGTGCGCTGATGCTCCGTGGGCTTGCCCAGGGCCACCACACGGTAGTGCTTTTCGTTCATGTAGCGGGTCACCCGGCGGATGGTGCCGCCCTTGCCCGCCGCATCGCGTCCCTCAAACAGGATGATCACCCGTTTTTGCGTCTCCTCCAGATACTTCTGCATCCGGATCAGTTCCGCCTGGAAGGGCTTCAGCGCCTTTTCGTCGCGGCGCTTGATCACGGCGCTGCGGTTTTCCCGCTTGAAGCTGGCAAGGGTGGCCCGGGTCTGGGCGTGCTCTTCAAGCAGTTCACGCAGACGCTGTCGCTTGCCGTCCACCTCGACCCATTGATCGTCACGCAATGTTTCCGTTTTGCCGGGTGCATTCTCGACCGGGGTGTCCGTTCTGTCTGTCTCGGATGCCATGACGATCAACCTCTGATTGTTTGAAATACCTAGGCATCATACCACTTTCCAGAATACGGACCCTTGCTCCGGGTCAGCCCCGAGCCCGGGATGGTGAATCAGTACCGCCGGGCGCGATCGACGAATCCGAACGCGGCCAGCCATCCCAGCGCCGCCGCCACCGCGGCGACGACGAAGGTGGCAGTGGCCCCGACGCCGGACCACAGGGCACCGCTGAGCAGGCTGCCGAGGGCACCGCCCAGACCAAAGCTAACGCTGTTGTACAGGGCCTGCCCGCGCCCTTGGGTGGACCCCGGAAAGTAGTGATGGGTCAGATGGATGGCCGATGCGTGGAAGGCGCCGAAGCTCGCCGCATGCAACCCCTGGGCGAGGATCTGCAGCGCCCACTGCTCGATGAAGAAGCCGATCATCAGCCAGCGCACCGCCGCCAGCGCCAGGCTGGCCAGGAGCAGCTGGCGCGCGCCGAAGTGCTCCAGCAGCCAGTGCATGCGCAGGAACACCAGCACCTCGATGACCACGCCCAGCGCCCACAGGGCACCGACGACGGTGCTGGTGTAGCCGTGCGACTCGAGAAAGATGGAATAGAAGGCGTAATAGGCTGCATGACTGGCCTGCATGAGCAGACAGGCCAGCAGAAAGAACAAGATCTCCGGCCGGCGCAGCAGGCCGCGCAGGGACGCCTGGGCGCCATGGGTAGCCGGCGGCTGCCCCCGATCCGGGATCAGCAGGCAGCTGAACCAGACGCCGATGAACAGCACCAGCACCGTGACCGGAATCAGCAACGCCCCGGTCGGTGTCGCCAGGCCGCCGGCGCGGTCGAGCCACCAGCCGATGCCGGCCACAGTCAGGATGAAGCCGATGCTGCCCCATAGGCGCACGCTGGCATAGCGGTTGACCCGCGCCCCCAGGTGGTTGAAGGTGACCGATTCCATCAACGGCAGGGGCGCATTCCAGAAGAAGCTGAACGCGGCCATCACCAGCACCATGCCGGTCAGGCTGTCGGCCCAGAACACGCCGAGGAAGCAGCACACCGCCAGCGCGGCGCCAACACGCACGATGGGCATGCGCCGGCCGGAGCGGTCCGCCAGCCAGCCCCAGACGATGGGCGCAATGATCTTGGTGCCCATCAGGATGGCCATCAGCAGACCGATGGCGGCGGCATCGAAACCGCGTTGCAGCAGGTACGGCCCCCAGAAGGGGACCAGCGCCCCAAGGGCGGCGAAATGGAAGAAGTAGTAGCTGGAGAGGCGGACGTAGGGCATGGATCAGGGATCGCGAGACGTCCGCTTCCACAGCCCGGCCGGGTCAGCCGGGGTGTTGCTCAGGGGGCGCTGGCGGGCAGCGGCGACAGCGGTGGCCGGACATCGGCGTTCTGGCCGCGGTGTCGCAGCAGGTGGTCCGCCAGTACCAGGGCCAGCATGGCCTCGGCGATGGGAGTGGCGCGAATGCCGACACAGGGATCATGTCGTCCCTTGGTGATGACCTCGGTGGCCTGACCGGTCAGGTCCACGGTGCGCCCCGGCAGCCGCACGCTGGAGGTGGGCTTGAGCGCCAGCCGGGCCACCACGGGCTGGCCGCTGGAGATGCCGCCGAGCACACCGCCGGCGTTGTTGCCGACGAAGCCCTCGGGGGTCATGGCGTCGCGATGCTCGGTGCCCTTCTGCTCCACGCAGTCGAAACCGGCGCCGATCTCCACGCCCTTCACGGCATTGATGCTCATCAGGGCATGGGCGATGTCGGCATCCAGCCGATCGAACACCGGCTCGCCGAGGCCGGGCGGCACCCCCTCGGCGATCACCGTCACCTCGGCGCCGATGGAGTCCCCGGACTTGCGCAGGGCATCCATGTAGGCCTCCATTTCCGCCACCCGCTCCGCCACGGGGCTGAAGAACGGATTGCGCTCCACCTGGTCCCAATCGAACCCGGGCTCGCCCACGGCCGCGGTCCGGATCGGCCCGAGCCGCGACAGATAACCCCGCACCCGCACCCCGGCCAGTGTCTGCAGGCAGCGCTTGGCGATGCCGCCGGCGGCCACCCGGATGGCGGTCTCACGTGCCGAGGAACGCCCGCCGCCGCGGTAATCGCGCCGACCGTACTTCATGGTATAGGTATAGTCTGCGTGTCCGGGCCGGAATTTTGCCGCGATCTCGGCATAGTCCTTGGAGCGCTGATCCTCGTTCTGGATCAGCAGTCCGATGGGCGCGCCGGTGGTCACACCCTCGAACACGCCGGACAGGATCTGAACCCGGTCCGACTCCCGCCGCTGGGTGGTGTGGCGCGACTGGCCCGGCTTGCGCCGGTCCAGATCCTGTTGCAGGTCCGCCTCCGACAAGGGCAGCCCGGGCGGGCAGCCATCGACGATGCCACCGATGGCCGGCCCGTGGCTCTCGCCGAAGCTGGTGAGGACGAACGAGCGTCCGATGCTGTTTCCGGACATGGCGGGCTACCGTCGCGAGGGTCGGAGAAACGGGGCGGGTTGGGCTTGATGGACCAGGACTCAGTAGGCCGGCGGCGGCACCGTGTCGGCGGCGGTCAGCCAGGCATTGCCACGGGCCAGCACATCGCGGTTCAGCGTGCTGGTGGCCTGATGCAGCAGGATGCCATTGATGATGTAGTTGTAGCGGGCCGACAGATAGTCGAACTCCGCCTGGAACAGCTGCCGCTGGGCGTTGAGCACGTCCACCTGGGTACGGGTACCCACCTCGAGCCCCGCCTGGGTGGACTCCAGCGAGCTGCGCGCCGAGACGATGGCCGCCTGCCGGGCCTTGACGTCGCTGATGCTGGACAGGATGCCGCGGAAGGCGTCCTTGACCTGATTCATCACCGCCCGGCGCTGTTGGTCCAGCCGATCCTGTGCGGCGCGGAAGTTGTGTCCGGCCTGGCGCGTGCGCGAGGCGACGGCGCCACCCTGGTAGATGGGCACGGTCACGTTCAGGCCGACGAAGGCGGAGTCGGTGTCGGAGCCGAAGTCGGCGCCGGAGCGATTGATGCCGTAGCCGGCCTGCATGTCCAGCGACGGAAAGTAGCCCGATCGCTCCACCTCGATCCCCTTGCGCGCCGCCTCGGCCGCCTGTTTCGCCGCCACGATGCCGAAGTTGTTGGCCAGCGCGGTCTCCGCCCAGACGTCGATGTCGTTCGGCTCCGGCGCCGCCAGCGGCAACCGGTCGCCGAGTCGGGCCAAGGGGACCGACACCGGGCCGACGATACGGCGCAGGGCCTCCCAGGCGTTGTCCAGATCGTTCTCGGCGGTGATCAGGTTGGCCCGGGAGCGGTCGTAGGCGGCCTGGCTGTCATTGACGTCGGTGATGGCGACCAGCCCCACCTCGAAGCGCTGCCTGGACTGCTCCAGCTGCCGCTCGTCCGCCGCGACCAGGGCCTCCTGCACCCGCACCAGATCCGCCGCCCGCAGCACCTCGAAATAGGCCTGGGTGGTGCGCACCATCAGGTCGATCTCGGCGTTGCGGTATTCCGCCTCGGCCTGGGCGATGGTGTTGTCCGACTGGCTCAGCCGAACCCAGTCGGCCCGGTTGTAAACCGACTGCGACAGCACCGCCGAGGCGCTGGAGGTGTCGAAGGTGTCGTTGCGGTTGAAGCTGCCGGTGGTGGTGCTGCTGCCGCTGGTCTTGACGTTCTGGTACTCCACGGACCCGGTGACGCCGAAGTTGGGCAGCAGCAACGCCCGGGCCTGGGGTTTGATCTCGCGAGTGGCATACAGGGTCTGCTCCGCCTCGCGCAGGGTCGGATCGCTGTTGACCGCCAGATCGTAGATCTGCAGCAGGTCCTCGGCCGCGGCCGGCAGCGAGACACAGCAACCTAGGGCAAGGGCCCAGATCGATCTGGACCAGATCGATCCGGACAGGCGCGTTTTCGATAAGACCGACTTCGAGGAGCGTGTTTTCGAAGGGTTCGGTTTCAAACGGGTCGGTTTGAACCGGATCGGCCAGGAGGGGACGCGGTTGTTCATAGAGTTTCGTCGCAGGGATTCGTTTCCGGAGTTTTGCGGAGAGGCCTCACGCCGATGCGTTCAAGGCGCCGGCACGGCCGGGGCGCGTTCACCGCCAAATGCCGCAGAGTATAGGCGACCACGGCGCACGGCGACAATGCGGGATCCCCGGACCGGGTTCCGCGGTCACGCCGCCGGTGCGGATCGAGCGCAGCGGAAGGCCAGGGCCGAGCTCAGGCGACGGCGGCCTCCAGCTCTGACCACAGGTCGCGGTAGGCGTCGGCGGCACGGTGCGCCGGCGCATAGGCGGGCAGCGGCATCCGGTGCAGCCCCATGCGCTCGACCTCCGGCGCCAGGGGCACGACGGTCCGCAGCAGCTCAGGGTGCCGTTCTGCCAGCCGCGCCATGGTGTCGCCGTGCAGGGGGCGCTCCTCGTCCACCATGGAGAAGAACGGCAACACCCGCGGCGCCCGCCGCACCCGGTCGCTGTCGAGGAACGCGGTCAGTTGGGTCAGTGTCCGTGCGGAAAGGGTGCTGGGGACCAGCGGCACCAGCAAGGCATCGGCGGCGCGGAAGATGTTTTCCGACGCCAGGGAGATGCTCGGCGGGCAGTCCAGGAACAGCAGGTCGTAGTCCTGCCGCAGCGGCCGCAACAGACGCTCCAGCTGGCGCTCGGGCTTCTTGCCCGCGTCCAGCATCAGGTCCAGGTTGCGGTAGGAGAAATCCGCCGGCAGCAGGTCCAGCCGCTCGAAGTCGGTCCCCTTGATGGCGTCGTCCAGCTCGCGCCGTCCGCTGAGCAGCGCACGGCCGCCCCCCTTGACCCGAGGCTTGACCCGGAAGTAGTAGGACGCGGCCCCCTGGGGATCCAGATCCCAGATCAGCGTGCGCCGACCGGCCACGGCGGACAGGTACGCCAGGTTCACGGCCGTGGCAGTCTTGCCGACGCCCCCCTTGATGCTGTACACGCCAACGATCTTCACTGGCCCGCTCCATGAACGGCATCGGCCGCGTCCGACTCGGCGCCGGCGCTGTGCCGGTTCTGATGCCGGGCCTGTTCCCCGGAGCTGTCCAGAAAGAGGCGACGGAACAGCTTGCAGTTGTCCTTGGTGTCGAACTGGGCGAAGGTGTCGGCAAACTCCCGGCGCGCCCGCTGCTGCCCCTCCAGCATGTGGCTGACGAGCCCGCCCATGGCCAGCAGGGTGCCCACGTCCGCGGCATTGTCGGCACGCATGCGCTCCGCCGTCTCGCGCAGATGCTCGGCCTGTACCGCCAGGTCCTGGAACCGGCCCAGGTTGTCCAGCAGCACCTTGGTCTGCTTGATCAGCCTGCGCATGGACTTGTCCGGGTACAGGCTCTGGAAGAATTCCATCAGGTAGCGCAGCTTCTTGCAGCTCTTGCGCAGCTCGTGGAGCTCCTCCGCCGGCGACTGCGCATCGATGGCCCGGCCCTCGCCGCGCACGCGCTTGAACATGCGCCAGATCCGCTGGTCTGCCAGGGCCTTGATCGGCAGGGCGGCGCCGTCGGGCGCGGCCTGCTGCAGCGGCCCCTCCAGGAACACCCGCCAGTCGTGCAGCAGCGTGGTAAAGCGCGGCGACGCCAGCGCCTGCACCAGGCGCTGCTGTTCGTCGTCATAATGGGCGCTGAGCCAGTCGCGCAGGGCGTCCAGGTCCGCCCGCAGCCCCTCCGGCAGGCATGCGCGCAGGTTCGGGAAATCCAGCAGGTAGACGTCCAGATCACGCACCGGGCCGGTCACCTGCTGCACCCAGGCAAACTCCGCCTTGAAGTGCGCGACGGCGGCGTCGTGGAACACGCCCTTGATCTGGCCGAGGGCCGATCGGGTCCGGCGCACGGCGACGCGCAGATCGTGCAGGAATTCCGAATCCAGGTTGCGCCGGGTACCGTCGATGTTGGTCTCGATGGTGTCCAGCAGCCCAAGCAGGATGAACCTGGTGGCGGCATCCGCCCGTTGCGCGGGATCGAGCCGGTAGTCGAGCTTGCTGGAATAGTCACCCGGGCGGCGGCCGGCCGCGGCCAGGGCCTCGAGCACCAGCACTCCGGGCTCGGCCACGGGACGGGCGATTTCCTGCAGCAACCGTGCCGTGGCGGCGAACTCGTCCAGATAGCCTCGCACGGGCAGCAGCCGCAGTCGCGCGGACAGCCGGGCCGGGGACACCGGGTCGGACAGACGGTTGTCCTCCAGGTGGATGCGCGCAACGGTCTTGGCGTCGTCGTTCAGCACGCGCACCCGGATTGCGCGCGTGTTCACCTCGGCCATCGGCAGCAGGCGCCGGACGCCGAGCACCGGGGCCAGACGTTCCCGCAGCGCGCCGGGGGGCAGGTCGTCGGCAAAGCCGGGCTCGGCATCCAGCACCTGTGCCTCATCCGCGCTGTCGACTGCCAGGTCGATCCAGAGCAGACGCCGACTTTGGCCCTGTCCCGGTTCCTGCCCCGTACCCGCGACCTGCTCCTCCAGCGCCGCACCGACGCCGTACAGCAGCCAGTCGAAGCTGTCCAGATACCGTCGGCGCCAGGTCGCTTCCGGCTCCACCTCGCATGACAGGGTGGCGCGGATCCGCTCGAGGACAGCCTCGATATCGCCCCCCTGCGGCAACTGAAAGTCCATCGGCTCAGGGCTCATTCCAGTCCTCATCGGCATGGCGTCCTGTGGTGCCCGTTCCCCGTGCGGATTCCGGCAGGGCTCCCCGCACGGCGGTCAGGATCACGAACCGGGCCGCTGCCGATCGGCAGGGCGCGGGCGAGCATTGCGAGGCAGTATGCCAGATTCCCGACACCGACTGTAACCGTTACCGGCGTGGAAATCGGACCCGGACCAGCCGCGGACGCACAGGCGGCTCAGCCTGTCGCACAGGCCCCCGCCTGCGGCCAAAAAAAACCGCTCGTCTGTTGTGTCATCCGTGCTTATGATCCAGGTTTCGCGGGCCTGCTGTCCTCCGCCATTGCACAGACCTTCCTCCCTGCCGATCGATCTGCGCGCGGCGCTTGCCGTGGTCATCGTTGCCATCACGGTCCTGCGCCTTGCGGGCCTCGAGCGCCTGCCCGTCTGGCACGACGAGGCCCACAGCCTGGTCCGGGTGCTCGGTTACGACAACGCCGACCTGCAACGCCTGTCCGATGGCGCACTGCTGACACCGGCGGACCTGCTGCGACTGCAACAGCCGGATGCCGAGCGGGGCTGGCCCGACACCCTGCACGCCCTGGCGGAGCATCCGGAGCATGCCCCGCTCTACTACCTGCTCGGCCATCTGTCCACCCGGCTGCCGCTGGACCCGGTGGTTGCCCTGCGCGGCACCGCAGCGGTCTTCGGCCTGCTGCTGCCGCTGGCGGCATGCTGGCTGATGCGCGAACTGTTCGGACGCGGCGCCGTGCCCTGGGTGGCGGCGCTGCTGCTGGCGGTCTCGCCGATGCACCTGCTGTATGCCCAGGAGGCACGCCAATATGCACTCTGGACGGTGCTGCTGCTGGCGGCCAGCGCCGCGCTGTTGCGGGCGTTGCGCCGCGGACAAAGCCGCGACTGGTGGCTGTATGGTTTGCTGCTGACCCTGGGCCTGTACAGCCATCTGCTGTTCATCGCGCTGCTGCCGGTGCATGCGCTCTACGGCTGGCTGGCCGGTCGCGCGCCCCTACCTGTAAACAGGCCTGGAAATAGGCCTGGAAACAGACCTGAAAACAGACCGGAAAAGAGACAGGCGCTCGCCTGGGTGCTGGCGGTGGCCACGGCACTGCTGTTGTTCAGCCCCTGGCTGGCGGTGCTGCTGTCGGCGCTGGACAGTGCCGCAGGGCACACCCAATGGATGGAACGCGCGGTGGGCACCCAGCGCATTCTGCTGGCCTGGGCGCAGCATGGAGTGCGGGCGTTCGTGGACCCCGTCCCCCAGGCGCAAGCGCCGGCGGCCCTGCTGTGGCTATGGCTGCCGCTCGGCATTGCGCTGGCCCACTCTCTGTGGCGCGCGCCGCTGCCGCAGCGCTGGTTCCTGCCCTTGCTGGCACTGGCCGGGCTCGGCCCGGTCCTTGGCCCGGATCTGCTGCTGGGCGGCAGCCGCTCGCTGCATGTGCGCTACGGCCTGCCGGCGATACTCGGCCTGCAGCTGATGGTGGCCTGGAGCCTCGGCACGGCCATCACCCGCGCGGCCGGGGGGCGCAGCGGAATGGGTCCGGCGGACCCGGCTGGCGCGGTGGCGCAGACCAGGGGCGTGCCCGGCCTCGTGCCCGGCCTCGTGCTCGTCCTTGTGCTGGGACTGGGCCTCTGGTCGCAGGCGCGCATCCTGCTGGCGGATACCTGGTGGACCAAGCAGTTCAGCGCGCAAAACCGGGAGATCGCGCGTCTCGCGAACGCGCAACCGCGGCCGTTGGTCGTGGCCAGCCCGAGCGGCATCACCACCGGCGAGCTGCTCTCCCTGGCGCATGACCTGGACGCGCGGGTGCGCATCCGGATCCAGTCAGGTGCCGACCAGCCACTGCCGGCGTCTGAACGGGACGCCATCGTGCTGTTGCTGCCCGGCGCGGAAGTCCGCGACGCCCTGCCCCCCGGATATACCGTCGAACCGGTCGCGGGGACCTGGCAGTGGTTCCTGGCCCAACCATCGGCGGACAGTCCGCCAATCCGTCCACCCGGCGCACCCGTCGCGCCCTCGCCTGGAGCACGCTTGCCATGAGGCGTCTCGGTGTCGTGCTGATCCCTGCGCTGATCGCGCTGCTCACGGTGGGGCTGTGGGCCATGATGAACCGCCCGAGCCTGGAGCCCCCCTGGCCAACCCGCATTCAGGGCTTTTCCTTCTCGCCCATGCGGGCGGACGACGATCCCACGCGGCAGATCTACCCGTCGCTGCACGAGATCGACGAAGACCTGGCCCTGCTCCAGGGCGACGCCCATGCCATCCGCACCTACACCGTCGACGGCCCCATGGCCCAGGTGCCGCGCCTGGCCGACGCCCACGGCCTGAATGTCGCCCTCGGCGCCTGGATCAGCGGACTGCCCGACGCAGACGAACGCGAACTGCAGCGCCTGGAAGGGGTGCTGCGGCAATGGCACGACAACATCGTGCGCGTGCTGGTGGGCAACGAGTCCATCCTGCGGCGCGAGGTCCGGCCGCAGATGCTGATCGCGCATCTGGAGCGCATCCGCCGCCTCACCGACATCCCGGTGGGCACCGCCGAACCCTGGCACATCTGGCTGAAGTACCCGGAGCTGGCGGAGCATGTGGACTTCATCGCCGTGCACCTGCTGCCCTACTGGGAGGGGTTGCCCATCGGGCAGGCCGTGGATTTCGCCTTCGAGCGGCTGTACGAGGTGCAGCGCGCCTTCCCGGACAAGCCGGTGATCGTCGGCGAGGTGGGCTGGCCGAGCAACGGACGGCGCAACCGCGGCGCCGAGGCCTCCCAGGCGAACCAGACCCGCTTCCTGCGTCGCTTCCTGGCGCGGGCGGAGCAGGAGGGGGTGGTGTATTACGTCATGGAGGCCTTCGACCAGCCCTGGAAGAAAAAGATCGAAGGGGCCATCGGCACCTACTGGGGCGTCTACGATGCCCAACGCGCGCCCAAGTTCACGCTGACCCAGCCGGTGGTGCGCATCCCCGACTGGCAGGAACTCGCGGCGCTGTCGGTGGGGCTCGCGGTGCTGCTGCTGGTGCTGCTCTATCGCGACAGCGCCACGCTGTCGCCCTCCGGCCGGGGCTTTCTGGCGCTGGTGACCTATGCGCTGTCCACCGCCGCGGTCTGGCTGGTGTACGACTACACGCGGCAATACATGACCCCGGCCACCGCCGTCGTCGGGATCTTGCTGCTGATTGGCGGCATCGGCGTGCTGGTGCTGCTGACGGCGGAGGCGCACGAGTGGGCGGAGGCCCTGTGGCTGAAGCGCTGGCGGCGGGCCTTTCCCCAACGGCCGGTAGCCGATGCCTGGCTGCCCCGGGTCTCGGTGCATGTGCCCACCTACAACGAACCGCCGGACCTGGTCTGCGAGACCCTGGACGCCCTGGCGACGCTGGACTATCCGGGCTTCGAGGTCCTGGTCATCGACAACAACACCCGGGATCCGCGCGTCTGGCAGCCGGTACGCGACCACTGTGCGCGCCTGAACGCGCGCGCCGACGGACAGACACGGTTGCGCTTCCGCTTCTTCCATGTCGATCCCTTGGCGGGGTTCAAGGCGGGGGCGCTGAATTTCGCCCTGGCCCGCACCGACCCCAAGGCGGGCATCATCGCCGTCATCGACGCCGACTACCTGGTTGACCGGCACTGGCTGCGGGACCTGGTGCCTGCCTTCTTCGACGACACGGTCGCCTTCGTGCAGGCGCCCCAGGACTACCGCGACGGCGACCAGAATGCGTTCAAGGCCATGTGCCTGGCGGAATACCGCGGCTTCTTCCACCTGGGCATGGTGACCCGCAACGAGCGCAACGCCATCATCCAGCACGGCACCATGACCATGATCCGGCGCCACGCGCTGGAGACGCTAGGCGGCTGGGCGGAATGGTGCATCACCGAGGATTCCGAGCTCGGCCTGCGGCTGTTCGAGGCCGGCCACAAGGCCCTGTACATCCCCGCCACCTATGGCCGCGGCCTGATGCCGGACAGCTTTGCCGATTTCAAGAAACAGCGTCTGCGCTGGGCCTACGGCGCCATGCGCATCCTGCGGGCGCACCGCCGGCAACTGCTCGGGCCGACACCCGCCGGACTCCCCACCAGACTCACCGCCGGACAGCGCTGGCACTTCGTCGCCGGCTGGCTGCCCTGGCTCGCCGACGGCGTGAACCTGCTGTTCAACGGTGCCGCCCTGGCCTGGACCCTCGCCATGGTGCTGCTTCCGCACCAGGTGACACCGCCGTACATGGCCGTCGCCCTGGTGCCCATCGTCCTGTTTGGTTTCAAGCTGCTGAAGAGCCTGGTGCTCTATCGCCGCCGCGTGGCCGCCGGCTGGCGCCAGAGTCTGGCTGCCGGGCTCGCCGGCCTGGCCTTGTCGCATACCGTGGCCCGCGCCATGTTTGCCGGGCTGTTTCAGGGGGGGCTGGGTTTCTTTCGCACCCCCAAGCGCGCCGATGCACCGACCCTGGTCCGGGTGCTCGCCGACGCCCGCGAGGAGGCATTGCTGCTGCTCGCCTTCTGGCTCGGCGCCCTGGCCGTGCTGCAACGCGACGACAGCTACATGACCGACGTACGGCTGTGGGCGGGGGTATTGCTGGTGCAGTCGGTGCCCTACCTGGCGTCGCTGGTGGTGTCCCTGATCAGCGCCCTGCCCCGCCTGCCGGCCAGCCTGATCGGCGTGCTGCCGCAGATGCGCGAGCCGCCGGTGACCGACCTGCCCAAGGCCGATCGGCCCGCAACGCCGGTCAGTCCGCGTCGGCCTGAAGCGCCCGGATGATACGCTCGATCTGGCGCCGATGGGTGCTGTTGTGGATCGCCGCCAGGGCGTGCCATTGCGCCGCGGACAACGGGCCATACCAGGGGTGTGCAAAGCGCTCGCCGGCGCGCAGGTTGCCCAGCTTGTCGACGATGTCGCCGTAACGATCTACCACCCGTGCCAGATCCCGGATCTGCTCCGGCCCCGCTTCCGGCACCGGCTTGGTCTGTTCCGGCTGCACCTCCACGGCGGGCCCTCGGGCCGAGTACAGTCGCGGCAACATGGCGGCGATGGCGGAGTTGACGATGACCAGGTGCTCCAGCGCCATGAACACGGACCATCCGCGGCTGTTGTCCTCGATGCCGAAGAACCGGGGGATCAGCACCCGTCGGCGGCCGTCGGCCGCTGACAGCGCGGACGCCAGCGTCATGGCGCGCTCCGCCTCAGCGCGAAACAGCGCGGTCAGGCGGTCCTTGGCGATCAGGACCGCCGCACCGCGGATGCCCATGCCCAGCGCCGTGCGCTCCAGCCAGGGGATGCCGTCGCCGGGGGATCCCAGCGGATCATCGGGTTGTGTGTCGCTGTGCTTGCCCATCACGAATTCACCCGCCGCTAGCGACGCCGACCCTGGCCTTGGCGCCCACCCTGGGCCTGGCCCCAGGTGTCCCGCAGGGTCACCGCCCGGTTGAACAGCGGCCGCTCGAGGGTCGAGTCCCCGTCCTTCACGAAGTAGCCCTCCCGCTCGAACTGGAACCGGGCGCCGGGCATTGCCGCCGCCAGCCCCGGCTCCAGCAGGCAGCCGGTCAGGGTGCGCAGGGAGTCCGGATTCAGGTCGTCGCGGAAGTCGCTTCCGCCGCTGCCCGGCTGCGGCGTGCTGAACAGCCGGTCGTACAGCCGCACCTCGGCGCGCACCCCGTGCTGCGCCGACACCCAGTGGATCACCCCCTTGACCTTGCGTCCCTCAGGGTTCTTACCAAGGGTGTCCGGATCCACCGAGCAGCGCAACTCGATGACCTCGCCGGCGCCATCCTTGATGACCTCGTCGCAGCGAATCACATAGGCGTTGCGCAGCCGGACCTCGCCGCCGGGCACCAGGCGCTTGAAGCCCTTGGGCGGCTCCTCCTCGAAGTCGCTGCGATCGATGCAGAGCTCGGCGCCGAACGGCACCTCGCGCGTGCCCATGTGCGCGTGCTTGGGATGATTCTGCGCCGTGATCGTGCTCGGTGCGTCCGGCGGCAGATTGGTCAGCACCACCCGCAGCGGATGCAGCACGGCCATGGCCCGCGGCGCGCTGTTGTCCAGATCGTCGCGAATGGCGCTCTCCAGCACGCCCATCTCCACCAGGTTGTCGGCCTTGGTCACGCCGATGCGGGCACAGAACTCGCGCACCGCCTCCGGCGTGAAGCCGCGCCGACGCAGGCCGGCCAGGGTGGGCATGCGCGGATCGTCCCAGCCCTCGACGATGCCCTCCTCCACCAGTTGCGTCAGCAGGCGCTTGCTCATCACCGTGTATTCGAGATTGAGCCGGCTGAACTCGATCTGGCGCGGCCGGCAGGGCACGGACACCCGCGCCACCACCCAGTCGTACAGCGGTCGGTGATCCTCGAACTCCAGCGTGCACAGTGAATGGGTGATGCCCTCCAGGGCGTCGGAGATCGGATGGGTGTAGTCGTAGGTGGGATACAGGCACCATTCGCTGCCGGTCTGGTGGTGAATCACACCGTGGCGGATGCGGTACAACACCGGATCCCGCAGGTTGATGTTGGGCGAGGCCATGTCGATCTTGGCACGCAGGGTGCGGGCACCGTCCGGGAACTCGCCCGCGCGCATGCGCCGGAACAGGTCCAGGTTCTGCTCCACCGTGCGGTCGCGATAGGGACTGTCGCGGCCGGGCTCGGTCAGGGTGCCGCGGTAGGCCCGGGTCTCCTCGGCATCGAGATCGCACACATAGGCCAGCCCCTGCTGGATCAGCTCCTCGGCAAAGCCGTACAGGCGCTCGAAATAATCCGATGCAAAGTAGACGCGCTCGCCCCAGGCATAACCCAGCCAGCGTACATCAGCCTTGATGGACTCGACGAACTCCAGGTTCTCCTTGTGCGGGTTGGTGTCGTCGAAACGCAGATTGCAGGTGCCGCCGAAATCCTGGGCGACACCAAAGTTGAGCACGATGGACTTGGCATGGCCGATATGCAGATAGCCGTTCGGTTCCGGCGGAAAGCGGGTACGGATGGCGGCGTGCTTGCCGCTGGCCAGGTCGTCCTGGATGATCTGGCGAATGAAATTGGTGCGTGCTGAATCTGACATCGGTCTGCTCGGCAGTGATGAAAAAGGCGTCTCCGGTGACCGGCGACGCCGATGGCTGCAACGCCGCCGATGTCCGGAACCCGGAGCGCGAGGCCCGGGACCCGGACGGCGGCGGCCTAGTTAAAGCGTGCAGCATACTGCACTTCGCAAAGCGCGGAGAAGTGGCCGGAAATCTTGCCCCGGCCACATACAATGGTTTCCACAGGAATATTTGCCACAGGCGCCCGAGCGCTCTACCCTTCGGCTGTCGGCGTGCCCGACGGGCAACGTCCGTCTCCTTAAAGGATTCATCCACCGGAGTCATGACCATGCAGAGAATCTTCCCCACCGCCGCCGTGGCCCTGTGCGCCGGCGTCGCCGCTACCCTGGCCTGGGCACAGCCCGCACCCCCGGCTCCGGGTCAGGCGGCCAGCCCCGCCGACGCCTTCATCCAGCAATTGGACACCAACGGCGATGGCATGGTCTCGCTCGAAGAGGCCACAACACCGCAGCAGGCGGAGTTCGCGAATATGGACACCGACGGCAGCGGCAGCATCGATGCCGCCGAGGCCAGCGCCTCGTTCAAGGCGCAGGTGCCGCCCGAGATGCTCGAGATCATGGCCGAGCGGGGCATGCCCGATCCCGGCGAGAGCTTCGTGAAGAACCTGGACAAGGACGGCGATGGCCTGGTCAGCCCGGAGGAATTCGCCCAGCCCACCATCGACTCCTTCAACCGCATGGACGCCAATGCCGACGGCATGGCCATCAGCGAAGAGGCCGCCGCCTACTTCGAAGAGATGAAACTGCAGATGCAGCAGCAGATGGAAAAGATGCAGCAGATGCAGCAGCAGATGCAGCAACCGGCACAGTGACGCAGCGGCGCTTCAGCGCCTCGTACCCACCATAAACGGGACGTCGATCTTCACGGGTCGGGTGTCGGCCATCTGCATTCGGATCAAGGGCGATCGAGCCCCCCGACCGCCGACACCCTGCCCGCTCAGGCGATCTGCACCAGTTCCAGATCGAAGGTCAGATCCTGGCCCGCAAGCGGGTGATTGCCGTCCACGGTCACGCTTTCACCGTCGAACTCCGCCACGGTGAAATTCACCACCTCGCCAGCCGGCCCCTGGGCGTGCAGCATCAGCCCCACCGCCAGTTCGATGTCCTCGGGGATCGCACTGCGCGGCACCGTCTGCAGCATCTGGTCGTTGCGCTCGCCGTAGGCCTGATCGCAGGGAATGGTGATCACCTTCTGCTGGCCCTCCGCCATGCCGAGGACGGCGTCTTCGAAGCCCGCAATCACATTGCCCTGGCCGAGGGTGAATTCCAGTGGCGTACCACCGCGGGACGAGTCGAACTGGGTGCCATCGGCGAGCGTGCCGGTGTAATGGACCTTGACGGTGTCGCCTGACTTGGCTTCGGACATGGAATGCTCCTGAACTGGGTCGGGGTTTGGGTGGGGTCTCCACCTTAGACGACCGTTCCGACGATCGCAAACCCCAACGCGATTGACCGCGCGGTCGCAGGGAACAGGCATTAACCCCGACGGGCCTTGGCGAAGGCCGCGGCCATGCTGCCTGTAGCGGTGCCCGCTGAGTGCTCGGCGCCGCGGCGCTTGCCGCCCGGCGCCCCACCGGCTGACCCTTGACCGGGCCTGGGCCGACCGGGCCTGGGCCGACCGGGCTGCTGCCGACCGGGCCGCGCCGAGGCGTCTCGCCGGGACGCCCCGTCATGCTCCGGGACGGGCGCATCCAGACGCATGCTCAGCGCGATGCGCCGGCGCTTCAGGTCCACCTCCAGCACCTTCACCTTCACCAGCTGCCCGGACTGCACCACGGCGTGGGGATCCTTGACGAAACGGTCCGCCAGCATCGAGATGTGTACCAGCCCGTCCTGATGCACGCCGATGTCGACGAAGGCGCCGAAATTGGTCACGTTGGTCACGCTGCCCTCCAGCACCATGCCCGGACGCAGGTCCTCCAGGGTCTCGACACCGTCCATGAACTCGGCGGCGCGAAATTCCGGCCGCGGGTCCCTGCCCGGCTTCTCCAGTTCCACCAGGATGTCCCGCACCGTGGGCTCGCCGAACAGGGCATCGGCAAACTGCCTGGCGTCGAGCCGGCGCAGTGTGGCGCTGTCGCCGATCAGGCTGCGCACGTCCCGTCCGGTGCCCTCGACGATGCGCCGCACCACCGGGTAGGCCTCCGGATGCACCGCCGAGGCGTCCAGGGGCTCGTCACCGTCGTTGATGCGCAGGAAACCGGCGCACTGCTGAAAGGTCTTGTCGCCCAGACGCGGCACCCGCTTGAGCTGGGCGCGATTGCGGAAGGCGCCGTTCTCCTCGCGATAGCGCACCAGATTCTCGGCGATGGTGGCGGTCAGCCCGGAGACCTGGGCCAGCAGCGGCACCGAGGCGGTGTTGACATCGACGCCGACGGCGTTCACGCAGTCTTCCACCACGGCATCCAGGGAGCGCGCCAGTCCGGTCTGGTTCAGATCGTGCTGGTACTGGCCGACGCCGATGGCCTTGGGCTCGATCTTGACCAACTCCGCCAGCGGATCCTGCAGCCGCCGCGCGATGGACACCGCGCCGCGCAGCGACACGTCCATCGTCGGCAGCTCGCGCGAGGCGTATTCCGACGCCGAGTAGACCGACGCGCCGGCCTCGTTCACCACCAGCGAGCGCAGGCCGAGCTCCGGGTGCCGCCGGATCAGCTCCCGCGCCAGCCGGTCGGTCTCCCGCGAGGCGGTGCCGTTGCCGATGCTGATGAGCTTGACCCCATGCCGCGCCGCCAGGGTCGCCAGGCGCGCGATGGAGGCGTCCCACTGGTTCTTCGGCACATGCGGATACAGGGTATCGGTCTCCACCACCCGACCGGTGCCGTCCACCACCGCCAGCTTGACGCCGGTGCGCAGGCCGGGGTCCAGCCCGATGGTGGGCAAGCGGCCCGCCGGCGCCGCCAGTAGCAGCGCCTTGAGATTCTTCGCGAACACCTGGATGGCCTCGGCCTCGGCGGCCTCCAGCAGTCGGCCCTTGAGGTCCAGGTCCAGCCGCACCATCAGCTTGATGCGCCAGGCCTTGCGCACGGTCTCCAGCAGCCAGGCATCCGCCGGTCGGCCACGCTGGGCGATGCCGAACTGCCCGGCGATCAGGGCCCGGCACGGGGCGTCGGGGTCGTCGCCGTCACCGGCCAGCAGCTCCAGGCTCAGGATGCCCTGGTTGCGCCCGCGAAACAGCGCCAGCGCCCGATGCGACGGGATCCTGGCGATGGGCTCGCGGTAGTCGAAATAGTCCGAGAACTTGGCCCCCTCGCCCTCCTTGCCGTCCATCACGCGCGACACCAGCACGCCCTGCTCCCACAGCCGTTCGCGCAGGCGCCCGGTCAGCTGCGGGTCTTCGGCAAAGCGCTCCATCAGGATCTGTCGCGCGCCCTCCAGCGCAGCGGCGGCATCGGCCACGCCCTTGCCGACGTCCACGTAGTCCGCCGCGCAGGCCTCCGGCGACAGCGACGGATCCGCCAGCAAGGCGTCCGCCAGGGGTTCCAGCCCCGCCTCGCGGGCAATCTGCGCCTTGGTGCGGCGCTTGGGCTTGTACGGCAGGTATAGGTCCTCCAGGCGCTGCTTGGTCTCCGCCGCCGCGATCTCTGCGCGCAGCGCATCGTCCAGCTTGCCCTGCTCGTCGATGCTCTTCAGCACCGCCGTGCGGCGCTCCTCGAGCTCGCGCAGGTAGCCCAGCCGCTGCTCCAGGTTGCGCAACTGGACATCGTCCAGGCCGCCGGTGGCCTCCTTGCGATAGCGCGCGATGAAGGGCACCGTAGCGCCGTCATCGAGCAATGACACGGCCGCCTCGATCTGCGCGGGACGGGCCGAGAGTTCCTCTGCCAGGATCTGAACAATGGACTGCATCGTGCTGTACTGTCGCCAAAGCTAGCCAAACGGCCGGTCATTCTATACCGGTCCCGCCACGGCTGCGCGGCTTGACCAGCCCATCTCCCGTCGCCTGGCTCGGTGGTTGTCGAGACCTGGGCGCACGCTGCAGGACGACGCCGGCCACTCCACCGGACCAGCGCGGCGACAGGCAGCGATTCATCCGAGTTCGGTTCAGGAGCAGCTTGGCGGTGGGATGTCGCAATCGCCGGTTTCAAGGCTGCAGAAATCGAGACAGGTGATCAGGCGACCTTCGAAGGTGGCATCGATGCGCAGAGCGCCAGCGGTCCTGGTCACATCGAATCCGGGCTGGGATTCGGGGCTCTGACCGATCAGACGAAGCTGCGTCTCGGGATACTGCACGTCCAGTTGCACTCGCATCGGGTAGTAGCCGTCGAGAAAGCGGCGCATGAAGGGGCCGTTTCTGAGGCGATAGCGACCATCGCCGAGGATGCGCAGGGCCTGGCTTTCGGCGCGCAGGCAGACGCGGGCATCGCGTCCGACATCCCGCAGCTGAACACTGGCCCCATCGATCCAGGCCTGGCCGATCTGTTCGCTGGAGGCGATCTCGAGTCCCCGGATGCCGCCTTCACGAAAGACGATCTGGACCGCATGCACCGGATCCAGGTTGTCGTGACATTGCTCGAGTTGCACCCAGCCGCTTTCCAGACTGTCTGTCGTGATGGCGATCCGGTTGAGGTGCGCGTGCTCGCCCTCGGCCCGTTCGGCCGGCACAAAGGCGAGATCGCCGTCGTTGACTTGTGCAACCAGATCCGCCGGATCGGGTTCTGCCAACAAGGCCTCCCAGGCGGCGTCTTCATCCAATGCTTCATTCCCGCTGTCGGAATCCTCGGTCGCCTGGACCGCAGACAGCTGTATGACCAGGAGCGCGGCGAGCATGCTCTGAGGAGATCGGCATCGAAGAGAACCGCTGGCATTGATGGACATGGTGGGAACTCATGGCTGGGTTGCTCTGGTGATTGCAATCTGGGGTCGTGCATCCTGACTTTCGATTTGTGATGTCAACAAAAGCCGCACCCGGGACCCTTTCACGATCAACCACCTCAGTCCAGAAGGCCCATGGGCAATGCATGCAATCCAGTGTCCATTGGCGCTTGGTGCCGCGAAGATCACCATCGCTGGGTTACAGCGTGTAGCGTGTAGGGTAATGGAATGGTCCGCCCCGCTCCTCCAACGCGCCCAGAGCGGGCACAATGAGCGATGATCTTGAAGCATCGTCAACCGAGGTAGCGGAGCAGACCAATGACAGAGCGTAGCAAAGAACAGCCGATCACGTTCGTTG
>NZ_VWXX01000039.1 GCF_008632335.1 Thiohalocapsa marina
TGCAGTGGAGTGCGGCCGTCGTGTACGCGGCTTGGGCGATGTGGATTTGCTGGTGACGGGGCGGCGACATCTGCTTGCCGTCGAAATCAACGGCTTTCAGCGCTGGGGCACCCGCCGCGCCGATAAGCGACGCGAACGGCTGGCGCTTGAGCAATGCGTGCGCCAACGCGAAATGCTCGATGCCGATGGCGCGCTGCTGTGGTTGCCCGACGCCACCCCCAGCCTGTGGCAAAGGCTGTGGGGCTATTCCTTCGCTGGGCGAGGCGTAGCGCTGGTGCATGGCGACGAACAGCGCTTGTTACGCGCACTGCGGCGCAAGCTGTAAGCGGGCGCACCCAGCCTGCCTGGGCGCGCCACCCCAGGATCACCCTCAGTTGCGATTGGCCAGCGTGGTGAAATCGTGCTTTTCCATCAGCCAGGACACGCCAAAGCCAGCCACCAGACCCCAGAACGCAGCACCGATGTTGAACATGCCGATGTCGGCCACCGTGACGATCAGGCTGACCAGTGCGCCGAGCGTAAACTTGCCGCCGCTGAACGAGCCCAGAAAGGCCCCCTGCAGCACCCGCAGCATCGCCAGCCCGCCGAGCACCATGATGAACTCCTTGGGCGCGGCCAGCATCAGGCCGGTGAAGGTCGGCGCCATCAGACCGAACAGCACGCCCAAGAGGCCGAAGGTGAGCGCGGCGGTGTATTGGCGATCGAGCTTGCCCGAGGAGGTCATCAACGCATTGCTGGGGCCAGTCAGGCAGGTGCTGACCGCGCCGACCATGGCGCTGAAGAAGGCCCCGACGCCACAGGCCACGGCGATCGCATTGACCGGCGGCTCATGCTGGGCGCCCTTGAGCACCGCTGTGCCCTGCCCGTTCTGCACTACCAGCACGGTGATCGCCAGCGGCACGACCAGCTCGATCAGCGCCGCCAGCGACCACACCGGCGCCTGCACCACCGGCTGGGCGAAGGCGAAGCTGCCGAGCGTTGCGGTATCGACCCGGCCGAGCACGCCAATCAGCAGGGCACCGATCAGCAAAGCGCCAATCGCCGGCGGCACGCGCTTGGCCCATGCCGGGCTGGACGACAGCAGCAGGAAGGCGATGATCATCGGCGCGGCGATCGCCACGTCGCTATCCAGGGCGCGCACGATGTCCAGCCCGAAGCTCAGGAACACGCCCGCCACCATGCCCATCACGATCGGCATCGGCAGCGCCCCCATCACCCGCTTGACCCAGCCGCTGGCGCCCAGCACCAGCACCAGCAGGCTGGTCGCATAGAAAGCGCCAATTACCTCGGCAAAAGACAGATGCTGCAGCGCCGGGCCGACCAGCACGGTGCCCGGAATCGTCCACGCAAAGCCGAGCGGCATCTTGTAGCGCAGGCTCATCGCCAGCGTGATCAGGCCGTTGATGAAGAACACACCGAAAACCCAAGAGGCCAGCTCGGCCTGGCTGAGGCCGCCGCGGCTGCCCACCGACAGAATCACGGCGAGCGGGCCGGTGGCGGAAAAGATGAAGGCAATCAGACCGTTGGCGAAATAGGTCAGGCCGTAGTCGTCGAGGATGCGGCGCAGGCCGGGGGCCGAGCCCTGAGGGCGTTCGAGATGAGTCAGCATATGAAGAAGCGATCAAAGGAAATGATGAAAGAATGGCACGGATGATCGCTGTTTGCTTTTAAGAGATAAAGCACCTCAAAATGACTACACTGTTTTTTATGAACAAATAATTGGCTCGTATGGATCGCTTTCAGGCCATGCGCCTGTTTACCCGCATCGTCGAACTCGGCAGCTTTACCCGTGCCGCCGAGCAACTTGGGCTGCCGCGCGCCTCGGCCACCCAGATCATCAAACAACTCGAAAGCCATCTGGGCGTGCGCCAGCAGGGACGGCTCGAACAGGTCACCTGCGCCAGCGCCGGCTATCTGGCCACGCATCCAGCACCGACCCGCCTGGACGCGCTCGATGAACACTGGATGGTCGATTACCTGTCTGCCTCCACGGGCAAGTCGCTGCCCTTGGAATTCGAGGTCGATGGACGCTTGGAGCGGCGCAGCCTGCGCTCACGGCTGTCCGTCAATAGTGGCGACGCCTAGGGAAACGCTGATTTAGTCAGCACAAGCCTTTCACTCACTTATCCACACGCTGGCCCACACGCCTGTCCCCACCGGCTGGGGACAAAACCCGCGCTGCAATGCGCTAGAGCGCAAATGCTCCGCTGGCCTAGAATCACGGCTGCATCACTTTTTTCTGCACAAGGACAAAGCCCATGGAATACCCCAACACCCAGCTTTTGATTGCCGGCCAATGGCAGGATGCCGCCGACGGTCGCAGCCTGCCCGTCTTCAACCCGGCCACCGGCCAGGAAATCGGCCGCGTTGCCCACGCCGGCATTGCCGACCTCGACCGCGCCCTGGCCGCCGCCCAGCAAGGCTTCGACACTTGGCGCGACATGCCGGCCATCGAGCGGGCCAAGATCATGCGCCGCGCCGCCGGCCTGTTCCGTGAGCGCGCCGATCAGGTCGCCCGCCTGCTGACCCAGGAACAGGGCAAGCCGCTACCGGAAGCCAAGCTGGAAACAATGGCGGCCGCCGACATCATCGAATGGTTCGCCGACGAAGGCATGCGCGTCTATGGCCGCATCGTTCCGTCGCGCAATCTGGCGGTCAGCCAACTGGTGGTGAAGGATCCGGTGGGCCCGGTCGCCGCCTTCACCCCATGGAACTTCCCCATCAACCAGGTGGTGCGCAAGGCGGCTGCGGCGCTGGCCACCGGTTGCTCGATCCTGGTCAAGGCGGCCGAAGAAACCCCGGCTGCCCCCGCCGCACTGATCCGCGCCTTTGTCGATGCCGGCGTGCCGGCGGGCGTGGTGGGACTGGTGTATGGCAACCCGGCTGAAATCTCCAGCTACCTGATCCCGCATCCGGTCATCCGCAAGGTCACTTTCACCGGCTCGACCGCAGTGGGCAAGCAACTGGCCGCGCTGGCCGGCCAGCACATGAAGCGCGTGACCATGGAACTGGGCGGCCACGCGCCGGTGATCGTCGCCGAAGACGCCGATCTGGAACTGGCGGCAAAGACCGCGAGTGCGGCCAAGTTCCGCAACGCCGGTCAGGTCTGCATCTCGCCGACCCGCTTCCTCGTGCATGAAAGCGTAAAGAACGACTTTGCCGCGGTGCTGACCCAGCATGCGCAAAACCTCAAAGTGGGCGACGGTCTGGCCGAAGGCACCCAGATGGGGCCGCTGGCCAACCCGCGCCGCCTGACTGCGATGGCCGATTTCCTCGAGGATGCGGTCAAGCAGGGCGCGACGGTCGCCGCCGGCGGCCAACGTCTGGGCGATGTCGGCAACTTCTTTGCGCCGACCGTGCTGACCGACATACCGCTCAATGCCCGCGTGTTCAACGATGAGCCCTTCGGCCCGGTCGCGGCCGTGCGCAGCTTCAACACGCTGGAAGAAGCGATCGCCGAAGCCAACCGCCTGCCTTACGGCCTGGCCGGCTACGCCTTCACCCGTTCGCTGAAGATCGCCCACCTGCTGTCGCGGCGGGTCGAAGTCGGCATGCTGTACATCAACCAGGGCGCCACGCCCTCGGCTGAAATGCCCTTCGGCGGTATCAAGGATTCGGGCTATGGCACCGAAGGCGGCCCGGAGGCGCTGGAGGCATACCTGAACACGCGGGCAGTCAGCATCACCAACCTATAAAGCCTGCAGGCAGCGGCCTGCGCCCCGTCCGGGCGCGGGCCGGCAGCCGATCTAGAAAAAGAGTGATTCGGCCTTCGCCGTCTCGGCCTGCAGCAGGCGCGGCGGCACCACCTCGGTGAAGCGGACCTGCAGCAGCGCCTCGAACACCTTCGGAGGCACCGGCTTGGAATAATAGAACCCCTGCGCGTGATCGCATTCCATTTCGGCCAGTATTCTGGCCTGCGCCAGGGTTTCCACCCCTTCGGCGATCACCTCGACCCCCAGCCCGTGCGCCATCATGATAATGGCCCGTCACAATACGCGGTCGGCCGGATTGGTTTCAAGGTCGCGCACAAAGGCTTTGTCGATCTTGATGAAGCCAATCTCGATCTTTTGCAGATAGGCCATCGACGAATAACCGGTGCAGAAATCGTCCAGCGACAGATGGATGCCTGCGGTGCGTAGCGCGTTCAGCTGCTCTCCCACCTGGCCTGCCGTTTCCAGCAGCAAACCTTCGGTGATCTCGACCGCAATCGCACTGCCTGGCAGGCCAACCGACTGCATGAAATCCAGGACCACACAGTCCCCACTCGCCTGCTGGAATTCCAGCGGCGACTTGTTGATGCTCAGTTGCAGCGCATGGCGTTGCCGCCAGCGCACAAGCTGGCGGCAGGCGGCCCGGAAGGCCATGCGCCCGATGGGGGCGATCAGGCCGTTCTTTTCGGCCAGCGGGGCGAAACGGGCCGGGCTGATCAGCCCCTCTTGCGGATGCAGCCAGCGCAGCAGAGCCTCGGCCTTGCCGATGGTGCCAGTGCGCAAGGGCTAGCGCGCCTCTGGCCCGGCCAGCAGGTCCGCCGCGGCGCCGGGGGCCAGGCCGAACTCCTGCTCGACCATGGCGTTCCAGGCCTCGCGCTTGAAGGTGCGCTGGTCCGGCACCTTGCGGTGCACCAGGTTGTAATGACAGTCGATGCAGGTCTTGCCCTCGGTCTCCTCGCGATGGATGGCGGCGGTATTGGCGCGGGTGCCTTGAATGGCATCGACGACGTGACAGCGGTTGCAGGTAGCGGAGTCGCGGTCGCGAAACCAGGCGCGGGCGGTAAAGGCCGATTCCGGCAGATGCAGCAGATTGATCACCGGGTCGTCATAGTCCGCACCGAACAGTTGCTTGAACAGGTCGCCGATGCCGACTGCGTGGTCATAGGTGGCCGCGATCAGGCCTTCCGAGACATGGCAGTCGCCGCAGCTCGCGCGCACGCCGGACGGCGAGTTGTAGTGCGGCGATTGCTGGTAGGCCACCTCGGCATAGGTCATGGAATGGCAACTGGTGCAGAACGCATTGGTGTTGGTGAAGTGGTCGAACTCCAGCAGGAAGAAGACGAAGGCAACGCCACCAAGGCTGCCCGCGATCAGCGCGAACAGCACATGCCGGGTGATGAACAGCGGGGCCCTGAGCTTGATCATTCGGCCTCCGTCGTCGCGGCGGCCGGATCCGGATCCGGCGCCGGCACATGGCCCAGGATGGGATTGGCCTGCTGCGGCTGCCCGAGCCAGGCATGCTGCTCGGATTGCCGGATCCATGGTTCCACCAGTTCGCCCGTCCGCTCGCCGGCCAGCGCCCGCGCCTGGGGCAGGAAACGGCTGTAGAAATTGCGCCCCACCAGGTACATGCCTTCCCACCAGGCATGGTTCGGGCTGGCCATGGAGGCCCCGTGGCGGGCGCGGGCGCCTTCGTCGTGCCACAGCTCCCAGTAGGTGAACTCGATGGGCTCGTCGAACGGCAGCGGCGTCAGCAGTTCGGCGTCGTACAGGCCCTGCATGATGGCCTGCGCCGGCTCGCCGAACTTGGCGTTGAACAGCTCGACCACGGCGTCGAACTGCGACATGAAGCCCTCGGTGAAGGTCTTGGAATGGCACTCCAGGCACACCAGCGACATGATCTGCCGCCGCCGCTCCGGCGTCGCCACCACCTTGACCTTGCCGATGCTGCCATCGGCCTTGACCACCTCGCTGCCCCGGCGCGGCGGGGCGTCAGCGGCGGGCAATTCCAGCTTTGAGCCATCCTCGAGCACGATCAGGTACTGCCGCTGCGACACCGGGGAGTTCAGGCTCCAGGCATTGCGCATGCCGACATCATGGGTGGCCGGAATCTTGCCGGCGGCGCCCATGTGGCAGGTGACGCAGGTCGGTGCCGCGGTGTAGTTGACACCAGCCACCCAGCTGTCCGAGTCCAGGTTCATCCCGGCGTGCCGGGCCTTGTAGAGCATGCCGTGCTTGGAGGCCTCGAAGATCTCCTTGTCTGGCGAGTCAGGCCCGGAATGGCAGCGGACACAGGCCTCCGGCTCCCGCGCCTGGGCCTTTGAGAAGGCATGCCTGCCGTGACAGGACGAGCAGGATCCCCGGGACCCGTCCGGATTGATGCGGCCGATGCCCGAGTTGGGCCAGGTCGCCGGGTCCAGCGTGCCATCGCCGCGCACGCTGACCTGAGAGCCGTGGCATTGATCACAGCCCGCCGCCTGCATCGCCGCCCCGGTGAGATTGTGCGCCAGTGCCGGCACCCGGTCGGCGATCAGGGCGTAGGCCTCGGCATGCACCGAACCGGCCTGTTGCTGGTACTCCGTCGCGTGACAGCGACCGCAATCCTTCGGCGAGACGATGGTGGCGATGATCTGCCCCTCGTGCTCCATCGCGTCCGCCTCGTCCGCGGTGGCCTGATGGCAGTCCATGCAGTTGACGCCGGCGACGCCATGGGCGCTGCTGCGCCATTCAGCGGCCAGCCCCGGGGAGGCCTTCTCGTGGCAGCTCGCGCAGTCCTCGCCCCCGGGATGACCCCAGTCGTCGGCGTCCAGGGCCACCTTGTCGGCCAGCGCCTGCGGGCCGACAAACGCCCCCAGCAGCAGCATCATCAGCAGACAGTTGATGCCTGTACGGGTATTTAGGTCAATCTTCTTCCTGGCTCTCATCGGGATGCTCCTCCTCCGCGGGCGCCGATCTCCAGCGAGACGGACCGGCCTCTCTGCCGACTCCCGCCCACCGGCCATCCTGCCCAACATGCCGCGCGTGGTTCGACGGCGTGGTCTTCGGTTTTAAGCCGCCTTGCCGAATCGCGTTGCAGAATCGGCGTCCGAACCGTTTGCTGGCACGCCTTTTTATCGAACCTTTTTTCGAATCGCGCGTTGCGATCGACGCCTTGCGACTCGCTTGCTTGATGATTATTTTAGTGTTTAATTATTTAGTTATTTTCATAGCCTTTATATCCGATGCTATCTGCGATAAAAGGCGTCGTCATCGCGTTTTCTTCCGGAAATTAAATCAATTCACAGGACAAAGGGCAATAGCGATCATTGACTGAGCTCATGTTCATGCCTTCGCAGACGGGAAAGAATAGAGACGGTCCGAAAACGCACAGTCAAGACCGCGAAGGAGGAGCATTGATGTTACGACAAGTTATTGGCTTTAAAGCATTTTATACCGCCGCGCTGGGGCTGGCGATGCTGCTTTCCCTGTCGCCCGCGGCGCAGGCGGAAGCGTCCGGCGAGTCCATCCACCATGTCTCTTCAGAGGTCTGCGCCAACTGCCATCAGGAGATATTCAAGCAGTGGAAGCAATCGATGCATGCGCAAAGCACGGCGCTCACCGATCCGATCCACGGCACCTTCTACCGACAGGTGGCCGGCGATCCGACGCAGGAGGGCGTGCTGCACAAGGCCTCGGGAAAATTCCCCATCTGCCTGCAGTGCCATGCACCCAACGCCGCCAAGGACCAGACCACCAAGCTGGATGCCATGGCCGCCTACAGCGAGGGCGTCAACTGCATCGCCTGCCACACGCTGAAACACTACAAGGGCATCCGTACCGAAGACGGCAAGTTCAGGCTGGGCATGAAGGCCTATGAGATCAGCGACCATGTGCAAGGCCCCAGCGGCATCAACAACGGCCTCGCCGCGCTGGCCGCCGCGGGCGACGACCTGTTCGGCGGCGCCGGCGTCGGCGATATCTCATCCAAGCCGAATCCGCATCTGGGCGAGCCCATCGAACTGGAGGGGCTGCAGATCCCGGCCCTGCCGATGCAGGGCAATCCGCGCCTGATGAAGACCTCCGACGCCTGCATGGGCTGTCACGACCAGCGCAACAACCCCCACGGCGTGCCGTTGTGCCAGACCGGCAACGAATACGTCGCCAGCGGCAGTGACGTGAACTGCCTGTCCTGCCACATGCCGGTGACCGACGGCGTGGCGGATCACACCATGGGCGGCGGCCACAATCCGGCCGTACTGCGCCGCGCCGTGGTGTTCGACATCGACAGCGTGCGCGATGGCGACATCCTGAAGACCGCGGTCTACCTCAAAAACCAACAGCCGCACGCGTTGCCCACCGGGGCCCCGTTCCGCAACATCTACGTCAAGCTCACCGCCTACGACAGCACCGGCAACCCGATCTGGCAGAACGCCGAGGGGCATCCGGCCAAGGAGGATCCGCAGGCCTACATGGCCTATGCCCTGAGCGATGACCAGGGCATGCCGGCGCCGCCCCCGATGGCCACCAAGCCCGGCGACGACACCCGGCTGAAGCCCCACGAGGAGCGCACGCTGACCTACGAGATCCCGGCGGCCGATGTCGCCCTGGTGCGCGGCGAGCTGTACTACAACCTGCTGTGGCCCGGACTGGTGAAGAAGTTCTCCCACCTGCCGGACGAACTGAAGCAGCCGGTGCTGATGGCCGAGGCAGAGGAGACCATCGTCAGCCAGTAAGGCAGTACGAGGCGGGCCTGCAGGCGGCGCAATGCCGCCTTGCCTGCCACGCGCACAAGCCTGAAAATGCCGGGCCATCCGCACCAACCCCGGTGGCCCGCATGCCTCAGATCCTCAAGCTCGCGCTGATCCAGCACGCCCTTCGCGCCGACCCGGATTTCGATCCGGGCCGCAACCTCGACGCCTGCATCGACGCCTGTCGCCGCGCCGCCGCCTCGGGCTGTCGGTTGGTGCTGCTGCAAGAGCTGCACAACGGGCCCTATTTCTGCCAGCAGGAGACCGTGGAGCGGTTCGACCTGGCCGAGCCCGTGCCGGGGCCCACCACCCGGCGCCTGGGCGCCGTCGCGGCCGAGCTCGGCATCGTCATCGTCGGCTCGCTGTTCGAGCGCCGCGGACCCGGCCTGTACCACAACACCGCCGTGGTCCTGGACGCCGACGGCCGCCTGTGCGGCACCTACCGCAAGATGCACATCCCGGACGACCCAGGCTTCTACGAGAAATTCTATTTCACCCCCGGCGATCTCGGCTTCGAGCCGGTGGACACCGCCGTCGGGCGGCTCGGCGTGCTGGTGTGCTGGGATCAGTGGTTTCCGGAGGCCGCCCGCCTCATGGCCCTTGCCGGCGCCGAGCTCCTGCTCTACCCCACCGCCATCGGCTGGGACCCGCAGGACGCTGCCGACGAACAACAGCGCCAGCTGGACGCCTGGATGACGGTGCAACGCGGCCATGCCATCGCCAACGGGCTGCCGCTGGCGGCGTGCAACCGCGTGGGCTTCGAAGCGGCCGCCGCTGGGGCCTCTGAGGGGGCTGCAGCCGCCGGCGCCGAGGCCGCTGCGGCAAGCGACGGCATCCTGTTCTGGGGCAACTCCTTCGTCTGCGGCCCCCAGGGCGAACTCCTCGCCCACGGGCCATCGGACCAGGAGGCCATGCTGCTGGCGGAGATCGACCTCGGCCGCAGCGAGCAGGTGCGCCGCATCTGGCCGTTCCTGCGCGACCGGCGCATCGACGCCTACGCCGATCTCTCGCGGCGCTGGCGCGACCGGCAACCGCCCGGTCCGGACTGAAGGTCCCTCTGGAACACCCGGGTTGAAGCAACCGCCGCCGGCCCCGATGTCCGCCGCAGTCGACATGCCCAGTAACCAGCACACGAAGAGCAGCACCCCATGAACGAGACCCAGCGGACGATGCGCTCCATCATCCAGCGCATCGCGACCGGCCCGACACTGTCCAAGGACATCTCCGTGGAAGAGGCCCGCATCGGCATGCAGGCCATCCTCGACGACGCGGTGGACCCGGTCCAGGCCGGCATCTTTCTGATCGCGCTGCGCATGAAACGGGAGACCGACGACGAGATGCGCGGCGTGCTCGACGCCGTGCGCGACGCCACCGCCCACGTGGTGGCGGATGTCGACGAGGTGGTGGACGTCGGCGACCCCTACGACGGTTACAACCGCTGCCTGCCGGCGTCGCCGTTCCTGCCGGTGGTGCTGGCGGAATGCGGCGTGCCGGCCATCAGTCAGGGTGCGGAAGCCGTGGGGCCGAAGTACGGCGTCACCCACCGCCATGTGCTGGCCGCCGCGGGCATCGCGGTCGACCTGTCCCCGAGCGAGGCCGCCGCGCGCCTGTCCGACCCAGCGCTGGGCTGGTCCTACGTCGACCAGCGCGCCTTCGCCCCTAGGCTGCACGCGCTGGTGCCGCTGCGCAGCACCATCGTCAAGCGCCAGGTGCTGACCACCGTGGAGGTCATGGCCCGGCCGATCCACGGCCGCCGCAAGACCCACCTGGTCACCGGCTATGTGCACAAGCCCTACCCGCGCATCTACGCCCTGCTGGCGCGTCACGCCGGCTACGAGTCGGCCCTGCTGGTGCGCGGTGTCGAGGGCGGTGTGGTGCCGTCCCTGCGCCAGCAAGGGGTCTGCTTCAATTACCAGCAGTGTGGCGAGGAACAGGCCTTCGACATCGACCCGACCGCCATCGGCATCGAGCAGAACGTCCGCTCGGTGCCGCTGCCCGACGACCTGCCCACCGCCAACCGACCCGGCGACGACATCGCCGTGGCCGTGGATGTGCAGGCCACCGCTGCAGCCGCGGCCCGCGCCGGCATGGCCGCCCTGGAAGGCGACCGCGGACCCACCTATGACAGCCTGGTCTTCTCCGGCGCGCTGGTGCTCTGGCACCTGGGCCGCGAACGCTCGCTGCCGGCCGCGGCAGACCGCATTCGCGCCGCGCTGGATTCCGGCGCAGCGGCCCGGCGCCTGCGCTGAGGGGGTGTTGCCAATGGACGCACCCTACGTCGCCGTGGCCGCGGCCGCGGACATCGAGCCCGGCAAGTTCGTCAAGCTCACGCTCGATCTTGACGGCCGCCCCCAGGCCTTCCTGATCGCCCGCGTCGGCGATGACTACTACGCCGTCGAGGACAACTGCAGCCACGAGGACTACCCCCTGTCCTACGGCTGCCTGGACGGCAACCGGATTAAGTGCTCCCTGCACGGCAGCCACTTCAGCCTGGAGACCGGCGAGCCCGAAGACGACCCGGCGGACACGCCCATCGCCACCTATCGACTGAAGCTCGCCGACGGCCAGGTGTGGCTGGACCCCAGCGCACCGAGCAACCGGTAGTGCGGATTGGGTAGAAGGCGGATCATTTAACCGCCGTGTCTTGCAGGCTCGCGGACAGCGCCTCCAGCACCGCCTCCTCGTCCTCCCGCGCCGGCTCGTCCGGCCTGAACGTCAGCATATCGGCGCTGTCGACCACCTCCGCGATGTGCCGGCGCACCGCCTCCGGATCCCCCTCGCCCTGAGCCGGCAGCGGGATCAGGGGCAGCCCCGCCGCCGCGCAGAGCTCCGACAGGTACGCCAGCGACTGCCGCCGGGCCCGAGAACCCCTGTCCTCGGCAATCACCAGCGCACACAGCGGATGGGCATCAGCCGCCGCACAGACCAGGAAGTCCAGCACCAGGGGCTGCAACTGCGCCGCACCCCGCGCCCGGCGTCGCGCGGACTGCCCCGGCGCCGGCTGCAGCACCGCCGCCGCAGGCACCTGGCACATCACCAGCCGCCCGGCACCGGCCGCCTCCCGAACGATCGCCAGACAGCGCCGCCGGTCGGCATCCAGAAAGGGCTCACGGCGCGCGAAGGCCACCGGCCGCTCCTGCCGACGCACCGCCGCCAGCAGTTCCAGCAGCAGCACAAGACCCAGCAGGGCCGAAAACAGGATGATCAGGGAGAGCGCTTCCAAGGACAGCTCCAACGTAGCGTGACAACCCGATGCCTGCAACGCCGCAGGCAATGTGTCGATCACCCGGCAACGGTTTCAAGGCACCCAACGCCCCCATCTTATCCGCCTTGCGGGCGGGCTGCCGAATCCCCCGAGTTGTCGACAACCGACAGACCTTGTATCGTTCGGGTCGCCGTGGGCATGTGACTCACGCGCTACCCCCTTTGCCCCCAGGTTCAGGAATCCAACCCGCATGCTCGAAGTCGCAGCCCTGGCCTGCCGCCGCGGCGACCGCCACCTGTTCTCCGACCTCAGCCTGACGGTTCGGCCACGGACGCTGCTGCATGTGCGCGGCCGCAACGGCAGCGGCAAGACCACCCTGCTACGCGCCCTCAGCGGCCTGCTCCGGCCCGAGACAGGCAGCATCCGCTGGCGCGGCGAAGACATCCACCACCTGGGCGACGACTTCAACCGCGACCTGCTGTACTTCGGCCACCTCAACGGCATCAAGGCCGACCTGACCGGGCTGGAAAACCTGCGCGTCATGGCCACGCTGGACCAGGACCCGGCCAGCGACGACGACATCCTCGACGCCCTTGAACACATCGGCCTCGGCGGCTTCGAAGACCTGCCCACGCGCATGCTGTCCCAGGGCCAGAAAAAGCGCGTTGCACTGGCCCGGCTGATCCTCAGCAATGCCCCGCTGTGGATCCTCGACGAGCCCTTCACCGCCCTGGACAGCGACGCCGTGCACCTGCTGCAGACGCTGATCAGCAAACAGGTCGCCGACGGCGGCACCGTGGTGCTGACCACGCACCAGGAGGTCGAACTCACCCGCGGGCAGATCCAGCGGCTCACGCTCGGGGCCCACGACACCGACATGCAAGAGCCCGCGGAAGAAGCGCCTAGCAACGAGGGGAGCGCGCCGCCGTGCTGAAGGTATTTGGCTGCATCCTCGGTCGCGACATCACCCTGGCGCTGCGACGCCGCACCGATGTGCTGACCACCCTGTTCTTCTTCATCATCGTGGTCAGCCTGTTCCCGCTTGGTGTCGGCAGCGAGCGCGAGATGCTGCGCGAGCTGGGGCCCGGCGTGGTCTGGGTGGCGGCCCTGCTGGCCTCGATGCTGGCGCTGGAGCGGCTGTTCGCGGCCGATTTCGATGACGGCACCCTGGAACAGATGATGCTCACCGGGCAGCCCCTGGCGCTGCTGGTGCTGGCCAAGATCGTCGCCCACTGGCTGCTGACCGGGCTGCCGCTGGTATTTATCGCGCCGCTGGTAGGCATGCAGTACCATCTCAGCGACGGCGCGATCTGGATCATGATGGCCTCGCTGGCGGTGGGCACGCCGATCCTGAGCCTGCTCGGCGCCATCGGCGCCGCCCTGACCCTGGGCCTGCGCGGCGGCGGCATCCTGCTGTCGTTGCTGATCCTGCCGCTGTACATCCCGGTGCTGGTCTACGGCTCCGGCGCCGTCGCCGTGAGCATGATCGAAATCGCCGACACCCAACCCTATTTCTACCTGTTAGGCGCCTTCCTGTTGCTCGCGCTGCTCTTTGCGCCGCTGGCATCGGCGGCGGCATTGCGCATCTCTGTCGAGTAACACCGGGGAGTGACGCCGGCAACCCGCATACGAGGCTGAATCCCTTCGCCATGACGATCAACTTGTTCAAATATGCCGCTCCCACGGCCTTCTATCCGGCCGCCGGCCGCCTGATCCCCTGGTTCGGCGGCCTGGCCCTGATCCTGATCCTGTTCTCGCTCTACTGGGGCTTCTTCGAGACCCCCGAGCGGCTGGGCGGCAGCAATCCGCAGAAGGAGTACTACCGCATCATCTTCATCCATGTGCCCGCGGCCTGGATGAGCATGTGGCTCTACCTGGTGCTGGCGGCCTGGTCCGCCATCGGCCTGGTGTTCAACACCCGCCTCAGCTTCATGATGGCCAATGCCGTGGCGCCCACCGGGGCCATCTTCACCTTCATCGCCCTCTGGACCGGCGCCTTCTGGGGCCGCCCGAGCTGGGGTACCTACTGGGACTGGGATCCGCGGCTGACCTCAGAACTGATCCTGTTCTTCCTGTACATCGGCTACATCGCACTACACTCGGCCATCGACGACACCCGTCGTGCCGATCGCGCCTCGGCCCTGCTCGCCATCGTCGGACTGGTGATGCTGCCCATCATCTTCTGGTCCATCAACTGCCCGGACCCGAACCAGTGCGCCGCGCTGCACCAGCGCTCGTCGCTGTCGAACATCGAGAGCAACATCCTCACCGCCATGCTGACCATGACCCTGGGCTTCTGGCTCTACTCCTTCGCCACCAGTTTTGCGCGGCTGCGCGGCATCATCCTGCTGCGCGAGTCCGACAGCGGCTGGGTGCGTAAAATCGTCGAGCGGGAGGCACGAACGTGATGGAATCGGTGATGAATTTCCTGCAACAGGGTGGTTTCGGCTTCTATGTCTGGGCCTCTTTCGGCGTCACCTTCGCCCTGATGATCGCCGAAGTGGTGCAATTGGGCCGCAACCGTCGAACCATTTTGGCCCGCGTTGGTCGATTATCTCGTCTGCGCGGTCAGCGCGCCGATGCCGGCAGCCATCGCAGGCATGCATCCGAGTCTTCAGGAGGTCAAGCTTGAAAGCACGACAGAAACGCCTCGTCTTCGTCGGTCTCGCCGTCGTCGGCGTCGGTGCCGCGGCCACTCTGGCCCTGAGCGCCCTGCAGAGCAACATCGCCTATTTCTTCAGCCCGACTCAGGTGCTGGCAAACGAGCACCCCGGCGACGCCGTGTTCCGCGTCGGCGGCCTGGTGGTGGACGACACCCTGAAGCGCCAGCAGGACGGGCTGACGGTGCGATTCGACGTCACCGACAACGCCGCCACCGTGCCGGTGAGCTACACCGGCATCCTGCCGGACCTGTTCGGCGAGGGACAGGGTGTGGTGGCCAAGGGCCGCATCGGCAACGACGGCGTCTTCTACGCCGAAGAGGTATTGGCCAAGCATGACGAGTCCTACATGCCGCCGGAGGTGGCCGACACCCTGCAGACCGCCCATGTCGATGGCGTCATCGATGCCACCACCCGCAGCCTGAGCCAGACCGAGGGCGCTGGTCGATGATCCCGGAGCTGGGCCATGTGGCGCTGATCCTGGCGCTGGTCATCGCCGTCATCCAGGCCACCTTCCCGCTGGTGGGTTCTCTGGCCGGCGGCAGCGGCAACCGCAACTGGATGAACATGGCCAGGCCACTGGCCTACGGCCAGTTCACCCTGCTGCTGATCGCCTTTGCCTGCCTGACGCAGGCCTTCCTCACCAGCGACTTCTCCGTGCTGTACGTCGCCTCCCATTCCAACACGCTGCTGCCGACCCTCTACAAGGTCTCGGCGGTCTGGGGTGGCCACGAGGGTTCGCTGCTGCTCTGGGTGCTGTTCATGGCCGCCTGGGGCGCGGCGGTGGCGGCCTTCAGCAGGAACCTGCCGCTAGCGGTGGTGTCGCGGGTGATCGCGGTGCAGGGCATGATCGCCATCGGCTTCCTGCTGTTCATGCTGCTGACATCCAATCCGTTCGAGCGCCTGTTCCCGGTGCCGGTGGAGGGGCGCGACCTCAATCCGCTGCTGCAGGACTTCGGCCTCGCCATTCACCCGCCGATGCTATACATGGGCTATGTCGGCTTCTCCGTGGCGTTTGCCTTCGCCATCGCCGCCCTCATCGGCGGCAAGCTCGACGCCGCCTGGGCGCGCTGGTCGCGGCCCTGGACCACGGTGGCCTGGGTCTTCCTCACCATTGGCATCGCGCTGGGCTCCTGGTGGGCCTACTACGAGCTGGGCTGGGGCGGCTGGTGGTTCTGGGACCCGGTGGAGAACGCCTCGCTGATGCCCTGGCTGGTGGGCACCGCGCTGATCCATTCACTGGCGGTGACCGAAAAGCGCGGCGCCTTCAAGAGCTGGACCGTGCTGCTGGCCATCTCCGCCTTCTCGCTGAGCCTGCTCGGCACCTTCCTGGTGCGCTCCGGCGTACTCACCTCGGTGCATGCCTTCGCCACCGACCCCGAGCGTGGCCTGTTCATCCTGATCTTCCTCTGCGTGGTCATCGGCGGCTCGCTGGCGCTGTATGCCTGGCGCGCGCCGGAGGTATCCGAGGGCGGCCGCTTCGATCTGCTCTCGCGCGAGAGCGCGCTGCTGGCCAACAACCTGCTGTTCGTGGCCTTTACCGTGCTGGTGCTGTTCGGCACCCTGGCGCCGCTGATCTACGAGGCCTTCAACTGGGGCAAGATCTCCGTCGGCTTCCCCTGGTTCAACCAGATGTTCCTGGCCTTGTCGCCGTTCCTTGCGCTGCTGCTGGGATTCGGCCCGGCCATGCGCTGGAAGCATGACGAGCCGATGCGCATCCTGCGCATGCTGTGGCTGGCCTTCGCGCTGAGCGTGGTGGTGCTCGCCGTGCTGGCGCTGCCGATGTTCGGCGCCCGCACCCTGTGGGTGCCGGTGGGCATCGCCCTGGCCGCCTGGCTGCTGTTCTCCCATGTCGCCATCGTGCGCGAGCGGCTGAAGAACAAGCGCGGGCTGGCCGCCTGGGTTGCGGACATGCGCGGCAGCGGCCGCAGCTTCTACGGCATGGTCACGGCCCATGTGGGCGTGGCCCTGTTCGTGGTCGGCGTCACCATGGTGTCCAACTTCCAGATGGAGGAGGACGTGCGCATGTCGCCGGGCGACAGCTACGAGATGGCCGGCTACCGCTTCCAGTTCCTGGGCGCGGAGAAGGCCCCTGGTCCGAACTACCAGGCCGATCGCGGCCACTTCCGGGTGTTCCGCGGTGATCGGCAGATCACCGAGCTGTTCCCGGAGAAGCGGGCCTACCTTGGCGGCGGCATGCCGATGACCGAGGCGGCCATCGACCCTGGCCTGTTCCGCGATGTCTACGTCTCGCTGGGCGAGCCCGTGGGCGGTGGCGACTGGGCCTTGCGCCTGTACTACAAGCCCTTCGTGCGCTGGATCTGGCTCGGCTCGATCTTCATGGCGCTCGGCGGGCTGCTGGCCGTGACCGACCCGCGCTACCGCACCGGCCGCGTGCGTGCCCGGGCACCGGCGCATGCGGCCGCTGCACGGGCCTGAGGAGAGGAAAACACCGTCATGACATCATCCACATCCCCGCGGCGGCGGCTCGCTGTCGCCTTGGTGCCCATGGCGCTGTTCGTCGCGCTGGTGGCCCTGCTGGTGTTCGGTCTCGGCAACGATCCGCGCAAGGTGCCCTCGCCGCTGGTGGGCAAGCCGGTGCCGGAGTTCCGCCTGCCGGAACTCACCGACCCCAGCCGCAGCGTCACCGATGAGGACCTCAGGGGCCGCATCTCGCTGGTCAACGTCTGGGCCTCCTGGTGCAACTCCTGCCGCGCCGAGCATCAGGCCCTGATGGCACTGTCGGAGTCGCCGGACTTCCAGATCGTCGGTCTGAACTGGAAGGACGACGCCGGCGACGCTAACCGCGTGCTGCGTATGACCGGCAATCCCTACGACATGAACGGCTATGATCCGGACAACACCGTGGGCATCCACTGGGGTGTCTACGGCGCGCCGGAGACCTTCGTCGTGGATCACAACGGCATCATCCGCCACAAGCACATCGGCCCCATCGACCGCACCGTCTGGGAAGAGACCCTTCAGCCGCTCATCGCGCAGCTGAAGGCCGAGCAGTAACAGGTTCGTCATGCCATCACCGACCCATCCGATCCGGAGCAGGGGCCCGTCCGGGGTGCCTGCCCGCCCGACAATTCGGCCCGCCGCATCCCGGCTTTCTCATCGGTTCGCATTCAGGCCTCCATTCTGGCTGAGACACGCGCTGCTGGCGCTGCTGCTGCTCGGCGGCATTGCAGCCCAGGCCTACACCCTGGAGGAGTTCACCTTCGACAGCCCGGAACAGCAGGCGGAGTTCCGCGAACTGATCGGCAAGCTCCGCTGCCTGGTATGCCAGAACGAGTCCCTGGCCGGCTCACAGGCCGAGCTGGCGCAGGATCTGCGCAACGAGGTCTACCGCATGATGCGGGCCGGCCAGACCCAGGACGAGATCCTGGACTTCCTGATCGCCCGCTACGGCGACTTCGTGCTCTACGAGCCGCCGCTGAAGCCCTCCACCTATGTGCTCTGGTTCGGCCCCTTCGTGCTCATCGGCATCGGCGCCGTGTTCATGGTGCGCGCGCTGCTGCGCAAGAAGGCGACCCCTGAGTCCGACATCACCGACGCGGAGCGTAAACGCCTGCAGGAACTGCTGGCCGCTGACGGCGGCAACACGGAAAAATCCTCATGACCATCTTCTGGATCCTCGCCGCCGGGCTCACGGGCCTGGCGGTCTTGTTCGTGGTCGCGCCCCTGCTGCAGTCCACCGACAACGACGCCGGCACTGACGACGATATCGATCTCGCGCAGGTGAACCTGGCGCTGTTCAAGCAGCAACTGGCGGAGCTCGACGGCGACCTGGCCAGCGGCAAGCTGGATCAGACCCAGTACGATGCCGCCCGACACGACCTGGAGCGCGAAGCACTGCAGAACCTGCCCCCGGATACGGGCGCCCGGAACGCCGCTGCGCAGGACAATGCCGCACAGGACTTCGCACCGCGGCCCGGCGCATCCCGCCTGCCCGGCCCGCGCGCCACCGCCCTGGCACTGCTGGTGGCGGTGCCGCTGTCGGCGTTCAGCTTCTATCTGGCCGTGGGCAACCAGCAGATCATCCCGCAGATCGAGGCCGCGGCCCGCGCCGGCGGGTCGGGCCAGGGGCACGCCGGCGGGGCCGGCATGCCGTCGCTGGAGGTGCTGGTGGCACGGCTCGAGGATCGCATGCAGCAGACCCCGGACGACGCTGAGGGCTGGGTCATGCTCGGGCGCACCTACTTCTCCATCGGCGACACCGCCAAGGCCGAGGGCGCCCTGGCGCGTGCCTATGCCCTGCTGCCCACCGACACCCAGGTCGTCCTGACCTACGCCGAGGCCGTGGCGGCCAACAACGGCAACAACCTGCAGGGCCGGCCAGCGGAGCTGATCGCCGAGGCCCTGGCGCTGGAACCGGACAATCCCACCGCCCAGTGGCTGTCCGGCATGGGCGCCTTCCAGCGCGGCCAGTACAATGCCGCCGCCGCGGTCTGGAAGAAGTCCCTGGGCCAGCTCGACCCCCAGGGCGAGGATGCGGCCGAACTGCGGCAGCTCATCGCCGCCGCCGAAGAGCGTGCCGGTGTGCCGCCACAGATGCGCACGGGCGCAACCGATGACACCGGCGCCGAAGCCGACCTTGCGACTGGCACAACGGCCAAAGCATCCGCCGCGGCGCCTGTCGAGGCACAGGCCACGACGACCCCGGCCGCTGCAGGCCTGGTGGTCAATGTCTCCCTGGCGCCGGAACTGCAGCAGGGGCTGGATCCCCGGGCCACGGTCTTCGTCTACGCCAAGGCCGCCGCAGGCCCGCCGATGCCGCTGGCCGCCCAGCGCATCACCGTCGCCGACCTGCCCGCCACCCTGCGGCTGGACGACAGCATGGCGATGGCACCGGCCATGACGCTGTCGCTCTTCCCCCAAGTCGTCGTCGGCGCCCGCGTCTCTCCCAGCGGACAGGCCACGCCCCAGCCTGGCGACCTGGAAGGCGACGCCGGCCCGGTCGCCAACACCAGCACCGACACGGTACTGGTCCGCATCGACCGGGTCCGCCCCTGAATACAGCAACGGCCCATTTCATTCGGTGACGGCATACTAAATTTTGCGAGGTTCACGGCACCCTTGGCGGTACCGGTCTTTTCGACCAGAGGTACGGTCATCCTCAGCCCCGGGCCAGCAGAACCAGCCCCGCCAGCATGACCAGGCTGCCGGCCAGCCGAGCCAGAAGATGGCCCTCGCCGTAGACCCAGCGCCCCAGCAGCACCGAGAACAGACCGGCGGAACGCTTGACCGCCATGGCGTAGGAGGCCAGGGTCAGGCTTAGGGCGATCTGGTCGGCGATGCGCATCAACGCGAACAGCAGCCCGAGCAGCAGCAGGGGCCCGGCCTCCTGGCGCAGCCGCGGCGTGAAGGCCTCGCGGTAGAAGCGCCGATCCTGCAGGCTGAACAGCAGGAACAGGATCACCGGATTCACCATCGCCACCATCACCGCGAACGACAGCGGATCGCTCATCTGGATGCCAACCCGCCCCAGGGTGGCGGCGGCGGCGAAGCAGAAGGCCGCGACCAGCGTGAACGCGCTGCCCGGATCCGTGACCAGCCGTCGCAACGGCGCCCAGAACGCGGTCTGCTCCCGGCGGATGCTGAGCACGTAGGCCCCGGTCATCAGCAGCCCCAGCCCCAACAGGCCCAGGAGACCCGGCAGGTCACCGATCAGCACCCATTCGATAAGCACGACGAAGCCCGGTGTCAGCGTCATTACCGGGCCGACCAGCGACACGTCGCTGCGATGGATGCCGACGTTCAGCGCCCATCCCCCGAGCCCTGAGATCAGCCCGCCCAGCAGTACCGCGCCGACATACACCGGCTGGTGCAGCGGAAAGTCGTGATGCCACAGGATCAGCGGCAGGGTCACCACCAGCCCGGCCAGATTCACGTACAGGGTCAGCGCACGCGCCGAGAAGCGGAAGCTCAGATGCTTGGTGACCGTGAGCCGGGAGGCGTGAAAGAAGGCCGACAGCAGTGAGAAGACGAACCAGAACGGGGCCAAGGCGGCCAGATCCAGCGCCGGAAGACCCACGGGCGCGCCTCAGACCCAGCCCCGGGTGAAATCGGCGAGCTGCCGCACCGGCGCCGGCGGCGCTCCCGGCATCCCCGCCAGCCAGGACGCCAGGGCGTCGCGGTTGTGCTGCGCGAAGGCCCGCTGGAAGTCGGCCCGCAGACGCCACTGGGCCTCGCTGAAGCGGCCACACCCGCGTAGCACGCGCACACTGGGCACGCCGTCCAGCGCCAGTAACCCGGCCCCGCCGACACCGGAGAACAGCTTGGTCTGGATGCCCAGCCAGACCTCCGGGGCGTCGATCAGCGACGCCAGCGGGCCGTTGCGCCCGGGCGCATGCAGGTTCAGCGCATAACAGGGCTGGTTCAAGGTCATGCAATGCTGCCGCGCAGCGGCACTGCCGCGGCGCAACCGGTCAAGCTGCGCCGGCTCCAGGTCGCGCAGACCCCGCGCCAGCACCCCCAGGCCGTCGCAGACCGCGCGGGGCAGACCCAGCGAACGGACGCGGGCGTCGATCTGCGGCACCGGCAACAGCCGGTGTCGGTGCCAGGGCCGTGGCGGCGTGCGTTCACCGGTGAAGGCCTCCAGCAGATCCGCGGACAGCCCCTCGAGACACCGGTGCAGCCGGCGCACCAAGCCCTCGAACGCCGGCGACCCCAGCACCGCCCAGCCGGGCAGGCCGATCACGCAGCCGAGCCCGTGCGCGCCCGGTGCGGTATTGCCGTCTGTCGGGGCCAGCAGCCGGCCCCCGACGGCCACCAGGTCCAGCTCAGCGACGCGGGCCGCAACGAGCCGGGCGCCGAGGAATGCCAGCGGGTCCAGCAATTGCCGGCGCAGGCGCCCGTCGTGCACGTCGCTGAGCCGGCCGGGGCGACGCAAGGCCGCCAGTTCGGCCTCGGTCCAGTACAGCAGATGCAGGTGGAACTGCTTGGCGGCCTGCACGCTTTCGCGGTCACGGGTGCCGGGGTCGCAGTTCAGCGCCAGATGCAGCTGGCCCTGCTCCAGCCCGAAGGTCTGCTGCTGCGCCGGCGCGGAGACGAAGCGCACGAACTCCAGGCCGCTGCGCCAGAGGGCCTGGGCGGTCACCGGCGCCACGTCCACCGGCGAGGGCTTGTCGTGGTCCGACGCCTCGCTCAGCATCAGGTCGAACTGCGCATGGGGCAGCGCCTTGTCCACCAGCACCAGCCGGTCGCCCGGCCCGTTACCGTCCGTGCCCCCGACCCCGTCCAGCAGCCGATGGATGATCCGGCGATGGAAGCGGGCCATCGGCGTCGGCGCATTGCGCTCCGGCGGCGTCAGGTCGAACCCCGCGGGCAGCCCCGGCACCCGCACCCGGTCCCAGGCAATGGGCAGATCCGCCGCCGCGGGCGGAATCAGCGCCGCGAACGGGTCATGCGCGGGACGGGATCGCATCGGGGGACAAACCGGTGGCGGCATCGAGGGGCTCAGCGGAACCGCTCCGGCGGCAGCGCCTGCACGTCCCGGATGGCCTGCTCGATCAGCCGACCGGTGAGACGGTCGAAGGCGGCGACCATGGCCTCTGGTGTGGTCCGCCCGTCCGCCCCATTGGTGGTGGGCTCGAAACCGGCGTAGCTGTTCGATGCCAGTAGCCCGCGACCGCGGGCCTGGATCAGCGCCAGGGAGAATTCCACGCTGACCCCAGGCGGCTGGTCCGTCGGCCGGTGCTCGAAGCGGGTGAGTTCGCCGCTGAGCAGGAAGTCGGCCCGTGCCGGATCACCGGCGACGATCACGTGCTGGAACACCCGTCCGGCGCGCAGGGCGGCAACCAGGGCGTCGGCGATGGCCGATGCCGGCGGCGACTCCCACAGCAGCTCGTCGTAGCGCTGCACCCGCAACGGCTGCTGCTGCGTGCGATAGACGATGCGCGTGCCGCCGGCGAAGCCCCGCGCCGCCAACGGGCTGACCCGCAGGATGCCCGGCACCGGCCGCGGGGCGGGCGACAGCGACACCTGCGGCTGCAGGTCGTAGTAGAGATCGCGCAGGCGCTCGCCGCCGCAGCCCGCCAGCAACAGGCCGCCGGCGGCGGTGACGGCCAGGACCGCCAGCAACCGTTTCAACGCTCGAACCATGGCGACGGCTCCCGTGGTGGTGTGCTCAGGATCAGCGACTTGGGATCCTGCCGCAGGTCGCCGGTGAGCGCCGACAGGTTGCGCGACGCGGTCTCGACATTGGCCAGGATCGGCGTCAGCGCCGCGGCCAGTTCCTGCAGCAGATACTGGGTGTCCGCCAGCGACGCGCGGATGTCCGGCTCGCTGCTGTTGACGATGCGGCGGATGTCGTCCGCCAGCGCGCTGTAGTTCTGCACCGCATCGCCGACATCGGCGCTGCGATCGGTCAGCGAATCGGACACCGTGGCCAGGTTGCCCGTGAGCTGCTCCACGGCGACCAGGATGGCGCGGATGCGTTGCGGGTCGATGCTCTGCTCGATGTCGCGGCTCAGCAGCTTCAGGTTTTCGAACACCTCCGCCAGGCCCTGCCGCAGGTCGGCGCCCTCCCCGGCCGCTGTATCGCCGCCCTGATCACGGCCGGGCCCGCCACCCAGCAACTGCTGCACCCGCTGCTGGATCTGCACCAGGGTCGGACGGATGGTCTGGTCGATGGTGGCCTGGGCCTGCTCCAGCGCCGCCAGCGCCTGGGCCACCACGTCCGGCTCCGGCGGCAGCGTGGCGATGCGGTCGTCGTCGCCGCCGAGCATCGCGCTGGCCAGGCCGGGATCGATGCGGATGACATTGCCCTTGAACAGCCCGGCGGAGACCAGCCGCGCGGTGCTGTCCGCCGGCACCGGCCAGTGCTCCAGGATGCGCAATCTGGCGCGAAAGCAGGGCAGCTCCGGCGCCCGCTGCACCGTGGCCGGCAGCGGCGGGCAGTCGGCGCGATCGGCGGCCCCGGCGAAGACCGGCTCCACCGCCAGCACCCGGCCGATGACGAAGCCGTCCTGCATCACGTCCATGCCCGGGTTCAGGCCCTCGGCATCGGCGAAGTAGGCGCGCAGGCCGTAGCCGCCGAACAGCCCCGGCGACAGCAGCGTCAGCACGGCCACCACCACGGCCAGCATGGCCAGCACGAAACTGCCGGCAACCATCAGGTCCATGCGCCGGCCACGGGCCCGGCGCTTGCCGGGGGCGCCGATCTCAGGCGGCGAGTACAGGCGTTCGAGTCTCAACCGGGGTTCCCCTCGATGACATAGCGCAAGTCGATCCGCTCCGGCAGTGCCTGGCGCAGGGTGTCCTGATCGCCCTCGAACAGGATGCGTCCGCGATCGAGCACGACGATGCGCGCCGACTCGCCGAGCCCCTGCATGACGCCGTTGTCGGTGGCAATGACCGCCAGTCCGCGCAGCTCCTGCTGCAGCCGCAGGATGGCGAAGATGTCGCGCACCGAGGCCGGGTCCAGGCCGTCGGTCAGGCCGTCCCACAGTAGCAGCCGCGGCTGGTGGATCAGCGCTCGCGCCAGTTCCACACGCCGACGCTGCCCCAGCGACAGCGAGCGCGGCTGGTGGTTCTCCATGCCGTCCAGCAGCAACTGGGTCATCACCAGGCGCGCCGCCCGCGCCATGGCCTCGCGGTCCATGGGCAGGGTCCGCAGGGGCAGCAGCAGGTTCTCCAGCACAGTCAGGCCGTCCAGCAGGGAGCCGCGCTGCATCACCACGCCCACCCGCCGCCGCAGGGCGGTCATCGCGGCCTCGTCAAGTTCGGCCAGATCCTGGCCGAACAACCGCACGGCGCCGGCAGAAGGCCTGTCCAGCCCGGCCATCAGCCGTGTCAGCAGGGTCTTGCCCGCGCCGTTGGGTCCGACCAGCAGCAGCACCTCGCCGCACTGCACCCGCAGCGACACGCCGTCCAGCGCGCAGTGGCTGCCGACATGCTGGAACACGTCGGTCAACTGCACCGCCGACTCCGATATCGGCGCAGCTACCATAACAGCGCGAACAGCAGATCGATCAGCAGGATGCTGGTGACGGCCCCCACCATGGTGCGGGTGGCGGCCTGGCCAATGCCCTCCGGATCGCGTCCGCCGGTGCTGCCGTTGACGGTGGCGATGAGCACGATGGCCAGCGCGAACACCAGCGGCTTGACGATGGCCTCCAGCAGATCCCCGGGGTCGATGGCCAGGCGCAGCGCGTCCGCCAGGTCAGACGGCGCCAGATCGGACACCGTCAGCAACCAGACGAAGGCGGTGCCCAGGGTCACCACGCTGCCCCAGACCGCGAACGCAAAGGACATCAGCAGCGCCGCCAGCAGTACCGGCGCGGTGGTGAAGGTGATCGGGTTCACGCCGCTGACCAGCAGCCCGTCCATCTGCCCGGTCACCACCAGCGTGGCCTGCTGCACCGCCAGTGCCACGCCGGCCCGGCCGGCCACCATAATGCCCACCAGCAGCGGGATCAACTCCATGATCACCGCGTAGCTGATGGACAGCAGCAGCAATGCCGGCAGGTTGAATTCGTCCACGATCGAGGCGGCCTGCCGCCCAAGGATGGCACCGGCAGCGGCGGTGACCAGGGTGATGGCCGGCAGGATGGACAGGCCCGACTGGCGCAACGCCCCCGCCAGCGCCGCCAGGTCGAGCTGCTGGCGACCCAGCACGACGTCGGCATAGTGCGCCAGGCACAGCCGCGCCGTCACCGCCGCCAGGCCGAGCCGTTCGAGCCAGCCCGCTGGACCGCGCCAGGGCGTTCCCGAGCGGCCGTCGGACACCCTCAGCCCACCCCGGTTGTCGCCGGTCGGCGGGCGCGCGGTCGGGGGCGGTCAGCGCTCATCGCGTGTCGCCAGCTCTTTCCAGACCGTGGTGTAGAGGTCATGGCGACGGTCCTTCAGGTTCTGCACCGTGCCCTCGTAGCGGGCCTCGCGCAGGGCCTCCAGGCGCAGGTCGGCAAAGGCGACGGTCTCCACATTGGGCGTGGTGTCGGCGGCGATGCCGTCGCGGGCGAAGGGGAAGTCGCAAGGGGTCAGGATGCAGCTCTGGGCGTACTGGATGTCCATGTTGGCCACGTTCGGCAGGTTGCCGCAGTTGCCGGACATGATCACGTAGCACTGGTTCTCCACCGCCCGTGCCTGGCAGCAGTAGCGCACCCGCAGATAGGACTGGCGCTCATCGGTGCAGAAGGGCACGAAGATCATGTTCGCCCCCTGGTCCACCAGATGCCGGGCCAGTTCCGGGAACTCGGAGTCGTAGCAGATGAGCACCCCGATGGGGCCGCAGTCGGTGTTGATGGCGGCCAGCTCGTTGCCGCCCTCGATGTTCCACCAGTAGACCTCGTTGGGCGTGGGATGGATCTTGGCCTGCTCGTGCACCTCGCCGTCGCGCAGGCAGACGTAACAGATGTTCTCCACCCGGCCGTTGGGCATCATGGTGGGATGTGCACCGCCGATGATGTTGATGTTGTAGCGCATCGCCATGTCGCGCAGGGCGGTCTTCAGCGGCTCGGTATAGCGCGTCAGGGCCTCGATGGCCTCGGCCGGGGACAGTTCCTGGTCCTCCATGGACAGCAACTGCAGCGTGAACAGCTCCGGAAAGACACAGAAGTCGGCGCGATAGTCGGCGGTGACGTCGACAAAGTAGCGCACCATGTCAAGAAACTCGTCGAAGGAGGTCACCCGGCGCTGCTGGTACTGCACCGTGGCCACGCGCACCGTCTCCATCAGCCGTCCGCCGTAGCTCTTGGCATGTACCGCCTCGGCCTCGTCCGGGGCCTGGGGATTGCGCCACAGCAGGTGGATGCCGTAGCCCAGCGACTGGCTGTCTTCGGACCAGTAGTTCGGCAGCAGGCCGATGACATTGAAGTCGTTGCGCAGCTGGAAGGTCAGCACCGGATCCTTTTCGCGCCCGGCCTCGACCTCGGCCACATAGGCCTCGATGCTGTCGTAGCGGGACAAGGCTGCGGCCAGGGTCGGCAGGCGGCCGCCGTAGACGATGCCCTTCAGTGCCCAGGCCTGGACCAGCTTCTTGCGCTCGTCGTAGAGCCGCTGACCGATGCGCAGGCCGCGGAATTCCGGGTCGACGCAGACCTCCATGCCGTACAGATAGTCGCCGTTGGGATCATGCCGCGTGGCATAGCCGCCGCCGGTGATCCAGGCCCAGGTGTGAGGCTTCAGCGCGACATCGCCGTTGACCACGAAGCTGGAGCAGAAGCCGATGATGCGCCCCTCGTACTCGGCGACGAACTGCCCCTCGGCGAAGGTGTTGATCTGCCCCCGCAGCATGGCCGCGGTGTAGCTGCTGACGCCGCTGCCCGCATAGGCGCGCTCGAACAGCTCCCGGATGGCGGGGATATCCCTCGGCGTGGCGTTTCGGACCACCAGCTTGGCGACGGTGGCGGCGGTGTTCGGCATGGCGGGCTCCAGGCTGACCAGAATCGGGCGGCAATCCACCGGGGACGCCGTCTGGGCATTTTGCCACCAGCGGCCTGGTTTGGGTTAGCTTGGGCTGGGCTTGGTGGACGGCGCTGCGCTTGTCCCTACCGGCTACTGGCTTGGTGGACGGCGCTGCGCTTGTCCACCTTACCGGCTACCGGTTGAGCGCGGTGCGTAGGGCGGTGAGGGCCTGTTCGGCGGTATCCGGCAGCAGGCCCGAGCCGCGCAGTTGCTGGCACAGGGCCGCGCCCTGTTCCAGCACGCTGGCCAGCTGGTCGGCATCGAAGATCTCGCAGGCGGCCTGCACCTCGGCGGGGGTGGCGCTGAGCAGGGCCGGGGCCAGTTCCTCGGGCCGGATCGGCGACTCCGGGTGCAGCAGATCGGCGATCAGGGGTTGACGCAGCAACCGGAAATGGATGGCGCGGGCCGCGGCCTCCTCGTCCAGCTCCTGCTGCGCCAGCGGGTCCGCGCCGGCATGCCGACGGACCGTCTGCATGATGACCTCGATGAGCCGCTCGATGGCCTGCAACGCCGGGCCCTGGTCCTCCGGCAGCCCGCAGGCCTGCTCGAAATGGCGCTCCAGGTCGGCCTTGAGCGTCAGCACCTGGTCGCTGCCGGCATCCGGCGGCAGATCCACCGCCCGCTGCAGCAACTGATGCAGGGCGTCGCGAAAGGCCTGCATCTCCTCATGGTCGGCCTTTTGCGCCGCCAGCAGCGCCTCCGGCTCGACGGACTCGGCCGACTCTGCGAGTTGGGCAAACAGCGGATTGCCGTGGCGGCGGCGCAGATGGCGCTCGCGCCGGCCGGGCCTGTGGGTGAACGGCAGCTCGATCATCCGCGGTCCCCCCTGGAAAGATCCCCGGCAAGATCCCTGGTCAGGGACTCGTACAGCGCGGAGTAGTCCGCCTCGCCCAGCCCTGCGGCCACGGCACGCTCCAGCGCGGCCTGGAGCGCGGCGAGGGTGGCGGCATCGAGGCCGGCGTCGTCGGCCACCCGCCGAAACAGCGCCACATCCTTGAGCAGATGCTTGAGGGGAAAGTTGGCCCCGTCGTACGCATGGCCCAGGTACTTGTCGAGCTTCTTGTCGAAGGTGGGCGCGTACAGCGCGCTCTGGCGCAGCAGCCCCATGAATTGCTCCACGTCGATGCCCTCCGCCCGCACCAGCCCCAGGCTCAGCGCGAAGCTCGCGGTGAGCCCGGCGATGAGCTGGTTCATGGCCAGCTTCAGCGCCGCGCCCTGCCCCACCTCGCCGACGCGCTGCGGCGCCCTCGACAGGGCCTCCAGCACCGGCAGGCAACGCTGGAACAGGTCCAGTTCGCCCCCGGCCATGACGATGAGATGGCCCTTGCGCGCCTCCGGCAGGCTGCCCAGCACCGGCGCCTCCAGGTACTCGCCACCGGCCCGGGCGACATGGGCGGCCAGGCTGCGGCTCTCGTTGGGTGCGATGGTGCCCATCTGCAGGATGATGCGACCGGACAGGTCCGGTGCCGCGGCGGCGTCCGGGAACAGCGTGGCGTTGATGGCGGCGGCATCGGCCAGCAGCAGCAGGATCAGGTCCGCGTCGGCGATGGCCGCCGCCGGGTCCGGCGCGAGCGGGATACCGGCAGCGGCCAGCGGGGCGGCCTTGTCCGCCGTGCGGTTCCAGACGCGGACGTCGAAGCGGTGATCCTGCAGCCGCAGCGCGATCTCGCGACCAAGCAGCCCGGTGCCGAGTATGGCCAGTCTCATGGTGTCCCTCCGCCGCGTAGCATCGCAATCACAGGCGCGGTATCCGGGCGCACGCCCCGCCACAGCAGAAATGACTCCGCCGCCTGCTCCACCAGCATGCCCAGGCCGTCCAGGATGCGGGCCGCGCCCCGGGCCGCGCCCCAGCGGCAGAACGGGGTCGGCACATCGCCGTAGAGCAGGTCGTAGATGCTGCCGCCGTCCGCCAGGCAATCGTCCGGGATCGCCGGCACGTCTCCCGCCAGGCCGCTGGAGGTGGCATTGATGATCAGGTCGAAGGCCTGACCGTCCAGGCCGTCGAGGCCGCTGCCGCGCACGTGGGCATCCGCCGTAAACCCCACGGCCAGTTCCGCCAGCTCCACGGCCTTGGCAGCGGTGCGGTTGGCGATCTGCAAGGCCGCGGGTCCCTGCTCCAGCAGCGGCTGCAGCACGCCGCGGGCCGCTCCGCCGGCGCCCAGCAGCAGCACCCGCCGCCCGGCGATGCCGATGCCGTGGTTCGACACCAGGTCGCGGACCAGGCCGACGCCATCGGTGTTGTCGCCCCGCAGCAGGCCGCCATCGCGTACCACGATGGTGTTCACGGCGCCGGCGGCCTCCGCCCGCGGGCTCAGATCCTCCAGCAACGCGAAGGCCTGCTCCTTGAACGGCACGGTCACGTTCAGGCCGCGACCGCCCTCGGCGACGAAGCGACGCACATCGCCGGCAAAGTCGTCGAGGTTACCGAGGATGCGGCCATAGTCCATGTGCTGCCGGGTCTGCCGCGCAAAGGCGGCATGGATCACCGGCGACTTGCTGTGGGCGATCGGATTGCCGATGACGGCGTAGTGGTCGGCCATGGGACTGTGCCCGCGCTAGCCCGCCTGGCCGTTGAGCCAGCGGGCGGCATCCCGGGCGTAGTAGGTCAGGATGCCGTCGGCGCCGGCGCGCTTGATGCTGGTCAGCGCCTCGAGCACCACCGCCTGCTCGTTCAGCCAGCCGTTCTGGCTGGCGGCCTTGAGCATGGCGTACTCGCCGCTGACCTGATAGACGAAGGTGGGCGCACCGAACTGGTCCTTGACCCGCCGCACGATGTCCAGATACGGCAGTCCCGGCTTGACCATCACCATGTCGGCCCCTTCCTGCAGGTCGAGCCCGACCTCGTGCAGGGCCTCGTTGGAATTGGCCGGATCCATCTGATAGGTGTACTTGTCGCCGCCGCCCAGGTTGGCCGCGGAACCCACCGCGTCGCGGAACGGGCCATAGAAACTGGAGGCGTATTTGGCGGCATAGGACATGATGCGGGTGTGGATGTGCCCGGCCGCCTCCAGCGCCTCGCGCACGGCGCCGATGCGACCATCCATCATGTCGGACGGCGCCACGATGTCGGCGCCAGCGTCCGCGTGGGACACCGCCTGCTTCACCAGCACCTCGACCGTCGCGTCGTTCATCACGTAGCCGCTGTCGTCGATGAGTCCGTCCTGGCCGTGGGTGGTGAACGGATCCAGCGCCACGTCTGTCATGACACCCAGTTCCGGCACGGCGTCCTTCAGGGCGCGCACGGCGCGCTGGGCCAGCCCGTCCGGGTTGAACGCCTCGCGGGCATCCAGCGACTTCGCCTCCATGGGCGTGACCGGGAACAGCGCCATGGCCGGCACCCCCAGCGATGCGATGTGGCGCGCCTCCTCCAGCAGCAGATCGATGCTCATGCGCTCCACGCCGGGCATGGAGGGGACCGGTTCGCGCTCACCCCGGCCCTCCAGCACGAAGACCGGGTAGATGAAATCGTCCGGGGTCAGGATGGTCTCGCGCATCATGCGACGGGAGAACGCATCGCGACGCATGCGGCGCATGCGGGTGTTGGGGTAAGCCGAGCGGTTGGTCAGGATCTGGGTCATGAGGGCTTCCGGGCAGGGTGCGATCGATGCTGACAAGATGCGAGCCCGGACACCGCCGCAGCGCGGCCGCCCCCGGGCAGAACAGGCCGGATACGATAACCCATGCGGCGCGCAGGCTCAAAGCGCACGCAGGGGCAGCCTTTCACATCTCAAACGTCGAGCTTGAAACCTCGAACTTGCATCACCCGCCGGTCTTGTTCATGGTGCGGAAGATCACCGGCTTGGCCTGCAGGTCGAAGCTGTGGCCCTCCGGCTTGATCTGCATGGCATCCACGATCGCATCGCGCAGGCGCGTGGTGTCGCCGGGGTGGGCGCGCATCACCGCGCGCAGGTCCAGCGAGTGCTCCTGCCCCAGACAGAGCAGCAGCAGGCCCTCGGCAGTCACCCGCACCCGGTTGCAGTCGCCGCAGAAATTGTGGCTGTGCGGCGAGATGAAGCCAACCCGGGTCTCGGAGCCGGGGATGCGATAGTAGCGGGCCGGACCGCCGGTGGACTCGGTGGTCGGCACCAGGGTCATCGCCGCGGCCAGTTCCGCCCGGATCCGCTCGCTGGGGTAGAAGGCCTCGGCCCGGTCATGGTCGCCGATGACGCCGAGGGGCATCTCCTCGATGAAGCTGATGTTGATGCCCCGGTCCATGGCGAAGCGCACCAGGTCGAGCACCTCGTCGTGGTTGCGCCCCTTCAGGACCACGACATTGAGCTTGATGCGCTCGAAACCGGCGGCCAGGGCGGCGTCGATGCCCTGCAGCACGCGGGCCAGGTCGCCGTTGCGGGTCATGGCCCGGAATCGCTCCGGCCGCAGGCTGTCCAGGCTGATGTTGATGCGACGCACCCCGGCGGCGCGGATGTCCCGGGCCAGTTCCGGCAGGCGGGCGCCGTTGGTGGTGATGACCAGCTCCATCAGTCCCGGCAGCGCGGTGATGCGGCGCATCAGGTCGACGGCGCCGGGGCGCACCAGGGGCTCGCCGCCGGTGAGACGGATCTTGCGCACCCCCAGCGCGACGAAGACAGCGGCCAGTTCCGCCAGTTCGTCCAGGCTCAGCACCTGCTCCCGCGGTGTGAAGCGCTGATCCTCTGCCATGCAGTAGACGCAGCGGAAGTTGCAGCGATCGGTCAGCGACAGGCGCAGATAGGTGATACGCCGGCCGAAGCGGTCGACCAGGGCCGACGGCCCTGCGGACGACTCGCCCTCACCGCCGTGCCAGGGGGGCGTGTCGGGCGACGCCTGCAAGGGTCGCGCGGTTTGCGATGCCGGGCCTTTCATCAACGAACCTCCGGGACGGGAACGGATACTGAATACCTCAGCATTTCTCTATAATACCGCCCTGACACGCAACTTCTACACAGAGCCAGTAATGTCTTTCGATAGCCATCAGCGCGACAGCCTGCACAGCTTTTCGGTGGATCAGGCGCAGTTCCAGCAGGCGGTGCTGGACGCATCGCACCAGCGGCCGATCCTGGTGGATTTCTGGGCCGACTGGTGCGCACCCTGCCATCAGCTGGCGCCGCATCTGCACCGGGTCATCGACGAACTGGACGGCCGCATCGGCCTGGCCAAGGTGGAGGTGGACGAGGGCGAGAACATGAAGCTGGCCGGGCACTACCGGCTGCGGGGCTTCCCCACCGTGATCCTGTTCCAGGCGGGCGAAGAGCGGGGCCGCTTCAGCGGCTCGCGCTCCAGTCCGCAGGTGCGCCACTGGCTAGAGGAACATCTTGACCGGGAGCAGCTCGATCAGCAACAGCTCGACTGGCCATTCACCACGCCGACCGACCCCCAGTCATGACACGCAGGCACACCGAACCGATGGCAGAGCCGACAGTACAGAAGACCCACCCAGAGGCGGCAGGTTCCGACGTGCCACATGACGCCATTCGCGGCGAATTCCCCATCCTGCAACGGCGGCCGGGGGAGTCGCCGCTGGTGTTCCTGGACAGCGCCGCCAGCACCCAGCAGCCGACAGCGGTGATCGAGGCCGTTGCGGACTATCACCGGCAGAGCCACGCCAACATCCACCGCGCCGTCTACCGGCTGTCGCAGACCGCCACCCGCCTGTACGAGGACGCGCGCATCGCCGTCGCCCGGCTGCTCAATGCCGCGGAACCGGCGGAGTGCCTGTTCACCCGGGGCACCACGGAATCCATCAACCTGGTGGCGGCGACCTGGGGCCGGGCCAACCTCCGGCCCGGCGACGAGATCATCCTGTCGGCGCTGGAGCATCACTCCAACATCGTCCCCTGGCAGATGGCGGCCCAGGCAACCGGCGCGCGCATCCGCGTCATCCCCATCAACGCTGCCGGCGAGCTGCTGCTCGATGACTACCACCGCCTGCTGTCGCCGCGCACCCGACTGGTGGCGGTGAACCACGTCTCCAATGCCCTGGGCACCATCAACCCGGTGCGCGAGATCATCGACGCAGCCCATGCCGCAGGTGCGCTGGCGCTGATCGACGGCGCGCAATGGATCGCCCATGGGCCCACCGACGTGCAGGCCCTGGACGCGGACTTCTACGCCTTCTCCGGGCACAAGCTGTACGGGCCCACCGGCATCGGCGTGCTCTACGGCAAGCGCCGGCTGCTGGAGGCCATGCCGCCGTACCAGGGCGGCGGCGACATGATCGAGCGGGTGACGTTCGAGCAGACCACCTATGCCGCCCTGCCCAACCGCTTCGAGGCCGGCACGCCCAACATCTCCGGCGCCGTGGGGCTGGCGGCGGCCATCCGCTGGGTGCAACAGATCGGCTTCGCGCGCATCGCCGCCCACGAACAGGACCTGCTGGACCATGCCACCGAGCGCCTGCGCCAGATCCCTGGCCTGCGGCTGGTGGGCACCGCGCAACGGAAAAGCGGCGTGCTGTCGTTCCTGCTGACGGATCCGCCCATGGCGCCGCTGGACATCGGCACCCGGCTCGACCTGCGCGGCATCTGCATCCGCACCGGCCACCATTGCTGCCAGCCGCTGATGCAGCGACTGGGCATCGGCGGCACCGCGCGCGCGTCGCTGGCCATCTACAATGACCGCCAGGACGTGGACCGCCTGGCCGAGGCCCTGGCCGACATGGCCGCGCAGGCGCGCCGAGGCGCGAGCACCGCCTCCACAGGCACCGACGACACCGCCGCGACCGCCTTCCCCACTGCGTCGGCGGAGTCACCGCAGGCCGCCGCCGACGACCTCGCCGAGGAGCTTGCGCTGCTGCCGGACTGGCCGATGCGCCACCAGTACCTGATCGACCTGGGTGAACAACTGCCCACCATGCCCGAGGCGCTGAAGACCGCCGCCAATACCGTGCATGGCTGCCAGAGCACGGTGCATCTGGCGGCGCGCCGGCAACCGGGCGCGGAGGAGCGGATCGAATTTCTCGCCGACAGCGACGCCAACATCGTGCGCGGCCTGATCGCGTTGTTGCAGCGGATCTACTCCGGCCAGCGGGCGGACGCGATCCTGGCGTTCGACATCGACGGGTTCTTTGCGCGCATCGAGCTGGCGGGCAACCTCAGCCTGTCACGGCGCAACGGCCTGGCGGCCATGGTGCAGCGCCTGCGTCAGCTGGCCGCCAGCGTGGTGGAATGACCGGGCCCGGGTTCGCCCGCTTCGGCCCCGTCCACACCAGCCAGCATCTGATACAGCGACATCAGGATGCCCGCGGTGGCACCCCAGATGAAGTACTGTCCATAGGGCATGGCATGGAAATGGCGCAGGCGACCCTGGATGGTGGTGCTGTGGCGCTGGTGGTTGGACGGGTCGAGGAAATGCGACAACGGCACCTCGAACACCTCGTCCACCTCGAAGGGATCCAGCCGCAGCTCGAACGGCGGATGCACCAGGCTCACCACCGGTGTGACGCGAAAGCCCGTGCCGGTGAGATAGTCCGGCAGTTCTCCCAGCCGTTCCACATGACGCCGGTGCAGGCCGATCTCCTCCTCGGTCTCGCGCAGCGCGGTGGCCACCGGCCCGCTGTCGTCGGCCTCGACGCAGCCACCCGGAAAGCTGATCTGGCCGGGGTGGTGGTGCAGATGCGCGCTACGACGGGTCAGCAGCACCGACGGCCCGGCAGGGTGCGCGACCACAGGCACCAGCACGGCGGCGGCGATGTGCCGGACGCCGGGGCCATCCAGGCCGGGCCAGTCCGCACCCGCAATCGAACCGGAGCCACCGGCTGCCGACCGCCTGCTGGCCGCTTGTGCGCCCGGCTGCAAGAAGGCCGCCCGCACCCGCGCCTCGCTCGCTAACGGGTCTGCCATCACCGCCGGCCGGTTCCTTTGCGTACCGGTGTCCCACGCCCTCTTCACGCCTTGTCTCCGTATCAGGCCCGGGCCGACGCGCGTCCGGGCGGTTGCTGATGCGCCTTCGGAACCGCCGTGCCGAAGCCGGCATCGGCGGTTCCCTGCTCGGCGCCGCGATTCAGCGCCGATAATACCGCCTTCAGCGACGCGGCCACGGTGTCGCGGTCGATGGCCGCGCCGGCCACCTGCACCCCGTCGACATCCAGCAACACATAGGCCGCGGCCTCGGCATCGGTACCGGCGCCGATGGCATGCTCCTGGTAGTCGATCACGTTCACCGGCTGTCCGCTGAACCGCCCCCAGGCATCGGCAAAGGCGGCGATGGCACCCTCGCCGTCACCGGTGATCCGGTACTCGGTCTGCCCGCCGTCGCCGCCGGCCGCGTCCGCCATGGCCACGCGCACCTCCAGCCGGTCGCGCCCGTTGCGGCTGAGCCGGTAGCCGCGCAGCTCGGCGGGCGCCCGGTCGCGCACGAAGTGCTGCAGGAACAGGCCGCGGATGGTCTCGGCGTCGATGATGCCGCCACGCTCCTCGCTGGCCCGCTGCACGATGGGCGCCAACGCCTGCTGCAGCCAGCGCGGCAGGCTAAGGCCGTATTCTCGCTCAAGCACGAAGGCGATGCCGCCCTTGCCGGACTGGCTGTTGACGCGGATCACCGCCTCGTAGCTGCGCCCGAGATCCGCCGGGTCGATGGGCAGATAGGCCACCCGCCAGGGCTCGCCGCGGTTGCTGTCCGCGCGCTGGTGCTTGAGCGACTTGTTGATCGCATCCTGATGGCTGCCGGAGAAGGCCGTGTAGACCAGTTCGCCAACCCAGGGATGACGCGGATGGCAGGCGATGCCGGTACATTCCTCCACCACGCCGATGATTGCGTCCGGCCGGCTCAGATCGAGCCCTGGATCGACGCCCTGACTGTACAGGTTCATGGCCAGGGTGACCATGTCCATGTTACCGGTGCGCTCGCCGTTGCCAAGCAGGGTGCCCTCCACGCGGTCGGCACCGGCCAGCAGACCCAGCTCCGCCGCCGCCACGGCCCCGCCGCGGTCGTTGTGCGTATGCAAGGAGACGATGACGCTGTCACGTCGGCCGCTGCGCTCCAGCGCACGACAGAACCCCTCCACCTGGTCGGCAAAGACATTGGGGCTCGCCGACTCCACCGTCGCCGGCAGGTTCAGGATGCAGGGACGCTCCGGCGTCGGCTGCCAGACATCCAGCACCGCGTTGCAGACCTCCACGGCATAGTCGGGCTCGGTCTGGGAGAAGCTCTCGGGCGAGTACTGGAAGGTCCAGTCGGTGCCGGGATACCGGGCCGCCTCGGCCGCAAGCAGCTCGGCGCCGCGCACGGCGATGGACTTGATGCCGGCGCGATCGGCGCCAAAGACCCATTCGCGCTGCACCGGTGACGTGGAATTGTAGACATGCACGATGGCCCGCGGCACGCCGTCCAGGGCCGCGAAGGTGCGCTGGATCAGGTCCTCGCGGGCCTGCACCAGCACCTGCACGGTGACGTCGTCCGGGATCTGCTGCTCCTCGATGAGCCAGCGCACGAAGTCGTAGTCCGGCTGGCTCGCCGACGGGAAGCCCACCTCGATCTCCTTGACGCCGATCTCCAGAAGCAGCGCCCACAGCCGGCGTTTTTGCGCGACGCTCATGGGCGAGCGCAACGCCTGGTTGCCATCGCGCAGATCGACGCTGGCCCAACGCGGGGCCTGCGTGATGATGCGGTCGGGCCATTGACGGTCCGGCAACTGGACGGCCGGGGCTCGATGATATTTGCGATGATCGTAAGGCATGGGAAAGTTTGAAGTTTGAAGTCAGGAACAAGAGGTCGGAGCCAAGAGGTGCGGAATAACAAGTCAGACGTCAGAAGTCAGGGGCCAGGGAGCGGGTCCGTGCTGGAGCCCGTCCCTGCCGCTGCCGATGGTCCGGGGTGCGGAACATCATGGATCGGGATGAGCGACTGAGACCGCGAGGCTGGCTTCGCCGTCTCGGCCGCACTGTTCGACCTTGTGGGTCTTACCCGGCTGCCGGCTTGTGGCCGACTGGGATAGAATGCACCATTCCCGCGCAAAGATGATTGCTAAGATGCCCATTAATTCGCTTTTACTGGCAATTATTCGTCTTTTTTAATCGTTTTCGCGCAAGATATTATCTACCAGCCACCAGCCGCCAGCCGCCAGCCGCCAGCCGCCAGCCGCCAGCCGCCAGCCGCCAGCCGCCAGCCGCCACGCTGGCCACGGCGGGCTCGAATTCAAACCGCAGAGGCACGGAGAACGCAGAGAACTCGCTGAGCACACAAAAAGAACCAGGCAAGACCCACTGGCTCACCTCCGCGCGCTCTGCGTCTTGCGGTTAACCGAGCCTCGGCAAAGGGCAACCGGATCATGCCTGCAGCCGCCACTCCCTGATTTCTCACTTCAAACTTCAAACTTCAAACTTCAAACTTCAAACTTCAAACTTCAAACTTCTAAAGCCATGCTCGACAACTACGACAAACGCATCCTCGAGATCCTGCAACAGGAAGGGCGCATCAGCAACCAGGAACTGGCCGATCGCATCGGCCTGTCGCCCTCCCCCTGCCTGCGACGGGTACGGGCGCTGGAAGAGAGCGGGATCATCGCCGGCTACCGGGCGATGCTGGACGCGAAGCGGCTGGGGCTGAACCTGATCGCCTTTCTCAGCATCTCCATGGACCGGCACACCCCGGAGCGTTTCGCCAACTTCGACGCCAGGGTCGCAGCCATGCCCGAGGTGCTGGAATGCTCGCTGATCACCGGTCGCGATGCCGACTATCAGCTCAAGGTGGTGGTACGCGACATGGAGGCCTACCAGGACCTGCTGCTGAACAAGCTCACCCGTATCGAAGGGGTCAGCGGCGTCCACTCCAGCTTCGTGCTGCGGCAGGTAGTGGAACGCACGGCCCTGCCAATTCAGTGACAGTTTACCCATCGCCGAGTTGATTGCACCCTCACCAAACGATCAGCTGGCGGGTAGCCAGCCGTCGAGCAACACCCCGTCTTCAATTGACCACTGACAGGCCTCTGGAAAATCGGCCAAGGAACGCGCCCAAAACAAGGTGAACACTGTAGGGCGGATAAGCGAAGCGCATCCGCCGTTGTGGCCTGTGGCGGATGCGCTTCGCTTATCCGC
>NZ_VWXX01000003.1 GCF_008632335.1 Thiohalocapsa marina
GCCCGGTCAGCGTGTCGTGTGCAGGGTGAACAAGCGCAGTGTGTAGGGTGGACAAGCGCAGCGCCGTCCACCAGTGGCCTGTGGCGGATGCGCTTCGCTTATCCGCCCTACCGTGCATCCGTGTAGGTTATTTCTGAATCGTGCCTTAGGGCTGGCTCAGGGCAGGATGCGGATGGGCGTGCCGTCCTTCACCAGTCGCCAGATCTCGTCCATCTCGTCGTTGGTCACGGCGATGCAGCCGTCGGTCCAGTCGCGATCATCGTACTCCCGGGCGACACGGGCAGAGGTCAGCCAGTTGGGGCGGCCGTGGATCATGATCATGCCGCCGGGGTCAACCCCCATGGCACGGGCGGCGGCGCGGTCCCGGGCATTGGGATAGGAGACGTGGATCGACTTGTAGTAGCTGCTGCGCGGATTGCGCCAGTCGAGCACGTATTCGCCCTCGGGGGTGCGTTCGTCGCCCTCCTGCATCTTGTGCCCCACCGGCTGATCGCCCAGGGCGATGCGGTACTCGCGCCGCACCTGGCCGTCTTCGATCAGTTCCAGCCGACGCTCCGCCTTGCGTACCACCACGCTGTCGACCCGCTCGATCTCCGGCGTGGTCTGTCGCGCGGCACAGCCGTGCAGTAACGGCAGCACCAGCAGCAGGACGAATGGCGTGACAGCGGCGGGCGCCGCGGGAATGTGTCCGAACTTCAGGGGGGGAAAGGGCATGGCGTTGGTCGATGGTGGATCCGGTTCCAGCCGGAATCTTATACCCAGCCGGCATGAACCGGAAACCTGCCCATTACGGTGACCGCTGGCGACTGACGACTGGCAGCCCTGCGCAACCGTTGGGCGAAGTTTGAAGTTTGAAGTTTGAAGTTTGAAGTGTGAAGTGTGAAGGCAGGAGGCTGGGGGCTGGGGCTGGAGTCTATAAAAAAACTCCCTCTTGCCTCTGCGTTCTCTGCGCCTCAGCGGTTAATCGAGCCGCGTCCAGGGACGGCATGCGCAATGCTGGCGGCTGGCGGCTGGCGGCTGGCGGCTGGCGGCTGGCGGCTGGCGGCTGGCGGCTGGCGGCTGGCGGCTGTGTTAGCATTTGCCCGGTCTTCGCCATGGAATCGCCGTCATGCTTCGCTTTCTCGCCCGTTTTCTGGTGTTCGTGCTCGCCGTGTTGCTGATCGTTGCCGTGGCCGGTCCGCTGCTGGTGGACCCGACGCCGGCCCCTGGTGCGACCCGGGCGGAAACCGTGGCAACGGCGGACAGCCGGTTCGTGTCGATCCCCTTTGCCGGCACGAACGGCCTGAATCTGCACTATCTGGACTCGGCCATCGATCCGGCCGTCGCTCCCTCCATCGATTCGGCAATCGGCCCGGCGGCGGCACGGGCAGCGGACGGGCGCGAACTGACATTCGTGCTGCTGCACGGGTTCACCTTCAATGCCTTCACCTGGAACCACACCCTCGGCACACTGGCCCCCTTTGGTCGGGCGTTGGCCTATGACCAGATCCCCTATGGCCTCAGTGCGAAGCCGCTGCCGGGGACCTGGAGCGGCCCCAACCCCTACGCCAAGGCGTCGGCGCTGGAGCAGCTGTTTGCCTTCCTCGATGCGCTCGGCATCGAACGGGCCGTGCTGGTGGGCAACTCCTCCGGCGGCACGCTGGCCCTGGAGGCGGCGCTTGCGGCGCCGGAGCGCGTGCAGGGGCTGATCCTGCTCGGCCCCTGGGTCCAGTCCCAGCGGCCCAACCTGCCGGACTGGTTTGCGACCCTGCCGCAGATGCAGCGCATCAGCCTGCTGCTGGCGCGCTACCTCGGCGGCAACAGCCCGTTGCTGGACTATTCCTACGCCGATCCGACCCGGATCGACGACGAGCGGCGTGCCCTGACCGGAATCCATCGCCGCATGGCCAACTGGGACGCGGCCTGGGCGGCCCTGCTGACCCATTCGCTGTCCGAGCCGGTGCTGATCAGCCAGCACCTGGAGGCCATCACCCAGCCGGCCCTGGTCATCTCCGGGTCGGTGGACCAGGTGGTGCCCATTGCGGATACCCGTGCCACGGCCGAGGCGTTGCCGAACGCCACCCTGGAGATCCTGCCCGGCTGCGGCCATGTTCCCCAGGAAGAGTGCCCGGACCAGGTGGCCCGGGTGGTGACGGACTGGCTGCGCACGGTGTCGCTGCCGTGACGGCCAGGTCCGTCTCGGATGCGTGAAGATCCTGATGACGAGCCCATGACGGGGGAGGTGAGGGATGCATCAGCGATGTCTGGTATTCGGTGCCAGCGGCTACATCGGCAGTCACCTGGTACCGCGCCTGCTGGCGGAGGGCATCCCGGTGCGGGCCAGCAGCCGCAGCCGGGCATCGCTGGAGGCGCGCGGCTGGCAGGGGGCGGAACTGGTGGAGGCAGACGCCCTGGAGCCGGCGACGCTGGACGCCGCCCTGGCCGGGGTGGACATCGCCTACTACCTGGTCCACTCCATGGGGGCGGGCAGGGACTTCGGCCGGCTGGACCTTGCCGCCGCGGCCAATTTTGCCGCTGCGGCGGAGCGCGCCGGGGTTGACCGCATCGTCTATCTGGGCGGCCTGGTGCCGGATGACGCCGACAGCGAGCACATCGTCTCGCGCCGCGACACGGGCGACGTGCTGCGGCGCGGCCGGGTGCCGGTGATCGAGCTGCGCGCCGGCATCATCGTCGGACCCGGCTCCGCGGCCTTCGAGGTCATGCGCGACCTGGTCTATCATCTGCCGGTGATGATCACGCCGCGGTGGGTGCAGGCCAAGTCGCCGCCCATCGCGCTGGACAACCTGCTGATGTACCTGGTGCGGCTGCCGCAGATCGAGGCCGCCAAAGAGCGCATCTTCGACGCCGGCGGCGCCGAGACCCTGACCTACGCCCGCATGATGCGCATCCTGGCGGAGGTGGGCGGCCGGCGGCCGCCGCTGGTCATACCGGTGCCAGTGCTGACGCCGAAGCTGTCGTCCTACTGGCTGCGGCTGATCACCGCGGTGCCGACCAATATCGCACGGGCCCTGATCGAGGGGCTCAAACATGATTTCCATGCCGACGACGCCGAACTGCGGCGACTGGTACCGCAGCATCTGCTCGGTTTTCGCGAGGCCGTGGAGGCGGTGTTTGCCGCCGAGCGCGCCAGCGAGCCGGTGGCGGCGCGTTGGGTCGAGGGGGCCTTTGCCGTGCGCAAGCAACGAATCGATTACGCCTATTATGCCAAGCGCGCCGGCGCCAGCGCCGAGACCACGGCATCGCCGGAGGCGGTTTGGGAGGTGGTCTCCGCCATTGGCGGCGACACCGGCTACTACTACTTGGACGGCCTCTGGCGGCTGCGCGAGCTGCTGGACTGGGTTGCCGGCGGGCCAGGGCGACGGCATGGCCGGCGCCATCCAACGGATCTGCGCGTGGGCGATCGCGTCGACTCCTGGAAGGTGCTGGGTCTGGAGCCCGGGCGGCGCCTGAGCCTGGCGTTCGGCATGCGCGCACCCGGTGCCGGTATGCTCGAATTCGACCTGAAGCCGCTCGACAACGGCGGCACCCGCCTGTCCATCACCGCCTACTGGCATCCGGCGGGCGTCTGGGGCCTGCTCTACTGGTATGCCTTCGCCCCCGCCCATGGGGTCGTCTTCTCAGGCACCGCCCGCGAGATCTGCCGTCGCGCGGAGGGGCATTAGGATCCGGCCGAGACGCCCGCCCCTGCGCTGCGCTCACTGACCACCGCCTGCACGGCGCTGAGTATCACCTGTGGCTGCGCAACAGCGACGCCCTGTGTCGCATGACCGATTCCCCTTTACCGAACATGACGCTGGCACCGGGCTTTGTATCACCGCCGCCCGCCGCGACCTCATCTGTACACCCCCGAGGGATCGTATGAACAACACGGAACAGCAATTCCTGAACGATCTGGACGCCAAGCTCTGGAAGGCCGCCGACAAGCTGCGCTCCAACCTCGATGCCGCCAACTACAAGCACGTGGTCCTGGGGCTGATCTTCCTCAAGTACGTGTCCGATGCCTTCGAGGAACGGCAGGAATCCCTGCTGGCGCTGTTCAAGACCGACAGCGACGACAACATCTACTACCTGCCCCCACCAGAAAAGACAGACAGCGACTTCGACAGCGACGAGGCGTATCAACAGGCGCTGCAGGACGAGCTGGAAGTGCTCGATTACTACCGGGAAGCCAACGTGTTCTGGGTGCCCAAGGCGGCCCGCTGGGGCACGCTGAAGGAAAAGGCCGTGCTGCCGGTAGGCACTGTGCTTTGGCAGGACGACGCCGGTAACAACGTTAAACTGCGCTCGGTATCGTGGCTGATCGACAACGCGCTGGAAGAGATCGAACGCAGCAACACCAAGCTCAAGGGCATCCTGAACCGCATCAGCCAGTATCAGCTGGACAACGACAAGCTGCTGGGCCTGATCAACACCTTCTCCGACACCTCGTTCACCAGGCCCTTGTACAACGGCGAGCCGCTGAGCCTGCACAGCAAGGACATCCTCGGTCATGTGTACGAGTACTTCCTTGGTCAGTTCGCACTGGCAGAGGGCAAGCAAGGCGGCCAGTACTACACCCCCAAGAGCATCGTTACCCTGATTGTGGAGATGCTGGAGCCCTACAGTGGGCGTGTCTACGATCCGGCCATGGGCTCTGGCGGCTTCTTCGTCTCCAGCGACAAGTTCATCGAAGAGCACGCCAAGGAACAGCACTACGACGCCGCCGAGCAGAAGAAGCACATCTCCGTGTACGGGCAAGAATCCAACCCCACCACCTGGAAACTGGCCGCCATGAACATGGCCATCCGGGGCATCGACTTCAACTTCGGCAAGAAGAACGGTGACACCTTCCTCGACGACCAGCACCCGGACCTGCGCGCCGACTTCGTGATGGCCAACCCGCCCTTCAACATGAAGGACTGGTGGAGCGAGTCACTGGCCGAAGATGCCCGCTGGAAGTACGGCACCCCGCCCAAGGGCAACGCTAACTTCGCGTGGATGCAACACATGCTGCACCACCTTGCGCCGACGGGCAGCATGGCCCTGCTGTTAGCCAACGGTTCCATGAGTTCCAACACCAACAACGAAGGTGAGATTCGCAAGCGCTTGATCGAGGAAGACCTTGTCGAGTGCATGGTCGCCCTGCCGGGGCAGCTGTTCACCAACACCCAGATCCCCGCCTGCATCTGGTTCCTGACCAAGGACAAGAGCGGCAAGGACGGCAAGAAGCGCGACCGCCGCGACGAAGTGCTGTTCATCGACGCCCGTAACCTCGGCTACATGCGTGACCGTGTACTACGTGACTTCACCGCCGATGACATCCGCAAGGTTGCAGACACCTTCCATGCGTGGCAGTCCGGTGAGGGTTACGAAGACGTGGCCGGGTACTGCGCTGCCGTCGACTTCCAGCAGATTGAGAAACACGACTTCGTGCTGACACCGGGCCGCTACGTCGGCGCACCGGATCAGGAGGACGACGGCGAGCCCTTCGCGGAAAAGATGGCTCGACTGACCGGTCAGCTACAGGCACAGTTTGCTGAAAGTGACCGGCTGGAAGCTGAGATTAAGCGGAATCTGGGAGGGCTGGGGTATGAGTTCTGAACAGGCTGGCATTTTCGAACACCTGTACCACAACCTGCCTGAAGACTGGCAGCTGTTGTCGCTGCCCGTTGCAGTAGACTTTCAAGAAGGTCCCGGAATCCTTGCTAAGGACTTTCACCCAGAAGGGATACCTCTGCTACGTTTAGCATCAATAGCAGGGCCTGTAACCAACTTTGCGGGATGTAACTACTTAGACCCTGCCAAGGTGTCGCAAAAATGGGCGCACTTTAAACTGTTGGCAAAGGATATACTCCTCAGCACCAGCGGAAGCCTCGGCCGAGTGTCAGAGGTTTCTGCTGAACAGGAAGGTAGTATTTGTTACACAGGTATAATCAGGTTTAGGCCGAAGTCAGACTTAGTGCGTCGCCATTACATTAAGTATTTTTTGCAGTCAAACTCTTTCCGCCAGCAAGCGGTTGCCAGTGCTTCAGGGTCTGTACTCAGTCATTTTGGGCCAACGCACCTAAAACAGATGAGCTTCCCACTGCCCCCCGTTCAGTATCAAGACTTCATTGATTCACTCCTACGCCCAGTAGACGACAAAATCCAGCTCAACCACCAGATCAACCAGACCCTCGAACAGATGGCGCAAGCGATCTTCAAGAGCTGGTTCGTCGACTTCGAGCCGGTCAAGGCCAAGATCTCTGCACTGGAGGCAGGCGGCACTGAAGAGGACGCCCTGCTGGCCGCCATGCAGGTGATCTCCGGTAAGGACGCTGACCAGCTGGCTCAGATGCAGGCCGAACAGCCGGAGCAGTACGCCGAACTGCGCACCACCGCTGAACTCTTCCCGTCCGCTATGCAGGACAGTGAGCTGGGCGAGATACCGGAGGGGTGGGAGGCAGGCAAGCTGAAAGACATAGCACATTACCCAAATGACAGGATTTCGACCGATGTCCTCTCACTAGACACCTACGTCTCTACCGAGTGCATGATCGAGAACAAGAAAGGCGTATCCGCCGCCGCGTCTCTACCGACAGCAGTAACTGTTCCCAGCTTCAGGACGAACCAAGTCCTCGTCTCCAATATACGGCCCTATTTCAAGAAACTCTGGCTTGCACAGTACGCGGGTGGGCGCTCACCTGATGTTTTGTGCTTTGAGAGTACCAACCCTCAAGGGCATGGGTTCCTTTTCAACGTGCTGTATCAAGATCATTTCTTCGATTACATGATGCGCACATCCAAAGGAGCCAAAATGCCCAGAGGGGACAAAAAGGCGGTCATGGAGTTCGACCTAACGATTCCCTCAAGCGACTTAGTTGCTCGATACTCCCAGCGCATCTCTGAGTTCTACGAATTTGCGGCGGTCAAAAAGTCTGAAAACGAAATGCTCACACGATTACGTGACGCACTGCTACCCAAACTCCTGTCCGGCGAGCTGACCCTGCCCGACACCGAAGTCGCTCAAACCGAGCCACAGGACGTTGCCAATGCCGCAGTCTGACCAGCAACAGGTCCACCTGTTCGTGTCACAGGATGGCCAAGCTCAGCTTGAAGTCGCACTGGATCAGGAGACCGTCTGGCTCAGTCAGGCGCAGATGTGTGAGCTATTCGGACGTGACCAGTCGGTAATATCCCGCCACGTACGCAACGTCTTCAAGGAAGGGGAGCTGCCCCCAGAAAGCAATATGCAAAAAGTGCATATTGCCGGTTCGGATAAGCCGGTCGCCCTGTACTCGCTTGATGTAATCATATCGGTCGGCTACCGCGTCAAGTCGCAGCGTGGCGTCCAATTCCGCCAATGGGCCACCAGCGTGCTCAAACAGCATCTGGTGCAGGGCTATACGCTGAACCAGAAGCGGCTGGCCGAGCGTGGCGTCGAGTTTGAACAGGCAGTGGCCCTGCTGTCACGCACGCTCAGCAACCAGCAGCTGATTGCCCCATCCGGCGAAGCCGTTGTACAAGTGATCAGCGACTACGCCCGTTCATGGAGCCTGCTGCAGGGGTATGACGAACAGAGCCTGAGCGACATTGGTGTACGTCAGGACAGCATGCAACCGCTGGCACTGGATGATGTGCTGGCCGCGATTGCTGCACTGAAGCAGACGCTGATCGCCAAAGGCGAAGCCACCGAGCTGTTCGGCAAGCTGCGTGGTGACGGGCTAGCATCGGCGCTGGCAACCATCGAACAAGGCTTTGGCGATGAACTGTTCTACCCCAACGTGGCCAGCCGCGCCGCCCACCTGCTGTACTTCGTGATCAAGAACCACCCGCTGGCAGATGGCAATAAGCGCAGCGGCTCCTTCCTGTTCCTCTGGTACTTGCGCCTGAACCAGCACCTGTTGGCACGCCCGGTGGAGCAGCTGATCAACGACAACACGCTGGTAGCATTGGCCCTATTGGTGGCCGAGAGCCTGCCGGACCAGAAAGAACTGATGATCCGCCTGATTGAGCACTTCATTCTGCTCAAGTAGGCATGACCGACCAAGGGAATGACCGATGAACGAAGATCAACTGGAACAGCTCTGCCTTGAGTGGTTTGCCGAAAATGGCTGGGAGGTCGCCCACGGGCCGGACATCGCCTGTGACGGGCCAACGCCCGAGCGTGCCGACTACCGGCAGGTCCTGTTACTGGCTGATCTGGAAGCGGCCATCCGTCGCATCAATCCGCACCTGCCGGAATCGGCTGTGGAGCAGGCGGTCGCGCTGGTCAGCAAGCCCGACAGCCTCGATCTGATCACTAATAACCGAACCTTTCATCGCCTACTGCTGGAAGGTGTGTCTGTTGAATACAAACGCGACGACAAGCCGGTACATGATCACGCCTTTCTGATCGACTTCGAAGCGCTGGAACACAACCGTTTTCGCACCATTAACCAGTTCACTATCGAGGGCAGCAAGCAGTTGCGCCGCCCGGATGTAGTCTGCTTCATCAATGGTGTGCCCATTGCAGTGCTGGAGCTGAAGAGCCCCGGCAGTGAGACCGCCGACATCTGGGACGCCTTCAATCAGATCCAGACCTACAAGGACGAAGTGCCGGAGCTGTTCGTGTACAACGAAGCGCTGGTGATCAGTGATGGCTACACGGCGCGCTTGGGCTCCCTGACCGCCAACCAAGAACGCTACCTGCCGTGGCGGACCATCAAGCACGAAGACGACAAGCCGTTGTTGGAGTGGCAGTTGGAAACACTGGTGCGCGGCTTCTTCGACCGCGAACTGCTGCTGGATTACATCCGTTACTTCGTGCTGTTCGAGACCGACTCCGACCGTCTGATCAAGAAGATCGCCGGATACCACCAGTTCCATGCGGTGCGCGAAGCGGTGAAAGCCACCGTGATTGCCGCCGAGCATGTGGACGGCATCGGCGAGCGCCGTGCTACCTATGCAGAAAGGGTAGTGCCTGGCAGCAAGAAGGCCGGGGTTGTCTGGCACACCCAGGGCTCCGGCAAAAGCATCTCCATGTGCTGTTACGCCGGCAAACTGCTGCAACAGCCGCAGATGAACAACCCCACGCTGGTGATCGTCACCGACCGCAACGATCTGGATGGCCAGCTCTTCGCCACCTTCAGCGCCGCTAGGGAGCTGCTGAAACAGACGCCGGTACAGGCGGAAGACCGCGACACCCTGCGCGAGCTACTGGCAGAGCGTGAGTCCGGTGGCATCATTTTCACCACCGTGCAGAAGTTCGCGCTGTTGAATGACGAATCCGGGCACCCGATTCTGAACGACCGCCACAACATCGTGGTGATTTCGGACGAAGCCCACCGCAGCCAGTACGGCCTGAAGGCAACACTGAAACAGGACGGCAGCTACAAGTTCGGTTACGCCAAGCACATGCGCGATGCCCTGCCCAACGCCTCCTTCATCGGCTTCACCGGCACACCGATTTCCAGCGATGACAAAGACACCCGTGCCGTGTTCGGTGACTATGTGTCGATCTACGATATTCAGGACGCGGTGGCCGATGGGGCTACCGTCCCCATCTACTACGAATCCCGCCTGGCCAAGCTGGACATCAATCGCGAACTGATCGAAGAACTGTCCGATCAGGTGGATGAGGTGGTCGAAGACGAAGAAGACGTCAGCACCCGCGAACGTACCAAGGGCGAATGGAGCCGACTGGAGAAGCTGGTGGGCGCCGGCCCGCGTCTGCAGCAGGTTGCGGAGGATCTGGTCAACCACTTCGAGACCCGCACGGCCAGTATCGACGGCAAGGCGATGATCGTCGCCATGAGCCGCGACATCTGCGTGCAGCTATACGACGCGATCGTGCAACTGCGCCCCGACTGGCATGACGACGACCCGGAAAAGGGCGCGATCAAGATCGTGATGACCGGCTCGGCGTCGGACAAGGCCGAACTGCAGCCGCACATCCATAACACGCAGACCAAGAAGCGCTTCGAAAAGCGGTTCAAGGACGTGAACGACCCGCTGAAACTGGTGATCGTGCGCGACATGTGGCTGACCGGCTTCGACGCCCCCTGCTGCCACACCATGTACATCGACAAGCCGATGAAGGGCCACAACCTGATGCAGGCGATTGCCCGCGTGAACCGGGTGTTCAAGGACAAGCCCGGCGGGCTGGTGGTGGATTACATCGGCATCGCCAACGAGCTGAAGCAGGCGCTGAAGACCTACACCGACGCCAAGGGCAAGGGCGCGCCGACCCATAGCGCCGAAGAGGCCTACGCCATCCTGCTGGAGAAGCTGGACATCATCCACGGCATGTTCGCCAAGGGGCCTCAGGGCGACGGCTTCGACTACAGCGCGTTCGAGACCCAAGCCCACAAACTGCTGGTCGGAGCCGCCAACTACATACTGGGGCTGCCCGACGGCAAGAAGCGCTTCCTTGATACCGTACTGGCCATGACCAAGGCATACTCCCTGTGTGGCACACTGGACGAAGCCCGTGCGCTGCAGAAGGAAGTGGCGTTTCTGTCCGCCGTGAAAGCCGCTATCACCAAGGGCACCAGTGTTGACCGCAAGCTGACACAGGCGGAGAAGAACTCGGCCCTGAAGCAGATCCTGGACAACGCCATCGTGGCGGAGGGCGTGGACGACGTGTTCGCGCTCTGCGGCCTGGACAAACCCAACATCGGCCTGCTGTCGGATGAGTTCCTGGAAGACGTGCGCCAGATGCCGTACCAGAACCTGGCCGTCGAGCTGCTGGAAAAACTGCTGAAGGACGACATCAAGGCCAAGACCCGCAACAATGTTGTCCAAGAGAAGAAGTACGCCGACCGTCTGCAAGAGACCCTGCGCAAGTACAACAACCGCGCCATCGAGACGGCCCAGGTGATCGAAGAGCTGATCGCCATGGCCAGGCAGTTTCAGGAGGAGATGGCCCGCGAGGCGGCACTGGGCCTGAACAGCGACGAGATCGCCTTTTATGACGCACTGGCCAACAACGAAAGCGCCGTGCGGGAGCTGGGCGACGCGATCCTGAAGCAGATCGCGGTCGAGATCACCGACAAGCTGCGCAAGTCCACCACCGTGGACTGGCAGGTGCGCGAAAGCGTCCGCGCCAAGCTGCGTATTCTGGTGCGGCGCACCCTGCAGCGCTACAAGTATCCGCCCGATCAGGCACCGGAGGCCGTCGAGCTGGTGTTGAAGCAGGCCGAGGTGTTGTCGAACGGGTGGACAACATGAAATCGTGCCGCTCCTTTTGCTGAACTGTGCTGTCGCGATGTTCTGAAAGATGAGCGTCGTGGCGATGTGCAGTGCGCGGGACACGTATGACAAGGGAGATTGCAGTGAAGAAGATCAAGTGGGCGTATGCAGGGCTGATCGTGGTGCTGAGCCTGCTGTGGTGGCTGGCCGATCCGTTGTTGCCGAATGGCTATGAATACTTCGCCCTGCGCACGGTGGCGATCAACTACACCGGCATCCTCGCCATGGGCGTGATGAGCGTGGGCATGATGCTAGCGCTGCGCCCGGTGCGGCTGGAGCCGTTGCTAGGCGGGCTGGACAAGTTTTACCGTCTGCACAAGTGGTTGGGCATTACCGGGCTGTTGATGGCCGTCATCCACTGGCTGTGGGCGCAGGGCACGAAATGGGCGGTGGGCTGGGGTTGGCTGACCAAGCCGGTGCGCGGCCCGCGCCCGGAGCAGACCGACCCCATCCTGCAGTTCTTCCAGCAGCAGCGCGGGCTGGCCGAGTCCGTGGGCGAATGGGCCTTCTACGCCGCCGTCGTGCTCATCGTGCTGGCGCTGGTCAAGCGCTTCCCCTATCGGCTGTTCGTCAAGACGCACCGTCTGCTCGCGGTCGTGTATCTCTTCCTCGTCTTCCATTCGGTGGTGCTGCTGCCCTTCGGCTACTGGGGGCAGGGCATGGGGCTGGTGATGGCTGTGCTGATGGCGGGCGGCAGCGTGGCAGCGGTGGTGTCCTTGCTGCGCAGGGTGGGCCAACGGCGCAAGGTGGTGGGCGAAATCGACGAGCTGGTGCATTTCCCGGAAAACAAGGTGCTGAAGGTCAGCATCCAGTTCAAGGGGCTCTGGCCCGGGCATCGGGCCGGGCAGTTTGCCTTCGTGACCTTCGATCCGGCTGAGGGCGCCCATCCGTTTACGATCTCCTCCGGCTGGAAGGATGACGGCCGGCTGTTCTTCCTGATCAAGGGGATCGGCGACTACACCGCGCGCTTGCCTGAGCTGCTCCATGTGGGTGACATGGTCACCGTCGAAGGGCCCTATGGTCGTTTTGCCTTTGCCGGTGGCAAGCGGCGACAGATCTGGGTGGCGGGTGGCATCGGCATCACGCCCTTCATCGCGCGCATGAAGCTGCTGGCGGTGGAGCCGGATGGCCGTGCGGTGGATCTGTTCTACAGCACTGCGGTGCTCGACGAAGCGTTCATCCGCCGCTTGCAGCGCGACGCCGAGGCGGCGGGGGTGAGCCTGCATGTGCTGGTCAGTACCCGTGACGGCCGGCTGGATGTACCGCGCATTTGCGCCGCCGTGCCGGCGTGGTCCGAGGCGGACGTCTGGTTCTGCGGCCCGGCCGCGTTCGGCCAGGCGCTACGCGAGGGCTTCGTCGCCCAGGGTCTGGCGCCGGGCGACTTTCATCAGGAGTTGTTTGACATGCGCTGAGCGGGGCATTGCGCGGCTTCAGCCAGGTCTATGACCCGGGTAGCCAGACCGCTTTCTGCTCGAGCGCAAGCCCCCCCGCCCAAGGGGTCGTCTACTCAGTCACCGCTCGCGAGATCTGCCGGCGCGCGAAGGGGCGCTAGCATCCGGCCCAGACGCCCGTCCTGCTCCGCGTCCCGATGATGGAAGGCATAGGGCTGGCGCTCCATCAAGGGTGCTCCAGGCACCGGGAAGAGTCGACCGGCCGCGATGTCCGCGGCGACCATGGCCTCGGGTAGGTAGGCGCTACCGCCGTTCTCCAGCACGTAGGCATGGGCGAGTCGGCCGATCCCGAGCCGCAGCCGCGGTGGTGGCGCATCGGTGAATGCCTGGGCATGGGCCGTAGCGAAGCCAGTGCCCCAGTCCACCAGCACATAATCCTCCTGCCGGACCGCCTCTTCCGCGCCAAGGTTGGCATGACTGCTGACCATGACCAGACGGATGATGGCCAAAGGTACGACGCTGAGCTCGGCCAGTTGTGGCGACTCGAAGGCAAAGGCCAGATCAAGGGTGCGCTCGCGTGCCCGCCTGAACAGCACATCGGCGCTGTGGGCCTCTGCCGTGACGGCCAGACGCGGCATCTGCCTGGCCAGTGCGAAGAGCCAGTCCTGCAGGGCGATGGCCCAGAGGCTGGGGACGGCGCCGACGGCCAGGCAGCAGCGGTCATCGCCGGTGACCGCGATCTCCTGCTGTGCCTTAGTCCAGGTGTTGAGTATCACCTCGGCATGGCGCAGCAGGCGCTCGCCCTCGGGGGTCAGTTGCACATTGTTGCGGGTGCGCGTGAACAACTCGACACCGAGCAGTTGCTCCAGCTGGCGAATGCGCGCGCTGACCGCTGACTGGGTCAGGCACAGGTGCTCGGCGGCCTTGCCGAAGTGGCGGGTGCGGTTGACCTCCAGAAAGGTCTTCAGTAGTTCGGTGTCCACGGCCCCTCCGGTCTTGTCGCCGTCCTTCGACGAACGAAATCGATCGTCACCATGACAAAAATTCGTTTCCTTCCGGGGGTGTATCTGGCGCTATAAAGGCGGTTTTTCAGGCCATCCTGACCGTTGAGGACAGCATGAAGTACGACGACACTGATGCCTCGGAAGAGACCTTCGATCTGGGCGCCGATGACGACATCCAGCCCCTGGGAGATCGGCTGGCGGCGCTGCGCTCCGCTCGCGGCGCCGGCGGCTATTCCGCCCAGGCGCGCCAGCGGATCGAGTATCTGCAGGAACTGCGCCGCCTGCGGGCGCAGATCGGCGACGATGGATTCGAGGGGCTTTAAACCAGCCGCCAGCCGCCAGTCGCCAGCGGCCGGATCAGGGCCTGCTCATGGTGATTGCGTCAATCGAGCGTTGCTAGTCAGTCGGCCAGCTTTTCGACGATGTCCATGTCCGTGAGCTCCGCGGCCCGCTCCGGGCTGTAGCCTAAGGCCGCAAAGTCCAGGATACCGGCGGGGTCATGGCAGGCCTTGCAGCCATGGCCCTGCCGCTGGATGCCGTGATTCACCATGAGTGTGCCCATCTGACGCATCCAGTGCGGCTCAACGTTCTTGAGCTCGCCGTCGACCAGTGGATAGCGGGTGTTCCAGCCCCCCTCGACACCGAAGTAGGCCATGAACTCGTCCATCATGTAGAGCTTGAACGGCGTCTGATACATGCGCTGGACGATGGGATGCTCGATGGCCTCGATCACCGCGGCCCGGGTATCGCCGGTCTCGTAATAGCGGTTGTAGTCGAAGGGCAGGATCATGGCGCCGAAGGGGCCCTGGTTGCCCATGTCCTCGAACATCATGGCGTTGAAGGGCTTGAACGGATAGATGCGGCTCTCGCCCTCGTTCATGGCCTCCCGCAGGTTGGCGTCGATCATCTCGCGGCGCCGTTGCAGCTGCTCTGGCGTGAGCTGCGATAAGGGATCGGTGGCGGCGCGGACGTAGCTGTCGACGTCGATATCCGGATAGCGCTGCTTCAGCACTTCCGCCTGGGCGCGCACGGCGGCGATGACCTCGGGATCATCGATGCGCGCGATCTGCTGCATGAGCGGGTCATAGCCGGTGCCATGGTTGGGATTGTTGCCCAGGGCGTTGGCCAGGAAGGTGCCGTTGCCGTTGAACCAGAGGTAGATCAGGCCCTTGCCGGGCTCACCCGAGCGGTAGATGTCGGTGGGCTGCCAAATCCCCTCCTCGGCATTCCAGGTGGGGTGCACCCAGTCGCGCAGCACGACATTGTTGTCCTCGAGCCGCGGGATGTGGCAGGTCTCGCAGGCGATGCGCTCGATGTGGCCGTTGAGCAGCGCGCTGTAATCCGAGTCGATGTGCGGTGCGCGGCCGTGGCAGGTCTCGCAGCTGACCTCCTTGTCCGGCAGGTCGCCGGCGACCAGATCCACGCCCATGCGCCCGCGCGGGATCTTGTGCCCCTCCGGCACATGGCAGTCGGTGCACTGGATATTCGCCGCCGCATGCACGTCGTCTTCCGGGCTGAAGGGGTTGCCGCGCTTGGCGCCGGTGTGTAGCAGCCGCTGATGCCGCTCGCCGAGGCGCTGGGCCGCCTGGTTGTGCTCATAGGCGTCGCCGCCCATGTTGTGCTGGTGGCAGCGCAGGCAGTTCTCGTTGCGCACCCGGTCGACGCTGAGCGCCGCCCGCAGGCTGCGGTCCTGGTTCCAGCGCAGACCGACGCCATCGTCGATGACGAAGCGCTGGTTCATGTCGTATTCGGCCGCGTGGCAGATCAGGCAGTCGATGCCGTCCTTGGCGTTGTCGGTCACGTCGCCGATGGGCATCATCAGCTCGCTGGCCGGGGTGTAGTTGCCGCCGATATGGCACTGGCCGCAGCCCTCGCTGCGCAGCACGGGCTTGGCGCCACCTTCGGTCCCGTCTTCGCCCTGGGCGTGCTCCGGCCGGCTCTCGACGAGCGCGGCCCAGCCGGTCCAGGAGAAGCTGCCCGGGATGCCGCAGGCGCGGTTGATCTTGCCGAGCGGGATCTTGCGCTCCCCCTCGGCATTCACGCGCCGGCCGTCGTAGCCGAAGGTGGACATGCCGCCGGCGTCGCTCTGGAACTTGAAGTGCACCGAGCCGACCAGGTCGTCGAGGGTGTTGACCGTCGAGGTGGTGCCGTCGCCGTGGGTCACCTGCATGGTCTGGTGACAGCTCAGGCAGGTCTTTGGCCCCTCGTAACGGCGGATGCCGGCCTCGCGGAAATACTTGATATGCGCATAGCCGGTCTGCTCGATGAACGACGGGGTGTGCATGAGCATCTCGATCTTCACCTGCCGCGCGAAGCTGTCCTGATCCTCGCTGACGGTGGCGGCCGCGCGCGCATGACGGGCCTCTTCGGTGAGCTCAAGGGCGAGCCGCTCGAATTGCGCATCCGTCAGCTCGACGCTGTTGTCGTAAGTCAGCGGCTTGCTGGTCTCGCCGACATAGGCCTGGAACAGCAGCGGATAGACCACCTTGTACAGCGCCAGCGGCACCAGCACGACCGCCAGCGCGATCAGGATGCGGCGATTGGTCTTGGAGGCAAGAAGGGTTTGTAGCGACGTGCTCATGGGTTTAGCGGTCGTTTCCGGGTGAATCGCTGGCCTCGCGATGCCAGCCGGTGAGCATGGCCTTGAGGTTGGTCAGTACCGTCTCGCCGGTGGTGATGATGTAGATGTGCACCAGCAGGAAGACCGCCAGCAGCCAGCTGCTCGCCAGATGCAGCATGGCGACGATCCAGATGGTGCCGATGCCGAACAACACCTCGGGTAGATAGGGCGAGAGCAGGAAGCCCCAGCCGCTCAGGATCAGCAGCGGCATGAGTCCGTACATGACACCGAGATAGCTCAGCAGCTGCAGGGCGTTGAGCTTGCGCTCCGCGCTGACATGGAACGGATGTGGCGCGTTCTTGAAGATGCCGTAGACGTAGTAACGGCCCTGCTGCCAGAGCTCGCGAGGCAGGCTGCGCCAGTGCGGCACATAATGCCTGCCATTGCCGCCCTTCCAGTTGCCGATGACGAAGCCGATCCAGCTCAGCGTGAGCAGGATGCCGGCGGCGTTGTGGATCGGCCGCGCCTGGTCGAAGGCCAGCAGCCAGCCGGCGTCGGCGTAGTGCATGCTGACGCCGGTGGCGATGAGCACCAGGAACAGCGCGGCATTGACCCAGTGCCAGAGCCGCAGCCAGACCGGGTAGAGGTACAGGTCCTGGGTCATTGTGCGCCCCCCTGGTTCACGCGCTTGCGATAGCTGAGCCAACGGCCCGTGGCATGGGCGATGATGCCGAGCAGCACCAGCGCAAGCACGCCGAGGCTGATGCGGTCGAGGGTGTCATTGCGGCTCATGCCGATGATATAGGCCTCGTTGTGCAGGGCCTGCCCAAAGAACCCCGTCAGGTCCAGCTGCTGCTCGGCGCGCCAGCTGTAGAGCTGGCTCAGCAGCGCCGAGTTGCGGCTATGGCATTGCACGCAGTCGCGGTTGCTGTCGGCACTGGCCAGCACCTGGTGCGAGGGCCGCTGGCCGTCGCGTCCCTCCAGTGGGGTATGGCACTCCACGCAGCGCACCGCTTGCCAGTGCTTCTGTACCCGCGGCAGCCAGTCGTGGCCAGCCGGGGCGTCACCACGTTGTTTGACGTGGCAGCTCAGGCAGAGGTCGTTGTGCGCGCCGATGCGCTCGGCGGGCGTGGCGGTCTCCGCCAGCGGCTGAAAGTGGTGGACGTCGTGGCAGGAGAAGCAGGAGAACTTGCCCGGACGCCGGTCGGCATGAACGCTCTGCTTGAACTGCTGCTTGATGCCGTCCAGCTGCACCAGGCCGTCATGCTGTTCCGCCTGCTCGCTGTGACAGGTGGCGCAGCCGAGCCCCTCGTCCGCGACGCTGGTGCGGTGCGGATAATTACGGTAGCCGCGGCCGTGGCAGTCGCGGCAGGCCAGCTCGGCATGCACGGAATGGTTGTAGCGGTCCGGGTCGATGGCCAGGCTGACGACCTTGCCGGTCTCGCGATCACGATAGGCCAGGGTGCGCATGTGATGGCAGCGCATGCATTCCGCGCTGTCTTCTGATGTGAGCCCCTTGGCCACTGCGCCATCCGCTGCCGATGCCTGGTCCGCTTGCGCGCTGGGTTGTGCATCGGACGTATCGGCCCAGGCGATCATGGCTGTCGCCAACAGCAGAATGGCCAGCCAAGGCCATTGCCTTGCGCGCCACGAGCGGGCGCGGAGGGTCCGAGATGAAGTACAGAGCTCTTGCGGGCGCATGTAGAAGGTGCCTATAGCGAACAGGGTCGAGGCTCGAACGCCATCAGAGGGGGGCTTTGGTCCCTTCCCTTGCGGCCGCGACCTCACCGGATGCTCGGTCCGCGACGGCAATGCGCCGAGGCCTTGCGGCAGCACCCAGAGAAGAGACCGAGTCACGACTGAAAGGTTTTACCGTACGCGAATGGACGCGGAGATTTAATGACTTCGCGCAATCGAAGCGCTGGCGCGCTGGACCTGCTCGGCGATCGAGGCGAGGGCCGCCGGCGTCAGCTCGGCGGCGAGGCGGATCCGCTGGGTGGGCCTGATGGCCGCGGGCGATGAGCTCGAACAGGCGGGGCTGGACTTCGACACCGCGATGCGCCGCATCCACGTGCGCGAGGCCGATGGGCGGCTGGTGTCGGGCGTGCCGGCGTTCGTGGTCATCTGGCGGCGACTGCCGGCCTATCGCCTGCTCGCGGGTGGCGTAGAGCGGCTCGGACTGACCCGGCCGCTGGAATGGGGCTATGCGCGTTTCGCCGAGCGTCGTTACCGGAAACGCTGTCGCGATGGTGCCTGTGGGATCGGGCGCTGAGGCATGCTTCCGGACAGGGCAGGAAAAAGACTTGCCTGCAACCGTGCAACCTGTAGGCTGGAACCCTTCTGACCCGATCGCCGACCATTCTGATCCAAAGGGTGCCTGATGATTCAAGCCGCGATGAATCTGCCGCTGGACGTCGAGACCTATCTGCAAGGGGAACTCGAAAGCGAGATCCGCCATGAATATGTCGCTGGCGAGGTCTTCGCCATGGGCGGCGCGGCGGAGGCGCATAACCGGATCAGCCTGAATCTTGCATTCCACCTGCGCGCGGCTTCCCGGGGCACACCCTGCGGCGTCTTCATCAGCGACATGAAGGTGCGGGTGCAGGAGCATGACGCCTTCTACTACCCGGATGTGCTGCTGACCTGCGATCCGCACGACGCGCATCCGCTCTACAAGACCAGCCCCTGCCTGCTCGTCGAGGTGTTGTCGGCCTCCACCGAGGTCCGGGACCGGCGCGAGAAGCTGCTGGCCTATCGCAGTCTGGCGTCCCTGCGTGATTACCTGCTGGTGGCCCAGGACCAGCGTCGCGTCGAGCGTTATCGACATCGAGAGGACGGGGACTGGGTCTACGAGGTGTTCGAAGCGGGCACGCTTCATCTCGGCTGCGATGCGCTCGCGGTGGACATCTCCATGGATGACATCTACGAGGACGTTGTCTTCGAGACCTGAAGCCCCGGCCATCAGGGTCTGGTCAAAAGACTTCAGAGCGCATTTCGGACCAGGCTGGGCTGCACGAAGTACTCGCGGATGACCAGGGCGGTGACGACGACGCGCCGACCGAGTTTGGTGAAGAAGTACTTGTAGGTGTGAGCTCCCTTCTTGAGTGCTGCCCCATGGTTTGCCTCCTCATCCGCGATCATGTCAAGCATGCATCCACGGCAGTTTGCCGAAGCGCTCTACCGTTTCCTGCGGCGATTGCCACCAGGACCGACCTATGCCGTCGAGGTGCGCGATCCCGAATTGCTGACGTCCGATTTCGTGGCCGCACTGGCGCATGGGGGGGCAGTCCCCGGCTTGGCGGTGCATCCCCGGCTACCAGACCTGGCCACGCAGGCCGAGCGCTATTTTGGCGAAGCGGCGAGGCAATCGGCACCAGCGGATTCGCCCTTGCATCGAGGCGGGCCGCTGCTCATTCGCTGGCTCTTGCGACCCGATCTGAGCTATGAGGCAGCACGTCAGCGCTATGCGCCCTTCGACGCACTACGCGCGCCCGATCCCGAGACACGCCACTGCATCGTTCGGCTAATCCGCACTGCACTCACTGAGGACCGCACGGTGTACATGATCGCCAACAACAAGGCCGAAGGCTCCTCGCCGCTGACGCTGCGAGCCTTGGCTGAGGCCTTGGTTGGATGAGGAGCACGTCGTTTCCGCCCTGAGGACAAGGCGCTCGATGGACTCGACCGGGATCTGCAAGGGATAGGTAATCCAGGCCGCCCTGAGGGTCTAGCCCGGCGCTGAGACAGCGCGATCGCCAAACTCTGGATGTGAGGTCAAGGCGCGGAAACCTGGGGGAGCGGCTGCGCGCGACGCATCGCAGGCCGAAGCGGCGACATCGAGCCGACTCAACATTGGTCGCGTCGATTACGACAAAAACAACGACAACGACAGACTCGCTTTCAACCAGCAGCGACATGGTATCCCCGCCATAGCGTGCGAAGGCGTATCCCGTGACGGGGAAAGACCCTCGAACGCCGCCGAATGCTAGCCGCATAATGCCCTCCAGAGTGAGAAGACGCCGACCGATGCCGTGTCACCCGGCAACCAGTGTCCGCTGCGTCGATGCCGTGCGCCTGATCAGCCACTTGGCCAGTTCCAGCACCGGCACGATGCTGACGGCGCCCAAGAGCACCAGCAGCCAATCCTGGGGACCGATGGCATAGGTGCCGAAGGCCGTGGACAGGGGTGGCACGTAGACGATGGCCAGCAGCAGCGTCAGCTCCCAGGCGATGGCCAGATTCAGCCACTTGTTCGCAAAGGGACGCTGCAGCACCGAGTCGCGGTCAGAGCGGAAGTTGTAGGCCTTGAAGAACTCGATCAGCACCAGCGAGACGAAGGTCATGGTCATGGCGCGCGCCAGTGCCTGCTCCGCATCGAGCCCGAGGGCGGCGCTGCCATTGAGCTGATGGACAAAGAGCGAGACATTCACGATGGTCGACCAGACGCCACCGACGAGCATCAGAAAGATCACGGGCCGCGTGAAGATACCGGTCCTCGGGTCCCGCGGCGGGCGCTGCATCAGGTCCTTTTCCGGCGGATCGAAGGCCAGCGCCAGGGCCGGCAGGCCGTCGGTGGCCAGGTTGACATAGAGGATCTGCACTGCAGAGAGCGGCAGCGGCAGCCCCGCGAGGGTGGCGACGGCGATGAGTCCGATCTCGCCGATGTTCGATGAGAGCAGATACATCAGATACTTCTTGATGTTCGAGAAGATCCCGCGGCCCTCCTCGACGGCGCCGACGATGCTCGCGAAGTTGTCGTCGGTGAGCGTCATGTCCGCCGCCTCGCGGCTGACGTCGGTGCCGGTGCGACCCATGGCGACACCGATATCGGCCTTCTTCAGCGCGGGCGCATCATTGACCCCGTCGCCGGTCATGGCGCACACCCGTGCCCGGGTCTGCCAGGCCGTCACCACGCGCAGCTTATGTTCGGGGGAGACGCGGGCGTAAACGTCGATGTCCTCGATGGCCGCCTCCAGCGCCGCCTGGCTCATGGCATCGAGCTCGCGGCCGACCACGACCCGTCCGTCCTTGAGGATACCGAGCTCGGCGGCGATGGCCCGCGCCGTCTCCGGATGATCGCCCGTGATCATGATGGGGCGGATACCGGCGCGCGCGCAGTCGGCGATGGCCGCCTTGGCCTCGGCCCGCGGCGGGTCGATCATGCCCGCGAGGCCAAGAAAGATCAGGTCGTGCTCGGCGTCGTCCTTGCCCTTGACCTCGGGCTTGTAGGCCACCGCGAGCACGCGCAGGGCCTGTTGCGCGAGCGCGCGGGCGGCCTGCTCGATCTGCTCGCGCGCAGCCGCATCCAGGGCGCGGATGCCGTCGGCCGTCTGCAGCCGGTCGCAGCTGGCCAGGATCACCTCGGCGGCCCCTTTGGCATAGGCGACCATCTGCGGATCGGTCTCGGCCCGATGCAAAGTCGTCATGCGCTTGCGCTCGGCGCTGAACGGGATCTCGTCGCGGCGCGGCGCCTCGCGCTCCAGCGCGGCCTTATCCAGTCCAATCTTGGCCGCGGCCACCACCAGCGCGCCCTCGGTGGGGTCGCCGTAGAGCCGCCAGCCGCCGTCTTCTCGTTCCAGGTGGGCATCACTGCAGAGCGCGGCGGCACGCAGCAGCCGCTCGATCAGGCCGCGCTGGGCCTGTTGCTCGGATGGGCTGGCCTCAGGGAGCGTGAGCGCCCCCTCGGGGGCATAGCCGCTGCCGCTCAGGGTCGCCATGGCGCCATCGGCCCAGAGGGCGCGCAGGGTCATCTCATCGCGGGTCAGGGTGCCGGTCTTGTCCGAGCAGATCACCGAGGTGCTGCCGAGGGTCTCCACCGTGGGCAAGCGCCGCACCAGGGCATGGCGCTTGACCATGCGCTGCACGCCGATGGCCAGCGAGATGGTGACCACCGCCGGCAGGGCCTCGGGCACCACGGCCACGGCCAGGGCGACGCCGAAGATGACCATCTCCAGCAGCGGCTCGCCGCGCAGCACACCGAGCCCGGCGATGAGCACGACGACGCTGCCGGCGGCGATGGCCAGTACGCGCCCGACCTTGTCGAGGTTCTGCTGCAGCGGCGTGCGCTGCTGCGCCACGCCGGCGAGCAGGCCGGTGACGCGGCCGAACTCGGTGCCAAGCCCGGTGGCGACCACCAGGCCGCGGCCGCGCCCATAGCCGATGTCGGTGCCGCTGTAGACGAGGTTGATCCGGTCACCGAGGCCGAGCTCGGGCGCGTCGAGGGCGGCACTGTCCTTGCTCACCGGTACCGACTCGCCGGTCAGGGCGGCCTCGTTGGCGCGCAGGTTCACCGCCTCCAGCAGCCGCGCATCGGCCGGCACCCGGTCGCCGGCGCCGAGCAGGATCACATCGCCCGGCACCAGCTCACGCGCCGGGAGCAGCTGCTCGCGCCCGTCGCGCAGCACCTTCGCCTGCGGCGCGGCCATGCGCCGCAAGGCCTCCATGGCGCGCTCGGCGCGGTATTCCTGCAGGAACCCAAGGCCAATGGCAAAGAGCACGATGACGGCGATGACGATGGACTCCAGCACCTCGCCGAGCAGTGCCGAGAGCGCGACGGCGATGAGCAGGATAACGATCAGCAGGTTCTTGAACTGCTCGGCGAGGATCTGCCAGGGCGAGACGCCGTCGGCCCGCGGCAGCTCGTTTGGACCGTCGCGGCTGAGGCGCGCCGCTGCCTCGGCGCCGCTCAGGCCCGTCTCGCTGCTCTGCAGCTGCTCCAGGGCCTCGGTGGCGGTGAGGCAATGCCAGGGGCGAGTAGTGCTCATGGGACAACTCCCTATGGATCTGCAAAGGGATAAGCGGGGCGACGCGGCGCTGTCGGTTGGACCCTATTGCCGGGACCGCTGGGGCGGTTTGCGCCGCAGCCGATGCGGGCGCTGAAACGGCCTGATGGGGCAACCTGGATTCGGTATTTGGAACCGCTCCTTCTGGGATGCCCAAGGACAGCCTGCGACGCAGCCCGGTAAGAACGCTCATCCGTTCGAAGACATCACCGCACCGACGGCGCGGGTCAGGTCAGGCGCCAGATGTCGATGTCGCCGAGCGCGGCCTCGGCGTGGTGCCAAGCGGCTTCGCGCGTTCAAGCCGCGCCCAGCCTCGCCCGCCACATTTGCCAGGCCTGGTGTTCCCGCCAGGGGCCGGAGCCGCCCTCCAGTCGCTCGAACACCACGGGCTTCTGGTAGGCGTGGCAGTGCGGACCGTAACGCGGGTCCTGATCGATCCAGCGCGCGCGCTCCGGATCGAACCGCGGCATTGCGTAGGCGATATGGGAGCTGGCGCCTGCATCGGGACGACACCAAAAGGGATCGAGCCAGACCACCGCCTGCCCATGGCTCGTGCCGACCAGAAACACCTCAGCGACACAATGGGTGCGCAGCGTAAGGGGGTGCTTCGGATCGGGCATGCGCATCTGCAGCGGCACCAGTTGCCGAATGGCTTCAGCGAGCTCCATAAGGACTTTACGACATTGTGATGATCGTCCTAGGGTAGCGGATCGCCCGCCCTGGGCGCTACCGCGTGCCTCGCCGATGGCGCATGGCTCTGCGCAGGATGGCGGCGGGTCCCGGCTGATGGGTATGAGGGGCGGTGGCGTCTGTCGCATCCAGGGTGACGGCCGCTGTTAACGCTGAGCTTTAAGTCTAGCGGCGATTTCGATATGGGCCTTTTATGTGCAGGCCGTCGAGATAGGGCTCGATCCCCAGGCGCTGACGCGACCGCCTGCTGCGGATCCGCGGATCGACCAAGACATCGTGCTGTTTCCCGCAAGCGGTCACTGACGCCTGTTCGGCCTGCTTCCACAGGATGCTGAAAGCGGAAAGCTCGGCGCCACGCGGAGAATTTCATATAACTGACACCGAGTGTTCACCTCGTTGCAGCTCGGGCTTGTCACACTTCCACGCCCGGTCTTTCGGCCACTGTGTCATTTCATATCTTCGTGAATCCCGGGCGAGGTAGTTCCAATGCAAGACCTGAAGCGTGGCAATGAATGCCAGGTGATCTCATGGGAGGACGACGGTAGCGTCGATGCCCTGCCGGGTACCGCGGCCCGGCCGTCGGCAGCGGAGCCGATCCAAAGTGTCATCCAGAGGGCCGTAACAAGACGTGCGCTGCTGAAGGGCGGGGTCGCGGCCGGTGCCGGCCTGGTGATCGCCCCTGCCTTGCTATTGAAGCCGAGCCCTGCGGCTGCGGATGATGACGTCCGCGATCGTCGGGGGCGGCGAGATCCGGGCAGTCGTCTGACGTTCCAAACAGTGGAGCCAAGCTTCGAAGGCGATATCGTGGTACCGCCCAACTACGCGTATGACGTCATCTTGCGCTGGGGCGATCCGCTGTTTCCTGGCACCCCCGATTTTGACCTGAACGATCAGACGCCGGAGAAGCAGGCACTGCAGTTCGGCTATAACGCCGACCTGGTCCTCTGGTACCCGCTGCCGGAGTTTGTGCGCAAGATGGTGCAATGGCGCGGCGAGCTCGGCTCGATCGCGAATCGCTGGCTTGGCAGCGCGTACCCGAGGCTCAAGGACGCCTACAGTCGGCGTGCGCTCGTGATCGTCAATCACGAGTACACCACGGGCGCTGACATGTTCCCGGGTTACAGCCAGTCACGGAACGAGGCCCTGGTGGAGATCGAGGCCCATGGCTTCTCGATCGTCGAGCTGGCTCAGGACCGCGACGGCCGCTGGAGCTTCGACCAAGGGTCACCGTTCAACCGCCGCGTGACCGGCTCCACTCCGATGGAGATCAGTGGTCCGCTGCGCGGGATGCCGGAGATGCAGACCGCCGATGATCCGAACGGCAAAGTCGTCCTCGGCTGTCTGAATAACTGTGCGGGCGGCAAGACCCCCTGGGGAACCATCCTGACCTGCGAGGAGAACTTCGACCAGTATTTCGCCAACTTTGGCGACGTCGCTGGGCGGCCGAAGGACCTGAGCTTGCGTATTGCGGCGGAAAGCGCGGATACCGAACGTAAATGGGAAGACTATGTCGACCGCTTCGATCTGTCCAAGGAGCCGAACGAATACAACCGCTTCGGCTTCATCGTCGAGATCGACCCCTACAACCCGCAGGACAAGCCGAAGAAGCGCACGGCGCTGGGCCGCTTCAAGCATGAGGGCGCCGCTGCCCGGGTCGCCCCCAACGGCAAGGTGGCCATCTACAGCGGCGACGATGCTCGGTTCGAGTACGTCTACAAGTTCGTGACGAAGGGCCGCTATAACCCTGGGAACCGCAGCGCGAACCTCAACCTGCTCGACGAAGGGACCCTCTACGTGGCCCGCTTCGATGTCGGTGCAGTGGAAGGCGACGAGATGGGCATCGGCCAATGGTTGGAACTCTCCACCAACAACCCTGCGCTTGTCGATTGGACCGAGACCGAGATCCTGCTCAACACCCGCGGTGCCGCTGACGTCGTCGGCGCCACGCCGATGGACCGACCGGAGGACATCGAGGTCAATCCCAAGAGCGGCAGGCTGTACGTCGCCCTGACCAACAACTCCCAGCGCACAGGCGCCCCAGGTTCGGGCGCGACGCGCGATGTAAACGGGCGTGAGGTGAGCACTGAGCCGAACGCGTCGAACCCCCGCTTCGACACCTGGGACAATGGCGTTGACAGCAACACCGGCAACGAGCACGGCCACATCATCGAGCTGATCGAGGACGGTAACGATCCGACCTCCACCAGCTTCAAGTGGAATATCTTCGTCCAATGTGGCGACCCCAACGTGGCTTACCATGATGTTCGGTTCGGTGATATTGCCGACCCGGTGGCGGCCGGTGTGAGTCCGATCTCCGATCCCGACAACCTGGTCCACGACGACGAGGGCAACCTGTGGATCGCCACGGACGGTATGCCTGGCAGCGGCGGGACCAAGGGCTTCGGGCAGAACGACGGTGTCTTCGCTGTCCCGGTGGAGGGCGAGCATCGGGGGCTGTTGCGGCAGTTTCTCTCGGGCGTCCCAGGCGGCGAGGTCTGCGGCCCGGAGTTCTCCGGCGACAACAAGACCTTCTTCTGCGCAATCCAGCACCCCTACGAAGGAAAGGGGGTTGGTCATGAAAACAAATGGCCACTTGGCGAGCCGGTCTCGAAGCCAAGCCTCGTGGCCGTCCGTGAGCTCAGTGGCAAGAAGATCGGTGCTTAAGGCACCAGTGACAGGAAACTTGCCGTCGTTGTGGCGCAGCACATGGATGTGCTGCCAGCTCCGATCTCACAAGCGTTTCGGAATCGAGAAAGGCTATCGGCAAGGCAAGGCCGACCTCCTGCTCTGGTTGATCGAGAACAAATTCGGTGCCGACACAGCCGAGGCCCTGCGCGAGCGAGTCGAGTCGGCCTATAACGACAGCCTGCGCTGCTGGTCGGCGCGCATCCTCACCGCCGACACCCCGGACGCCCTCTTTCACTGAGTCGCTGCCGACCAGCCGAGCCGACCGTCATGGCCCTTGACTAGACCGTCGGCATCCGCGGCGGTGCCGTGCGCCAGAGGGGGTCGATCTCCGCCTCGGTGAGCCGATAGGCCTCGAGCACGAGATCGGAGATCCTTTTCCGTGACCAGCAGAATCCACTGTCACCCGTACACTTGCCAGGCCGATGACGCCAAGGATAGCGCTATAGCGATGCCCACACGGGAACCCTGAGGTTGGTGATCTGCTTCAACTGAGACACCTGGCGTCCCGAAGGGCGTGATCAAATATCTTCTACGCGGCCTGGAAGGCCGGGTTTGTACAAGACGCCTTGGCCGCTATCGCAAGCCGCGATAGGCTTGCGGCAGCGGTCGGCACGGCGAATCGTCGGTTCCTGGTGATGATGTTGTTGCCGCGGATCGCAGCTCTCTGAAAGGCGTGACGTCGTTAGGCTCTGAAGGCAGGATCACTGTGTCGATGGATCAAATGCTCCAGCATGGCTATGGGTTTGATCCAACCTATGGCTACAGCCTCGATGACCTACTTGCGGTTGAGCCTCCGGTAGGGCCGTCGGACTTTGCGCCCTTTTGGGTCGCTCGCTATCGCCGTGCGCTTGGCATCGACCCAGCGCCGAGGCTGAGTCCAAGCGCAGTGGCCATACCTGGCTTTGCGGTTGCGGAGATCGCCTATCGGTCGACCGAGGGTTTCACCATCCGCGGCTGGCTGCTGCAGCCGATCCGAGGCCAGGCGCTGAGGGCCTTCATTTTGGGTCACGGCTATGGCGGCATCAGTGAGCCGCCACGGGATCTGATCGACGAGCAGGCGATCTATCTGGTGCCCTGTTTCCGTGGTCTCGGGCTCAGTGCGCGTCCGCCGATCTCACGGGAGCCGCGCTGGCATGTGCTGCACGATATCGACAAGCGCGACCGCTATATCCTCGGCGGCTGTGTCGAGGACGTCTGGACGGGCGTCAGCGCGCTGCTCGCCCTCTTTCCAGCGCTGGCGGGGCGTCTTGGCTATCTCGGTATCAGCTTCGGCGGTGGCATCGGTGCGCTGGCCCTGCCCTGGGATGAGCGCATCGTCCGCGGTCATCTCAATGTACCGACCTTCGGTCATCAGGCGTTGCGATTGCGGTTGCCAACCAGCGGTAGCGCTGCTGCCGTGCAGGACTTTGTCCGGCAGCATCGTCACGTGCTGGCAACCTTGGCGTATTACGATGCCGCGGTCGCCGCTGCCTTTATCCGCCAGCCCATGCACGTCGCTGCCGCCCGTTTCGATCCGGTGGTCGCGCCGCCGGGCCAGTTTGCGATCTACAACGCGCTCCTCAGCGACAAGCGTCTGTTCGTGCTGGATGCCGGGCACTTCGAGTATCCCAATCGCGCGCGCCAGGAGCGGGAACTCATGGCCGGGCTGCGGACCTTCTTCAGTACCCTCTGAGCCGGCCTCCCGCGCGCGGGGGCGCCCGCTGGCGAGACCGACCATGAACCGCGAATATCACCGTTGGTACAGCGAGCGCCTTGGGCGCGATATGGAGCTCTTGGTCTTCGGCCATGCCGGCGCCAAGGTGCTGGTCTTTCCCACTCGGGATGGCCGCTTCCACGAATACGAGGACCTGCGGATCGTCGACCACCTGCGACACAAGCTGGACGCAGGCCAGCTCCAGCTCTACTGCGTCGACAGCATCGACTGGGAGACCTTCTATTGCTGCTGGTGCCATCCAGCGGACCGCATCCGGCGTCATCAGGCCTTTGAGGACTACATCCTGCACGAGGTGCTGCCGCTGATGGCGGCGAAGAATCCGCATCCCTGCACCATTGCCCATGGTTGCAGCCTGGGTGCCTTTCATGCCGCGAATATCGCCTTCCGACATCCGCATCTATTCCAGAAGCTCGCGGCCTTCTCGGGTCGCTACGACCTGACGCTCAATGTCGAGCACTTTCGCGATCTCTTCGACGGCTATCGCGATGAGCTGATCTACTTTCACAGCCCAGCGCAGTTTCTGCCGAATCTGTCCTGCGACTGGCGTCTGGATGCGCTGCGACGCATGGACATCGTCTTGGTCATCGGCCGCGACGATCCCTTCGTGGAAAACAACCACTATCTTAGCCGCACCCTCTGGGACAAGGGTGTCTGGAATGCGCTACATGAGTGGGACAGCCGCGCCCACCAAGGTTATTACTGGCGGCGCATGGCTTCCCTCTATCTGTGAGTGCCCTGCGCCGGTGGTGCCTGCGCTGAGCTCGGCTAGGCCTCGGTCTTGCCCGTCGAGCGCCTGCGCGTCGTCTTCTTGACCTCGGTCGCGGCCTCGGCGGCCGTCTCCGCGGTCTCCTGTGCCATGGTCTCGGTCTTCTCGGCCAGTGCTTCTCCAGTTTCAGAGAGTGTCGACAGGTCGACCTCCTTCTTGCCGATAAACGGAAGCACCGCGATGACCGAGGCCGTGGTCTCGGTGAGCTTCGCGTAGCTCGCCTGCGCGATCTTCGAGATGCGCTCCTGCAGCGGCTTATTGGTCAGCCCGAAGGTGGCCAGGGAGCCGGCGGCGATGCCAGCGGCGAATGGAATCAGTGGAAGTGCCATCATGTCCTCCTGCGCTGCGCTGGATGCCGGGGCGGCGGCATCCTTGAAGCCTGCGGCACGGCGGATGTCGCCCCTGCGGACCAAGTCCACCGCGCACCCATGCAACGGCGCCGCCCACGTCGGATTAATGCATGCCCTCATCAATGAGATTAGCACATTATGGAAAAATCCCGGTCCCGCTCATCGGCTGTCACATGAGACGACCATGGTGCCTTGCGCGACGATCGATGCTGTGGGCGATATCCGACTCTGGCCCACGCAAATCGTGGCGGCGAGCAGGCTTGGTCCGTCGGCGCCCTGAGTGCGCGGCCCTTGTTCATGGCCTGGTAATTAGCCTTGACCGTGCGGGGCCGGACGCCCCGCCACGTTCAGTCGTCTACGGGACCGGACATGCCCAAGCCTCGGTGCCGCGGGATAGGCTGAGCCGTTCAGCGGTTACTGACTCGCCAAGCCCAACCGCTGCCGCACTTGGGGTCTATGCTTAGAGAGTAACGGCTTCAAGGGGTTGGCGACATGCAGCTGATCCGAGAGTGCTTCGAAAGTGCGGAGACGGTCCAGCGCCCAACGCTTGAGCGCCGGCCCTTCGAGGCACGCACGTTCAAGAACAACCTGATGTGCCTCGTTCTCTGGCTGGTCGCGGCCCTGGCCGCCGTGCCGCTGGTGTCGGTGCTCTATCTGCTGCTCGTGAACGGCGGCGGCCGGCTATTCGGCTCCGGTGTCATCGAGGTGCTTACGGCATTGCCGCCGGCGGGTTTCGAGGCGTCGGGCGGTATCGGTCCGGCCATCGTCGGCACCTTCGTCATGGTGGCCATTGCCGCGCTGATCAGCGTCCCCATCGGTATTCTCGCCGCCACCTATCTGGGGGTGCTCGATCCCTGCTCCCTGCTGGCGCGGACCTCGCGCTTCCTGGCCAAGGTGCTGACCGGCTTACCGTCTATCCTCGCCGGCCTGTTCGTCTATGCGGTGCTGGTCATGCAGATCGGCTACTCCGCGCTGGCCGGTGGCGTGGCGCTCTCGGTGCTGATGCTGCGCACCGTGGTGGTGGCCGCGGAGGAGGCGATCGCGCAGGTGCCGCTGGAGATGAAGGAGGCCGCCTTCAGCATGGGCTGCAACCAAACGCAGGTGATCTGGAAGGTGGTGCTGCCGACGGCGCTGCCGGGCATTCTCACCGGGGTCATGCTCGCCGTCGCTGGAGCGGCCGGTGAGTCCGCGCCGCTGCTGTTCACGGCCTTGTTCAGCAACTACTACCTCAGTGCCTTGGTGGAGCCTACCGCCTCGCTGTCGATCCTGATCTACAACTTCTCCGGCATGCCCTTCGAGAACCAGGTCGAGCTGGCCTGGACGGCGTCGCTGGTGCTGGTGCTGATCATCCTCGTGCTCAACGTGATCGCAAGGTCCATCAGCCAGCCCAGGCTGTCGCCCCACGGGTCGCATGCGGTGCAGAGGATGCAGTCAGGGCAGCGCTGATCGCACTCGCGCAAAGTCGCGCATTTGCACCTTGTCGTCGATGGTTCATTGTCGACGCTGGGGGCTAGCCGCTCTATGCGCTTGGGTTTGGGCACTCGGTCTGAATTGCCTCGATCTCCGCGATGATCTCGTCGCTCAGGCTCAGTGCGACGCTGCCGAGATTGGCCTCGAGCTGCGTCAGCGTGGTCGCGCCGATGATGTTCGAGGTGACGAAGGGCCGGCTCGTGACCCAGGCCAGCGCCATCTGCGCCGGGTCGAGACCGTGGCGGCGGGCGATGTCGACGTAGCGCTCGGTGGCTGCGACGGCCTGCGAGTTGGAGTAGCGGTCGAAGCGCGCATACAGTGTGAGCCGGGCGCCCTCAGGTCGGGCACTGTTTAGGTACTTGCCCGTGAGCATGCCGAAGGCCAGCGGCGAGTAGGCGAGCAGGCCGCAGTGCTCACGCATGGCGATCTCGGCCAGGCCGATCTCGAATCTGCGATTGAGAAGGGTGTAGGGGTTATGAACACTGACAACACCGAACATCGCCATAGCGCCATTCGCTTCGTCACGCCCGCGCAGCGTCATCGCGGTGAGGATCGCGCCATCCTGGCGCAACGTCATGTGTTAAACCAGGCCGCACGCGCCCGCCATCACGCGCGCTGGAGCGGCAACACCCGCAACTGGAACCCGATCACCGTCGTCTCGCTCAACCCCGAGCGGATGATTGATCCCACGCCGGCTCAACAAGCCGCGTGACACCGCGGACGCGACAACTGCATTGACAATCGCCAAGGGCCGCGAGCGCCGACGCGAGGCGCAGAATATGGCCAAACGCTTTCGCCAGCATGCCGAGGCGTATTTCACCTTCATCACCACGCCCGGCATGGACCCAACGAACAATGTCGCAGAGCAGGCGATCCGCTTCGTGGTCATCGATCGCCATGTGACGCAAGGGACACGGAGCGTCAAGGGGCGCCGGGCGAACCAACGGTTATGGACGGTGATCGCGACCTGTGCGCTGCAAGGGCGATCGGCGTTTGCCTTTATCCTCGAGGCCGTTGAGGCGTTCGTCCATGACCGCCCGGCACCGTCGTTGTTGCCAGCCCCGCCTTGAGCGGCACCGCGGGCGTTGATCCGCTCGAGCCCAGGCCTCCTCGCCCGAGCTCTACCTTCCTCTCCGCACCGCTGCCACTGGCGCACGCCTCAGGCTCGCTTGGCACGACACCTTCAGCACCGTAGGCCTGGTGCGTTGGCGGCAACGCCAGTCGCTCGCCGCGATCCCGATCAAGGCTTATCGTGATCACACGTCGGCCCGGACAGGCCCCTTTGCATGGCAGTCGCCGTGCCTCAGCATGCGCTCAAGCCGCTGGGCGTGCCGCGATGACAGGTTCAGCCCCGTGAACGGTTACTGAACGATTACGGTCGCGTCATGTAGGATGCCTTGCGCATTCAGCCCGGCAACCCTATGATCAAATCAGATGCCTGGTGCAAAGCGCGCCTCATTCTTGCGAGTACAGTCTGATACATACTTGGCTACAGGCGTCCACAACTGTCATTAAGAGAGTGGTAAGTATGTCCGAAGAAGATTTGTACGGTTTTTGCGGACTGGAAATCCAAGTCGCCCCGAAAGCCTAGCCCGGCGCTGAGGCAGGACGGTAGCGGAGCTCTGGATGTGAGGTCAAGGACTGGAGAAATGGCGGAGCGACCTCTGGCGACGCGCGTGGCAGGCCGAAGCGGCGCGCTGTAGCGGGCTCGAGGTCATGTCGGACGGTGCCAAGACGAAGGTGCCCGACAACGCCTCCCGCAGGGAACGGCGACTAGCAGGAGACGGCGGCTACCAGGCAATACGCTGATCGAATTGGAACTCAGGCTCAGGCGGAGCGACCAGGTACCAGTCCGACGCCGGATCAAGCGCCTCGTCCCAGGCGGGGAGGGCGCGTGCGGGCGAGATCAGAGGTGGACGTGGTTCACCAATGGCAGCGAGGATCTGGCGACGGCCATGGCATCTGGGGAACTCAGTGACGAAGATCTCGATCGGGTCGCGGGGAGTACTGCTTTCGGACTGATGCTGGCAATGATGCGCCGCCCTGTAGGCGAAGAAGATAAGAGCAGCAGAGAGGGCATTTAATTGCATGTCAGTTAGAGGTGAAACCTCTACAATTTTCAGCATTATCTAGTGGCCCTTTCAATGGAGACGAATAACATGTCAGTCGAAGCAGCAAAAGCGTTCGTGCAGCACATCGCCAACACAGACGCCTATGAGTCCATCGCAGATGCCTTCAACGCTGAAAGCAAAACCTGGGATGCTGACAAACTGATCGCTCACGGTCAGGCAGCCGGTTTTGAATTCAGCGGCGCGGATCTGGCGACGGCCATGCCATCCGGTGAAGTCAGTGACGAGGATCTCGATCAGGTCGCGGGGGGTAGCCAAACTTCAGCGGCTAGGCAACAGATGCGCAAACAGTGCGGATACGGATAGGGAATCCAAGCGGCCCTGAGGGTCAGGCCTGGCGCTGAGGCAAGGCGGTAGCGGAGCTCTGGATGTGAGGTCAAGGACTGGAAAAATGGCGGAGCGACCTCTGGCGACGCGCGTGGCAGGCCGAAGCGGCGCGCTGGAGCGGGCTCGGGGTCATGTCGTACGGCGGCAAGACGAAGGTGCCCGACAACGCCTCCCGCAGGAGACGGCGGCTAGCAGGCAATACGCTGATCGAATTCGAACTCAGGCTCAGCCTGAGCGACCAGGTCCCAGTCCGACGCCGGATCGGGCGCCTCGTCCCAGGCTGGGGACCGCGCGCGGGCGCGCTCGGTGACATCAGCCGCTTCGACTCACCCAAGCAGCTGATCGCCTTCCTCGAACTGGTGCCAAGCGAGCACTCCTCGGGTGGACGCCGACGCCAGGGCGCGATCACCCTCACTGGCAACAGCCACGCCCGGCGCATGCTGGTGGAGTCAGCCTGGAGCTACCGCTTCCCGGCGCGCCAGACCAAGCATCTCAAGGCCAAGGCCGCGAGCGCCTCCCCCGAGGCCAAGCGCATTGCCTGGAAGGCACAGGTGCGCCTGTGCGGGCACTATCGCACCCTGACCCGTGCCGGCAAGAACACCAAGTTGGTCTGCCTGGCCGTCGCCCGCGAACTCGCCGGTTTTCTCTGGGATATCGTACGCCAGGAGATGCCGCGCCTGGCGCCAACGCAAGCACCCGCGACGAGCGCCTGATGTCTGATTGTACACGATTTAATGCGCAGAAACTGGCGCTGTTAGACCGTGATCCCGTTGGAGCACACCTCGGCCATGCCGACGAGTACCAGCGTCATCAAGCCGATGTCCGGGTTATCTGCCTGGATATAGATGATGCCGCGCGAGGCAACTTGGGGGAGGTAAGCCTGGGGTTCGCTAGGGCTGGCCGGATCAAAGCCATCCCTTCCGCGGGTCCGCTCGAAGCACTTCATCACCAAGCCGGTCAGATACCCCGTGCAGTTACGTTTCCGAACCCAGGCGCTTGCCAAGGTCAGCAACCCTGATCAGCTCGACCAGGCGTTGCAAATCATTCGTCCGGTCCATCGACTGGGCTACGGTTTTGTGCTGCTGGTCGTGCTCACCGCGCTGCTCTGGAGTCTGATTGCGACGGCGCCAGTCAAGGTTCACGGGCCGGGTGTGCTGCTCTCTGCGGGAGGTGTCAGGGTTCTGACGACACAGGGGGCCGGGCGTCTGCAGCAATGGCTGGTGGATGTCGGTGACCGGGTCAAGCCGGGACAGCAGGTGGCCATCCTCGTCAATCTCGATCAGCTCGATGCGCTGAACCGCGCCAAGGCCGCTGCGCGCGAAGCCCGTGACCTCTACGAACTGCTCGAAAAGGAGTTTGCGGTTCAGGACAAGGCGGCCGAGGATCTGTTCCGCCGTTCCACTCAGGCGACCGAGGCGCGCATCCGGAGTCTGCAGAAACTCGCTGCGACACTTCAGCGGCGCAAGGAGGGCGAGGCCCGATTGTTCAAGGACGGCATGGTCAGCGGCGTCGAACTCTATGACACCGAGAGTCGACTTGCGGACACGGACAATGAGATTGCGCTGGCCCGCAACCAGTTGGTGCAACTCTCGGTCGATCAGCAACGAGAACGTGACCAGCGCGACCAGCAACTCACGGATCAGCGCATCAAGATGATGATGCTGGAACGGGAAGCCCGGGACCAGCATGACGAGTACGAACGGGCGCGTGTCGTGACGGCCACGAAGGCAGGCACCATTGCGACACTGGATGTCGACATCGGCAACCAGGTCCCGCTCGGTCAGCAGGTCGCCACCTTGATCGTCGAGGGATCGCGCAAACTCGGGCTGGAATCCTTCAGCTACATCACGGCCTCTGAAGGCAAGAAGGTGGAGGCCGGCATGGAGGCGCAGGTTTCTCCCTCGACCGTCAAGCCGGAACTCGATGGCTACCTGCTGGGGACTGTCAAGCGGGTGTCCCCCTTGCCTGAGAATCGCGCCTCGCTGATGCGGCGTCTGGGCAACGCGCTGCTGGTCGATCAACTGCTCAAGGGCGGCGCCCCGATCGAGGTGCTGATCGAACTGCGCCCTGACGAAACGACACCCAGTGGCTATGCCTGGACCTCCGGCACGGGACCAGACCTGCAACTGCAGCCTGGAACCCTGACCGAATCCGCCGTGGTCGTGGATCGCATCCACCTGATCAGCCTGCTGCTGCCGGCGATGCAATACGTCTACGGCTGGCTCGAACACCGATGAGCGCGAGCAAGCCGGGGCCGTCACTGGTCAAGACACCGACCATCCTGCAGATGGAGGCGCTGGAATGCGGTGCGGCCGCATTGGCGATGATCCTTGCTTATCACGGACGCTGGATCCCTGTCGAGGAACTGCGCGTGCTCTGCGGGGTGTCGCGCGACGGCAGCAAGGCGCTGAACATCGTCAAGGCGGCGCGTTCCCTGGGCATGCAGGCCGGCGGGAGACGACTGGAACCCGATGATCTGAAAAAGATCCAGACCCCGGTGATCCTGTTCGTCAACCTGAACCATTTCGTGGTGTTCGAGGGGATGGCCAAGGCGGGCTATCAGCTCAACGACCCGGCCGTTGGACGGCGCTGGATCAGCGCGGCGGAATTCGACGAAATGTTCTCCGGCATCGTGCTGACCTTCGAGCCGACGGCCGATTTCGAGACAGGCGGGGTTCGCCCGGCGATCCTCCCGGGGTTGCTCGAGATCGCCCGGCGCACGCGGGGGCCACTGCTCTGGCTGGCGGGGCTGGGATTGCTGCTCTCACTGGTCGGCATTCTTTTGCCTGGCCTGCAACGCGTCTATGTCGATCGCGTCCTGGTCCAGGAACTGGACGACTGGGTCTGGCCCCTGGCCTTCACCCTGCTGATGGTCGCGCCCTTCGTCGCCTTGCTCGCCCTGATGCAGGGGCGCCTGCTGGGCAGCATCAATGCCAAGCTATCCATGGTGCTGTCGAGCCGCATGGTCTGGCACCTGCTGCGTCTGCCGGTGATGTTCTTCAGTCAGCGCTACGCCGGGATGATCAGCAGCCGGGTCGCGCTGGCGGATCAGCTGGTGCTGACCATCAGTCAGGGGTTTTCGCAGATTCTGGTCAATCTGGCCCTCATCCTGATGCTGGTGGCGCTGATGCTCCAGTACAGTCCCACGCTGACACTGATCGCCGTGGTCCTGGGACTCTTGAATGCGCTGGTCTTTCAGCGGATGCGCAAGTCGCTGGGCGAGGCCTCCGAGAAGATCGCCATGCAAAGCGTGAAGATGTCTGGCAAGGTCATGCAGGGCCTGCGCATGATCGAGACCCTGAAATCGACCGGAACCGATGCGGCCTTCTTTGCCAACTGGTCCGGCCTGCAGGCGCTCTTCATCAACGCCCAGCAGAGCATTGGTCGACGCGAGGCCCTGCTGTCGGCCCTGCAGGCCTTGTTCGCCAGCCTGACCTCGGCGGTGATCCTGGTGGTGGGTGGCCATCTGACCATGGTCGAGACCTTCTCCATCGGCATGCTGGTCGCCTTCACGACCATCAGTGTGCTCTTCAATCAGCCGGTGCAGGTCCTGGTGTCGGTCGCCGGCACCTTGCAGCAGACCAAGGGCGATCTGGCGCAGATCGATGACACACTGCGCTATCCACAGGCGCGGGAGTTCCAGGACGAAGCGCAGGCAGGGGCGGTCGGCGCCGCCGAGCCAGCCCCGTCCCCGCGTGTGACGGGTCGCGTGACGCTCGAGAATGTCCGTTTTGGCTACGCACCCCTGGATGCGCCGCTGCTCGACGGCCTGTCGCTGTCGATCGAGCCGGGCAGTCGCATCGCGCTGGTCGGGGGCTCGGGCAGTGGCAAATCGACCATCGGCAAGCTGGTCACCGGCCTGTTCGAGCCCTGGCAGGGGCAGATCCTGTTCGATGGTCACACCCTGACCGAGATCCCGCGGGACATCCTGCGCACCTCGCTGGCAGTGGTCGATCAGGAAATCGTGCTCTTCGAGGGCAGCATCCGCGACAACATCAGCCTCTGGGATCAGACCCTGCCGCAGGCGCAACTCATTCGCGCGGCCAAGGATGCCATGATCCATGATGTCATCATGGCGCGCCCCGAGGGCTACGACGCCAAGGTCGAGGAGAACGGCCGCAACTTCAGTGGCGGGCAGCGCCAGCGTCTGGAAATCGCCCGTGCGCTGGCGACCAATCCCAAGCTGCTGGTGCTCGACGAGGCCACCAGCGCGCTGGACACCCTGACCGAGGCGGCGCTGATGGACAATGTGCGCCGGCGCGGCTGCAGCCTGCTGATCATCGCCCATCGTCTGAGCACCATTCGAGACAGCGATGAGATCATCCTACTGGATCATGGTCGGGTGCTGCAGCGCGGGACCCATGAGGCGCTGGTCGCCGTCGATGGGCCCTACCGGACGCTGCTGGAGACCTGAGCATGACCAGTCAGCCTCACGCTAGGCTTCCGCAAACCCTGATCGACCAGGGTCGTCCAGTGCGGCCCGGCGGTCACGAGCGCCTGCTGCTGGAGGATCCTTCCAAGGCCTGGATCATCCGCCATGGTGGGGTCGAGTTGTTTGCGGTGGAGGCGGAGGAGGGCACCGAGGGCTCTCGACATCATCTGGCCAGCCTTTCCGTGGACAGTCTGCTGCTGGGATTGCCCTCGGATCGCGCCGAACACCTCTGCCTGCTGGCGCAGCCGCTGATCGACTCGGAATTCCTCGAGGTCCCGATCGAGGCCTTGATGGAACTGGCGGAGGAGGCGGCGCATCGACCGCTGCTGGTCGCCTTGCTGGAGTCCTGGCTCGCGGCGCTGAGCCAGGGGATCGCTGCCTGGACCCAGCCGCGGCCGCGGATCAGCGAGTCGCTGGCCGCAGGACGGTCACAATCCCTGGAGGCGGGAGTCCGGGTCGGGAGCCAGTCGGCGCTGACCTGGTTGCGCGGGCCGGGCAACGGCTTGCAGTTTCTCGATACCCAGTCCTTGGCCGACGACGACAGCCCGCTCTGTTTTCCGTTGTCGGCCGAGGCCTGGCTGACGACCACCGCGCCGGTCGAACTGGTCGCGAGCGAGACCGCATCCTTGCTGGTCAGCCCCGGGACGCGCGCCGAGCTTCTGAGCGGTATCGGACATCTGCATCGGGTCGTCCTGCGCGCCATCGCGCATGATCTGCAGCTGGCCGCGATCTCGGCAGCCGATCGGTTGACCGCCCGCAGGGCCTCCAATGACGGGTTGCGCGATCAGGCCTTCTCCGAGTTGATGTCGGTGACGCGGCGTCGCGATGCTGGCGTCTCGAGCACAACAGGGACGGAAGCGCCCCTGGTGACCGCCCTGCGGTTGATCGGACAGGAACTCGGATTCTCGGTCCACCTGCCCAGTGATCAAGCGCCCGGGGCGCCGCCGACGATCTCATCGCTCACGCAGGCCAGCGGGGTGCGCGCCCGTGCGCTGGTGCTGCGTGATCACTGGTGGCTGCGGGATTTCGGCGCCCTGCTGGTCTTCGATGCCGAGTCCGGTGCGCCCCGTGTCGCGCTGTCCAACGGACGTCGCCAGGCCCTGCTGATCGATCCCGTCACGGGCGACAGGCAGCCCTTGGCGCCTGAGCGTCTCGCACCAGCGGCCTGGGAGTTCACGCCATCCTTGCCCTTTCGCGCCCTGAGCTTCGGGCAATTCTTCGGTCGCGGCGTGAAGGCCGCGGCCACAGATTTGTGGGCAGTGCTCCTGCTGGGCGTGATCGGGGCCATTCTGGGTCTGGCGACCCCGGTGGCCACAGGCTACCTCATCGATCGCGTGATTCCCGATCAGGATCTGTCGCTGTTGCTCCAGCTCGGGATGGTCCTGCTGGTGCTTGCCGCGACCACCTTTGTGGTGAGCTATACGACCTCGCTGGCTTACACGCGCGCGGAAAGCCGCATGGGACGCCAGTTGCAGTCGGGCCTGATGGACCGCGTCCTGCGACTGCCGATGCCGTTTTTCCAGGGCTTCTCGACCGGTGATCTGGCGTCCCGTGTGATGGGGCTGAGCCAGATCCAGACCATGCTGTCGACGGCCAGCACCAGCACGCTGCTCGGTGGTCTGGTCGCCCTGTTCAGCTTCGCGCTGATGTTTCACTATGATGTGCACCTGGCGCTCTGGGCGGGGCTGGTGACCCTGATCTACAGCCTGATCAGTCTGCTGATCGCCTATCGTCTGCTCCTGCAGCAACGCCAGTTGGCGACCCTGAACGGGCAACTCAGCGACCGCGTGCTGCAGATGATCCTCGGGATTGCCAAGATCCGTCTGGCCGCGGCAGAGACGCGCGCCTTCAGCCAGTGGGCAGCGGTGTTCGCACAGGATCGGCGACACCAACTGGCCTCGCAGCGCCTGATTGCGACCCAGACCGCCCTCGATCATCTCCTGGTGCTTGCGGGCTTGCTGATCTTCGCGCTCGTCATCGGCAAGCCGAGCAACAGTTATGACCTGCTCGCGATCGGTGCATTTTCCGCCTTGCTGGTGACCTATCAACGCTTCGCGTCCCATCTGACCTCGCTGCTGCAGGTGGCGACTCGCTTGCTGGGGATTCAACCCCTGCTGGAACGCGCCCGGCCGCTGCTGACGACTGCGCCCGAGACCGCCGAAGGACGTCCGGACGCCGGACGCCTGTCCGGCGAGATCGAGGTCTCGCACATCCGGTTCCGGTATCGCGACGACGGGCCGCTGATTCTGAACGATGTCACCCTCCGGGTGCCCGCAGGGCATTTCGTGGCGCTCGTCGGCGCATCGGGTTCCGGAAAATCAACTCTGATGCGACTGCTGCTCGGGTTCGAGACGCCCGAGTCCGGCGGCATCTTTTTCGATGGCAAGGCATTGTCGACCATCGATGTCGGTTCGGTGCGCCGGCAGATGGGCGTGGTGATGCAGAACGCCAATGTCATGCCGGGTTCCTTGTTCGAGAACATCGTCGGTCCGTCCGGCGGCAGTCTGGAAGACGCCTGGGCGGCGGCGCGTCAGGTCGGTCTCGCCGAGGACATTGAGCAGATGCCCATGGGCATGCAAACCATGATTCTTGAAGGGGGTGGGGCGCTGTCCGGCGGGCAGATGCAACGCTTGATGATCGCGCGCGCCATCGTCGGTCGGCCCAAGATCCTGCTGCTGGATGAAGCCACCAGCGCACTGGACAACCGCACCCAGGCAGTCGTGACCGAAAGCCTGGACCGATTGCGCATCACGCGGCTGGTGGTGGCGCACCGGCTGAGCACGGTGATCAATGCCGATCAGATCTATGTGATGGATGCAGGGCAGGTCATCGAGACCGGGACCTATGATGAACTGATGGAAAAGGGCGGTCACTTCGCCGATCTGGCGAGGCGGCAGCAGATGCATTGAGCATCGGCAGCTGGATTGAGGGTCATCCGGGTGGAGTTGTGTCTGCCTGACAAAGTCTGATGATCGATGGCCGGTGTCTGGAAAATCGGAGAAGCGTTCGCTAACCTGACATAATTGGCGCACCCACCCAGACAGCGGCAAAGGTCTCTCCTGATATAGTCCGGAAAAATCACATCATGCCTGAAAAAGATCTCAAAGCCTTCTTGCGTTATAGCCGCTCAGGCGGCGAGCCTGTCGGACTGATCGTTGATTGGCTCTCCATTGCGGAACTGGACGTTGTTGACAACCAGTTCGAGTTTCCTGAAACCCTTGATGCGCTTCCATCCCTGCTGCGCGCTCTGAAGCCGCTTGAAGACCATGGTCAGGATCGTCTCGCGTGAGCCGCAGTTGCGCATGCGATCGGTGCGCAGCCGGACCGAGGCGAAGGTCGACTCGATCGGGTTGGTGGTGCGGATGTGCCCCCAATGCTCGGCCGGGAAGTCGTAGAAGGCCAGCAGGGCATCGCGGTCCTTGGCCAGGCACTGCATGGGCTGGGGTACTTGGGCTCGAAGCGTTTGAGGGTCCGATCGAAGGCGCTGTGGGCGTCCTCGCGGGTCTCGGCCATCCAGATCTCGTGCAGGGCCGCCTTGATCTTGGGCTGCACGGACCTGGGCAGTTTCTCCAGCACGTTGGCCGTCTTGTGCACCCAGCGCCGCTGCGGTCGCGCACCTTCGGCACCTGCACCTCGCCGATCCCGGTCTGCACCGTGCGCGCCGGCAGGTAACCGTTGCGCACGACCCCACGGCGACCGTCCTTCAGGCGATGGCGACCAGACGGCTCCAGGAACACGGCTCACTCCGCTTCCACCGCTTCGGCGAACAGCTGACGTGCCGCCTGGCGCAGCAGCGCGTGCAGCGTATCGGCCTCTTCGATCTCTGGTTGTGAAAGAGCTGACAGCGTAGACTTGGGTCTCGGCGTATCCACCGCTGTTGACTGTGATCGGGCAAGTGATCAGTCAGCAGGATACGCCATCCCTACAAGCCGGCGCTGTACACCAGAAATCACAATAACTCCCTCGCGCCCATTGTTCAGTTCGTCGCTGAGCATAGCGGAGCTGGCCAAAAAGGGGGATGATACCGATCGACGGTCCGCTTCACCCTAAAACTGCTTCCTGCTAAGTTGCGCGAGCGAGGAATACACCTGCCAGACCTGCGCAATTAGACAATTAAATCCGACACGCCAGGACGACGAAACGTGCACCCGGCCAACAAACGCCCCTTTCTGGCGCATATCCATTATTTCAGGGCCTTCGCGATCATCAACATTGTGCTGGTGCATACGTGGGTGGCACCGTCGGAATTCTCAGACCGAGCAGATGCGCATCTGTTGAACCTCATTCGCGAGATCGCGTTTCACGATGCCACCCTGTACTTCATCTTCATTTCTGGCTTCATGTTTTCGTACCTGTCGCCCAAGTTCACGCTGGCAAGGTATTACCACAGCAAGCTCGTCACTGTCATTTCGCCCTACATTCTGATGACGATGCTGGTGCTGGTCGCGCGGGCAATGCCCGACGTCCTTGGCGGCAGTTTCGATCTTGGCGCGTTCCTGGCGTCGCTCTGGCACGCCTTGCTCACCGGCTCGGCGCAGGTGCAGTTCTGGTACATTCCGTTCATCGCAGTCGTATTTCTGGTCAGCCCCCTGTTGTTACGCATCCCGCGACGCTGGATTGGCGCAGTCACGTTGGTTGCGGCGCTGCTGCCATTGCTTGGCACGCGCACCGGGTCGACACTGGCCCTCGGCCAGTACATCTACTTCTTTCCCGTGTACATGATCGGCGCCTACGCGGCGATGGACTACGCGAGCTTCAGTGCGCTGATACGTCGCTGGATGCCATTGCTTGTCGTGCTGGCCGTATTGTCCACGGTCTGGCTGATTTGGCTCGCTGGCGCTGTGCCGACCTGGGGGCCACTGAACGGCAGCGAGTCGCTGTTCTATGTGCAGAAGATGTCTATCTGTCTGATCGCGCTCATCTTGTTTCAATCGCTCGAGGCGCACGACTTGAAGCTGGTGTCGCTGTTCGCGACCTACAGCTTCTCAATCTACTTCCTGCACCTGCTGGTCGAGTTCGGGCCTGTCAAACTGTTTTGGTTCGAGCAGGTCGATGCGTTCGCGCCGCAGGCGATGATCCCGGCGGCCTTCGTCTTTGCGCTCGGCGTCGCCTTTGCAACACTCGCGGTGAGCATGCTGTTGAAGCGTCTGTTCGGCCGCTACTCGCGCTATGTCATCGGTGCCTGAGATGACGCTCTGGGTCAACCGGGCTGAGGAGCGATCATCCGCGACGGTTGCCGCTTATCTCATGCCGGACGGCGGCGAGACGAAGGCGCTCGACAGCGCCTCCCGCAGGAGACGGCGGCTACCAGGAGACGCGCTGATCCCTGTCTCAAAGGGGCACGAAGTCGGGCTCGGGCTGGCCGAGGAGGTCTCAGTCCGACGCCGGCTCGGGCGCCTCGTGCCAGGCGGGCGGTCCGCGGGCGGGCGAGATCGGGGGTGGCCGGTGCGGCTCACCGAGAGCCAAGGGGATCTGCTCGACGGGCGCGGCCTCGGCGATGTTGCGCGATGATGCGCCTATCCGCGCCGCAGTTGGGACAGACCAGCGGCAGCGACGCGTGCAGCGGTCATCGGTTCGGCCGAAATTCTAGCCGTTGGCCGCGGACCTGGTCGTTCAGTCTGCCGTGCTCGTAGGCCACTTCGCCATTGAGAATGGTGGTGATGACGCAGGCATGGAACTGCCGGCCCTCGAATGGCGACCAGCCGCATTTGTACAGCACCTGGTCACGGGTGCGGGTGTAGGGCGCCGCCATTTCCACCAGGGCCAGGTCGGCCCAATAGCCCTCGCGGATATAGCCGCGCTGCTCGATGCCGAAGCAGTCGGCGACGTCGTGGCTGGTCTTCTGCACCAGGGTCTCCAGGCTCAGGTGACCGGCATGCACATGCTCGAAGAGCGACGGCAGGGCATCCTGCACGAGCGGCAGGCCCGCCGGCGCCTTGAAGTAGGTGCCGGCCTTTTCCTCCAGCGTGTGCGGCGCATGGTCCGTGCCGATGACGTCGATGCGTCCCTCGCTGACGGCGGCCAGGAGGGCGTCGCGGTCCTCCGGGCGCTTGATGGCCGGGTTGCACTTGATCAGCGTGCCCTTCTCGGCATAGTCGCGCGCGTCGAAATAGAGATGGTGCACGCAGGCCTCGGCGGTGATGCGCTTGCCGGCCACGGGGCCCGGGCTGAACAGCGAAAGCTCGCGGGCGGTGGTGAGATGCAGCACGTGCAGCCGGGCATCGTGCCGGCGCGCCAGCTCGACGGCGCGCGAGGAGGATGCGAGGCAGGCCGCCTCCGAGCGGATCAACGGATGCGCGCTCATGGGCACATCCTCGCCGTAGCGTTGCCGGTACTCGGCCTCGTTGGCCAGGATGGTGGGGGTGTCCTCGCAGTGGGTGGCGATCAGCAGCGGGCTGTCGGCGAAGATGGCATCCAACGTCTGCTCGTCGTCGACCAGCATGTTGCCGGTTGACGCGCCCATGAACACCTTGACGCCGCAGCACTGGCCCGTGCGCACGCCGCGGATGGCATCGATGTTGTCGTTGCTGGCGCCCAGGTAAAAGCTGTAGTTGGCGTGCGAGACCTCGGCCGCGCGGGCGTGCTTGGCCTCCAGCAGCTCCAGGCTCAGGGTGGGCGGCTGGCTGTTCGGCATCTCCATGAAGCTGGTGATGCCGCCGGCGATGGCGGCGCGGGACTCGCTCGCGAAGTCCGCCTTGTGCGTCAGCCCCGGCTCGCGGAAGTGCACCTGATCGTCGATCATGCCGGGGATCAGCAGCCGGCCGGCCGCATCGATGACCCGATCCGCCCCGCGCGATTGCAGATCGTTGCCGATGGCGGCAATGCGCCCGTCCTCGATGAAGAGGTCCGCCTCGAAGCGGCAGCCCTCATTGACGACATCGGCGTTGGTGATCAGCAGGCTCGACATGCGTAACTCCCGTCGATTGTTTCAAGAACGGCGCCAGCTCGACGGGAGTATCGTCCCGCCAAGGCGGTCTGCTAACCTGTGCAATATACTCACAAGCAGGGCTGCCGACCATGACCAAAGCGTACAAGATCAAGGCCACCGAGGGCGCAGCGCTGGGTGACAGCCTGCCCTGGGCCGAGGTGCGTGCCAGTCTCAAGCTTGGCGCCGATGGGCTGATACCGGCCATCGCCCAGCAGCACGACACTGGCGAGGTGCTGATGATGGCCTGGATGAATCCGGAGGCCCTGGACGAGACCCTGGCCACCGGGCGCGTCTGCTACTGGTCGCGCTCCCGCGGCGCGCTCTGGCGCAAGGGCGAGTCGTCCGGCCAGGTCCAGCACCTGAAGGAGATGCGCCTCGACTGCGACGGCGACACCCTGTTGTTGCTGGTGGACCAGACCGGCCCGGCCTGCCACACCGGGCGCAGAAGCTGCTTCTACAATGCCGTGCGGGGCGATCGGGTGGAGGTCATCGCCGAGCCGTTGATCGATCCGCACCAGCTCTACGGGTGACGGCCTGGAGTGCCGGCCAACACCCCGATGGCGCTAGCCCAAGGGCGCACTGGGTGTTTCATGCGGCGTACCTGGACCTGCCGCTGACGGCGCTGGGCGGGGCGCGGAGGCATGTGCCCGAGCGCCGACCGCCCCGGGCGCAGACTGTCGGAGCTGCTCGAGCAGACAGTCTGCGCCCCTGGTCGCCGTGGTATCGGCCTTCGGTCAACCTGAGGAGGACCTGTTGGAACTGCCGGTGCTGCTGGAACTGCTGGAACTGCTGCCGCCGCTGGACTTCTTGCCGCCCTTGTTGCGGCAGTAGGCCGCCACCTGGGCCCCGTCCTTGCGCTTGTAGCCGTCGACCCAAGTGCAACTGGCGTTGCCTTCGCACTTGGACTTCTCCATGCCCTTGCACTCGGCGGCGCTGACGCTGGTCGTGCTCAGCGCCAGACAGGCGACGATTGCGCCGGCGGCAAGGGTCTTTGCGGAAGCGATCGTGTTTGGCATGGGATTTCTCTCGTGGCTCTGTTGGGTGGAGGCAGGACGGATGTGTGCTGAGTCAGGACACCCGTGACCCAACCGTAGTCACAAGATGGGGTATGTTCAAGCCCCGGCCTGTTTTCGGGCAAGGGTTTTACGGCCTTTGTATTACAGCGTCTGTGCCCGCGCCTTGCTGGCCGCCAGTTCGAGGTAGCGCTGGTGCAGTTGCTGTATCTGGGCTGGCAGGGCGACCTTGTCTCCGCTGTTGTCGATGATGTCGTCGGCCCCACGCAGTCGCTCGGAGCGGCTTACCTGGGTGTCCATGATGCGGCGGATCTCCTGCGGGTCGAGGCCGCTGCGGGCCTGCACCCGTTCCACCTGCTGTTGTTCGGACAGGTCGACCACCAGGATGCGGTCCGCCAGGTCGGCCTGTCCGGTCTCGAACAGCAGTGGGATGTCGACAATGACATAGGGGCCCGTGACCGCCGCCACCCGTCGGCGGATCTCGGCGCTGATGCGCGGATGCAGGATGGCTTCCAGCCGCTGCCGGGCCTGTGCGTCGGCAAAGACCAGCTGTCGCAGCGCGATGCGGTCGAGGGTGCCGTTGGCATCCACCAGGTGCGCGCCGAAGGCCGCGGCGATCTGCGGCAGGGCCTCGCCATGCTGGGCGGTCAGGGCCCGGGAGATCGCGTCGGCATCGATGATGACGGCGCCCAGTGCCTGGAACAGCGCCGAGACGGTGCTCTTGCCGCTGCCGATGCCGCCGGTGAGTGCAATGGTGAACATGGGATGCGGGGCCTCGCTGATGGGCTCTCAGGTCCCTCTCAGGCCAGGCCGCTGAAGCGCAGATAGGCCTCGACAATGCGATCACCCCAGATCAGGCTGACCCAGCCGGCCAGGGCCAGGAAGGGTCCGAACGGGATCGGGGTGTCGCGCTGGCTGCGACCCGTCAGCATCAGTGCGATGCCGAACAGGGCGCCGGGAATGGTGGACAGCAGCAGGATCTGCGGCAGCGACTGCCAGCCCAGCCAGGCGCCGAACAAGGCCAGCAGCTTGAAGTCGCCACGGCCGATGCCTTCCTTGCCCGTCAGCACGCGGAACAGATGGAACACCAACCACAGGCAAAGATAGCCGGCGACCGCCCCGAGGATGGCGCTTTGACTGTCGACGAACACCCCCCACAGGCTGAGCAGCAGGCCCAGCCACAGCAGCGGCAAGGTGATGTCGTCCGGCAGCAGCTGGGTGTCGGCGTCGATGACTGCCAGCGCCACGAGCCCCCAGGTCAGCAGCAGTGCAAAGCCGGCCTGGGGCGTCGGCCCGAAGTGCCAGACGACCACCAGCGACAGCAACGCCGTGCCAAGTTCCACCAGTGGATAGCGCCAGGAGATGGCCTGCCCGCAGTGGCTACACTGTCCCCGCAGCAGCAGAAAGCTCAGCAGCGGGATGTTCTCCCAGGGCCGGATGCGGTGGCCGCAGTGCGGGCAGTGCGAGCCGGGTCTCGATAGCGACAGCCGCTGTTTGCCATGGCTGTCGGCCTGCCTATGGGCAAACCCAGCGGCAGGCGTCCCGACCTTGTCGCCGGCGGCGTTGCCCGATGTGCCGCCGGGCGTATCGACGGCTGGACCGGAGGGCGCCGCCGGCCCCGTTCCGGTCAGTTCCGCGCAGTCGTCCCACCAGGCCTGTTCCATCATGCGCGGCAGGCGCAGGATCAGCACATTCAGGAAACTGCCGACGACCAGGCCCAGGGCCAGGGTGGCGCCGTAGAGCAGGGCGGGCATGCGGGCCAGTTCGTCGATGATCTGCATGGGAGATGTTGCTGCCGTGCGTGGTTTCGGCCGAAGGCCCGTGGCTCAGACCACGGCGGCCAGTTTGAAGATGGGCAGGTACATGGCGACCACGAGCCCGCCCACCAGGCCGCCGATGACGATCATGATCAGCGGCTCCAGCAGGCTGCTGAGGGCATCGACGGCATTGTCCACCTCCTCCTCGAAGAAGTCGGCGACCTTGCCCAGCATCTCGTCCAGCGCACCGGATTCCTCGCCGATGGCGGTCATCTGGATGACGATGTGCGGAAACAGGGCGTTCTGGCGCATGGACAGCTGCAGGCTCTGGCCGGTGGCCACCTCGGCGCGCATGTCGCGGATCGCCTCGGCGTAGACCACGTTGCCGGTTGCCGTGGAGACGGAATCGAGCGCCTCCACCAGCGGCACACCCGCCGCGAACATGGTGGACAGGGTGCGGGCAAAGCGCGCCACCGCCGCCTTGTGCAGGATCGGGCCGACCACCGGCATCTTCAGCGACGCGCGCTCCACCGCCTCGCGGAAGCGGGGCATCTTCTGGTGGGCCTTGGCGATGGCATAGCCGGTACCGCCCACGCCCAGCCCCAGCATCCACCAGTACTGGCGGACATAGTCCGACATGGCGATCACCATCAGGGTGAACGCCGGCAGGTCGGCGCCGAAGCTGGCGAACAGCGACTTGAACTGCGGAATCACGAACAGCAGGATCACCACGGTGACGCCGACCGCCACAATCAGCACCGCCGCCGGATAGAACATGGCCTTCTTGATCTTGCCCTTGATGGACTCGGTCTTTTCCTTGTAGCTGGCGATCTTGTCCAGCAGCACATCGAGCACGCCGGCCTGCTCGCCGGCGGCCACCAGGCTGCAGAACAGCTGGTCGAAATGATCCGGTTGCTTGCTCAGGGACTCGGCCATGGCGGTGCCGCTCTCGATGTCCTGCTTGATCGACAGCAGCATGTCCTGCATGGCGGGGTTGTTATGGCCCCGGCCGACGATGTCGAAGGCCTGCACCAGCGGCACACCGGCGGCCATCATGGTGGCCAGCTGGCGCGAAAAGACGGTGATGTCCTTGCTGGTGATCTTGCGCTTGCCGCCACCGAACAGGGGTTTGGGCTTCTTGCGCACCTTCAGCGGAGTGACGCCCTGCCGGCGCAATTCGGCCTTGGCCAGGGCGACGCTGCTGGATTCCAGCTCGCCCTTGATGCGCGAGCCGCGCCGGTCCATGCCCTCCCAGGCGAAGGTGGCATTCTTTTCCGGCCGGGTGGGGGCGTCGGCGGAGCCCCCGGTGCCGCGCAGCAGTTGCGCGAGCCGGCGCCTGCCGCCTTCGCCCAGCGGGGCGGACTTCTTGCGCAGCTTGAGCGGCGTGATGCCCTGGCGGCGCAGCTCGGCCCGTGCCAGGGCGGCGCTGTCGGCCTGCAGTTCACCGGATGTCCGGGTGCCAGTGCGGTCGACCCCCTTCCAAGTGAACACCAGACCGGTCTCAGCCCCCACCCCCGCCTCCGTCTGGGGCGGCGGCGGTTGCGCGGACGCTGTTGTCGTCGGCGGGGCGGCTTGCTGAGCAGTGCCCTGGGCCATGGGATCAGTCCTTGGTCACGCGGTTGAGTTCCTGCAGACTCAGCAGGCCAGCCTTGACCTTGGTCAGCCCGGAGCGGCGCAGATCGGCAAAGCCTTCCTGGGCCGCCAGTTCCGCGAGCTGGAAGGACGTGCCACCCCCCATGATCAGCTGCCCCATGGCCTCGGACACCTGGATCACCTGAAAGATGCCGATGCGCCCCTTGTAGCCGTTGACGCACTGCTCGCAGCCCACCGGCTTGTACAGGGTGATACCGGCGTCGATCTCGTCTTCAGTGAAGCCCTCTTCCAGCAATGCCTCGCGCGGCAGCTCTTCCGGCTGGCGGCAGTGCGGGCACAGCTTTCTGGCCAGGCGCTGGGCCATGATCAGCAGCACGGACGAGGCGATGTTGAACGGTGCCACCCCCATGTTGGCCAGGCGTACCAGCGACTGGGGCGCATCGTTGGTGTGCAGGGTCGACAGCACCAGGTGGCCGGTCTGGGCGGCCTTGACCGCGATCTCGGCGGTCTCCAGGTCGCGGATCTCGCCGACCATGACGATGTCGGGGTCCTGGCGCAGAAAGGCGCGCAGGGCCGCGGCAAAGGTCAGGCCGGTCTTGGGGTTCATGTTCACCTGATTGATGCCCGGCACCTGGATCTCCACCGGGTCTTCGACGGTGGAGATGTTGATGTCCGGCTTGTTCAGGATGTTCAGCGCCGAGTACAGGGTCACCGTCTTGCCCGAGCCGGTGGGGCCGGTCACCAGTACCATGCCGTATGGCTTGCCGATGCACTCCAGGAAGGCCTCCTTCTGCACCGGGTCCATGCCCAGGCGGTCGATGCCGACGGTGGCCGCGCTGGAGTCCAGGATTCGCAGCACCACCTTTTCGCCGTACAGTGTGGGCAGCGTGTTGACGCGAAAGTCGATGTCGCGGCTGCGGCTGATCTTGAGCTTGATGCGTCCGTCCTGCGGGATTCGCCGCTCGGCGATGTTCATGCGCGACATGACCTTCAGGCGGGCGACCAGGCGGCCGGCGATGCTGACCGGAGGGTTGGCCACCTCGCGCAGGATGCCGTCCTGGCGGATGCGGATGCGGAAATATTTCTCGTACGGCTCGAAATGGATGTCCGAGGCGCCGCCGGTAATGGCATCCAGCAGGATCTTGTTGACATAGCGCACGATGGGCGCGTCGTCGGTGTGCAGGTCGGACTCCGCGTCCTCCTCCGGCTGGCCCTGGCCGAGTTCCAGTTGCTCCAGGTCGGTCTCCATGATCTCGGTCATGGCTGCATCCTGGGCCGCCAGGATGCGGTCGAGCGTGCGGGAGAGCTTCGCCTCTTCCACCAGGATGGCATCGACGGCAAAGCCGGTGTTGAAGCGGATCTCTTCCAGGGCGCGGTCGTTGGTGGGGTCCGAGACGGCAACGAACAGCCGCTTGCCGCGGCGATGGATCGGCAGCACCCGGTGTTTGCGCACCAGCCGTTCGTCCACCAGCTCGAAGGGCTGCTCCATCAGGGTCATGGCGCCGAGGTCGAGCAGCGGCACGCCGAACTCCTGCGAGGCGGCGGTGGCGATGCTCAGGCTGTCCACCAGCTTCTCGGCGATCAGGTAGTGGATCAGGGGCTGGCGGCGCCGCGCCGCCTCCTGTTGCGCGGTGCTGGCCTGATGCTCCGAGAGCAGGTGCTCGCGGATCAGTCGCTGAGTCAGTCCCGCCGGCGTGATCTGTGGGGTCGCGGTGGCCATGGGGGACTCAAGGGATTGAAGTGGCTTGGGAAGGTCAGCGGTTGACGCCGAATGCCAGGCGCACGTTGCTTGCGACCAGGCCATTATCCTTCTGCTCGCTCTCGTTGAGGTAGAACTCGAGGATGGTCTCGCGGTTCATCAGCATCTCTTCGGTCACCTCGGCGGCGACCTCGTTGGCGTGACAGAAGACGCTGACATAGGGCGAGCCGGGTTCGCGCGGATCCGTGATCCAGAGGTCCGGCGAAATGGCGTTGATAAAGCGCAGGAAACCATAACCCTTGTCCGGAAACCACTTGGTGCATACGCCACGCACGCACGAGCCGGCGTTGCCCCACTCGTTGCGGGGCTCGTAGGAGACCGGCAGCAGGTCCGGGATCAGAAAGCCGGACCAGAAGGCATCCACCTCTTGCTGTAGCTGGCGCGAGACGTTCTTGAAACCGATCAGTTCGACCCGGCAACCGCGATTCTGCAGCGCGCTGACCACCTGCAGAAAGTCGCCGTCTCCGGTCACCAGAATCACCTGGTCGAGCTTTTCCGCCTGCAGCATGGCATCCACGGCCATGTCCAGATCGGCATTGGCCTTGGTGGAGACATTGCCGGCCTCGTCGGTGTAGCGGCGAACGTATTTAACCGTGATCTTCCAGCCGAAATCGCGCACCATCTGCTGGTACATGCGCGATTTCTTGGCGTATTCGATATCTTCGCGGGCGCGCTCGGCATCGTGCGCAATATAGGTATTGAGTCGTTGCAGGAGTCCCTTCTCGCGCCCGGCGAAGCGCCGCAGCACGTCGTACCGCATCTGGTATCCGCCGTTATAGCGGACATTCTCGGCGTCAACATAGACACCGACTCTCTGCGTTGAGGGCAAGATAAAAACCTCGTCGGGGCAGCTTGGAGATTAGAACCGGTTCGGCGCCAGGGGCACCGAGCGGGCCATTGCGACCCGCCAGCGGGTTGTCCGGCAGGCGGGCCGCAGTGGGCAGTGAGTCTCCGGCCTTCTGGAGACGCTGATGTGTCGGGTATCCCTGGTGGGGATCAGGCCCGACAAGCGGCGTCGGGGTCTGGGATTGAACTGAAGGCCGGAGCGCGTATCCGCGGCTTACTGGTTGGCGCGGTTGTCGATCAGGTCGTTCACCACGGCCGGATCGGCCAGGGTGGAGGTATCGCCCAGGGAGTCGATCTCGTTGCAGGCGATCTTGCGCAGGATGCGGCGCATGATCTTGCCGGAACGGGTCTTGGGCAGGCCTGGCGACCACTGGATCAGGTCGATGGTGGCAATGGGGCCGATCTCCTGGCGCACCAGCTTCACCAGTTCCTTCTTCAGCTCGTCGGTGGGTTCGACGCCGGCCATGGGTGTGACATAGGCGTAGATGCCCTGGCCCTTGATGTCATGCGGGTAGCCCACCACGGCGGCCTCGGCAACCGACTCGTGCAGTACCAGCGCGGATTCGATCTCGGCGGTGCCCAGCCGGTGGCCGGAGACATTCAGCACGTCGTCGATGCGGCCGGTGATCCAGTAGTAGCCGTCCTCGTCGCGACGAGCACCGTCACCGGAGAAGTAGTAGCCGGGGTACTGCTTGAAATAGGTGTCGATGAAACGCTGGTGATCACCGTAGACGGTGCGCATCTGTGCTGGCCAGGGGCGGGTGATGACCAGCGCGCCCTCGTTGGCGCCCTCGATGAGGGTGCCTTCGGCAGGATCCACCAGCGCCGGCACCACGCCAAAGAACGGCCGCGTGGCGGAACCGGGCTTCAGCGGCGTGGCCCCCGGCAGCGGCGTGATCAGATGGCCGCCGGTCTCGGTCTGCCACCAGGTGTCGACGATGGGGCAGCGGCCGTCGCCGACCACGTTGTGGTACCACTCCCAGGCCTCCGGGTTGATGGGCTCGCCCACGGAGCCGAGGATGCGCAGGCTCTTGCGCGAGGTCTTCTTCACCGGCTCTTCACCGGCGCGCATCAGCGAGCGGATGGCGGTGGGCGCGGTGTAGAAGATGGCGACGTTGTGCTTGTCGATGACCTCCCAGAAGCGCGACATGTCCGGGTAGTTCGGGATGCCCTCGAACATCAGCGAGGTGGCGCCATTGGCCAGCGGGCCATAGACGATGTAGGTGTGACCCGTCACCCAGCCGACGTCGGCGGTGCACCAGTAGACCTCGCCGTCCTGGTAGTCGAAGGTGTACTTGTGCGTCATGGCGGCGTAGACCAGATAGCCGCCAGTGGTGTGCAGCACACCCTTGGGGGTGCCGGTGGAGCCGGAGGTGTAGAGGATGAACAGCGGATCCTCGGCGTCCATGGGCTCCGGCTCGCAGTCGGCGGCGGCCTCGGCCACGGCCTCGTGATACCAGATGTCGCGACCGTCGGCCCAGGCGACGTCGCCGCCGGTGCGGCGCACGACGATGCAGGTGTCGACGCTGGGGCATTCCTCCAGCGCCTTGTCGGCGTTCTTCTTCAGCGGGATGTTGCGACCGCCGCGCACGCTTTCGTCGGAGGTGATCAGCAGCTTGCACTGGGAGTCATTGACACGGTCACGCAGGGAGTCCGGCGAGAAGCCGCCGAAGACGATGGAGTGGACCGCGCCGATGCGGGTGCAGGCGAGCATGGCCACCGAGGCCTCAGGGATCATCGGCAGGTAGATGCAGACGCGATCGCCCTTCTTGACGCCGCGCGACTTCATCACGTTGGCCAGCTTGCAGACCTCGGCGTGCAGTTCGCGGTAGGTGAGCTTGCGGTCTTCCTCGGGGTTGTCGCCTTCCCAGATGATCGCGACCTGGTCGCCGCGGCTGTCCAGATGCCGGTCCAGGCAGTTGTAGGAGACGTTCAGCTTGCCGCCCTCGAACCAGCGGATATGCACATCGTCCGGTCCGTAGTTGTAATCCATCACCTTGTCCCACTTCTTGAACCAGGTGACGAATTTATCGGCATACTCGGCCCAGAACCCTTCCGGGTCCTCCACCGAGCGTTGGTACATGCTGCGGTAGGCCTCTTCATCGACGTGGGCCTTGGCAGCGATCTCGGCGGGTACCTCGTAGACCTTCGACTCGGACATAATTTCGATCTCCTCGATCTGATTCTCGGCGTTGACGAAAGCGACGCAGCCCTTCGTGCCGGCCTTTGGTATGGCTTGCTGCGAACCCGCAAGTCTAAACCTTTGATTGCGAGCCTGCCAGCATCACGCGGGGCTCAGTGGCCCAGGCTGTCGCCCGCGGCATCAGGCAACGGCAGGGAGCGGCCGGTAAGCCGCTGATAGGCCTCGGCGCCGGTCGCCAGCGTCCGGCAGCGCAGGATGGCGGCCCGGCCCGGCGTGGCCGGATCCGGCTGCACCCGGCAACCACCGGCGGTCGCGGCGGCAAGGGTGTCCGGGGCAAGCCTTGCGCGGCCGAACACGGAAATGACGTAACCGCCGGGGATGGCCGGCGGGACCTGGAACGGGGTGCCGTCCATCAGGGCCACCCAGGCGGGCATGAAGTGCGGCCCGTACAGGTCGAAGAAGCCGTTCGATCCGCGCAGGTGGGCCTCGATCGGTCGGCCGCCGATGAGCTCGATGTTGCACAGCCCGGTATAGCCGGGCAGCCATCGGGCCACCCAGCGGCGGATGTCCGCCTCGAGCTCGGGCAGTGCGGCGCCCACTTCCCAGTACAGTGGGCGCTCGGCGTCCTTCGCGGCCGACGCGCGGGTATGGGCAAACCAGCGTACCTCGCCGTCGCGCACCAGGCAATCGCTGCTGGTGTGCGTGCCGTGCAGGCATTCGCACCAGAAGCTGCCCGGTTCCTCCGGGATGGCGTCGGCGCGGACGCGACGGGCGGCAAGCCCCATGCCGGAGAGGTTGACCACGGGTTTGACGAACAGCTCGGTGTCGGCGGCGATGCCGTAGGCCGCCGGGTCAACGCCGCAGGGGGCGGCGGTGAGTCCGGCATCCAGCGCCAGCGACAACTTGTCGTAGACGCGGCGGTGTTGCGGACACAGGCGCCAGGCCGCGGCATCACTCACCGGCACCTCGGCCACCGGCTGCGGCCGGAACAGGTGCTCGCGTCCGGGCAGAATGCCGATAAAGGGCATGCCTGCCTACGCCGCCGCCTGGCGGCCGGCCAGTTTGCCAGCGGGTCGGCCAGCGGATTCGCCAGCGGATTCTCCGCGCTGTTCCCTAACCAGCTCCACCTGGCACAGGCCGGACTTGAACGGCGGAAAGCCGCTGATGGGGTCCAGATGACGGTCGTCGGTCAGCATGTTGATGTTGGCGTGGTTCCAGCCATGGGCGCAGTGCACCACCCCGGGCTTGACCCGGTCAGTGACCCGGGCGACAAAGTCCACCGCCCCGCGGGGCGAGCGCACGCGCACCGCATCGCCGTCGCTGATGCCGCGGGGGGTGGCGTCCTGCGGATGGATCTCCACCAGGGGATCCGGTACGGCGCGGCGCATGCGCTCCAGATACTGGTGCTGGGAGTGGGTCATGAACCGGGTGCGCGCGCCGCTGGTGAGCACCAGCGGGTAGTCCTGTGCCAGCTCCGGGGTGGAGACGGGACTCTCCGCTGGCTCGGCATAGACCGGCAGGCCGTCATGCCCCACTGCCCGCAATTCTTGGGCGTCGAATTCCACCTTGCCGCTGGCGGTCTTGAAGCCGCGCAGGCGATACAGCCGGTCGGCGTCGAGAAAGCCGTGGTCGATCAGGTCGTCGATGGCCGGGGCATAGACGGTCACCCCGTCCGGACTGGCAAAGATCTGCTGACGGATGTCCTCCGGAATGCCCTCTGCCGCCTCGGCCCAGGAGGCCTCGAGATCGCCGTCCCAGAACTGCTCGGACATGCCGAGCCGCACGCCGAGTTGCAGAAACACCTCGCCGTCCGCACGCGCCTCGCCCTTGGGTGGGACCACGGCACGGCGATAGCGCAGCTCGCCCTGGTAGGCACAGCCCGGGTAGGCGATCAGCGCGGGCCGTTCCAGATTGGTGGCAGCGGGCAGCACGATGTCGGCCATGCGCGTGGCCGGGTTGTGGAAGAAGTCCGATGCGGCAAAGAAGTCCAGCGCGCCAAGGGCCCGTTCCATGCGTCCTGAGTTGGGCCACATGGCGGTGTTGATGCCCATGGCCAGCAGGCCGCGGATGCGTTGCGGACGGCCGTCGAGGATGCAGTCCGGCAACAGCATGCTCTGGGCGGCGGGCCAGTAGCGGGTCCAGACCGGAAAGACCTCGTCGCCGACTCGGGGCGGCAGGTCCTTGAGACAGTGATCGAACAGCTCGATGGGCTTCGGCAGCACCTTGTCGTTGAAGAAGCGGTTGCCGCCCTCGCGGTCCAGGTTGCCGGTGACGGCGGACAGCAGGATCACGGCGCGGTGATTCTGGAAGCCGTTGCTGTGCTGCACGGTTGCGGTGGGTGACAGCATGATCTGCGCTGGGGCGTTTTGCGTGTATAGTTCCACGGCCTTGCGCAGGTCCGAGGCATCGATGCCGCAGATGGCCGCGACCCGCTCCGGCGGGAAGCCCTGCACATAGTCGCGGAAGGCCTCGATGCCGTTGGCCCACTGGTCCAGAAAGGCCTGATCCTGCCAGCCGTTGGCGAAGATCAGATGATGGAACCCCAGCGCCAGGGCACCATCGGTGCCCGGGCGGATCTGCAGATGCACATCCGCCTGCTCCGCCAGCGGTGTGCGTCGCGGATCCACCACCACCAGGCGCTTGCCGGGCCTGGCCGCGGCCAGCGGGTGCGACTGGAACGGCGGGATGGAGCCCAGTGGATTGGTCGACCAGACCAGCAGGCAGCGGGTACGGTTGGAGGCCACGGTGGAGGTGGTCTTGATCTTGTAGCCGAAGGTGACCTTCTCCGCGACCATGGTGGCGGAGAAGCAGCAGCCGCTCTCGGTCATGTAGTTGGGCGAGCCGAAGGCGTGCGCCAGGCGCTGCAGTTGCGGCCGCGCCTCCTTGGTGTAGCCGGCGAAGAAGGCTGCCGCCGGGGCGCCGTGGGCGTCGCGTATCCCGGCCAGACGCGTGGCGATGGTGTCCAGGGCCTCGTCCCAGGAGATGCGCTCGAACTGGCCGCTGCCGCGGGGCCCGCTGCGCCGCAGCGGATACAGCAGCCGATCCGGGTGGTTGCGCCGGTCGAGCTGGACGTAGCAGCGCGGACAGTCCGGGCCGTCGATCTTCACCGGTTCGCCGTCGGCGTCCAGCGTGACATCGATGGCGCAATTGGCGTCGCACTCGTAGCAGGTGCTCTTGACGGTGGTCACGCGTGGTGGCTCCTTGGAAATGTGTTTGATGAGCGAGAATTCGGTTTTCGCGGGTGCGGATTCAAGCTTGGTGCAGGAGCTTCAGCACGCGCTGCAGGTCCTGCCAGCCCTTCGCCTTGTCCGCCGTGGAGTGGGGGCGGAGATAGTACGAAGGATGATAGGTGACGATGGTTGGGATGCCCTCGCCGCCACCGGCGGGTTGACAGGCGTGGATGCGTCCGCGCAGGCGACCGACGGAGTCGGTGGTGGCCAGCAGATGGTTGGCGGCGACACCGCCCAGGGCCACCAGCAGCCGTGGCCGGACCAGGGCGATCTGACGCGCCAGGAAGGGTCCGCAGGCGGCCATCTCGTCCGGGTTGGGATTGCGGTTGTTCGGCGGTCGGCACTTGACCACGTTGGCGATGTAGACCTGCTCGCGCGGGAGCCGCATGGCCTGCAGCATCCGGTTCAGTAACTGTCCGGCACGGCCGACGAACGGCTCGCCGCGCAGGTCCTCGTCATGACCCGGAGCCTCGCCCACGAACATCAGAGCGGCGTGCTGGTCTCCGGTACCGAAGACGGTGTTGGTGCGCCGCTCGCACAGCCGGCAGGCGCGGCATTCGGCAACCGCCGCCTGCAGGTCCCGCCAGTCCATGGATGCAGTCGGAAGGCCGGGCCCGACTCCGGTCACAGTCTCGGCCCCAGTCCGGATACCGGCCACGTCGGCGTTCGCCCTCGCGGCTGCGCTACTGTCCGTGTTTGCTGCAACCGTATCCAGGGCCGCCGGCGCAATCTCCGACAGTGTGACCTGCGGCAGCGCGTCCGACGCGCTGTCCGTTGTGGCCTCAGCCGCAGCATTCGCTGCATCCGGCGCCGCATGGGTCGCAACGTCCGGCGTTGCCTCGGCCGCTCCATCCACCGTACGCACCCGCCACAGGGTGATCCCCATGGCTCGCAGATAGTGTTGCCGGCGGAATTCGTTCACCCGTCAGCCTTCAAACTTCGCCCTTCAAACTTCAAACGACCCCCTTAGACGTCTCCCTTCTGCGGATGCGCCCGCTGCTGTGGAAACAGCACCTTGTTGACGGCGTTGAGATAGGCCTTGGCCGAGGCGATGACGATGTCGGTGTCGGCACCGGCGCCGTTGACGATGTGTCCGCCCTTCTCCAGCCGCACGGTCACCTCGCCCTGGGCGTCGGTGCCGCTGGTGATGGAGTTCACGGAGTAAAGCCGCAGCGTGGTGCCGCTGTTGACGATGGTCTCGATGGCGCGGAAGGTGGCGTCCACCGGACCGCCGCCGATGGAGGCGCCGATCTCTTCCTCGCCGTCGACATTCAGCACCAGGTCGGCGCGCGGGGTCTCGCCGGTCTCGGAGCAGACCTTCATCGAGACCAGCTTGATGCGCTCGTTGGCGGCGTCCAGGATGGCGTCGGTGACCAGGGCCTGCAGGTCCTCGTCGAAGATCTCGTGCTTCTTGTCCGCCAGGTCCTTGAAGCGGCTGAAGGCGGCGTTGAGTTCCTCCTCGCTGGAGAAGGTCACGCCGAGTTCCCCCAGCCGGGCGCGGAAGGCATTGCGGCCGGAGTGCTTGCCCAGCACCATGCGGTTCTGGGTCCAGCCCACGTCCTCGGCGCGCATGATCTCGTAGGTCTCACGGTGCTTGAGCACGCCGTCCTGGTGGATGCCGGACTCGTGGGCAAAGGCGTTGGCGCCGACGATGGCCTTGTTCGGCTGTACCGGAAAGCCGGTGATGCTGGAGACCAGTCGAGAACAGGTGACGATCTGCGTGGTATCCAGCCCGGTATCGCAGTCGAACAGGTCCTGGCGCGTGCGCACGGCCATGACGATCTCTTCCAGCGCGGCATTGCCGGCCCGTTCGCCGAGGCCGTTGATGGTGCACTCCACCTGGCGCGCGCCGTGACGCACGGCGTCCAGGGAGTTGGCCACGGCCAGGCCCAGATCGTTGTGGCAATGTACCGAGAACACCGCCTTGTCGGCATTGGGGATGCGCTCGCGAAGTTGCCCGATCAGGCTGCCGAACTGGTGCGGCATGGCATAGCCCACCGTGTCGGGGATGTTCAGCGTGCGCGCGCCGGCGTCGATCACCGCCTCCAGCACGCGGCACAGGAAATCGATCTCGGAGCGGCCGGCGTCTTCCGGCGAGAATTCCACGTCGTCGGTGTACTGGCGCGCCCGGCGCACGGCATGGATGGCCTGCTCCACCACCTGATCCGGGCTCATCTTGAGCTTCTTCTCCATGTGGATCGGCGAGGTGGCGATGAAGGTATGGATGCGCCCCGAGTTGGCATGCCGCAGCGCCTCGCCGGCGCGGTCGATGTCCTTGTCCAGCGCCCGCGCCAGGCCGCAGACGGTGCTGTCCTTGATGGTCTCGGCCACCGCCTTCACCGCCTCGAAGTCACCGGGGCTGGCGATAGGGAAGCCGGCCTCGATGACGTCCACCCTGAGCTTTTCCAGTGCCTTGGCGATGCGCACCTTCTCGTCGCGGGTCATGGAGGCGCCGGGGCTCTGCTCGCCGTCGCGCAAGGTGGTGTCGAAGATGATCAGGCGGTCTTTGCGGCTCATGCTGGCTCTCACGTCGTCTGCGATCAGGATGCCACCTATTATGAGCACGAATGGGCCGCTTCGCACCCACTCGATGCTGGAGACAGCTGACAGCCGATGACTGCTGCGGATAGCACGCCCGCCATTCGCGCTTGAGCGTCAGTAACTGCTTGACGACGAGCGCGTCGTCTATCGGTTACCCAAGCTTCAGGGAAATGCTGATTCATTCAGCATTTCCCGTGCGGGGCAGGAGGCCCCGCGTGCTGATTTTTGGCCAGGATGGCCAATAAATCAGCGTCTCCTAAGCGCGATGGCTCCACGGCGATGACACGCACGCCACTGGAGCTGCTCGACCATCTCGCCGCCTTGATCCCGCCGCTTGGGCAGCACCGCCCTCGCTACAGCGCGTTTCTGCCCCAACAAAAACCCACTGCACATCCGGAGGGTTCCTTGACCAATCCGCGGTCCTCCTCTAGCCTCACTACCCCAGCGCTGCTCGACCTGCAAACGCGGCTGGAGTACCTGGCTGTCGGGCGGTATCGCGGTCCGTCCTTTCGGTGCGCCCTGAAGGGCTTGATCATCGCGCCGGCCCGTAGCCGGTAGGGTGGACAAGCGCAGCGCCGTCCACCAAACCCCGCGCTGGCGCTGCCGCTGGTGGACGGCGCTGCGCTTGTCCACCCTACGTGCTCTACTTCGGGAGGTGGCCGGAACGATGATCAAGGCCCGCCCGGAATGTACACCAGACGCGTGTAAAACCAGCTCATCGAGCGTAAGTGTCATTGGGTCCTGCCTGATGTATTTGGTGCCGACCTTGAACAAGACCTTTCTGCGGCTGCGGCTGGTTCTGTTCGCAAGGGATCGCTGGCAGGGCGATTACTACTTGGCGATATCAAGGCGTGTCGGCGCATGGGCGCTGCGGAGCATGCATTGGTCCGACAAGCGTTCTCGGTCGATGTAATGGTCGATGGCAAGCCCGCAGTTTATTGTGAATTGGCGATGATGTGACTTGCTCGCCCTGGCCATCGAGTCTGCACCTGATAGGGAGCAAGGCCTCCGGTGGGGCCGAGCGCTGGCTGCAGCGCTTTGCCCGCGCGCTGGCCGAGCGCGATGCGCCGGCCGCGGTGGGGGTCCGTGCCGAAAGCACCGTGGCTGAACTGGACATGGGTGGACTGCCCCTGTACTCCCTGCCATTCAGAAGTATCTGGGACCCGGTTTCGCGGCATGCCGTCACGCGTCTGATTCGACGCTTGCGGCCGTCAATCGTGCAAACCTATATGGGGCGTGCGACACGACTGACGCGGCTGTCGAATGGGGGAGGCGCAGTCCATGTTGCCCGCCTTGGTGGTTACTATAAGTTGAGTCCGTATCGTCATGCCCACGCCTGGATCGGCAACACCCGCGGCCTCTGTGATTGGATGGTTGCCCAAGGGCTGCCTCCAGCGCGGGTCTATCATATATACAATTTCGTCAATGCTCCGCGGCCTAGGCTCGATGCGGAGATTGATCAATTGCGGATGTCTCTGGGCATGCCCGCGGATGCCTGGGCGCTGGTGACTATGGGGCGCTTTGTGCCAGTCAAGGGGCATCGGGTGCTGCTGTCAGCGTTGACCGATGTGCCAGACGAAATTGATGGCCGCCCCTGGCGGTTGATTTTGGTGGGCGATGGGCCCTTGGCTTCTGAGCTCATTCGCCAATCACGCGACGCCGGGCTCCAGGATCGTGTCATCTGGGCCGGGTGGCAGGAGGATCCCGCCCCTTTTCTGCAGCTTGCAGACCTGGTGGTGTTCCCGTCGAACGATCCTGAGACCTTGGGGAATGTCATCCTGGAGGCTTGGGCCTGGCAGCGCCCCCTGGTGACGACGCGCTTTCGCGGTGCGCGCGAGCTTACGCATCATGGCGAGGATGCGTGGTGCGTGCCTTGCGAGGATGCGTCGGCCTTGGCAGAAGGCATCCGGCGAGTGCTCGGCGATGCGTCGCTGCGTTCGGCTCTGGTTCGGGGGGGGGCCCGCCGTGCCGCGGATGAGTTCGCCGAGGCGGTGATCATGGATCGATATCTGAACCTATACCGCCGCTTGCTCAGCGAATAGTTTTAGGGAAACGCTGATTGATTCAGCGTTTCCAGTGCGGGGCAGGAGGCCCCGCCATTTTTAGCGGCGCACGCCGCTGAAAATGAAGCGATTCGGAAACCGCGTTTTCGAATTGCGTGCCGATTTTTGGCCTGGATCGGATCAGGGAGGCCAATAAATCAGCGTCTCCTCAGTGGATCCCTTGACGTCATGCAGCCGAGACTATCCATTCTGATGTATCACCAAGTGGGGTACTTTGCCCCCATGCGTTCCCATCGGGCCAATTACTGCGATGCCGGCCGTTTCCGGCGACAGATGGCGTTTCTGGCCAAGGGCGGTTTTTCGGTGTTGTCCCTGGATCAGGCCCTTGCTGGTTTGCGGGGCGAGCTCAGGTTGAAGCCGCGATCGGTGGTGTTGACCTTCGATGATGGTTATCGAAATTTCCGCGAGCATGCGTTGCCGGTGCTGCAGGCCTACGGTTTTCCAGCAGTCGTCTACGCGATCAGTGGTTGGCTTGGTCGGCGCATGGCTTGGGCCCGGCATGAGCCGGGTCGCCTGGAGCCAGAGCTATTGAGCGCGGCCCAACTGCGCGAACTTCAGTCAGCCGGTGTCTGCGTCGGCTCCCATGGACTCAGTCACGCCAAGCTGGGGGAGCTCGACGCCGATGCACAGCTGCGGGAACTGGAGGGCAGCCGCAAGGCGCTGCAGGATCTGCTGGGCAGCGACGTGCGGCATCTCTGCTACCCCTTCGGCAGCTTTAACCGCGCCACGGTCAGCCTTGCCGGCGAGGTCGGTTATGCAAGTGCAACCACTTGTCTGCGTGGTGCTGCGACACCAGCAGATCATCCGTTGGTCCTGCCGCGCAAGGCGATTTCCTTTGGCGACAGCCTCGCCGGTTTTGCCTGGAAGGTGGTTGTTAAAAATGCCCCCAAGTCGGAGTTGGTGCGTTGGCGGGCCGTGATGGCGGAGGCAGAGTCGGCCGGGTCACCGTCGGCGCTCGATTCGGGCGAGACCCGAACCGAGTGCATCGAATAACCTAACCCGGGGAGACGCTGATTTATTGGCCTCTTGGCAAAAAATCAGCGTCTCGTTGGCAGAACCGGCTTGATGATGTCGCCGACATGGTGGATCATCGCATCGGGCCTGCTTCTCGGTTTGCGCCGATAACCAAATAGAGACTGGGAGAATCGACATGGCAAAGAGCTTTAAAGAAGCGCTGGATACCCTTGTTAAAGAGCGCATCGCTGCCGGGGAGGATCCCGCCGAGCTGTTCGATGAGTTGCATCGTGAGGCCAATCAGGTCTTTGGCCATTACAACCTGGAGTATGAGCTTGGCATGATGTTGCGCGAGGAGAAAAAAGACTGAACAGTCACGGCCTGGTCCACGGGCGCCCCTGTTCGAACCTGCGAAGGCGCTGGCCTGCTGGCTCAACCGCGCGGTGGGCGAGACGCACAGTGTCGCCTGTCCCTCGGCGCTGATTGGGGCCTCTAGCTTCTTCGAGCTGGCGGTGGCGGCGGCGATCGCGCTGCTCGGCTTCCAGTCAGGCGCGGCGTTGGCCACTATCGTCGGAGTGCCGATCAAGGTGCAGGTGATGCGGGTCGACCGCCACGATCAGTCGCAGAACCCGCACCCGCCATCTCTTCTTCACCGGCAAGGGCGGCGTGGGCAAGACTTCGCTCGCCTGCGCCCACCACCGGTGGCTGGGCATAACGGGCCTTGGTGGTGGCGATGGCCAGATGTTCCGTGTCCTGTTGCGCGCACTGCGTGCCCAGCCGCTTGATGTTCTGCACATCGAGCGGGATGCGCTCGGCGACCGGCAGCAGCTCTTGTCCGGGGGCGGTCAGCCCCAGCAGACGCTTGCCGCGGCGCGCAAGCGACTCCACGCGCCGTTCGCCTCCGGATCCTTGATGTTTTTATTCATTCGCTGAGACTATAATCCGCCAACTGCAGGAGAGTGGATAGTGCTCACCGCTATCCCGCCGAAGGCGCAAACTCCCATAATCGCTCAGGCAGATGTACTGCGGAATCAACCAATACTCGTCGACTGGAGAGAGGTTGGCCTAGACCCAACCCACCGAAGGGGCAATGCAGTTCTCTGCACAAACTCTCAGGTAGCCGGACAGAGGGAGAGACGAATTCAACCCCTCTGCGGGAGGTTCTTCGTGCTCACCTATATCTACATGATCGCTATCACTGCTGAAGGTATGTCGGGGGCTCTTGCAGCCGGACGCCGCAACATGGATATCTTCGGTGTTGGTGTCATTGCCTTTACGACTGCACTGGGTGGCGGCACCATCCGTGATATCTTGCTGGGTAACTTTCCTGTGACCTGGACTCAGCATCCTATCTATATCTATCTGACCGTGTCGGCAGGTCTGCTGACGGTTGTTATAGCCCGCTTTATGCATCACCTGCGCAAGCTTTTTCTGTTATTGGATGCAATGGGTTTGGTCGCGTTCACCATTATTGGCTGCAGCGTGGCGCTGCGGCTCGAATACAACCTGGTAGTCGTGATCATGGCAGGCATGATTACGGGCATCTTCGGAGGAATTCTCCGTGATGTTCTGTGCCAGCGTGTGCCTATTGTCTTCAGGGAGGAGCTTTACGCCAGCGTTTCTTTTCTGGTGGCCGTGCTTTACCTGGCGCTGGACTCTCTGGGCGTACACCAGGATATCAACCTTGCAGCTTCCTTCGCATTCGGGTTGACAATGCGTATTGCTGCCCTGTACTGGGGCTTGAAGCTGCCTACGTTCAGTTACGATCCTGGACGCTGGCATTGATCTGGCACAAAAGGGTGTCTTCACGCGCCCTTTTTACCCTGGTACTGGCCGATGGGGAGCCAACGTCGGCGCGGTGTCCGAGAGCTGCGATGTCAAAAGCTTGGTACTGAACCACCTCGTGCCGGGGGCAGCGTACGGACCGCGACGGCCTCATCACCATCGAGGTGCACCGTTTTCGTACCCGCGAGCGCAATCGTGAGGCTGTGCGTGAGTGACTTCTGCGGCTGGCTGGGCAGCTGGGCGGCCAAGCGGCTTTTGGGCCAGCGCGAACAGCAGTGCCGCACTCCGATGAGTATTGAGCGCCCGGGTGTCGACTCAGTCCGCGGGGCCGACCATGACCAAGAGCCAGCCGGTGGTCTCGATGGGCGCAGCGATTACGTGCCGACCTGCGACGTTCAGCGCGATGAGGTCGGTGCTGCGCTGCTCGGCGTGCGTGCTCAGGACCTGGTCGGTGATGGTGTTGATCCAGTCGAAGCGCGAGCTGGCGGCGTCCGCGAGGTCAAGGGCCGCGAGGGCGTCGGTGCTGCGGTAGAACAGGGCGGCTGTCTTCTTCTTGGTGTTGACCTGCTCGATTTCTGCCGAAAGGTCTGGATCGGCGGCATCGATGGCCAGTCCGCGGGCGTCGACGATATAGGCGGTTCCGCCGTTCGGGTGCACCAGATGCGATAGCACCGATTGGGCCAGCTGCCGCAGCGTGATGTCCCGCGAGGCAACGCCCAGCAGCTGGTCGCCATGGTAGATGGGATAGGAGGCGGTGATCATCATGCCGGTCCCTACCAGGTCGAGATAGGGCAGGGTCCAGCCCACCTGGCGCCGCTTGAAATCGGCCCCCTGATAGTACAGCTGCTGTGTGGGCGGATGATTGTGCACGGCCTCGGCCAGGGGCACGTAGGGATAGATCAGCATCAGATCGTCCGCGGTGGTCAGGTAGACCCAGGAATAGGGCGCGCTGTTGTAGGTCGCGCGCAACACCGGCACCAGGGCGTTGAGTGCCTGTAGCTGGCGCAGCGTGCTGTCGAATAGCGTCGTTTCATCCTTGTAGCTATAGAGGCCCGGAAACGGGGCTTGAAACGGTGGCGTCTCGGTGAGCTCGGGCCAACTGCTGAAGCCCGTGGTATTGCCACTGCGCGATGCACGCGCGAGCCAGGCGGCGCGCTCGGTGTCGGCGATGGGCGCTGGCTCGGCGGCGAGTCTGCGGTACTCCTCACCGATGGCTCTTGTACTGGCGGCGAGATCGCGGAAGACGGCATCGATGCGATCTGCCGCCAAATGAGCCAGGGCTGCCGGCTGCTTGGAATCGGCCACACTCGCCACCGGGCTTGCTAAACCGATGGCGATCAGCATCAATGTCAGCGCCGAGAGGGTGGTCTTGCTGCGTCTGTTGGCCATGGCCTGGAATCCTCTATTGCTCGGACTGTTGGCAGTGCGGCTTCCCTTGGCGTTCGGTTCGACATGACCGGACGGAAGACTGATTGGAACGCTGATTGCGATCGTTATAACTGAAAAGGCCGACCGGAGCGAATTCGGGTCGGCCTGGTCGTTGATAATTCGCCCGCGTGCCATGCCAGCACTCGGATCGCCCGCTGGCGAATAGCGTCTATCATTGAATCGAATGGGCCTCCGGACGCCGTCCGATGCCGGCAGCCGCCGACGGCAACAGGCGGCAGCCGATGACTGCTGCGGGTAGAGGCCGAGATCGATGTCGCTTGCATCCTTGGGCCTGAACAAGAGGGAGAGGGCCGATGAACCGTCAAGACACCGCCGCCATCAGCCTGCCGAATGATCTGGGCTATCTGCCCGCTGCGCTGGCCTTCGTGCGTGCCATTGCCGAGTACACCGGCTTTGGCCCTGGTGACCGAAGACGGATCGAGCTAGCGGTGGAGGAGGCGGCCGCCAACGTCATCCAGCACGCGTTCCCGCCCGGCGAGACGCACAGTTTCGATATCGTCTGTCGGCAGGTCGCCGGTGGCCTGGAGATCTGCGTGCACGACAAGGGTGTGCCCTGGGATCCGACGCTGGATCCCGACTATCAGCCGGATGTGTCGCTGGATCAGCAGACCGGGCGCGGTCTGGGTGAATTCTTGATCAAGCAGCTGATGGACAGGTACAGCTATCAGAACCTGGGCCACGACGGAAAGCAGGTGTCGCTGATCAAGTACCTGGCGACGCCGCACATCGGCGACACGCGGCCGCCGCCCGACGAGAGCCACACCCGGGCCGGTCCGCCGCCGCATACCGGTCCGTCGCCGCCGACGGTGGAATACGACATCCGCCGCATGCGGCCGAAGGAGGCGATTGCCGTATCGCGTGCCGTGTTCGACTCTTACGGCTACTCGTACGCCGGCGATTTTGTCTACTACCCCGAGCGCATTGCGGCCATGAACGCGAGCGGCCAGCTGCTCTCGGCGGTGGCGGTGGTCAAGGAGACCGGCGAGGTTGCGGGGCATAACGCCCTGCTGTTCAGCGACGACCTGCCGGCGGAACTGGCCATCGCCGTCACCCGGCATGAATTTCGCGGCCTGGGCATCGCCCGGGAGCTGGGTGCCTTTCTGGAGCGCGAAGCGGAGCGCATGGGGCTGCGTGGCATCTACACCAAGCAGGTCACGGTGCATCCGTTCACGCAAAAATTTGTCGCCAAGCTGGGCTTTCGCGACTGCGGCCTGCTGCTGGCGCACTCGCCCAGAACGCTGTCGTTCAAGGGGATTGCCGATCAGGCGGCGCAGCGCAACTCCGATGTGCTGGGCATCCGGTTGTTCGGACAGCCACAGCAACGCCGCCTGTATCTGCCGGAGCAGCACCGCGACGTCATCGTCGATCTGTATGCCCGTCTGCAGATCCCGCTCGAGCTGCTGGGCGCGGGCCAGCCGCCGGCGGCAGACCAGCGCACCCTGCTCAAGGCCAGCATCAACTCGGCGCGCTCCCTCTGCGAGATCCACCTCGATCAGTACGGCAGCGACCTGGTCGGCCTGTTGAAGCAGGAGTTGCGCCGGGTGCGGCGGGAGGAGATCAACCTGGTGGAGATGTATCTGCGGATGACCGACCCGGCCACTCCCTGGGTGAGCGCCGAGGCGGAAAAGCTGGGCTTCTTCTTCACCGGCGTGCTGCCCGAGACCCGGGGTGGCGATGCGCTGGTGATGCAATATTTCAACGGCATCCAGATCGACTATGGCGACCTGGTGATCGAACGCCCGGAAACGGCGGCGCTGTTGCGCTACGTCAGCGAGCGGGACCCGAATAATTGAGCCGCCAGCCGCCAGCCGCCAGCCGCCAGCCGCCAGCCGCCAGCCGCCAGCCGCCAGCCGCCAGCCGCCAGCCGCCAGCCGCTCGCGGCGGGCTGGAGGCTGATGGCTGGCCGCTGGAGGCGTCTGCTTCCTCAGCCGCCGCTCATGAACATGTTCAGCATCAGCTTGTTCAGGCGACCGACGAAGGCGGCGGGATCATCCAGCTGACCGCCCTCGGCGAGCTGGGCCTGGTCGAACAGGATCATGCCCAGGTCGTCGAACCGGCTGCCGTCGCTCTCGGCCTCCAGGCGCTTCACCAGCGGGTGCTCCAGGTTCAGCTCCAGGGTCGGCTTCATGTCCGGTGCCTCCTGGCCCACGGCCTTGAGCACTCGCGCCAGGTTCGCGCTCATGTCGTGCTCACCGACGACGATGCAGGCGGGCGAGTCCACCAGGCGGGTGGAGACACGCACCTCCTGCACCCGCTCACCCAGGCTCTCCTTCAGCCGCTTGAGCAGATCGCCGTGCTCCTTCTCGGCCTGTTCGGTCTTCTCCTGCGCCTCCTTGTCCGCCAGTTCGCCCAGGTCCAGCTTGCCCTTGGTGACGGATTGCAGGTGTTTGCCCTTGTACTCGTGCAGGTGCGACACCAGCCACTCGTCCACCCGGTCGGACAGCAGCAGCACCTCGACGCCCTTCTTGCGGAACACCTCCAGGTGAGGGCTGTGGCGCGCCGCCGCCGGGCTGTCGGCGGTGATGTAGTAGATCTTGTCCTGGCCCTCCTGCATGCGCTCGATGTAGGTGTCCAGCGACACGCTCTGCTCGGTGCCCTCGCTGACGGTGGTGGAGAAGCGTAGCAGCCCGCCGATGCGCTCGCGGTTGGCGAAGTCCTCGCCCGGGCCCTCCTTCAGCACCTTGCCGAACTCGTCCCAGAACTGCTGGTACTTCTCCGGCTCGTCCTTGGCCATGGTCTCCAGCAGGCTGAGGATGCGCTTGACGTTGGCGCCGCGAATGGTGTCGATCTTGCGGTTATGTTGCAGGATCTCGCGGGAGACATTCAGCGGCAGGTCGTCAGAGTCCACCACGCCCTTGACGAAGCGCAGCCAGTGCGGAAGCAGCTTGTCCGCCTCGTCCATGATGAAGACGCGCTTCACGTAGAGCTTCACGCCGTGCTTCTGCTCGCGGTCCCACATGTCCCAGGGGGCGCGCTTGGGCAGGTACAGCAGCGTGGTGTATTCGTTGGTACCCTCGACGCGGTTGTGCGCCCAGGCCAGGGGCTCTTCGAAGTCGTGGGAGATGTGCTTGTAGAACTCCTTGTAGTCGTCATCCGACAGGTCGGACTTGCTGCGCATCCACAGCGCGGTGCCGCGGTTGACCTGCTCGAATTCCGGCGCCCTGTCCTCGGCCTGCGCTTCCTTTTCCTCGTCCTCGGCCTCGTACTGTTCCTTCTGCATCTCCACCGGAACGGCGATGTGGTCGGAGAACTTGCCGATGACGCTGCGCAGGCGCCAGGCGTCGAGGAATTCCTTTTCGTCGTCCTTCAGGTGCAGGATCACGTCGGTGCCGCGGCCGGGCTTCTCGACCGTCTCCAGGGTGTAGCTGCCGCGGCCATCGGATTCCCAGCGCACGCCGTGCTCGGCGGTCAGACCGGCGCGGCGCGAGATCAGCGTGACCTTGTCGGCGACGATGTAGGCGGAGTAGAAGCCGACGCCGAACTGGCCGATGAGGGCGTTGTCGCCGGCCGCATCGCTGCCGCCTTCGCGGCTCTGCAGTGCCTCGACGAAGCGCCGGGTGCCGGAACTGGCGATGCTGCCGATGGTATCGATGACCTCCTGGCGGCTCAGGCCGATGCCATTGTCGGATACCGTGACCGTGCCGGCGTCCTTGTCCACCAGCACGCGCACGCGCAGGTCCGGGTCGTCCTCGAACAGCTGGTCATCGGTGAGGGCCTCGAAGCGCAGCTTCTCGGCGGCGTCGGAGGCGTTGGAGATCAGCTCGCGCAGGAAGATCTCCTTGTTGGAGTACAGCGAGCGGATCACCAGGTCGAGCACCTGGCTCACCTCGGCCTTGAATTCCAGCGTCTCCTTGTGGGCGTCTACGGTCATGGTCGGTAAGGTTCCTTAAGATTGCAGTCGTTACGGTCGGGTCAGTGGCGGATGCAGCCTTCGCCGTGGTGGCAGCGAGCCGCCTGCCGGGTGCGAATCCATCGTTCGCGCGCGGCCTGCAGCCGCTACAATTGGCGCATTCCAGCTTTATCGGCTCCCGTCGATAGAGGCATATCAACTCGATTTCAAGGGAAATGCAGATGCAAGCGTCAGTCGTCAGCACCGCGCCGTTCGAGGGTCAGAAGCCGGGCACGTCCGGTCTGCGCAAGAAGGTGCGGGTGTTCCAGCAGCCGCATTACCTGGAGAACTTTGTCCAGGCGGTGTTCGATACCCAGACCAGGTTGGCAGGCGGCACCCTGGTGCTGGGCGGCGACGGACGCTTCTACAACCGCGAGGCCATTCAGATCATCCTGCGCATGGCCGCGGCCAATGGGGTCGCTCGGGTGCTGGTGGGGCAGGGCGGCATCCTGTCGACGCCTGCCGCCTCGTGCATCATACGCAAGTACCAGGCGCAGGGCGGGCTGATCCTGTCCGCCAGCCACAATCCGGGTGGGCCGGACGAGGACTTCGGCATCAAGTTCAACATCGATGCCGGCGGGCCGGCGCCGGAGGCAGTCACCGATGCGATCTACGAGCGCACCACCACCATCGACCGCTATCTGACCATCGATGCGGACGCAGTGGATCTGGACCAGGTCGGCAGCGCACGCCTCGGTGCCATGACCGTCGAGGTCATCGATTCGGTGTCGGACTACGCCGCGCTGATGGAGTCGCTGTTCGACTTCGACGCCATCCGGCAACTCTTCGATAGCGGCAGCTTCCGCATGGCCTTCGATGCCATGAATGCGGTCACCGGGCCCTATGCCAAGGAGATCCTGGAGCGCCGTCTCGGCGCCGCACCCGGCACGGTGATCAACGGCGAGCCGCTGCCGGACTTCGGCCATGGTCATCCGGACCCTAATCTGGTGCACGCCCGCGAACTCGTGGAACTGACCCGGGGGCCGAACGGGCTGGACTTCGGCGCCGCCTCCGACGGCGACGGCGACCGCAACATGATCCTCGGCCGCGACTTCTTTGTCACCCCCAGCGACAGCCTGGCGGTGCTGGCCGCCAACGCCCACCTTGCGCCCGGTTACAAGGCCGGCATCTGCGGCATTGCGCGCTCCATGCCCACCAGCCAGGCCGCCGACCGTGTGGCCGAGGCGCTGGGCGTGGAATGCTTCGAGACGCCCACGGGCTGGAAGTTCTTCGGCAACCTGCTGGATGCCGGGCGCATCACCCTGTGCGGCGAGGAGAGCTTCGGCACCGGCTCCGATCACGTGCGCGAGAAGGACGGCCTCTGGGCCGTGCTGTTCTGGCTCAACCTGCTGGCGGTGCGCCGGCAGTCCGTGGCCGAGATCGTCATCGAGCACTGGCGGGCGTTCGGGCGCAACTACTACACCCGGCACGACTACGAGGCGGTGGAGAGCGACGCGGCCGGCGACCTGGTGGACCACCTGCGCATCCTGCTGCCTGACCTGCCGGGCAAGCGGTTTGGCAACCATACCGTCGCCTATGCCGATGACTTCAGCTACACCGACCCGGTGGACGGCAGCGTGTCTGCGCGTCAGGGTATCCGCATCGGCTTCGAGGGCGGCTCGCGCATCGTCATGCGCCTGTCCGGCACCGGCACCCAGGGCGCGACGCTGCGCGTCTACATCGAACAGTACGAGCCGGACCCGGCCCGGCACGAGCAGCCGGTGCAGGAGGCCCTGGCGCCGCTGATCCTGATCGCCCGCGAACTGGCCCAGATCGAGGCGCGCACCGGCCGCGCCGAGCCGGATGTGATCACGTGAGGCGGTAGCGGCTTTTTTCGGCTCGGGTGGTTGTCTCGGGCCAAGATACCCATACGTTGCCTGAGGTCGGGCAGGGCCGGATCCAAAGCGCATCGATGGGTGTGAAACCCATCGTGGTATCGCCGGCCTTATCGCCTGAGCCGATCGGACCGATTTGAATATTCGATTTTTCAGATCAGTCCGTCGCTGGCATTCTTCGCCTCGGCCCGGGTCGACGCGATGATCGCCACGCCATCCGGTTCCGTCCTGATGCGGCCAGGGCCAGCCCGACTAACAGTTTCTACCAACCCATCCACCACCCATCATCAGGAGTGCAAGCCATGCTGCAGGATCGTACCGGTCAGAAGGTTCCCAACGTCACTTTCCGCACCCGCGAGGGTCACGACTGGAAGGACGTCACCACCGACGACATCTTCAAGGGCAAGACCGTTGTGGTCTTCTCCCTGCCGGGCGCCTTCACGCCCACCTGCTCGTCCACCCACGTGCCGCGCTTCAATCAGCTGGCCCCGGCCCTGAAAAAGGCAGGTGTTGACGAGATCGTCTGCATGTCGGTCAATGACTCGTTCGTCATGAACGCCTGGCAGGAAGAGGAAAAGGCCTTCAACATTCGCTTCGTGCCGGACGGCAACGGCGAGTTCACCGACGGCATGGGTCTGCTGGTCGACAAGGACGACCTGGGCTTCGGCAAGCGCTCCTGGCGCTACTCCATGCTGGTCAAGGACGGCACCATCGAGAAGATGTTCATCGAGCCGGAGGAGCCGGGCGACCCGTTCAAGGTGTCTGACGCCGACACCATGCTGGAGTACATCGCGCCGAACGCCGAGAAGCCGGCCAACGTCACCGTGTTCACCCGTCCCGGCTGCCCGTTCTGCGCCAAGGCCAAGACGGCGTTGAAGGACGCCGGCATGGACTTCGAGGAGCTGGTGCTGAACCGCGACTACAGCGAGAGCACCCTGCGCGCTGTGGCCGGTGCCTCGGCCGTGCCGCAGGTGTTCATCAACGGCCAGAAGGTCGGCGGCTCCGACGACCTGGAGAAGTGGCTGGCGAGCCGCTGATCCGGTGCCGAATGCGTCTGGCGGCGCTGCCCTGAGGGGGAGCCGTTGCCGTCAGCCGTATGACTGAATGCTGCCCCCGGCCCTGTCCGGGGGTTGCCGTTTTCAGGGCGGTCGTTCCGGTCCCAACCAACGCAGTACTCAATGGGGTTTGCAACATGGACAATCATTTCGATCTCATCGCCATCGGCGGCGGCAGCGGCGGACTTGCGGTCGCGGAAAAGGCGGCCGCTTTCGGCCAGCGCGTGGCCATCATCGAGCCGAACAAGCTCGGCGGCACCTGTGTCAATGTCGGCTGCGTGCCGAAGAAGGTGATGTGGTACGCGGCCAACCTGGCCGCGGGTGCGCGCGATGCTCGCGACTACGGTGTGCTGGCCGACCTGGAGGGCGTCGACTGGAAGGCCCTGGTGAGCGGTCGCGAGGGCTTCATCGCCGGCATCCTGGACTACTGGAACGGCTATGTCGCCGGCGAAGGCATCACCCTGATCAACGGCCGGGCGCGCTTCGTCGATGCCCGCACCGTCGAGGTCGACGGCACACGCTACACCGCTGAGCATATCGTCGTCGCCACGGGCGGGCGTCCGGTGGTGCCGCCGGTGCCCGGCTCGGAGCTTGGAATCACCTCCGACGGCTTCTTTCAGCTGCAGCAGCAGCCGAAGCGCGTCTGTGTTGTGGGTGGCGGCTATATCGGCGTCGAGCTCGCCGGCGTGCTGCGGGCGCTGGGCTCGGAGGTCACCGTCGTCGCCCTCGAGGGCCGCGTGCTGGAGACGTTCGATCCGATGGTCAGCGAGACGGTCGCCCACAACATGGCCCAGGAAGGCATCGCGATGCACCTGCCCTTCGCCGTTGGCTCACTGGAGCGGCGCGATGACGGTATCGCCGTGATCGATCGCGACGGGCAGGCCCTGACCGGCTTCGACACCGTGCTCTGGGCCGTGGGCCGGGCGCCCAACACCCGGGAGCTGAACCTGGAGGCAGCCGGCGTCGAGGTGCAGCCCAACGGTATCGTCCCGACCGACGCCTACCAGAATACCAATGTCCCCGGCATCTATGCCCTGGGCGACATCACCGGGCGCGCACCCCTGACGCCGGTGGCCATCGCCGCTGGTCGACGTCTGGCCGAGCGCCTGTTCGACAACCAGCCCGAGCGCCGGCTGGACTACGACAACATTCCCACCGTGGTCTTCGCGCATCCGCCGGTGGGCAGTGTCGGCATGACCGAGGCCCAGGCCCGCGACACCGGCGAGCGTGTCACGGTCTACCAGACCCAGTTCCAGCCCATGCGCTATGCCCTGAACCGCCACGGTCCGCGCACAGCCATGAAGCTGGTGTGCACCGGCGACAACGAACGCGTGGTGGGCATCCACATGGTGGGCGACGGTGTCGACGAGATGCTCCAGGGCTTTGCCGTGGCGGTGAAGATGGGCGCCACCAAGGCCGACTTCGACAACACGGTGGCCATTCACCCGGTCAGTGCCGAGGAGCTGGTGACGCTGAAGGAGCCCAACGCCGACGAGTAAGCCCGGTCTCCGGGGCCGCGACCTGGCAGCGGCAGCCGGCTCTGCGATCCGGATCAGGTCCGGGCCAGGTCTTGGCCAGGTCTTGGCCGGGCCTGGAAGAAATGGCTTCCGTCATTGTCTTCCGGCCGTCCGACGACGCACAATGGGGCGGCCGGTGCCAGACGCCGGCCCTGATTGAACCCATTGCAATGGAGATCGAGCATGGCCAACGAGGGGTATCACGAACCGGTCGAGGAGCTTTCCGACGAGACGCGTGACATGCATCGCGCCATCATTTCATTGATGGAAGAACTGGAGGCGGTGGATTGGTACAACCAGCGCGTCGATGCCTGCAAGGACGAGGATCTTCGCGCGATCCTGGCGCACAACCGCGACGAGGAAAAGGAGCATGCCGCCATGGTGCTGGAATGGATTCGGCGCAAGGACCCCGGCTTCGACAAGGAGCTTAAGGACTATCTGTTCACCAGCAAGCCGATTGCGCATCATTGAGGAGTCTTTGCCGTGTCAGACACCATGAATGCACCGACGGGTACCACCACGGGGGCCGGCATGGGCCAGAATTCCAGCGCGCCAACCTGGCTTCGCGTCTTGCTGATCAATTCCCCCTACATCCTGATCTATGCCGCGACCATCTGGCTCGTGGCCCTCACCGACAGTGATCCGGACAAGGCCAGCAAGTACTGGCAATATCTGTTGCCCGTCGTCGGCCTGGTGTCGGTGATCGGCGGCTGGAGCCAGACGCGGATCTCCCGGGCGCGCTATCTGACGCAACAGGTCCTGCACTGGGGCGCCCTGATGCTGGTCACCTTCCTGCTGTTCGTGCCCACCATGGAGCACTTCCTCGATGCCCAGACCCATGGCTTCGTGGTTGCCTACATGCTCGCGCTCGCAGCCATCCTGTCCGGTATCTATCTGGACTGGAAGATGGGCATATTCGGACTGTTCCTGGTGGGTAGTGCCGTTGGTATCGGTTTCCTCAACAACAATGCGATGCTGCTGACACTCATCGGCATCGGCATGGCTGGCGTAGCCGTGACCTTGGTCGTGCGTCGGGGAGCGCGGGACTGAGCCCGTCAGGGCGCCAGCCGCTCGACGGACCAGCCGCCGGCGCCCTTGCTGTAGCGAAAACGGTCGTGCAGACGGCTGTCGCGCCCCTGCCAGAACTCGATGGTGTCAGGTACCACCCGGTAGCCGCCCCAGAAGTCCGGCAGCGGCACCTCGCCCTGGGCGAACTTGCGCTTCATCTGGTCCACCTTCTGCTCCAGCATGGTGCGAGAGGTGATGACTTCGCTCTGGGGCGATGACCAGGCGCCGATCTGGCTGCCCCGGGGCCGCGTGGCGAAGTACTTCAGTGATTCCAGCGTGCTGATGCGTGCGGCGCGGCCGGTGATCTTGACCTGCCTGGCCAGCGCAACCCACGGAAACAGCAGCGCCACCCGGTTGTTGGCGTCGATCTGGCGCGCCTTGCGGCTGTGATAATTGGTGAAGAAGACGAAGCCTTGGGTGTCGTAGAACTTCAGCAGCACGGTGCGCAATGTCGGTTGGCCGTCGGCGTCCACGGTGGCGAGAGACATCGCGTTCGGCTCCGGCAGCCGGGTTTCGATGGTCTGGGTGTACCATCGCCGGAACTGTTCGACGGGGTCTGGGTCGAGATCCGCGCGGTTCAGGCCCTCGGCCATGGCGCGCGCGCGAAACTCGGCCGGATCGGGATTGGTCGTGTCGGGACTGGACATGGCTGCGTGGCGAGCGTGTGGGATCGGTTTCCGGTTGGTTTCAGGCGCCGCGACGCTTACGCAGCAGTGCATCCACCTCGGCCTCGGCGGCGAGCCAATCCTCCTGTTCATGGCCGGGCGCGAAGTTGCGTTTCTCTGCCAGATAGTAAGCCGCGTCGGCAATCATCCGGTAGCGCTCCTCGGCGCTTGGTTCGGCAGACGAAGCCGGGGCGGACGGGGTCAGTGTGACCGGTCGCTCCCGCCGCGGTGCGGCGGGGCGTGCTGCAGCCCTGGCCGGGGCCTCGGTGGAGTGTGGTGCCGCGGCTGTGGCGGCAGCCTTCTTCGGGGTGGCCTTTCCGGTGGCCGTCTTTTTCGTGCCTGGGCCGGTCGTCGGCGCCTTTGACGTGGTCTTCTTCACCACGGCCTTCTTGGCGGCGGTGCCGGATGCAGTCGCCTGGGTGCGCGTCGCCGTCTTCTTGACGGCCGCGGTGGCCTTCTTCGCCTGGGTCTTCTTGGTCACGACCTTCGTTTCTTCAGCCATCGTCGCTCACTCGCCTCTGTTTTGCGGGATGTTGTTGCTGCCCTCGCGCCAGGGTCGAGGTGGATGCCGATGCCGCGGGGTGCGGCCTCATGCCCCGGCTTGCCAAGCCGAAGGATACACGACGGCGCCAGAAAACCGAACAGTTCGATGGGCTTCTGAGCCGCTGTCGCCCCAGCCAGGCAATCCCGGCCAGCCGATCAGCTAGAGCCAGCGAACCAGGTAGTACAGGCGCTGCCCCTCGGACGAGGGGGAAGGACCATAGACCACCGCCGGCACCAGCTTGCGCGCGGGATCGCGGCCCTGGATGGCCTCGGCCTCGGTGTCCACCAGGGTGACGCAGCCTTCCGGAAAGCGGGCGCTGCGTCGGCCCGGCGAGCGGATCAGCGCAAAGCGTTCGCTCAGGGACCGGGATTCGGGATCGATGATGACGTGCGGCATGGGCGTGATGCACCGGAGATACATGGGGCCGGATGCGGCGGCTTGGTTGAAAGTTGTCACTTTGACCGACAGGGGTCAAGTGCCAGCGGCACGCAGAGGTCGCCGATTCCGGTATCATTCGGTTCCGCGGGCGCCGGTCGTGGCCCGCGCGTCAACCGGGAGAGGTGGTTCCCCATGCACGCCTATCATGCCCTGGTGCTGAATCTGCACCAGCCTGCCGGAAACCTGGAAGGTCTGCTCGCCGACCAGCCCTGGGAGGCGCGTGAGATCCTGTTCGCCATGGATCGCATCCCGCGCAGTCTCTGGGGCCAGGAGGATCTGGGTCGGGTGCATCTGTCCATGTCCGGCACCTTGCTGGAGACGCTGTCCGACCCCGACTTTCAGGCCCGCGTCTACGGCACCGTCGACTGCGGTGCCCTGCTGTGGCATCTGCAGAACGAACGCCTCATCGAGATCCTGGGCACCGGTTACTACCATCCGGTGCTGCCGCTGATCCCGTCCGCCGATCGGGCCGAGCATTTGCAGCGCTGGCAGGGCATCGCCGGCCACCTGTTCTGGCGCCCGCGGTTCAATGGGTTCTGGCCGCCGGAAATGGGCTTTTCCATGGAGCTGATCCCGCTGCTGCGGGCCTTCGGCTATCGCTACGTCCTGGTGGACAGCGAGCATGTAGAGCCGGTGACCGACATGAGCTGGCCCGAGCTGCGCTATCGGCCACATGTGGCGCGCCATGGCGACGACGAGATCATCGTCGTGGTGCGCGATCGCGAGCTGTCCGATGCCCAGGAATCCGGCATGGAGCTGGACTGGTTCCTGAACGAGATGGAGGCGCGGACACGCTGGTGTGATTTTCCGCCGCTGGTGACCACGGCAACGGATGGCGAAAACGGCGGCTGGTTTCGCAACGTCACCGAAGGGGCCAATTTCTGGAGCGCCTTCTATCTGCCGCTGCTGGAGCGCATCCGCGCCGGCGCGGCCGACCTCCGGCCGACCTTCATCTCCGACTACCTGGACGCCCACGGCACCCATGGCGAAGTCCGCGTCAGGACCGGCGCCTGGAACACCGGCTGGCATCACGGCAAGGGCTTTACCCAGTGGACCGGTTCCCTGGCCCAGCGCCGCACGCTGTCGCGCTATGCCGATGTCAGCGCCCGATTGCACAAGCTCTCGGAGCAGGCCGCCGCGGGTGCACCCTACGATGCCGAGCTGATTGCCGCGCTGGAGCAGGCCCGCTGGCGGCTGCTGCGCGCCGAGACCAGCTGCAACATCTACTGGGGCGAGGCCTGGGTCGAGCGCGCACAGGTGGACCTGGACGCGGCGGAAGACGCTCTGGAGACGGCCCGGGGCAGAATGACGCAGCTCGCCTGAACAGCCAGCCCCTGCCGTCTTTCACATGACATTCAAGCCTGAAATCACACTGCCTAATCACAGCCTCAGGTCCACGCCCTAGGTCTACGCAGGAGAGCCCCCCATGTCGCAATTTCCCGAATACGTTGATGGACTGCCGAACATCTCTGGCCAGGAGCAGGCCGTGGCCGCCGCCATGGCAGCCGGCCAAACCAAATCCCTGTCGCAATCGCCGGGCGGCGTCGACTTCGGGTCCATCCGCGCCGCCGCTGCGATCGCGCTGCACCAGCATCAACCGCTGATCCCGGCCGGTGGCGGCGACCTGCAGACCGCAGCCATCATCAGCAACCTCAAGCACATGATGGACAACCAGGGCATTGGCGATAATCACAACGCGCCGGTCTTCGTCTGGTGCTACAAGCGCATGGGCGAGTTCATCCCGCAGCTGATCGGCGAGGGCAAGTCGCCACGGGTGATGCTGGAGTACTCCGGCACCCTGCTGCATGGCCTGCGTGCCATGGGCGAGGATCATGTGATCGACGCGCTCAAGGGCATCACCCAGAACCCGGAGTACAACTGGGCGGTGGAATGGCTCGGCATGCCCTGGGGCCATGCGGTGGCGCCCTCGACGCCGGTGCAGGACTACCGGCTGCACGTGCAGGCCTTCCAGCACCACTTCGCCGCCATCTTCGGGCTGCAGGCCCTGGAGCGGGTGCGCGGCTTCTCACCCTCGGAGATGGCGCTGCCGAATCACCCGGATGTCGCCTATGAGTTCGTCAAGACCCTGAAGGACTGCGGCTATCAATGGGTCCTGGTGCAGGAGCACTCGGTCGAGCAGGTCAGCAACGGCCATCATCCGGAGCGGGCCCATCTGCCGCATCGCCTGGTCTGCACCAACTCCCACGGCGAGACCGCGAGCATCCTCGCGCTGGTCAAGACCCAGGGCTCGGATACCAAGCTGGTGGCCCAGATGCAGCCCTGGTACGAGGCGCAGAGCCTGTCACGCTGGGAGCTGGCCGGCCGGTCGGTGCCCCCATTGGTCACCCAGATCGCCGACGGCGAGAACGGCGGCGTGATGATGAACGAGTTCCCGGACAAGTTCTTCGAGGTGGTGCGCGCCGCCTCCGGCGGTGATGTGCCCTTGATGAACGGCAGCGAATACATCGAGCAGCTCTTTGCCGCCGGCATCAAGGAGAGCGACCTCACCGAGATCCGTCCAGTGCAGCAGGGCAAGATCTGGCAGCGGATGCAGCCCGGCGACGGCCCGGACAAGCTGTCCGCCGTCATCGAGGCACTCAAGCAGGAGGATCACCAGTTCCACATGGACGGCGGCAGCTGGACCAATGATCTGTCCTGGGTGAAGGGCTATGAAAACGTGCTTGGGCCCATGGAAGAGGCCAGTTCACGCTTCAACGAGCAGGTACTCAAGGCCGGCATTCCCACCAATGACCCGCGCTACCGCAACGCGCTCTTCCATCTGATGAGTTCCCAGACCAGCTGCTACCGCTACTGGGGCCAGGGCGAATGGACCGACTACGGTCGCGAGATCTGCCGGCGGGCGAAGGCCATCGTGGAGGACATGGCGGGTTAGGGAAATGCTGATCTTTGGCCAGGAGGCCAAATCAGGGGCTCCTTCGGCCATTTCGATCGGCGCCGGTCGTACCGGTGGGCGGCCCGCCGTGGTGCATGAAGCACCCTTCCTGGCGTTCCGTCACCGGTCTTGCGAGGTGATTCGGCGTCTGCTGGAGCCGGCAAGCGAGCAGCAGGCCAGGCGCAGTCGCCAGCCTGCCGTTTTGGCCTGCCGCACCGGGCTGACAGCCATCAGGCGCGCGAGCCTTCGTCGGTGTGCATATCCGCTCACGCTGCGGCCAAAAAGTGCTGCTCGTCGACTCTGTTCCGTCGCCGCGTTTTAGGCGTCGTTGCGGGCCAGGCCATCTTCGAGTATGCCTTCCTCGCCCTCTGACTTGGCGATGATGACAGCGCCGCAGGAGTCGCTGGTGACGTTCACTGCGGTGCGCATCATGTCGAGGATGCGGTCCACGGCCAGGATCAGGCCGATGCCTTCCAGCGGCAGCCCGACGGCGGACAGGATGATGGCGATGGCCACCAGGCTGGCGGCGGGGATGCCGGCGACACCGATGGAGGTCAGCAGCGCCAGCAGCACGACGGTGAACTGGGTGGCCAGGCCCAGCTCGATGCCGTAGGCCTGGGCGATGAACAGCACGGCAACGCATTCGTACAGCGCCGTGCCGTCCATGTTGATGGTGGCCCCCAGCGGCAGCACGAAACTGGTGGTGCGGTTGGAGACGCCGGCGTTCTTTTCGACGCAGTCCATGGTGATGGGCAGGGTCGCCGATGACGACGCAGTGGAGAATGCCGTCAGCTGCGCCGGGCTCAGCGCACGGTAATGGCGCAGCGGGCTCACCTTGCCGACGAAGCGCAACAACAGCGGCAGCACGATCAGGAAGTGCACCGCCAGCGCGATCACCACGGTGAAGAAGAACTTGGCCAGGGGCACGAAGGCCGCCAGACCGGTGCTGGCGACGGTCTGCGCCACCAGCGCGAAGACGCCGATGGGGGCGAACTTCATGATCAGATCGGTGATCTTCATCATGATCTGGAAGACGCCCTCCCAGAAGTTGTACTGGGCCTCCGCGTACTGGTTGGCGACGCGGGTGATGAAGAAGCCGAACAGCAGGCTGAAGAAGATCAGGCCGAGCATCTGGCCGTCGCTGGCGGCGGCGACGATGTTGGTGGGGATCATGCGCAGAAAGATCGCCACGATGTCGTCACTGCCCTTGTCGGCGAACCGCTCCTCCAGTTCTGCGGCGTCCGCGCTCAGGCCGAAGACCTCCTGCGGGCTGCCGTCGACGACCCCCGGCTGGATCAGGTTGACTGCGGTCAGGCCCACCAGGATGGCCAGCAGGCTGGTGGCAGCGTAGTAGCCGATGGTCTTGCCGCCGAGCCGGCCCAGGTTGTCGGTGGTGCCCACGCTGGCGATGCCGACGATGATCGACGACAGGATCAGCGGCACGATCAGCATCTTGAGCGCGTTCAGGAACAGTTGTCCGACGAAGTCGAACACGGCATAGAAGGTGATGCCGAACAGGGCGCTGTCCTGACCGACCATCAGGCCGATGGCCACGGCCAGGGCGAGCGCGATCAGGATCTGCCAATGCAGCTTGAGTTCCGGTTTCGACCTGGCCTTTTTCATGTCGGGTTCCTTGCGGTTAACGAATATCCAGCGCATCGGCAAGATGCTATGATCCGCCGGGTATGGCCTGCGGAAACGGCCAGTCGGCCCGGGCAATCGTCGGGGCTGGCGCCCGGTGCAGGCTGGTTCGCGCACCGGGTGCGTGCAGGGATGCAGGCGTTCGGGCGGTTTTCTGTGGCGGTGCCGCTATGCACTTTCGGGTCTTCTATCTTATCAATCGCTCGGGCGAGTGCGTCTCGTCCGCCAGCGCAGTCGCCATGTCGGCGAAGGCGATCTGCGAGCAGATGCTCGACCGTCTGCAGTCCGAAGACGACTATCTCGGCATCATCGACGACAGTGATCACATCCTGCAGGTGCTGCCGGAGCCGGACCATCAGCGTTACTATGTGGAGGTGCCGATCGACGCAGCCAAGGCATCTTATGGCCGCTATGTCGACCGTACCGAGCTCGAGGACCTGGTGCGCACGCTGCCGGCGTCGTTCGACGAGCACAGCATCCCTGGGCTGACCTATCGCCCCTGGTGAGCCGGCGTCGGACCCGTTGCCCTGGTTCAGCGTGCTGAACCATTGCTCTTATGGTTGAGGGCTCTGGTTCAGGGCGCCGTTTCAGCTTTTCGGTTCAGGCATCCGGCTCAGGCATCCGGCACCGCCGGCCGCGAGGCGTTGATGGCGCGCTTGTGGCACCACTCCCGCAGGGCCTTTATCTGCTCCACCATGGTGCGTGACAGGGGTATCGTGCTGACAATGTTGTTCACCAGGTCGCGCTCGTTGAAGGCGCGGTCTTCCTGATAGGCGTCCACGCGGGCAGCCTTCACTGCCTGTTCGATCTCGGCGCCACTCCATTCCGGGGTGCTGGCCGCCAGGTAGTCCAGATTGAACTCGGTCGGATCGGCGCCGTTGTTGCGGATATGGATGCGGAAGATCTGCTTGCGGTCGTCCTTGTGCGGTAGATCCAGAAAGAACAGCTGATCGAAACGGCCCTTGCGCATCAGTTCGGCCGGCAGCGACTGGATGCGGTTGGCCGTGGCGGCGACGAATACCCCTGGGGCCTTTTCCTGCAGCCAGGTCAGGAAGCTGGAAAAGATGTTGATGTTGCCGCCGCCGCTGCCTCCGGCCTGGTCGTCGTAGCCGAAGCTGTTCTCGATCTCGTCCACCCACAGCACCACCGGTGCCACCGCCTCGGCCATGCGCGTGGCATGGGCAAAGGCGTATTCCGGCGCGCCATAGCTGCCGGACAGCACCAGGCTCATGTCCATGCGTACCAGGGGCAGGTTCCAGGCCGCGGCAATGGCCTTGGCCGCCAGGCTCTTGCCGCAGCCGGAGATGCCCATGAAGAGCACGCCGGAGGGCAGGGGAACGCCGGACTGGTGGGCCTTCTCGGAGAACATGTCCTTGCGCTTGGTCACCCATTCCTTGAGGTTCTCCAGGCCGCCGATGTCCTCCAGGGCGCCCTGGTGCGGATAGAACTGCAGGCAGCTCTCCTTGCGCAGCAGTTGCGCCTTTTCTTCCAGGATCTCCCGCAGGGCCAGATCGGTATCCACAGACCTGCCGCGGAACAGGCGCGCCTGCAGATGCTCCACCTCGTTGAGGGAGAGGCCGCGCATGGCGGCGGCGAAGCGATAACGCTGATCCGGGGTGGCATCGTCCGCATGGGGTCCCTGTTCCAGCCGTTCCAGGATCTCCGGCTCCGAGGGCAGGTCCATGTCGATGACGAAGACCTCCTTTTTCAGGATCTCCGGCAGCACGAGCTGGGGGTAGCTCAGAAACACATGGGTGTTGCGGTTGCGCAGGCGGTAGTAGAGGTCGCGGACGGCGCGCACCAGCGCCGGGTTGTCGTCCAGCCAGGCGGGTAGGTCCTTCATCAGGTAGATGGCTTCGCGGTCGCTGTCCGCGATGGCGCGCAGGGCGGCGACGGGGTCGGTCTGCGTGCCGTTGTTGGCTGTCACGGCCTGGCTGAAACCACCGGTCGCGGTCCAGACCACGAAGCGGTCGTCCGCGCCGTAGTAGCTGCCGGCCACCGAGCCCAGCAGCTGTTCCATCCGGTCCTCTTCCCAGCCGAGCAGGTAGAAGATCGGGTAGCGCGAGCGCAAGCCGCGCGAGATTGTCTGCAGTGTCTTGCGGCCTTGAACGCGCATCGCCGGTGTCTCCGTTGCTACTTCTCCCGGATCGGGCTGTCGGGTATTGTAACGGGCTTCGGCGAACGTCGGCGGAATATGGAGGGAGTGACGTGGAGCAGATTCGAGTCGGGATCGCCGGTGCCGGCGGTCGCATGGGGCGTACCCTGGTGGCCGCGGTGCATCAGGCCCAGGGGCTGGTTGTGAGTGCTGCGACGGAGCATGCCGGCAGCGGCCTGGTCGGGGTGGATGTGGGCGAGGTGGCGGGGATCGGGCCCGTGGGTGCGCCCATCCGGCCGGATCTGGACGAGGTGCTGGCTGATTTCGACGTGCTGATCGACTTCACGACGCCGGATGCGACCATGCACCACGTCCGACTCTGTCGCGATGCCGGCTGCCGCATGGTGGTCGGCACCACGGGGCTGGGTCCGGCACAGCGCGAGACGCTGAGCGAGGCCGCCATCGACACGGCCCTGGTCTACGCGCCCAACATGAGCGTCGGCGTCAACCTCTGCTTCAAGCTGCTGGACCTGGCGGCCCGGGTCATGGGCGACGAGGTCGACATCGAGATCATCGAGGCGCATCACCGCCACAAGGTCGATGCCCCGTCGGGCACGGCCCTGCGCATGGGCGAGATCATCGCCGCCGCCCTGGACCGGGACCTGGACGCGGTGGCTGTCTACGGGCGGCAGGGGCAGACCGGTCCGCGCGAACGCCAGACCATCGGCTTCGAAACCATTCGCGCCGGCGATGTCGTCGGCGAGCATAGTGTCTGGTTCGCGGCGGACGGAGAGCGGATAGAGATCGCGCACAAGGCCAGCAGCCGCATGACCTTTGCGCGGGGGGCGGCGCGTGCGGCGCGCTGGATCGCCGACCGTGAGCGCGGGCAGTTCGACATGCAGGACGTGCTGGGGCTGCGGGACTGACGGTGCTTTCCGGGCTGTCCGTTGCGCCTGTTTGCTGGTCGGGTGTAAGGGGTTTCGGGACGTTCGCTGCGGCAAAATTCGCCGATTCGTGTAGCGCACTCTTTGGCTGTTCGTGTAAACTTCAGTCTTTGTGTACCTTTGGATCGAAGCCATGAGCGATAAATTCCCTCCCCTCAACCGCCGCATCGGCGACCGCCTGCGCTCCATTCGCAACGATCGCGGGCTCAGCCTGTCGCAATTGTCCGACCTGACCGGTGGCGCATTCAGCAAGTCGCGCATCAGCAACTACGAGCAGGGCATCCGGCGTCTGAGTCTGGAAGGGGCTCAGGTGCTGGCCGATGCCCTGGGCGCGGTCACCGCCGCCTACCTGCTGTGCGTGGACGAGGATCCCACCCTGTCGCCCGATGAGCAGCGCCTGATCACCTACTACCGTCAGGCAGACGGACGCGGCAAGCGCACCATCATTGCCACCGCGGACTACCAGAACGGCTTGACCTAGGGCAATACTGAGCCCGTCTGCAGCCCGATGATACCGCCGCCGTGGTGAGGCTCTACGCCAGGCGGTGATGATCGCGCATGTAGCGATAGACCAGTCCGGACACTTCGCGAATGGAATCGCTGCGCTCGGTGATCCAGGTGCTGTAGGCCCCGGTGCGTTTGCCCTTTTCGATGATGCCGATGAAGGTGTAGGGCCGTGGCCGGCCGCGCCGGTCCTTGCACTCGATGACCCCCATGTTGCCGCACAGTCGCGCGGTGGAGCCGGTCTTGTCGTAGACCTTCACATGCGACGGGATGTTGTTCACGCCCCGGGTGATGCGGTCGTTATTGGGCAGCGCCATCAGTTCGAGCATCTCGCGGGCATAGGGCGTGCGCTTGTTCCACACCGCATACAGGAAGCGGCTGTAGTCGCGCGCCGAGGCCTTGTTCCGGTAGGTGCGGCCGTTGCTGGGTATGTATTCGACGATGCTGGTCTGAACGAAGATGCCCCCTGCGTAACGCTTGAGCACGGCCTCCGTCGCCCGCGGCCCGGTATTGCCGTTGTATCGGCTGACGATCTGCATGATCTCGTTGGTGGCGCTGTTGCTGCTGCGCCGGATCATCCGTTCCATGGTGTCGCGGATCGAGCTGGTGTAGCGCAGTCGCGAGCCCTTGGCCTTGGCGGTATAGAAGAAGGCCTGGGCCACGAACGGCTTGATCATGCTCGCCGCCTGGCGCGGTATCTCCTCGTTGATGGACACCAGCTTGTCGCCGCTGGTGAAGTCGTAGACCGACCAGGAGGTCTTCTCGTCGGCCCGGATGCGGCCCTGGGCCCGCATCCGCTTGACCAGCGATTCCACCTGGCGTTCCAGCGAAGAGGTCTGTCCTGCGTCGGCCAGACCGGGGGCGCCAAGCAGCAGGCCGCCCGTTGCCAGCGCCGTTGTGAGGAGAAAGTCCCGTCGACTGTGCAGGATGGGCGCATGGCCGGGCTCCCGCGAGTCGATGGATGAGTGAAGCGCGTTCATGAAGACCCCCTGTGGACAGGCTGATTCGCCAGCTTGCTGGTTCGGTTGCTGGCTTGCGTGTCGACTGGCAGGCCGACTGGCTCGCCGGGCCGGAATTAGCACGGGGGCACGCACTGCCCTGCACGAGCGCATCGCTGACGATGCGGCCCCGACGCAGTCAGGCCCCCTTTATTCTTGGCAAGCCAAAGCATAGGCGGCCGCCTTGGCAAAGACAAGGGGAATGCGCAAAAAGCGCTTGTTTCGGAGAGACTTCGGCGGATGTGTTCAGGCGCTATTCACTGTCGTACCGGGCTAGGCGCTCGTCGATCTTGCTGACGATACCATGCTCGATCTGTCCTCTCAGCGCCGACAGCAGAAAGCCGAGCTTGATGTCGAGTTCCAGGCAGTCGTCGGTGACGGTGATCAAGCCGGAGATGCCGGTGCGCGCAAAGGAGAGCGTATCGCCCTCCCAGGCGTACTCGGCACCGAAATCGGCGTGCACCCGTTGCGCGATGCGCTCGACCTCCTGGCGCGCAAGTTCCAGGCCCAGGCGGTGCTCCCGCGTCACTCGGATATTCGACATGCTTTGACTGTCTCTGTGTTTGCCTTGTTTTCGTCTTGCGATCGGCGCAAGGCGTGGTTCTTGACATCATATACGCAACCCGCGGCGCAGGTCAGCCGCGTGGTGACGGCCCGGCCTGCCGTCGGTGCCCGGTGTGCCGGGGTTGCGCCGCGTGCCGTCAGCGATGGCCGGTGGCGGCAGCAGCGCCGGTTGCCGCGGCGCGACGATAGGCCGCCGAGCGACGGTCACCGCCCCGTTCCCGCGGTAGCGCACGCCGGTTCAGCCGCGCCTCTATGTCGTGGCAGAAGGCCGCGTCGCCCAGCACCCAGGCCTTATTCGTCGCATCGCGGAGCCGTTTGATGAAGTCGGCGCTCAACGGGGTGCCGAAGCCGGTGCGATAGGCGTCGCGCCGCGCCTTGGCGGAGCGCCCGAGCTGCCGGTAGACGGCATGGGGCTGCACCAGTTCATCCTCGTTGCCGAGTGCATTGGCCGCGTGACTGGACCAGTCGTACTCGTCTGGCCCGGCAACCAGGCCGGCCCGCACCGGATTCAGCTCGATATAGCGGCAGGCGGCGAGCAGATAGGCGTCCGGATCCAGTACGGTGGCGCGATAGCGACCCTCCCACAGGGTCCCGCTGCGCCCGTAGCGCTGGTTGAAGTGGTGCACGTACTGCCTGCCGGCGCATTGCATGAGCTTGCCGACGCCGTCCTCCCGGCGGGGGGTCAGCAGCAGGTGAAAATGGTTCGGCATCAGCACATAGGCGTGGATCTCGCATGCAAACCTGTCGCAGGCATCGTGCAGCACACCCCACAGGACCCAGTAGTCCTCCTCGTCGCGCAGGATCGCCAGATGATCGCTACCGCGGTGAATGACGTGTTGCGGATAGTCCGGGAGGCGGAATCGGGGTAGGCGTGCCATGGTGAAACTCGCTCGTTCTTGTCGTTGCGGGCTGGCCCGGCCGGACCGCGCTGGGCCGGGGTGTCTGACGAGTATAGACGATCAATGGGGAGCGTTCCGCCTCCCCGCCGACCCGGGTCACGGGTCAGAGCAGCACCACGCAGAGCAGGATCAACAGGGTCTCGGTGAGCTCCACCAGCGCCCCGGCGGTATCGCCGGTGAAGCCGGCGATGCGGCGCAGCATGGCCCGGCGGCCGAGCACGAACACCGCCAGCGCGCCCGCAGCCAGTGCCAGCCCGGGCCAGCCCGCCAGCAGCAGGGCGGCAATGGCAGCAAGGACCACGGCTGACCGGGCGGTGCTGCGGGGTAGCTGCCGGGACTGGTCCCCGGCCATGCCCTGGGCACGGGCATAGGGGGTGGTCAGCAGCAGCAGCGGCAACTGCGCGCGTCCCAGCAGCGGCACCACCAGCACCAGCCAGGGGGCGCCAGCGGCGATGAGCGTCTTCAAGCCCGCCCACTTGGCAAGCAGCACCAGCACCAGCGTGGTGACGGCGGCGGGGCCGCTGGTGGGGTCCTTCATGATGGCAAGGGTGCGTTCCCGATCGCCGAGGCCACCGATCCAGGCATCGGCGCTGTCCGCCAGGCCGTCCAGATGGATGGCGCCGGTAGCCCAGACCCAGACCATGAGCGCAAGCGCCGCGGCCACGTCCGCGGCGACACCCAGGCCGGCGAGCCCGGCCGCCACCAGCGCGACGAGCAACCCGATCAGCAGCCCGATGACGGGATACCAGGGGACCGAGCGGCCGGTCTCCTTCGGTTCCACCGGGCCGGGATCCGGGAACGGGAGTCGGGACAGGAAGCGGCCGGCGATCCAGAGTGGACGTAGAGACATGGGTGGTGTTCGTGGTCGGTTTCAGGACGGTGCCGCGGGCGACGGGGTCCGATGAAAGACCAGGCTCGGCCGCCAGGGCCGGGCCGGCACGCGGATTCGGGTCAGGCAGGCGTGGGGTACCTCCAGCAGCAGCACGGCATCCGGGGGCATGCGCAGTACTTCGGCCACCAGCATGCGGATGACCCCACCGTGGGTGACCAGCAGACTGTGTGGCGGGCTGGGCGACGAGCTGGGCGGCGAGCTGTAGGGCCGGCCGGGTGCCCAATTGGAAGGCTGGGGCTGCTGAAGGTCGCGCCAGCCGTCCAGCACCCGGGTGCGAAAGGCGTCGAAGGGCTCGGCCCCGGGTGGCGTGTAGCCCACCGGATCGGACCAGAAGGCGTCCAGGGCCTCCGCCGGGATCTGCGCCGCGGTCAGGCCTTCCCAGTCGCCGAAGCCGCGCTCGCGAAACGCCGTGCGGGTCTCGAACGGCAGCCCTGCGGTATCGGCCAGATGGCGGGCGAAGTCGCTGCAGCGGCGCGCGGGCGAACTGATGACCCGGCCCCAGGCGGAGCCGTCCGTGGCCGTTGCCTGGCGCATCTGCCCCCAGCCGGCCGGGGTCAGGGGATCGTCGCGATCCCCGCGAAAGCAGGCTCCGCCCTGCACCTCGCCGTGGCGCAACAGATCGATAAACTGTTCGCTCATGCCTGCGCTCGCCCCTGTTGTCATCCAGTGCCGACCAGGGCCAGTCCAAGGGCGACGGCGATGACGCAGCAGATCACCAGCAACATCAAGGCGCGCCGCAGGTCCGCGGCGCCGAGATCCGCCGGCCAGTCAGGCTCGCCCATGAACTCGGTGTTGACCAGCCGTCCCTTGCGCCAGACCGGGCCCAGCAGACGCACCCGCAGGGCGCCGGCGAAGGCGGCCTCGCTCCAGCCGGAGTTGGGGCTCGGCAGCCGGTGGTGGTGGCGCCAGGCGGCCCGCAGGGCGAGCCGGGGATGCAGCCGCAGCATGGCCGCCGCGGCGGCGATGACCACCACCGACAGGCGCGCCGGCAGCCAGTGCACCAGGTCATCGCTGCGCGCACCCGCCCAGCCGAACCGGGCGTAGCGCGCGTTGCGGTAGCCCACCATGGAGTCCAGCGTCGAGATCGTCTTCACCAGGATCAGCCCCGGCAGGCCGAACAGGCACAGGGCCCACAGCGGGGTCAGCACCGCATCGGTCAGGTTCTCGGACAGGCTCTCGATGGTGGCACGGACGATGCCGTCGCGTTGCAGTGGCTTGGTGTCCCGCCCCACCAGCGCCTTCAGATGCCGGCGCGCGGCAGGCAGGTCGTCCAGGTCTTTCAGTATCAGCCAGCCCTGTTCCGCCAGGCCGCGCAGGGCCAACAGGCTGTAGGCCAGGTAGAGATCCCACAGCAGGGCGAGCCAGGGGTGCAGCGCGCCGAGTCCGGCACGCAGCAGCAGCCAGGCACCCAGCGCGCCGGCGACCACCAGCAGCCAGTGCAGTACGCCCCCCAGTCGGCCATCCAGTCCGACGGCGAAGAGCGGTCGCTCGAAGGCCTCGATCAGGTGCCCGATCAGGCGCACCGGATGCCAGCGATAGACCGGATCGCCCAGCGCGACATCCAGCAGGCAGGCCGCGAGCACGAACGCCATGGATGCGATCATGCGCCGACGGGGCCAGCCATGTTCACGGTGCCTTGCGGGCGGGTCGGAAACGACGCGGGAAGGCGGCGTCGTAGAGCTTGGAGGGGTGGCTGTCGGTGCGCGTGCGGGCGCCGAGGGCCGGGCTGAGCAGGATCAGCGCCTGGCGGTCGATGCCTGCTGCGCGGCAGCGTTCGGCGATGTCCGTCAGCGTTCCACGCAGTACCTGTTCCTCGTCGGGCCAGGTTGCCTTGTGCACCACCACGACCTGGGCCGTGGGCGCCCAGCCGGCCTCGATGCACTGGGCCGCCACCGCCTCGATGCGTTCGATGGACAGGAACAGGCACAGGGTGCAGCCATGGGCGGCCAGGGAGGCCAGGGACTCCTCCTCCGGCATGCGGGTGCGCTCGGACAGACGGGTGAAGATGACCGTCTGGGTCACCTCGGGCAACGTCAGGCACTCCCCCGCCGCCGCCGCCGAGGCCATGGCGGACGATACGCCAGAGACGATGCCGACGGGGATCCCCGCGGCGTCGAGGGGGCGCGCCAGTTCCGCCAGCACCCCGTACAGGGTCGGGTCGCCGGTCTGCAGGCGCACCACGGTGGTGTGGCGGCGCGCGCGGTCCAGCAGCCAGTCCGTGACCTGGGCCAGGTCCATGGACTTGGAATCGGCGATCTCGCAGTCCTTGCCGGCCCATTCCAGCACGGTCTTCGCCACCAGCGAGCCGGTGTAGAGAATGGCGTCGGCCTCGGCCAGCAGCCGTGCGCCGCGCACGGTGATCAGATCCGGGGCACCGGGGCCCGCCCCCACGAACCAGACCTTACCCATGGGCAGGTCTCCGGTTCGGCGTCTGCGGCCATCGGTACCAGCGTTGATCGGACCGGTTCATGATTTTGGCTCCTCGGGATGCGGCGTTCAGTCGAGCCAAGCATTCTTCGCGCCGGCTCGGCGTGTTGTCAAACCGTCTTGCGGTTATAGTGGTGCAATTTCGTTCTGTTGCGCCCCGGCCGAGCCTTGTCATTGCTCCCGCACCTTCGCATCTGTCGCCCGGCTGTCATGGGCGCCCCCGGCGCCACTGCCGCAGCAGGTCATGACCTGCCGGAACAGCCCGATGTCCTGGTCGTCGGCGGCGGCACGGCGGCGCTGTGTGCCGCCATTGCGGCGCGGCGGGGCGGGGCCGGGGTGTTGCTGCTGGAGCAGGCGCCACGCTGGCTGCGGGGCGGTAACACCCGGCATTCGCGCAATCTCCGGATCCGGCATGAGGTGCCGACGCCGTTGTCGCCGGGATGTTACGACCGCGATGAGTTCTGCGCCGATCTGCAGCGCGCCACCGGCGGCTCGGCAGATGCGGCCCTGGCCCGGCTGCTGGTGGAGCACTCGGCCCGGAGCACCGACTGGCTTGCGGCTGCCGGTGTGCAGTTCCAGCCGGTCGCGAGCGGGGTGCTGCCACGATCGCGCAAGACCGCCTTCCTGCTGGGTGGCGGCACCGCCATGCTGAACCGCCTTTATGCCGCCGCCGAGGCCCTTGGGGTGGACATCCGCTACAGCTGCGGTGTAACCGACCTGAAGCTGGAACGGGGCCGCCTGGCCTGGGTCGACTGCGCCAGCGCCAGCGCCAGCACCAGCACCAGCACCAGCACCAGAGCCAGCGAACGAACCAGGCTCCGGCCGCGCGCGGTGGTGGTCTGCTGCGGTGGCGCACAGGCAAACCGCGCCTGGCTGCGCTCCCGCTGGGGCGATGCCGCGGACGGCTTCATCAATCGCGGTACGCCCCATGCGACCGGCGAGGTGCTGCATTGCCTATTGCGCGATGGCGTCCGGGCGGCGGGGGATCCCGACGGGGCCTATCTGGTGGCGGTGGATGCCCGCTCGCCGGCGGATGACGGGGGGATCGTGACGCGGGTGCGCTGCATGCCGGCCGGGATCGTCGTCGACGGCACGGGACGGCGCATCCATGACGAGGGCGGCGATACCGCCTCCACCCGTTATGCCCTCTGGGGGCGTCGGCTGGCGGACTGCCCGGGCCAGATCGCCCATGTCATCCTGGACGGGCAGGGGCTGCGCGGGGCGCCGCCGTCGCTGTATCCGCCGCTGCTGGCCGACGATGTCGACGCGCTGGCCGCGGCACTGTCGATCCCGCGGGCGGCCCTCGAGAAGACGCTGGCGGAGTACAATGCTGCCGTGCGTCCGCCGGCCGCGGGCGACGAGGACGTCGCCGGCTGGCATACCGAGGGGCTGACGCCGCCAAAATCCCGGCATGCCCTGCCACTGACCGAGCCGCCCTTCGGCGCCTATCCCATGCGCCCGGGTATCACCTTTACCTATCATGGGGTGGCCGTGGATGCCGACACCCGCGTCCGGCTGGAGGACGGCGGTGTGGTGGAGAATCTGTTCGCGGCCGGCATGATCATGGCGCCCAACCTCATGCCCCGTGGGTATCTGTCGGGGCTGGCCATGTCCATCGGTGTCGTCTTCGGGCGCCTGGCCGGCGAGGAGGCGGCGCGGCATGTCGTCGGATGAGTGCCTGCATGACACCCGGGCCGAGGCGCGCCGCGTGCTGGGCATCTGCAACGCCTGCGGCTACTGCAACGGCTTCTGCGACCTGTTCGAGGCGTCGAAGCGGCGTCCCGCCGCCACGGCGGTGGATCTGGAGCATCTGGCGCACCTCTGCCACGGCTGTCGCAACTGCCTGTATGCCTGTCAGTACGCGCCGCCGCATGCCTTCGGCGTGAATGTGCCGAAGACGCTGGCCCGCATGCGCCAGCGCAGCTATGTGGAACGGCTCTGGCCCGGGACCTGGTCCGGTTGGCTGGCCGCCGCCTTTCGCCACGGCGTGCTGACGGCGTCACTGGTCAGCGTCGGCGCTATCGGATTGCTGCTGTGGCTGGTCTGGATGAGCGTGCCGTCCGAGGTGCTGTTCAGCGCCCATTCCGGCGTTCAATCAGGGACCGGCGCCTTCTACCGGATCCTGCCCTGGTGGGGCATGGTGCTGATCGGGTTCTTGCCCCTGGGCTGGGCGATGCTGTCCATCGGCCTGAGCCTGCGCAGGTACTGGCGCGCCATCGCGCCCCCGGGGTCCGTATCATGGCGCGCGCTGGGGTCCGCGCTGCACGATGTGGTGGTGATGCGCAATCTGCGTGGCGGCGGGCCCGGCTGCAATGACCTGGATGACCGCGCCTCGCATCTTCGCCGCCGCCTGCACCAGACCCTGCTGGTGGGGCTGCTGCTCAGTTTTGCCGCCACCCTGGCCGCCACCTTCCAGCATCATGTGCTTGGCTGGCAGGCACCTTATCCGTTGCTCAGCGCGCCGGTGCTGCTGGGCACCTGTGGCGGCCTGGCCATGACCTGTGCGGTGGTCGGGCTGGCCCGGCTGAAACGCCGGGAGGACCGTAGCCCCACCGATGCCGAGGCCCGCAGCCTGGATCTGGCCTTTCTGGGGCTGTTGTTCCTGGTCGCCGTCACCGGGCTGGTCCTGCTGGCCCTGCGCGCCACGCCGGCCATGGGGGTGCTGCTGGCGGTCCATCTCGGCACTGTGCTGGCCTTCTTTCTGCTGTTGCCCTACAGCAAGTTCGTGCATGCGGGTTATCGCTTGCTGTCCCTGCTGGCCGAGGCGCTGGAGCGTGCCGGGCGCCAGCAGGTGTGATCCGTCACGGCGTCTCCGCAGCGCCGACACCCAACCCGCGAACAGCGAGATCTCGATTGCAACAGAACGCTATGAACCGGAACATCCTGATCCTTGGGGGTACCACGGAGGCCTACAGGCTGGCCGAGGCGCTGGCGCTGCGCGCCGGTCTGCGGGTGGTGACCTCGCTGGCGGGACGCACCAGCCAGCCGCGCCTGCCGGCAGGGGAGTCGCGCATCGGTGGGTTTGGCGGCAGCGCGGGCCTGCGGGCCTATCTGCGCGAGCAGGGCATTCAGGGTGTCGTCGATGCCACCCATCCCTTCGCCGCCACCATGGGCTGGAACGCGCAGCGCGGGTGTGCCGCCGCGGGTGTGCCGCTGCTGCGGCTGGAGCGTCCGCCCTGGGTCGCGGCGCCGGAAGATCGCTGGGAATCGGTCGCGGACTGGGAGCAGGCCGTCGCGGCGCTGCGGTGCGGCGGCGCGCGCCGGGTCTTCCTGGCGGTGGGGCGCCAGGATCTGGGTCCCTTTGCCGCACTGGATGACACCTGGTTCCTGGTCCGCGCCGTGACGCCGCCGGATCCCATGCCGCCGTTGCATGCCTGCCGGTTGCTGCTGGCGCGGGGCCCGTTCGACCTGGAGGGCGAGCGCGCGCTGCTTCGTCATCACCGGATCGACGCGCTGGTCTGCAAGAACAGCGGCGGCGATGCCACCCAGGCAAAACTGGTCGCGGCCCGTGAGTTGGGGGTTCGGGTGATCATGCGCCGGCGGCCGGAGCGTCCGGTGCTGCCGGCGGCGTCGTCGGTGGAGGCGGCGGTGGCCTGGGTCGAGGCGCTGCTTTGACGGCGCTTGAGTCCGGCGCGCACACGACGGCACGCGTGGCGGATGGTTGAGCGTCCGGGGTTCAGGGGTGGGATCGGGGCGTCGGCGGTCGGTCGGGGTACCAGCGCGGCGTGTAGACCCAATCGCCGCCGTCCGCCCGCGGAAACCGGCGCGTCAGCGACGAGCCGACGATCACCAGGGTGCGCATGTCCACCTGCTCCGGGCGGACCTGCTCCAGGGTGGTCACGGTCACCTGTTCTGCGGGGCGGCCCACGTCCCGGCCGAGCACCACCGGGGTCGCCGGGGCACGGTAGCGCCGTAGCAGGTCGAGCGCGCGGGCCAGCTGCCATGGCCGGGCCCGGGAGCTGGGGTTGTACAGGGCGATGACCAGGTCCGCCAGCGCCGCGTGCTGCAGGCGCTGTTCGATCCTTGCCCAGGGCTTGAGGTTGTCGGACAGCGACAGCACGCAGAAATCGTGGCCCAGCGGGGCGCCGATTCGCGCCGCGGTGGCCTGGGCGGCGGAGATTCCCGGCAGCACCACGAGCTCCACGGCCTTCCAGGCGGGCTCGCCGGAGCGGTCCAGGGCCTCCAGCACCGCCGTGGCCATGGCGAAGACGCCCGGATCGCCGGACGAGACCACGACCACGTGCCGGCCCTGGGCGGCCAGTTCGAAGGCCAGGCGGGCGCGATCCATCTCGACCCGGTTATCCGAGTCGAGGATGCGCTGGTCCGGCCGAAAGGGGCCGGCCATGTTCACATAGGTGGTGTATCCGACGATGTCCTGGGCGCGCGTGAGTTCGTCCCTGACCGCCGGGGCCATCAGCTCTGCGCACCCGGGGCCGAGGCCGATCACGGCAAGCCGTCCGGGCCGGGGCTGCGGCTGTGCCTGCGCCTTTTTGTGCGCCAGGCCTACCGGGGTCGTACCCAGTGCCTCGGCGATGCGGTGTGCCAGTGCATCGGCCTCGGGTCCGGTGCCGAGCAGCGGGATCACCGTTGCGCCATCCGGGGTGACCGCGATCACTGGCGCCGCTACTGGCGCGCTCTGGGCCGATGCGTCTGCCGTCGGCCGCAGGGCCATGGCCTGGGCCAGGCTGCGCACGATGGTCTCCACGGGGCCGATGACCACACAGGGGTGTGCCTCGCCCGGGGTGCCGGCCAAGATGTCTGCAAAGGTGCTGACCAGCGTCTCGGCCAATGTCTCGACCAGTGTCTCGGCCGATGTCTCTGCCGTCAACGGGCGGCCGAGCCGGGTGCCGGCAACGGGGTGCCCGTGCTCATGCAGGTGCGCTTGCAAGCGTCTGGCCAGGGCATGGCCGGCATCGTCTGCGACGATCTGCACGGGCAGGGTGTCCGGTGTTGCCATCAGCCTTGCCAGCGCTCGCCGGGGATCAGGATCATGGAGAAGTACGGCACACTGTCGGCTTCGATCTCCGCCAGCGCTCGCACCCGTTCGCCGGACATGGTCGCGCGTTCGACATAGAGCGCCCGGGTGTCGAGGCCGAGCTGTTTCAAGACCCGACGCACCTTCTCGAAATTGCTGCCGAGTTTCATGATCGCCGCGGCCTCCACGCCCGACAGCATCTCGGTCAGGGTGTCTTCCGGCAGCGTGCCGGCCAGGATCTGCAGGCGTTGGTCGCGGTAGACCAGCGGCGTGCGCAGCACCGCGGCGCTGGCCATCACCGAGCAGACCCCCGGCACCACCTCGGTGTCGAAGCGCTCCGCCAGGCGGTCGTGCAGGTACATGAAGGAGCCATAAAAGAACGGGTCTCCCTCGCACAGCACGGCGACGTCACGCCCGGCGTCCAGGTGCGCCGCGACGCGCTCGGCGGCATCGTCGTAAAAGGCGCGCATCACCCCCTCGTAGTCGTAGGGCGGCGCGGGTTTCTTGCCGGTGACCGGGTAGACCAGCGGCAGGCGGAGCTGATCCTTGTGCAGGTGCGGCCGGGCGCTGGTCAGCGCGTTGCCCTGCTTGCCCTTGCCGACATAGTAGGCCACCACCGGGGCCGCGCGCAGACAGCGCAGGGCCTTCAGGGTGATGAGCTCGGGGTCGCCCGGTCCCACGCCCAGGCCATAGAGTCGTCCCTTGCCCATATCGCTCAGGCGTCGCCCCGGCCAAGGGCATTCACGGCGGCGGCCGCCATGGCGCTGCCGCCGCGGCGCCCGCGCAGGGTGACGAAGGGCACGCCCCGGCTGTCCTCGGCAAGCGCCTGCTTCGACTCGACAGCACCGACGAAACCCACCGGAAAGCCCAGGATCAGGGCCGGTCTGGGCGCCCCGGCGTCAAGCATCTCGAGCAGGTGGAACAGGGCGGTGGGGGCGTTGCTGATGGCCACCAGGGCGCCGGCGAGCCGGGGGCGCCAGAGTTCCAGCGCGGCGGCCGTGCGGGTGTTGCCGATGCGGCGGGCGAGATCGGGCACGGCCGGATCCTGCAGGGTGCAGATGACCGGGTTGTCCGCGGGCAGCCGCGCGCGGGTGATACCCGAGGCCAGCATCTGGCTGTCGCACAGGATGGGGGCGCCCGCCTCCAGCGCGTCGCGGCCGGCCTGACCGGCACCGGGGGAGTAGGCCAGGTCGTCGATCACCTCGGGCATGCCGCAGGCGTGGATCACGCGGACCGCAAGCGCCTCCAGATCCGCCGGAATGGCGTCCAGGCGGGCCTCGGCGCGGATGATGGCGAAGGATTGACGGTAGATCTCCTGTCCATCCCGGATGTAATCGATCATTGAGGGTCTCGATGGCAGGACGCAACCCGCACGCCGCCGGGGCCCCAGGGTGTAGGGCAGGGTGTGGGGTGTGAATCGCTAAACCGACCAGTATAATTCCGAAACCTTTCGCCATCCACCTCTCACTCCCCATGCAGCCAGCAACCCCGAACATGTCGACTCACCAGGGGGTTCACGCATGACCCGGGCGACCGACCGGCCCCGACAGGCCTGGCTCACCATCGTCGGCATCGGAGAGGACGGGCTGGCGGGCCTTGGTGAGACCGCCCGCCGCGCGATCACCGAGGCCCCTGTGCTGTTCGGCGGGGAGCGTCATCTGCGCCTGCTCCCGCCGAGCGCGACGCAGCGACGCGAGGCCTGGCCCAGTCCCTTTGCCGCCGCCTTCGACAGGCTGCTCGCGCATCGCGGCAGCCCGGTGTGCGTGCTCGCAAGTGGTGACCCGATGCTGTTCGGCATCGGCGGCAGCCTCGCGGAGCGTCTGCCCCCGGACGAGATGCGCATCCTGCCGGCGCCGTCGTCGATCTCGCTGGCGGCGGCGCGGATGGGCTGGGCGCTGCAGGACGTTCGCGTCATCCCGGCCCACGGCCGGCCGCTGGAGCGGGTGAACCTCTATCTGGCGCCGAACGCGCGGCTGCTGGTGCTGTCGGCGGACGGCCGGACACCGGCCCGGCTCGCCGCACTGCTCGATGCGCAGGGCTTCGGCGGTAGCCGGCTGACGGTCTTCGAGCGCCTGGGCGGACCCGCGGAACGGCGCCTGGACGGGCTTGCGTCCGACTGGGCCGCGCCGCAGCAGCCGTGCGCGGCGCTGAACCTGGTGGCGGTGGCCTGTCGGGCCGGTGCGTATGCCCGGCCCCTGTCGCGTCGCTGCGGGCTCGCGGACGACGCCTTTGCCCACGACGGCCAGTTGACCAAACGCGACATCCGCTCGGCGACCCTGGCCCGACTGGGGCCGCTGCCTGGGGAACTGTTGTGGGATGTGGGCGCCGGCTGCGGGTCCATCGGTATCGAGTGGATGCGGGCCGAGCGGGACTGTCGCGCCCTGGCCATCGAGCCGGATGCCGGCCGGCGGGCGCTCATCGAGCGCAACCGCGAAGCCCTGGGGGTGCCGGGTCTTGGCCTGGTGGCTGGACGCGCGCCCCAGGCGCTGGACGGTCTGGCGCCGCCGGATGCGGTGTTCATCGGCGGCGGCTTGACCGTTGACGGCGTCGCCGAGGCCTGCTGGCAGGCACTCAAGCCGGGCGGACGGCTGGTTGCCAATGCCGTCACGGTGCAGAGCGAGTCTTTCCTGGTCGGCTTGCGTGCGCGCATCGGCGGTGATCTGACCCGGATCTCGGTCGCCCATGCCGCTCCCCTCGGTCGCTTCGACGGCTGGCGCACCGCGATGCCGGTGACGATCTTGACCGCGATCAAACCAGACTAATCCGGCACAAACAGCCCGGCGGCGGCCTCCGGCGCCGAGGGAAAGTACAGATGCAGGTAGCTGGCCCGCAGGGCCCCGTGGCGGTAGAAGGGCTCGCCGGCTCGGCTATCGTGCTGCCGGATGCCGTGGGCGAGCGGGGCCAGCGGCGTCTCCATGGTCGAATGATGGAAGCTGTGTCCGCGCAGACGGCCCTGGGGCGTGGCCAGGGCCTGCATGCCGAGTCCGGCCAGGCGTTGCTGCATCTGCCCGCGTCCCGGCAGCAGACCGGCCATGGCGGCGACGTGACCGTCCTTGTCGGCGAGCTGGTCGAGCAGGTACAGCATGCCGCCGCATTCGGCGTACAGGGGGCGGCCCGCGGCCAGATGCGCCCGCAGCGCGCGACGCATGCCCTGGTTGGCGGACAGCGCCGCGAGGTGCAGTTCCGGGTAGCCGCCGGGGAGGTAGATAGCGTCCGCCTCCACGCCCTGATCCGCCAGCGGCGAGAAGAAGTCCAGCTCGGCCCCCATCGCGCTCAGCAGTCGCAGATTGTCGGCATAGAGGAACGAGAAGGCGGCATCCCGCGCCACCGCAATGCGCCGACCGGCCAGCCGCGGCGGCAGTGGCGCGCTCGGCAGCGGCGCCGCGAAGGCCACCGGCGCCGGCAACCGGCCCAGGGCGGTGTCGGCGACGGGCTCCGCCGCGGCGTCCAGCCGTTGCTCCAGGTCCGCAATCTCCCCGGCCTGGACCAGCCCCAGATGCCGGCTCGGCAAGGCGGCGTCCGTCTGGCGTGGCAGGGCGCCCAGCCAGGGCACCGACGCCGGCATGCCTGCCCGGATCATCGCCTCATGGCGGGGGCTCGCGACCCGGTTTGCCAGCACCCCGGCAAAGGCCAGACCCGGCCGGTAACCCGCCAGCCCCAGGGCGAGCGCGCCGAAGGTCTGGCCCATGCCGCGCGCATCGATCAGGGCGGCCACCGGGACGCCGAAGGTCTCCGCCAGGTCGGCTCCGGACGGGCTGCCGTCGAACAGTCCCATCGCGCCCTCGATCAGGATCAGATCGGCCTCGCCGGCGGCGGCGTGGAGCTTGCGCCGGCAGTCATCCTCGCCGACCATCCACAGATCCAGCGGGTCCACTGGCGCGCCGCTTGCGCGCTCCAGGATCATCGGGTCGAGAAAGTCCGGTCCCGTCTTGAACACCCGCACACGCCGGCCCTGCCGGCGGTGATGCCGCGCCAGGGCCGCCACCAGCGTAGTCTTGCCCTGGCCCGACGAACAGGCGCTCAGGAACAGGGCGGGACATTGAGGCGTTGCAGGAGTCGACATCGTTCGTAGTCAAAGGCCGTCAGTTTTTGGTCATATGAACAACACCACAGCGATCGCGCTGGGGCTGGGCTGCCGGCGCGGCGTTTCCCTGGCCGATCTGGAGCAGGCCGTGGACGCGGCCTTGCGGCCGCTGGGCCAGGTCCGCGTGTGCCGGCTCGCCAGCCATTGCCGCAAGGCCGATGAACCGGCGTTGCTGGCGCTGGCCCGGGCTCGCGGCTGGCCGTTGCAGTTCTTCCCGGAAGAGGCCCTGGCCGCTGTCGCGGTACCCACGGCCTCCGCGCGCGTGGCGCGTGTCATCGGCACGCCGAGCGTCGCCGAGGCCGCCGCGCTGCTCGCCGCCGGCGGCGGGGAACTGTTGCTGCCCCGGTGCGTTTGGCGCGGCGCCGACGGCAAGGCCGTCACGGTGGCGGCGGCGGTCATGGGCGACGGCCCCTGAATCGGCCCACTCAGACGCACTCCCAGGGCAGCAGGTAGTCCTGTCCCTGATGTCGGCCGCTGACGGCGCGAATGCCGTAGACCGCGCGCAGATGCGGTTGCGTCAGCACGGTATCCGGCGTGCCCGAGGCAACCGGCCGGCCCCGGTCCAGCAGCAGCAGCCGGTCGCAGAAGCGGCTGGCCAGGGTCAGGTCGTGCAGCACCAGGATCAGCCCCCGGCCCTGGCGGCTTTGCGCCCGCAGCAGCTCCATCACCCGCAGCTGATGCCTCGGGTCCAGCGCGGCCACCGGTTCGTCCGCCAGGATCACGGGGGCCTCCACGGCGAGCACCCGTGCCAGGCGTGCGCGTGCACGTTCGCCGCCGGACAGCTCGGTGACCTTGCGCCCGCGCAGGTGCCAGACATCGGTGGCGCGCAGGGCCTTGTCGATCGCCTCGTCATCGCGCCTGCCCAGACCACCGTCGCCGCGCCACCAGCTGCCCCGGTACGGGTGCCGGCCCAGGGCCACCAGATCGCGCACCGAGATCGGCCATTGCAGGCTGTCGTTCTGGCTCAGATAGGCGATCCGGCGCCCCCGCTCCCGCGCCGGCAGCGTGGCCGGATCCCGGCCGTCGAGCCTTATGGCTCCGCTGTGGGGCAGCAGTTGCACCAGCGCCTTGAGCGCGGTGCTCTTGCCGGCGCCGTTGGGGCCGATCAGGCCGAGCAGTTCGCCGGCGTCGAGGGCGAAGGACAGGTCCCGCACCAGGGGCTTGCCGCCGAGGCGGACCTGCAGCGCGCTGGCCTCGAGCAGGCTCACAGCATGTCCCTGCGTGAGCGCAGCACCAGAGCCAGGAAGAAGGGCGCCCCCACCAGCGCTGTCACTACCCCCAGCATCAGTTCCCGCGGCGTGTCGATGAGACGGATGGCCAGATCGGCAGCCAGCACCAGCAGCGCTCCGCCGAGGGCGCTGGGCAGCAGCAGGCGGCCTGGCCGGTAGTCGACGAAGCGCCGCAGCAGGTGGGGCACCACCAGGCCGACGAAGCCGATGGCGCCGGTCACGGCGACGACGGCGCCGACCCCCAGTGCCGAGCCCAGGATGATCAGCCCGCGCAGACGCGTCATGTCCACCCCCAGGGTGCTCGCCTCGCCCTCGCCCAGGGCCAGCAACTCCAGCGCCGGCGCGCTCGTCAGCAGCAGCCCGAGCCCCAGGACGACGAAGGGCAGACTCAGCCAGATGTCGTCGAAGCTGCGGTCGGCGATGGAACCCAGCAGCCAGAGCACGATGTCCTGCACGCCGGACGGCGTCGGCGCCAGGTTGAGGGCCAACGAGGTCAGCGCCGCCGCCAGCGACGACAGCGCGATCCCCGCCAGGATCAGGGTCAGGTTGGTGGCGCCGGCGCGGGTCAGGGCGTACAGGATGGAGGTGGCCAGCAGCGCAAAGCCCATGGCGGCCAGCGGCACCGCCCAGAGGGTCAGGGCGCCGAGGCCGAAATACAGCGCCACCACCGCCCCCAGTCCGGCGCTGGCGGAGATGCCGAGCAGCCCCGGCTCCGCAAGGGGATTGCGCAACAGGCCCTGCAGCGCGGCACCGGACATGCCCAGCGTGGCCCCAACCAGCCAGGCCAGCACCACCCGCGGCAAGCGGATCTGGCGCACGATCAGCCGGTGTTCTTCTGCCCCCCAGCCCAGCAGCCCGCCAAGCACCTCGCCGGGTCTGAGGGGGGCCTCGCCAAGGCCCAGCGACAACAGGCTCAGCGTCATCAGCAGGCCGAGCAGCAGCAGGTTCAGCGGCGAAGGGCGCATCGGCGGCGGCCTGTCACCGGGATTGGGGTCGACCGAGCTGGTCGAGCTCATCGAGTCGAGCCGCGATGTGCTCCGCTGCGGTCACCAGTTCCAGCCCCCCGCAACCCCAGACGGTGGTCGGCACCGTGATGCTCGGGATGCGCTCCAGCAGCCGCCGCAGCAGCGGATGTCGGCCGTAGGCGGCCTGGGTGGAGGGCTGGGCAGACTCGAAATAGCCCAGCAGGAAGACATCCGGCGGCGACCCCACCAGTGATTCCAGCGGCAGCCGACCCCAGCCCGCATGGCCGAGGTCCGCGGCATGGTTGCGCACCCCCAGCCGTTGCAGCAGGTCGTCGACATAGGTGCCGCTGCCGGCCGTGCCGCCGCTGGGCCGCAGATAGAGCACGCGGTAGGGGCGGGGCCGTGCACCCAGTGTGCGCAGGCGGGCCTCGGCGTCGGCGATGACCGACTCGGCTGCCTGCTGGCGGCCGATCCGCGCGGCGACCTGACGGGTGATTGCCAGGGCCTCGTCCCAGGTCTGCGGATAGGGCAGCGGGATCACCGCGATCCCCTGCTCGGACAGGAGCTCGGCATGGCGTCGCCCGGTCCAGCCCTGGTAGACCAGCGCCATGTCCGGCGAGCGGTAGAGCAGATCCTCGACGCCGCCGCGGTTGGGCGGATACGACCGGGCCTGCTCGGCAACGGGCGACAGCGGTGAGTCCTGGCTCTGACGCGAGACCGAGACGATCTGTTCGGGCGCCGCGATCTGCAGCAGCAGCAGATCGGCGCACAGGTTGGTGCTGGCGACCCGTGGCAACTCCGCCCACGCAGCCGTGGGCGCGGTCGCCAGCAGTGCCAGCAGCAAGGCTGCTCGCACTGCTGGCCACAAGGCGGGCGAGAGACGGGTGCGGATGGGTTGTGGCAGGGTCGGTGTCCTCTGTCCGGCGCGACCGGGGCCTCAGCCGAGGGGGGTGCCCAGCCGGCGCAGATCCACGGCATAGCCACCGGTGACCAGATAGCTGGCCTCGCAGCGGGGGCCGAGACGCCGGACCAGGCCGCCGAGCCGGTCGCGGAAGGTGCGGCCGACGGGATAGGCCGGGATCACCCCCCAGCCGGTTTCCTCGCCCACCAGGATCACCGTCCCGCGCCCCGGTGCGAGCACCTCCAGCAGGCTGCGCACGCGGCTGTCCCAGGCGGCGGCGTCCAGTTCCAGCAGGTTTGCCACCCAGGTGCCGAGGGAGTCCACCAGCAGGCAGGCGTCAGCGGCGCGGTGGGACGCGATCGCCGCCTCCAGCCCGGTGGGTACGCACACCGTGCGCCAGTGATCGGGGCGCCTTTGACGGTGCTGCGCGATGCGTGCGCTCCAGTCGGCGTCATCCGGATCCTCCCGCGCGGTTGCCAGATAGACCACCGGGCGCCCCGAGCGGACCGCCAGCGCTTCCGCCCATTCGCTCTTGCCGCTGCGCGCGGGCCCGGTGACCAGCGTGAGTGCCGGGATGTGCTCAGGTGCGGGCGTCTCTGTGCGCGCCGATACGGGGTCAGGCTCAGGGATCATAGCCCAGCACCGGCGCCAGCCAGCGCTCGGCCTCCGCCAGTGTCAGTCCCTTGCGCGCGGCATAGTCTTCCACCTGGTCCTGCTGGATCTTGCCGGTGCCGAAGTAGCGCGCATCCGGGTGCGACAGATACCAGCCGGAGACCGCCGCCGTGGGCAGCATGGCGTAGCTTTCCGTCAGCGTCAGGCCAATGCGCTGATCGGGTTGCAGCAGCGACCAGAGGGTGCCCTTTTCCGTGTGGTCCGGGCAGGCGGCATAGCCGGGCGCCGGCCGGATGCCCTGGTATTTCTCGGCGATCAGTGCGGCATTGTCCAGTTGCTCGTCGGGGGCATAGCCCCAGAAGCGGGTGCGCACCAGCTGGTGCAGCCGCTCGGCGAAGGACTCCGCCAGGCGATCGGCCAGGGCCTTGAGCATGATGGCGTTGTAGTCGTCGTGGTCGGCCTCGAAGCGTTCCAGATGGGCATCGATGCCGATGCCGGCGGTGACGGCGAAGGCGCCGATCCAGTCCGGTCGGCCGCTGTCCACGGGCGCGACGAAGTCGCTGAGGCACAGATTCGGCTGGCCGCGGCCAGCGGAGCGCATCATCTGCTGGCGCAGGTTGAACAGCCTGGCCGTGACCTGCTCGCGGGCCTCGTCGGCGTAGAGCAGGATGTCGTCATCGATGGAATTGGCCGGGAAAAAGCCGAACACGCACCGCGCGGTCAGCCAGCGCTCCCGGACCAGGCGGTCGAGGAATGCCCGGGCGTCGGCGTAGAGCTTGCGGGCCTCCTCGCCGATGATCTCGTCGTCGAGGATGTCCGGGAAGCGGCTGCCTGCCAGTTCCCAGGCCCTGAAGAACGGTAGCCAGTCGATGGTCTCGACCAGTTCGTCCAGGGGGAAACCGTCGATGGTGGCGATGACGCCATCGCCGGCGGTCTGCAGCTGGGTTGCGAAGGGCAGGTCGGAAAAGCCCTGGAAGCCGATCTCGGGCCGGAGGATGTCCGGCCGCGGCGGCTGGTAGGCGGCCCAGTCGATGGGCACCTTGTTGGCACGGGCCTCCGCCAGCGGCATCGCCTTGCGCGTGGTGCCGCGGGCCTCGCGCTCGGTACGGAGTTTGTCGTATTCCGCGCGGATGCCGGCGACATAGCCGTCGCGCTCGCGTTGGCTCAGCAGGTTGCTCACCACGCCGACGGCGCGTGAGGCGTCCGGCACGTAGATCACCGGCTGCTCGCGTTGGGGCGCAATCTTGACCGCCGTATGCAGCTTGGAGGTGGTGGCGCCGCCGATCAGCAAGGGCACCTCGATGCCCTGGCGCTTCATCTCCTTGGCCACATGCACCATCTCGTCAAGCGAAGGGGTGATCAGGCCGGACAGGCCGATGATGTCGACTTGCTCCTCGACCGCCCGCTGCAGGATGGTCTCGGCCGGCACCATGACGCCCAGATCGATCACCTCATAGCTGTTGCACTGCAGCACCACGGCGACGATGTTCTTGCCGATGTCATGCACGTCGCCCTTGACGGTGGCGATCAGGAACTTGCCGTTGCTCTGCGCCTGGTTGCCTGATTCGGCCTTCTCGGCCTCCAGATAGGGGTAGAGATAGGCCACCGCCTTCTTCATCACGCGGGCCGACTTGACCACCTGCGGCAGGAACATCTTGCCCTCGCCGAAGAGATCGCCGACCACGTTCATGCCGTCCATCAGCGGGCCTTCGATCACCAGGAGCGGTCGGCCGAGCTTCTGACGCGCCTCTTCGGTGTCGTCGTCGATGTGTTCAGTGATGCCCTTGATCAGCGCGTATTCGATGCGCTTCTCGACCGCCCAGGCGCGCCATTCCTGATCCACCTTGGCCTCGCCCGCGCTGCCGTCGCCCTTGTACTTGGGCGCCAGGTCCAGCAACCGCTCGGTGGCATCGTCGCGGCGATTGAGGATCACGTCCTCGACCGCCTCGCGCAATTCCTCCGGCAGGTCGTCGTAGATCGCCAGCTGACCGGCATTGACGATGCCCATGTCCAGCCCCGCCTTGATGGCGTGGTAGAGGAAGACCGCGTGGATGGCCTCGCGGACCGGGTTGTTGCCGCGGAAGGAGAAGGAGACGTTGGAGACACCACCGGAGATCTTGGCGTGGGGCAGGGTCCGCTTGATCTCGCGGGTCGCCTCGATGAAATCGACGGCGTAGTTGTTGTGCTCCTCGATGCCGGTGGCGACGGCGAAGATGTTGGGGTCGAAGATGATGTCCTCGGCCGGGAAGCCGACCTGCTCGGTCAGGATACGGTAGGCCCGGGTGCAGATCTCGACCTTGCGTGCCTGGGTGTCGGCCTGGCCGACCTCGTCGAAGGCCATGACAATCACCGCCGCGCCATAGCGCCGGCACAGGCGCGCCTGCTCGATGAACTTGTCCTCGCCTTCCTTCAGCGAGATGGAATTGACGATGGGCTTGCCCTGCAGGCACTTGAGCCCGGTCTCGATCACCTCCCACTTGGAGGAATCGACCATCACCGGGACCTTGGCGATGTCCGGCTCGGCGGCGGCCAGATTGAGGAAGCGGTGCATGGCGGCGACCGCATCCAGCAGGCCCTCGTCCATGTTCACATCGATGACCTGGGCGCCGTTCTCGACCTGTTCCAGGGCGACCGAGAGCGCGGTGTCGTAGTCGCCCTCCTTGATCAGCCGCTTGAAGCGGGCCGAGCCTGTGACATTGGTGCGCTCGCCGACATTGACGAAGAAGCTGTCGGCGTCGATGTTGCAGGGCTCCAGGCCCGACAGACGCATGGCCGGCTTGATCTCCGGGGCCTGGCGCGGCGCGCAGTCGGCGACGGCGGCCGCGATGGCGCGGATGTGCTCCGGCGTGGTGCCGCAGCAGCCGCCGATAATGTTCAGGAAGCCGCTCTGGGCCCATTCGCGGATCTCGCCTGCCATCTGTTCAGGGCCGAGATCGTAGCCGCCGAGTTCATTCGGCAGGCCGGCATTGGGGTGCGCGGAAACGGCAAACTCGCTGATGCGCGAGAGTTCCTCGACATACTGGCGCAGTTCATAGGGCCCAAGCGCACAGTTCAGGCCGACACTGATGGGCTCGGCATGGCGCAGCGAGTTGTAGAAGGCCTCGGTGGTCTGGCCGGTGAGGGTGCGCCCGGACTGATCGGTGATGGTGCCCGAGAGCATGATGGGCAGTTCGACGCCGTCTTCGTCGAACACCTGGCGCACCGCGAAGATGGCGGCCTTGGCATTCAGGGTGTCGAAGATGGTCTCGATCAGGATGAGATCGGCGCCGCCCTCGATCAGTCCGCGCGTCGCCTCGGCGTAGGCGCTGGCCAGGGTGTCGAAGTCGGTGTTGCGCTTGCCGGGATCGTTGACGTCTGGCGAGATGGAGGCGGTGCGGTTGGTCGGGCCAAGCACGCCGGCAACGAAGCGGGGTTTCTCCGGGGTGGATGCGGACTCGGCCGCCTGGCGCGCCAGCCGGGCCGCGGCGACATTGATCTCGCGGGCCAACTCCTCCATGCCATAGTCGGCCATGGCGATGCGGGTGGCGTTGAAGGTGTTGGTCTCGATGATATCCGCGCCGGCGGCCAGGTATTCACCGTGGATGTCGGCGATGACGTCCGGTCGCGTCAGCACCAGCAGATCGTTGTTCCCCTTGAGATCCGACGGCCAGTCGGCAAAGCGCTCGCCGCGATAGTCGGCCTCTTCCAGCTTGCGCTGCTGGATCATGGTGCCCATGGCGCCGTCGAGGATGAGGATGGCCTGTTGCAGGCGCTGGCGGAGGAGGGGATGGCGATCTGTCATGATGCTGAGTGATCTTTCTTGCGTGGAAGATAGCGAGGGTCCTGCGCATGGCCATCCCAGATAACGGGTCTGGCCAGCCATTTCTGGATGAATGCCCAGGAGGCGCGATAGCCGTCATGGGGCAGGGTGCAGGACGAGCAGTCCTTGCGCTGGAGGCCGTTGGCGTCGGTGAAGACCTGATAGGGTCCCGGACACTCGTAGGCAATCAACGGACAATAGCAGAAAAGGCAGTTGAATTCGCGCTTGACACCAGCATGGCAGGGCAGAAACGGGCAGTCGCTGTTGGTGAAGCCCTTGTAGGCCTCGTTGTCGGTCAGGTCTTTGGGTTGCATGTGCCGCGGCTCGTGTGTATGGCATCGCGGCGCCCAGTCCCGGGCGGCCGCGCCGTCAATCCGCTGACAATGGGGCGGCGGAGGGGTTCCGGCAAGCGGGTTGCGGCGGAGAAGCGGTGCGGAACTCAGGCATAGAGGTCGGCAAGTGCGATAGTCAGGCCGATCGACGGGAGTTCCAGCAGGCCATCCGGCCCCCGAATGATGCGCGCCTGGTTGTACCAGCCGATGTCATGTCGCCGGAACGCCTCCACCAGCGGGGCATCCTGATGGATCAGGACATAGTCACGCAGGCTGTCCAGGCGCTGGTAGGCCAGACGCTTGTCACCCCGGTCGTAGCGCTGGGTGTTGGGCGAGTGGATCTCGATGATCAGAAGCGGGTCGGTCTTGAAGTAGGGGTCTCCCTGATCCTGGCCGCAGCGGACGAAGAGATCGGGATAGAAGAAATCGTCTTCGACACGGATCTTCAGGTTTGAGCCATAGACACGGCAGGGACCACCGCGGAGATGGGTGTGAATGGCCGCGAGCAGGTTGGCGAGAATTTCCCCATGACGCGCGCTGGCGCCGGTCATGGCGAACAGGTAACCGTCGACCAGTTCGTGGCGGCACTCCGCATCGCGTTCGAATGCGAGGAAGGCCTCGGGGTCCATTCTTGGCAGGGTCTGGGCAGCGACGGTCATCGATGAGCGCCCCGATGGCATCGTCAGGCATCGGCGGTCTGGAGGTTTGGATCGCATAGCGGCCTTTGCCGGTGACCGCAGGAGGGCGTCAACGCGCCAGTCGCAACAGGGCGTCGAGGTCGAGGTTGGCCTCGATGTGCGTGGCCAGGTCGTCCAGTGCCTGTTCGATGCGGGTCTCGAAATCCATCTGCGCGGCGCGCCCGCCGACCTGTTCCAGCCAATGGGCGCGGAAGGCGTCGCTGGAGAAGATGCCGTGCAGATAGCCACCCATGACGCGGCCGTCGGCGGAGATGGCGCCCTCTGGGCGGGTCCGCGCTTCGGCGCGGTCGGTGCCAGTTTGGGCCGTTTCCGCCAGATCCAGCCAGGGCCGTTCCAGGCCGGGGCCGGTGGTGCGACCCATGTGCATCTCGTAGCCCCGGATGGGACAGCCGCTGTGCCGGTCGGTTGCGGCCAGGTCGATCAGGCGCTTGTCGGAGCCGATCTCGGTCTCGATGTCCAGCAGGCCGAGTCCGGGGGTCTCTCCGGGTTCGCCCTCGATGCCCTGGGGGTCCCGCACCACCCGCCCGAGCATCTGGAAGCCCGCACAGAGGCCGAGCACCCGCCCGCCGCGGCGCACATGGGCGAGGATGTCGATGTCCCAGCCGGCCCGGCGCAGGGCATCCAGGTCGGCCCGCGTCGCCTTGGAGCCGGGCAGGATCACCACATGGGTCTCGGCCGGGATCACCTGGCCGGGCTGGATCCAGCGCAGGTTGACACCGGGTTCGGCGGCGAGCGGATCCAGGTCGTCGAAGTTGGCGGTGCGCGAGAGCCGCGGCACGGCGATATTGATGCTGCCGCCGCCATTGGCCCAATCGCCCTCGGCCGGGCGCTCCAGTGCCAGCGAGTCTTCCGCCGGCAGTCGACTGGCGCCCTCGAACCAGCGCAGCACGCCCAGGAACGGCCAGCCGGTGTGCGCGGTGATGGTCTCACAGGCAGGCTCGAACAGCGAGAAGTCGCCGCGGAACTTGTTGACCAGGTAGCCGACCACCCGATCACGATCCGCCTGGTCCAGCAGCAGCCAGGTGCCCACCAGCGAGGCCATGGTGCCGCCCTTGTCCAGATCGCCGAGCACGATCACCGGCACGCCCGCCCGCTCGGCGAAGTACATGTTGGTGATGTCGCAGTCGCGCAGATAGACCTCGGCGCCGCTGCCGGCGCCCTCGACCAGTACCAGATCCGCTTCGGCGCAGAGGCGCTCGAAGCTGTCCAGGATCGCCGGCATCATGCCCTGACGCATCTGGTGATAGACCCGCGCCGGGCAGTTGCCCAGCGCCCGGCCGCGCAGCACCACCTGAGAGCCGACGTTGGTCTGGGGCTTGAGCAGGACCGGGTTCATGTGGATCGAGGGTGGCACGCCGCAAGCGCGCGCCTGCAGCGCCTGGGCGCGGCCAATCTCGCCCTGGGGCTGCCGGCCGTCGGCATCGGGCGGCAGATCGGAGTCCGCCGTCACCGCGGCGTTGTTGCTCATGTTCTGCGCCTTGAACGGGCGCACCACCAGGCCGCGACGGGCAAAGGCCCGGCATAGACCGGCCACCAGCAGGCTCTTGCCCACGTCCGAGGCGGTGCCCTGGATCATGAGCGTGCGCGCCCGGCGGGGCCCGTGCTCGGTCAGGGGCGGCAACTGCAGGTCGATGTCGGGGGCTTGATCGGTCATGGCATGGGTCGAAGTCGAAAACGCCCCAGCGTGTGGGGCGTTTGGTGGGTCAGCGCTTTGGGTTGGGGCCTGCGGCCCTGTTTCAGGCCTCTTCGGCGATCGCCTCCGGCTGCTTGCGCTTGCTCAGCTCGGGCATTGCCACCTGGGCGGGTTTGGTGACGCTGCCGCCGCCGCAACCACCCGGCTGGCATTTCGGCGAGGCCACAGCACCCGGCTCCAGGTCTTCCATCTGCTGGTTGCCGCCGCCGCAGGCCATGGGTACGGCCTGACTGGTGCCGATGGGCGCGGCCGCTGTCGCTGCCGGGCGCTTCGCCGGCGGGGCCTTCTTCCAGGCGTTGTGATCCGGCTCGACGATCTTCGACCTGGACTTGTCGTAGTCGAACTTGATGAACTTCTTGAACATCGGGCCCCAGTAGTTCTGCTGGCCAAGCTGGTAGAAACGCCGCTCGGTGGCGCTCTTCAGGAAGGCCTTGATGCAGCCGATCAGGTACTTGCGGCGGAACGGGTCACGCACCCAGGGGTACTGGAAGAACATGCGCTTCATGTAGAAGCGCCGATAGTTGGCCATGACGCCATCGAGCAGCTCGGCACGATCGATGTTGTCCGGCTTCATGATGGGCGAGACGAAGTTGTACTTGGAGTAGTCGTGGACCTCGACCTTGTCGCCCATCTCGGTGAACATGTCGGAGAAGGGCCAGGGGGTGTACATCGACCAGTTGGCCATGTCGGCACCCCAGTCCATGACCATCTGATAGGTCTCCTCAAGCGTCTCGCGGGTCTCGTTCTCGAGGCCGACGATGAACTGCGCCTCGGTGACGATGCCATTCTGCTGCAAGAGCTCGATGGCGCGGCGGTTCTGCTCGATGGTGGTTTCCTTGACGAACCGGTCCAGGTTGAGCTGTGCCGCGGCCTCGGTGCCGAGGGAGACGTGCACCAGGCCGGCCTTGCGGTAGAAGGGCAGCAGGTCCTCGTCACGCATGACGTCGGTGACGCGGGTGTTGATGCCCCAATGGATGCCCAGGTCGCGGTCGATGAGTTCCTGGCAGAAGGCGACGAACTTGGCCTTGTTGATCTGCGGTTCCTCGTCGGCGAGGATGAAGAAGCCGACGCCGTGGACCTTCACCAGTTCCTCGATCTCGTCGACCATCGTCTTCGGATCGCGCACGCGGTAGTCGCGCCAGAACTTCCACTGGGAACAGAAGCTGCAGGTGAAGGGGCAGCCACGGGCCATGTTGGGGGTCGCCACCGGCACGCCCAGCGGGATGTAGATGTACTTCTTCCACTCGAGGATGCCCCAGTCGGCGCGGATGGAATCCACGTCCTTGATCGACGGCTCTGCCGGTGTGGCGACCACCTGGTTGTTCTCGTCCAGATAGGCGATGCCCTTGATGTTCTGGCGATCGGACGGCCAGCGACCTTCGTCGACGGCGCGGACCAGGTTCAGCGTGACGGCCTCGCCCTCGCCGCGGACGATGACGTCGATCCAGGGCGCCTCGGCCAGCACCTGGTTGAACATGAAGGTGGGATGGATGCCGCCGAGCAGGGTGATGGCGTCGGGGTTTTCCTCCTTGGCGATCTGCAGTACCCGTTGGGCGGTGTAGATCATCGGCGTCATGGCCGTGGTGGCGACGATGTCGGCCTTGGCCTCGCGGATGGCGACGCGCACCTGTTCCTCGTCGAGCTTGTCCACCAGTGCATCGACGAAGTGATAGTCCTCGTAGCCGCCGGCCTTGAGATAGCCCGCGAGGTACGCGACCCAGGCCGGTGACCAGTTGCCGGCGATATCCGCGGCACCGGCGCTGTAGTTCGGGTGGACAAAGAGAATTCGCATGTTTTAGCTCCGGGTCTTCGGCGGTGGTCGCTCTGAAGATGTCTGGGTGGAACAACGGCAACACGGAGGCCTGTCTCGACGGGAGAGTGCATGGACCGAACCGAACCGGGCAAGCTGTGCCTGTGTGGTCTGTCGGCCGTTTCAACCGCGGGCCAGATGCAACCGGATCGAGGCGTTATGACCGGTTGTCCGCGAAATCAAGTTGTCGGATCATACCAAGGCGCGGCTGGAATCGCCATGATGTCCGTGCGATGCCGGCGCCACGTCCGATTCCGAGCCGGATCCCAGGCCGGATCCCGTTCCCGATCCCTTCCTTCGGTTTTCAGTCAACACGTGTTATGGGCATGCCTGCAATGGCCAGTCGGATGAAAAAGCTGTATCTCATCGGCATGGGCCCGGGAGGCCCGGAATACCTGACCATGCAGGCCGTCGATGCCCTGCGGCGGGTGGATGTCTTCTTCATGCTGGAGAAGGCGGGCCGGGGCAAGGAGGAGCTGCTGCAGATGCGGCGGGACATCCTGCGCCACTACCTCGGCGACGACGGATACCGCGTGGTGGTGGCGTCCAGCCCGGAGCGGCAGACGCACACCGGGGACTATGCCGCGGATGTCCGAACCTGGCACCAGCAGAAGCGCCGGCTGTTCGCGCAACTGCTGGCCGACGAGCTGCAGCCGGGGCAATGCGGCGCGCTGCTGCTGTGGGGCGACCCGTCGCTGTACGACCAGACGGTGTCCATGGTGGCGGAACTGGTGGAAGAGCTGGCGGGGGATTCCAGCGGCGGGCTGGACTTCGAGATCATTCCCGGTATCACCTCGGTGCAGGCCCTGACGGCCCGGCATCGGATCCCGCTGAACCGCATCGGCGAGCAGGTCACCATCACCACCGGACGCCACCTCGAGACCTGCGACCCCGCCGAGATCGAGAACGCCGTGGTCATGCTCGACGGCAAGGCGTCGTTCCAGCGTTTCCGCGGCCAGGGCATGGACATCTACTGGGGCGGCTATCTCGGCTGCCCGGACGAGGTCCTGGTGGGCGGCCCCCTCGACGAGGTGCTCGACGACCTGCTGCAGACCCGCGCCAGGGTCCGGGAGGAGAAAGGCTGGTTGATGGACATCTACCTGCTGCGGCGTCGCAGGTGAACTTCGTCATTCCCGCGGCCGGGGTATATACTTACCGGTTTTGCCAGCCGCGAGACTGCCATGCAGGATACCAACCCGCTTCGCCACCAGATCGCCGACCTCCAGGGACGCCTCGAGTCCCTGAGGGGGTATCTTTGACTATGCCGAGAAGAAGGATCGCCTGACCGAGGTCCTGCGGGAGCTGGAGGCGCCGGATGTCTGGAATGATCCGGATCGGGCGCAGAAGCTGGGCCGCGAACGCGCCGGGCTGGAGCTCATCGTCGTCACCGTCGAGGAGCTGACCGCCGGGCTGGCGGATGCCGCCGACCTGCTGGAGATGGCCGCCGAGGAAGGCGACGCCGACACCGTGGATGCGGTTGCCGCGGATCTGCAGGGCTTCGAGCAGCGCGTCGGCGAGCTCGAGTTTCGCCGCATGTTCTCCGGCGAGATGGACGCCTCCAACGCCTTTGTCGACATCCAGGCCGGTTCCGGCGGCACCGAGGCCCAGGACTGGGCCGAGATGCTGCTGCGCATGTACCTGCGCTGGGCCGAGACCCACGGTTTCAAGGCCGAGCTGATGGAGGTCTCCCCGGGGGAGGTCGCGGGCATCAAGTCCGCCACCGTCGCCGTGCAGGGAGATCATGCCTTCGGCTGGCTGCGCACCGAGACCGGCGTGCATCGGCTGGTGCGCAAGTCGCCGTTCGACTCCGGCAATCGCCGCCATACGTCGTTTGCCGCGGTGTTCGTGTCGCCGGAGATCGACGACTCGGTAGAGATCGAGATCAACCCGGCGGACCTGCGCATCGATGTCTATCGTGCCTCCGGCGCTGGCGGCCAGCACGTCAACCGCACCGAGTCCGCCGTGCGCATCACGCACATGCCCAGCGGCATCGTCACCCAGTGCCAGAACGACCGCTCCCAGCACAAGAACAAGGACCAGGCCATGAAACAGCTCAAGGCCAAGCTCTACGAGCTGGAGATGCAGAAGCGCCGCGCCGATCAGCAGGCGCTGGAAGAGACCAAGTCCGACATCGGTTGGGGCAGCCAGATCCGTTCCTATGTGCTGGACCAATCACGCATCAAGGACCTGCGCACCAATGTCGAGATCGGCAACACCCAGTCCGTGCTCGACGGCAATCTTGACCCCTTTATCGAGGCCAGCCTGAAGAGCGGGCTCTGACGACCGAAACCGACTATGAGCGACAAGCAGCCCCAGACCGACCCGGAGCAGACCGCCCCGGACCCGCAGGCGACGACGCCGGAACAGGCCGCCGCAGAAGAGAACAAGCTGATCGCCCAGCGGCGCGAGAAGCTGGCGCAGATCCGCGAACAGGGCATCGCCTTCCCCAACGACTTCCGGCGCAATGTGGTCGCCGGCGAACTGCATGCCGAATACGGCGACATGGACGCCGCCGAGCTGGAGACGCGCAACGTGCGCGCCCGGGTGGCCGGCCGGCTGATGAGCCGCCGCGTCATGGGCAAGGCCAGCTTTGCGCACCTGCAGGACATGAGCGGGCGCATCCAGCTGTTCGTGCAGCGCGACACCCTGGGCAGCGACGACTATGCCTGGTTCAAGAAGGAACTGGACGTCGGTGACATCTGCGGTGCCTCCGGTCAGTTGTTCAAGACCAAGACCGGCGAGCTGTCGGTGAAGGTGGACGAACTGCGGCTGCTGACCAAGTCGCTGCGGCCGCTGCCGGAGAAGTGGCACGGCCTGTCGGATCAGGAGAGCCGCTACCGCCAGCGCTATCTTGACCTGATCATGAACCAGAGCACGCGCGAGACCTTCCGCACGCGCACCCGTATCGTCCAGTTCATCCGCGAGTTCCTCAACGCGCGGGCCTATCTGGAGGTGGAGACGCCGATGATGCAGGCCATCCCCGGCGGTGCCGTGGCACGGCCCTTCGTCACCCACCACAATGCCCTGGACATGCAGCTGTTCCTGCGCATCGCCCCGGAGCTGTACCTGAAGCGCCTGGTGGTGGGCGGCTTCGAGCGCGTCTACGAGATCAACCGCAACTTCCGCAACGAGGGGCTGTCCACCCGGCATAACCCCGAGTTCACCATGCTGGAGCTCTACCAGGCCTACGCCGACTACCAGGATCTCATCGATCTCACCGAGCAGATGCTGCGCGACATGGCGCACTCCGTGCTCGGCAGTACGCAGCTGACCTACCAGGGCGAGACCTACGACCTGTCACAGCCGTTTCAGCGCATGACCGTGCGCGAGTCCATCCTGCATTTCAATCCGGACCTGACCGACGCCGATCTCGACGACCCGGGCCGGGCCCGCGCCGTGGCCCAGGGACTGGATATCCATCTGAAGGACAGCTATGGCCTGGGCAAGGTACAGGTAGAGATCTTCGAGAAGACCGTCGAGCACCGGCTGATGCAGCCCACCTTCATCACTGCCTATCCCACCGAGGTCTCGCCGCTGGCGCGCCTGAACGACGCGGACCCCTTTGTCACCGACCGCTTCGAGTTCTTCGTCGGCGGCCGCGAGATCGCCAATGGCTTCTCCGAGCTGAACGACGCCGAGGACCAGGCCGAGCGGTTCCGCCGGCAGGTGATGGAAAAGGACGCCGGCGATCAGGAGGCCATGCACTTCGACGCGGACTACATCCGCGCCCTGGAGCACGGCATGCCTCCGACGGCGGGCGAAGGCATCGGCATCGACCGGCTGGTGATGCTGTTCACCGACGCGCCGTCCATCCGCGACGTGCTGCTGTTCCCGCACATGCGCCCGGGAGACTGAGCAAGGGGTTCAGCTGCCAGCCATCAGCCGACAGCCGACAGCAACCAGACGCCAGTCAGCAGCCGACGGCCATAAGCCGCCGGTGACAGTACCCAGTGACTGGCGAGTCCAAGGCGCCCGGGGGCTTTGCCGGTCGGGTGCGCCAAGCCAGGTCGAACGGCGCCCTGCTGCGCCTACCCCGCAGCTGGTGGCTGGCGGCTGCAAGCTGGCAGCTCCACCTTGTCGTACACCTCCGCGAGTTCGAGCAGGCAGTCCACCGACTCCAGCGGGATCCGGTCGGTGGGCGCGCTGAAATCCGACAGCAGCCAGCGACCATCGCTCTGGCGGGTGTAGAGTTCCGCCTGCATCCGATGCTGTGAAATCAGCAGGTAGTCGCGCAGGCTCGGGATCAGGCGGTAGGAGGCGAACTTGGCGCCGCGGTCGTAGCCCTCGGTGGAGTCGGACAGCACCTCGACGATCAGCGACGGGTTCAGCAGCAGGTCGGTGCGCCCGTCGAAGAACTCCCGCTCGCCGCAGAGAGCCGCCAGGTCCGGGTAGCGTCCCTCGTTGGCGGCGCGGATATGCACCTTCATGTCGTTTGCGTAGACGCGGCAGGGGCGGCTCTCGAAGGCACTTCGCAACTCGCCACTGATATTGGTCACGATGAGGTTGCGGGCCTCGCTCGCGCCGGGCATGGCAAAGACCTCGCCATCGATGTATTCGCTGCGGGTCTCCAGCGCCGCGCGCTCGTCGGCGAGCCAGTCCTCGATGCGGTAGAAGGGCTTGGGCTGGGCGGACATGGGCGGTTTCTCCTGGGGCTTTACCCCTGATCGTAGCGCGAGGCCCGGGTGTCTGCCCGTTGCTGCGGCGCCGATGCTGGACCGGTCCTGCAGCGGCTTCGCAAGCCCTCTCACTCGTCGGCGATGGCCACGTCCTTGCCGGCGGAGATCAGCGCGGCGGTCTTGGCATCGATATAGTCGAACGGGCTGTCCGGATAGTCCCGGTAGTGGCCTCCTCCGACGTATTCCAGCAGGCCGATGAAGTGGTAGCGGTAGAGCATGCTCTCGATGCGGGCGATTTCCTGCTTGTCGCCGGCGGGGCCGTCCATCAGCACCAGTGTCGGGCGGTAGTCCACGCCCAGGTCCGCGGCGAGCTGCCGTTGCGTTGTCTCGCCACCGTCGGGGCCGATCAGTGCCGCGTCGGACAGGGTGTCGATCCGCACCGTCGTGAACGGCGCCAGGGCCTGTTGCACATCCGCGCGCGCCAGATGGCCGGCATGCAGGTCATCGCAGGCGCTGCAGGCGTTGTCCTCGAACAGCAGGGCGAGCGGTCCGTCGATGCGGCTCAGGTCATTGACGTCAGCCGCTGAGCTGACCTGTGGGTGCTCGCGGAATGCGTAGCCTAGCTGGCGCCTGTGCTCCCGCCTCTGTTCCTGCAGGTAGTCGCCCAGGGACTGCTGCTGGTAGGCCTTGCTGTCCACATAGTCCAGCACCTGCTTCATCTCCGCGACCTTGCGATACCCGCTGATCCGCGCCACGGGTGTGTTGTGCTGATCCAGGAACACCAGCGTGGGCGTGAAGCGGACGTCGAGCTGGTCCGCAAGGGCCTTTTCCGTCAGCGCCGTGTCGGCGTCGAGGGCCACTTCGCGATCGCCGCGGACATTCAGCGCGATGACATCGAAACGCGACTGGATGAAGTCGCTGTCCGGACCGCTCTTGAAGTTCTCCTCGATCATCTTGTAACAGTACGGGCAGCCGTTCATCTCCAAGAACAGGATCACATGCTTGTCGTCGTCGGCGGCCTCGCTCACGTCTTCCGCGATGTCGAGAAAGCTCTCCTTGAACCAGGCGGGATGCGCGGTCTGCTTGCCGCCGGTGACGGCCCCCGGCGCGGTGGCGTTAGCGGCGTCTTGCGCGCCGGCGGTGTTGAACAGGCAGGCGCTCGCAAGCAGCAGGCCCGGCAGCAGCAGGCGCTGCGCTGGCAGGTGATTCACGGCCATGGCGGTTGATCCTCAGTGCGGTGATTCGGGGTGTCGTTGGCGCGCTCGGGCGGGGTGCCGGGCGTTACCCCAGCATCTGCGGGGCTGTTGTGCGGGAAACAATCCACGCGCACCGATGCATGCCACAGTTGGCGGATCAGCTGCACTGTCTGCGCCGCCGGGGCGGCGCTGGTCCAGATGCGTTCGGCGCCCGGGTCCTGTCGCGGGTTGAGCAGGCCCGTCTCGGTCAGGCGGCGACGCACCTGGCGCGCCACGGCAGCGCCGGAATCGGTGATGATCACGTCGGGCCCGGCCAGTTCGCGGATCAGGGGCGCCAGGTGCGGATAGTGGGTGCAGCCCAGCACCAGCGTGTCGGCGCCGCGCGCCAGCAGGGGCAGCACGTAGTCGGCGAGCAGGGCGCGCGTCGCGTCGCTGTCGAGCTGCCCTGCCTCTACCTGTTCCACCAGGCCGGGGCAGGGTCGCACCAGTACCTCGACCCGCTCGCGGAAGCGGCCGACCAGTTGCAGAAACCGATCGCTGACCAGGGTGCCGCTGGTGGCCAGCACGCCCACCACCCCCGAGCGGGTCTGTTCAGCGGCGGGCTTGATGGCCGGCTCCATGGCGATGACGGGGATGTCCAGGCGCGCGCGCAGCGACTGCGCGGCAATCGCGGTGGCGGTGTTGCAGGCCACCACCACGGCCTTGGCGCCCTCGTTCCGCAGGCGTTCGCCGATGGCGATGGCCCGCGCCTCCACCTGGTGCGCGGGCTTGTCACCATAGGGCGCGTGGCCTGAGTCGGCGATGTAGAGCAGGTCCTCGGCGGGCAGTTCGCGGCGGATCTCGCGCAGTACCGTCAGGCCGCCGACGCCGGAATCGAACACGCCGATGGGACCCAGGCGAGCCGTCATGGCCGATGCCCGGCCTGCAACATCCGAGCGCCCGAATCCGTCAGCACCAACGGCTGCCCCGGGGCGCAGGGCGGGAATGGGTCTCGGTGCGGGTGCGGCTGGGGGTACATCTGGGGGCACATCTGGGGGCTCTGGCGTGCTTGCGGCCTCGGGATCATAGCCCAACCCGCTCCCGCCGGGGTCGACCATTACATCCGTCGCGGTGTTGTCGTGGGGTGTAGAATCAACTCAACACGACAGGAGTATCCGATGTCCAAGCGCGATGTCGTCATGGTCCTTGGGTCCACGGACCGCCGTGGTTTCCTGGGACTCGCCCTCGGCGGTCTCGTCGTCACAGCCGTGGGCGGGCTTGGGGGCTGTTCCACCGCGCCGCTGCGGGTGGCCGTCTCGCCCTGGGCCGGTTACCAGTTCCTGATACTGGCGGAGCAGGAGGGCTGGCTGCCCCCCGAGCAGATCCGTCTGCTGCGAACGCAGACCCTCGACGCCTCGGCCGAGGCGCTGGCGCAAGGGCGTGTCGATGCCGCGGCCCTGACCCTTGAAGAGGTGCTGGTGTTGCGCTCGACGGGCCTGCGCCTGCATGGCGTGCTGATCTTCAACGTCTCCGCCGGCGGCGATGCATTGCTGGCACGACCGGGAATCGACAGCCTTTCGGCCCTGGCGGGCAAGCGCATCGCGGTGGAGGATTCGAGCCTCGGCGCGGTGATGCTGCACCATGTGCTGCAGGCTGCGGGCCTGGATGCAGACGCGGTGACCGTGGAGCCGATGCAGTTCGACCACGTTGCCGCCTGGGAGCAGCTCGCGCCCGACGCCATCATCACCTACGAGCCATCACTGACGCTGTTGCAGGGGCGCGGGCTGGAGCGCCTGTTCGACAGTCGACAGATGCCGCGACGCATCCTCGATCTGCTGGCGGTGCGCGAGGAGGCGTTGCACGAACAGGGCACTGCCTTGCGCACCCTGATCGCGGCGCACTTCCGGGCCCTTGAGCGTTGGCACCGAAATCCCATTGATACCGGATACCGGCTGGGCGCGCTGCTGGGTGTGCCGGCGGTGGAGGTCAAGCGGGTGTTCAGCGGGCTCGACCTGCCGGATGCCGTCTACAACCGCCAGTACCTGACACCGCCGGCAAAGGGGCTGACCCGGACCGCCCGCGAGGTCGCCGATATCATGGTCCAGGCCGGCCTGCTGCAGCAACGCCCGCCGCTGAACGAGCTGCTGCTGCCCGACTTTCTGCCGCCCCCCGCCGCATGATCCGGCGCCCCGTTCTGCTGTGGCTGTTGCTGTGGCTGCTGCTGTGTCCGGTAGTGGCGCCAGCTCAGTCCCAGGCGCAGTCCCAGCCGCAGCCCCGGCCGCTGACAACGGTGACCATCGGCGTCCTGGCCGCGGGTCCGTTGGCCGCGGAACAGGCGCGCTGGCAGCCGCTGGCGGAGCATCTTGCCGACGCCCTTGGCGATGTGCAGGTCCGGCTGCAGGTGCTGAGCCATGGGGATCTGATCCGGGCCGTCGAGGGCAGGCGAGTGGATCTGCTGCTCACCAACGCCACCGACTACCTCGCGCTCAGCCACCGCATCGGGCTCTCGGCGCCGCTGGCGAGTCTGGTCGAGCAGGCCGATGGCCAACCACTGCTCGGCTATGGTGGCGCCATCCTGGTGCTGGCCGGACGTGCCGATCTGCAACAGCCGGCCGATCTTGCCGGGCGGCGCATCGCCGCCGTCGATACGCGGCTGCTGAGTGGTTTCCAGGCCCAGGCCTACGCGCTGTACAAGGCGGGCGTGCCGCTGCCCGAGGCGGCAGACATCCTCACGGATCCGGCGCCGGAGGCGGGTCTTGCGGCGCTGCTCGACGGGCGCGTCGATGCGCTCTTCGTGCGCGGTGGCCTGCTGGAGCAGTGGCAGCGACAGGGACTGATCGCGCCCGGCGACCTGCGCCTGCTCGGGCGCAGCGACCTGCCCGGCTACCCCTACGCGCTGTCGACGGCGCTCTACCCCGGTCGCCCGCTGGTCGCCATGCCCCAGCTCGATGCCGATCTGGCCAAGCGTGTGGTCGCCGCGCTGCTGCTGATGCCGGACAGCGTCGGGGTGGTCGGCGTCCAGGGCTTTGCGCTGCCGCATGATTACGAGCCGGTGCGTACCCTGGCCCGTGCCTTGCGGTTGCCGCCGTTCGAGAGCGAGCCGGTGATCAACTGGTCGGCGCTCTGGCGGTTGCACCGCGGGCAGATCATGGCCCTGGCCGTTGGCGCCATCGTCATCCTGGGGCTGCTGTTGTTGCTGGCGCTCCATGTGGTCCGGCTGCGTGCGGCGCGCCGTGACAGCACCCGGCACCAGCGGGAGCTGGAGCATGAGCGCGCGCTGCTGCGCGAGCGGCTGAAGGAGCAGGCGTGTCTGCAGCAGGTGTTGCGCGCCACCGAGCCCCTCGACACACCCCTCCGGCAGATGTTGCGGACAGTGGTCGAGCTGCTGCCGCCGGCCTGGCAGCATGCGGAGGTTGCGGCCGCGGCCATCGAGCTGGACGGCGAGCGCGTCTTCACCGCAGGCTTCAGTGACACGGCCGCGGCGCGACAAGTCGCCCCGATCCGGCTCGACCAGACCGACCTCGGCCGGGTCAGCCTGGTGTATCTGCAGCCGAGGCCGCCGCACGACGAGGGGCCCTTCATGCACGAGGAGCGGGTGTTGATCGATGCCGTCGCCGCGCGGCTCGCCAGCGTCGTCGAGCGCCGCCGTGCCATGGTGCGGTTGCGGGCGAGCGAGGAGCGCTTCCGTCGCCTGTTCGAGGACACCAAGGAGGCGGTGGTGCTGATCGAGGACGGGCGGTTCAGGCACCCCAACCAAGCCTCCCTGGCCATGATGCACATGGACCGGGCCGACCAGCTGGAGGGTATCAGCCCGGTGGACATCTCCCCGGAGCGCCAGCCGGACGGCGAGCTGTCCAGCGTCAAGGCCGAGCGGCTGATCCGCGCCGCCGTGGCGCAGGGCGGCCTCCTGTTCGAGTGGCAGCACATCCGCGCCGATGGCGTGCTCATCCTGTTGGAGGTGCTGCTGACCCACATCCAGGATCCGGAGAAGACACTGCTGCACGTGGCCTGGCGCGACATCACTGAAAAGCGCCGCACCGAGCGTGAGCTGGAAGACTACCGCCAGCATCTGGAGGGCCTGGTTGCCGAGCGCACCGCGGCGCTGGATGCCTCCAACACCGCGCTGCAGCGGGCCAAGGAGCAGGCCGAGGCGGCGAGCCAGGCCAAGAGCGAATTCCTGGCCAACATGAGCCACGAGATCCGCACGCCGATGAATGCCGTCATCGGCATGGCGCATCTGGCACTGAAGACCGAGCTCACGCCGGCGCAGCGCGGCTATCTGGGCAAGATCCTGGGCTCCGGCCAGCACCTGCTCGGCATCCTCAACGACATCCTCGACTTCTCCAAGATCGAGGCCGGCAAGCTCGCCATCGAGCGGCGCGCGTTCAACCTCGACGAACTCTTCGACACCGTTGCCAATCAGCTGATCCAGCGTGCCACGGACAAGGGCCTGGAACTGGTCATCGACATTGCCGCCGACGTGCCCCGACGGCTGCTGGGCGATGAGCTGCGGCTTGGTCAGATCCTGCTCAACCTGGGCGGCAATGCAGTCAAGTTCACCGAGCAGGGCGAGATCGACATCATCGTGCGCCTGGTCGAGCCCGGCGTTGAGCCCGGTGCCGAGCCCAGTGCCAAGGGCCGTGTTGGGTCCAATGCCGAGCGCCGTGCCGACCAGGTGCTGCTGCGCTTCGAGGTGCGCGACACCGGCATCGGCCTGAGCCCGGAGCAGCAGGAGCGGTTGTTCCAGAGTTTCCAGCAGGCCGACACTTCAACCACGCGCAAGTACGGTGGCACCGGCCTGGGGCTGGCGATCTCCAGGCGGCTCACGGAGCTGATGGGCGGCGACATCGGGGTGGACAGCACGCCGGGGCAGGGCAGCCGTTTCTGGTTCACGCTGCCCCTCGGGGTGAACCGCGCGGCCCCGCGTCGGCGCCTGCCGCCGGCGGACCTCAGGCATTGTCCGGTGCTGGTGGTCGATGATCATGCCTACGCCCGTGCGGTGCTGCGTGAGATGCTCGCCGGCATGGCCTTCGATGCCAGCGAGGCGGCATCTGGGGCAGCGGCGATCAGGGCGCTGCAGCAGGCCGACAGTGCCGGCAGACCCTTCCGGGTGGTGTACCTGGACTGGCGCATGCCGGAGATGGATGGCCTGCAGACTGCCCGTGCGATCCGTGCCTTGTCGCTGGGCGCGCAGCCGCAGTTGATCCTGGTCACCGCCTATGGCCGCGAGGAGCTGTTCGGCGAGGCCGAGGCCGTCGACATTGCCGAGGTGCTGCTCAAGCCCGTCAGCCCGTCGATGCTGCTCGACAGCACCCTGCGGGTCCTGGTCGGGGTGGGGGTCGGGACCGAGGACACGGACGGGGTCGCCGCATCCCTTGCCCCCGCTGCGGAATCCCGGACGCCGGCGGAGGTGGCGCTGGACGACCTGCGCGGCGCACGCATCCTGGTGGTGGAAGACAACGCGCTGAACCAGGAGGTGGCCGTGGAACTGCTCACCAGTGCCGGCTTTGCCGTGGATCTGGCGGAGGACGGTGAGCAGGCGGTCGCCCGGGTGCAGGCGGCAGACCACGATCTGGTGTTCATGGACATGCAGATGCCGGTCATGGACGGCCTTGCCGCGACCCGCGCCATTCGTGCCCTGCCTGGATTGGCCGATCTGCCCATCGTTGCCATGACTGCCAATGCCATGGCAGGGGATCGCGAGCGGTGCCTGGCGGCGGGCATGAACGACCACCTGGCCAAGCCCATCGACCCGGATGCCCTGTGGGCCATGGTGCGGCGCTGGATCAGGCCGCGCGCCGGGCTCGGCGGAGACGCTGACGTGGCCGCCGATTCCGGCCCAGCCGCACCGGGGGCGGTGGCCGGGTCGCTGCCGGTGGCCTTACAGGCCCTCTCCGAGGTGCCGGGGCTGGAGCCGGAGGGGGCGCTGCGGCGGGTGCAGCGTCGGGAGCGGCTCTACCTGTCGTTGCTGCAGCGGTTCGTTAGCAGTCAGCGCGGCTTTGCCGAGCGTCTGGCAGCGGCCCTGGCGGCTGGGGACCTGGCGACGGCCCGACGCGAGGCGCACACCCTGAAGGGCGTTGCCGCGCAGATCGGCGCCGCGCCATTGAGCGCACTGGCCCGGCAGCTGGAGCAGCGACTGGATGCGCTCATGGGCCGGCAAACGAGCCAGCCAACGGACCAGCAGCCGGACCCGGCGGCGCTGGAGCCGGTGCGTACGCAGACAGCGCAGTGTCTGAGTGCGCTCATCGAGGTGTTGTCGGAGCGGCTGCCGGCCACAGCGCCGGTGGCATCAGCCCCGGTCGCTGCCGATCCCGCCACCGTGCGGCGCGTCTGCGGGCAACTCGCCGAGCGGCTTGCCGCCGACGACTTTGGCAGCGCCCAGGTGCTCGCGGAGCACGAGGGCCTGCTGCGTGTCGCCCTGGGGGCGCACTATGTCACGCTGGCCGAGGCGGTCTCCGCGTTCGACTTCGGCGCGGCGCTGGCAACCCTGCGCTCAGCCGGGCTCTGCGGCGACCCGGCTCAGGACTCGCCCAGACCGTAGGGCGGTGGCGACAGGCGCAGCCGCGGGCCGTCGTCGCTCAGACGCACCTCGCCGCCCTCGGCGGCGCTGATCTCCACCACCACCAGCAGCGCGTAGCGTCCGGGTGACTGGGGGCTGGCGTTCACCACCCAGCCCGGGGCCTGCCCGGATCTGCTGTTCGGCACGCTGAGCACATCGCCGGGGCGTGGCGGCTGGTCGGTCTCGACTTCTGCAACGTACATGCGCCGTTTCAGCTTGCCCAGGTACTGCATCCGCGCGACCACCTCCTGCCCGGTATAGCAGCCCTTGGTGAAGCTGATGCCGTCGATCAGCTGCATGTTGGTCATCTGCGGCACGAAGGTGTCGCTGGTTTCCGGCAACACCGTCGGCAGCCCGGCGCGGATGTCGTGCAGCGCCCAGAGGTCCGCGTCGGCCTCGACGGCGGTGTCGGCAGCCCCGCTCCACAGGGTGCGGGCCTGCTCGGCGGGTCCGATGAACAGGTGGCGCGGGCTGTCCCCCGGCACGCGCACCAGGCTCGCGGCGCCGGCCTGGACCAGGCCGTTGTCGTGCTCCGGCAGGCTGCCGAAGCAGTGGCTCAGGGCGGCATCGGCGCAGCTGCCGATGATGCCCAGGCAGACCAGCGCATCGCTGGCATCCTCGATGCTGACCTGGGCCCGCAGCACGAACAGGCGCAGGCGCTTCATCAGGGGCGCGATCTGGCTGCGCGGCAGCACCAGGAATAGGCTCTGCTCCATGCGTAGCACGCGGAAATTGGCCAGCATCCGGCCCTTCGCGCTGCAATGGCTGCTGAGCTGGGTGTGCTGCGGGGACAGTTCGCGCAGATCATTGCTCACCTGTGCCTGCAGAAAGTCCTCGGCGTCGGGGCCGGCGACGGCGATCAGTCCCAGATGGGACAGGTCCGTGAGCGCGCAGGGGGCGTCCGGCTGCGTGCCGCCTGGGAAACAGGCGCTGCCGGCCAGCGCCCCGGTGTCGCGCAGGGTCGCGGAGCGGGTATGCAGGAATGCTCGCCAGTCTTCATTCATTTGGGTGCTCTCGGTAGCTTGCGGGATGCCGGCGGGAGGAACCGGCCCCGCCGCCGAAATCCGACATGGCAGCGCCGGCGGCATTCCTCAAGCCGTTGCGGCCGGGACGACCTGCGGCAGATGCTGGTAGCATGCCCGGACGTTGTTCCACTCAAGGTGATTCGTTGACCATTCATCAAGCAGGCGGCCGCGTCGTCGCAGACAGTCTGGTGCTCTACAAGGTCCGTCCGGCGCGGGTGGTCTCGGTCGGGGAGAAGATCGAGATCCAGGTCGATGGCGGCCAGAACAAGCGCGTCCGGCCCAAGGACATCCGTCTGCTGCATCCCGGGCCATTGACCCGTCTGACGGATCTGACGCCGTGCGAGGGTCAGATCGACGAGGCCTGGGAACTGCTCGACGGCACCGAGACCGACCTCAAGGAACTGGCGGAACTGCTTTATGGCGAGTTCACCCCGGCCACGGCCTGGGCAGCCTGGGAACTGCTGGCGGACGGACTCTATTTCGACGGCACGCCGGAGGCCATCCGCCCGCGCCCGCGGGACGCGATCGAGCGTGACCACGCCGAGCGCGAGGCCAAGGCGCGGGCCGAGCAGGAGCAGCAGGCCTTCATGCAGCGGCTGCAACAGGGCCGCATCGATGCCGGCGATCGCGACCGGCTGCTAGAGGTGGAGCGTCTGGCGCTGCAGCAGTCCGAGCGCAGCCGGATCCTGAAGGCACTGGACCTGACGGAGACGCCGCAGAGTGCACATCGCTTTCTGGTGCGGGTGGGCTACTGGTCAGCGGACCACAACCCCTATCCCGCCCGCTCCGGTCTGGCGCTGACCGACCCCGAACTGCCGGTGCCGGCGCTGCCGGACGAGGCGCGTCTGGACCTGACCCATCTGCCAGCCTTCGCCATCGACGACGAAGGCAATCAGGACCCGGACGATGCAGTGAGCATCGACGGCGAGCGTATCTGGGTGCATGTGGCGGATGTTGCCGCCCTGGTGCCCCCGGACAGCGAGGCGGACCTCGAGGCGCGCGCCCGTGGCGCGAACCTGTACCTGCCCGAGGGCATCGTCAACATGCTGCCTGCCGTCGTCACCGAGCAGCTCGGGCTGGGGCTGCAGCCGGTGTCGCCGGCACTGTCGTTCGGCTTTCGCTGTGGCGAGGACGGAGAACTGGCCGACATCGATATCCGCCCGACCCTGATCCGCGCCGAGCGCCTGAGCTATGCCGAGGCCGAGACGCGGCTGCAAGAGGGCCCGCTGGCGCGGCTGGCGGCGGCCGCGGCGCGCTACCGTGCCCGACGCGCCGCCAACGGCTCCGCCAGCATCGACCTGCCCGAGGTCAGCGTGCGCGTGCGCGATGCGGAGATCCTGATCCGGCCCATCGACCGGCACGGCTCCCGGGCCATGATCACGGATCTGATGCTGATGGCCGGTGAGGCGGCCGCCCGTTTCTGCACCGAGCGGGCGCTGGCCATTCCGTATGCCACGCAGCCGGCGCCGGAGTCGATCCAGCAGCCGCAGGGCATGGCGGCGATGTATGCCTACCGGCGCCAGTTCAAGCCCAGCCGCCTGGTGGTGGAGCCCGCGGCGCACTTCGGGCTGGGGCTCGATCGCTACACGCGGGCCACGAGCCCGCTGCGGCGCTACGCCGACCTGCTGGTACACCAGCAGCTTCGCGCGCTGCTGCGCGGAGACCCGCCGCTGAGCGCGGAGCAGATCAGCGCCCGTGCCGGCGAGGCGGAGCAAGGTGGCATCGCCGTGCGCCGGGCCGAGCGGCAGTCCAACCAGCACTGGAAGCTGCTCTATCTGCGTCGGCAAAAGGGCTGGCGCGGCGAGGCGGTGGTGGTGGAACTCGGCGAGCGCAAGGCCACCGTGATCGTGCCGGAACTGGCGCTGGAGGCGCGGGTCCGGGCCCGGCCGGAGCTGGCGCTGGATCAGCGCATCGCGTTGTCGGTGGCGGAGGTGGACCTGCCGGACCTGGATTGCCGGCTACGGGTTGAGGACGCCTGACCGCCGATACCTGGCCGGCTCAGGCCGTGGCCTGATTCCGCAGGCCCTATTGCGGGGCCTGGTCAGATGTCGCCGGCAGCAGCGCCCGCGCCCGATCGAAATCCGCCGGGGTCAGGTACTGGATGACGACGCCGCCGTCGCGGTCGCGGGCGATGTCCATGCCGCGGTCCGGATAGAGCCAGTGTTCGACGCCGTTCTCTTCGGTGCGCCGTTCGGCAGGGGCGCCGAAGTTGCCCTCGATGTCGCGGGGCTCAAGGCTCTTCCAGGGCAGGTAGGTCAGGCTGCGGATGGGCTCGCCGGCCAGGGCCTCGACGTCCGTCGGATCCATCTTCACCTTGCGGCTGCCGCTGCCGGTCTTGCTCACGCGCAGGCCGCGGTCGAACATGCCCGCCAGGCGCTCCTCGCTCAGCGCCAGCGTGACGATCCAGTCGGCGCGCAGGTTGCTGAGCAGGATGTCGTCGAAGTAGACCTCCACGGCATGGCTGCCGTCGGGATTCTGGAACAGGTTGACCTTGCCCTCCTCGCCGAGCAGGGCGCGGACGTCACTCAGCGAGCTAACACCGATGGTCAGGTCGAACACCCGGGGCTGACCGACGGGGTCGCGGGTCACGTCCCAGGGGTAGAGGCGCAGGCCGGCGCGCTCGTCCGGGATGATCGACAGCAGCAGCCAGATGCCGATGAAGCCCATGAGCGCGGCGGCGAGGACGGACAGGATGATCTTGCGGTCCATGGATGTTCCGGGTGGGGGCGGAGGACGCTGGGCTTCAGTCCGGCAGCAGGCCGGCGACCACGCGCCGGCCCTCACTGACCAGGATGTTGTAGGTGCGGCAGGCGGCGCCGGTGTCCATGATCTCGACGCCGATGCCGCGCGCCAGCAGCCCAGCGTACAGGGTCGGGTCTGGAAAGCGCTGCACCTGCCCGGTGCCGATGATCACCACCTGCGGCTCGGCGGCGAGCAGGGCCTCGAGGTGACCCGCCGTCAGGTCTCCGGCGGCGGCCGGTCCCCAGTCGGTGCTGACCGATTGTGCAGTGACCATCAGGGCGCCGCTGTAATCCTGGCCGTTGATGCGGACGCGGCCGGCATCGTAGGCCTCGATCAGGTTGGTGCCGCTGTCTGCGATCTCGGAGAATTTCATGGTGTGATCGGGGCCTGGAACGTCGTGCCTGCTGCCTTCGGATTCCCTGACCCTACACTTCCTGATAGATCCTGGCGCCGTCCTTGCGGAACTCCTCGGCCTTCTCCTGCATGCCGGTCTCGATGGCGTCTTCCAGGTTGTCGAGCTGGTGCGCGCGGGCATAGTCGCGCACGTCCTGGGTGATCTTCATGGAGCAGAAATGCGGGCCGCACATGGAGCAGAAGTGCGCCACCTTGTGCGAGTCGTGGGGCATGGTCTGGTCGTGGAACTCGCGCGCGCGCTCCGGGTCCAGGGCCAGGTTGAACTGGTCCTCCCAGCGGAACTCGAAGCGGGCCTTGGACATGGCGTTGTCGCGGACCTGCGCCCCGGGCAGGCCCTTGGCCAGGTCGGCGCCGTGGGCGGCGATCTTGTAGGTGATGATGCCGTCGCGCACGTCCTGCTTGTTCGGCAGCCCAAGGTGCTCCTTGGGCGTGACATAGCAGAGCATGGCGGTGCCATACCAGCCGATATTGGCCGCGCCGATGCCCGAGGTGATGTGGTCGTAGGCCGGGGCGATGTCGGTGATCAGCGGTCCGAGGGTGTAGAAGGGCGCCTCGTAGCAGTCCTTGAGCTCCTTGGTGACGTTCTCCTGCACCATCTGCAGCGGCACGTGGCCGGGGCCCTCGATCATCACCTGCACGTCCTGCTCCCAGGCGAATTTCGTCAGCTCGCCCAGGGTTTCGAGCTCGGCGAACTGGGCGCGGTCGTTGGCATCGGCCAGGCTGCCGGGGCGCAGGCCGTCACCAAGGCTGAAGGCCACGTCATAGGCCTGCATGATCTCGCAGATCTCGCCGAAGTGGGTGTAGAGGAAGTTCTCCTGGTGATGCGCCAGGCACCACTTGGCCAGGATGGAGCCGCCGCGGGAGACGATGCCGGTGACGCGATCGGCCGTGAGCGGGATGTAGCGCAGCAGCACGCCGGCATGGATGGTGAAGTAGTCGACGCCCTGCTCGGCCTGCTCGATGAGGGTGTCGCGGAACATCTCCCAGGTCAGCTCCTCGGCCTTGCCGTCCACCTTCTCCAGGGCCTGGTAGATGGGCACGGTGCCGATGGGCATGGGCGCGTTGCGCAGGATCCACTCGCGGGTCTCGTGGATGTTCTTGCCGGTGGACAGGTCCATCAGGGTGTCACCGCCCCAGCGCGCGGACCAGACCATCTTCTCCACCTCCTCCTCGATGCTGGAGGTGACCGCCGAGTTGCCGATGTTGGTGTTGATCTTCACGCGGAAGTTGCGGCCGATGATCATCGGCTCCAGCTCCGGGTGATTGATGTTGGCCGGGATGATGGCGCGGCCGCGGGCGACCTCGTCGCGGACGAACTCCGGCGTGATGGTCTCGGGCAGGCCGGCGCCGAAGGACTCGCCACGGTGCTGGCGCAGCAGCTTCGCGTAGCGGGGGTCGGCGCGCAGCGCATCGAGACGCATGTTCTCGCGGATGGCGACGTACTCCATCTCAGGCGTGATCAGGCCCCGGCGCGCATAGTGCATCTGGGTGACGTTGGCGCCGGGCCTGGCCCGACGCGGCGTGCGGATGTGCTCGAAGCGCAGGTGCGCCAGCCGCGGGTCGCTTTGTCGGCGGCGGCCGAACTCGGAGCTGGGGCCGTCGAGCAGCTCGGTGTCGCCGCGTTCCTCGATCCAGGCGCCGCGCACGTCCGGCAGGCCGGCCAGCAGGTCGATCTGCGCCTCGGGGTCCGAGTAGGGGCCGGAGGTGTCGTAGACGAACACCGGCGGATTCTCTTCCCGGTCGGCGCTGGTGAGGGTCGGCGTCTGGGCGATCTCGCGCATGGGCACGCGGATGTCCGGCCGCGAGCCGGTCACATAGTGCTTTCGGGAGGCGGGAAAGGGCTTGGTGACCTCGTCGGACAGACGTGCCGTGGTCTGGAGAAACTCTGCAGGGATGGCGCTCATGTCGGTACCTCGGAAAGGGGCGTTCCGACTGCGCGCGACCGATGCCGGATCGGCGCGCAGTCTGGGCGTGGTCTGTTTACAGTCCGAGACACCGGGGAGGTACGCGTGGCCTGGATGCCAGGTGCCGGCGGCTGAGCCGTCGGCGATCGCGCGCTTCCCTCCGCCGGTATGGTCCGGATCAGGTTCAAGGGGACTGTCTCAGCCCGCCCACGCGGGCACCCCCAGCACGGTAGCCGATCAAGCTATAGAAAGCGCCGGCGGATTTCAACCCGTGGCGATGTAGCGTGTCAGGTCGTCGATGGTGATCTGCTGCTCGCGAATGATGGCGGCCACCAGGTCGCCGATGGAGATCAGCCCCACCAGCTCGCGGTCCGTCATGACCGGCAGATGTCGGGTGCGATACTCGGTGATCAGGGCTATGCAGGCATCGCTGTCGGTACCGAGGGCTACCCGGGGGATGTCGGTGCGCATGATGTCGCGCACCCGCGTATCTCTGGACGAGCGGCCCAGCAGCGCGACACCTCGGGCATATTGCCGCTCCGAGATCAGGCCCACCACGTCGGCGCCCTCCATGACCACCAGTGCGCCGATGTCATGGGTCGCCATTTCGCCGATGGCGTCCAGAACGCTGGCATCCGCGTCGATGGTCCAGACTTGGTGGCCCTTGTGCTCAAGGATCTGTTGTACGGTGATCATGGGCGTTCTCCGTCGTGGCTGTTTCTCACGCGACTTCCTGCGCTATTTCCAGCGATTTATCCTACAAAGATAGACAACTTTTCCCATGCATCGGCTGTTGTGGTGCGGGTTCCGCGGCAACGGCCTCGTGGTGGCCGCGGGGATTGATTGATTTTGGCAATTTAAAATCTTTATATAATTTATAATGATAATACATGCCGGTCCGCATATGAGAAAGTTGGTCCTTTCAGCATTTTCCCTGCGGGGCAGGATGCCTCGCCATTTATAGCCAGGAGGCCAATAAATCAGCGTCCCTCTAGAGTGGCGATCAGGCCGGTGATCGGCCGCATATCATGACAAGCGTGGATGGAGTAACTGAATCATGTCTCGATACGTGGAAGTGGGCGGTCTGCAGGTCGCCAGACCCCTGTATGATCTGGTGGCGGATGAGATCGCGCCGGGCACCGGCGTGACCGCGGAGGCCTTCTGGGCCGCGCTGGCGGATATCGTTGCCGAACTCGGGCCGCGCACCCGTGCGCTGCTTGAGCGGCGCGACGCGCTGCAGGCGCAGATCGACCAATGGCACCGGGGCCATCGCGGCCAGCCGTTCGACTTGCCGGCCTACCGCGATTTTCTGACCGGGATCGGCTATCTCGAGCCCGAGGGTCCGGACTTCACCGTGACCACGGCCGATGTGGATCCGGAGATCGCCAGCGTGGCCGGCCCGCAATTGGTGGTACCGGTGAACAACGCCCGCTACGCCCTCAACGCGGCCAATGCCCGCTGGGGCAGCCTGTATGACGCCCTCTACGGCTGCGACGCCATTGCCGAGGACGATGGTGCCGAGCGGACGGCGGGTTTCAACCCGGTGCGGGGCGCACGGGTGGTGGCCTATGCAAACGAGTTCCTGGACCTGCATCTGCCGCTGACCGACGGGGGATCTCATGCCCGGGTCAGCGCCTATCGTGTGGCGGGCGGCGCCTTGGTGGCCGAGGCGATGGACGGCACCGCGCTCGGGCTGGCGGATCCGGCCCAGTTCGTCGGTTATCAGGGGGCAGCCGACGCGCCGACGGCGATCCTGCTGCGGCACCACGGCCTGCACGTGGAACTGCTGGTGGATCGTGACCATCCCATCGGCAGCACCAGTCCGTCCGGGGTCAGGGACCTGGTGCTGGAGGCAGCGGTGACGGCGATCCAGGATTGTGAGGACTCGGTGGCCGCCGTCGACGCCGAAGACAAGGTGGTGGTCTACCGCAACTGGCTCGGGCTGATGCGCGGCGACCTGACCGCCAGCTTCAGCAAGGACGGCGCGACCCGCGAGCGCCGGCTGAACGCCGACCGCGTCTACACGGCCGCCGACGGCGGCACACTGAACCTGCCCGGTCGCAGCCTGATGCTGGTGCGCAACGTCGGCCACCTGATGACCACCGACGCGGTGCTGACTGCCGACGGTGCCGAGATCCCGGAGGGCATCCTCGACGGCATGGTGACCGTGCTGGCGGCCATGCACGACCTGAACGGTCTGGGCGCTTTGCGCAACAGCCGCACCGGCAGCGTCTACATCGTCAAGCCCAAGATGCACGGCCCGGACGAGGTGCAGCTGGCGGTGGATCTGTTCGCCCGCATCGAGGACGCCCTGGGTCTGCCGCGCAATACCCTCAAGATCGGTATCATGGACGAGGAACGGCGCACCACGGTGAACCTGAAGGAGTGCATCCGCCGCGCCAGTGAGCGGGTGATCTTCATCAATACCGGCTTTCTTGATCGGACCGGCGACGAGATGCACACGAGCATGGAGGCCGGCCCGATGCTGCGCAAGGGCGCCATGAAGACCGCTCCCTGGCTGCTGGCCTACGAGGACTGGAACGTCGATGTCGGTCTGACCTGCGGGCTGCGCGGGCATGCCCAGATTGGCAAGGGCATGTGGACGGCGCCGGACGAGATGCGCGCCATGATCGAGGCCAAGGCCGCCCATCCCCAGGCCGGTGCCAGCTGCGCCTGGGTGCCGTCGCCCACCGGCGCGACCCTGCACGCCATGCACTACCACCAGGTGGATGTGGCCGCGCGTCAGGCGGAACTGCTGGCGGGCGGCCGTCGCGCCACCCTGGAGGCCATTCTGACCATCCCGGTGGCGGCGCCGGAGGCCGTGGCGGGCTGGTCGGCGCAGGACATCCAGCAGGAACTGGACAACAACTGCCAGGGCATTCTCGGCTACGTGGTGCGCTGGATCGACCAGGGCATCGGCTGCTCCAAGGTGCCGGACATCACCGACGTTGGCCTGATGGAAGACCGCGCCACCCTGCGCATCTCCAGCCAGCACATCGCCAACTGGCTGCACCACGGCGTTGTCCAGCGGGACCAGGTCATGGCCAGCCTCAGGCGCATGGCCGAGGTGGTTGATCGCCAGAATGCCGCGGACCCTCTCTACCGGCCGATGGCCCCCGGGTTCGACGGCGTCGCCTTCCAGGCCGCGTGCGACCTGATCTTCAACGGCCGCGATGAGCCCAACGGCTACACCGAGCCGGCCCTGCACCGCCGCCGCCGCGAGCGCAAGGCGCAGGGCTGAGTGTTGCGGTGACGGCGTGCCCGGCTGCCCGGGCACGCCGTTCACCGCTGACTTGCCGGCCCCCGCGTTTCCGGCCCCCGTGTTTCCGGCTCTGGCCGGCGGACATGGCCGCATCGGCGCGCCTCGCTATAGCTGTTGCGAATGAGCTTTCGGTTTTCGTGGGTTGGGTGTAGGCGGTCTGGGGGCGCCGTGAATACATCCATGTAGGCTTCACGATCGCATCCCTGCGATCGAGACCCCAGAGCGCCGACACCCAACCCACTCAAGCCGGGTCGGCTTAGGTTCCTTGCTTGATCTGATCGTAGGCGGCGAGGGCCTCTGCACGGGAGCCCTTGAGGTCGACCACCGGCAGCGGGTAGTCCGTGCCGAGGCGGACGCCGCAGGGCTGCAGCAGGGCGGTCGGCGCCTCCCACGGCTGATGGATGAACTTGTCCGGCAGCCGGTTCAGCTCCGGGCACCAGCGACGCACGTAGCGGCCCTTCGGGTCGAAGCGCTCGCCCTGGCGCACGGGATTGAAGATGCGAAAGTAGGGCGCCGCATCGGCGCCGCTGCCGGCGCTCCATTGCCAGCCCTGGGTGTTGCTGGCCAGATCGGCGTCCACCAGGGTGTCCCAGAACCAGCGCGCGCCCTGTTGCCACGACAGCCGCAGGTTCTTGGTCAGCAGCGACGCCACGATCATGCGCACGCGGTTGTGCATCCAGCCGGTGTGCCAGAGCTCGCGCATGCCGGCATCGACGATGGGGATGCCGGTGCGGCCCTGCTGCCAGGCCCGCAGCAGCGCGTCTTGCGGATCGTCGCGCCACGGGAAGGAGCTGAACTTGGGGTCCAGCGGCGCGTCGGTGGTCTGCGGAAAGTGATACAGCAGTTGCAGGCTGAAGTCGCGCCAGCCCAGTTCGCGCAGGTAATGCGCGCGGTCGTCCTCGCTGTCGCGCCGGTCGTTCGCGCCGCCGTCCTGTGCCCCGCCGATTGTCGCCAGCAGCTGCCGCGGTCCGATCTCGCCCCAATGCAGATGGGGCGACAGCATCGAGGTGCCGTGTTCCGCGGGCAGGTCTCGGCCCTCGCGGTACCCGTGCACGGGGCCGGCCAGAAAGGCCCGCAGCCGCGCCGCGGCGCCGGCCTCGCCGGGTTGCCAGGTGGCGTCAAGCCCTGCGTCCCACCGGATCCTGGGCAGCAGCCCCAGGGCATCCACGCCCAGGGATGGGATGTCTGCCGCCACCGGCGGCAGGGCGTCCGGTCTCGGCAGCGGCCGACCGACCTGGTCGAGCTGGCCGACGCAGCGGCGCCAGTAGGGCGTGAACACCCGGTAGGGCGCGCCGGCGCCGGTCTGCACCTGCCAGGGCTCCAGCAGCATGGCCGCGTTGAAGCTGTCGCAGGCGATGCCGTCCGCCCGCAGGGCCTGTTTGACGGCGGTGTCGCGGCGGATGGTGGCCGGGTCGTAGAGGCGGTTCCACAGGCAGTGCGTCGCGCCAGTCTGCCCGATCAGGCCGCGCAGGGTAGCAAGGCTGTCGCCGCGGGCAATGATCAGTCGGGAGCCGAGCCCCGCCAGGTCCTTGGCCAGGGCCGACAGGCTGTGGTGCAGCCACCAGCACGATGCCGCCCCGGGCTCCCAGGGTGCCTCTTCATGCGGCGCATGGATGTAGACCGGGACGACGCGCTCGCACCGCGCCAGGGCCTCGGACAGGGCCGGGTTGTCGGTCAGGCGCAGGTCGCGGCGCAGCCAGAGGATGGCGGTGTCGGGCATGGGGCTGGGCGGGCAGCAGGCCGGTGCCGGCGGCGATCAGTCGCTGAAGATCTGATCGAAGAAGCCCTGCATCTGGGCCCAGGAGCGGCTGTCCGCCTCGGCGTCGTAGCGCAGGGCATCGATGCCGTAATCGCCGGCGGCAGGGTTGGTGAAGGCATGGCGGGCATCACTATAGACCACCAGTTGCCAGTCGGCGCCCGCTGTCTGCAGGGATTGCTGGAAGGCGGCGACTCGCTCCGCCGGCACGAAGGGGTCCTCGAAGCCGTGGGCGGCCAGGATGCTGGCCTTGATGTCGCTGTCTTCCGGCGCCGGCGGCAGTGAGCCGTGCAGGCTGACCACGCCGTCGAGGTTGGCGCCGGCATAGGCCATCTGCAGCACCGTGGCACCGCCGAAGCAGTAGCCGACGGCGGCGAGTTTGTCGGTGTCCACGCGCGGGTCGGCCTTCAGAGCCTCCAGTCCGGCCAGGGCCCGCGCCCGCCAGTCCTCGACGTTGGCGGTGATCTGCTGCATCCAGCCCTTGGCGTCCGGGGCGTGGCGGGTCACCCGCTGGTCGCCGTACATGTCGATGGCGAAGGCAACGTAGCCCAGTTCCGCCAGCATGCGGGCGCGCTGCCTGGCGTAGTCGTTCAGCCCCCACCACTCGTGGGCGACGATGACGCCGGGGCGCTTGCCCTCGATGCTGTCGTCATAGACCAGGTGGCCCTTCAGCGTGCTGTCGCCGTGGCTGTATTCAACGGTCTCGGTCTGGATTGCGGCGCCGGCGGCGGCCGGAATCAACAGTGCGGCGAACAGGGCAGCGGGTGCAAGGATCTGCATGCGGGTCTCCTCGGGCATTGGGGGCTTGAGCGCGCCTTGTGATTTGATTCGGGACCTTCTATGCTGCAGCGCAGCAATGCGGTCTGAAGGCCGGTTGCCTGACTGTCACTGAGCCAGTCTCAGAGCCAGCCCGGCAGCAGGCCGCCAATCAGGCATGGCCGATCAACTCGTCAATATGGGTGCTGACGCAGCGTCCCAAGGCCGAGAGGTTGTAGCCGCCTTCCAGACAGGAGACGATGCGTCCGCCGGCGTGACGCTCGGCCAGATCGTGCAACTGCTTGGTGATCCAGGCGTAATCCGCCTCGCGCAGATTGAAGTGGGCCATGTCGTCCTCGGCGTGGCCGTCGAAGCCGGCGGAGACCATCACCAGTTGCGGCGCGAAGGCCTCCAGTCGCGGCAGCCAGTCCCGCTCGATGGCGGCGCGGAAGGCGGTCCCGTCGGTGCGCGATGGCAACGGCGTATTGATGATGTTGGGGCCCTTGGGTTCGGCGCTGCCGCCGGGATAGAACGGATACTGGAAGCTGGAGCAGAACAGGACATGCTCGTTGCCGGCGAAGATATCTTCGGTGCCATTGCCGTGATGCACGTCGAAGTCGATGATGGCGATGCGCTCGATGCCGTACCGGTCCATGGCGTGGAAGGCGCCAATGGCCACGTTGTTGAAGAAGCAGAAGCCCATGGCCGCATGGCGTTCGGCGTGGTGGCCCGGCGGGCGCACGGCGCAGAAGGCGGCGTGATGCTTGTCGCCCATCACCAGATCCACCGCCAGCGTGGCGGCACCGGCGGCATGCAGGGCCGCGTCGAGGGTACCGATGCACATGGCGGTGTCGCCATCGACCCAGGACAGGGTGTCCGCGGCGCTCGGGGCGCTGGCGAAGATCATGTCCACGTAATCTGCGTCGTGGGCGCGCAGTAGCTGCTCGCGGGTGGCCTTGGGTGCGTCATAATGGGTCACCAGCATCTCGATGCCGGAGGCAATCATGCGATCACTGATGGCGTGCAGCCGCTCGGGCACCTCCACATGGTGCGCGCCCATCTTGTGTTCGTGGCAGGCCTGGTGTGAGATGTAGGCTAGGTTCATCGCGGTCCCCCTGTTTTTCGCCAATATCCAAGCTTCAGCCATTGCTGTCAAATGCCCCGGCGAGCCGGGGCCGCCCAACCGTCAAGTCTGTCGAGGTTTCATTGCGATGCGTCTCACCGATGTCGATCAATTGTTCGTGCCGGATAATGTCGCCGTGTTCGGCGCCAGCGACGGCGAGGGGTCGGTGGCCGGCATGGTCTACCGCAACTTGCTGGCGGCGGACTTCAAGGGACAATGCTACGCCATCAATCCGAAGTACGACGAGGTGGCCGGCCGCCCCTGCTACAAGGATCTGGCGGCGCTGGACAAGCACATCGACCTGGCGCTGATCGCCACCCCGGCGCAGCATGTCGCGGGCATCCTGGACCAGTGCGGCGACTATGGCGTGCGCGCCGCAGTGATCCACTCGGCGGGCTTTGCCGAGCACGGCGAGCGCGGCTCCGTGCTGCAGGAGCGGCTGGTGGAGGCAGCCCGGCGCAATCGCATCCGCGTGCTCGGACCGAACTGCCTGGGGGTGATGCGCCCGTCCCATGGCCTCAATGCCAGCTTCCACAACGCCATGCCGAAGCGCGGCAATGTCGCGCTGGTGTCGCAATCCGGCGCCATCTGTGCCGCCATGCTGGACTGGGCAGCGCCGCGCAATGTGGGGTTCTCGACGGTGGTGTCCATGGGCGCGGCGGCGGACGTGGACTTCGGCGACGTGCTGGATTATCTGGCGCTGGACTCCCAGACCCAGAGCATCCTGCTGTACGTGGAGGGCATCCGCGACGCACGCCGCTTCATGAGCGGACTGCGGGCGGCGGCGCGGCTGAAGCCGGTGATCGTGGTCAAGGGCGGCCGGCATCCGGCGGGGTCGCGGGCGGCCATGTCCCACACCGGCGCCTTCGTCGGCGAGATGGAGGTGTTCAGCGCGGCCATGGAACGCAGCGGCGGCGTCATCGTCGAGCGCCTGTGGCAGTTGTTCGCGGCGGCCCAGGTGTTCGGCGCCGGCCGGCCCTTTGCCGGCAACCGGCTGGCCATCGTCACCAACGGCGGCGGGCCGGGGGTGTTGGCGGCGGACCGTGCCGTCGAACAGGGCCTGGCGCTGGCGCAGTTCACCGACCAGACCCGCGAGGTGCTGAGCAAGGCGTTGCCGGCGCACTGGTCCCATGGCAATCCGGTGGACGTGATCGGCGATGCCTCGGCGGAGCGTTACCGCGCCGCCGTCGACGCCTGCCTCGCGGACGAGAACGTGGACTGCCTGCTGGTGCTGCTGTCGCCCATGGCCACCTGGCAACCGACGGCGGTGGCCGAGCAGGTGATCGAGGCGGCAAAGAAATCGCGCAAGCCGGTGCTCACCTGCTGGATGGGCGAGGACCGCGTCGCCGAGGCCCATGCGCTGTTTTCCCAGCACGGCATCCCGCACCTGGATTCGCCGGATCTGGTCATCGACGCCATCTCCTACCTGGCGCAGCACCGCCGCAATCAGGGCCTGCTGGTGCAATCGCCGGGGCCCTTGTCCCAGCAGCTCACGCCGGACGTCGAAGGGGCGCGGCTGATCATCGAGGGCGTCATGGCGGAGGGGCGCAAGATCCTCGGCACCATCGAGGCCAAGGCCATCCTGTCGGCCTTCCGCATCCCCACCACCCAGGCGGTGCTGTCGCGCAGCCCCAACGAGGCCCTGATGGCGGCCCAGGCGCTGGGCTTTCCGGTGGTGATGAAGATCAGCTCGCCGGACATCCTGCACAAGTCCGACGTGGATGGCGTGCGGCTGGGGCTGAATGATGCCCAGACCATCCGTCGCGCCTACACCGAGCTGGTGGAGCGCGCCGGGCGGTTGCGTCCGGAGGCGCGCATCGACGGCGTGACAGTGGAGCACATGGTGCCGACGCGGGCGGCGCGCGAGCTGATGGTGGGCGTGGCGCGCGATCCCATCTTCGGCCCGGTGATCAGCTTTGGCGCCGGCGGCACCGACATGGAGGTGCTCGGCGACCGGGCGCTGGGGCTGCCGCCGCTGAACGCCTTCATCATCCAGACCATGATCGAGCACACCCGGGTGGCGCGCCTGATGGGGGCCTTCAGCCACATGCCGCCGATGAACCGCCAGGCCCTGTCGCGCATCCTGCAGCGGGTCTCGGAGATGGTGTGCGAGCTGCCGGAGATCCTGGAGATGGAGATCAACCCGCTGATCGGCAACGACCTGGAGGTCATTGCCGTGGATGCCCGCATCCGCGTGGCCTATCGGCCGCCACAGCAGTCGCTGTACGGTCACATGGCCATTCACCCCTACCCGCAGCACCTGATCGAGCGGGTGCCGCTGCCCGACGGCACCGATCTGATCATTCGCCCGATTCGGCCGGAGGACGCTGAACTGGAGCAGAGCTTCGTGCGCGGGCTGTCGGAGCAGACCAAGTATTTCCGCTTCATGCAGGCGATCAAGGAATTGACGCCGGAGATGCTGGTGCGCTTCACCCAGATCGACTACGACCGCGAGATGGCGCTGGTCGGGGTCATCGAGGACGGCGGCCAGGAGACCGAGGTGGGGGTCGCCCGCTATATGTCGCGTCCCGGCGGCGACACCTGCGAGTTCGCCATCGTCGTCTCCGACGCCAGCAGCGGCCGCGGCATTGGCGCCCGCCTGATGCGCTCGCTGATGCAGAACGCGCGCAACAAGGGCCTGCGCATCATGGAAGGGGAGGTGCTGACCGCCAATCACCGCATGCTGGCGCTGATGAAGTCACTGGGCTTCCGCATCGAGACCGACCGGCACGATCCAAGCATCAAGCTGGTGTCCGCGGTGCTGTAGCTGTTCGCCGATCCGGCTGCGGCGGGCTCAGGAAATGAGCCACCCCGGTGCTAGACTGCGATGCAGTTGAAAACCGGGGGTGCAGGATGACGGGGGAGACGGCGCAAAGCGGGCGCGAGGGCGCGGGTGTGGAGCGGTTGCTGTCGGGATTCCGGCGCCGGTACAGCGGGCGCATCACCGGTGAACTGGCGATGCCGGCCCTGCCGGCGCGGTTTGCGCCGCTGCCGGACGACCTGCATCCGCGGCTGCGTGAGGCCTTGATGGCGCGCGGGCTGAACCGGCTCTACAGCCATCAGCGCGCCGCCTGGGACCTGGCGCGGGAGGGCCGCCATCTGGTGGCGGCCACGCCGACGGCATCCGGCAAGACGCTCTGCTACAACCTGCCCGTGATCGACGCGGTGCTGAGCCGCGGCGCCAAGGCGCTCTATCTGTTCCCCACCAAGGCCCTGGCCCAGGACCAGGTGGCCGAGCTCACAGAGCTGAATCACTGGCCGGGGGCCGGGGACGGCGGTCTCGGCATCAAGGCCTTCACCTTCGACGGCGACACGCCCGGCGACGCGCGCAAGGCGGTGCGCACCCGCGGCGACATCGTGCTGTCCAACCCGGACATGCTGCACCAGGCCATCCTGCCGCACCACACCAAGTGGGCGCAGTTCTTCGAGTCGCTGGCCTTCATCGTTGTCGACGAGCTGCACAGCTACCGCGGCGTCTTCGGCTCGCATGTGGCCAATGTCTTCCGGCGCCTGCAGCGCATCTGCCGCTTCTATGGCGCCGCGCCGCGCTTCATCTTCGCCTCGGCCACCATCGCCAATCCGGCGGAGCTGGCCTCCCGGCTGGTGGGCGAGCCCGTCGCCGCGGTGACCGACAGCGGGGCACCGCGCGGGGCGAGGCATCTGCTGCTCTGGAATCCGCCGGTCATCGACCCCGATCTCGGCATCCGTGCCTCGGCCCGCTCCCAGACCACGCGCATCGCCCGCGCCGCCACCAAGGCCGGGCTCAAGAACATCGTCTTCGCGCGCTCGCGGCTCATGGTGGAGGTGATCACCAAGTACCTCAAAGACGTCTTCGACCGCGATCCGCGCCGGCCGCCGCGGGTGCTGGCCTACCGCGGCGGCTACCTGCCCAGCGAGCGCCGTGCCACCGAGCGCGCCCTGCGGGCCGGGCGCGTGGACTGCGTGGTGAGCACCTCGGCGCTGGAGCTCGGCGTGGACATCGGCGCCCTGGACGTCGCGGTGCTGAACGGCTACCCGGGCACCATCGCTGCCACCTGGCAGCGGCTCGGTCGCGCCGGGCGGCGTAACCGGCCCAGCCTGGGCGTGCTGGTGGCCACCAGCGATCCGCTGGACCAGTACATGGTGCGGCATCCGGAGTTCTTTCTCGGCGCCTCGCCGGAGCATGCGCGCATCCATCCCGATCAGCTGCTGATCCTGATGGACCATGTGCGCTGCGCCGCCTTCGAGCTGCCGTTCCAGGACGGCGAGGGCTTTGGCGCCGATTGCCGAGAGGACATCGCCGAGATGCTGGCCTATCTGCGCGACGAGGGCGTGCTGCAGCGCCAGGGCGGGCGCTGGTTCTGGGTGGCGGACAGCTATCCGGCCAATGCCGTGTCGCTGCGCTCGGTGGCGGAGGGCAACTTCGTCGTCATCGACATCGGCGAGGGCAGGCAGACCATCATTGCCGAGGTGGACTACTCGAGCGCCCCCGGCACCCTGTATGAGGGCGCCATCTACATGGTCCAGTCACAGCCCTACCAGGTGGAGCGGCTGGACTGGGTCGGGCGCAAGGCCTTCGTGCGCAAGACCCGCGCCGACTACTACACCGACGCCATCGACTACACCAGGCTCAAGATCCTCGAGCGCTTCGAGCGCCGCCCGCTGGGTGCCGAACCGGGTGCCGAGGCCCCGGCCAGGGCCCGCGCCGCGGTGGCCCAGGGCGAGGTGCACCTGGTGCGCCGTTATCCGGGCTACAAGAAGATCCGCTACTACAGCCACGACAACATCGGCTATGGCAACATCGACCTGCCGGATCAGGAGATGCACACCACGGCGGTCTGGTGGCAGGTGCATCCGCAGGCGCTGGAGCAGGCGCTGCCGAACCGGGAGCGGGCCATCGAAGGCTTCCTTGGCGCCGCCTATGCGCTGCACCATGTGGCTGCGCTGCGCGTCATGGCCGAGATCCCGGACCTGGGCCGTGCCGTCGGCGACGGGCAGGGCAGCTGGTTCGCCGTGGTTGGCAACGATGGTCGCGGCCAGTTGCGTGGACCCGACAACGAGCCCCTGGACATGGGCGCCCCGGCGGCTGATCGATTCCAGCCGACGCTGTTCCTGTACGACAACTACCCGGGCGGCGTCGGCCTGTCCGGGCCCTTGTTCGATGCGGCACCCGAGCTGGTGCAGGATGCCATCGGTCTGGTCTCGGCCTGCGCCTGCACCGCCGGTTGTCCGGCCTGCGTCGGTCCGGTGCTGTCCGGCGACGAGCAGCCCGCCCACGATCGGAACCGGGGCCCGAACCAGGGCCCGAAGGCCATGGCGCTGACGGTGTTGGGGTTGTTGCGCGCCCCCGCTGCTGACCGCGACAACGGGCCGGCGGATGAGGCTCGCCCGATGCCGGCGGCCGGCGGGCAGAATGGGGACTCGACGACGCATTAGCCATGGCGAGCCTGTCTGATCGATTACGGCGGTTGCGCTCCGCCAGCCCGGAGCCGCCGGCGCCCGAGGGGCCTCCCGGCGGAGCGGAAAGCGAAGGGTCCGACGCTGGTGCGCGTCCGTCCCTGGCCGAGCGGCTGCGCTGTCTGGACCCCGTTCGCCGCCGTACGCCCTCGCGGCAAGCGCCGGACGAATCGGCCCTGGCGGACGCCCTGGGCGCCGAGATCGTCGCGCCCGGCGTGCTGCGGCTTCAGCGCCGCTGGCCCCTGGTGCGTCGCCATGGCCGCTGCGGGCTGAAAGACTGCGCGGCGGCGATGCCCTATCTGCTGGCCCCGGCAGCGGATTCGGCGCAGGGTTCCTCAACGGCTCCGGCAGCAACCACGGCAGCAAGTCTGGCAACGACAAGCCCGGCGACCTGGGCCTTCATCGACACCGAGACCAGCGGGCTGGCCGGCGGCACCGGCACCTGGGTGTTCGTCTGTGGCATCGCCCGCCTGTGCGGTGATGCTCTGTTGCTGCGGCAATGGCTGCTGACGCGGCTGGACGCAGAGGCGTCGATGCTACGGTTGCTGGCGGAGGAACTCGTCCAGACCAGCCTGCTGATCAGTTACAACGGCAAGGGCTTCGACCTGCCGCTGCTGACCACCCGCTTTCGCCTCGCCGCCGGGCCCGACACGCCCGTGCCGGCGCTGGATGCCATCGCCCACCTCGATCTGCTGTATCCGGTGCGTCGGTCCTTCGCCCGTTGCTGGCCGGATTGTCGGCTGTCCAGCGTCGAGCAGCGCCTGCTGGGTTTTACACGTATTGATGACATGCCCGGCGCCGAGGCCCCGGCGGCCTGGCTGGACTGGCTGCGCCGGGGCGACGGCGGCCGGCTTGGTGCGGTGTTGCGCCATAATCGGCTCGACCTGATCTCGCTGGCGGCGCTGGTGCCGGCCCTGGTCCGGGTGGAACAGGAGCCGGCGGCGCACGGCGCGGATGTTGGCGCCATTGCCCGGGGGCGGCTACAGCGCGGCGACGCCGTGGGCGCCCGCATCTTGCTGCAGTCTGCCGCGCCGACCCTGCCCTCGGCGGATCTGCTGCTGTTGGCGACGCTGTATCGGCGCAGTGGGTTGTGGCCGCAGGCGTTGTCGCTGTGGAACCGACTGGCGGCGGCGGATGAACCTGCGGCGCTGGAGGCCTTGGCCAAGTACTACGAGCATCGCCAGCACGATCCTCGGCAGGCGATGGTGTTCGCCCGGCGCTTGCCGGCCGGACCGGAGCGGACGCGCCGCTGCGACAGGCTGGGCAAGAAAGTGCGCCATCAGGTCTCGTTGCCGCTGTTGTAGTCCTCTATCCAGCCGTGAAATCCCGACATCCCCACAAGGCGGGTATATAATCGCCACATCCACGCACGGTGCCGCTCCGCGCGGTGCAGGCGCGTGTACTATCAACGGGGGGGACGATGAAGATCAAGGTCTTGCTGGTGGATGATCATCGCATGGTGCGCGATGGACTGGGTGCGCTGTTGGCGCAGGAGGCGGATATCGAGGTGGTCGCCTTCGCCAGCGATGGCGAGGAGGCGGTGACCCTGGCCCATGCATGGAAGCCGGATGTGGTGCTGATGGACATCTGCATGCCGCGACTCAGCGGTATCGATGCCGCTGCGCAGATCGTCAAGTCACTGCCGAAGACCCGGGTCATCGCCTTGTCCGCCCAGGGCGAATGGCCGTTCGTGTCGCAGATGATGGCGGCCGGGGTATGCGGTTATGTGCAGAAGGAGCAGTCTGTCACCGAACTGGCGGCGACCATCCGCGCGGCGATGGCCGGTGAGATGCGCCTGCCGGAGTTGCCGCCGCCGACCCGGCTCGCTAACGGTACGGAGAAGCGCAGCCTGTCGCGGCGCGAGCGGCTGGTGCTGAAGGAACTGGGCGCGGGCAAGCCGGCGCGCGAGGTGGCCCAGGCCATGGGGATCAGCACCAAGACCGTGGACACCTACCGCAGGCGCATGATGATCAAGCTCGGCCTGCAGTGCCAGACGGAACTGATGAAGTACGCCGTCACGCTGCATGGCGCCGGGGATCTCCCGGCGACTCAGGAGTAGGCAGGGCGGAGGCGTGTGGCGGGTCCAGATCAGGGCTGCCAGACGGGTTCGCGCGGGGGGAGCGGCAGCGCGGGGCGCGCGTTGGTGAACCAGTGCATCAGCGGCGAGTCGTTGGTTGGCCACTGGCCCTTGCGCTGGATGTCCGGCGCCTTGCCCCGGAAGGCCAGATAGCCGTATTTGCCGTAGTGAGGCAGCTTGCGCGCCAGCCCGGGCAGGGCCTCGGGCGTTGATGTGGCTACCCAGCCCAGCGCCTGCCGGTCGCGCCAGGCGGTCAGCACCAGGCTGGCTGCGCCGTTGGCGTCCTGCTGAGCGCTGGTGCCGAGGGTTTCGCCTGCCAGCACCACCTGCCGTTGTGGCGGGTTCAGCGCGATGGCTGGGTTGGCGGCGGCCAGTTCGGGCAGGAAGCGGTTCTCCCAGCCGAGCAGCCAGACCGGCCGGTCAGTGGGCAAGGCCTGCAGCTCGGTGTCCAGCGCCGTGGTCCAGCCCGTCCGGCCCTGCAGCCAGGCCCGCGCCAGCGCCAGGTAGCCGTCGCGCAGGGCGGCCGGGGCCGCCGCCGGCAGCAGGATCAGGCCGCCGTCGGCGCCAAACAGGTTGCTCAGGGCCACCGGCGATTCTGCCGCAGAAAGCCGCCGAAAGGTCTCGAAGCGGGGGTCGACGGCCACGCGCACGGGCGCCGACGGCAGATCCAGCGTGAAGGTCCCCTGGCCGTCGTCGAGCTCCACCGTGCTGACCTCGACCTGGCCGCCGTCGGCATGGGCGACAACGGGCACGGCCATGGGCAGGGCAGGGCCCGGCTGGGTCTGCTCGATGCGCCCGCTGACCTGGTGGGAGCCGTCGGGCCTGGGCCTGGACTGCACCTCGACCAGGCTGAGCTCCGCCGCGCCGGTGCGTCGGGTCCAGGCATCGAAGAACGGTTGCAGATCGCGATTGCTGACGGACTCGAACGCCTGCTGCAGGTCGTCGAGCGAGGCAACGCGGAACCGGTTGTCGGCATAGAACCGCTGCAGGCCGGCGCGAAAGGTCTCATCGCCCAGCAAGGTGCGCAACATGTGGGTGGTCATCAGCATCTTGCCATAGCCCACCGCCTGTGAGGCGGTGCCATGACGGCCGCGGAAGGCGGTCAGCGGAAAGTCGGCGTCGCCGTCCACATAGTCGGCGTAGGCCTTGAGCTGGTCGCGCCGGTAGTCCGCACCGCGCCCGTCGAGCTCCTGGTTCAGGTGGTCCGCCAGGTAGGCGGTGAGGCCCTCGCTCCAGTTGCCGGATGCGTAGTCGATGTAGACGCTGTTGCCCCACCAGTTGTGCAGGATCTCGTGGGGGTAGGAGGTGTGCAGGATGAATGGCAGCCGCAGCACGCGCGAGCCCAGCAGGGTGAAGGACGGCATGCCGTAGCCGGTCTCCCAGAAGTTTTCCACCAGCGCGAACTTGGCGTAGGGGTAGGGGCCGATGAGCCCGCTGTAGCGGTCCAGATAGGTGGCGGTGGCGTCCAGGTAGCGTGCCGCCAGGGCGTCGTCCGGCAGCCGCAGGTAGACCTGCGCCTCGCCATGGGCGGTGGGCCGGCGGTAGAGCTTGAAGCGGCCGGCGCTGAGGTGGATCTGGTCCTGGGGCAGCGCCTCTTGCCATTGCATGCAGGCCTCGCCGGCGTTGCCGTTCAGCACGGGTCCGGCGCCCTGTGACACGGCGAGCCAGCCCGGCGGCAGGCACAGGTCCAGCGTGAAGCGCAGCAGGGTGTCGTCGATGCGCGGATACCAGCCGCTGTAGCCGTTGAGATAGACGCCGTCCGGCTCGATGGTGCCGATGGACTGCATGCGGCTGCGGCCCATGCCCTCGCGCACCGTCTGCATGGGATGCCGGATGCTGCCGGCATAGCGCAGGCTGACGGGGTCGGAGCCCTTGCGGCTGAGGCGAAAGCGCTCCAGGTGGCCAGTGTGACCGATGCGCTCCAGCACGGCGTTGCCGGAGATCACCTCGGGGCGCAGGCCCTCGTGCAGCCAGAACACCACCTGTCCGACATCGGCCGGCAGGGTCAGGATGTCGGTGACGCTGATGTGGCCGGTCTCCGGCACGAGGCGCGCCTGGAGTCGATGGGTGACGATGGCGTCGTCGTCGGCCCGGGCCGTCGGGGCCGCCAGGGAAATGGCGGGCAGCGCGGCCATCAGTACGGCTGGCAGCACCAGGCAGACCAGCAGCCAAGGGCGGAGGAGGGGCTTCAGACCGTGTCGGGACATCACTTTTGGACGGATCATGGGGCGGGTGGGGAATTGGTCTTGGATGACCCCATCATCTAGGTAAATGCTGATCAATTCAGCATTTCCCATGCGGGGCAGGAGGCCCCGCCAATTTTAGCGGCGGAAGCCGCTGAAATTGAAGCGATTCGGAAATCGCATTTTCGAATCGCGTGCTGATTTTTGGCCAGGAGGCCAATAAATCAGCGTCTCACTGGATCAGGGTTCAACAATCTCAGCGGGGCCTCCATTGATTTCAGACAACACAAGCAGGTTTTCTCCCGTCGCCGGCCGGGCGCTCTTGCCGTTGCTGCTATGCCTGTGGGGCATGCCGGCGCTGGCGGACGACGCAGAACCGGCCACGGCACCGGCGGAGTCGACGCCGCCGGCCGCAGCGGCTCCAGCAGACCAGGCGGACCAGGCCGACGCGCTGCCGAGCCCGCAGACGGCGGTGATCGATTCCGCCACCATCACCGGGCTGGATGCCTTGCTGGAGCGCATCGCCGATCGGCGCGTGGTCTTCGTGGGCGAGAGTCACGACGCCTACGAGGATCACCTGAATCAGCTGGCGATCATCCAGGGCCTGCACCAGCGCGGCAAGGCCGTGGGCATCGGCATGGAGTTCTTCCAGCAGCCATTCCAGCCCTATCTGGACGCCTATGTCGCTGGAGAGCTGGATGAGGCAGAGCTGCTGCGGCAGACGGAGTATTTCGAGCGCTGGCGCTTCGACTACCGGCTGTACCGACCGATCCTGCGCTACGCGCGCGAACATGGGCTGCCCCTGGTGGCGCTGAACATCGAGCGCGAGATCACCGAAAAGGTGGGCGACGGCGGCATTGACGCGCTGACCGAGGCCGAGCGGGCGCGCATCCCCGCGGAGATCGATCGCGACGACGTGCACTACCGTGGCCGCATCAAGGCGGTATTCGACATGCATCCGAAGGACGACGATGCCGCGTTCGAGCGGTTCCTGGACGTGCAGCTGCTGTGGGACGAGGGCATGGCCGAGCGTGCCGCTGACTGGCTCCAGGGCAATCCGGACAAGACCCTGGTGGTGCTGGCCGGGGTGGGGCATGTGGAGTACGGCCACGGCATCCCGTCGCGGGTGACGCGCCGCGTCGACGTGCCGGCGGTCACCGTGGTCAGCGGCGCTGGGCGACCCTTCGACCCGGCCATGGCCGACTTCGTGCTGTATCCCAGCCAGGTCGATCTGCCCCGCACTGGCCTGCTGGGCGTGATGCTGGAGACCGAGCCCGACGGCGAGGGCCTGGGCGTGCAGGCCTTTGCCGAGACCAGCGGCGCCAAGGACGCCGGGGTCAAGCAGGGTGACCGCATCGTGCGCGTGGGTGACAGCCCCATCGCGAGCTATGCCGACATCCGCATCGCACTGATGGACAGCCGGCCCGGGCAGCGGCTGCCGGTGGAGATCCGGCGCCAGTCGTTGCTCGGCGGCACCGAGTTGCTGCGCTTTGAGGTGGAACTGCATTGATCGCCGATGCGGCCAGGCCCTGCCGGGGGGCGGCATGAGCGCGCTGTCGGCTTCTTCAGGCGACCAGCCGCGCCCCGAGCTGCTGGCCCCCGCCGGCACCCTGAAGAACCTGCGCTATGCGCTGGCCTACGGCGCCGATGCGGTCTATGCCGGGGTTCCACGCTACAGCCTGCGGGTACGCAACAACGACTTCGACTTGGCCACCCTGGCCACGGGCATCGCCGCCACCCACGCGCAGGGGCGGCGTTTCTACCTGGCCGCCAACGTCATGCCGCACGGCGCCAAGCTGAAGACCTTCATGGACGACATGGCGCCGGTGGTGGCGCTGGGGCCGGATGCGCTGATCATGGCCGATCCGGGTCTGATCCTGCTGGTGCGCGAGCGCTGGCCGGAGCTGGACGTGCACCTGTCGGTGCAGGCCAATACCACCAATGCCGCGGCGGTGCGCTTCTGGCAGCAGCAGGGCGTCCGGCGGGTGATCCTGTCGCGGGAGCTCTCGCTGGCGGAGATCGCCGAGATCCGGCAGGCCTGCCCCGACATGGAGCTCGAGGTCTTCGTCCACGGTGCGCTTTGCATCGCCTACTCCGGCCGCTGCCTGCTGTCCGGCTATTTCAACCGACGCGATGCCAACCAGGGCACCTGCACCAACGCCTGTCGCTGGGAGTACCGGGTGGGTCAGGCCCAGTCGCCGGATCAGTCGCCGGATCAGCCACCGGATCAGCCGCCAGACCAGCTGCCGGCCGATACCCGGCATCCGGCCGCAGACGAGGTCTGGCTGCTGGAGGAGGCACAGCGTCCGGGCGAGTATCTGCCGGTGTTCGAGGACGAGCACGGCACCTACATCATGAACGCCAAGGATCTGCGGGCGGTGGAGCACGTCGAGCGCCTGACGGCCATGGGCATCGACTGCCTGAAGATCGAGGGCCGCACCAAGTCCCACTATTACGCTGCCCGCAGCACCTGGGTGTACCGCCAGGCCATCGACGATGCCGCCGCCGGCCGTCCGTTTCGGCCGGAGCTGCTGGCGGCGCTGGAGGGGCTGGCCAACCGCGGTTACACCGAGGGCTTCTACCGGCGCCACGCCCCGTCGGAATTGCAGAACTACGACGACGGTGCCTCGCGCGACCAGCGCAGCATCTTCGTCGGCGAGGTGAGCGGCGGCGATGCCGGTCTGGCGGAGATCGAGGTCAGGAACCGCTTCGCCGTCGGCGACGAGCTGGAACTGCTGACGCCGTCCGGCGCGACGCGCTTCCGGCTGCGGCGGATGCTGGACATGGCCGGCAATTGCATCGACGTCGCCCCCGGTTCCGGCTGGCGGGTGCGGGTGGAACTGCCCAGGGCGGATGCCACCCTGGGCCTGCTGTCGCGGATGCTCTGATCCCTCAGTTACACAGCGCCGGCCCGACGTCGACCCAGACCATGGCCGAGCCCGGTACGTCCCCGCGCGTCCACCACTTCGCTTCCCAGCGACGCCCCTGGTAGTCGACGCGATCACCGCCAAGATAGACGGCCGCGGCTTGCCAGCCGAGGTTGACCTCGCTGATCAGGCGCCAGGCATCGGCACCGATGGCGGGCGCGTTGCCCCGGGTCCAGTATTTCGCGGTCCAGACCAGGCCACCGTGGCTGACCGTGTCGCCGCCGACGTAGACGGTATCCGCGTCCCAGGCCGGATGGTTGCCGGCGTCGGGGTCGGTGCGCGAGCAGGCGCCGCCGGTCGTCTCCGGCTCGACGGTGACGGTCGTGGTCGCCGTTGCGCTCAGCGCGCCGTCGCTGACGGTCACCTGCACGGCATAGTCCGTGGTGGACTGGACCATGGGCGCGGTCAGCTCGACCGAGGGGCCGTCGAGACGGGACGGCGAGAGCGCGTCCGGAATCGTCCAGGCATAGCGCAGCGTATCACCGTCGGGGTCTCGCGCCCTGGCCTCCAGCGTCAGGGTGTTGCCAGCCACGACCCTGAGGCCATCCGCCAGATCCACCTCGGGTGCCTGGTTTTGCGCTGGCGGCTCATGCTCCTCCGGGGGGGCGTCGTCCTCTGGCGGGGCGTTTTCCCCGGGCGCGGCCGGGGCATGCCCCAGGCCCGCGTGCATGGCGTTGAGGATGTCGCCGTTGTCGGCGTCGATCTCCCAGGCGTAGAGGCCGGCGAGTCCGTACGCATCGACGAAGGCGCCCTTGGCCTGCACCGAGGTGGCATCATCGAAGCTGACCAGGTCGCCGGTCTCCGGGTTGAAGGCGTAGGCGGCCTCGGCCCAGCTGTCATAGCCGTACTGCCAGCCAGGCTCGAGCAGTCGCTCGGCGACGTCGCGATAATCCAGCACGCCGGCCTCCCAGGTCCCGGCGATCGGCCCGCTCGCGGTGCCGGTGAAGGGGCTGCCCTGGCCGCCCGAGACCCCGCTCCAGCCGCGACCGTACATGGCGACGGCGAGCGCGATCCGCGCCGGGTCCGCGCCCTGGTCGATCAGCGCGTTGATGCCCGAGCTGGCGTTGAAGTCGTCGTCCGGGTCGAAGCGCGGTGCGTACAGGCCGGCGTGGTGACCCAGCTCGGTCAGGCTCCAGGCGCCATAGAAGTCGTAGCTCATGGCAAAGATCAGATCGAGCCAGGGCTGCGCCGCTGCATAGTCGACCAGCGCGATCTTGGCCGGATCGGCGCTGACGGCGGAGGTCAGCAGCAGTTCGCGGCCCGTGTCGGCCTCCACGCGGTCGAGCATGGTGCGCAGTTCACGCATGAGCGCGACATAGGTCTCGCCGTCGGTTGCCGGATTGCCGAGCGCAGGATTGGCCCCGCGGCCGCCGGGGTACTCCCAGTCGATGTCCACGCCGTCGAGGAATTTCCAGGTGCGGACGAAGGTCTCCACGGAGTCGACGAAGCGCGCGCGGATCGCCGGATCAGCCATGAAATAGAACGGGTCGGACAGGGTCCAGCCGCCAAACGACGGCAGAATCCTGAGCGCCGGGTAGGCGCGCTTGAGCGCCATCAGCTGGCCGAAATTGCCCTTGTACGCGGTGCCCCAGTCGTGGCCGTCCTGGGGCTTTTGCAGCGCGGCCCAGGGGTCATGGATGGCGACCTCGAAGTCGTCGGTCCCCGCGCAGGCGCGTTGCAGGGCGCTGAAGCTGCCCGGGCTGGATTGCTTGAGGGCGTCGTTGATGCCGTCACCCCCACAGATGGGGATGAAGCCATAGAGCAGGTGGGTGAGATTGTAGGCCGGGATCCGGTCTACCGGGAATTGCCGGTCGTAGACGCCCCATTCGACGAAATAGGCGGCCACCACATGGTCGCTGGTGTTGACATAGGGCTGGTGGTGCTCGCCCACATTGAGCCGGATGGGGTCGAGGTGACTGCCGTCGGTGTCGGCGACGACGAGTTCTACCGCACTGGACTCGGCGCAGCCGTCCGCGTTGCACAGCGCAACGGTCAGGTCGTAGATACCGCCCCGGTCGATCCGCAGCTGAGCGGAGCCGGATTGCACTTGGCCGCCGCTGAGCGCTTGGGTCACAATGACCTGTCCGTCGAGCCGGTATTCGGCCCGGGTGGCCGGTTCGCCGCTCCACTTGCTCCAGCGCACGGGAATCTCCACGGCGCCCCGGACGGTCACCAGGTCCGCGTAGGCGGTGGCGGCTGGATCAACCTCCACCAGGGCATGGTTGGTTTCCATCCAGTCGATCTGCGCGACGCCGGGGACGGCGGCCAGCACCGGCTCGGCGCAGGCCAGTGCCAGGGCGGCGGCGATGGGAGTGCGGGTGAAACGCCTGTTGCGCATGGGTGTTGCTCCGTGATTTGGCTGCTTCCTTCGTAGAGCGCCGGCTGGCCTCTACCCCGGCTGCCGTTATAACAAGGCGGCGGCGCGGGCGCCTGATGCTTGGCTAAGGCTTTTCTGATCATTTTCTGACACAAGCCTAGCCTTCTGTTTTTAAAAGGATTTTTTCCGTGAGAGGCCTCGCATGTCGGATCCGGACGCGTTTCAACTCGGTGAATGGACGGTTCAGCCAAGCCTGAGCCGGATTGTGCGGGGCGAGCCCCGGACGCGTCCGGAGACGGGTTCCGAGGTCCGTCCCGAGATTCGTATCGAACCGCGCTACATGGACCTGCTGGTCTATCTCGCCCAGGCGTCGGGCCGGGTAGTCAGTGCCGAGGAGATTCTGGAACGGGTGTGGGCGGGCCAGGTGGTCGGGGAGCACTCGGTCTACCAGGCGATCGCCCGGTTGCGCAAGGCGCTGGGCGACGACTCCAGTCAGCCACGCTATATCGAGACTGTTCCCAAGCGCGGCTATCGCCTGATCGCTCGCCAGAGTGCCAGCCAGAGTGCCAGCCAGAACGCCGGGCGCGAATCGGCCGCGACGCCCGCTCCGGGAGAGGGCGCGGACCTGCCGCCGCCGAGCCGCGAGCTGAACCCCGGGGACCGGCCGCCGGAGGAGCGACGCTCCGGAGCGCGGCTCGGGTCCTGGTCCGGGCCCTTGTCTGGAGGGGCAAGGGCATGGCGCGCGCGGGTCCGGGCGCATCGGCGCTGGATCGTGCCGCTGGCACTGTCGGTGACGCTGGTCTGCGTGGCGCTGCTCTGGTTGGCCGTGCGGCAGGGCGCCGCCCCCGAGGCGATCAGGACGGTGGCGGTCCTGCCCTTCGAGACCCTGGGTGACGATCAGGCGTACCTCTATTTTGCCGAGGGCCTCGGCACCGAGCTGATCAATGCGCTGGGCCAGCTGAGCAATCCGCGGGTGGTTGGGCCGGTCTCGTCCTTCGGCCTGCCCGCCGAGGGGACGACGCCGGCGGAGGCGGGGCGGCTGCTGGGCGCCGATGCGCTGGTGTCGGGGCAGGTGCTGCGCGCCGACGACCACCTCAGGGTGTTCATCCGGATTCTGGACACCCGGGACGGACGCCAGCTCTGGAGCCGCAGCTATGACCGCCCCCTGAGCGACGTCTACGAGGTGCAGCGGGATATCGCCCGCAGCGTCGTCGAATCGCTGCGGGGTGGGGTCAGCGACGCCGAGATGGCGCGCCTGACGCCGCCGGCGCCAGACATCCTCGCCGCCTATGACTACTATCTGCTGGGCCAGCACTACCGCAGTACGCGCACCGAGGAGGGGCTGCGCCGGGCGCTAGAGCTGTATCAGCAGGCCGCCGGAACCGATCCGAACTATGCCCCTGCCTACCGGGGCCTGGGGCTGTCTTACCTGCTCCTGTCCTACTACGGCAACCTGCCGCTGGCGCAGTCCCAGCAGCTGGCGAGACCCGCGCTGGACAAGGCGCTGGAACTGGCCCCCGATGACGCCGAGACAGTGGCGGTGCTCGGCCTGTGGCGCTACCTGCGAGGCGAATACGGTCTTGCGGAGCATCAGCTGGAGCAGGCGCTGGCGCAGCGGCCGGACGATGCCGAGGCCTGGGTCTGGCTGGGGCTGGCGATGCAGCGTCAGGGCCGTCTGCGCGACGCCCTGGCAAGCCTCGAGCAGGCGCGTCGGCTGGAGCCGCTGTCGGTGTTGGTGGCTGTGGATCATGCGCGCGCACTGGGGCGGTCCGGCGAGCGCGCCCGGGCCCTGTCGGAGCTCCAGGCGCTTGTCGGCGGAAGCCGCGCCACGCCGCAGCTGGAGCGAAACCTGGCCGACCTGGCGCTGGAAAGCGGAGATCTTGCCGGTGCGTACCGATGGGCGGACTCGGCCCTGGGCCAGGGCGAGCGCGAGTCGGCCTCCATGGCCATGATGGCGTTGACCCTGGCCTGCGTAGGAGAAGCGGATCGCGCCCTGCGCTGGGCGGAGCGGACACTGGCCAAGGAGTTTCCGAGTCAGAGCGCGCGCGACCGGCTGGAGATCCTGTATCAGGTCCTGGGTGATGTGGCAGGGCTCAAGGGGCTGGTGGAGATCGAGCGTGCGGCCCTGTCCGTTGACCAGTCGCCGGATCTGGAATGGCGTCGCGTGGAGGCGTTGTCAGGGCTGTCGGCCCTGCTGGATGGCCGCCCCGGCGAAGCGGCGCGGGCGCTGGAGAAGGCCCTGGGCGGGCGGACGGATGCGGTTGTCGCCTCTGACTACGACCTGGTCTATCTGGGGTCGCTGGCCCATGCGTATCGGCAATCCGGCGATCCCCGCCGAGCCGCCCAATGGCTGGATCGTGCCCGCCAGCGGCTGGACGAGCTGCGCGCCCAGGGCTGGGACAGCCAATGGCTGCACTATGCGGCGGTGCGTCTTACGCTACTGCAGGAGGGTGTGGATGCAGCGCTGGTCGAATTGGAACAGTGGACTTCCGGATGGGCTGTCGCCGCCGGCCTGCTCGCTAACGACCCCGTGCTCGAGCCGTTGCGCAAAGATCCGCGTTTTCCGGCGCTGCATGAGGCCTTGCGCGCCGAGGAACAGGCCGCCTGGAATCAGATCAAAGGCCAGCGGTCTGCCGGCAATGCAGTCAGGCCATGGCCATGCCCACAGGGTGCAACATATTCACCGAGGCCAACCCTGGTCCAGACAGGAGGGCGACGACTGAAGAGGTGGCCAACAATGAACGGGTCATCAGCTTCGACATGGCGGTCGATAACCCGACTGTCAGCCAGACCTTCGAGAACCAGGCTACGGCAACATGGGGTGCGGATGGCGAGGGTGGAGAAGGACCGGTGACTGGCGTTGCGGACGACGAAGCGACGCCCATCGTGTTCAATCCGCCCGAGCAGATCCCAACGCTCAGTGAGTGGGCCACGATGCTGCAGGGCCTGCTGCTACTGAGTCTCGGCTGGCGCCGCCTGGACGGGGCGCATCCCGCAGCCGCACGGTCTCCGGGGCGCCAAGGAATCGGGGCTCGCGGCCGATGGCGAGATCCAGGACGGCCATGACCCGGGCCAGCATCTCCCGGGCGCGCACCTTGTTCGGGCCGGCGGTCTCGGGGTCGGCGGCAGCGAAACCGGTGGCGTCCAGGCCAAACCGACGCGCAAGAAAGATGGCCCGCTCCGCGTGGAAGCGCTGGCTGACGATGATGACCCGATCGACGCCGAAGACCCGCCTGGCCCGGATCACGGAATCGAGTGTCCGGAACCCGGCATAGTCCAGGGTGATGAATTCCCTGGGTACATTCAGCGCGACTAGATCGCGCTGCATGGTGATCGGCTCGTTGTAGTAGGGGCTGGAGTTGTCGCCGCTCACCAGGATGCCGCGCACCTTGCCGCTGTGGAACAACCGCGCGGCGGCCTCGATGCGGGCGTGGTAGAAACGGTTCTGACCGCCCTGATGCCCGCGCGCCGTGCCCAGCAGCAGCGCCACCGGGGCGGGTTGCACCTGATCGATGGCATCCGCAACTGCATCGCCGGCGCTCAGCGACACCAGCCGGTCCGATCCGATGACGATGGCCGCGACGATGACAAGGCCGGCGACCGCACTCAGCCGCAGCCCCGATGCCCAACGACGGCGCGGAGGCGGCGGATTTCCGGGGTGGTGCGGAGTTGACCTGACCGGGCCATCGTCGGCGCCGACGGCAGGATGCGGAATTCCTTGCGGGCTGGTGTTGGGCGGATCAGCAGGCATCGCTTGGCATGGGCACGACGACCAAAACCGCCGTCTGACGGTGTTTGGTGGGCAGGTCCGGTTTTGGTAACGTGGCGCTACGTCGAGTCAACCCGAACCGCAGTATGTCCGAGCCGAGCCCGTTAATCTACCGCGTCACCCCTGCGCGCCCCGAGGCGCATGTCTTCGCCGTCGAGCTGGAGATCCCGGCGCCGCCGGATTCGCTGCTGATCCTGTCCATGCCGGCTTGGATCCCGGGCAGCTACATGATCCGCGACTTCGCGCGCAACGTGCTCGGCCTGCGTGCCTGGCCGGCCGCCGGTGCTGGCGGCGGCATGCCGGATGAGCCCACAGCGCTTCCGGTCAGCAAGCTGGACAAGCAGACCTGGCAGGTGCAGGGGGTCGCAGGCCCGGTCTGCGTGCGCTACGAGGTCTATGCCTGGGATCTCAGCGTGCGCTCGGCGCACCTGGATGCCACCCATGCCTATTTCAACGGCCCGAGCCTGTTCCTGCGGGTGGGCGGTCTGGACCACCAACCCTGCCGCGTGGAGCTGGCGCCGCCGCCGGGGGAGGCCTATGCCGACTGGCGCGTGGCCACCAGCCTGTCCCGGGCTGGCGCCGAGCCCTGGGGCTTCGGCGGCTATCGGGCGGACGACTATGACGACCTGATCGACCACCCGGTGGAGATGGGTCGCTTCGCGCTGGTGCCCTTCGCGGTGCGTGGTGTACCGCATTGGATGGCCATCAGCGGGCGTCAGCACGCGGACCTGGACCGGCTGGCAGCGGACCTGGCGCCGATCTGCGAGCAGCAGGCGGCGTTGTTCGGCGAACTGCCGGTGGACCGCTACCTTTTCCTGACCATGGCTGTGGGGGAGGGCTACGGCGGTCTGGAGCATCGCTTCTCCTGCAGCTTGCTGTGCAGCCGCAACGATCTGCCCCGGCTGCCGGCCCAGTCGTCGTCGGCATCCGACCAGTCGGCCGAATCCGGCCCGCTGGCCGGATCAGGGGCGTCGCCAACGGCGCCAGCAAAGGAGTATCGGCGTTTTCTCGGCCTGTGCAGTCACGAGTACTTCCACCTGTGGAACGTCAAGCGCATCCGCCCGGCGGTGCTGGCGGAGAACGGGCTGCAACAGGAGGTGCATACCCGCCTGCTGTGGGCCTTCGAGGGCATCACTTCCTACTACGACGACCTGATGCTGGTGCGCAGCGGACGCATCGATGCCAGCGGCTATCTGGAGCAGCTCGCGGAGACCATCACGCGGGTGATGCGCACGCCGGGACGGCTGCGCCAGACCCTGGCAGAGTCCAGCTTCGACGCCTGGACGCGCTTCTACAAGCAGGACGAAAACGCCCCCAATGCCATCGTCAGCTACTACGCCAAGGGCGCGCTGGTGGCGTTGGCGCTGGATCTGACCATCCGCACCCGCAGCGGCGACACGCGATCCCTGGACGATGTCATGCGGGCATTGTGGCGGCGCCATGGCCGCACCGGCATCGGCGTTGCCGAGCGCGGTATCGAGGCCCTGGCGGCTGAGGTCACCGGGCTGGATCTGGACGCCTTCTTCGCCCAGGCGCTGGACAGCACAGCGGATCTGGATCTGGCGGCCCTGCTGGCGGAGGTGGGCGTGGACATGCGTCTGCGTCCGTCGAAGGGGCCGAAGGACATGGGCAGCGTCTGCGACGGTGCCTTCGGGCCGGTGCCCGCCGACGCCGACATCGGCATCCGGCTGCAGGCCGACGGTGCCGAGGCCCGCATCGCGGTGGTGCTGGATGATCGACCTGGACAGCGGGCGGGCCTGTCCGCCGGCGATGTGCTGGTGGCCATCGACGGCCTGCGCGCCACCGCCGCCGGCGCCGACGACCTGCTGCGCCGCGCCCGCATCGGCGAGCCGCTGGAGATCCATGCCTTCCGCCGCGACGAGCTGATGCATGTCCGCGTGCTGCCGGAGCAGGCGCCGGCGGACACCTGCGAACTGCGCCTGCTGGCCGATGCTCCCGAGGCGCATCGAAGTCGCCGGGCCGCCTGGCTGGGCGCGGCCTGAGCCCAGCCTGAGCCTCACCTGACTCTAGTTGGAGCCCAATCCGGGAGCCCGGTCATGGAGCGACATCTGCAAGTGGTCCGCCTGCTGGCGGACGGCGAACGCTGGTCCGGCGAGGCGATCGCCGGGCAGCTTGGTATCAGCCGGGCCGCGGTGTGGAAGGCGGTACGCAAGGCCGCCGAGACCCTGGAACTGGAGATCGAGTCGGTGCGCGGTCACGGCTATCGGCTGGCCACCCCGCTGGAGCTGCTGGATGCGGAGGCCATCCGCGCGGCGCTGACCCCGGCCGGGCGGTTGCGGGTTGCGGCAGTCACGGTGTTCCAGGACATCGACTCCACCAACACCTGGCTGGCCGGGCGGGCGCGGGCGGGGGATCCCGGTGGCAGCATCTGCCTGGCGGAACGCCAGCACGCCGGCCGTGGTCGGCGCGGCCGCTGCTGGGTGTCGCCCTTTGGCGGCAACATCGCGCTGTCGCTGTTGTGGCGCTTCGCCCAGGCGCCGGCGGAACTCGGTGGTCTGAGCCTGGCGGCCGGGGTCGCGGTGGCAAAGGCCCTGGAGCAGGTGGGCGCGACAGAGGTGGGCCTGAAGTGGCCGAACGACCTGCACTGGCGCCGGCGCAAGCTGGCCGGTCTGCTGCTGGAGGTGGCCGGCGAGGCCCAGGGGCCGAGCTGGGCGGTGATCGGCGTCGGTGTCAACCTGCAGCTGGCGCCCGCCCAGGCGCAGGCCATCGACCAGCCCTGGGTGGATCTGGCGACGGTGCTGGATGGGCAGGCGGTGGGCCGCAACCGGGTCGTCGCGACCCTGATCGACGCGCTGCTGGAGATGCTGGCCATGTACGCGGCGCAGGGGCTTGCGCCGTTCGTCGAGGACTGGCGCGCGCGCGACGCCTATCAGGGCGAACCGGTGCTGCTGGTCATGGGCGAACGGCAGCTCCAGGGCCGACACGCCGGCATCGATCCGGACGGCGCGCTGCGGCTGGACCTGGGCGGGGAGATCCGCCGCTTCCAGGCCGGCGAGGTCAGCCTGCGTTCACGCACCGGCTGAGGCCGGGTCATCCCAGCGCGCGGCGGCCTGGTCGTCGCTGGCGCGTGCCTCCACCCAGCGCGTGCCCTGGGCCGTCTCTTCCTGCTTCCAGAAGGGCGCGCGGGTCTTCAGATAGTCGATCAGGAACTCGCAGGCGCGAAAGGCGTCGCCGCGATGTCTGCTGGTGACGGCCACCAGCACGATGGGCTCCTCCGGCAGCATCCGGCCCACGCGATGGATGATGCTGACTGCATCCAGCGTCCAGCGCCCGGCGGCCTCGGCGGCCATGCGCTCCAGCGCGCGTTCGGTCATGCCGGGATAGTGCTCCAGGGTCATGGCGGTGACGCCCTGTCCCTGATTGATGTCGCGCATCAGCCCGACGAAGGCCACCAGGGCCCCCACCTGTGGCCGACCCCGACGCAGCGCGCGCTGCTCCGCCTCGGGATCGAAGCCTTGCTGTTCGACGCGAATGTGGATGTCGGTGGGCATCGGAATGGGACCCTTGTTGCCATGTGCCGCTCATGGTACCCGATCCGGGTGGATCATCCCGCAATGGTCGATTCTGGTGCGCACCACGGGTGCGGCGCACCAGTCTCTGACACACAGGTCGGTTCGGGCCGCCACTGGCGCCGGGCATCGCGTCCGTGATGGTGCAGGTCCGGATCAGATGGCGGATCAGGAGGCGGGTCTGGTTTTGAACCTTGCCGGACCCCAATGTCTAAAAACCGGGCAACCGGGGTCCTATCCGGGCCAGTCGCTGGAAAGTGGCGCGCAGATTGCCTGCGAGAATAACGTAGAGCGGAACAGCCACCGCAGTCCGCGAGAGCGAACACCGAGAGAGGTATGCCGAATGTCGATCTTCGAGCGCTATCAGGCCCGCTACGAGTCCTCGCGTGAAGAGGACATGAGCCTGCAGGAGTACCTGGATCTGTGCAAGGCCGATCCGATGGCCTACGCCGGTGCCTCGGAGCGTCTGCTCGCTGCCATCGGCGAGCCGGAGCTTGTGGATACCCACAACGACCCGCGCCTGAGCCGGATCTTCCAGAACAAGGTCATCAAGCGTTACCCGGCCTTCTCCGAATTCTACGGCATGGAAGAGGCCATCGAGCAGCTGGTGTCCTATCTCAAGCATGCCGCCCAGGGGCTGGAGGAGAAGAAACAGATCCTCTACCTGCTCGGCCCAGTGGGTGGCGGCAAGTCCTCGCTGGCCGAGAAGCTCAAGGAGTTGATGCAGCGGATACCGTTTTACGCCATCAAGGGCTCGCCGGTGTTCGAATCGCCGCTGAGCCTGTTCTCGCCGGAAGAGGACGGCCCGATCCTGCAGGAAGACTACGGCATCCCGACTCGTTGCCTGCGCACCATCATGTCGCCCTGGGCGGTGAAGCGGCTGCAGGAGTACAACGGCGACATCACCCGGTTCCGCGTGGTCAAGCTCTACCCCAGCATCCTGGAACAGGTGGCCGTGGCCAAGACCGAGCCCGGCGACGAGAACAACCAGGACATCTCGGCGCTGGTGGGCAAGGTGGATATCCGCCAGCTGGAGCACTATGCGCAGAACGACGCCGACGCCTACAGCTACTCGGGCGCCCTGTGCCGGGCCAACCAGGGCCTGATGGAATTCGTCGAGATGTTCAAGGCGCCCATCAAGGTGTTGCATCCGCTGCTCACCGCCACCCAGGAGGGCAACTACAACGCCACCGAGGGGCTCTCGGCCATCCCGTTCCAGGGCATCATCCTTGCCCACAGCAATGAATCGGAATGGCAGACGTTCCGCAACAACAAGAACAACGAGGCCTTCCTCGACCGTGTCTTCATCGTCAAGGTGCCCTACTGCCTGCGGGTGACCGAAGAGAAGCAGATCTACGACAAGCTGTTGCAAAACAGCTCGCTGAACCAGGCCCCCTGCGCCCCGGGCACGCTGGAGATGATGGCCCAATTCTCGGTGCTCACGCGGCTGAAGGAGCCGGAGAACTCCAGCATCTTCTCCAAGATGCGCGTCTACGACGGCGAGAACCTCAAGGACACCGACCCCAAGGCCAAATCGGTGCAGGAGTACCGCGACTACGCCGGCATCGATGAGGGCATGTCCGGCATCTCCACGCGCTTCGCGTTCAAGATCCTGTCGCAGGTGTTCAATTTCGATCATTCCGAGGTGGCCGCCAATCCGGTGCACCTGCTCTATGTGCTGGAGAAGCAGATCCTGCGCGAGCACCTGCCCCAGGAGGTGCAGGACCGCTACCTGGCCTTCCTGAAGCAGTATCTCGCCCCGCGCTATGCCGAGTTCATCGGCAAGGAGCTACAGACCGCCTACCTGGAGTCCTACGCCGAGTACGGGCAGAACATCTTCGACCGCTATGTGACCTTTGCCGATTACTGGATCCAGGATCAGGAATACCGCGATCCGGACACCGGCGAGATGATGAACCGCGGCACCCTGAACGAGGAACTGGAAAAGATCGAGAAGCCCGCCGGCATCTCCAACCCCAAGGACTTCCGCAACGAGATCGTCAACTTCGTGCTGCGGGCGCGGGCCAACAACAACGGCGCCAACCCGCGCTGGACCAGCTACGAGAAGCTGCGGGTGGTGATCGAGAAGAAGATGTTCTCCAACACCGAGGAGCTCTTGCCCGTGATCTCCTTCAATGCCAAGGCCTCGGCGGACGAGAAGAAGAAGCACGAGCAGTTCGTCGACCGCATGGTCGAGAAAGGCTATACGCCAAAGCAGGTGCGGCTCCTGTCGGAGTGGTACCTGCGGGTGCGCAAGTCGCAGTAACCTGCAGCCTGGAGCCCGCACGCGCCTATGTCTCACTTCATCGACCGACGACTGGGCTCGAAGAACAAGAGCACGGTCAACCGACAGCGCTTTCTCAAGCGTTACAAGTCGCAACTCAAGCGCGCCGTGTCGGACGCCGTCAATCGCCGCAGCATCACCGACATGGAGGGCGGCGAGCAGGTCGGCATCCCGTCCAGGGACATCTCCGAGCCCACCTTCCAGCACGGTCAGGGCGGACGGCGGGACATGGTGCATCCGGGCAACAGGGAGTTCGAAGCGGGCGACCGGGTGCAGCGGCCGGAGGGCGGCGGCAGCGGCTCCGGCTCCGGCCAAGGGCGGGCCAGCAAGGACGGCCGGGGCGAGGACGACTTCGTCTTCCAGCTGTCGCGGGAGGAGTTCCTGGACCTGCTGTTCGACGACCTGGAACTGCCCAACCTGGTACGCAATCAGCTGCTGGGCGCCACGGAGTTCAAGACCGTGCGCGCCGGCTACACCACCGACGGCTCGCCCAGCAACATCGATGTGGTGCGCTCGCTGAAGGGGGCCATCGGCCGTCGCACGGCGCTGGGTGCACCCCACCGCAGGCGTGTGCGCGAGCTGGAGGCGGCGCTGGAGCAACTGCTGGCCGACGGGGTGGCGGAGACCGACGCCCGGGTCGTGGCGCTGCGCGAGGAGATCGATCGCCTGAAGTCACGCATCGCCGCGCTGCCGTTCATCGATACCTTCGACCTGCGCTATCAGTCCTTTACCCGCCAGCCCGAGCCTACCAGCAAGGCCGTGATGCTGTGCATCATGGACGTGTCGGGCTCCATGGACCAGCTGCGCAAGAACCTGGCCAAGCGGTTCTTCATCCTGCTGTACCTGTTCCTGCAGCGGAATTACGACCGGATCGATGTCGTCTTCATTCGCCACCACACCATCGCGCAGGAGGTGGACGAACAGGAGTTCTTCTACTCCCGCGAGACCGGCGGTACCGTCGTCTCCAGTGCCCTGAACCTGGCCTACGAGGTGATCTCCGAACGCTATGCCTCGGGCAGCTGGAACATCTACGCCGCCCAGGCCTCCGACGGCGACAACTGGGACTCGGATTCCTCCATCTGCCGCGAGCTGCTGATCAACCGGCTGATGCCCCTGATGCGCTACTACGCCTATGTCGAGATCACGCCGCGGCAGCACCAGAGCCTGTGGTACGCCTACCAGGACGTGAAGGCCGCGCATCCACACTTCGCCATGGAGGCGATCGACGGTGCCGAGGACATCTACCCGGTGTTCCGCGAGCTGTTCAGGCGGCAGGATGCCTGAAAAGTTTGAAGTTTGAAGTTTGAAGTTTGAAGTTTGAAGTTTGAAGTTTGAAGTTTGAAGTTTGAAGTTTGAAGTTTGAAGGCGGCGGTTGGTAGGCCTTGATCATCGCGCCGGCCGTTAGGGTAGACAGCTATTCCCTTGTCCACCCTGCACGCTGGCGGCTGGCGGCTGGAGGCTTCATCTAGCTTGAAGTTTGAAACTTGAATGCGGCGGGGCGCGACTGACCATGGCAGACAAGATCATATCCGAGTCCTCCGAGTGGAGTTTTCCGCTGCTCGAGCGTTTCGACCGCGAGATCGCGCGGCTGGCGCATGACGAGTACGGTCTCGACACCTATGCCAACCAGATCGAGGTCATCTCCTCCGAGCAGATGATCGACGCCTACTCCTCCGTCGGTCTGCCGATCAACTACCACCACTGGTCCTTCGGCAAGCAGTTCGTGGCCACCGAGCAGACCTACCGCCGCGGCCACATGGGGCTGGCTTACGAGATCGTGATCAACTCCGATCCCTGCATCGCCTACCTGATGGAGGAGAACAGCCTGCCCATGCAGGCGCTGGTCATCGCCCATGCCTGCTATGGTCACAACAGCTTCTTCAAGGGCAACTACCTGTTCCGCACCTGGACCAGCGCCGACGCCATCATCGACTACCTGGTCTTTGCCCGGCATTACATCGCCGAGTGCGAGGAGCGATACGGCGACGAAGAGGTCGAGCTGCTGCTGGACTCCTGCCATGCGCTGATGAACTACGGCGTGGATCGCTACAAGCGCCCGTCGCCCTTGTCCATGGCCGAGGAGCAGAAGCGCCAGCGCGAGCGCGAGGCCTATCTGCAGTCGCAGGTCAACGACCTGTGGCGCACCCTGCCGGTCGGTCGCGACCCGGCGGACGGGGGCGTCGCCGAGCACCGCTTTCCGGCCGAGCCGCAGGAAAACCTGCTGTACTTCATCGAGAAGAACGCGCCGCTGCTGGAGCCCTGGCAGCGCGAGATCGTGCGCATCGTGCGCAAGATCGGCCAGTACTTCTATCCCCAGCGCCAGACCCAGGTGATGAACGAGGGCTGGGCCACCTTCTGGCATTACACCCTGCTCAACCGGCTGTACGACAAGGGCCTGGTAGGCGACGGCTTCATGATCGAGATGCTGCAGTCGCACACCAATGTCGTGTACCAGCCGGCGTTCGACTCACCGCACTACAGCGGCATCAATCCGTACGCCCTGGGCTTTGCCATGATGACCGACATCCGCCGCATCTGCGAGCAGCCCACCGACGAGGACCGCCACTGGTTCCCGGACATCGTCGGTCAGGACTGGCAGGCGGTGCTGGATTTTGCCATGCGTAACTTCAAGGACGAGAGCTTTATCGCCCAGTACCTGTCACCGAAACTGATGCGAGACTTCCACCTGTTCGCGGTGCGCGACGACGATCTTGAAGAGACGCTGGAGATCACCGCCATCCACGACGAGGACGGCTATCGCCGGCTGCGCCAGAACCTGGCGGAACAGTACAACCTGGGCACACGGGAGCCCAATCTGCAGGTCTACGACGTGGATGTGCGCGGCGACCGCTCCCTGACCCTGCGCCATTTCCGACACAATCGCCGCCCCCTCGGCGAGACGGTGGACGACATGCTGCGGCACATCCGGCGCCTGTGGGGCTTCGACGTGCGGCTGGAAGCGGTTGACGAACTTGGGCGGGTGCATCTGCTGGGCGAGGCCTGAGGACGCGGGATCCGCGTTTCCGGTGCGGCAAGGACGGACCGGGCTCAGCTTTTGAGCCACTGCCTGGTGCATGCTGGAGGCGTCTGTCATCCAGTCCGGAGGTCGCGATGCAACCCGTTGTTGATCTGTTGGTCCTTGTACTCTTCCTGTCCGTGCTGTATCTGCTGCTGGGCATGCTGGCCCTGGTCCTGGAACGCTCGCCGTGGTTCATGGAGCAGTCTCGGCGGGCCGAGCGGCCCCGGCATCCTTGGGATTCGGCGGTTTGCCGCCATGCTCCGGTGCAAGTCGCTGCAGTCTGCAAGCGCCGCTCCATGACTCCATGCATCCAGAGGCCAGTACAATGCGGAACCGACCGGATATCAAGACCGCTATCCCCAGGCGTCGTTACCAGATCGGCGACTTCAGCGCCACGGTGCTGGGCGACATCGATTCCGGCGGCGGTCGCGCGTACCGCTTCATCCTGGCCATGGTGGCCCTGGGGGATGCACAGCCCAGCCTGTACGTCTGCTGCGAGCCGAATCCGTCCGGCGGCGTCGATGGCCGCTATGCGGTGCGTGTAGTCAACGATTCCATGTCAGAGGTGGTGGACAGTGCCGACCACTGGGGCGATCTCGACACCTTCGCGGAGATGGCCGTGGACCTGGCGCGGCAGGTGCTTGGAATGAAGAACGAGCAGACCATCCGCCTGATGTGAGCCGCCAGCCGCCAGCCGGCGCCTGAGAATCGGGCCCGACGTCAGTATGTGGCCAGCAGGAGCGCGTCGAGCTGCTGCTGGTAATGGGCCAGCTGGTGCTCGCCGGCGGCATCCTCCTGGCGCGCCTGTTCGACGTCCTGCTCCAGGGCGCGACGCTCCGCCTTGTATCTGGCCACCGCATCGCGTAACTCGGCATGACGTTGCCTCAGCTGGTCGCGTTCCCGCTCCAGCTGAGCCAGGCGACGCGCCGCGTTGCGCCGGGTGCGTCGTGCCGGATCGCTGCCCGCCAGCCAGGAGTGACCCGCGGGGGTCTGGGCCTCGGCCTCCTGGATGCGTTGCTGCAGCGTCTGTATCGGCTCCTGCTGCTGCGCCAGTCGCTGGCTGATGCGCTCGCGCTCGGTTTCGGCATCGGCCAGTGCGGCCTCGCAGCGAGCAAGACGCAGACGCTGCTCCGACAGCGCGGTGTGCTGGCGCTCACGTGTCTGCCGCTGCTCGGCGATCAGATCCCGGATCTGGTCGATGCGCCACTGCCGCTCATCGCGTTGTTGTGCCTGGGCCTCGTCCCGGCTCAGACGCTGTTGTTTCAGGTCCTGTTGTCGGCAGCGCTCGTCGAGCGCCTTGCGGCGCAGGCGCAACTGCTCGCGTTCGTTTTCCAGTTGGGCCTCGAATGCTCGCCGCTGCCGGTCCAGTGCGTCCTCGGCCACGGCCTGCTCCTGGCGCCATTGTTGCCGCGCGCGGACCAGTTCCTGCTCCAGGCGTTCGCGCTCGGCGGCGTGCTGCTGCTGAAGTTCTTCCAGCGCCAGTTCGTGGGTCTGCCGTGCCTCGGCGCGCTGCTGCGCCAACCGTTCGAGCTCCGCGGCGGTCTCCCCGGCCAGGCGCTTGCGGGTCTCTTCCAGTTCCAGGTCCAGCTCGCGCTCGCGCGCCTTCAGCTCCAGGTCGCGGCGGCGGCGCTCCTGGTCGAGGCGTGCGTCGATGTCCTCGCGCCGGCGATCCAGCAACTCCTGCTCGTAGGCCTGGTCCGCCAGCAGGCGACGCACCCGCGCCTCGGCGTCGACCACCGCCCGGATCTGTTCGAAATAGGCGTCCGGATCGCGCTCGTAGCGCTCCCAGAGCCGATGGAACTCCGCCGGCGACAGCCGTCGCCGGGGGTCGTCATGATGCGCGAAGCCGGGCACATCGGCCAGTCCGCCGGCCAGGTACTTGCGATACTTGAACTGGATCTGTTCGCTGAAGTAGGCGTGCACTGCGGCCGGCTCGAACAGCTTGAGCGCGATCAGCGCGAAGAACAGGATGCCCAGGGCGGCCTGGGCGAAGCCCTCGACGGTCTCGAAGTGCGGCACGCCGGTCTCTTCCGGGCTGTTGCGCAGGGCGTCCAGCGCCTGGGAGCGGGCGGCGAAGGTCAGCCGCGGCGGTGATGCCGGCGGCTGACCGGCGCTGACCTCGGCGCGGATGCGCTCGTACAGTTGCTGTTGTTCCCGTTGCAGCGCCTGCAGCGCATCGGACCGCTCGGCGATGCGTTGCTGCTGCAGGCTGATGACAACCTGGATGTCCGCAAGCCGGGCGTCGCGTTCCGCCTGTACCTCCGCCAGTTCCTGCTCCAGCAGGCTGGCCCGGGCATCCCATTTGCGCGCCTCCGGACCATAGCCCTCCGGGCGCCCGTCGCGGCCCAGCACCTCGTCGCCGACGCGCGCCCGCACCTCTGCTAGATCGCGGCTCAGCACCTTGATCTCCGGGGCGTATTCGGCCTCGATCCGCGTGCGCCGTTCCTGCTCGGTGGCAAGGGACTCCGACAGTTGGGCAAGTTCCTGCCGCAGGGCGTCGCCGCGCGCCTGCAGACCGGCGTCGATCTGCTCGGCGCGGGCCTCGATGCGGGCCTGCAGGGCGGCATCGCGCTGCTGGAAGTAGAGCTCCACTTGGGCCTGGTGGTAGCGCTCGATGTCGTCAGCGCGGATCAGTTTCTCGATGAAGGGGGCCGTGACATAGAGCGAGATGGCGACGATCCCCAGCCGCGCCAGCAGGCCGCCGAACCAGCGCAGACTGGCGCCGATGCCGCGGGATGTCTCGCTGCCGAGCGGGCGCGCTCGCAGGCCGGGGCGCTCTGACATGATCAGCGACGCGTCAACGATCCAGACCACGGCGAACATCAGCGCGAACATGAAGGCCATCACCGGGGGCCGCAGCCAGGGGCTGGCCGACGGTACCAGGGAGCCGCCCACGGCGCCCCAGACGAAGCCTTCGATGCTGGCCATGAGCAGGATCACCACCCAGGCCGAACCCAGCCAGGCGGAGACCGCCGGCGTGATCAGATTGCGCCCGTAGGGCCGCAGCGAGAAGTAGTCCCGCAGGCGCAGCCGGGCATGGGGGGTGGCGTCTTCAGCACCGGTCGCGGGCCGGCGGCGGCGTGTGCGCCGAAACGGGTCGATGGAGGCAAGCAGCGAGGGTGTCATGAGCACCAGCCGCGCTGCTAGCCAAGCTGCCGGCCGCCGCCATCCAGGCCGCTCAGACCCTGGCCGCGCAAACCGTGGCCGAAAGCAGGGCACACGGACAGCGGTGTCCGGGAAATGGCTGGGCGGTGTGCGGTCGAGCCGGGGGTCGGTGAGTGCATGGCGGCAGCTGCGGTCACTGGTTGGATTGCCCTGCGTTTTCGCCGCAAGGTTCTACAATTATAGAGAGGGTTCGGGAAATGAGAGGAGTACGACGATGACAATTGCAGCACGTGTTGAAGACTATCTGAAACAGCATTCGGTCCCGTTCGAGCTGCTGCCGCACAAGACGACCGGCTCGACACACGAGACCGCCGAGGCGGCCCATGTCAGCGACGATCATATCGCCAAGGCGGTCATGGTCGGCGACGAGCAGGGCGAGGCGATGGTGGTGATCCCGGGCGACTCCTGGCTGATGCTGGATCGGCTGAACAAGGCCAGCGGCCGCACCTTCCGGCTGGACGAAGAGTCCGAGCTGTCAAGGCTGTTCCCGGATTGCGATCCGGGCGCCGTGCCGCCGGTGGGCAAGGCCTACGGGGTCGAGACCTACCTCGACGAGGCCCTGACCACGTTGGCCGATGTCTACTTCGAGTCGGGTGATCACCGCAACCTGGTGCACATCAACGGCCCGGACTTCGTGCGCCTGCTGCACGGGGTGCGTCTGGGGCATTTCGGACGTCCGGGCTAAGCGCCGGCGCCGATCGGCGTCAGGCGCTGCGCAGCCGGGTGAGCTTGATCAGGCCAACGGCGGCCAGCGGCAGGATCAGTCCGATCAGCAGGGCGGTCAGCATCAGCATGCCGAGTTCGCTGTAATCGGCGGCGACGCTGACCGCACCCGTGACCGGATCGCGTACCTCGCGGGTGACCAGAAACAGCTGATTCAGGTACTTGGTGCCAAGCTGCCCCGCAGACAGGGCCAGGTTGGTGAAGGAGGCCATGACGGCAAAAAAGGTCGCCTTCAGGTTATCCGGGGCAGAGTTCGCGATCCAGGCCAGCATCGGCACCATGGCGATCTGGCCCAGCGGTGACTCCAGCGCGGTATCCACCAGGGCGATGAAGCGGGCGTCGACGATGCCGCCGGTGACATTGGCGGTCCACTGGTGCAGACCGAAGTACATGCCGATGATGGGCAGGTACAGCAGGCTGCTGATCAGGGTCAGGAACACCACCACGTAGGCGATGGAGCGCTCGGCCATGAAGCGGCGGAACAGGAACAGGCCCAGCAGGGTCAGGCTGCTGCCGATGAGCGCCAGCACCGACAGGAACTGCTGGTCGAACGCCAGCTCGTCGATCATCCACCAGGTCTGGCCGGGCCCCGGCCCGGGCATGGCGCGAAAGACGAAGATGATCAGTGCTGTGCCCAGCAGCAGCAGGCGGGCCTGGGACTCAAGCACCCGCAGCAGGCGCGACATCAGGAACAGCACGATGGCCATGGAGCCGGCGAAGATGATCTCCTGGTTGTAGGGTACGTCCGTCAGGCCCAGCGTCAGGGTGAAGACCACGAACACCAGGCTGCCGCCGAGGATCCACCAGTTGGGTGTGGTGCGCTCGGTGGGCGGCGTGAGCCGTCGCCGGGCCTCGTCTGCGGGCAGGCCGCCGGCTACCAGCCGGCGCAGATCACGGCGGCGGACATGGCCGGCGAGGGCGACGCCGAGGATGGAGATGAGCGGGATGACCAGCGCGAGCTGGTAGATCAGGATATAGGTGTCGATCTTGTCCTGCTCGGACATGGTCTCCACCCCGGCGAACAGAAAGACGTTGGCCAGTGCCACCAGCACGCCGCCGCCGATGATGGCGACGCGGCCCAGGGTCTGCATGGTGGTATGCATCAGCCGGCGCTGCACCGGGTCCAGTGGCCGGCCGTCGGCATCCACTCGTGGCACTGCCTCCACGGTCATGGCGTCCGCCACCACGTCCTGCAAGACATAGCCCACCGGCGCCAGCAGTGCGGCCAGCACGTACCAGGCCGCCACCGGCATCACCGCGTCCATGGCAGCGCGTTCCGCCAGCAGTCCGAGCATGATCAGCATGCTGGCCGACAGCATGCCCGCGCCCAGATAGACCAGCCCCGCCTTGTGGCGCCAGATCAGGTCCACCAGATGTCCCAGAGGCATCTTCAGCGCCCAGGGGATGCCGGCCCAGAAGCCCAGCGAGGCGAGAAAGGCCGCGGACAACCCGAGATAGTCCTTGACGAAGAAGGTGCCGACAATGGCCGTCAGGCCCTGGATGCCGTAGGCGATGTAGACCATCAGCGGCGGCAGATATGACAGCCGCATCTCGCGCCCGAGCTCGAGGATGTTGCGGTCGAGCCAGCGTCCCAGGCGGTTGCCGGCCAGATTGCGGGTCGGTGATGATCGGGTAGGGGCCAAGGGTCTGAATCCTGCGGTTCAGAAGGTTGCGCGATTATGACCGAACAGGTGGCGCGGCGGCGATGCGAACTCGATGTAGATCCGCTGCGCCGGAATCCCCAGATACTGCTCGATGAAGTCGCACAGCCGCGCGGAGAAGGCCGCCGTCTGCGCCTCGGGCAGGCCCAGGCTCTTGAGTTCCAGGTAGGCCAGCGGCGCCGTGTCGCCGGCCATGCACATGTCCGCCACGGCCTCGACCATGACCATGACGTAACGCTCCGGTTTGCCGAGCATCTCCGCCACCAGGCCCGAGGCGCTGCGCAGCAGCTCCGGGCGGTTCACGGCGGTGAGATCGGCGTTGGTCTTGATGATCAGCGTGGGCATGGGGCGCGGCCTCCGCAGGTTGAGTGGGGAACGGGTTGCCTAGTTTGGAGAAATGCTGATTTTTGGCCAGGAGGCTAACAAATAGATATCTCCTTATCGCTCCGCGCAGTATACCCGCCAGGCCGGCGGCGCCTGATCGAGAGAGGCACTTGCCGGCGGGGGCAGTGCGCCATCTTGACCGGATCATGTCAGTTCAGGTATGTTCGAGCGTTTTCCGATTCAAACCAGCGCCTCGTGCGCGTCCCGACGGAGGATTCCGACCTTGGAGCTCAGCGGTGCCGAAATCACGATACAGGCGTTGATCGACGAGGGTGTGGAGTACGTGTTCGGCTATCCAGGCGGCGCGGTACTGCACATCTATGATGCCTTGTCCAAGCGCGAGGATCAGATCAAGCACATCCTCGTGCGTCACGAACAGGCCGCGACCCATGCCGCCGACGGCTACGCCCGCGCTACGGGCCGGGTCGGCGTCTGCCTGGTCACCTCCGGCCCCGGTGCGACCAATGCCGTGACCGGTATTGCCACGGCCTACATGGACTCCATCCCCATGGTGGTGCTCACCGGCCAGGTGCCCACGCCGGTGATCGGCAGCGACGCCTTCCAGGAGGTGGACACCGTCGGCATCACGCGCCCCTGCGTGAAGCACAACTTCCTGGTCAAGGACGTGAAGGACCTGGCGGTCACCATTCGCAAGGCCTTTCATATCGCCAGCTCGGGCCGACCGGGCCCGGTGGTGGTGGATATCCCCAAGGACGTGACGGATCCAAACATCCGCATCCCCTACGCCTATCCCCGCGAGGTCAGCATGCGCTCGTACAGCCCGGCGCAGCGCGGTCACCAGGGGCAGATTCGCAAGGCGGTGGAGAAGATGCTCGCCGCCCGGCGCCCGGTGATCTACACCGGCGGCGGCGTGGTGCTGGGAGAGGCGTCCGCATCGCTGGTGGACCTGGTGCGTTCACTGGGATTTCCCATCACCAGCACGCTGATGGGCCTGGGCGCCTATCCCATGTCCGATCGGCAATTCCTCGGCATGCTCGGCATGCACGGCACCTATGAGGCCAATATGGCCATGCATGAGACGGACTGCCTGGTCGCCATCGGCGCCCGTTTCGACGACCGGGTCACCGGCAAGATCGAGCATTTCTGTCCGCATGCCGAGATCATCCATGTGGATGTTGATCCGGCCTCCATCTCCAAGACGGTGCGGGTGGACGTGCCCATCGTCGGTCCGGTGCAGAGCGTGCTGCAGGACATGTTGTCCATCCTGAAAGAGTTGGGCGGCAAGCCGGACCAGACCGCGCTGGATGCCTGGTGGCGGCAGATCGATGAATGGCGCGGCATGGATTGCCTGCGCTACGACCGCGGCAGCGGGCTGATCAAGCCGCAGTTCGCGGTGGAGACCCTGCACAAGGTCACCAACGGCGAGCTCTACCTGACCTCCGACGTGGGGCAGCATCAGATGTTCGCCGCGCAGTTCTATCCCTTCGACAAGCCCCGGCGCTGGATCAACTCCGGCGGGCTCGGCACCATGGGCTTCGGCCTGCCGGCGGCCATGGGCGTGCAACTGGCGTTTCCGGATGCCCAGGTGGCCTGCATCTCCGGCGAGGCCAGCATCCTGATGTGCATCCAGGAAATGGCCACCTGCAAGCAGTATGACCTGCCCATCAAGGTGATCCTGCTGAACAACGGCTACATGGGCATGGTGCGGCAGTGGCAGGAATTCTTCTATGACAGCCGCTATGCCCACTCCTATGTCGATGCCCTGCCGGACTTCGTTGCCCTGAGCAACAGTTTCGGGCATGTCGGCATGCGGGTGGAGAAGCCGGACGAATTGGAGGGGGCGATGCAGGAGGCCTTTGCCCTGAAGGACCGCTTCGTCTTTCTCGATGTCATCGTCGACCCCACCGAGAACGTCTATCCGATGGTTGCCGCCGGCAAGGGTCACCACGAGATGCAATTGCCCCCGACCATGTCGGATCGGGAGCTGGCCTAGGCCACGCGACCTGCGCTGGCCTACCCGGGGCGCGCTGACGCCGTCGGCGTGTCCTGCGGTCCGTCGGTCCCGCCCGGTCCGTCCGAGTTCCAGGAAACAGAAACATGCGACACATCCTATCCATGCTGGTGGAGAACGAGTCCGGCGCCCTGTCGCGCATCGCCGGGCTCTTTTCGGCCCGAGGCTACAATATTGAGTCCCTCACCGTCGCGCCCACCGACGACCCGTCGCTGTCGCGCATGACCCTGGTCACCTGCGGTAATGACGACATCGTCGAGCAGATCAAGAAGCAGCTGAACAAGCTCATCGACGTGGTCAAACTGCAGGATCTGGCCGACAGCGAGCACACCGAGCGCGAGATGATGCTGATCAAGCTGAAGGCCGGCCGCCAGGACCGCGAGGAGCTCAAGCGCCTGACGGAGATCTTCCGCGCCAAGATCATCGATGTCACCGAGATCAGCTACGTCGTCGAGCTGACCGGTGCCTCCCGCAAGCTCGACGCCTTTATCCAGGCCGTGCCCGAAGGGTTGATCACCGAGGTGGTCCGCTCCGGAGCGATCGGCATCTCGCGCGGCGACAAGGGATTGACGCTCTGACGCCCGCACACCACTGAAATTTCTAACAAGACAGCAAGCAGCAGGATCTGACATGGCCATCAACGTGTACTATGACAAAGACGCCGACCTCTCCCTGATCCAGGGCAAGAAGGTCGCCATCATCGGCTACGGCTCCCAGGGCCATGCCCATGCCAACAACCTGAAGGAGTCCGGCGTGTCCGTGGTGGTCGGTCTGCGGCCCGGTTCCGCATCGGCGGCCAAGGCCACCAACGCCGGGCTCGAGGTGCAGGACATCCCGGCCGCGGTCAGCGGCGCCGACGTGGTCATGATCCTGGCCCCGGACGAGCACCAGGCCGCGCTCTACCGCGATCAGGTGGCGCCCAACATCAAGCAGGGCGCCGCGCTGGCCTTTGCCCACGGCTTCAACGTGCACTTCGGCCAGATCGAGCCGCGCGAGGACCTGGACGTGATCATGGTGGCGCCCAAGGGCCCTGGGCACCTGGTGCGCTCCACCTACACCCAGGGTGGCGGCGTGCCCAGCCTGATCGCCGTCTACCAGGACGCCAGCGGCAGCGCCCGCGACATCGCCATGGCCTATGCCTCGGCCAACGGCGGCGGCCGTGCCGGCATCATCGAGACGACCTTCCGCCAGGAATGCGAGACCGACCTGTTCGGTGAGCAGGTGGTGCTCTGCGGTGGCCTGACCTCGCTGATCCAGATGGGCTTCGAGACCCTGGTCGAGGCCGGCTACGAGCCCGAGATGGCCTACTTTGAGTGCCTGCATGAGGTGAAGCTGATCGTGGACCTGATCTACGAGGGCGGCATCGCCAACATGCGTTACTCCATTTCCAACACCGCCGAGTACGGTGACCTGACGCGCGGTCCGCGCATCATCAATGAGGACACCCGCGAGGAGATGCGCAAGATCCTGCGCGAGATCCAGACCGGTCAGTTCGCCAAGGAGTTCATGCTCGAGAACCAGGCCGGTGCCGCATCCATGAAGGCCATGCGCCGTCTCGGTCAGGAGCACCAGATCGAGCAGGTGGGTGCCCGCCTGCGCGAGATGATGCCCTGGATCCGCGAGAAGCAGCTGGTGGACAAGGACAAGAACTGAGGCTGTCGCCAGCTGCCAGCAGCTGCCAGGCTCCAGCCACCAGCTTCCAGCAGGAGGCTCGGTGACTGCGCAATCAAACCGCAGAGGCGCAGAGCACGCAGATAATGCGAAGAGGATCGCAAGAAGAATCTTCTTTGTCTCGTCTCTGCGTTCTCTGCGTCTTCGCGGTTAATCGGTTTGACGGCCGGCGGCTGTAGGCGTCATTCCCCTTGCCCTCTGATGCCCTGACCCTCTGTCACGAATGCGATCTGCTGCAGCGTAACCCGCCGCTGCCGCCGGGTGGCTCTGCGCAGTGCGTGCGCTGCGGGTGTCGGCTGCACAAGCATCGGCCGGACAGCCTGAACCGCACCCTGGCACTGGCGCTGGCGGGCATCGTGCTCTTCGCCATCGCCAACAGCTTCCCCTTCCTGTCGTTTCAGATGCAGGGTCAGACGACCCAGACCACCCTGTTCACGGGTGTGCAGGATCTGACCGAGCAGGGCAAGGGCGAGGTGGCGGCGGTTGTGTTCTTCACCAGCATCCTGGCGCCGGGTCTGCAACTGGCGCTGCTGCTGGCGGTGCTGTTGCCGTTGCGGCTGGGCGGGCGGCTGCCGCCGGGATACCCGACGCTGTTCCGCTGGTTCAAGACCCTGGTGCCCTGGGGCATGATGGATGTCTTCATGATCGGCATCCTGGTGTCGGTGGTGAAACTCACCGACATGGCCACCATCGTGCCCGGGCCCGCGCTGTTCTCGTTCGTCGTGCTGATCTTCGTGCTGGCCGCGGCCCAGGCGGCGCTGGATCCGGACATCGTCTGGGCGCGGGTGCCGCTGCCGCCGGCGTTGCGTCGCCGGCCCGACCCGTCGCAACCGGTGCTCGGCTGCGATGTGTGCGAACTCGTGGTGCCGGTACAGCAGGCGTCCCGGGATCGCCGCGGCCATGTGCGCTGCCCGCGCTGCAACGACCGGCTGCATCGGCGCAAGCCGCGCAGTCTGCAGCGCACCTGGGCCCTGGTCATCGCGGCCCTGGTGCTGTACATCCCGGCGAATCTCTACCCGGTGATGTCGGTCACGTCCCTGGGCAGGACGCAGTCCGACACCATCTTCAGCGGCGTGGTGTTCCTGCTGAACCATGACATGTGGCCGCTGGCGGCGATCGTCTTCGTCGCCAGCATCTTCGTGCCGCTGCTGAAGCTGCTGATCCTGATGTTTCTGCTGGTGTCGGTGCAGACGGGGTCCCGCTGGCGCCCCCGCGATCGCACTCGCCTGTACCGCATCACCGAGGCCATCGGCCGCTGGTCCATGGTGGACATCTATGTGGTGACCATCCTGGTCGCCCTGGTTCGGCTCGGCAACCTGGCCAGCATCCAGGCCGAGGCCGGAGCCGTGTTCTTCTGCGCGGTGGTCATTCTGACCATGCTCGCGGCGATGACATTCGATCCCAGGCTGATCTGGGACGCCCTTGAGCGGGACAGGGAGCGGGACAGGGGGCGGGACAGGGGGCGGGAAACAGCGCGAGACACGGGCGTGCGCCCAGGAGTAGTTGCCGATGCCGGACGAATCGAACCCACTGGCGCCAGCGCCTGATCCGGAGCGCGGCGCCGCGGACCTGCCGGAGGCCCAGGTGGTCCGCCGCGACCGCCTCTCGCTGGTCTGGCTGTTGCCCATACTGGCCGTGCTGGTGGGCGCCTGGCTGGTCTATCAGACGTTGGCCGAGCGCGGGCCCAGGGTGACCATCGAGTTCGCCGCCGCCGCCGGGTTGCAGGCAGGCAAGACCAAGGTGCGCTACAAGGACGTGGACATCGGCACGGTGACGGCGATCGAGGTCAGCGGGGATCTGAGCAAGGTCATCGTCACCGCGGAGCTTGTCCATGGCGCCGAGAAGTTCCTGACCGACCAGACCCGGTTCTGGGTGGCCCGTCCGCGCGTCACGGCCAGCCGTGTGTCCGGGCTCGAAACGCTGCTCTCCGGTGCCTATGTCGCCCTGGACCCGGTGCCCGGTGACCGCGGGCGGCGGCATTTCATCGGTCTCACGGATCCGCCGGTGATCACCACCGACGAGCCCGGAACCCATTTCAGCCTGCGTTCCAACAGCCTGGGATCGCTGAATCTGGGGTCGCCGGTCTACCACCGGCAGATCCAGGTGGGCCAGGTGGTGGAGTACGCGCTGGACGACGACGGCTCTGCCGTGACCATCGACATCTTCGTTGCCAGTCCGTACGACCGGCTGATCTACGCTAACACGCGCTTCTGGAATGCCAGCGGCGTTGACCTGAAACTGAGCGCCGACGGGGTCAGCATCGATACCCAGTCGCTGATCTCGGTGCTGATCGGCGGGGTCGCCTTCGACACCCCGGAGACGCTGGAGCACAAGGGCACAGCGGCTGGACCCGACCAGTTCTTTCCGCTCTATGCCAACCGCGATGCGGCCCATGAGCGGGTCTATCTGGACAAGGAGCACTATCTGCTGGTGTTCGGTGGCTCGGTGCGGGGGCTCAGTATCGGCGCGCCGGTGCTGTTGCGCGGCATCCGCATCGGCCAGGTGCTGGACATCCGGCTCACCTTCGAGCAGGAGCGGCTCGATTTCGTCATTCCGGTGCTGATCGAGGTGGAGCCGGAGCGGATCGGCCTGCCGGACGGCACCGAGCGCCCGCTGGGCAAGGCCCCGGCCGCGCTGGAGCGGCTGGTGCAAAGCGGCTTGCGGGCGCAGCTCAAGACCGGCAATCTGTTGACCGGGCAGCTGTACGTGGAACTGGACTTTCACCAGGATGCGCCGCCGGCCCGGTTGCAGGAGCGGGACGGTTTCCGCGAGCTGCCGACGCTGCCGACACCGCTGGAGGCCGCCGCCACCAAGCTCAACCGGATACTGACCCGGGTCGACGCCTTCCCGCTGGAGCAGATCGGCGACGACCTGAGCGCGACCATGGCCGGGGTGCGCGAGGTGGTGGAGTCCGATGCCTTGCGCAATGCATTGGCGGATCTGGAGGCGGCGCTGGCCGAGATCCGTGGGGTCAGCGAGCAGCTCGACAACCAGCTCGCCCCCGAACTGGGTCGTACCCTGCAGGCGCTGCAGCAGGTGCTGCAACACGCCACGGCCCTGATCTCGCCGGAGGCCGCGCTCAGCGCCGAGGTGCTGCACACCATGCGGGAACTGAGCGCCGCGGCGCGCTCTGTCCGCGTCATGGCCGATTACCTGGAACGACATCCGGAGGCCCTGATCCAGGGCAAGGGAGACATGCGTTGACGAATCTGATGACACGACTGCCGTACGGCCGGCTGACAGCCCTGCTGCTGATCTCGCTGTCGATGGTGTGGCTGCTGGGCGGCTGCGCCAGCTCGCCGCCATCACGGTTCTATGTGCTGACGCCCATGACCACAGCCACCGCCCCGGCGGCCGATATCGTCGGCGGCCCGCTGTCGCTGGGTGTCGGGCCAGTGGAATTTCCCCAGTTCCTTGATCGCCCGCAGATCGTCAGCCGGGGCGGCAACCGACTTCAGCTTGATGAGTTCGAGCGCTGGGGCGGGACGCTGCAGGACGATTTCCTGCGCGTCTGGAGCGAAAATCTGGCCCATCTGCTGGGGACCAGCCGCGTCGTGGTGTTCCCGTCGCAGACCCGCTTGGAGACCGATTTCCGTGTCCTTGCCGAGGTGCTCGGTTTCGAGGGCGTGCCGGATGCCGCGGTGCTGTTGAAGGTGCGCTGGGCGGTGTTCGACGGTGACCTGCAGCGCGCGCTTATGTCGCGGGAGGACGTCTACCGTTGTCCGGTGCGGGCGGCGTCGGCGGGCGATCTGCCGGCGCTTGCAGCCGGTAACGGCTCCGATGCCGGCGCTGATACCGGCTCAGCAACAGGGGCCCGGGTGGCGGCCATGAGCCGTTGTCTCGAGGCGTTCAGCCGCGACGTCGCCGCGGCGGTGCGCGCGCTGCCCCGCCCGGTGCGACAGACGGAGGGCAAGGCATGAACCGCGGCGCACAAGACACGGCAGACGCCGCATCGGCTGAACCGCCGGATACGTTCGACCAAGGCCTCAGCGAGGGCCCCAGCAAGAGTCAGGTCAAGCGCGATCTGCACGCATTGCAGACCTTGGCGGAGGAGCTCACCCGCCTGCCGCGAGCGGACCTCGAAGGTCTCGGCCTGGGCGAGGCCACCTGGCGGGCCATCGACGAGACTTCGCGCATCAAGGACCAGCGTGCCTTGCGCCGGCACTACAAGCGCATCGCCAACTGTCTGGCGCGCGAGAACACCGAGCCGCTGCAGGACCTGCTGGCGGCGCGGGAACAGCACGCCCGCGACGCCGCCGCGCGTCACCATGCGCTGGAGCGCTGGCGCCTGCGGCTGATCGAAGAGGGCGACGCGGCGCTGACCGATCTGCTGGCGGAGTTTCCGTCGGCGGATCGCCAGCAGTTGCGTCAGCTGATACGTGCCGCGCAGCGCGATCAGGCGCGGGGCCGCCCGGACGCCCCGCGCAAGCTGTTCCGCTTCCTGCGCGAGCTGCAGGGGCAGGTCTGAGCGCCGTTGCCGGCCCTGCCCATCTCCCAACGCGGCCCCGTGACCGGGGAACGACCCTATGACAGAACATCTCTATCACAGCGCCTCGGCAACCTTCGAGGCGGCGCTTCGTGTGCCCATCCTGCCGCCTGAGCACCGCTCGCGGCGGCTGCACGGACACAGCTACCGCGTGCGAGTACAGGCCGAGCTATCCGATGGCTGGGCGCCCTTTGCCGGCGCCGAGACCGATGCCTTGCAGCAGGCGCTTGCGGAGGCCGTGGCACCGCTGGACTATGCCGAGCTGAATGCCGAGGTGCCGGTGCCGACGGACGAGAACCTGGCGCGCTGGATCCGTCGGCGTCTGGCCGGGCGGGTGCCCGGTGTGCGCGCCGTCGGTGTTCGCAGCACCGCCGATACCGGCGTGGATCTGGATGCCGCGGACCATGCCCATCTGTGGCACCGATTCCGTTTCGAGGCGGCCCATCGCCTGCCCAGGGTGCCTGCGGGACACCCCTGCGGGCGCATGCACGGTCACGGCTTCGAGGTCATCCTCCATGCAGATCAGGATCTTGCCGGCGCAGACATGGGTATCGACTTCGACGTCATCGCCGCCGCCTGGGCTCCGCTGGCGGACGTACTCCACCACGCCTGCCTGAATGACCTGCCCGGCCTGGAGAACCCGACCAGCGAGCTGCTGAGCCAGTGGATCTGGCAGCGGCTCAGGCGCGAGCTGCCGGCGCTGAGCTGGGTCTCTGTCTACGAGACCGCCACCGCCGGCTGCCACTACGACGGCAAGCATTACCGCATCTGGAAGGATCTGCGCTTCGAGAGTGCCCTGCGCCTGATCCAGGCCCCGGAAGGCGATGGCCGCCGGCGTCTGCACGGGCACAGCTATCTGCTGCGGCTGCATCTGGTGGCACCGCTGGACGAGGTGCTGGGGTGGACTGTCGATTACGGTGACGTCAAGGCGCTGTTCAAGCCTGTCTATGCCAGGCTTGACCATCACCGTCTGGACGAACTGCCGGGGCTGGAGCAGGCGGATCCGGGGCGGCTGGCACGCTGGATCCGCTCCCAGGCGGTGGAGCCGTTGCCGCAACTGGCCCGCATCGACCTGCAGCAGACACCGGGCTGCGGCGCCATGCTCTGCTGGGGTGACCTGGGCCCGGCCCTGCCGACCTGAATCCGCCATCAGCATGTCCTATAGCCGGGTGGAACAAGCGCAGCGTTTCCACCTGCATTCTGCATTTCTACACCCGGTAGGGTGGAACAAGCGCAGCGTTTCCACCTGTATTCTGCATTTCTACACCCGGTAGGGTGGAACAAGCGCAGCGTTTCCACCCACATTTCCTGAACCAAAGGTTGGTGATCCAGCATGTCCTACAGCGTCAAGGAGGCCTTCTACAGCCTGCAGGGCGAGGGCGCACGCACCGGTCGGGCCGCGGTCTTCTGCCGCTTTGCCGGATGCAACCTGTGGTCCGGACGCGAGCAGGACCGCGGCACGGCGGTGTGTGATTTCTGCGATACGGATTTTCGGGGCACCGACGGCGACGGCGGCGGTCGGTTCGACACGGCACAGGGGCTGGCCGCGCATCTGCTGCACCTGTGGCGCGGGCAGCCGGACGAGCGCGCAAGTCCCTACGTGATCTTCACCGGCGGCGAACCCTTGCTACAACTGGACGCGGCATTGCTCGCCGTGCTGCACGACCATGATGTCGAAATCGCCGTGGAGACCAACGGTACCCTGCCGGTGCCGGACGGCGTCGACTGGATCTGCGTCAGTCCCAAGGCCGACGCCGGGCTGGTCCAGACCCGCGGTGACGAACTGAAACTGGTCTACCCGCAACCCCTGGCGCCGCCGGAGCGCTTTGCCGGCCTGGCATTCCGCCATTTCTTCCTGCAGCCCAGGGACGATACACAACGCGCCGCACATACCGCCGCCGCGGTGGCCTACTGCAAGGCGCATCCGCGCTGGCGCCTGAGCCTGCAGACGCACAAGTTGATCGGGATACCGTAAAGGAGCCGCCAGCCGCCAGCGGCCAGGCTTTGAACTTCAAACTTCGGCCTCCGGGCGCTGTTTGCATCGCGCCGTCTTTGTCGAGCCGACCGGCCAAAGGTGGCGGCGCGTGGCATCGTCTACATCCAGGCCGACAATCCGGCCATCGGACTGATGGCGGTGGTTTTTGCCGGCATGGCGGAGGTCTCCTCCAATGAGATCACCGTCTACGAAGGTCAGCATGTGGACAAGGGTGACCAGCTGGGGACGTTCCATTTCGGCGGTTCGACCCATCTGCTGATCTTCCGCCCGGGCGTGGAACTCGAATTCGATCTGCGTGGCCAGATACCGGGGCTGGATTCGCGGAACATTCCGGTTCGCGCCAAGCTGGCGACGGTGAAGCCCCGGCCATGAAGGCCAGGCCGCCTCACGCGGCCATGCGTTGAATGATTGAGGCAACATAGGTGCTGCGTTGATCCTCCATGAACAGCACATGCAGTTCCTCAAGCTCCTGGATCGTCTTGCCCCAGTTCAGCTTGCCGAAACGGGTCGGCGTGACGATGAAGCTGTTCAGGACGACGTTTTCGCTGGCGAGCCGTGCCTGGATGTCCTTGATGACGCGATGGAATTCGATCTTCTTGTGGCCGGGGCCTTCGTGCTGCAGCCCGTGAGGTTCAACGAAGGCCAGGTGTTGCTTGCCGTCCTTCACCAGCCACAAGAGGAAGTCGGGGTAGAAGTTCCCGGCCTCGAAGAATCCCACGCCACGGCCGCGGCTTTCGTTGCGTAGCAGGAAGAGTTCAACCCCCTCAGACTTCAGCCGCGCCTGCTCACGCTCGATGTAGATGCGCAGATCATCGAGAAACTGGAATTCGCTTTCGTTCAGGGAGACGGGGGCAATCTGGATCTTGCTGCCCTTGGCGACATGCAGCACCGGCTCGTAGAGATGGGTGCCGAACAGGCAAGCCTGCAAATCCCCAGCACGGAGAATGCCGCCATTTCGCGCGGTGATCTCGCCCGTCAGCGTTTTAATATCGTTGATCAGCGCGGCCTCGCTGGCGTCCACGATAAGCTGGTATTCGTCAGCGTCTGGCAGGCTGCCGTCGCCGGATGTGATCTCGCGGAGTTCCAGACGCGGTTCGATGAACGCGGCCTTGCAGTCGTTGTAATACGCCTCCGCAAACTTCTGTAGCAGCTCGGCGGCCATTTCCTGCCAGAGTGCGACGTTGGCAAAGTCGGTGAACGCCATCTTGCCGGAGGGCACCACCACTGTGTACCAGGTGCGATCGGCCAGCAATTCCTTGAGCTTAGGCTTGGTGATGTTCAGGTTGTACCAGGTGCGCTCGCGCTTGAACTTCTCCAGCCGGAAAAACAGGTCGTCGTAGTCCAGAAAGGCCAGATGGTCGTCGCTGAAAACGGTTTCTTCCTTGTCACCTGGTTTTGAAACCTGCTGGCCAACCACAAGAGACTGGATGCGGGGGTACCAATCGATCTCAATGCCTTTCTGCTGAATTTTCTCTGGCACCAAGCCCAACGACGGCACCGCACCGTCACGCTTGAAGTCGTATTCGCGGCCGTCGCCGCGCTTCTTGCGCGGGCGCAGCACCTTCAGGCGCTGCCCGAAATCGTAGGTTACGGTGAGTGGCACCGTGATGATCGTCTTCTGGTCGTTGCGCGGCAGCTCTTCCTCTTCGAGGAACTTGCGGAAGCGCTCCATGAAGTCGGCCTCGATGCCGAACACGTTCAGGGTCTCGACGTACTGGATCAGCTCTGGCTGGTGGGTTGGGGTAGCGAAGCCGCTGCGCTGCAGTGACCAGTCATAGCCTTTGAGACGCACGCCACGACCGAAAAGCTGGATGATCTGTGCGCCTTCGCTCTTGCCGACATGCATAAGGCCGAGGGTGCTGACGCGCCAGCAATCCCAACCCTCAACGAAGCGTTTGGAACCGATCAGCAGGTTTAGCGGCGAGCTGGACTGGTTGATCTGCCCAAACATCGTCTCGCTGAATTCGGAGTCCAGCACTTCAATATTGTCGAAGTTCTGTTCCGCGATATGAGCAGCCAGCCCGGATGCGTCGCCGACGTTGATCAGGCCAAAGGGTTCGTCGGCGTGGCCGACGCGCAGCATGATCTCGTTCTCGTCGCCCTTGATGCGCGCGATCGACAGCTCGCCACCGGCTTTGTTCTGGAACAGCTTGCCGAGGATGTCGCGGAACAGGTCGCCCGGCTTCCAGCCTTCGCGCTGCATGAGTTCCCGCAAATAGAGGAAGCCACCGGCGAAGATATCGCTGCCGTTCTCATCGAGCAGGCCCGTCTCCTGAGCATTACCCGTCAGAATTCGCTCGACCTCCGCGGCCGAGTCGGCTTCGCTTTTGAGGAAACGGGCGATGAAAGCGAGGATCTTGCCGACATCCGATACCGTTGCCTTTTCCGCCTTGCTGCCGGTCGCCTTGGTCACGCTGGAACCGACGAACACCCACAGCGGCTTCTCGATATTGTACGGCGCGTACAGTGCGTGTTTATCCGCATACAGCTTGAGCTGCTGGTAAAAGCTCAGCAGACAGGCCGTCAGGTAGGAAAACTCCAGCTCGGCGAAGGTCCGCGGTAGGTTGAAGATGCGATAATCCTTGCCGTAACCGTCCTCGTAGAAATAGCGGTAGGAGTAATCGAACAGGATCGCCTTGGCATAGGACGCCTCGATCTCCGGTCGCTTGGCTGCGGTCACGGCTTCTTTCAGGGTCGCCGAGTACTCGAACACAAAACCTTTTTCCGAAAGGCGCGCCCGGCTGCCGAACCAGCCGCGTTCTTCCTGGCTGCCCATGCCCCGATGGGCCTCATCGACGAGCAACAGGTTCTGGTCGCCCAGGTTGCGGGTTGCGATCACATTCGGCCCGTCTGTGTCGCCGAGCTTGGTGACCTCGGTGTAGTCCACCTGCCGCAGACCGTTCTTGCCCGAGGACAGCAGGTCGCCGCTGTCAGTGAGCAGACGCTCGGCGGTGATGTTGCTGCCCTTCATCTCGCGTGCGTGTTGCAGGGAAAGCCCCTCGTTGGGCGTGATCAACACGGTGCGGGTCAGGTCGTGCTTGAACGGCGACTTTTCGGCATAGTGGCGGAACTGCAGGAAGTTGACGTGCATCAGCAGCGTCTTGCCCGAGCCGGTGGCGTTCTGCAGACAGAGCTTGTTCAGATCGTCGAGGCTGTAGGGCGTGATGCCGGTTGCAATGCCTGCACCGGTCCAGTAGGTGTTGAAGGCCGTGACATAGCCGTTGAGGGCCTCCCGCAGCGCGTCGCGGTCAGCGAAGAAACGGTCGAGATAGATCTCGGCGAACAGCAGTGACAGCCACTGGTAGTACTTCCAGACGATGGGTCGGTCGCGTTTCTCGTTGATCGCCAGGGTGTGGCTGACGATGTTGTGCTCGTAGCGCAGCAGGTCGGTCGGGGTGATCTGGGCGTTCGCCTGCAGGTGAACGTCGAGTGCCTTGTAGAAGTGGTGCAGGTTCTCGGCCGTCATGCCCTCCTGGGCGTCCTTGACGGTCTTGGCCAGCGGTAGCACCGGGCGCAGGGTGCGCTTGCCGTCCTTGTGGTCCTGCAACGGATCGAAGCCGAACAGGCTCACGATCCACTGGTTGAGTACCAGCTTGTGGCCGAAGGGCAGCGGCTTGGTCTTGGTGGCGGGTTTACGCTTGGCCATGAGCGCCTCCTGCCAAGGCCGAAATCTGTGCTATCCAGCCATCGAATATCGGGCAAGCGGCGCGCATTCTTGATATTCCGATCTGCTCGGCGATGGCGATCCCGGTGGTCGTCTTCTTGAAGCGGTTGGCGAGTTGCCCCAGGCGCTTGCTCGGTGCCGTCTCCGGCCTGTCGTTGATCCTTTCCGGCTCGCCGCACTCATTCAATATGGCGTCGATGCGTTGCTGACGCACGCCCAGGTTCGATGCCAGGCAAGCGGGGTCACTGAAGTACAGTGCTTCGGTCTCGTGCATCGAGACATAGGGGATAAAGCGAGTCTTGGGTTGGCAGTCCGGGAACAGGCGGGCGATTTCCGCCATGGTGGCTTGGTTCATGGTCGCGGCCTTTTGCGCGTGGTCAGTCAAGGCTTTGGAGGCCGCAAAACCCGGCCAATCGGGTTTGATGCCGTAGTAATCGACCAGGGTAGAAACCCAGGTATCCGAACGTTGTTTGAGATGTTCTCCAATGTCGTTTTTCGCGCGGGAAAACCGCACGTCTCCCCCTTTCTGACCCTGTTTCGACAAGATGACTGGTGTCAGATACACCCTCTGGCTCGCCAGGTAGGGAGCGAGAATTTTCTCAGCAAATATCTTTTCCGTTCGCCCCTCCACCAGTACCACCACTTCGGCGTAGTCATTCATGTACCGGCCCTCCGGAAATCACATTTTTGCTCCAGAGTTCACCGAGGGAATAGCTTTCAAGCCAGACATCAAAGTCCTTCTCTTGCAGCCGTTCAAAAGTGGATGCGCCGTCCTTCCGGTTGACGACCACGATATCTTCCACGCCGAAATAATCGATCAGCGCGGGGGATTGGGTGGAGACGATCAACTGGGTCTGTTTGGCCGCCGATTCGATCAGTTCCGCCAGAATGGCAATGGCCTCCGGATGCAGCCCCAGTTCCGGTTCGTCGATAATGATGGTTGACGGTGGATCGGGTTGTAGCAGCGCCGTGGCCAGGCAAATGAAGCGGATGGAGCCATCGGACAACTGCGAGGGCCGCATCGGGTAATCCTTGAGTCCCTTTTGCCGCCAGTCGAGCCGCAGGTTGTCATGGCTGTTCGGCTCAAGAATGAAATCATCAAAGAAGGGAATGACCAGACGAACCGCGCTGACAATCTCGTTATAGACGCCGGGATGGTCTGTCTTCAGGGCGTAGAGGTAGGGCGCAATGTTGGCGGCATCCAGGAACAAGGTCTCCGCGTGGCCCCGGTCGTGATACCGGCGCATGCCGGATGCGACACTGGTGTCGTGGAAGTGATAGATCTTCCAGGAGCAGATCGCGTTGTAGGTGTACCAGGATGCTCCATGTTTGCTTTGCAGTCCGGGATTGTCTTTATCGGACAAGATCTCTGGATTGAAATTGCCGCTGCCGAGATTTCGCGTTGAATGGGCCGGAAAATAGTGGCGCCGTTCGTTGTTGATCAGAAAAAAACCGTCCTGGGTCGGCGCAAGCTCAAAATCGTAGCCATTCTGCCCGAAGGCCATCTTCACGCTGATGGCCGCCGTCTGTTTCGGGCCGCCGAAGAGAAATGCGTCGGCATTGCCGGCCACATATTCCTTGAGGCCGTCCGGTTTCATCATGGCGGAAACCATCCGAAAGAATTCCACCAAATTACTCTTTCCCGCGCCGTTCCCGCCAATCAGGATGTTCAGGCTTTTCAACTCGAAATCGTCCAGCTCGCGGATGGACTTGAAGCCTCTGACGGTCAATTTATCGAGCGACACGCCCATGTCATGCGTCCTCCACGTCCCACATGGCCTGGTGGAAAGCTTCCTCGATCAGGCGCACCTTCCAGGTCTCTTCGGCCCGGCGGATATTCGGCAGGTTATTGGAGCCGTTCACAAAAATGACGTCGAACTCGCTGTCCTGGGAGTTCAGCCGGTACTTGCGGAACCACTCGTCGAGCATCAGATTGTCCTGCTCCAGGTCGCCGGTCAGCTTGCGCCAGACCACCAGCACTTTTTCCCGGTCGTTCTGGTCGCCGGGGGAACGCAGGGTGTAGCCCTCGACCTTGCGGAAATGCCATTGGCCGTCGTCGGTTTCCTTCGACGTGCCGTCGAGCATCAGCCGGGTATTGGTGTCCCCCGGCAGATCGGCATCGACTTCGCGCTTGAAGGTGGCGGTATAGCCGCGCCAGCGGTCCAGGTGCTCCACATGCAGGCCGATCAGCCAGTTGAAAGTCTCGACCAGATCGACGGCCTTCTCGACGTATTCGTCGGTGCCGGGCTTCTTGACCTTCAGCTTGTAGGCGGTGGGATCGGTAAACCATTGGATGTTGAGGAGGGAGGGACTGCCTTTGGTTTCGAAGTCGAGCCAGTAGTGCAGCATGTAGTCCTGCTTGAACGCCGGATTGGCGGCCACTGCCGTCGCGCGTTGCATGTTCTGGTCGAGACGCAAGTTGGCGAGCGTGTCTTCGTAGGATTCCAGGCGGAGGTATTTGAAGCAGTGGGAGATGCCGGTGTCGCGGGCAGTGGGTTTGCCGTCTTTCCAGTTGTCGGAATAGACCACTTTGGCAGCACGAGGCTTGAGGATGCTGTCAAAATAGCTTCCCATCTCGACAACGATATATTTTCGGCTTCCAGTGTCTTCTCGGTTAAGATTCATAACAGCATGCGCCGTTGTTCCTGATCCCGCAAAATAATCTAATATTATTGAGTCCCTTTCGGAGGTTACGTCTATAATCGTTTTGACAACTGAAACTGGTTTGGGGAAATTTATGACCTTTGATCCCATTATAGAAGAAAGGTCAATATTTCCTTCTCCTTGCTTAATTTTTATTTCCATTGTTGACACGGGCGCGCGCTCAGAGGCTTGGGATGCAAAGCGTTTCTTTCTCGGCTTTCCAGTATTGGGATTCTCTGGCCAATAAACCCTATTGTCCGCCAATAATGCTTCAAACCCAGACTTATCAGTTATCCACCCGAAATCGGGATCGGGTGGATAAACATCGCCTGTATCGGGATTGACGATCTCGTAATGCAAGTTAGGGCGGTCTGATGCATTGGCCTTGCCGGTTAGTGGATCTGTCGTATACGGTCCTCGCTCATCATTATCTGGATTCTTATACGATGAGCGGTCAATTTTACGGCCCGTAATGCTACTGCCAGGTTTCTGGAAAACGTGTACGTACTCGTGATCCGTGGATAACTTCGATAGAACACGGTTGTCGGTGTTTCTTGTTTTCCAAACAAACGATCCCGTATGACAAACAACGCCATTTGACTGGATGGATAGTATGGATGAAGGGGTGTGTTTGTCGTCGAGGGAATAGCTAATTGCCCCGTTTGTGCTTAGGCATGAATAGCTGGCTGTGACTCGGTCATAAAACATACTCATCCACGTTGAGTTGCTGTATCCATCTTTATATATGAATCCATCATTCCCGGTGTTGTAGGGTGGGTCTATATAGATACATCGAATGGATTGCTCGTATTGGAGTTCCAGCATCTTTAGTGCTTGGAAGTTATCTGAATGGATCAGAAGACCATCGCACTGTTCATCCAATTGCTCGATTGACGCTATTAACCGGAGCCTGAAGTCTGCATCGAAGAGCCATGTATCCAGAACGAGCCCTTTGTTGGCTGCGACAAAATCCAGAGTAAGCGGTTCTGAATACCCATTCAGTTCGTCAATGGCAAAAAGCCGAACCCACTCCTCCCGCTGCGCCTCATTCGCCGCAATCTCCGGATAGAACGCCTCGGGAATCCGATCCAGCGTGATGCAATACTGCGTATCCACCACGAATTTTTTCTTCAGCCACAGCTTCTTCTGGAAGTCCTCAAGCTGGGCGAGAAAGTCGATCAAGTGCCGCCCGATCCGTCGCAGCACCTTGACCTTGGCCAGGTAGGTTTCCACCCGCGGTGCCTCGGCGGATTCGATGTCGTCGAGCCGCATGACCTCGTTCTTGATGTAGAAGTCCAGTTCTCGGCGCAGGAATCCGCCCAGGTCCTTGTGGATGAAGTAGTCCATGGTGTTGCGGGCGGTGTACTGGGCCAGGTACTTCTCCAGCAGGGTACGGCCCTTTTCGGCCTCGGTTGGCGCGGGTGTGGTGAGGGCAGCGACATAGTCGTCGGCGCCTGCCAATTCGGGTAGTCGGGTTTTGATGACTTCGGCCGCCTCGGCCAGCCGTTTCTTGCGCCAGGTGCCTTCCTGTCCGGTCTTCTCGGGGTCGGCGCGGTACTGGAACTGGATGACCAGTTCCGGCGCGCCGCTGTCGCCGGTTTCGATTCTGACGGGCTCGGGTTCGTGGATGATGAAGTAGCGTTCGGTCTGCTCGGATGCCTTGACGTTGTTGTGCTCGCCCTCGGTGGCCGCGACGATGCGGCAGTGGACCTTGAGTGGCTTGTGCTCCAGCAGCCCGCCGTGATGTGCCAGGTATTCTTTCGCCTGGGTCGGGTCGAAGGTGAAGTTACTCAGGTACTCCGAGGTCTTGATGTAGTACTGGTCGCGGTTGGCCCAGTGCAGGTAGACCTCGCGGCCGTCATAGGGCACGGCATAGGGCGCGGCCTTGCCGTCGGTCTCGCGGGCGAAGTAGCGGCGGCTCATGAAGTCGCCGTTGTCGTAGTAGCGCTCGAAGAAGCGGTAGAGATGGTCGTAGACGTCGCCCTCGTTGCTGCCGCTGTCCTTGACCGCGTCATAGACTTCCTTGGCTTCCCTTACCTTGGGTGCGGCATCCGGATCGGGGGCGCCGAAGTCTTCGGCCTGTTTGCGGGCGGCTTCGTAGCTTTCCCTAGCCTCGGCGATGCGCGCCTCATCGGCCTCGCCGAATGCTTTCCGGATGATGTCGAGCAGTTCCTCTTCGAGAAACCGGGTCACCTGGCCAGCCTTGGCGTGCATGATGCGGTAGAAGCCGAAATCCAGGTCGGGCTGGTCGAGCTGGAACAGGGTATGCAGCAGGGCGATGAATTTTTGTCTTTTTTCGTCTTTGGTGGCCATGGGGTGTCCCGTGTCAAATCTGCTTCGCCGGGTTTATTGATTCGTTTCCGGGCTTTGTTCGTTGGGGGCGTCACCACCTATGGCAACGGGTCTGCCGTCTCGCCAGATCACGGCGTATTGCCCCAGCCTGCGTTTTTGCTCCAAGGCGTCATGGACTGCCTTGGTCAGGCTGTCCAACATTCTTTGTGTGTCCGGAGATGGTTCCCGGGGTTCGGTTGGCTCTATTCGGCTCATAGTCCTGCCTCCCTGAGAAGGTGTCGAAAATGCCCGTCATGGTAGATGTCGCGCTGATCGCCGCGTTGTTCAAACACCAGTACGGGCTTTTCTTCGTGGTTCATGAAACAGCGGGTTCTCGATACCAAGCCGGCATAGCCCTGAAACAAGCCCGACAGACTTCGAGGAAACCGACGCTGGATGTCAGTGAGCGGAATATCGTGTCCGCCGTGGGCCACCCGTTCCGCGACCCGTTGTTGCGACATCCGCCAATCCGGCAGGGCCAAGTAGACCAGTTCAATGGTCCAGCCGGATTGCATAAGACTCTGAATCAGACTCATGTACATGCGCCCCGATAGCGTGGTCTCGCAGGCAAAGTCACGATATCCGGTTATGTTCTCATTGATTTCATTGAGGAATATTCGGCTTGCGGCCATTTGTTTCCGGCCCGGGTCCAAAGGAGACAAGCCGGCCGCGATAGCATCGGCATTGACGAAATTGCGGCAATTGGCCACTTCCGGCAGGTAGTTCTTTGCGAATGTGGTCTTTCCCGCACCATTCGGCCCCGCGATTATCCAGCAAACCGGCATGATCGAATATCCTTAACCTCGGTACCGTGATACATGGTTGTAGTGACCGACATCGATCAGAATGACGTTGCTGTCTTGTATCTCGGTTGTCAGGGTGATGTGGTAGCTCAGGTTGATCGAGGCCGAGGACTGTACCCCCAGTCGTCCTTGCAAACCCTGTAGCCGCAACGATGGGTGGTGCGGATTCAGTTCCAGCAGCTCCAGGGTCTTCTGGTACTGGCCTCTGATCTCCGGATGTTTCTTCAGAAACTTTTTGGCGCGTTTCAGGTAGCTGTCCGGGTAGATCAGCCTATAGCTCATCGCTCACCCGGCGCATGTGTTCGGCCACGCTTTCGGTGGTGTAGCGGCCCGCGTCCACGTCGGCCCTGGCTTCCTGCAGCGCGGCGGCGAGTTCGTATTCGCGCATCTGGGCATACTTTTCGATGTCCACGATGACGTAACGCTCCTTGCCTCGAACAGAGATGATCACTTCGTCGTCTTCCTTCAGGCGCGCCTCGACGGCGGAGACGCCCTTGGTCTTCAGGTCGTTGGCGGTCAGGGTGCTCATGGGTTGCCTCCGTCTTGAAACAGTACCCGTTAGCGTGCGGCGAATCGTACGATTAGCGGTGCGATTGTAGTCGTTTCGGGCGACCCTTGCACGCGACAGTTTGGCGAAATCTGGCGAGGTATCGGCGATTATTGGCTGATCACACCAGTTCCCAGCGTATCCGGAACAGGAAATGGACCAGGGTCTTCTGTTTCAGCCGCCGCTCCAGGGCATCGATGAGCTGGTCGCGCTTCGACTCGATCTCGTCTTCGACGTCGAAGATCGCCTGGCGCTGGCGGCGCTGGCGCCGTTCCAGGGTCCTGATCTCTTCCTGAAGGGCCTTCTGCTCTTCGACCTGCTCGGCGAGGCGGGCGCGGCGCTTGGTGTCCTTCAGCCGGGATTTGGTGTCCTGCAGGGCCTGTTCGGCAGCGAGGATCTGGTCGTCGGCCCAATGCTCCAGCTTTTCGCGCTCGCGCTGAAAGTATTGGTCGTTTTCGTCCAGGGCGCGGGCCAGCGTGGCCTCGATCTGGCGTTGCGCGGTCTCGGCGAGGTTATCGGGAGCCGTGGCCGGGTTTTCTGTTGCCGTTGTGGCGTCGAGCCCGAACAGGCGGGCGCAGGCGTCCTGGTCGAGCAGTTCGCCGTTGTCGGTGAGCGCGGTGAATACCAGGTGCTCTTCTTTCTCGAAGCTGTGCAGTTCGAGCAGGTTCAGCTCCAGCCAACCGGCCTTCGCCTCAAGGCCCTCAAGGACCGACACCTTGTAGGGGTGGCCACTCAGGTCGAAGCGGAGCCTGGCCTGGGGTGTATCCAGGCGGCGGCCGTGGTCGAGCACGTACTCGCCCAGGGGGTGGCTGAGACGGTAGAGGCGGGCCGTGTCCGAGGTGCCATCGCCCTTGCGGATCAGTTGGTACTCGCCGGTGGGCGCGCCGTGACAGGGCGATGAGGCCAGCCGGAAGCTCAGGGTCTCGTGATCGAAAGTGGCCTTTCCGGCCAGGATGTACCTGGTCAGCAGCCAGAACAGCCGGGCGATGCGGTCGAGGCTTTCTTCAGCGCGCTTGCGCTTGATCTTCAGCAGTTCGTGGATATCCGCATCGAAATGCTCCAGCAGCTTCTGCTCGGTCTCGCGCATGCGCGATTCGATCGAGGCTTCGAGCTCGCTTTGCAGTGCGGCGAACGCGGTTTCGATCGCTTCCGGAGTGCGGCAGGTGTCGTAGATGGCGGCGATGCGTTTCTCGAAATCGACACCGGATTCGATGCGGCCCAGTATCTCGTCGGATGCGCCGAAGACGCCATCGAACAGGTGAAACTTTTCCGAGAGCAGTTCGAGGACGCGGCGGTCGGCCGCGTTGCGCTGGTTGAGAAAGTTGATGACGACCACATCGAAAGCCTGGCCGTAGCGGTGGCAACGGCCGATGCGTTGCTCCACGCGCTGCGGGTTCCAGGGCAGGTCGTAGTTGACCACCAGGGCGCAGAACTGCAGGTTCACACCTTCGGCGGCGGCCTCGGTCGCGACCAGAATTTCGCCTTTGTCACGGAAGTGATCGATGATCGCCGTGCGCTTGTCCACGGCCGGACTACCTGTGATCCGGTCGCTGCCTGCGTGCTCTTTCAGCCAACGCTGATAGATGCCGGTGATGGTCGGCGAGTTGTTGGTGCCGGAGAAGGTGACCACCTTGCCCGCATAGCCGTGGGCTTCTAAGAAGCGCGCGAGGTAGTCCTGCGTGCGGCGGGATTCGGTGAAGATGACCGCCTTGCGCGGCGCGTTCATCTCCATCATGTGTGCAAACCCGGTCTGCAGGGCCTTCAGCAAGGCGTGTGACTTTTCGTCTTCCTTGATGCTGCGGGCGAGGGTGATGTAATGCTCCAGTTCGGCAATCTCGCCGCGCAGGATGACCGGATCGATCTCAGGATCCGGCTTCTTTTGATCCGGGTAGTCAGCGGGGGCTTCCGCTGCCTGGTCGATGGGTTGGTCCGCGCGTTCGTCGTCGATGTCTTCACTGGCGATGAATTGTTCCAGCCAGTCGTCTTCGAGGGTCTTGCCTGCGAGCAACGTGACCAGTCGGCCGTGGATGGTTTCGAGGGTGTTGATGACGGCCTGGGTGGACGAGGCCAGCAGCTTGCGTAGCACCAGCGCGATGAGATGGCGCTGTTGCACCGGGAAGCCATAGGTTTCCTCGCGTTGCAGGTAGGCCGACACCAGATCGTAGAGCCGCTGTTCGTCGGCGCCGGGGGTAAAGGGGATCGTGATCGGCTTGCGTTCGGTGTAGCGGACGTATTCCAGCACCTGGCGGCGCAGGGTGCGGGTGACGAACTCATTGAGCCTGCGTCGCAGCGCGGAACTATCGCCTTCGCCACGCATGTACTGGGCGCGAAAGCTGACGGCATCGCCGAACAGGTGCTCGTCGATGACGGTGGACAGGCCGTACAACTCCAGCAAAGAGTTTTGCAACGGCGTCGCCGTCAACAGCAGCTTGCGGCAGCCAGCCAGCCCTTTCTTGATCGCCTGCCCGGTCTGGTGGCTCTCGCGGTGGGCGTTGCGCAGCTTGTGCGCCTCGTCAATAACTGCCAGGTCCCATGGAATGGTGCGCAACTTGTCAGCGATTCGCGCGGCGAAGTTCAGCGACAGGATGCTGATCTGGGACTGGTCCAGCGGGTTGTACACGCCGCCCTGTTGCAGGTTCTTCCAGGTTCTGGCGTCGAGGATCTGGGTCGGCAGGTGGAACTTCTCCGCCAGTTCGGTGGACCACTGCTTGCGCAACGCGGCAGGGCAGATGACCAGCAGTCGCCGTCTGCGCTCGGCCCAGTACTGACACAGGACCAGCGCGGCCTCGATGGTCTTGCCCAGGCCGACTTCGTCGGCGAGGACGACGCCTTTGGTCAAGGGGTTGCGAAGGGCGAACAGCGCGGCGTCGATCTGGTGGGGGTTCAGGTCAACGCTGGCATCAAACAGCGACTGCGAGATGCGATCGACATCGTCGCCACGCCTGCGGCGCGTCAGCTCCCAGGCAAAATATTTGGCGTGATAGGCGGTGGTCATTTCATGGATTGTTATTTGCGGCCAAGGTGGAATCAAGCCTGGCCTGGCGCCGCTCCATCGCCCGTTTATTGGTGTGTATGTTAGTTGTCGATTTTCGGCTGTCAACCGGCTCGGTGGCTAGAAGACGCCTTCGAAGATCAGGTCGAGATCGATCGCGGCATCCACGCAGTCGAGCTGGACTGCGCCTGCGGTCATTGCCTTGCTCTGACACCTGCTCTGAAAATGCTTTGCGTCCTCCGCGCCTCTGCGGTTGGAAGTTGAAAGCACCGGCACATCGCGCGGCTGATTGAGTTCTTGGCGCCACGCCGCTATGCTGGCGAGTTTGGATTCGCCCCGTCAGGTGGCGATCGGCAGACGAGGCGGCACGCGAGATGACCACGCCCAAGACCATCTACGACAAGATCTGGGATGCGCACGCGGTGCGCACCGACGAGCACGGCACGACGCTGCTCTACATCGACCGGCAACTGGTGCACGAGGTCACCTCGCCGCAGGCCTTCGAAGGACTGCGGCTGGCGGGCCGCAAGCCGCGCCGGGTCGAGGCCAATCTGGCGGTGCCGGATCACAATGTCCCCACCGCCGACCGGCACCTGGGCATTGCCGACCCGGTCTCCCGGCTGCAGGTGGAAACACTGCAGGACAACTGCCGAGAATTCGGCATCACCCTGTTCGACATGGACGACCGGCGCCAGGGCATCGTGCACGTGGTCGGCCCGGAAGAGGGCTTCACCCAGCCGGGCATGACCATCGTCTGCGGCGACAGCCACACCTCCACCCATGGCGCCTTCGGTGCGCTCGCCTTCGGCATCGGCACCTCCGAGGTGGAGCACGTGCTGGCCACGCAGTGCCTGCTGCAGAAGAAGGCGAAGTCCATGCTGGTCAGCATTGACGGCGAGCTGGGCCGCGGCGTCACCGCCAAGGATATCGTGCTGGCGGTGATCGGCGAGATCGGTACCGCCGGCGGCACCGGGCACGTCATCGAGTTCGCCGGCGAGGCCATCCGGGCACTGAGCATGGAAGGGCGCATGACCGTCTGCAACATGACCATCGAGGCCGGCGCCCGCGCGGGGCTGATCGGCATCGACGACACCACCATCGAGTACGTGCGCGGGCGGCCCTTCGCGCCCAAGGGCGAGCTGTTCGAGCAGGCGGCGGCCTACTGGCGCGGCCTCAACTCCGACCCCGGCGCCCAGTACGACCGCGTGGTGCGCATCGACGCCGCCAGCATCCGGCCGCAGGTCACCTGGGGCACCTCGCCGGAGATGGTGCTGCCGGTGGACGGCGTGGTGCCTGACCCGAACGACGCGACCGATCCGGTCAAGGCCGGCGGCATCCGCCAGGCGCTGGCCTACATGGGGCTGACGCCGGGTACGCCGCTGACCGACATCGCCGTGGACAAGGTCTTCATCGGCTCCTGCACCAACGGCCGCATCGAGGACCTGCGTGCCGCCGCCGAGGTGGCCAGGGGACGGCGCAAGGCCGATTCGGTTGCGCTGGCGCTGGTGGTGCCCGGGTCCGGGCTGGTCAAGGAACAGGCCGAGGCCGAAGGGCTGGACCGCATCTTCACCGAGGCCGGCTTCGAATGGCGCGAGCCGGGCTGCTCCATGTGTCTGGCCATGAACGCCGATCGGCTGGCGCCGGGGGAGCGCTGCGCCTCCACCAGCAACCGCAATTTCGAGGGGCGCCAGGGGCAGGGCGGCCGAACCCATCTGGTGAGTCCCGCCATGGCCGCGGCGGCGGCCATCCACGGCCATTTCGTCGACGTTCGGGAGGTCTGACATGCAGCCGTTCGAGAACTTCCGGGGCATCGTCCTGCCGCTGGACCGCGCCAATGTCGATACCGACGCCATCATTCCGAAGCAGTTCCTCAAGTCCATCAAGCGCACCGGCTTCGGGCCAAACCTGTTCGACGAGTGGCGCTACCTGGACCACGGCGAGCCGGGCCAGGACTGCGCCGGCCGGCCGCTGAATCCGGACTTCGTCCTGAACGATCCCAGATACAAGGGCGCCACCATCCTGCTGGCGCGCGACAACTTCGGCTGCGGCTCCTCGCGCGAGCATGCCCCCTGGGCCCTGGCCGACTACGGCTTCCGCGTGCTGATCGCGCCGAGCTTTGCCGACATCTTCCATCAGAATGCGATCAAGAACGGCCTGCTGCCGGTGGTGCTGGACAAGGCACTGATCGATCGTCTGTTCGAGCTGGCCGGCGGCGACCAGCCGCTGGAGCTCGAGGTGGACCTGCACGGGCTCAAGCTGCACCCGGGCCATGGGCACGAGCCCCTTGGACCCATCGACATCGACATCGATCCGTTCCACCGCCACTGCCTGATCCACGGGCTGGATGACATCGGGCTGACCCTGCAGCACGAGGATGCCATCGCCGCCTACGAGCAGCGGCGACGCGCCGAGGCGCCCTGGCTGTTCTCCTGACTGGCGCCGGATCGCATCCGCGTCTTCATCGATTGAGGAATTTCCGTTGAGCAAAAAGATCCTGATTCTCCCTGGCGATGGCATCGGCCCGGAGATCGTGAACGAGGCGGTCAAGGTGCTGCACTGCCTGCGCGACGACTTCGGGCTCGAGGTCGAGCTGACCGACGGGCTGGTGGGCGGCGCCGCCTATGACGCCCACGGACACCCGCTGCCGGAACAGACCGTCGCACTGGCCCGCGCCTCGGATGCGGTGCTGCTGGGTGCCGTCGGTGGCGCCAAGTGGGAACCGCTGCCCATCGCCGTGCGGCCGGAAAAGGGCCTGCTCGGCCTGCGCGCGGAACTGGGGCTGTTCGCCAACCTGCGCCCGGCGATCCTCTACCCGCAACTGGCCAGCGCCTCCACGCTGCGGCCAGAGGTGGTGTCCGGGCTGGACATCCTGATCGTGCGTGAACTCACCGGCGGCATCTACTTCGGTCAGCCGCGCGGCGTCGAGACCCTCGACTCGGGCGAGCGCCGGGGCTTCAACACGCTGGTCTACACCGAGTCGGAGATCGAGCGCATTCTGCGCGTCGCCTTCGACAGCGCCATGCGTCGTGACAAGCGCGTCTGCTCCGTGGACAAGGCCAATGTGCTTGAGTGCACCGAGCTGTGGCGCGAGGTGGCCATGCGCGTCGGCCAGGACTACCCGGAGGTGGAGCTGAGCCACATGTACGTGGACAATGCCGCCATGCAGCTGGTGCGGGCGCCCAAGCAGTTCGACGTCATGGTCACCACCAACATGTTCGGCGACATCCTGTCGGACTGCGCCGCCATGCTCACCGGCTCCATCGGCATGCTGCCGTCGGCGTCGCTGAACGCCAGCGGGCAGGGCATGTACGAGCCGATCCACGGCTCGGCCCCGGACATCGCCGGCAAGGGTGTCGCCAACCCGCTGGCCACCATCCTGTCCACGTCGATGATGCTGCGCTACTCCCTGAACGCTGCCGAGCAGGCGGAGCGGGTGGACGCGGCGGTGTCGACCGTGCTGGAGCAGGGGCTGCGCACGGCGGACATCGCCGCCGACGGCGACAGGCGGGTCGGCACGGCCGAGATGGGCGACGCCGTGGTCGCGGCCCTGCGCGCCGGTTTGTGAGCGGATGCTTGACTGAGGATGACAGCATGAATCGGGTGGGTTTTGTCGGCTGGCGCGGGATGGTCGGCTCGGTGCTGATGGATCGCATGCGCGCGGAGGGCGACTTCGATCTGATCGCCGAGCCGGTGTTCTTCACCACCTCGCAGCAGGGCGAACCCGGACCCGATGTCGGCCGGGGGGCGCAGCCGCTGCGCGATGCGCGCGACCTCGACGCCCTGGCGGCGATGGATGCCATCGTCACCTGCCAGGGCGGCGACTACACCTCGGCGGTGTTCGAGCCGCTGCGCGCGCGGGGCTGGCGGGGCTACTGGATCGATGCGGCATCCACGCTGCGCATGCATTCGGACAGCACCATCGTGCTCGACCCGGTGAATCTTGACGTCATCGAGCAGGCCCTGGCGGACGGCAAGCGCGACTTCATCGGCGGCAACTGCACCGTCAGCCTGATGCTGATGGCCGTGGGCGAACTGCTGCGCCGGGATCTGGTGGAGTGGATCAGCGCCATGACCTATCAGGCCGCCTCCGGCGCCGGCGCACGCAACATGCGCGAACTGCTGCTGCAGATGGGGGCGCTGCGCGACGGCGTCGCCGGGCTGCTCGCGGACGAGCGCAGCTCGATCCTGGACATCGATCGCCAGGTCACCGCGACCATGCGCGGCGACGACTTCCCGGATCAGCTGTTCACCGCGCCGCTGGCCGGCAGCCTCATTCCCTGGATCGACAAGCAGCTGGACAACGGCCAGTCGCGCGAGGAATGGAAGGGCCAGTCGGAGACCAACAAGATCCTCGGCCGGCTCGACGTGCCGGTGCCCATCGACGGCACCTGCGTGCGCATCGGCGCCATGCGCTGCCACAGCCAGGGGCTCACCATCAAGCTGCGTCAGGATGTGCCGCTGGACGAGATCGAGGCCATGATCGCCGCCAGCAACGACTGGGTGCGCGTGGTCCCGAACCAGCGCGAACGCACCGTTGCCGAGCTGTCGCCGGCAGCGGTGACCGGGACCCTGAGCGTTCCGGTGGGGCGTCTGCGCAAGATGAACATGGGCCCAACCTATCTGTCGGCGTTCACCGTCGGCGACCAGCTCCTGTGGGGCGCCGCGGAGCCGCTGCGGCGCATGCTCCGGCTGTTGCTCGGGACGCGCCGGTCCATCGACGTGCGCTGAGCATGCGCGGCACGCTGACCGGCGCCCTTCTCGGCATCCTTCTGCTGCAGTGGGGCGGGGCCCATGCCCTCGGTGTCAGCGCGCTGCGCACCCGGTCGGCGCTGAATCAGCCGTTCCAGGCCGAGATCGACCTGCGCGACATCTCCAGTGAGGAACTGGATGCGGTCAAGGTGCGGCTGGCCAGCGCCGAGGCGTTCGACAAGGCCGGCATCGACCGGCCCTACTTCCTGACGCGGCTCGCATTCACCGCCACCACGTCAGCCGCCGGGCAGCCCATCATCCAGGTCAGCAGCCGCGAGCCCATCCGCGAGCCCTTCCTGGACTTTCTGCTGGAGGTGATCTGGCCGGACGGCCGTCTGGTGCGGCAATACACCGTGCTGCTGGACCCGCCGGATGCGAGCCGGCCGGCCGTCCCCCAGATATCTCAGCCCAGATTGGGAACGGCGCCGCGACAACAGCCGCCGCTGGCGGTGCCGAACGCTCAGCCACTCTCGGCCCAACCAGCGTCCGATCAGTCATCCTCCGACCGGACCGCGACCGCCCTGGTGCGCAAGCGGCCGGTGCTGCCCCCGCAGGCTGCGACCATCCCGTTTCCGCTGGAATACGGCCCGGTGCCGCGGGGTGTCGGACTGCTGCGTCTGGCACAACGGCTGGTGCCGGACGGCGCCACCGTCGAGCAGACCACGCTGGCGCTGTACCGCAACAATCCCCATGCCTTCGCCAACGGCGACATCGATCGGCTCAAGTCCGGGGCGCGATTGCGGATCCCTTCGGCGGAGGCCCTGTTCGCGGTGGACGCCACGACGGCGGAACGCCAGCTGCAGGACGTGTTTGCCGGTCGGCCGTTGCCGCCGGTTCCGATCCCGGGCGCCGTCCTGCCACCTGTCACGCCCCCTGTCCCAGCGGTCGCCCCGGATTCGCCGGCCGCGGAGCTTCGCATCGCTGCGGCCCCGCCGCCGGAGGTGGCTCCGGAGGCAATGCCGGAAGCCGCGCCGGAAGCCCAGACGACGGCCGCTCCGGAGTCCACGCCTGAAGCCGCGCTCGAGCTGCCGCCCCGCAGGCCTGCAGGGGATGACGCCCCGGGCGCTGACACCGCTGTGGGCGAACCGATGGCGGATTCTGATCAGGGGCTGCTGGAGGATCTGCTGCTGCTGCGCGAGGTCAGCGAGGCCAACCGCCAGGAAGCGGCCGAGTTGCGCGTCCGCGTGCGCGACCTGGAGTCGCAGCTCCAGGACATCCGCCAACTGGTCGAATTGCGCAATGATCAGCTCGCCCGCCTGGAGGCCCTGGTGGCGGGGGATGTGGCAACGCCCTCTCAGGCAATCACGGAGCCGGATTCCAGGCCGGCCTCGGACGCAGCTTCGCAACCAGGGTCGACGCTGGCGGCGACATCAGAGCCGGCGTCGGAGCCGGCGTCGGAGCCGGTTGCGGAGCCGGCACTCACGCCTCCGCCAGCGGCTCCGCCGGCCCCGCCTGCAGCGCAGGGCGGGCTGCTCGACGCGGTGCTTGACTTCCTGGCCCGGTTGCCGCTCTGGGCGAAGCTGGCGGCCGTGGCTGCGTTGGCCGGGGGGCTGCTGTTCAACCAGCGGCGTCGGCAGCAGGCCGAGGCGCAGGCGACGGAGAAGGCAGCGAAAGGGGGGGGTGACAAAAAGGCACCAAAGGCCGGTCGCCAACAGGCGCCGGAACCCGGCGCGAAAGCGCCGGCGGGGGCCGCCTTTGAACGGCTGCTCCAGCGCATGCGCGGGCGCCTGCAGGCATTCGTGGCCGCGCTGAGGCAGCGCCTGCCCGGTTCGTCCCGTCGTGCTGCGCAAGACCGTGACAGGGAGCCCAGCCTCGCCCCCGTCGGCGAGGCAGCAGGCACGGTCTCGAGTTTGGAGCCGGAGTTGGGGGCCGCCGATGCAGTAGTCGGCGGTGCGGCGTCCGCAGCGACTGCCGCGATCGGCGCCCCGATCAGCGGCCCGGCCGAGTCCGACGAGGTGCTGGAGGCGGGCCTTCCGCCGGAGGCGCCGCCGGAGGAGACCTTCGCGGTGCTGTCGGGACAGGTGGAGACCGAGGAGACCGACGTACTCGCCGAGGCGGACATCTACATCCTGTACGGGCGGTATCGCGACGCCGTGGAGGTGCTAGAACAGGCGCTGCAGCTGACACCGGCGCGGGTCGAACTGAAGTACAAGCTGGCCGAGGCCTTGCGAGCCGACGGCGACGACGTGGCGCTGGCCGACCTGATGCAACGGATGCAGGCGGACGGCGACGATGCCGCCGATCCCGCGGCCTGGGCGCGGCTCGGACGCGCACGCGACGACATGGGCCCGTCTGGCCCGGAGGCGCCGGCCTTCGCGACGGAAGAGGAAGATCTGGACCTCGATCTGGAGGCCCTGGACCGCTTGACCCAGCAGGCCGAGTCGGGCGGCAAGCCGCGGCTCCAGCCCGCGTCCCCGCCGCCGGTCCAGGTCGGCGAAGCGGACCTGGGCCCGGACGATCTGTCCTTGCCCGAACTGTCGCTGCCGGACCTGAATCTGCCGGACTCGAATCCGCCGGAATCGAATCCGCCGGAATCGAAGGAGACGGCGCTGAACGAGTTGACGCTGGATGAGCCAGCCTTGAACGCCCCGGACCTGAGCCTTCCGGAACCGGTGTTGCCGACCCCTGGCGACCCGGGGACGCAGCCGCCGACGGGGCTCCAGGCACCGGCCGTGGAGCCCGCGTCCGAAGCGGATTCGCCGCCCGAAGCGCTCGACCTGGAGCTGAATCTGCGTCTCGATGTCGAGCCCGGCCTTAGCGATGATTCGGCGCCGTCGACCTCGCAGCCGGCCCGCCCGGAGCCGGCGTCGCCATTCGCCACCGACGGCGATGCCCTGGACGCGCCGGCCATGAAGCTGGATCTGGCCCGGGCCTATCTCGAGATGGACGACGCCGACGCGGCGCGTACCTTGCTGGCGGAGGTCCGCGCGGACGGCAATGCCGAACAGCAGGCCCAGGCCCAGGCGCTGCTGGAGCAGCTGGGATGATCGACTCAACCCCCAGGGCCCCGGCATTGCAACGCATCGCCATGGGCATCGAGTATGATGGCTCGCGCTACAGCGGCTGGCAGACGCAGCATCATGCCCGTTCGGTACAGCAGACCCTGGAACAGGCCATCGCATCGGTGGCCGATCATGCGCTGCGCGTGCATTGCGCCGGCCGCACCGACAGCGGGGTGCACGGGCTTGGCCAGGTGGTGCATTTCGATTCCGCGGCGTCCCGTAGCGAGCGCGCCTGGGTCCTGGGCACCAATGCCAACCTGCCGGACGATGTGGCAGTGCGCTGGGCCACGCCCGTCGCACCGGATTTTCACGCCCGCTTCAGTGCAACGGGCCGGCACTATCGTTACCTGATCCTGTGCCAGCCCACCCGCTCCGCGCTCTGGCGTGACCGCGCGGTCTGGACCCACCGAACGCTGCAGGCGGCACCCATGCGCCAGGCCGCTGCGGCCCTGGTGGGGCGGCACGATTTCAGCAGCTTTCGCGCGCTCGCCTGCCAGGCCAAGAGTCCGGTGCGTACCATTCGCTATCTGCACATCGAGCAGCGCGGTGCATTCTTCGAACTGCGTGTCGGCGCCGACGGCTTCCTGCACCACATGGTGCGCAACCTTGCCGGGGTGCTGATGGCCATCGGGCGTGGCGATGCCCCGGTGAGCTGGACCAGCGAGCTGCTGGCGCTGCGCGACCGGCGCCGTGGCGGGGTCACGGCGCCGCCCCAGGGACTGTATCTGGCAGGCGTGGATTACCCGCAGCGGTTCGCCCTGCCGGTGCCCGGCGACGCGGATCCGCTGTCTGTGCTCTAATCTGCCGAAGGCAATGCGGATGGTATGCTGATGAATCGACGAACCCGCGTTAAGATTTGCGGTCTGACGCGCGAGCAGGATGTGGCGGACGCGGTGGCCCTAGGTGCCGACGCCATCGGTCTAGTGTTCCACGCGCCAAGCCCGCGGGCGGTGTCGGTGGAACTGGCCGCGGCGCTGACGGCGACGGTGCCGGCCTTCGTCACCGTGGTAGGGCTGTTCGTCGATGCCGAGGCGGAGCGGGTACGCGAGGTGCTGCGGCGGGTGCCCCTGGGGGCGTTGCAGTTCCACGGCCGCGAAGAACCGACCTATTGCGCGGCCTTCGGGCATCCCTGGATCAAGGCCCTGGCCATGCGCGACGGCATCGATGCCATGGCCGAGGCGCGGCGCTACGGCGGCGCCGCCTCACTGCTGCTGGATACGTTCGATCCGCGTGTGGCCGGCGGCACCGGACGGCGCTTCGACTGGGACCTGATTCCCGCGGCGCTGGCCGGTCGGATCATCCTCGCCGGCGGCCTCGATGCCGGCAATGTCGCCGCCGCCGTCGCCCGCGTGCAGCCGCACGCGGTGGACGTCAGCGGCGGCGTCGAGTCGGCCCGGGGCATCAAGGATCGCCTCAAGATCGCTGAATTCATGCAAGGGGTACGCAATGGCGACCAGACCCGATCAAACGACTGACCCGCGCTCACCGACGGTGGGCGCCGACGGCTATCACTGGCCGGATGCGAACGGGCACTTCGGCCCGTACGGCGGCATGTTCGTGCCGGAGACCCTGATGCATCCGCTGATGGAACTGCGCGAGGCCTACGAGCGCTATCTCGGCGATGCGGACTTCGTGCGCGAGCTCGAGAGCGACCTGCGCGACTACGTGGGGCGTCCGTCGCCGCTCTATCATGCCGAGCGCTGGAGCCGTGAATTGGGCGGGGCGCAGATCTTCCTCAAGCGCGAGGACCTCAATCACACCGGCGCGCACAAGATAAACAACACCATCGGCCAGGCGCTGCTGGCGCGGCGCATGGGCAAGACGCGCATCATCGCCGAGACCGGCGCCGGTCAGCACGGCGTGGCCTCCGCCACCGTGGCCGCTCGCATGGGGCTCGAGTGCATCGTCTACATGGGCGAGGTGGACGTGGCCCGGCAGGAGGCCAATGTCTACCGCATGCGCCTGCTGGGCGCCGAGGTGGTGTCGGTGAAGTCCGGCTCGCGCACACTCAAGGACGCGCTGAACGAGGCCATGCGCGACTGGGTGACCAACATCGACAACACCTTCTACATCATCGGCACCGTCGCCGGGCCGCACCCCTATCCGGCCATGGTGCGCGACTTCCAGTCGGTGATCGGCCGCGAGGCCCGGGCACAGATGCTCGAGCGCACCGGGCGCCTGCCGGACGCGCTGGTGGCCTGCGTCGGTGGCGGCTCCAATGCCATCGGCCTGTTCTATCCCTTCATCGACGATGCCGAGGTGGCCATCCACGGCGTCGAGGCAGCCGGCGACGGCCTGGCCACCGGGCGCCATGCGGCGCCGCTGTGCGCCGGCTCGCCGGGGGTGCTGCACGGCAACCGCACCTATCTGATGGAGGATGTCGACGGCCAGATCATCGAGACCCACTCCATCTCCGCCGGGCTGGACTATCCGGGTGTCGGTCCGGAGCACGCCTGGCTCAAGGACTCCGGCCGCGCCAACTATGTGGCCGTGACCGACAGCGAGGCCCTGGCCGCGTTCCATGCCCTGACGCGCACCGAGGGCATCATTCCGGCCCTGGAGACCAGCCATGCGCTGGCCTATGCGACCAAGCTGGCACCCACCATGCGCAAGGACCAGACCATCGTCATCAGTCTCTCCGGCCGCGGCGACAAGGACATGCACACCGTGGCCCAACTCGACGGGATCAAGCTATGAGCCGTATTGCAGGCATGTTCCAGCGACTGGGTGCCGAGGACCGCACGGCGCTGATCCCGTTCGTCACCGCTGGCGATCCGTCGCCGGAAGTCACAGTGCCGCTGATGCATCGGATGGTGGCCGCCGGCGCCGACCTGATCGAGCTCGGTGTGCCATTCTCCGACCCCATCGCCGACGGTCCGGTGATCCAGCGGGCCACCGAGCGGGCGCTGGCCCGGGGTGTGCGCCTGCGCGACGTGCTGGACATGGTGCGGCGCTTTCGCGAGCAGGATAGCGAGACCCCGGTGGTGCTGATGGGTTATCTGAATCCCATCGAGATCATGGGCCATGGCGCCTTCGCCGCCGCCGCCCGCGAGGCCGGCGTGGACGGCGCGCTGGTGGTGGACGTGCCGCCGGAGGAGGGGCACGACCTGGTGGAGGCCCTGCGGGCGGAGAATCTGGACCTGGTCTATCTGCTGGCGCCCACCTCGGACGGCGAGCGCATCCGACGCATCGGGGCGGTGGCCTCCGGCTTTGTCTACTATGTGTCCGTCAAGGGCGTGACCGGTGCCGGCAACCTGGACGTGGAGGGCGTCGCCGCCAAGCTGGCGGAGATCCGCGCGCGCATCGACCTGCCGGTGGGAGTCGGCTTCGGCATCAAGGATGCCGACGACGCCGCACGGGTGTCCGCCGTGGCCGACGCGGTCATCGTGGGCAGCGCCATCGTCGGGCGCATCGAGCAGTTGGCCGACACCCCGGAGCAGATACCGGAGGTGGTGGCCGGGTTCATTGCCGAGCTGCGCCAGGCCATCGACACGGCGTCCCATGCCTAGTCCCGGCCGCCTGTTCAGCCGGTCAGGGGCCGAAGGAGAGCATATGAGCTGGTTCGAGAAGCTGATTCCAAGCCGCATCCGTACCGAGGCCAACAGCAAGCGCGCGGTGCCCGAGGGCCTGTGGCACAAGTGCCCCGGCTGTGGTGCCGTGCTGTATCGTGCGGAGCTCGAGCGCAATCTCGAGGTCTGCCCGAAGTGCAACTATCACAACCGCATCGGTGCCCGGCGACGCCTGGATCTGTTTCTGGACGACGAGCCCCGGGAGGAGATCGGCAGCGACCTGGAATCCGTCGATCCGCTGCGCTTCAAGGATCTGAAAAAGTACAAGGACCGGCTGTCCCAGGCGCAGAAGCTCACCAGCGAGAAGGAGGCCCTGGTGGTGATGCGCGGCCAGGTGCAGCAGGTGGGCTGCGTCGCGGCGGCGTTCGAATTCAGCTTCATGGGCGGTTCCATGGGCTCGGTGGTGGGCGAGCGGTTCGTGCGCGGCGTCGATGCGGCGTTGCAGGACGACCTGGCCATGGTGTGCTTTTCTGCCAGTGGTGGCGCGCGGATGCAGGAGTCGCTGTTCTCCCTGCTGCAGATGGCCAAGACCAGCGCCGCCCTGGGGCGTCTGCGCGAGCGGGGCCTGCCGTTCATTTCGGTGATGACCGATCCCACCATGGGCGGGGTCTCCGCCAGCCTGGCCATGCTGGGCGACATCAATATCGCCGAGCCGAACGCGCTCATCGGCTTTGCCGGTCCGCGGGTCATCGAACAGACCGTCCGCGAGAAGCTGCCGGAGGGCTTTCAGCGCAGTGAGTTCCTGCTGGAGCACGGTGCCCTGGACCAGATCTGCGACCGCCGCGACCTGCGCGAGCGCATCGCCGACCTGGTGGCCATGCTGACGGGGCGACCGCGGCCTTGATCCGCCGGCGGCCAGCGGAGGCGGTCTGCGCGCGGGTGGTCGGTGGCGGATGTCGCCGGGCCGTTGCAGGCTGCGCCCATGCGGCATAAGACCCTGCCGGACTGGTTGGCGTGGCAGGAAACCCTGCATCCGGACCGCATCGACCTGCGGCTGGAGCGGGTCGGCCAGGTGTGGTCGCGGCTCGGGCCGGCACGGTTTCCCTGTCCGGTCATCACCGTCGGCGGGACCAACGGCAAAGGCTCCTGTGTGGCCTACCTGGACGCCATCTACCGCGCCGCCGGCTACCGTTGCGGCTGCTACACCTCGCCGCATCTGCTGCGCTACAACGAACGCATCCGCATCGACGGCGCCGAGGTCTCCGATGAGGCGATCTGCGAGGCCTTCGCACGCATCGACGCCGCCCGCGGTGACAGCCTGCTGACCTACTTCGAGTTCGGCACCCTGGCGGCGCTGGACCTGTTCGTCCGTGCCGAGCTCGACGTGGTGGTGCTCGAGGTCGGTCTTGGTGGGCGGCTGGATGCGGTCAACATCATCGATGCGGACGTCGCCGTTGTCACCAGCATCGGTTCCGATCATCTGGAATGGCTCGGCACGCGCCCGGAGCAGATCGCGTTCGAGAAGGCCGGCATCTTCCGCGATGGCCGACCGGCCGTCATCGGCCAGCGGGATGCGCCGTCGCGGCTGCGCACGCGGGCGCTGGAGATCGGCGCCCGGCCGCTACAACTCGGGCGTGAGTACGACTACCGCCTCGGCGCCGGGCAGGCGGTCGGCGACTGGGACTGGCAGGGTCCGGCGGGGGCCGCGCGCGGGGCGCTGCCGGCGCCGGCCCTGCGCGGGCGGTTCCAGTACGACAACGCCGCCGCCGCGCTCTGCGCCATCGACTGCCTGCAGGCGCAGCGGCCGGTGCCCAATGCGGCCGTGCGCCAGGGGTTGTTGCGGGTGCAGCTCCGCGGCCGGTTCACGGTGCTGCCGGGGCCGGTCACCTGGATACTGGACGTGGCGCACAATGCCGAGGCGGCCCAGGCGCTGGCAGCCAACCTGGCCGCCTATCCCCGCAGCGGCAAGCTGATGGCGGTGTTTTCACTGCTGGCGGACAAGGACGCCGCCGCGGTGGTGCAGGCCCTGGCGGATCAGGTCGCGCACTGGCATCTGACCCTGGCGCCCAACATCCGCGCCATGTCGCTTGAGCAACTGCAGGGCGCCGCCGACGCCCGGGCGCCCGGCGCCCGCTCGGTCTGCCATGCGGACGTCGAGCGCGCGCTGGCGGCGGCGGCCGCCGCGGCGGAACCCGGCGACTGCGTGCTGGTGTTCGGCTCCTTCACCATGGTCGAGGCGGCACTGCGCAGCCCCTGGATCGCTCCTGTATAATCCCGACACGCAGAAGACTCGGCGCGACTTCCGCCGCCGCTGGTACGGAGAGACTGATGGACGAAGGTGCGAAACGACGCTTGGTCGGGGCCACGGTGCTGGTTGCCCTGGCCGTGGTCTTCGTGCCGATGCTCGTCGATGACAAGGGCTCCGACGATCTCGGCGAGCCGATCATCATCCCGGATGCACCGGATTTCGACGCGGCCTACGAGGGCTCTGGCCAGGATGCGTCCTTCCAGCCGCCCCCGGCCGACGTGACCGTCCCCGACAGCCGCCAGCCGGAGCTGACGCCCGCGCTGCCCGTTCCCGAACCCCCATCCGGCGCAGAAGACCTGACGCCGTTCGCGCCCGAACCCGTTGTCGAGTCCTTTCCGGAACCGGTTCCGGAACCGTCCGGCGAGCCGGTGGCCAGACCCAGGCCCTCCGACGCCGAGCCGACACCTGTCCGCAAGCCGCCGCCCCCGCCACGGCCGCAGCCCGCGGAGCCTGTGAAACAGCCGTCGGTGCCGGCGGGCACGCAGTCATGGATCGTGCAGGTGGCCAGCCTGGGCTCGGCCGAGGCGGCGAAGAGCCTGCAGGACAGCCTGCGTGACAAGGGCTTCCCGGCCTTCGTTGAGCAGGCCGTGGTCGGCGGCAAACGGTACTATCGGGTGCGCGTCGGGCCGGATATCGACCGCGCCCGGGCCGAGCGTACGGCGCGTCAGCTTCAGGCGGAGACCGGCAACAAGCCGTTGGTCCAGCAGTATCGGTGAGACAGGGCCGAAGCTGCATTTTCACGGGACGTCCAACATGACGTACAGCATCGTTTCTCCGGGAGTCGCACCACATGATCTGGGTTGACTACGTCATCATCGGCGTCATCGCGCTGTCCGCCATCATCGGACTCGCCCGCGGGCTGATCCGCGAGGTGCTTGCCCTGGCCGTGTGGGTCTGCGCCCTGCTGGCGGCCTGGTTCTTCTACGGGCCCGTGGCGACGCAACTCGAGCCCTGGATCGCCACGCCGTCGGTGCGCCTGGGGGCGGCCGTCATCATCCTGGTGTTCGGTGTGCTGCTGCTCGGCGCGCTGCTGGGCTGGCTGCTGTCGATGCTGGTGGACGCTACCGGCCTGACCGGCACCGACCGACTGCTGGGGATGGTATTCGGCGCCGGACGCGGGGCGGTGGTGGTCGCGCTGGTGGTGTTCCTGGCCGCGCTGACACCCATCGTCGAGGATCCCTGGTGGTCGCAGTCGCAACTGCTGCCGAAGTTTCAATTGCTCGCCGACCTCATGCTGGACCTGATCCCGCCGGAGGTCACCGAGCGCATCAAGTCTTTCTGATGCGGTTTCGCCGTCCGGCCCGTGCTTCGCAGGCCGATGGCCGTCGTCAATGCAGTGAGGTAGCCCATGTGCGGCATCGTCGGGATCGTCGGTAAACGCCCGGTCAACCAGTTCCTTTACGACGCTCTGCTGGTGTTGCAGCATCGCGGCCAGGATGCCGCGGGGATTGTCACCAGCGATGGCGAGAAGCTGCACATGCGCAAGGACAATGGCCTGACCCGCGATGTCTTTCGCACCCGGCACATGATCCAGCTGCGGGGGCACATGGGCGTGGGCCATGTGCGCTATCCCACCGCCGGGGCGTCCAGCTCCGCCGAGGCGCAGCCGTTCTATGTCAATTCGCCCTACGGCATCGTGCTGGCGCACAACGGCAACCTGACCAACGCCGACGAACTCAAGCGCGAGGTCTTCGTCGACGATCTGCGCCACATCAACACCGAGTCCGATTCCGAGATCCTGCTCAACGTCTTCGCCCACGAACTGCAGTTACAGAACAAGCTGCGCATCGACGAGCAGGACATCTTCCGCGCCGTGGAGGGCGTTCACCGGCGCTGCCGCGGGGGGTACGCGGCGGTGGCCATGATCCCCGGCTTCGGCATCTTCGGCTTTCGCGATCCCCACGGCATCCGGCCCATCGTCTACGGCAAGCGCGAGACGGACGCCGGCACCGAGTACATGATCGCCTCCGAGAGCGTTGCGCTGGATACCCTGGGGTTCAAGCTCATTGCCGACGTGGCCCCGGGGGAGTGCGTGCTGGTGGATGCCAACGGCGAGCTGCACACCCGCCAGTGCGCGCCGCAGCCGGTGCTGTCGCCGTGTATCTTCGAGTTCGTCTACTTTGCCCGTCCGGACTCGATCATCGACAACATCTCCGTGCACAAGGCCAGGTCGCGCATGGGCAAGAAGCTGGCGGCCAAGATCAAGCGGGTCTGGCCGGATCACGACATCGATGTTGTGATTCCGGTGCCTGACACCAGCCGCACAGCGGCCTTGCAACTGGCCAACCAGCTCGGCGTTCCCTATGCCGAGGGATTCATCAAGAACCGCTATATCGGGCGCACCTTCATCATGCCGGGGCAGACCATCCGCAAGAAGTCCGTGCGCCAGAAACTGAACGCCATCGATCTGGAGTTCCGCAAGAAAAACGTGCTATTGGTGGACGACTCCATCGTCCGCGGCACTACCTCGCAGCAGATCATTCAGATGGCGCGTGATGCCGGCGCCCGGCGAGTGTATTTCGCCTCGGCGGCGCCGCCGGTGCGATACCCGAACGTTTACGGCATCGATATGCCGGCGGCGAGCGAGCTCATCGCGCACAACCGCACCGAGCGCCAGATCGAGCGCGCGCTGGGCACCGACAAGCTGATCTTCCAGGACCTGCAGGACCTGATCAACGCGGTGCAGAAGAAGGGCAAGAGCCTGGTGGACCGGTTCGACACCTCGGTGTTCGACGCCGTCTACGTCACCGGTGACGTGACCCCGGACTACCTCAGCAGCCTGGAACAGACGCGCAACGACAGCGCCAAGCAGCAGCGCTCGCGGCACAACGAGACCGTGCTTGAAATGCACAACAACGCCTGATGTGCGCCGACTCCGGAAGGATCCGCCCATGACCGACCCCCTGCAACCCGACTGGCAACTCGCCACCCGGGCCATCCGCGTCGGCCATGCGCGCACCGCCGAGGGTGAGCATTGCGAGCCGATCTTCACCACATCGAGCTTCGTCTTCAGCAGCGCCGCGGAGGCCGCCGCCCGCTTCGCCGGCGAGCTCCCGGGCAATATCTATTCCCGCTTCACCAATCCCACGGTGCGTGCCTTCGAGCAACGCCTGGCGGCGCTGGAGGGCGGTGCGGCCTGCGTGGCCACGGCCTCGGGCATGGCCGCGCTGCTGGCCACCTGCCTGGGGCTGCTGAAGAGCGGCGATCACATCGTCTCGTCGCGCAGCATCTTCGGCAGCAGTACCATGCTGTTCGACAAGTACATGGCCCGCTTTGGCGTCGAGACCAGCTACGTCGACCTGACCGATGCGTCCGCCTGGGCGTCCGCGATCAGGCCCGCCACCCGGTTGCTGTTCCTGGAGACACCGTCCAACCCGCTGACGGAGATGACCGCCATCCAGCCGCTGGCGGACCTGGCCCACGCCCATGATTGTCTGCTGGCGGTGGACAACTGCTTCTGCACCCCTGCGCTGCAGCAGCCGCTGGCCCATGGGGCGGACCTGGTGATCCACTCAGCCACCAAGTATCTCGACGGCCAGGGGCGCTGCGTGGGGGGCGCCGTGGTCGGCGACGCCAAGCTGGTGGGTGAGGAGATCTTTGGTGTCATCCGCACCGCCGGGCCGTCCATGAGCCCGTTCAATGCCTGGCTGTTCCTGAAGGGGCTGGAGACCCTGGAACTGCGCATGCTGGCCCATTCCGCCGCGGCCCTGCGGCTGGCGCGCTGGCTGGAGGGCCAGCCGCAAGTTGCGCGGGTGCACTATCCGGGGCTCAGGTCGCATCCCCAGCACGCGCTGGTGGGGCCGGGGCGACAGCAGCGCACCGGCGGCGGCATCGTCGCGTTCGAGGTCACTGGCGGACGCCGCGCCGCCTGGCAGGTGATCGACGCCTGCCGGCTGTGTTCCATCACCGCCAACCTGGGTGATACCAAGACCACGATCACGCACCCCGCCAGCACCACCCACGGGCGTCTGAGCCCCGAGGCACGGGACGCGGCGGGCATCGGCGAGGGGCTGATTCGCGTCGCCGTCGGCCTGGAAGCGGTGGAAGACATCCAGGCCGACCTGGCGCGAGGTCTGGGTTAGAGATAGATGGCGGTGGCTGCCACGAAGAAGATCAGCACCGCGAGGATGTCGTTTCCGGTGGTGATGAAGATGCCCGTGGCCATGGCCGGATCGATGCCGAAGTGGTTCAGCAGCAGCGGAATGGTCGCCCCCAGCACGGCGGCCAGCAGGGTTACGCCGGCCAGCGCAAGCCCGGCGGTCAGGGCCAGCAGCGCCGGCTCCTGAATGCCGATGTAGGGGCCGGCAATCAGCACTACCGCCGCCAGGATGATGCCGGCGGCCAGCCCGTTGATCAGTGCCCCCAGCACCTCGCGGCCCAGACGCCAGGGCAGGTCGCCGAGCCAGATGGTGCCGGTGGCAAGGCCCTGGATCGCCACCGTGGCAGCCTGGATGCCGGCATTGCCCGCCATGGACATCACCATCGGGATGAAGCTCGCGAGGATGGCGGCGGCCGCGATCTCCTGCTGGAAGGAGCCGACGATGCTGCCGGACACGGTGGCCCCCACCAGGCCGGCCAGCAGCCAGGGCAGGCGGTTGCGTACGATGCCCAGCACCGGCTCATCGGGGCGTGTGTCCGGCGAGATGCCGCTGAGCAGGTGCAGGTCCTCCTCCGCCTCGTCGCGGACCACCCGCTGCAGTTCGTCGGAGGTGATGCGTCCGAGCAGACGGCCGTCGGCGTCCACCACCGGCACCGAGGCCAGGTCGTTACGCTCGGTGATGCGCACGACCTCTTCCTGGTCCATGTCGGAGCGCACGGCGACATAGTCGGTGCGCATGATGTCGGCAACCTGCCGCTCGCTGGGATGCAGCAGCAGGTCGCGCAGCTTGAGATAGCCTGTCAGTCGCCTGTCGGCATCAACCACATAGACCGCAGACAGCTTCTTGATGCGGTTGGCGTGGCGGCGTACCTCGTTGATGACCTGATCCACGGTCCAGTCCGGCGGCACGACGACGAACTTACGCGTCATGATGCCGCCGGCGGAGTCCTCCTTGTAGGTCATCAGTTCGCTGATGGTGCCGAAGTCCCGCAGGTGCGGCAGCAGCCGGGCCTGCACCTCCTCGGGCAACTCGTCGATGGCATCCACCGCGTCCTCGGGGTCCAGCGAGTCGAACAGTTTGATCAGCCGGTCGATGGTGGCGTCTTCCAGCAGCGCGGCACGAAAGTCGTCATTGAGGCCGGCGATGACCTTGGCTGCCGGTCCCGGCGGCAGGCTCAGAAACAGCTTGCGCGCCCGCTTCAACGGTAACTGCACCAACAGCTCGACGATGTCGCGGGGATGCCAGCGGCGCAGCAGCTTGCGCACGGTGTCGGTCTCGCCGTGCTTGAGCAGGCGCCCGATGGCCTTGACCGTCGGTCGGTTTTCGTCCAGACGATCGCCGGGTCGACCGCGGACCCAGCGCAATTCGTCCGGGATGACGTTTTGTTCGTTCATGGCCTGCGTTCCCGTGCGATCATGTGATGTGGCCCGACGGTGGCGCTTGTGCACCGCTGGCCGCGGTTGCTGCGGCGTGCGCCGCTAAAAATGGCGGGGCCTCCTGCTCCGCTAATCGAGCTGCGGCAAAGCGGCAAATTTGAAATCGCTGGTCGATCAGCGTTTTCCTTGCCAGTGTTTCGGTTACAGGTTCCGGGCGCGGGAGCCCGGTCCAGGTTGGTGATTGAGTCGTGTATCCCAGATATTTTGGTCTGAAAGAGGCCAGCTTTTCCATAACCCCGGATCCGCGCTATCTCTTTCTCAGTGAGCAGCATCGCGAGGCCCTGGCGCATCTGCTCTACGGTGCCGGAGAAAGCGGTGGCTTCGTGCTGCTTACCGGCGAGGTCGGTACCGGCAAGACCACTGTCTGTCGCGCCTTTCTCGAACAACTGCCGGACGATGTCGATGTCGCGCTGGTGCTGAATCCGGCGCTGACCGCCCTGGAACTGTTGCGGGCGGTGTGCGACGAGTTCGGTGTCCAGGTCCCGCCGTCCGAGCGATCTGCCAAGGTGCTGGTCGATCACCTGAATCGGTTCCTGTTGCAGGCCCATGCCGAGGGGCGCCGGCCGGTACTCATCATCGACGAGGCCCAGAATCTGCGTCCGAAGGTCCTGGAACAGGTCCGGCTGCTGACCAACCTGGAGACGACCAAACACAAGCTGCTGCAGATCTTTCTCATCGGTCAACCGGAACTGCGCGACATGCTGCATTCGCCGGACCTGCGTCAGCTCAATCAGCGTATCACCGCGCGGTTTCATCTGAAACCGTTGACCGGGCGAGAGACCGCCGCCTATGTGGATCACCGCATCACCATTGCCGGGGTCGAGCGGCCGCTGTTCAGCCGGGCCGCGCTGCGTCGCGTGCATCGGTACTCCTGTGGTGTGCCGCGCCTGATCAACCTGTTGTGTGACCGTGCCCTGCTGGGCGCCGCCGTGTCGCGACGGATGCAGGTGACGCCGGCCATCGTGACGCGTGCCGCACGTGAGGTGCTCGGACCGGATTCGCCGGCGCGGCGGCGGCACGGACAACGGCTGGCCCTGGCTGCGCTGGTGCTGCTGGCGCTCGGCGCCGGCATCTGGCTCGGGGCCTCGGGCTGGCTGGTGCAGGGGCCGCCGGCGCTGACGGCCTGGCTGGGATCCGGTGCGGATGCCGGTCCGGATTCCGGCCTGGCTGCATCGGACCCCGCGAAGGCAGGGACGACGGTCCCTGTTGCGGACAGGGAATCTCCCCCTAAATCGGTGTTGCAGGACGGAGCCGTCGCGCTGGCCGAAGTGCCGACGGACGAAGCGCCCGATTCGGTGGCCGGTCCGGTGAGCGGCCCTGATGTCGGTTCCGGTTCCGGTTCCGATACCGGCCCCGATTTTGGCTCCGATACTGGCTCCGATACTGGCTCCCAAGCCGACGACAATCCGGATGCTGTCGTGGCAGCAGTGTCGCAGGTGCCCCTGTCCGCGCAACCGGCATCCGTGCAACCAGGGGAGGCGGCCGGGATCGACGGGAGTGCGTCCACGCCGGATCAGGTCACGGGGCGGGAGCCGGACTTGGCTTCCGACCCGGCATCGAACCCGGCTTCGGAACCGGAGCCGACACCCCAACCACAGACCGGGCCTGCCCCCGCGCAGGACATGGCAGCTGCGGCGACCAGGCAGACATCTTCCACCGAACCGGCGCCAGCTCCGTCAACAACCTCGGCGCCGGCGGCCGAGCCGGTTGCCCTGGCGGAATTGACTGACCTGCTGCTGCCCGACGATGCCGTAGTGGATGCACTGCTGGCGCGCTGGGGCATTTCCTTCGAGGACCTGCGCCCGGGACTGGACTGCGCCACCGTGGTGGCCTTCGGCCTGGGCTGTGAGCGCGGCAACGGCCGTTGGAGCGATCTGCGGCAGTTCGACCGGCCGGCGGCGCTCGCCCTCACCCTGGCCGACGGCCAGCGGGGGCATGTCATTGTCGCCGGTCTGGATGACGAGCATGTGGTGCTGCAGCATGCCGGCGGTGATCGGGTGCTGCCCATTGCGGACATCGACGAGCGCTGGTCTGGCGACTTTCTGCTGCTGTGGCGCCTGCCGCCCCCGGGGGTGGAGCTGATCGGCCGGAGTGCCGGCCCGGTCGCCCTGGCCTGGTTGCGGGAGCGTCTGGCCGCGCTGCCCGGGGCGGTGATCGCGGTCGAACCCCCGGTGTATGATCAGGCGCTGGAGTCCGCCGTTAGGCAATTCCAGTCCCGCCAGGGGCTGGTGGTGGACGGGATCGCCGGTCCCAGGACGTTGATGCTGTTGCGCAATGTGCTGGCCTCGACGGATGAGCCGCACCTGAGCCAGTTCGATTGAATCGGTCGAGTTGAGTTGGCCGAGTTGAATCGGTTGAATTGCATTGGCAGAACTGAAATGGCCGTGCTGGATCGGCCGAACAGCTGCAACGTCTGTCTGAGAGTCGAGTGCGACCATGTCATACATCCTTGAGGCGCTGAAAAAGTCCCAGCAGGAACGCGAACTGGGACAGGTGCCCCGTCTGCAAAGCGTCACCTTCGATGAGCCGCCGGAGCCCGGGTTGCCTACGGTCTGGGTGTACGCGGCCCTGGGTCTGGCCCTGGCCGCCGTGCTGATTGCCTCCTATGCCCTGTTCCAGCGCGACGCATCGCGGGCCGGCGTGCCGACAGCAGGCATGGCCCCTGAGGCTGCGCAGGGCAATGCGGTCCGGACGGGCGCGATACCGCCGGAGTCGGCAACGGTGGCCCGGACCGCTGTCGGTGACGCAACGCCTGCGGCAGCAGACCAACCCCTGGATGCCGCTGCAGTGGCCAGTTCGGCGACTGGCCAGGCGGCAGCCTCTCCGGAGACCGATGAAGAGCCGCAGGTGCTCGTGGTCCCGGCGCCCCCCAGGCCGGGCCAGCCCCTGCCCCGGGGGGCCGAGGAGTTGCGTCGGGCCGTGCTTGGCGACCCCGCGCCGCTACCGCCGCCGGTCGCGCCCGTGGTGGAACAGAAGGTGCCCGTTCCGGATGACCTCGTGGCCGACATCGAGGCGTTCAAGCGCCAGGTACGCGGAGCGCCGGAAGCGGAACCGGGGCAGGGTGCGGCACCGACTGCGGCGCCGGCTTCGGAACAGGCATCTGAACAGGCGTCGGCGCCAAAGCCCGCGCGCGCGGCGAATTCTGGCCCTGCGCCGTCCACGATGGCGCAGCCCGCGGCTGCTTCCAGGGCATCTACGGCCAGGGTGCCGCCGCCGTCGACGGCGCTGCGTCGCCAGTTGCCGGAGTTCGTCATGGCGGTGCACGTCTATGATGCTGAACCCGGTCGGCGGTTCGTCTACATCAACGGCCGCAAGCTCCGGGAGCAGGAGCAGAGCAGAGAAGGGTTGAAGCTGGAGCAGGTGGTCGCCGATGGCGCCATCCTGAGCTGGCAGGGAGAGCAGTTCTTTCAGCCGCGTTGAGGGGCGACTGACTCAGGGAGTCGTCAGCGCACCATCAGGATCAGGAACACGACGAACCCGACCACCGCGGCGAGGGGCAGAAGGGCCGCCTGCCAGTCACCTTTCTCCGCCTTCGGGCCATTCTCCTGCCAGGTCCTGAAGGCGGGCCACATGTAGAACAGCAGCATGATGATGGCGGCGGCTGCGGCGATCTTGAGAAACAGTTCCATGGATCTGTGTTGACAGGCTTGTTGAGGTCCTGGATCGGCCGGTGATGTGTGGGGCTTGCGGCGACTCTCAGGCGATTCGCAACGGACGTGCGCGGCAGGGGAAAGGACTGCGAACGGCGCTACCGATGCCGCTGGGCCCGACCTGCCTCACCCCGAATGCCACTGGGCCCGGCCTGCCTCACCCCGCCCTTTCGGCGGTGCGGGGCAGAACCGGGCGCCCCGCACAGTGTCAGTCGTCGCTCATGATGCCGAGAATCTGCAACAGGCTGATGAAGATGTTGAAGATGCTCAGATAGATGCCGTAGGTGGCCATGATGTAATTGGTCTCCGCCCCGCTCTTGATACGGCTGGTATCGAACAGGATGAAGCCGCTCATCAGCATGATGATGGCGCCGGAGATGGCCAGGGACAGCGCCGGCATGCTGAAGAAGATGTTTGCCAGCATGGCCACGAAGACCACCATCATGCCGGCGAACAGGAAGCCGCCCATGAAGCTGAAGTCCGTCTTCGACATCAGCGCATAACCGGACAGGCCGAGGAAGATCACTGCGGTACCGCCGAACGCGGTGGCGATGATGCCGGGTCCGTTGGGCAGTGCCAGGTACATGCTCAGGATGGACCCCAGGCCGAAACCGAGCATGCCGGTGATCAGGAAGATCATGCCGACGCCAGCGGCCGACTGTGCCGTGCGCGGAAGGACGAAGATGCCGAGCACCATGGCGCCGATGACCGACACCAGGTAGACCCACGAGGGCATCGCCAGGGCCATGGACAGCATGGCCGTGACTGCGCTGAAGCCCAGTGTGGCCGCGAGCAGCAGGTAGGTGTTCTTGAGGACCTTGTTGGTTTCCAGAACGCCCTGGGCGCTTTGGGCAACCGAGTAGTGATTCGCCATGGTCGTCGATCTCTCCGGGTTGTTGCAGTTGAGAAGGGTTCAGTTGACAAGGCTGATGTCAAGGATACCCGAGCGAACCGCCGGTGCAAGGGGTGAAGTCCGATGCCTGGCTTCGAAGGTCTCGCCCGACGGGCCCAGGTTGCGTTATGATCCCTGTATGCGATCGGCGCGACGGCGAATCAATGCCGCCGCATCACGGTTCGCTCGCTGATGTGACCCCACGGCGCAAGAAAAGTTTGCGCCGGGCACGGCGCCCGCCCGGGCTGCCGGTCATAAAAGCCGCAACGGCGGTCATGTCTCACCCGGAGGGATGGCAGAGCGGTTGAATGCACTGGTCTTGAAAACCAGCAAGGGTTAACGCCCTTCCAGGGTTCGAATCCCTGTCCCTCCGCCAATTTGATGCAGCAAGCATCTGATAAATCAAGTAATTTCCTTGCCGGCAGGCCGCAAGACCCCAATCGGCCCCCACTTCGCTTCGGCTCTACGGGCTCGACTTGCTTCGAGCCCTGTGGTCCACACACAAGCCTGCCGATGCGCAACCTTGGCTGGCGACCCTTGCAGACTGCGTCGATCCGTCGACTCGGCTGGGTATACAATGGCCGGCTTGGTAAAACTGATCGCTCCGGGCCCTGTGCCGAGCCCAACTCAACCAGGGGAATACCTCATGTTCGATACGCACATGCAGATTGCGGGCTACGACGACGAACTGGCCCAAGCCATCCACGCCGAGGAGCGCCGCCAGGAAGAGCACGTCGAGCTGATCGCGTCGGAGAACTACGCCAGCCCCCGGGTGATGGAGGCCCAGGGCTCGGTGCTGACCAACAAGTACGCCGAAGGCTATCCGTCCAAGCGCTACTACGGCGGCTGCGAGTACGTCGACATCGCCGAGCAGCTTGCCATCGAGCGTGCCAAGCAGCTGTTCGGCGCGGACTATGCCAATGTCCAGCCCCACTCGGGCTCCCAGGCCAACGCCGCGGTGTTCATGGCCCTGTGCCAGCCGGGCGACACGGTGCTGGGCATGAGCCTGGCCCACGGCGGCCATCTGACCCATGGCGCCAAGCCGAACTTCTCCGGCAAGCTCTACAACGCCGTGCAGTACGGCCTGGACCCGGCCACCGGCGAGATCGACTACGCCGAGGTCGAGCGGCTGGCGCACGAGCACAAGCCGCGCATGATCATCGCCGGCTTCTCCGCCTACTCGCGGGTGGTGGACTGGCAGCGGTTCCGCACCATCGCCGACGCGGTAGGCGCCTATCTGCTGGTTGACATGGCCCATATTGCCGGCCTGGTGGCCGCCGGCGTCTATCCCAGCCCGGTGCAGATCGCCGATGTGACCACCACCACCACGCACAAGACTCTGCGCGGGCCCCGTGGCGGGCTGATCCTGGCCAAGGCCAATCCGGAACTGGAGAAGAAATTCAACTCGCTGGTCTTTCCGGGCACCCAGGGCGGTCCGCTGATGCATGTCATCGCGGCCAAGGCGGTGGCCTTCAAGGAGGCCCTGGAGCCGGCGTTCAAGGACTACCAGCGCGCGGTGGTGCAGAACGCCCAGACCATGGCGGAGGTGTTCATGGCCCGCGGCTACAACGTGGTTTCCGGCGGCACCGACGATCACCTGTTTCTGGTGAGCTTCATCGACCAGGGACTCACGGGCAAGGACGTGGATGCCTGGCTCGGCGCGGCCAATGTCACCGTGAACAAGAACGCGGTGCCCAATGATCCGCAGTCGCCGTTCGTCACCAGCGGCATCCGCATCGGCACCCCGGCCATCACCACCCGCGGCTTCGGCCTGGACGAGGTGCGCGACCTGGCTGGCTGGATGTGCGATGTGATCGATGCCCGCGGCGACAGTGCCGTCATCGAGGCGGTCAAGGCCAAGGTGCTGGCCCTGTGCGCGCGTTTTCCGGTGTACGGACACCTGGGCGCCTGATGGGGCGCCTGATGGGACGCCGGGCGCGCTAACGAGGGCTGGGCCATGCGCTGTCCATTCTGCGGGGCCCAGGACACCAAGGTCGTCGACTCGCGCCTGTCCGGCGATGGCGACCAGGTGCGCCGGCGTCGGCGTTGCGTCGTCTGCGGCGAGCGCTTCACCACTTATGAATCTGCGGAGCTGAACTTGCCGCGGGTGGTCAAGCGCGATGGCAGCCGGGTGCCGTTCGACGGCCGCAAGCTACGCTCCGGCATCATGCGGGCGGCGGAGAAGCGGCCCATCAGCACCGACCAGATCGACGCCGCGGTGTCGCGCATCAATCGGGCGCTCCTGGCCACCGGCGAGGGCGAGGTCACGGCCGGGCGGATCGGCGAATTGGTGATGGACGAGCTGCGCAAGCTCGACCAGGTGGCCTATGTACGGTTCGCCTCGGTGTACCGGAAGTTCGAGGATGTGGCCGCCTTCCGCGAGGAAATCGAGCGGCTGGAGCAGCAGATTTCGCCGGAGGAGCAGCGCGCCCAGCTCGACCTGCTGGCGGACCTGGACAAGAAGCCGTGAGCACGGACGACGACCTGCGCTTCATGGCCCGCGCCGTTCGCCTGGCCTGGCGCGGCCTCTACACCACCGACCCCAATCCGCGCGTGGGGTGCGTGCTGGTCCGCGACGGCGCGGTGGTGGGCGAGGGCTTCCACCGGCGCGCGGGCGAACCCCACGCCGAGATCCACGCCATCCAGGCCGCCGGCGCGCGCGCCCGGGGTGCCACCGCCTACATCACGCTTGAGCCCTGCTGCCATCACGGGCGCACTCCGCCCTGCACCGATGCCCTGCTGCGCGCCGAGGTGAGCCGCGTGGTCATCGGCATGGAAGACCCAAATCCGCTGGTGCGGGGCCGGGGTGTGCGTCGCCTGCGTGCGGCGGGTGTACAGGTGCGCAGCGGCGTGCTCGAGACGGCCGTGCGCGCGCTCAATCCCGGTTTCGAGCGGCGCATGCGCGGCGCTCTGCCGCTGGTGCGTTGCAAGCTGGCCGCCAGTCTGGACGGGCGCACGGCCATGGCCGATGGCGAGAGCCGCTGGATCACCAGCGATGACGCCCGCCGCGACGTGCAGCGTCTGCGGGCGCGCTCGTCGGCGGTCATCACCGGCATCGGCACCGTGCTGGCGGACGACCCGCACCTGAACGTGCGCCTGGGCGCGGCGCAGATCCCCGCCCTGGGGCCCGACGAGCCCGCGCGCCAGCCGTTGCGGGTGGTGGTGGACAGCGGGCTGCGGCTGCCGACGGATGCGCGCCTGCTGCGCCTGCCGGGGGCGACCCTGGTGGCCACCTGCAACGACGATCCCGCGGCCATCGCCCGTGCCAACGCCGCCGGCGCCGAGGTGCAGGTGTTTCCCGCTGATGCCGCCGGGCGCGTTGACCTGCCGTCGCTGCTGCGCTACCTGGCCGAGCGCGAGATCAACGAGGCGCTGATCGAGTCCGGGCCGACCCTGGCCGGCGCGGCAATGCAGGCGGGCATTGTCGACGAGCTTGTGCTGTACCTGGCACCGCACCTGATGGGGGCCAATGCCCGCGGCCTGTTCCATCTGCCGGGGGTCGATGGCATGGCCCAGCGGCTGCCGCTGGACATCACCGATGTCCGTCGGGTCGGATGCGACCTGCGGGTGACCGCCCGCCCGTCTCGCAACCCCGACTGATGTCGGGCAAGCCCGGGCGCCGCAAGGCGCCCTGCTTGCAGAGGACCCCGGCAGAAGACCCTGCCAGAAAATTGGGGCGGGTCAGTCGTCGGTGTCCTGTAGTGGCCAGAGCTCCGTCAGGCCCGCGTTTTTCGCCTCCAGCTTGCCGTAGAGGTCGTACAGCGCGGCCTGCAGGGCCTCTTCGATGACCGGGTGGTAGAACGGCATTCGCAGTAGTTCGCCGACGCTCAGCCCCTGTTCGATGCACCAGCACAGCAGGTGCGCCAGGTTCTCGCCCTTCGGGCCGATCATCTCCGCGCCCAGCAGCCGGCCGCTGGCCCTGTCGGCGTAGACGCGCAACACCCCCCTGTTCTTGCCCATGATCAGCGCCCGGCCCACCGGTGCGAAGCGGATCTGTCCCACCGCGGCAGTCTGCGGGTCGATCTCATCGAAGCGCTGACCCACGGCACAGATGTTCGGGTCGCAGAAGTTGATGAACAGCGGCGTCTTGCGCCGGAACCGGCGCCGTTCGCCGCGGGCGGCGTTCCAGCCGGCGATCTTGCCCTCGTCGCCGGCCTCGTGCAGGATCTGGCGCTCGCCGTTGACGTCCCCGGCGATGAACACCGGCAGATCCCCCACCTGCATGCTGTGGCGGTCGAACGGCGGCAGGCCGCGCGCGTCCAGGGGCACCCCCAGCGCGTCGCTCAGCACCTCGAGCCCCAGTCCGTCGATATTCGGCGTGCGGCCGATGCTGCAGAGCACCCGATCCACCAGCACGCTGTGCCCCCCGGCGCTGACCCGCAGCCGATCGCCGTCCTCGTGGATCTCCGCGGCGGCGCCCAGGTGCAGCGGCATCTCCTTGCCGATGAGTTCGATCGCCGCCTGATTGACCTCCGGATCGCTGATACCGGCGATCTGCCGTTGCTGGTCGAAGCCGGTCACGTCCACGCCCAGGCGGCACAGGCTCTGGCCGAGTTCCAGGCCGATGGTACCGAGGCCGATCACTGCCATGGATGCCGGCAGGTCCTCGAGTTCGAACAGCTCGTCGGTGGTGAGGATGCGCTCGCCGAACGGCCGCCAGGCGCTCGGCACCACGGGCCGGGAGCCGGTGGCGATGACCACGGCCCCGGCACGGATGCGCTGGCCGCCGGCCTCCACCAGCGTGGGCTCCACAAGGCGCGCAAAGTCCTGGATGAATTGCTCCTCGGGCAGCTCGTCGGTGCTGGTGCTCAGCACGCGGTCCACAAAGGTGTCGCGCAGGTCCTGCACATGCTCCAGGGCCTCGCCGACGTCCAGGGTCATGGCCTGGTGACCGTCGACGCCGAATTTGCCCAGGTGGGTGCGGCGGTGGTAATCCTCCGCGATCTGGATCATGGCCTTGGACGGCATGCAGCCGACCCGGGCGCAAGTGGTGCCCGGCTCGCCGCCATTGATGAGCACGAACGACTTGCCGGCCTTGCGGGTCTGGCTCAGCGCGTTCAGTCCGGCGGAGCCGGAGCCGATGATGGCGACGTCGACGGTTCTCTCTTGCATGGGTCACTCCTGGTCGCGGTTGCCGCGCTGCCGGCCCGCGGCTCGCTTGTTTGGTTTACAGGGCAGGGTGCTTGGGCTATTTTGCACTGTTGTCGCGCCCTGGCGCATCCACCGTCGGTCTGGCCCCGCAACCGCGCGATTCGCGAACCCGTGGCGGCACCCGGCATTGCCTGATCCGAGGCCCGCTTGTCCCCATCCATCACCCCCTCTTCCCGGGCGACCGAGCCCGCCGCGCCGGTCTCGACGCCGGCATCCAATCCAGCCTCCAGGCAGCCGCGCTTCGTCGTCGCCCCCGGCGGTACCCTGCGCGGGCAGCTGCGCGTGCCGGGGGACAAGTCGATCTCCCACCGCGCCATCATGCTGGGGGCCATTGCCGACGGTGTCACCGAGATCAGCGGCTTCCTCGAGGGGGCCGATGCCCTGGCCACACTGGCGGCCTTCCGCGCCATGGGGGTCGTCATCGACGGCCCCGACCGTGGCCGGGTGCGGGTGATGGGCGCCGGGCTCGAGGGCCTGCGGGATCCGGGCCTGGCGCTGGCAATGGGCAACTCAGGCACCTCCATGCGGTTGCTCAGCGGCCTGCTGAGCGGCCAGCGGTTCGCCACCACGCTGACCGGCGACGCCTCGCTGTCGCGCCGGCCCATGCGGCGCGTCACCGAGCCGCTGCGCGCCATGGGGGCGGAGATCGAGACCACCTCCGCCGGAACGGCCCCGCTGGTGGTGCGTCCGGTGGCGAACCTGCACGGCATCCATTACCGCATGCCGGTGGCCAGTGCCCAGGTCAAGTCCAGCCTGCTGCTGGCGGGTCTGTATGCCACCGGAGAGACCTGTGTCACCGAGCCGGCGCCGACACGGGACCACACCGAGCGCATGCTGACCGCCTTCGGCTACCCGCTGGAGCGCACCCCCGGCCGTGTCTGCCTGCACGGCGGCGGCCGCCTGCGTGCGATCCCCATTGCCGTGCCGGCGGACATCTCATCCGCGGCCTTCTTTCTGGTGGGTGCGAGCATCGCCCCCGGCTCGGAACTGCTGCTGCAGGGCGTGGGCCTGAACCCGACGCGCATCGGCGTCATCAATATCCTGCGCGCCATGGGCGCGGACATCGGTGTGGAGGGGCTGCGCGAGGAGGGTGCAGAACCTGTGGCCGACCTGCGCGTGCGTCCGGCGCCGCTCAGGGGCATCGAGATCCCCGCCGATCAGGTGCCGCTGGCCATCGACGAGTTTCCTGCCCTGTTCATCGCCGCGGCTTGCGCCGAGGGCGAGACCCTGCTGACTGGCGCCGAGGAGCTGCGGGTGAAGGAGAGCGACCGTATCGCGGTGATGGCAGAGGGGCTGACGGCGCTGGGAATCCGCGCCGAGGTCCTGCCGGACGGCATCCGCATCGTCGGCCGGGGCCAGCGGCCGGACGTGTTCACCGGCGGCCGCGTCCACAGCCATGACGATCACCGCATCGCCATGTCCTTCGCCATGGCGGCATTGCGTGCGTCGGGCCCGGTGGAGATCGAAGACTGTGCCAACGTCGATACCTCGTTTCCCGGTTTCGCTGCGCTGGCCGCTGGCGCCGGGCTCGGCATCGTCGAGGAGGCGGCATGAGCGTGCCTGGCCAGAGCGGAGATCAGCGCGGGAAGCAGGGTGCCGGACAGACGCTTGGTGCGCCGGTCATCGCCATCGACGGCCCATCCGGCAGCGGCAAGGGCACCATCGCCGAATGCCTGGCCCGCCGCCTCGGCTGGCACGTGCTGGACAGTGGCGCGCTGTATCGTTGTCTGGGGCTCGCGGCACACCGGCGCGCCCTGGACCTGGATGACGGCGCGGCCATGGGGCGGCTGGCAGCCGAACTGGCCATCCGTTTCGACGGCGACCGTGTGCTGCTGAACGACGAGGATGTCTCAGACGCGATCCGCACCGCCGAGGCCGGTCCGCGGGCCTCCCGCGTGGCCGTGCATGCGCCAGTGCGTGGCGCGCTACTGTCCTGGCAGCGGGCGGCGGCTCGCCGGCCGGGCCTGATTGCTGATGGGCGCGACATGGGCTCGACGGTGTTTCCGGATGCGACACTGAAGATCTATCTCGATGCCAGCCCGGAGGAGCGCGCGCGGCGTCGATATAAACAGTTGAAGGAAAAAGGCATGGATGCTAACCTGCCGGCCTTGACCAGAGAGCTCCGCGAGCGCGACGCCCTCGACCGCAATCGGGAGCAGAGTCCGCTCACCATCGCCGACGGCGCCGTCGTCATCGACACGACGGCGCTTTCCATCGACGACGTGGTCGCTGCCGTGCTGGCCGAGGCGCGATCAGTGCCTGCCCTGGCGGCAGCCGTCCCGCCTAAGACGGGCCTTGTTGCGGCGCTGCACTAAAGCCGAACCGATGCTCAGGCAGTGCCCGGCCGGTGACCAGCCGGCTCCCGCTCTCCAGTCCTGCATTGCACGGGTCGACCCCGCCACGTCGGGCAGACCTACTTGAACCGGTCGGCGGCATGAGGCGTCGGCCTTTTTGTTTGACTCAACCCCTTGCTGCGAATGAAGTGGCCTCGACCGGAGGCGACGTTCGGACCAAGGACCAGGCCGCGAGCCAGGAAATTCCAATCCCATGACCGAAAGCTTTGCCGAGCTCTTCGAAGAGAGCCTCAACACCACCCAACTCCAGCCGGGCACCATCGTGATGGGCCAGGTGGTCGACATCACGCCTGACGCCGTCATCGTCAATGCCGGCCTCAAGACCGAGGGCATCATCCCCCGCAACCAGTTCCTGACGCCCGATGGCCAGCTCGAGGTCAACGTCGGCGACGACATCGAGGTCGCCCTCGACGCGGTGGAAGACGGTTTCGGCACCACCCGCCTGTCGCGCGAAAAGGCAAAGCGCTTCGCGGCCTGGGATTCACTGGAGAAGGCCTTCGACGACGGCGAGACCGTCAAGGGCATGATCAACGGCAAGGTCAAGGGCGGCTTCACGGTCGAGCTCGGCAGCGTGCGCGCCTTCCTGCCCGGCTCCCTGGTGGACGTGCGTCCGGTGCGCGACACCGCGTACCTGGAAGGCAAGGAGCTGGAGTTCAAGGTCATCAAGCTGGACCGTCGCCGCAACAACGTCGTCGTCTCACGGCGTGCGGTAGTCGAGGAAGAGTACAGCGCCGAGCGCGAGGCCCTGCTGGAGAAGCTGGAAGAGGGTCTGGAGCTCAAGGGCGTGGTCAAGAACCTGACCGACTACGGCGCCTTCCTGGATCTGGGCGGCATCGACGGCCTGCTGCACATCACCGACATGGCCTGGCGTCGCGTCAAGCACCCGTCCGAGGTGGTCGAGATCGGCCAGGAAGTCATGGTCAAGGTGCTCAAGTTCGACCGCGAGCGCCAGCGCGTGTCTCTGGGCCTGAAGCAGATGGGCGAGGATCCCTGGGTCAACATCTCCCGTCGCTATCCCGAGAGCACCCGCGTCTTCGGCAAGGTCACCAACATCGCTGACTACGGCTGCTTCGTCGAGATCGAAGAGGGTGTCGAGGGTCTGGTGCACGTCTCCGAGATGGACTGGACCAACAAGAACATCCATCCGAGCAAGGTGGTTGCGCTGGGCGATGAGGTCGAGGTCATGGTGCTCGACATCGACGAGGAGCGTCGTCGTATCTCCCTGGGCATCAAGCAGTGCCAGAGCAATCCGTGGGACGAGTTCTCCGCCACCTACAAGAAGGGCGACCACGTCTCCGGCCAGATCAAGTCGATCACCGACTTCGGCATCTTCATCGGCCTGGACGGCGGCATCGACGGCCTGGTGCACCTGTCCGACATCTCCTGGGACGAGTCCGGCGAGGACGCCCTGCGCCAGTTCAAGAAGGGCGACGAGGTCGAGACCGTTGTGCTGTCGGTGGATCCGGAGCGCGAGCGCATCTCGCTGGGCATCAAGCAACTGGACAAGGATCCGTTCTCCAGCTTCGTCGCGCTGAACGAGAAGGGCAGCATCGTCGTCGGCACCATCATCGAGGTGGACGCCAAGGGCGCGACCATCGAGCTGGGCGAGGGTGTCGAGGGCTATCTGCGCGCCTCCGAGATCTCCCGCGACCGGGTGGAGGATGCCCGTTCGGTGCTGAACGCCGGCGAGCAGATCGAGGCCAAGTTCATCGGCGTCGACCGCAAGAACCGCACCATCTCCCTGTCCATCAAGGCCAAGGACATGGCGGACGAGCAGGCGGCCATCAAGGGCTATGCCCGCGAGGCCCAGGCCGGCACCGCAACGCTGGGCGACCTCCTCAAGCAGCAGATGGAAGAGGCCGCGCGGGAAGATTGAGTCGGGGCGTTCGGCTCCGGCCATTACCCAGGCCCAGTGGTATCGCAGGCAGGCTAAAGGTCATGATGAAATCCGAGCTCATCGAAGCGCTGACGGAACAGCAGACGCATCTGGCGGACAAGGACGTCGAGCTCGCTGTTCGGCTGATCCTGGAACGGATGAGCGATGCGCTGGCCGAGGGTGAGCGGATCGAGGTCCGCGGCTTTGGCAGTTTTTCCCTGCATTACCGCCCGGCCCGGGTGGGGCGCAATCCCAAGACGGGCGAAGCCGTTTCGCTGGACGGCAAGCATGTGCCGCACTTCAAACCCGGCAAGGAACTCAGGGACCGCGTCAACGCTGCCTACCTTGCGTCGCTGGAGCGGGCTGAGGCCGCCTGACGTTGAGAGTCAAAGACCATCGTTTTGCGGTTACAGCCCGCAAAAACCGGTGTCCTGTTTAAGCAACGATAGATGTGTATCCTGACTGGATGCGCATGAAAAAGCCCGCCATTGGCGGGCTTTTTTTTCGCGCTACCCTCAGCCTTGCATCAGGCCAGTTCGTCCGCGCCGATCTGCTTCATCAGGTTGAAGCTCTTGACGAAGGGACCCGCCATCCGCGGATCCTTGATCATGGCGCCGTAATCACCGGTCTTGAATTTGAGCTTGCCGGTGGCGTAGGCGGTGCCCATGCCCATCATGCCGATACCCTTCTCCACCCACTTCAGCCAGTCCTTCATGTCGGCACGCATGTCCCAGTCGGGCTGTTCCCCGGCCCAGTCGCCGGCGCGGGTGCAGATGCCGTTCTCCACCACGAAGACGCCGCGGGGGTCGTCCTCGTTCTTGAAGCCGCAGCTGATGATGGAATTGAAGTTGATCTCGGCCAGCTTGCCGCTGACCTCGGGGTCGTTGTTCCAGGCGTCCTTGAGCTGGTTCATCCAGTCGGCGGAAAACAGGTTGGCCATCGCTCGGTATCCTCCATCTTTGTTGAAGCCCAGGCGGCGCGACCGGAGTCCGGCGGCGCGCATCGTGTCATCGAAATCCAGCTGATTCTAGCAGGAACTGCGCTAACGCAGAACTCTCCAGCGGTGCCGTGGATCGATGGCGTCGTGTGGCCTTAAGGAGACGCTGATTTATTGGCCTCCTGGCCAAAAAATCAGCACGCGATTCGAAAACGCGGTTTCCGAATCGCTTCATTTTCAGCGGCTTGCGCCGCTAAAAATGGCGGGGCCTCCTGCCCCGCACGGGAAATGCTGAATAAATCAGCTTCTCTCTAGGCGAAATCCAGGCCGATGCCCGCTGCTGCCAGCCAGCGGGCCTCCTCGTCCAGTTCCAGGCGGGTCAGCGGGTGGGTGTCGAGCCAGTGCGTCGGGAAGCGCAGCCGCAGATCGTTGCCCTGGGCCGACAGGCTCGGCTGCGGCTTCAGGCCGGATGAACGGCCGCGATGCATCAGCACGGCCAGGCGCAGCAGCACGGCGAGGCGGCGCGTTGTATCGCGCTCGCTGCCTGGTAGCGCCAGGAAGGCGTCCTCCGGAAACTTGCGCCGATGCCCTTGCACCAGCGCCGCGAGCACATCCTGCTCAGGGCGCGTGAATCCCGGCAGGTCCGCGTTGCGCAGCAGGTAGGCGCCGTGTCTCTGGTACTGGCTGTGCGACACCGCAAGCCCGATCTCGTGCAGATCGGCGGCCCAGCCGAGCATATCCACGGCCTCGGGGTCTGTCAGGCCCCAGTCCGGACCGAGCTGCGAGCGCAGCGTCAGGGCCGTCTCGCGCACGCGGGCGGCATGCGCCACATCCACATCGAAACGCCGGCACAGGGTCGCGACCGTGCGTGGGCGCACATCCTCGTGGTGGATGCGGCCGACGGTCTCGTAGATCAGACCTTCGCGGATCGCCTGATCGGACACCCGCATGCGCTCGATGGCGAGGGTCTGGAACAGGGCGCGGAGCACTGCAACGCCGCCGGCGAACACCGGGCGGCGCTGCTCGCTCAGCCCTTTGAGCTGGATCGCGGAGGCCTTGCCGAATGCCACCAGGGCCTCGCGCAGTCGCTGCAGGGATTCGGCGGTGATGCCGTCGTCGCTCCAGCCCTGGGCCTGCACCACGGCGGCAATGGCCTTGATGGTACCGGAGGCCCCGGTGGCCACTTGCCAGCCGGACTGGCGAAACAGCTCGCGTACCGGGCGGATCTCCAGCGCGCCATAGAGCTCCGCCTTGTCCATGGCCTTGGCGGTGATCCGGTCGCTGCTGAAGAACCGCTGGGACATGCTGACGCAGCCCATGTGCAGGCTCTCGCGTAGGGTTGGCGCGAAACCCTGGCCGACGATGACCTCGGTGCTGCCGCCGCCGATGTCGACCACGAGCCGCTTTTCGTCGCCGATGGCCAGGCCGTGCGCCACACCAAGATAGATCAGGCGGGCCTCCTCGCGGCCGGCGATGACCTCGATAGGGTGGCCCAGGGCCTGTTCCGCCCGTTCCAGGAAACCGGTGTCGGGCCGCAGTTGACGCAGGGTGTTGGTGCCAACGGCCCGTACATTGCCCGGGTCCATGCCGCGCAGACGCTGGGCCATGCGCTCCAGGCAAGCCAGGGCTCGCTCGGCAACGTCCTCGCGCAGGTGCTTGTCGCTGGTCAGGCCCTCGCCGAGGCGGACCATCTCCTTGTAGCGGTCGATCACCTGCAGGGTGCCGCCGTCCAGTCGGGCCACCAGAAGGTGAAACGAGTTCGACCCGAGATCCACCGCCGCGAGGCTGTCGGCGTTGGTGTCCGTGCCGGCGCCAACATCTGCAATGGAATTGGGGGCTGTTGCGGAGCCCCCCCCAACTTGGGCAGCCATGGCGACCTCGGGCGATGCGAAAACCGGGGGCATTATCCGGGAAAGGGCCTCGGGTCGCCAGCACTCAGGCGCGGGGCTGTTCCGCGGTGCTGCGCGCCGAGACCGGCGCCCGGCTGAAACGGACCTCGAGCGGTTCTGCCGAGCGCAAATGGATGTCGCGCTGGGGATAGGCGATGCCGATGCCGGCGGCGCGGAACTTGCTGTCGATGGCCTGGTGCAGCTCCGAGGTCACCGTCAGGCGGTAGTCCAAGTTCTCCAGGTAGCAGCGCAGCACCAGGGTGAGCGCGTTATCGCCGAAGCCTTCCATGGTGACCATGGGGGCGGGGTCGGTCATGACGCGGGCGTTCTCCCTGGCCGCCTCGGCCAGCAGCCCGAGCGCTGCGGCGACGTCGCTGCCGTATTCGACGCCGACGGTGATGGTGACCCGGTTGGTCTGGTCGGTGAGGGTCCAGTTGAGCAGTCGGCCGGTGATGAACTCCTTGTTCGGCACCAGCAGTTCCTGCTTGTCCCAGTTACGGATGGTGGTGGCACGGATCTCGATCTTGGTCACCACGCCAGAGGTGTCGCCGATGGTGACGATGTCGCCCACTCGAACCGGACGTTCGAACAGGATGATCAGCCCGCTGATGAAGTTGGCGACGATCTCCTGCAGGCCGAAGCCGATGCCGACGCCCAGTGCCGCCACCAGCCATTGCACCTGCCCCCAGGACAGGCCCAGGGTGCTGAACACCAACAGCGCGCCGATGGCAGTGATGCCGTAGCCGGTCAGCGTGGTGGCGGCGTACCGGCTGCCGGCGCTGACGGCGGTGTTCTTCAGCAGCAGGATCTCCAGCAGCGCGGGCAGGTTGCGGGCAGCCACGGTGGCCACCAGCAGGATCACCAGCACCAGGCCGATGCTGGCCAGGGTCACCGGTACCGTGCGCTCCACCCCGTCGACACGGGTGCTGTAGCTCCACAGGGTGACGCGCTCCAGCAGGCTCAACGCGGGCAGCACGTCAGACCAGATCAGAAACAGGCCCAGCGCCGCCGCGAGACCGATGACCGTGTTCAACAGCTTGCGCGTCTGCGCATCGAGGGTGGCCAGGTCGACCGCCTCTTCCTCGGCGCTGAGGGCGGTTTCCGCCGGCTTGTCCGCCGCCGCCTCACGCTCTGCCTCGCGGGCGGCGCGGCGCTCCAGGGCCGCCTTCAGCGCCAGGCTGCGGCGGGTGACGATGAGCCAGCGGGCGATGAGCTGGTGCAGCACGATGAGCGCCAGCACCAGCCACAGCTCGCCGATGAACAACGCCAGCAGGGTGCCCGAGGTGTACAGGTAGCCGCTCAGGGCCATGATGCTCAGCGCGGCGGGCACGCCGACCATCAGCGGGTACCACAGCAGGCGCAGGCGGTTGAGCCAGCCGTTGGGGCCTGCCTCGAGCACGGCGCTGAGGATGCCGCGGCGCGGATGCATGACCCGTGCCGTGAGCACGGCCAGGCCCAGGCCGATGAGGGTCAGCGCCAGCCGGCCCAGGGTGCCGCGGAAGCCCTCATCTGCGCTGCCGTAGACGGCGGCGGCAATGAAGCCCAGGGGCAGCAGCAGGGTCATGGCGACGCCGATGGCGCGGCGCAGCAGTGTCAGGCCCTCGCTGCGCCAGCGGAAGTGCCGGTCCGCCAGCCCGCCGGGCATGCAGATGAGCTGGAAGGCGCGCAGGTAGTACAGCGCCGGCACCAGGCTGAGGGCGGCATTGCTCACCGCCTGGGCGAAGGCGTCGGCTTGCGGCGCCGCCTGCAGTTGCAGGCCCAGCAGCAGCGCGAGCAATGGCCAGGGCAGCGCCAGCAGCAATGTCAGCGCCAGTGCCTCCAGGGTCAGGCCGAAGCGGTCCGTGCTGATGCGCCGCAGGCCGTCGGCCCGGCTGCGGATGCCCTTGCGCATGGCGCCGCCGAACCAGAGCAACGCGGCTACGCCGAGCAGGCCGAGCCAGAACAGCGGCGAGCGCCAGGCGCCGTCCAGCAGCGACTGCCCCGTCTGCAGCCAGTTGGTCGGCGACAGCAGCCAGCGCAGCGCGGCGGGCAGGCTGGCGAAGTTCTGCTCGGTCAGCGGTGGAGTGCTGCGCACCCATAGCAGGCGTTCGGACAGGAATGCGTCGTAGCGCTCAGTGGTCTCGCGCAACTGCGCGGCGGCCAGGTCCAGGGCGGTGAGGGCGCGCCGGTAGCTGGTCTCTATGTCGATGGCGCGCTGCAGCAAGGTCGCCCGCAGCTCCGCCTGCTTGCGCAAGGCCGCCTGCACCTGCTCTTGCTGCTCGGGCTCGACCCCGGCCGTGGCCTCCGCCAGGTAGCGGCCCATCTCGCCGAGCTGGCGCAGTTCGTCGCGGTGGCGGATCTCCGCCAGCGTGATCTCGCCGATGCGTTCGGCGCGTTGCTCGGACTGCCGCCTCAGGGTGCGTGGTTCCGGCAGCTGGTTGCGCTCGTCCAGCAGCGCCTGGCCCAGGGCGCGGCTCAGGCCCACCGCCTCCAGCCGCTCTCGCGCGCTGCGGAAATTCTGTTCCAGTGCCAGCGTGCGCTCTTCCAGAGCCGCCTGCTGCTCGTCGATCTGGTCCAGGTCTCGGGTGATGTCGCCGATGGCGTCGCTGAGATCGCGATTCTGCTCCGCCAGTGTGCGCACCAGGGGGTGCGCGCCCAGGGTCTCGCGTTCCGCTGCCGCGGTCTCGCTGCGCACGCGCTCGGCCTCCACCCGGCGCAGCCGGTCGGCCTCGTTCTCCAGGAAGGCCCGATGCTCGCGCAGACGCTTCTGGGTATGCTGCAACTGGTCGCGGCGGGCCTGGGTGAGCTCGCGCCGCGCATCCGCGCTGAGCAACTGCTGGTCCAGGGCCAGGATCTCGGCGCGCAGCGCATCGCGCCGACTCTCCAGCGCCCATTGCCGGGCCTCGCGCGCCTCGGTGCCTAGCGTCTCGCCAAGCGGCAGCTTGAGCTCTGCGCTGATGGATTCCAGCGCGTTCCTGGCCTCCGCCAGCCGGGTGCGGATCAGGGTCGGCTGCAGGTCGCTCTCGTCCAGGGCCTTGTTGATCTCCGCCAGCATGGCGTCGATGGATGCGAGTTCCGCCTTCTGCCGTGCCAGCAGGCGTTCGGTCTCCTTCAGGTCGGTGGCTGGCGGCGGCTCCTGTCCCGATTCCGTCGACAGCTGTTCCCGGTCCGTGCGTAGCTGGTCGCGGATCGCCTCCGCCTCGCTCGGTGCCCGCTCCAGCGCGGACCTGGACTCCAGTGCCCGGGCGTTGAAGGCCTTGATCTGCTCAAGGTTGCCGAGCACATCCCGGTACTGTTCCAGCAGGCCCGCCCGGACCTCTTCGGCGATGCTGGTGTCGGCCTCGAGCTTGCTGATGCGCGCCTGCACCAGTTCGGCGGTGAGGGGCGATTCGATCACGAAGGCGGTGCTGTGCTGGGGTATGGCGTCTGGCGACTCGGACTGGGCGAGTGCGTGCGGCGGCAGGCTGACGGCCAAGAGCGCGCAGACGGCCAGCAGGATCGGGAGCGGGACCAATGGCAGAACCCGTGGCAAAATCCGTGGTGCCTCAGGGCGCAGTGTCTGGATGTGCCGCGGGCTGGCGCGGCATGGAGACGAGTCAGCGGTGGTGTTCACTCAGGCGCCCTGCGTCCGCGACGCATTCTTGGCCGGGTTGCGCAGCAGCACGTAGGCGGCGCCGGTGCCGCCGTCCCGACGGGTGGCGGAACAGAAGGCGAGCACGTCCGCGCGCAGCCGCAGCCAGTAGTTGATCTTGCATTTGAGCACCGGCTGCCGGTGCTCGGAGCCGAAGCCCTTGCCGTGGATGATGCGCGCGCAGCGGATCCGCCGGTGATGGCATTCCGCCAGGAACTCGCGCAGCGCCAGCCGGGCCTGCTCCACCCGCAGGCCGTGCAGGTCGAGTTCCAGTCCGGGTTCGATCTGGCCGCGCTGCAGTGCCTGGAAGACGCGTTTCTGCACCCCCGGGCGGACGAACAGAAGGTAGTCGTGGGTCTCGACCTCGGCCTCGGACAGGGTCTCCGTTGGCTCGGCCTCGTCGTCTGCCTCGCGTGGCCGGGGGATCGGCGCCGGTCGCGGGCGATAGGGCTCTGCGGTTTCCTGCCGCAAGGGCTCGGCATCTTGGACCGCAGAGCGAAAAAGCTCATAATCAGAATCCTGAATGTGCACCTTCATCTGCTTTTTCATGCTGGCGTCCGCTGACCGGTGCAGTATAACAGCGCGATCGCCCTGTATCGGCCTTGGTGCTGGTCTAGGGAAGTGATGATTGATTCAGCATTTCCCGCCGCGATTCGGAAACCGCGTTTTCGAATCGCGTGCTGACTTTTGGCCAGGAGGCCAGTAAGTCAGCGTCTTTCAGGTATCGGCATCGGCCGTTCGGTTCCGCGGTTCATCTGTGTGCGAGGCCCATGAACATCCTGCTAAGTAACGACGACGGTTACCGCTCTCCCGGTCTGCAGGTACTGGCGCAGGCGCTGGCGGAGCACGGCGAGGTCACGGTGGTGGCGCCGGATCGGGACCGCAGCGGCGCCAGCAATTCGCTGACGCTGGATGTGCCCATCCGTGCGGAGCGGCTCGACAACGGCTTCGTGCGGGTGAACGGGACGCCGACGGACTGCGTGCATCTGGCCATCACCGGTCTGCTGAGCCGGGAGCCGGACCTGGTGGTCGCCGGCATCAACCATGGCCCGAACCTGGGTGACGATGTGATCTACTCCGGCACCGTGGCGGCGGCCACCGAGGGACGCTTTCTGGGACTGCCGGCCATTGCGGTGTCCATCGACTCGCACAATCCACGGCATCTGGCCACGGCGGCGGCGGTAACGGGTCGTCTGGTGGCGGGGCTGCGCGACGTGGCCCTGAGCGCCAGCACCATCCTCAACGTCAATGTCCCGGACCTGCCGCTGTCGGAGATCCGCGGTTATGCCGCGACCCGCCTCGGGCACCGCCACAAGGCCGAGCCGGTGACCGCGATCGAGGACCCCCGGGGTCGGCGCATGTACTGGATCGGCCCCGCCGGCCGGGAAGAGGACGCCGGCGAGGGGACCGACTTTCACGCCGTGCGCAGTGGACGGGTGTCGGTGACGCCGATCCAGGTGGACCTGACGCGGCATGCGGCGGTGGCCCCCCTGGGCCGCTGGCTTGAATGCCTGGGGTAGGCGACAGCGGCGCCGTCGGCGGTGCCGATCCCAGAAACGCAACCGGAACCGCTGACGGGGGCGATGACGGCGTTGGCAGAGCCCGTGACGGCGCCGGACCGGCCTGGCAGCGCCCACGTCAGCAACTGGTGCGGCGGCTGCGCGCGGCGGGCATTCGTGACGAACGGGTGCTACAGGCGCTGGGGCTGTTGCCACGCCACCTGTTCGTGGACGAGGCCCTGGCCAGCCACGCCTACGATGATACCGCGCTGCCCATCGGACACGGACAGACCTTGTCGCAGCCCTATACCGTGGCACGCATGACCGAGGTCCTGCTGGCCGCCGGCGACTGCGCCACCGTGCTCGAGATCGGCACCGGCTCTGCCTTCCAGACCGCGGTGCTGGCCAGCCTGGTGCGCCGTGTCTACAGCATCGAGCGCATCGCCGCGCTCTGGCAACGGGCGGAGGCCCGGCTGCGCGACCTGCGCCTGCGCAATGTGCGTCTGCGCCACAGTGACGGCCATCTGGGGTGGCCGGAATACGCCCCCTTCGACGGTATCCTGATGACTGCGGCGGCAAACGGCGTGCCGCGGTTGCTGGCCGAGCAGCTGGCGCCGGGAGGGCGGATGGTACTGCCGCTGGATCGGGGCGAGGGCCAGGTGCTGTTGCGACTGACACGGACCGGGGCCGGTTTCAGGCACGAAGTACTGGAGCCCGTCACCTTTGTACCCCTGTTGGGAGGGATTGCCTGATGCGCCTGTTTTCTCCGCTCTACGACCGGGTCATGGCCTGGTCGCGTCACCGCCACGCGCAGTGGTACCTCGGCGGGCTGAGTTTTGCCGAGTCGTCGTTCTTTCCGATCCCGCCGGACGTGATGCTGGCGCCCATGAGCATGGCCCGTCCCGCCAGCGCGTGGCGGTTCGCGCTGATCACCACCCTGGCGTCTGTGGCGGGTGGCCTGCTGGGGTATGTCATCGGTGCCTTCGCCTTCGAGCTGATCGAGCCCCTGGTGGGGCAGGGCGGACGCTATCATGAGGCGTTCGAGCAGGGCCGTGCCTGGTTCGACCAGTGGGGCGTGTGGGCGGTGTTTCTCGCCGGCTTCTCGCCGATCCCGTACAAGATCTTCACCATCACCGCCGGCGTGCTGTCGATGGCGTTGCTGCCGTTCCTGCTGGCATCGGCGGTGGGGCGCGGCGCGCGCTTCTTCCTGGTCGCCGCGCTGATGGCCTGGGGTGGCGAGCCGATGGAGCGGCGCTTGCGGCAGTACGTGGACACCCTGGGGTGGCTGATGCTGCTGCTGATCGCTCTGGTGGTGATGCTGTACTGACGGAGCCTGCCCCATGTTCCGCGTGCCCCTGTTGCGCAGCATGATCAGGCGCGAGCATGGCATTCGCCCGTCGATGTTGTCGGCGCTCTTGCTGTCGGCGCTGCTGCTGCCGCTGTTCCTCACTGGCTGTGGCGGTGGCTTCGCGCCGGTGTCCAGCCGTGACGGATACGGTCCGCCCCCGCCGGGCTACTATCGTATCCGCCGCGGCGATACCCTGAGCGAGATTGCCCGGCGCCAGCGTGTCAGCATGCAGCGGCTGGCGGACTGGAACGGGCTGGCGCCGCCGTATCCGATCTATGCCGGCAGGCTGTTGCGCGTCAAGCCGCCGCAGGCTGGGGCTCCGCCTCGGAGCGGGGCGAGCAAGGTGGCCGGCGCCGGCACTGCGGGCCAGAAGGCCGCGTCGACTCCGCTGACCGCCAGGCCCGTGTCCGGTGCCGATGCCGCCAGTTCCGGGATCCGCTGGCAATGGCCGCTGTCCGGCCCCGTCAAGCAGGGCTTTCGCGCCGGCGACCGCACCCGTTCCGGCATCCGCATCGCTGCCCCCGCCGGCACGCCGGTGGGGGCCAGCGCGGACGGAACCGTGGTCTACAGCGGCAGTGGACTCAAGGGGTACGGCAACCTTATCATCGTCCGACACAGTGACCGGTATCTGAGTGCCTACGGTTACAACCGCCGGTTGCTGGTGCGGGAGGGGGAGCGCGTCAAGCGTGGGCAAAGCGTGGCCGAAGTTGGCGAGGCCCCGAACGGCATCAGTCTGCTGCACTTCGAGATCCGCAAGGACGGTGTTGCCGTTGACCCCTTGCGTTTCCTGCCGGCGTCCCGATAGGGCACCCCGACGGGGCGGGTTGCGGTCCTTGCCCGCCGGGCACCGCCCGCTCGGCGGCCAGAAACGGCCGCGCTCACGTCCGCAGACATGGGGGAGGCATGCCGACGCACAATCAGGATGACGACCTCGAGGACGATCTGGAGCCTGACGAGGACGGACTGCTTGACGATGGTGAGGCGATGGACGCTGATGCCGAGGCGGACGATGACGCAGAAGACGGCGCAGAGGACGTGGCGCAGGAGGACGACGTCGGGCAGGAGAACAACAGGCCGCACAGGGCCAATGCGGCGGAGAGCCGGCACGGCCGACGCTATGCCGCCGGTGACGGGGACCTGGACGCAACGCGCCTGTACCTGAACGAGATCGGCGCGTCGAAACTCCTCACCGCGGAGGAAGAGGTCCACTACGCACGCCTCGCCCAGCAGGGGGACGACGAGGCGCGCAGCCGCATGATCGTCAGCAACCTGCGCCTGGTGGTGAAGATCGCCCGTCGCTACCTCAACCGGGGACTGCCGCTGCTGGATCTGGTGGAGGAGGGCAACCTGGGCCTGATCCGGGCGGTGGAGAAATTCGATCCGGAGCGGGGATTTCGCTTCTCCACCTATGCCACCTGGTGGATCCGCCAGACCATCGAGCGGGCCATCATGAATCAGACGCGCACGGTGCGTCTGCCGATCCATGTGGTCAAGGAGATCAATGTCTATCTCCGCGCCACGCGCATGCTGGCGCAGCGGCTCGACCACGAGCCCAGCAGCGAGGAGGTCGCCGAGCTGCTGGACAAGCCGATCGCCGAGGTCAAGCGCATGCTGGGCCTGAACGAGCGCACCGCGTCCGTCGACACCCCCTGCAGCAAGGATGCGGACAAGCCCCTGCTGGACATGCTCCAGGACGACTCGGTGCAGGATCCCAGCGACGGCATCCAGGATAACGACATCCAGGCCAACCTGGATCACTGGCTGGAGAAACTCAACGAGAAGCAGCGCGAGGTGGTGGTGCGGCGGTTCGGGCTGCACGGCTACGAGCACTCCACCCTGGAGCGCGTCGCGCGCGAACTGGGCGTCACCCGCGAGCGTGTCCGGCAGATCCAGATGGATGCCTTGCGCCGCTTGCGCGACATCCTGGAGCAAGAGGGCTTTTCCGTCGACGCCTTCTTCAAGTGACGCCGTCCCGGCCGTTGGCCGGCCCCACAAATTTTTTTGATACGGGTAAAAAAAACCGTACAAATAGGGGTTTAGGGCGCTATCCCGATATTTTTCTTGACTGACCAATGTCAATGAAATCTCTGGAAAACGCGGAAAATCGCCGCTTCCAGGGCCTCCGTCGCCTTGACTTTCGACCCCCGATCCATTGTCATTGCGTGGTCCGGCATAGGGGATGGATCGCATGGAGTTCAGGGGCAGGACACCCGAATGCCACTCACTAGTTTTCCCAGCACACTTCGGGGGTTCTATGGAAGCCACAGCTGAGCGGACAGTGGAACAGAAGTACAGCTTCGACGTTGTACGCTGGTTCACTGTCATGGCGGTCGTGTACCTGGTGGTCGGTGCCGCGGTGGGCGTCTACATCGCCGCGGAACTGGCCTGGCCATTTCTGAATTTCGACAGTCCGTACATCTCCTTCGGCCGGCTGCGGCCGGTCCATACCAATGCGGTGATCTTCGCCTTCGGCGGTTGTACGCTGATGGCAACCGCGTTCTACACCGTGCAGCGCACCTGCGGTGTACGGCTGTGGAGCGACAAGCTGGCCTGGTTCACCTTCTGGGGCTGGAACGCCGTCATCGTGCTGGCAGTGGTCACCCTGCCGCTGGGCCTGACCCAGTCCAAGGAGTATGCCGAGCTTGAATGGCCCATCGACATCCTGATCGCGGTGGTCTGGCTGGCCTTCACCATCAATTTCATCATGACCATCGCCAACCGCAAGACCTCGCACATCTATGTGTCGAACTGGTTCTTCCTGGGCATGATGGTGATGATCGTCTACCTGCACGTGGTCAACAGTCTGTCCATCCCGGTCGGCCTGTTCAAGTCCTACAGCCTGTTCTCGGGCGTCCAGGACGCCATGATCCAGTGGTGGTGGGGTCACAACGCGGTAGGTTTCTACCTCACCGCCGGCTTCCTCGGCATCATGTACTACTTCGTGCCCAAGCAGGCCAACCGTCCCATCTACTCCTACCGCCTGTCGGTCATCCACTTCTGGGCCCTGATGTTCGGCTACGTCTGGCTCGGCGCCCACCACCTGCAGTACACCGCACTGCCGGACTGGACCGGCTCCCTGGGGGCCGCGGTCTCCATTGCCATGATCATCCCGTCCTGGGGTGGTGCTGTAAACGGCATGATGACGCTCTCCGGGGCCTGGGACAAACTGCGCACGGATTACGTGCTGCGCTTCCTGATCATCGCGCTGGCCTTCTATGCCATGTCCACGTTCGAAGGCCCGGTCATGTCGCTGAAGACCGTCAACGCGCTGTCGCACTACACCGACTGGACCATCGGCCATGTGCACTCCGGTGCCCTGGGCTGGGTGGCCGGCATCTCCATCGGCGCCATTTACCACCTGATGACCCGTCTGTGGCACACCGAGATGTGGTCCGAGAAGCTGGTCAACGTGCACTTCTGGACCGCCACCATTGGCACGGTGATTTACGTGGTCGCCATGTGGGTCTCGGGCATCATGCAGGGCCTGATGTGGCGTGCCTATGACGAGTACGGCACCCTGGCCTACACCTTCGTCGAATCGGTTGCTGCCATGCATCCCTATTACGCCATGCGCGCGGTGGGTGGCGGCATCTTCCTGCTCGGCGCCATCATCATGCTCTTCAACATCCTGATGACGGTTCGCAAGTCCGCCACCGAAGGTAGCCTGCGCGCAGCCCGCTCCGCCCCCATCCCGGCAGCGGCCTGATCTGGTGCAGTCCGACGAAACGAGGTAAACACTATGGCTGACCAAAACACACCGCCAAAGGGCATTCAGGAGCGCCTGGAGCGCAACATTTGGGGCATGCTGGTCGCCGTCGCCATCGTCCTGGCGGTCGGCGGCATCGTGGAGATCGTTCCGCTGTTCTATTTGAAGAGCACCGAGGAGGCAAACCGCTTCCCGGAGATCGTCTGGAACGGCGACAACCCCGGCTCCGAGCCCATCGTCACCGTCAACGCCGACGGCAAGCAGAAATGGAACTGGAAGCCGGGCGACGGAGTTCGTCCCTACACGGCCCTGGAACTGGCCGGCCGCGACATCTACCAGCGCGAGGGCTGCTATCTGTGCCACTCGCAGATGGTGCGGCCGTTCCGCGACGAGCGCGAGCGTTACGGCCACTACTCGCTGGCGTCCGAGTCCATGTTCGACCACCCCTTCCAGTGGGGCTCCAAGCGCACCGGCCCGGACATGGCCCGCGTGGGTGGTAAGTACTCCGACGAATGGCAGCGTCAGCACCTGCGCGAGCCGACCTCTGTCGTGCCGGAGTCGGTGATGCCGGCCTATCCCTGGCTGGATGATCGCATGGTGAACGGCAAACGGATGCAGCGACACATGAAGGGACTGCGCGCCATCGGCGTTCCGTACAACGATGCGGACATCGAGCAGGCCCCGGCGCTGGTCGAGGGCAAGACCGAGATGGATGCCATGGTGGCCTACCTGCAGGTACTGGGAACCATGGCCAAGCTCGAACCCGGCGTGGAGTACCGCCAGTAACATGCTGGAGTACTTTCAGACCGACTGGGCGGCGATGACGGCGACGGACTGGGTCGGAACCATTCTGACCGTCGTCATCTTCATCTTGATGGTTGTGGCGTACTTCCAGGTATTCCGGCCCAAGAACAGGGATTCGCTGGAGTCGAGAAAGCACATCCCGTTCGATGACGATCACCAGGACATCGGAGACAACGATGGCGGAAAATAACCCTTTCCCGGGCGAGAACAACACCGGGCACTTCTGGGACGACAACCTGCGCGAACTGGCCAATCCGCCACCGCGGTGGTGGATGATCGGTTTCTGGGTGTCCATCGCTTGGGTCGTCCTCTACACCGTGCTGTACCCAAGCTGGCCCATGCCGTGGCAGCCGGCGGACGGCGACGGCTACACCAAGGGACTCCTCGGCTGGACCCAGATCAAGGAGTACGAGAAAGGCCTTGCCCAGGTGCAGGAGGTCCGTGCGGAGTATGACCAGCAGATCGCCGGCATGACCGCCGCTGAGATCCTGCAGGATCCAGGTCTGACCCAGTACACCCTGGCGTCATCCAAGGTGCTGTTCGGTGACTACTGTTCTGCCTGCCACGGCAGCGGCGGTCAGGGCAATCCGGGCTATCCGGTGCTGGCGGACGATGACTGGCTGTATGGCGGCAGCCTGGACAAGATCACCGAAACCATCACCAACGGCCGCAAGGGCGCCATGACCGCGCATGCCAACATCCTCAGCGAGCAGGAGGTCGACACGCTGGCGCGGTTCGTCGTGGATCTGAGCGAGGGCGGCGAGGGCAGTCCGGAGGCCTGGGCCCTGTACAACACCAAGGGCTGCAACGCCTGTCACGGTGCCGAGGGTAACGGCGTCCTGGCCGAACTGCCCGACGGCACCATCGTCACCGTGGGTGCCGCCAACCTCACCGACGCCATCTGGCGGTTCGAGCCCGGCGGCTACGACAGCGCCCGCCACACGATCCTCTACGGGGTCAACCAGCCTGGTGTCGAGCAGACGCGCGATGCGGTGATGCCGGCGTTCGCCTCGCTCGGCGAGTTGGAAGGCAAGCTGTCGTCCGACCAGATCAAGATGCTCGCGGTCTATGTGCACCAGCTGGGTGGTGGCCAATAGGCACGTCCTGATCGTGGTGCCGCCATCGGGCCAATCGACCCGGTGGCGGTCCGGGTCTCTAATCAGAGCCAGGACGATAGCTGCAACCAGATCAAGCAGTTCTACAGGAGGATGGTATGCACCTAGATGCCGTGTTTTGGGGTTCGATCATCAGCGTCATCATCGCTGTGGCCATCTTCATCTACCTTGGCTTCAAAGTTGTCAAGCTGATGAACGACGATGCGGAACGGAACAAAACCGGACAATGAGGAGGCACCGGAGGACGATCGGCACCTGCGGCGGCACGACGGCGTGCCGCGCTGATCGTCGCTGAGGCCGCATCGGCACCTCTGAGATATCGGATAACAACCCGGGCCAAGAAACCGGGCCAGAATAAGGTGCCGGCCGCGCTCCCTCAGCGTACCCTCACGGGGCAGGATGCCCCGACCCGCTTTCCCGACTGTCCGATGCACCTCGGGAACATCCCGAGCCGCACCAGGGTCCAACCTGTGGTCCGACATGGCCTTCTATCCGGGTCTCGGTCCTGAGGGCACCACGGACAATCCGGCATCCTCTCCGCGCCCCCTTCCTTACCGGAGCAGCAACTATGACGACCAAGCAGGGTACCAGCCAGGACGCGGCGGTCGACGAGCTCTACGCCGAGGCCGAGCAATGGCATGTCAACACCGGCGGAGAGACCATCCACGCCAAGCGCATGCCCGGCAAGTGGCGCCGCATCAAATGGGTTGCCGCATCGGTCTGGCTGATCTACTTCCTTGGCCCCTACCTGCGTTGGGACGGTCGCCAGGCGGTGCTGTTCGACATCCCGAACCGGCAGTATCACCTGTTCGGCGTGACCGTGCTGCCCCAGGACTTCTGGATGCTGTCGCTGCTGCTGCTGTTCTTCGCCATCCTGCTGGCGGTGGCCACGGCGTTGGCCGGCCGCGTCTACTGCGGCTACTTCTGCTTCCAGACGGTGTGGACCGACGTCTTTACCTGGATCGAGGAAAAACTGGAGGGCAACCCGTCCCAACGTCGTCGGCTGGACAAGGAGCCGTTCGGACTGCAGAAACTGCTGCGCAAGGCGCCCAAGCACGGTATCTGGGTGTTCATCGGTTTTCTCACCGGCTTCAGCTTCGTCGCCTGGTTCTATGGCGCCGGCAACCTGTGGCGGGACTTCTTTATCGGTCAGGCCAATGTGACGGTCTATGCGTCCGTAGCCCTGTTCACCGTCGGTACCTATGTGCTCGCCGGCTGGCTGCGGGAACAGACCTGCTTCTGGCTCTGCCCCTATGCGCGCATCCAGGGCGTCATGCTGGATCGCAACACCGTAGTACCCACCTATGACGAGTCGCGGGGCGAGCCGCGCGGGCGCTTGAAGAAGGGCGGTGCCGCGCAGCAACGCAGCACCGGCGACTGCATCGACTGCAGCCAGTGCGTCGCGGTCTGCCCCACCGGCGTCGACATCCGCCTCGGTCAGCAGGAGGGCTGCATCACCTGCGGGTTGTGCATCGATGCCTGCGACGCGGTGATGGACAAGATCGGTCGTCCCCGTGGGCTGGTGCGCTATGCGTCCCTGGACGAGATCGAGGGCCGCCCGGTCAAGCCCTTGCTGAAGCGTACGCGGGTGTGGGTCTACGGCGGCATCCTGACCGCGGCACTTATCGGCATCCTCTACGGGCTCAGTTCGCTGTCTACCATCGACCTCAAGGTGCTGCACGAGCGGGCGCCGCTGTATGTGCAGCTCAGCGATGGCTCGATCCAGAACAAGTACACCCTCAAGCTGCTGAACAAGTCCAACGACGATCTGGCGGTGACCATCTCGGTGGACAGCGCAGTGCCGATCGAGCTGGTTGGCGCCGACAAGCCGGTCCAGGCCAGACATGGCGAAGTGGTTCCGGCGACGGTGTTCGTCAAGATCAAGCGGCGCGACTTGAATGCGGAAAGCCTGCCGCTTACCTTCCACGCAGAGGCCACGCTGGCCGACGGGTCGCAGGTGTCCAGCGAACGGGAGAGTGCCTTCTTTGGCCCCCGTCGCTGATGAGTACGATGCAGACCCCGGGTACCAATCCACTTGCCGCGACTGGCCGGTCGAACAGGAGTAGTAGACCATGACCGATGTCTCCCAACGTACGGCCGGCCCCACGCCGGGAACCCCTGCCTGGCGCAGCCCCTGGGTGATCGGCTGGATCGGCCTGGTGGTGACGGTGCTTGCCGTGAACATCACCATGGTCGTGTTCGCCATCACGACCAATCCCGGCCTGGTGCGCGCGGACTACTACGAAGGCGGCCGGGATGTGGAGCGCACCGTGATGAGTCGGCTCGAACAGGGGCCTGGCTGGTCCATGACCATCGATGCCCCGGCCGATCTCGTCGTCGACGCGTCGGCGGTGGTGCGCTTCTTCGTCGTCGACAAGGTCGGGCAACCGGTGCGCCCCGATGCCGTGACCTTCTATGTCTACCGGCCCTCCGATGCGCAACTGGACTTCTCGCTGCCCATGCGTGAAGAGGCCCCGGGCCGCTATGCCGCGGATGTCAGCTTCCCCGTCGGCGGGGTCTGGGACAGCCTGGTGAGCGTGCAGGTCGGCGATGATGAATATGCCGTCAGCCAGCGCCTCAGCGTGGGTCGGCCCTGAGGCCCCGGAATTGTTTCTGGAATTGGTGACAGGCTTGGCGCAGGAAATGGCTCCAGCGAGGGGCTTCCATGCTGTCTCCAGCCTGGACTCCGGCTCGGTTCCGGTCATGACCGCTGATGGCGATCCGGTGCCGATCCTGCTATCAGATGTAGTGCCGCCTTTGGCGCTACCGATTCGCCCGCCTGTCTTCTGCCGCCTTGTCCAACGCTGACGCCACCACGGCAGCCGTCACGGCCCTGGACGACCGGGTCGCAGCGGCCGCCGCAGAGACCCCGCGCTGCTTCCACTGCGGCCTGCCTGCTGATGCGGCGGTGCGGGAGAGCGCCCGGGTGGCCGGTGCGGAGCGGGTCTTCTGCTGCAATGGCTGCAAGTCCGTCTGTCAGGCCATCCATGCCGCCGGGCTCGAGGGCTTCTACCGGCGAACCCCCGAGGGGGAGATCCTGGGGCCGCCGCCGGAACCGCCGAAGCAACTCGCGTTGTACGACCTCGACGAGGTGCAGGAGGAGTTCGTCGATGGCCTGGGCGAGACGCGCGAGATCAACCTGCTGGTGGAGGGCATCCACTGCGCGGCCTGCGTCTGGTTGATCGAAAACGGGCTGGCGGCGATGCCCGGGGTCGAGGAGGCCCGGGTCAATCTCACCGGACGGCGCCTGCGGCTGAAGTGGGACAACCGCCGGCTGAAGCTGTCGCGCGTGCTGCGCCGACTGGCCGAGATCGGCTATGCCGCGGTGCCCTTCGACCCGGATGCAGCCGAGGGCTCGCTGAAGCGGGAGAACCGCGCGTTGCTCTATCGCATGGCGTTCGCCGGCTTCGGCATGATGAACCTCATGTGGATCTCCATCGCCCTCTATGCCGGCGCCGACCAGGGCGAGTTCCGCGATCTGTTCCACTGGATCGGCTTCGTCATCGCCACGCCGGTGCTGCTGTACTCCGGCTGGCCGTTCTACCGGGGTGCCTGGCTGGGTCTGCGCCGGCTGCGGCTGGGCATGGACCTGCCCATCGCCATCGGTGCCTCCATCACCTATCTGTATTCGTTGTACGTCACCGTCAGCGGCAGCGGCCATGTCTACTGGGACACGGTGGTGAACTTCATGTTCGTGATCCTGGTCGGGCGCTACCTCGAGGCCATCTCCAAGCGTCAGGCGGTGTCGTCAACCCAGCGCTTGCTGGACCTGCAGCCGAAGGTGGCGACGGTGCTGCGCGATGGCGAGGAGGCGGTGGTACCGATCCGTGCGGTGGTCCAGGATGACGAGATCCTGGTTCGCCCCGGCGAGACCATCCCGGCGGATGGCGTGGTGGTGGAGGGATTAAGCCAAGTGGATGAGGCAATGCTGACCGGTGAGTCCACCCCGGTGGCCCGGGGGCAGGGCGATGCGGTGTGCGCGGGCACGCTCAATGGTGCCGGGGTGCTGCGGGTTCGCGTGTCCGGCGTGCTGCGCGACAGCGCCCTGGGCCGCATCATCCGGCTGGTTGAGGACGCCCAGGCCAGCAAGTCGCCGATCCAGTGCATGGCCGACCGCATCGTGCCCTGGTTCGTCGCGGTCACGCTGTTGCTGGCGACCCTGACCTTCTTCTGGTGGCTGCGGCAGGATGTGGAAACGGCGCTGACGGCGGCCACGGCGGTGCTCATCATCACCTGTCCCTGTGCATTCGGGCTGGCCACGCCCATGGCCATCGCCGTCGCCACCGGCCTTGGTGCTCGCCAGGGCATCCTGGTCAAGGACGGCGCGGTGCTGGAGGCGCTGTCCGGCATCGGCCACTATGTCTTCGACAAGACGGGCACGGTCACCGAGGGGCGCCCGCGGGTCACCCGCATCCGCGATGCCGGCGGTGTCTGGCTGAGCGCGCACGGCGTCGAGGCGCTGGATGCCGGGCGGCGTCGGCGGCTGCAGCAACTGGCGGCGCTGGAGCGGCTGTCAGAGCATCCGCTGGGGCGTGCGGTGACGGACCTGGCGGACGAGGCCGGGTTGCCAGCCGGCCGACTGCAGGTTTCCGATGTCGAGGTGGTGCCGGGTCAGGGCATCGCCGGTTGTGTCGACGGCAGCCAGGTGGTCATCGGCAACGCGGACTGGCTGCGGCGTTTCGGCGTGGCGCTGGCGTCCTGGCCAGACGGGTCCGCGGAAGAGGCGTCTGGGAAGGATTTGGCGGCGGAATCGCTGGCCGGGGATCTGGGCGGCACCCTGGTACATGCGGCGGTGGATGGCGTCGAGGTGATGCAGTTGCTGGCAGCGGATCGTCTGCGGGCGGATGCCGCTGAGGTGGTGCGGCAGTTGCGAGCAGACGGGTTGCGTGTGACCCTGCTCACCGGCGATCGGCAGACAGCGGCGGAACGGATAGCGGCGCAGTTGGGCGATGTGGATCTGATTGCGGAGGTGCTGCCGGAGGACAAGGACCGGGTGATCGCCGGGTTGCAGGCGGGCGGGCAGCGGGTGGCAATGATCGGTGACGGTGTCAACGATGCGCCGGCACTGGTCCGGGCGGATGTGGGCATCGCGGTGGGCAGCGGCACGGATGTTTCCATCGCCAGTGCGGATCTGGTGCTGATGAGCGATGAACTGACGCGGGTGGGGGATGCGGGTCGGCTTGCGCGGCGCACGCTGCGGACCATCCGGCAGAACATCGGTCTGTCGGTGGTCTACAACATCATCATGGTGCCCCTGGCGATGGGGGCGATGATCACGCCGTTGGTGGCGGCGATCTCGATGCCACTCAGTTCGCTGGCGGTGATCGGGAATTCAGCGCGGATCCGCGGGCTGTTCCGTTCGGGCCGGTAGTGCATACCTGCGGAAACCTGAAAGGCGCATACGACGGCAGTTGATCCAATGGAAGTCATTTACGGTCTGATTCCGGGCATGCTGGTGCTCGGCCTGGTGGCGGTGCTGGTGCTCTTCTGGGCGGCGCGCTCGGGGCAGTTTGATGATCTGGATGGGGATGCCCATCGCATCCTGATGGATGACGATGTCGACGAACGCCAGGCGCGGCGGTTTCCGGATGCCGAGGACGATGGGCGTGATGAGCACCGGGGGGCTGACGGGTGACCGTTGGTTGACTGGTTTGTGGTGTCGCCTTCCGGGTCAGCCTTTGGTCCGGTGCGCTTGAAGGTTTTCGTTGGCGGTTCGATGAGCGCCGCTGCTGTTTCTTAATTGCAACAAGGTTTCTTTTGTCGTCTCAAGACGACAGGCCCCTGTCTTTTCTTCCCTTGCATATCCTCGTGGCTAGGCTAAGCTCAAGTTAGAGCAATCCGCGCCATGTTGCGTTTATGCACCAAAATGGGCTGGCGCAACGCTGATACATCCCGTGCCGGGGGCGCCGGGTGTGTCGAGGATGTACCGAAACCAGTTGCAGGAGGCCGGCGCGACGCGGTCACCGCGTTGCCGGACGGCCTAAGGGGCTGACGATGACGCCGAATCAGAACAGGGTGCTGTGGGAATTGTGTCGCCAGGGGCTGCATGGTGCCGCCGAGGCGGCGGAGACCGCCTGGACGCATGGGGACTGTTACCGACCCGAACCCAGGACGCCGTTGCCGCGGCAGACGGTGCACCTGATCAGGTCGTGCAACTGGGAGGTCAGTCGGGGGAGCGGGTGGGAGGCTCGGCCGGCGGCGGTAGCCGATCGCGGTCGAGCTTCACCCCGTGCAGGGCGTTCAGGAGCACCCCTATTGTTGCGCCATTGTGCATGACGGCGCTTGCCACCGGCGACAGCCAGCCGAGCACGGCGCCGCCGAGCAGGCCGGTGTTGATGCCGACAGCGGCGGTGAAGTTGGTCCGGATCAGGCGCATGGTCCGGTCGGCGATCTCGCGCGCATCGGCAACGGCGGAGAGGCGGTCGTCCATGAGCACGATGTCGGCGGTGGCCCGGGCGATGTCGGCGCCGCGGGGCATGGCGATGCCGACGTCGGCGATGCTCAGGGCTGGGCCGTCGTTGACGCCGTCGCCGACGAAGGCGACCTTGTGTCCCGCGGCGCGCAGCGCCTCGATGATGCGGGCCTTTTCCTCCGGCCGCATCTCCGCATGCACCTCGTCGATACCGATTTCAGCGGCCAGGGCCTCGGCCTTCGCACGCCGGTCGCCGGTGATCATGATCAGCCGGCGGATGCCGAGTGCGTGCAGCCGCGCCAGGGTCGGGGCGGCTTCCTCGCGCAGGGTGTCGCGCAGTGCAATCAGGCCGATGGGTCCCTGGGCGTTGCCCACGTAGAGCAGGGTCTTGCCTTCGCTCTCGAACTGATCGATCAAGGCCTGATGGGCGCCGAAGCCGATCTGCATGTGCTCTTCGAGGTAATGGCGGCTGCCGACGACGATGCAGCCGCCTTCCACGTCGGCGCTGAGCCCGTGGGCGACCATGTAGTCCACTTCGCCATGGGAGATGTGTTGCAGATCGCGCGCGCGGGCGGCCTCCACCACGGCCTCGGCCACCGGATGGCTGGCATGCTCTTCCACCGATGCCACCAGGGCGAGCAGTTCCTGCTCGCTGCAGGTGCCGCACGACTCCAGCACGCGCACGTCGGTGACGATAAGGTCGCTGTGGGTCAGGGTGCCGGTCTTGTCGAACACGATGGTGTCCACGTCGGCCATGTGCTCGATGGCCTCGCCGCCCTTCATCAGCACGCCGTGTTCCGCGGCACGGGACATGCCGGACTTGAATGCCACCGGCGTGCCCAGTTTCAGCGCGCAGGCGTAATCCACCAGGAATACCGACTGCAGCCGGGTGAGGTCGCGGGTGGCGGCGTAGACGGCGGCACCGGTGCCCAGGGTGATGTAGACCCGCTTGTCCGCCAGATCGTCGGCCATGCGCTGGGTGTCGGTGCGCTTGCCGATGGATTCCTGGATGAAGCGGGCGACCCGTGCGGTGGTGGTGTCCTGGCCGACCTGGGTGGCCTCGACCCGCAATCGGCCTTCCACCAGCACGGAGCCGGCGATGACCCGTGACGGCGCCTCCTTGCGCACCGGGATGTCTTCGCCGGTCACGGTGGACTGGTTCACCAGCGCGGCGCCATCGACGACGCGGCCGTCCACCGGGATGGTGTCGCCGACGCCAATGACCACGGTCTCGCCGGCCTCCACCTCGTCTCCGGCCACCTGCAGCAACTGGCCGTCGCGCTCCACCCAGGCCATGGCCGGGTCCGGTCGCAACAGCCGGCGCAGCAGGCGGTCCGACTGGCGGGCGGTGCGGTGTTCCAGGAACTCGCCCAGGTTCAGCAGCAGGTCGGTGATGTTGGCGGTGTAGAGCTTGCCGTTGGCCGCGGCCAGGCCGACGGCCATGGCATCGAGCACTTCCACCTTGACGCCCTGGTTGATCAGGGTGTCGGCACCCTTCGCCAGGGTCGAGCCGACGTTGACCAGGGTCAGCAGCATCTGCATCCGCGGGGTCAGGAAGGGCAGCGCGGCCAGCGTGAACAGCGTGGCGATCATCGGCGTGACTTCCGCTTCGGTGACACCGTCCTCCGGCAGGCCGTTGTCCGGCTCGGGGGAGAAGCCCGCGAGCCGTCTCAGCACGGTGTCGCGTCCCGCGTTCGCATCGCGGTAGCAGATGACGAGGGTCCGCGCGTGACGGTTGGCACGGACGTCCGTGACCTGGGCCGATGCCTCCATCCAGGCCTCCAGGTAGTCGGCCCGGTAGCCAGGGCTGCCCATGGCCGGTATGCGCAGGCGCAGGCGGCCGGGCACCTCGTGCACCACGGAGTAGTCGATCGGATTCACGGACTGTCCTCGTCGTGCCGGCTGGGCTGTGTCAGTCCGAACCCTGTCGGGCTGCATGCACCTCGGCCTCGGCGTCCCGGAAGCGTTCCTTGGCCTCCTCGACCCCGCCCTGCACCGTGGACCAGAGCTTGACGGCGCCCTTGATGGCGGTGCGCTGCACGTCTTCGTTGGTCAGCAGATAGGCCGCGGCGGCACCGATCAGCAGTCCCTTGAGGAAGCGGTCATTGGTGAAGCCCAGCACCGACGGTGTCTGCCGTGCGGGATAGGTGCCCTGAGGGTTCATGGCCTGGCCCATGCCGGGGGGCGCGGCGTAGGCATCGGCGGGATAGCCCTGTTGCGGCATGTGGGGGACGCCCATGGCGGTCATGCCGGCCTGGGGATAAACGGCCTGTCCCGGGTACATTGGGTGGTAGTAGCTGTTCATTGATGGCTCCGGAAAATGAATCAGTGGCGGGACCCCGGCACCAGGCCGTCACGTCGGCCCGATGCGGAAGCTCGCCTGCTAGTCTGTGGCCTGCGGGATCTGCGTGTCGGCGGTGGTGTCGCCGGCAGGCTCCGGCTGCGGCGCGGGGGCGGCGCGGCGGCGCTTGAGCAGGGAGACTGCCATCACCACCAGCGCAGCGCCGACGATGACGCCGCCGACACCCTCAACCATGTTCTTCCTGACCCCGTGGCGTTGTCGTTGCGGCCCGTCGGACGACATGGCTCACTCCCGCTCGAGGCTGCGCTGCAGACCGTACATGGTCGCGGTGCCTGCGGCGAACAGCACGGCCAGGCGGGTCAGTCCCTGGCCTGCCACCGCGTTGGCGGCGGCTCCCGCGATGGCCGTGGCGGCGGCGCTGGTGGCGGCAGCGCGGCCGATGTCGACCAGGGCTGCGTTCAGTTGGATCTCGTCGTTCTGCAGGCGGCGGATGTTTGTCCCGGCCGCCGCGGTGCCACCGACGACGGCGCCGATGGTGGCCATCTGTAGCAGCGTGGAGCAGGTGTCACTGCCTGAGGGTCGCTGAAGCATGGAGGATTGGGTCTGCATCGGGTAGTCGTCGTTGCTCATGGATTCACCTTCAGGGTTTCAACTTGGCTGCAGCGCTGCTGGCCGTGTCCTTGACCTTTTCGGCGCCGGTCTTGACCGCGTCCTTCGCCTTCACCCCACCCTTGAACAGCATGTTCTGCACGGAGTCGTTGGTCAGCAACAGCACGGCGGCGGCGCCGACCAGTGCCCCTTTCCAGAACTCGGTGTCTTCCAGGTTCAGCAGCTTGCTCAGGCTGGCCAGTCCGCTGCCGCCGTTGGCGATCTCGTCCATCATCTGTGCCATGCCGGCCTGATGCCCGGACGCGGCGCCGGCTCCCATGCCGGCGCCCAGGCCAGCCCCCAAACCAGCTCCGGAACCGGCACCCTGACCGATGTCGCCCCCCGGCGTCTGGGGCGGATAGTGCGGCTGGGGCATTGGTGCCATGTACTGCGGCCGCATGCCATGGGCCGCCATGCCGTAGGTCGGCTGGGCATGCGGTTGCAGGCCCGGGTGTGCCGTCCCGACTGGCATGAACCCGGGATATGCAGGGCTGCCGGGCATGCCCATGGGCGGCATCATTGGTTGGCCGGTGTAGCCGAACGCAGGGTAGGGCGGTGGGAACTGACCGTAGGCCCCTGGCATGAAGGGGGGCGCAGGCTGGCCACCCCAGACCGGGCCTGGGGCCCCGCCGTTGGCGGCCATGTCCGCGGCGGGTTGTGGCGCGTAACCTGCTGCGGATGCCTGTGCGGTCTGCGCCTGAGCGTCTTGCGCCTGCGAACCCTGGCTGCGGGATTGCCCGGTCTGCACCGGTTGTCCGGGCGGTTGATGTCCTGTGGAAGTGTGCGACGGTTCTAGCATGCAGGTTTCTCCTTGCGAACGCGGCTGGCGACTGTAAGGCGTCTGGTATCGGCCTAACATTGTTAATAAGAGCGATTCGTAATACTATTAATCTACTTGAAACCTAGACCGGGGTCAATCCGACATGATCGAGATTCGCCACCATGTGCCGGGACGCGTTCGACTCAAAATCCCGCTTCTGGCCGAGACGCCGAACATCGGGCCTGAACTCACGCGGGACCTGGAGTCCCTGCAGGGGGTGCAGCAGGTTCGCGCCAATCCGGCCTGCGGGTCGTTGGTGGTGAATTTCCAGCCGGGTCGCGTTGATCCTCCACTGCTGCAGGCCCGTGTGCAGGGAATCCTGACACGACAGCTGGCCGTGCGGGAGCAACACCTGGGCAAGGTCAAGGCCAAGTCTGGGGCCAAAGCCAAGGCTGGGGCAGAGCCGAAGTGGAAACGCCTCTGGTTGAAAGGTCGCAGCCGCATGTCGCGGCAAGACGGTCGCCGGACACCGATGCCGGTGTGCAAGCTGAACGCGCGCATGGTTCGCTGGATGTTCCGCAGCAGCCTGCGCTACTGGTGGCACGACCTGCTCGCCGTCGGCCATCGGCGCCAGCGTGCCGAGTCGGCTTGATCGCGGTCGTAGAGCGGGTACAAGACAGCACAGCCCCGTCCGAGTGGCCCGGACGGGGCCGTGTTGCGCGCGCGAAAGGGGTATCCGGTCGTCAGAACTCCACGGCGAGCTGGGCCACAAGGGCGCTGCCGGTCTCGCCGGTACCGCCGTCCGAAGTGCCGTAGTCGGTGTCGTAGCTGTATTCCAGCGACAGGGCGGTGTTGTCGAAGATGCCGACGGAAATGCCCACCAGCCAGCGCTCCTCGGGCAGTTCCAGTGCCAGGGCCTGTTCGGTCGTCTGGTAGGCGGCGGCGGCAACCGCCTCCTTGCCGAACAGGTCGAAGCTGTAACCCAGCTCCAGGTTCCAGGCCGCGGGCTGCGCCCCCTGGTCCTTGAAGCTCAGGCTGTCCGGGTCGAAGTCATCCGCTGCGGTCAGATACTCGGCGATGACATTGAAGTCGCCCAGCACCATGGCCAGATTCGCGGTCCAGCCCCCGGTGCGTTCGGTGGGATCCATGCTGAAGGTCGTGTGCGGATCTTCGGCGTACAGCGTATTGTAGCGTTCGCCGCGATTGTCCGAGATCAGGTCGGCGAGGGAATCCGAGTCGCCCAGGTCGTTGATGTAGCCGGCACCGGCGCTCCAGGTCAGGTTTCCGGTCTCCATGGCAAAGGCGAGATTGGCGCCCCAGCTGCCGATCTCCTGCTCCCCATCGACGTCGTTGTCGCCGCTGAAGCCGTAGACACTGCCGCTGAAGCCGTTGTGCACGAAGCCGATCTGTGCGGCGGTCTCGCGGGCCTCGCCGATCTCTAGCGTCAGCGGGTCGGACAGCAGGTTGGTCTGGTAGGCGCCGAAGGGCACATACAGCTGGCCGGCGGTGAAGAAGATCGGGCTCAGGTCCGGATTGGCGATGGTGATGAAGGCGAGATCGACCTCCAGATCCGTCTCGTCCTGCTCGTACAGCAGCGACGCCACCACCTGAACCCAGTCGTTCACCTGGGATGCGATGCCCAGTTCGAAGGTGGCCAGGGTGATGTCGGACTCGGAAGTGCCCTCGAAGGGGTCGACATAGCTCGCCTCGACCTCGATCAGGCCGGTAATGTCGATGTTCTGGAACCAGCCCCCGTAATGGACTCTTTTTTCTTCCAGTGCCCGTTCCAGTTCCTGGACGCGCATCGGCGCCCCCTCCAGCGCCTGCTTCTGCGCGGCGATGGTCTTCTGCTGTTGCTCGATGGCCGCGGCCTGCTCGCGGTTCTCCTGCTCCAGTCGCTTGACCCGTTCTTCCAGGGTCTGGCCGTGCGACGGGAGCGACAGGGCCGTGCAACCCGCAACGACTAGGCTGACGCCGAGGTAGCTTTGCTTCTTGTTCATGATGCGTGTTTCGGTGACGTTGCTGTGGCTGGCGGCTGGCTTAGAATTCCGACGCCTTGATCCACAGCACGGCATCCTGTGACAGCTCCTTGCCTTCGTGCTCCTTTTGCGGACCCGAACCCAGGCAGGCGAATCCCCAGACGCCGGGCCGCGGGATGCCGAACGTAAACATGCCGTTGGGGTCCGTGATGGCGACGATGGCGGTATCCGGCACCGGGCCTGTGTTCTCCTTGCCGAAGGCATTGCCCGCCATGTCGATGTCGGTGTTGATGTACTCCACCTCGCACTCGACGCCGGCGGCCGGCTTGCCATCGGACAGCAGCTGTCCGGTGAAGCTGCCGTTGGCGAAGGCCTGATAGGGCTTGTTCAGCGGCACGATCTCGGTGGGCAGGCCGACGGGCTCGTTCCAGCCCGTGGGCATGCCACCCTTGTTGACCATGGATTTGGTGATCTGCTGGATGTAGATGTCCTCGGCGCTCTCCAGATAGGGCGCCGGCGTCAGTGCGAACACATAGTCGCCATTACGCCGCACCTTGTAGTTGGCCTCGTAGGCCTGCGCCTCGTTGTGGGCACCGCTCCAGGTGACGGGCTTCAGGCTGTCGGTCAGGTCCGTCTGCTCGCCCTTGAAGGTGACCGTGAACTGTTCCGGCTGCCCCATGTCCATGGCGTGTCCATTTTCCATCGGGTGGCCGAAGACCAGCTTCAGGTTGATCTCCGTGGGGTCCTGCAGCATGACCTCCGGGGTGTAGACCAGCTGGAAATGGGCCTGCGCGCTGCCGGCGAGGGTGGCACCGGCGATTGCGGCGATCAGAGGGGACGTCTTCATGCAGGTGTTCTCCTGTTGCGGGTTCATTCCACGATGTCGCTGCTGGCGATTTCCACGGCATGGCCGGGTCCGGCATCGAACACCACCCGGTAGTCGCCGTCGGGCTTGTCGAACTCGAACTCACTGTATTCGCTCATTTCCGCCTCCAGCAGGGTGCTGCCATCGATGCCGACAACCCGAACGGCGACACCCGCGGCGGAGGATCCGTCAGAGAAGCCGCCCTCGCACAGAACGGTGCCGTCGCCGTTGTCGTAACAGGCGCACAAGGGGGTGTGGGCAATGGCGCCGGAGGCGCCCAGAACGGCGGCGAGGCCGATGCCGGCGGAAAACGATCTGATCATCATGGTGCTGGGTCTCTTCGTTGCGTTTGTGCCAAAAGCCCCTATAGACTAGCGGCATCCAACACGAAAGTAAATAACAACGATTCTCATTACTTTAGCTGAGCACTAGGGTACTGCAGGGCGGAAGTGTCGGCTTGACTGGGGGAGGGGCGGCGAGCGGCGTGTCAGCCGTTGCTGCGATCCAGCGCGATCCGTGTCGCCTGGGCAATGGAGCGTGCGAACTCCAGTTCGCCGCGGCGGCGGCGGATGCCGTAGCGGCGCAGTTTCAGCAGCATGCGTGGGGCCAGCCCGTTGATGACCAGCTTTACGCCGCGCTGGCGCAGATTGGCGGCAATGGACTCCATGGCCACCATGGCGGTCAGGTCCATCAGGGTGACATCGGAGCAGTCGAGGATGATCGCCCGCACCTCTGGGCGCACGCTGGTGAGGGCGCTCAGGGCCTTTTGCGCCGCACCGAAGAACAGCGGGCCGTTGATGTCGTAGATCAGCACGTCGTTCGGCAGCTGGGCGGCATGCGGATGCTGGGCGGGCTCCACCAGCTGGATCTGGGTCAGTTCGATGGTGCGGCGGATGAACAGCACCGCCGCCAGGCCCATGCCCACGGCGACGGCGATCTCCATGCTGACCAGCACCGTGAGTCCGAAACAGGTCAGCAGGGTTGCCACGTCGCCGCGCGGCGCCCCCCGCAGGATGCGCATGAAGTGCCGCGCCTCGCTCATGTTCCAGGCCACCATCAGCAGCAGTGCGGCCATGGCCGCCATCGGGATGTGGGCCAGGGCGGGGGCCAGCGATGCGATGGCCAGCAGGATGAACATGGCATGCACGACCGACGCCAGCGGCGAGCCGGCCCCGGCGCGGACATTGGCCGCCGTGCGTGCGATGGCAGCGGTGGCCGGGATGCCGCCGAAGAAAGGCACCGCGAGATTGCCGAGGCCCTGGCCGATCAACTCGTCATTGGGATTGTGCCGGCCGCCGGACAGGCCGTCCGCCACCGTGGCACAGAGCAGCGATTCCAGCGCGCCGAGCATGGCGATGGCGAATGCGGGTGCGATCAGCGCGCGCAACAGCTCGAACGACAGCCCGATTGGCGTGCCGTCGGGCCCCGGCAGGTGCCAGGGCAGCAGGGGCTGCGGCGGCAGCGGCGGAATGCCCGGCAGCGTCTCGCCGTCGAGCAGGTACTCGAAGCGCGAGCCGATGGTGGCTACCTGGAAGCCGCCGTCGCTGGCCCAGCCGAGCAGGAGCGCCAGCAGCGTGCCCGCCAGCAGTGCGATCAGGTGGCCGGGGATCCGGCTCTTGAGGCGACCCCAGCCGAGCAGGATGGCGAACGTCAGCAGCCCGATCAGGGTGTCTTCCCAGCGCAGTCCGCCCAGCCCGGCGGCGATACGGGTCACCTTTTCCGGCAAACTGCCGTCCAGGGGGCCCAGGCCAAGCCCCAGCAGCTCGGGTATCTGCAGCAACGCGATGACGGTGCCGATGCCGGCGGTGAAGCCGATGGTGACCGGGTAGGGCACCACAGCGATCAGCTTGCCCAGTCGCGCCAGGCCGAGTGCGACCAGGATCACCCCCGACAGCATGCCCGCCAGCAGCAGACCGCCCAGTCCGTAGGTTTGCGTGATGGGCAGCAGCACCACCACGAAGGCAGCCGTGGGCCCGGAGATGTTCACCCGCGAGCCGCCGCTCAGGGCGACGACGATGCCGGCGACGATGGCGGTGTAGAGCCCGTGCTGCGGTGCCACGCCGCTGGCGATGGCCAGCGCCATGGATAGCGGTAGTGCGATGACGCCCACGGTGAGCCCGGCCAGGATGTCACCACGCACGGCCGATGGGCGCAGGCCCCCGCGGAGCGAATCGGTGACGGCGGAAAACATCGGACGGGACTCCTCAATGCTGGCGGACGGGCGTGTAACGTCCCATGATATACCCGTCGCAAGCAAGGTTTTCGTTTTCGTGCCTGGCATGGTTCGAGTGCATAACCGGCCGTGCTGTCGATTGGCGCGAACTGTGGCTGAATAAGCCCGGGTTGCCACAAACTCAGCGCCGGGCTTATCGTCTTGGCCGTCATCATCGAGCTGTACTGGAGATCCACATGACCGTCCTGCATTGCCGCCGCTGCGCGCCTCGCCGTGCCCTTCATCGGGTAGCCCTGGGGTTGGCTAGCCTGTTGCTCCCGCTCTGCGCCGCGGCCCATTTCCAGGAACTGATCCCGTCCACCGAGATCGTCGATGCGGACTCCGGGCGCCAGATCAGGCTCGATCTGGCATTCACGCATCCGATGGAACGCGGTCCGGCCATGCCCATGGCAGAGCCCGTCGCCTTCGGTGTGCTGACGCCGGACGGCCGTCGCGACCTTCGCGCGTCGCTCGACGCCGTCGAACTGGACGGAAAGACGGCTTATCGCGCCAGCTTCGCGGTGCCGGGGCCGGGAGACTACATATTCTTTGTCGAGCCCGCGCCCTACTGGGAGCCGGCCGAAGGGGTCATGATCGTCCACTACACCAAGGTCATCGTCGACGCCTACGGGGCCGAGGCGGGCTGGGATCGCCCGGTGGGGCTGCCGGTGGAGATCGAGCCGCTGACCCGCCCCTATGGTCTCTGGACCGGCAACCTGTTCACCGGCATTGTCAGGAAGGGCGGCGAGCCCGTGCCCCATGCCGAGGTCGAGGTGGAATGGCGCAACGACGGCAGCGTCACGCCCCCGGCGGCCCCCTTCGTGACCCAGGTGCTGAAGGCCGACGCCCAGGGACAGTTCAGCTATGCCATGCCGCGGGCCGGCTGGTGGGGCTTCGCGGCGCTGATCGAAGGGGACACACCGATGCCGAATCCGGACGGTGAGCCGGTGCCGGTGGAGCAGGGCGCGCTGATCTGGGTGCGCGCCCGGGACATGCAATAGGCCCGGATTGAGTCCGTTTATCCCGGAACGCACAGTTGAACCGCAAGGGAAATGCTGATTTTTGGTCTCCTGGCCAGTAAAACGGTGTCTCCTTATCGCGGGCTGGGTGTCGGCCTGGGCCCAAGGTCATGGTCGTTGATGATCACTGTCTCAGGCTGCGCCCGAACACCGATGCGAGTTGAAGATACAGGGGTACTGATCGCGTGATGAAGGTCCCGGCAAACCGACGTCCGGAGGGGGCGTGATGCGCCGACAGCGACGGGCCAGTCTGGGCGCGCTGTTGGCCGGCATTCCGGCGCCCGGTGTGCGGGCGCCGGTCGTCCTGCTGCTGGTCGCCCTGTTGTCGGGCGTCCTGTGGCCAGGCATCAGGCCCGCCTACGCCCACAAGCTCAATGTCTTTGCCGCCGCCGACGGCACCTGGATCGAGGGCTCGACCTATTTCGCCGGTGGCGCCGGGGCCAGTGGCGCAAGAATCCGCGTGACCGACGCGTCCGGCGCCCTGCTGGCGGAACTGGAGTCGGCGGCGGACGGCCGCTTTCGCTTTCAGGCCAGCGGTCCCCAGGACCACCGGGTCATCGCCCGCATTGGAGATGGTCATCGGGCCGAATGGCTGGTCACGGCCGAGGAACTTGCCGGCGGCTTTGCGCCGGCACAGGCGGAGACGCTGGCGCCTGCAATGACCAATGCCCCGGTGGCAGACCAGCCGGTCCTGGATTCAGCCATTGGTGATGCAGTCACTGGTGATGCAGCCACGGGCGCGGCAGACAGCGCAGTTCCAGTCACCTTGGCCGCGCCGCCGCCGGGACCTGAAGCCGCGGGGCTCGAAGCGGCGATCGAGGCCGCCGTCGCGCGCCAGATTGCCCAACAGATCCGCCCCCTGCGAGAGGAACTGCTCGCCACCCGCGACGCCTTGCGGCTGCAGGACGTGCTCGGCGGCATCGGCTACATCTTCGGCCTCGCCGGTCTGGCGCTGTGGTGGAAGGCCCGTCGCAACACATCTGTCAACTAGGGTGACAGTGTATAAATTAAGCGGAAACTCCGGGTGAGGGTGTATCGATTCATCGCAACCTGAGCTTGGGTTCGCAGGTTGGGTGTCGGTGGTCTGGGGGCGCCGTGGATCCATCCTCGGGGGCTTCACGATCGCATCCCTGTTCGGATCAAGGGCGATCGAGACCCCGACCGCCGACACCCTCTAACACGGATACGCACTGGTGCCCCTTTGGAGATTTCGGGACAAGACCCCACCCTCTGGTCGGGAATGGCGACGCGCCGGTGCGCGGTGCCACCGAAGTGCCATGACCTCCCAGCGGTGAGCTGGAGTTGCTCATCCCGACACGCATGAGACACGGACCCGCACGCGCATGACCCATCGCTCGCCCGGCCTCCTTGCCAAGCGGCTCTTCCTGCGGGGCGCCCTGTTTGCGGGCGTCTGGGTACTCCTGGTGGGACCTGACCCCGTGGCCTGGATCGTGGGCGGGCCTGCCGTGATCGGCGCGACTGTCGCCAGCCTCTGGCTGATCAAGGGCCGCCCGTCGGCGCGCCCGGGGTCCCCTGGATCCTCTTTGTCGTTGACTGGATTGCTGCGCTTCACCCCCTACTTCCTGTGGGAGTCCGTGCGGGGCGGGCTCGATGTGGCCGGGCGGGTCATGGTGCCGCGCCTGCGCATTCGGCCGGGGGTGCATGTCTATCGCATGCGGCTGCGCGGGCGGCCCGCCCGCGTCATGTTCATCGACAGCGTCTCGCTGATTCCAGGCACCCTGAGCGCCGATCTGCGCGGTGATCAGGTGTCGGTGCATGCCCTGGATACGCGTGCCCCTCTTGATGCGGAACTGCGTCGGCTCGAGGAGCGGGTGGCCGGCCTGTTCGGCGAGGTGCTCGATCACCAGGCTGGAGTGGATTCGCCACCGGCAGCGGGGGGCGCCCGATGACCGCCTATCTGCTTGTGATCGCCTTGGTCCTGATGCTGAGCATCGCCATCGGCCTGGTGCGTGTCGCCATCGGCCCAACGCCGTCGGACCGCATGATGGCGGCCCAGTTGATGGGGACATCCGGCATCGGCGTCGTTCTGCTGCTCGCGCAGGTGGTCGAGGTCGGCGGGCTCGTCGATGTCGCCCTGATCTTCGCGCTGCTCGCCGCGGTGGCCGTAACAGCCTTCACGCGTCGGCGTGCAAACGAGCGCGAGGCGAAAGGATGACGATCGCAGAGGGTCTGAGCTTCGGCCTGCTCGGCGCAGGTGCGTTCTTCTTCATGGCAGGTTCGGTCGGACTCATCCGGCTGCCGGATCGCTTCACCCGACTCCATGCCCTGACCAAGGCCGACAATGTCGGTCTGGGCTTGATCGTGCTCGGCCTGATGCCGCTCGCGGCCGATGTACGCGAGGCGCTCAAGCTTGGGCTGATCTGGATCCTTGTGGTGATCGCCGGGGCAACCGGGGCGCACCTGATCGCAAAGCGGGCCCTGCGCGGCGACGGTGAGGACGCCCAATGACGACGACGCTGCTGGCCGCCTTCGACATCCTGCTGTCTCTCACGCTACTCGCGCTTGCCGCGGCGGCGCTGACCAGCGCTGAGCCGCGTCGCGCCGTGATCCTCTTCATCGCCTTCGGACTCGTGCTGGCACTGGTCTGGGCTCGCCTGCGGGCGCCCGACCTCGCCTTGGCCGAGGCTGCCATCGGCGCCGGGCTCAGCGGTGCGCTTCTGCTCGCGGCGACGCGCCGCGCGAAGGCGCACACGAAGGAAGGCGCATCGGGATCGCCGGAGGGTCAGCCATGACACGCTTCGTCTCGCTGGTCTTGCTGCCGCTTGGTCTGGCAGCAATCGGGGTCGTGCTCATCTGGACCTTCTACCTGGCTGCCACCGGCGAGGCCGGTGCGCGTCTCGCCGACCTCGCACTCGCGCGTGTCCCCGAGACCGGCGTCAGTAATCCCGTGACCTCGGTGCTCCTCAACTACCGCGCCTATGACACCCTGCTCGAGCTCGCGGTGCTCCTGGCCGCCCTGCTCGGCATCTGGTCGCTTGGCCCGGCTGCACCGGGGTTTCAGCGTGGGGGTGAGATCCTGCAGGGCATGGTGGACTGGTTCGTGCCGCTGCTGATCCTTGCCGCGGGTTACATGCTCTGGGTGGGCGCCTACGCCCCGGGCGGGGCCTTCCAGGCCGGCGCCCTCCTGGGCTCGGCTGGGGTCATGCTGGCGCTCGCCGGCTACCCGAGCGCGGGCCTGCCCTCGGAGCGGTTGCTGAGGCTGCTCTCGATCCTTGGGATCCTGGCATTCTGCCTCGTTGGCTTGGTCCTCATGGTGCTCGGTCTGGGCTTTTTGACCTACCCGCCTGAACTGGCCAAGTGGTTGATACTGCTGATTGAAACCGGCGCAACCCTGGCCATTGGCGTGACCCTGGCGGCGGCCTATCTGGGCGGACGCCCGGACCACACCTCTGAGGTGGATGCGCCATGATCTCGACCCAACTGTTCTACGGCGGGGGCGGAATCCTGCTGCTGCTCCTTGGCCTCTGGTCCTTCCTGGTGCATGCGCCGCTGCTGCGCAAGCTCATCGCCCTGAATGTCATGGGCGCCGGGGTCTTCCACATCCTGGTCGCCACCGCCTATCGTGGCCTCGACACGCCGCCGGATCCGGTGCCGCATGCGCTGGTGCTCACGGGGATCGTGGTGGCCGTCAGCGCGACCGCGCTGGCCCTGGCCTTTGGCCAGCGCCTGGACCGCGACGATGATCGATAGCCTGGCGTTGGCGATTGTCGCGCCCTTGCTCGGCGCGGTGGTGGTGACCCTGTTCCCGAGACATGCCCAAAGGCTTGGTGTGGCGGCGGCCGTCGTCTCGGCCGCGGCCGCTCTGGCCATTACCGCCGTCGTCTGGACCGACGGGGTGCTGCGCTCCGAGCTCGGCGGTTGGGGCGTGCCGCTGGCGATCACGCTGCAGGCGGATGGTCTCTCTGCGGCCTTGCTCGGGATGGCGAGCCTCGTGGCCTTGTCCGTGAGCGTCTATGCGGGCGGCTACTTCAGCTCGCCCCAGGACGGTGAGCGCCTTGCGGATGACTCCAGGTCCCGGCATTTCTGGCCGCTCTGGCTCCTGCTCTGGAGCGCGCTCAACGGGCTCTTCCTTGCTGGAGACCTGTTCAATCTTTATGTAACGCTCGAGCTACTTGGCCTTTCCGCCGCCGCGCTGGGCGCCTTGACGGGCAGCCGAGAGGCGGTGGAGGCGAATCTCAGATATCTCCTGGTCGGTCTGCTGGGATCCTTGTTCTATCTGCTCGGGGTTGCCCTGATCTACACCGCCTATGGCGTGCTGGATATCGGCCTGCTGGCGGAGGTTATCGCCCCCGGACCCGTGGCCGCGACCGCGATGGCCTTGATGTTCGGCGGGCTCCTGTTGAAGGCGGCCCTGTTTCCCATGCACTTCTGGCTGCCTCCGGCGCATGCAAATGCCCCGGCACCTGTGAGCGCCGTGCTCTCCGCGCTGGTGGTCAAGGCGGCGTTTTATCTGGTGCTGCGTCTCTGGCTCGACCTCTACGGGCCGATCACGCCGCTCGGTGCCGCCAATCTGCTGGGACTGCTCGGCGCCGCGGCGGTGCTCTGGGGATCCTGGCGCGCCCTGCGCGCCGAGCGGCTGAAGCTGCTGGCCGCCTATTCGACCGTCGCGCAGATGGGTTACCTGTTTATCGGCTTCCCCCTGATCGCCGCTACCGCGGCCGGCCCGGCACGGGATAACCTGATCGCGGCGATCGTGCTCCTGGCCTTGACCCATGGCTTCGCCAAGGCCGGCTTCTTTCTGGCCGCAGGGATGGTGCAGAAGACCGCCGGGCACGACCGGATCGACAATCTCGGCGGCGCCGCCCAAGGGCTGCCGGCCGCCGCCTTCACCATCGGTCTGGCGGGGGTGGCCCTGATCGGCTTGCCGCCGAGCGGGACCTTCATCGCCAAGTGGATCCTGCTGGAGCAGTCGCTGATCCTGGGACTCTGGTGGTGGGTGCTTGTCATGATGATCGGCACCCTGCTTGCCGTTGGCTACGTGTTTCGCGTGCTCAGCCGGGCCTTCAACCGTGAGCCCACGCCCTACCGTTTCGTCAACGATGCGCGCGCCGAGATCCCTGCCTTGCTGTTGGGTGCGCTATCTGCCCTGGTGTTGGGCCTGGCTGCCCAGCCCCTCTGGACGCTCCTCGGACAAGGGGTGATCGGATGAGCCCCGATACCCTGCTGCCACCCGCCATCGTCTTGAGCTCGCTGTTGCCGGGCCTGCTGATCTTTTTCCTGAAGGAAAAGAGCCATCGCCTGCGCACCGCGCTGAACCTGGGCGGAGCGGTCGTGAAACTGACGCTCGTGGTCTGGATGATCAAGGGCGTCTACGACGGTCATGAGTTCGAGTATCGCTGGGCGCTCGCACCCGGCCTGGAACTCGTGCTCAGTGCAGATGCGCTTTCCGTCCTGTTCGTCGCCTTGTCCAGCGTCCTCTGGCTGGTGACGACCGTCTACGCCATCGGTTATCTCGAGGACTCGCCGAACCGCAGCCGCTTTTTCGGGTTCTTCAGCATCTGTGTCTCGGCCACCGTCGGCATTGCACTCTCCGGGAACCTGCTGACCTTCGTGCTCTTCTATGAGATCTTGACCCTGGCCACCTATCCGCTGGTGGCACATCGCGGCACCCCCGATGCCGCCCAGGGGGCGAAGGTCTATCTGGCCTATACCATGAGCGGTGGTGCTGTGCTTCTGATCGGCGCCATCGGGCTGCAGTCGCTGGTCGGGCCGGTCGAATTCACCCAGGGCGGCATCCTGGGCGATTCTGCGGAGGCGCTCCGTCCAGCGCTCATCATCCTCTTTTTCGTGCTGCTCGCCGGTCTGGGAGTCAAGGCGGCCCTGGTGCCCCTGCATGGCTGGCTGCCGCAGGCCATGGTCGCCCCGGCGCCCGTGAGCGCGCTGCTGCATGCGGTTGCCGTGGTCAAGGCCGGCGCCTTCGGTCTCATTCGCGTGGTCTACGATGTCTATGGCGTGGATTTCGCGCATGCGAACGGGCTGCTGTTTGCGCTGGGCATCCTTGCCTCCATCACCATCGTCTACGGATCGGTCAAGGCGCTGACCCAGGACAGCCTGAAGAAGCGGCTGGCCTATTCGACCGTCAGCCAGGTGTCCTACATCGCGCTGGGCGCCTCCATCTTTGGTCCCATCGCCACCATCGGCGGTGTCGTGCATCTGGTGCATCAGGGGGTGATGAAGATCACGCTGTTCTTCTGCGCCGGCAATTATGCGGAGACCCTTGGTATCCACAAGGTGAGCGAGATGGACGGCGTGGGTCGACGCATGCCCTTGACCAGTCTCGCCTTCACCGTGGGTGCGCTCGGCATGATCGGGGTGCCACCGGTCGCCGGATTCGTCAGCAAGTGGTACCTGGGTCTTGGTGCGGCCGACTCCGGCGCGAATTGGGTCCTGATCGTCCTGGTCGCCAGTAGCCTGCTGAACGCGGCCTACTTCCTGCCGATCCTCTTCCGCGCCTGGTTCCGCGCCGAGCCAGGCGCCTGGCCCAAGGAACATGCGAGGCGCGGCCGCTTGGAGACGGCCGGGGCGCTGCTCTGGCCGCCGGTGATCACGGCCGTGCTGGCGCTTACCGCCGGTCTCTTCGCCGCAGCGCCCTTCTCGCCGCTGGAGTGGGCGGCCCTGATCGCCGAGCGGGAGTACGGGCGATGAGCCTGCTGCTCATCCTGGCCTGGGCGTTTCCGCTCATCCTGGCCGCGGGTGCGCGTTCGCCGCGTCTGGCCTGGGCGCCGGCGATCGGTGCCATCCCGGCACTCTGCACCGCACTGCTGGTTCCGATCGGCACCGAGCTCGAGGCCGGCTGGTTGCTGACCGGCGCAGTCTTTGCGCTGGACCCGCTGGGTCGGACATTCCTCCTGTTCACGGCCATCCTCTGGCTCAGTGCCGGACTCTATGCCGCCGCTTCGCTGCGGGGCACGGCCCATTGCGGGCGCTTCAACACCTTCTTCCTGCTGGCGATGGCCGGAAATCTTTGGCTGATCCTGGGCCAGGATCTGGTGAGCTTCTATGCCGGTTTTGCCCTGATGGGGCTCTCTTCTTACGGGTTGGTGGTGCATGAGGGCGATCGCGATGCCCTGCGTGCGGGTCGGGTCTATCTGGTCCTGACCCTGTGCGCCGAGGTGGTGTTGTTCATGGCGCTGGTGCTGATCGCGGCGCAGGCGGGCACCTTCGTCCCGGGCCCGGAGGACCTCAGGGGGCTTGGCGATCTGCCCATCGGCCTGCTGATCCTTGGTCTGGCCGTGAAGGCCGGATTGGTGCCGCTGCATGTCTGGCTGCCGCTCGCCCACCCGGCCGCGCCGATCCCGGCAAGCGCCGTCCTGAGTGGCGCCATGATCAAGGTCGCCCTGCTCGGGTGGCTGAGGTTTCTTCCCATCGGGGAGATGGCCCTGCCGGGCTGGGGCCTGCTGTTCGTGTTCGTCGGTCTTGCGACCGCCTTCTTCGCGGTCCCCGTCGGACTGGTGCAGTCCAATCCGAAGGTCCTGCTGGCCTATTCGAGCGTGAGCAAGATGGGACTCATGGTCGTGGTGGTCGGGGCGGCACTGCTCGAGCCGGCCATCGCCGGCGCGGCGGTCATCGGCATCGGACTGTATGCGGGACACCATGCACTCAGCAAGGGCGGCCTGTTTCTCGGTGTTGGACTGCGCAAGTCCGCCGCGCCGGCAGCGCAGGGCTGGGTCTTCATTGGTTTGCTGGTGCTGGCACTCTCCATGGCCGCGGTGCCGCTCACGGGCGGTGCGGTCGCCAAGTACGGCATCAAGCCCGCATTGGTGGCGCTCGAATGGACCTGGCTGCGTGTCGCGATCGCCCTGACCACCATGGCCACCGCGGCCATGATGGCGCGGTTCATCTGGATCATGGCCTTCGCCAGGCCGGCGATCGCCAAGGTGGGGGCCGAGTCCGCGGAGGCCGGCGCTGCCGGGTCTGAATCTGGGGCGCTGCGCCTGGAGCATCAGGCGGTTGCCAGGTATCGGGATCTGATCCCGCTGCTGGCCTGGAGCCCGCTCATCATCCTGGTGCTGCTCTATCCCCTGGTGTTCGGGACCGCCGTCTCCTGGACCACCGATGTCGGGCTGATCGCCCTGGTCGGTGTGCTGCTCTTGCCCATCGCCCTGGTTGCCTGGCGCCGGCCGGCCATCCTTGCGCCCTTGAAGGACGGCATCCCACCGGGGGACCTGCTCGGGCTCGTGCGCCCGCTGCTCCTGGGCCTGCGCTGGGCCATCCGTTGGACGCTTCGTTGGGTGCTGGGGAGGGCAGAGGCTCTGATCCGGGCGGCCAGCGCTGGTGTTCTTGCGACGGTGCGACAGCGCCTCGAGTCGCGGGCGGGAGCGACCGGCGTCGGGCTCGATCAGCGCCTCACGGCTTGGCCCCTGGCCGGTGCACTCTGGCTTGGCATCATGGCCGGGCTCATCGCATTGGCGCTTCTCTGGCCGAGCATCGCGGAGCAGCCACCGGCGTCGAAGACAGCGTCTGCCGAGAGAACCCTCGAGGGCGAGAGCCCCGCCAGTGGCCTGCCGTCCGAGCCGCTTGACGCCGCCCCCGAAGCTGTCGAGAGGCCGTCGGCCACGGTCGATGGGGCCCAGATGTCGGCGGAGTCGGAGGCGGTTGGCGAGGCGACCGCACCCGAACCCGCCCCCGTCGATCTCGTATCAGACCCTGTCCAGCCCGCGCCGGTGACGCCTGTGGTGGAGCTGGCTCTGTCCCCCTCGGTGCCCGATGCGACGCCTGAGTCCATCGCATCGGAACCAGCATCGGAGCCAGCATCGGAACCAGCATCGGTGACCGCGCAGGAATCGGCGCCCCAGCGGCCGCAAGCGCCTGGGGTCTGCGATCCGGGTCAGCGCTACCGCTTTACCGATGGCAGTGACACGACGCTCGAACTGGTGCAGTGTCGTCTGGTGAATGGCTCGCCAGAAAGGATCGCGGCTCCGCCCGTCTCGAATGAGCTATTGCGTCTGTTGCAGGCACGCTTGAACACCCTGGGCTTCGCTGCCGGCCCCGTGGACGGCCTGGATGGTCCCTTGACCCGAGATGCGATCCGCCGCTTCCAGCAAAGCCAGGGTATGGAGGCGGACGGGACCATCGATTTCGAGCTGCTCGACCGGCTTCAGCCCCGCGGATAACGGACAATCGATCGGACCCTTCTATATCGACACCGTGATTGCCGGTAACCGCACCAGCGCTTGGTGGAGAGTCTTGCCCCGCACGGGAAGCGCCGAATAAATCAGCGCTTCCCTAATGGTTCGAAGCAGCCTGGATTCAGGCTTGGCATGGCTTCCAGCAAGGGCTTTGCAAACCAGTAGCCTTGACAGAGATCGATGCCGGTGTCGGCACAGGCGGCCAGTTCATCGGCGGTCTCGATCCCTTCGCAAAGCAACTCGACCTCGAGCTCGCGACAGATGTCGACGAGCCCACGAACGATCGCCTGGCGTCTGCGGTCACGGTCGATGTTGCGCACGAGTACTGCATCCAATTTCACCTGGTCGGGCTTGAGCTGAGCCAGCAGATTCAGGCCAGAGTAGCAGGCACCGAAGTCGTCGATCGCCGTCTTGAATCCCAAGCTCCGATAACACTCAACAATATCGTTCAGATGCGCTGGCGAGTTGGCCTTCTCGGTTTCGGTGAACTCGAAAATGATCCGCTCCAGAGGGAATCCGGTCGCCCTGGCAAACTCCAGTGTGCTCTGGATGCAGCGTTCAGGATGATAGACGGCTGTCGGTGTAAAGTTGATGTTGAGATGGCTTTCCATCCGCAGCTGGCTGGCCAACTGGATCGCTTTGACCCGGCATGCCTGATCGAACCGAAATAGATTGTCTGCGTTGACGTGCTCGAAAACCCATCGGGCCGACTCGCCTGCCAAGCCCCGGACCAGGGCCTCATGCGAATAGATACTGCGATCACTCAGACGGACGATGGGTTGCAAGGCCATCGTAAACTCGAAACCCAAGGGTTCCGCTTGATGACACTGTGCGCAGTGTGCCTTTGGGACGCGTGTTATCTTTGCCATGTCAATCTGTACCTGTGATGGCGGGAGGTCGCGCCGTACGGCATCGGCTTGGTGAGTAGGCTGTTTTTTAGCAAGGCAGGGCGCCAGCAGGCTCAGGTAATGGTAGGCCGCGGCGGGTAAGTATACAGTTTGCATGTCGGGCCTTCATGCCCTGAGTGGTGCGCAATCTGCCTGCGCCACAGCGTTCAGGTGCGGTCGCGTTTAAGTTTGAGCACATGCTCCCGTGCGCGGCGTCTCCTTAGGCGCGCGCCTTGTACACGACTTCGCGGCAGACGAGGCAGGTGTAGCGCGCGGCAGATCTGTTTCAACCTTGAAGATGTCATGATGCCTGCACACAGGATTGTCGTTTTTGCACATGTTGTGATCGGTCTTGCGCTGGCCGGACCTTGCAGCGCCGCCGATGAGGGGGTCGCGCAGACGCCAGCGGCGTCGACCGCAGTCCAGGCCGTCGGTGCCCCGGTGCTGCCGCCGGTGGAGGCGGCAAGCGCCAGCGAACAGTGCAAATCAGGCGTCCGGACCCCGGCCGATCTGCGCATCTACACCGAAGCCTTTCCGCCCTACAACGACCGCGCGCCGGACGGGACGCTCATCGGGTCTTCGACCGATGTGGTGTGCACGATCCTTTCCCGCCTTGGACAAGCCGCCCCAATCGAACTCGTTCCCTGGGCGGAAGGCTATCGGCAGACCCTGGAGACACCGGGTTCGGTCCTCTATTCCACCGCGCGCATCGCGGAACGCGAGCCGCTCTTTGCATGGGTCGGGCCGGTCGGTGCCTACGAGCTGGTCTTTTATGCGAAAGCCAGCGCGCCGATCCGCGTTCAAAGCCTCGAGGCGGTGCGCAACGCGGGACCGATCGGTGTCGTCGAAGCGAGTGCGAGGCATCGGTTCCTGCAGCGACACAACATAACGCACCTGACAACCTGCCCGGACGATGTCACCTGTGTGCAGGCGCTCATGGCCGGGGACATTGCGCTGTGGTTCGGCAGTAGCGACACCGCCGCCGAGAACATCCGCAAGGCGGGAATCGAGCAGACGGATATTGTTGCCCTCTACCCGGTCGAGACCAGGGAGCTGTTCATCGCATTCAACAAGCAGACGGACCCGGCGCGGGTGGCGGCCTGGCAAGGCGCACTTGATGCCATGAAGGCGGACGGTACCTACGACGCGATCATGGCCCGCCACTTCGGCGAGCAGCCCGTACGCGATGACACGGATCCCCTGCTGTCCTCGCTCGTCGCCCTGACCGAGCTGCGACTTGGTGCCATCGCACGGACCTTCCAGGTGCTGGCCCTGACGGAAGAGGTCCAGTCCGGGGTGTGGGAACGCATCCGCCCGCTCCTCGTCGAGCAGGAACGTGGCGAGGCCGCGGCACGGCTCTGGTATGCCCGACCGGACGGATCCTATTACACCACGGTGGATGACCTGACCTCCGGTAACCTCATGGCGCGGCCTTACTTCCCGGGCCTGCTTGCCGGCGTGCCTGCCGTCGGGCCGGTTGTGGTGAGCCTGTCCACCGGCCGGACCACCGCCATCGTCGCCGTCCCGGTCATGGACGGCAAAAGGGTCACCGGTGTCCTCGGGGCCTCGGTCTATGCCGAGGTGCTGAGCCGGGAGATCTCCCGGATGCTCTCACTGCCGGAGGATCGCACCTTCTTCGCCCTCGACAGCCGTGGAAAATACATCCTGCATGCCAAGGCGCCACGGATCGGCCAGGACCCTGCCGTCCAGGTGACACCGGCGGCGCGGGATATCTTCCGCCGCATGATGCAACAGCCGCAAGGACAGGTCGGCTTGTCCTTGGCGGGACGCGACCAGGTCCTGTCATTCCGCAAATCCACGCTCACCGGCTGGCGGTTTGCTGTGATCACCAAGTTGCGCAAACGTTAGGGGCTCGCTACCCTTCCGGCGGGGTTTCATGCACTTCATTCACTCGCTCAAGGAAACGGCAACATGCCCAGATCTCCTTTTGTTCCTGCGTCGATCCTGATTTCGTTGCTGGCAGGCCCGGCCTTTGCGCAGTCCGATCTCACCACGGAACCGGTCGCGCTCGCCGCCACGCAGACCTCCATCGTTGGCAAGGTGATGGTGGTGAACACCGAGACGCGGCTGATGACGGTGAAGGTCGGAGACGGCAGTTATGTGCTGCTGCACGTGCCGCCGGAGGTGGAGCGCATCGATCGCATCAAGATCGGCAACAGAGTGGAGGTCAGCGAGACCACCTCCACCCTGATCGCCCTTGAGAAGGGGGCCGATGCAGGGGCCATCGGGGCCGAAGGTGCGACCCTCATCGATCGCGAGCCGGGCGAGAAGCCCGCGGGTACCATCACCGATGTCCTGACCGTGCGCGGGCAGGTGGTGGGCATCGACAAGGCCGCCGGGACGGTCACCATCCAGGGCCCCGAAGCGGTGCGCACCTTCGAGGTGGAAGACGTCACGCTGCTGGATGATCTGGCGGTGGGGGACGGCGTGGTGGCCAACTTCCTCAACGTGATCTCCGGTCGGGTGACCTTCGACTGACCGGGGACCGACAGCGTCCTGACATCCTGCGACAGCCCTTGTCGCATCGGTCCGATACGCTCCTCCCGTTCGGGTTTCCTTGGGTCGGGCGCCGGACACCGGCGATCGGTGCCTGACCGCCCTGAACAGAGGATCGTCAGATGTCACAGTCATCGGAGTCCCTGCGCGACTGGCCCACCGGCTTCATGCTGATCCAGGGCAACCGGCTGGAGTCCCTGCGCGGGCTGCTCACCACCTGGCTGCGCCAGCACCCGCTGCATCCGCTGGAGAACGAGATCATCCTGGTGCAGAGCAACGGCATCGGCCAATGGCTGAAGCTTGCGCTGGCGATGCAGCCCGATGACGATCCGGCGGAGACGTCAACCAGCCCAACGATCGGCGGCGGCTGCGGCATCGCCGCGGCGTTGGACCTGATGCTGCCCGGGCGCTTTCTCTGGCAGGCCTACCGGGCGGTCCTCGGCGACCTGCCCGACCTCTCCGCCTACGACAAGGCACCGCTCGGCTGGCGGCTCTACCGGCTGCTGGGCGATCTCGACGCCTTGGCAGAAAACGCACAGGAGCACGATTGGCTCGCCCCGCTGCGGGGATTCCTGCAGTCCGATGACGCTGCACGCCGCCGCCAACAGCTCGCCGAGCGCCTGGCCGATCTGTACGACCAGTATCAGGTCTACCGCGCCGACTGGCTCGCGGCCTGGCAGGCGGGCCAGGACGCGCTGATCCGTCCAGACCAGAGCCGCGTGTCGGTGCCGGAGGGCCAGCGCTGGCAGCCGCTGCTCTGGCGCCGGCTGAGGCAGGACATGACCCCGCCGGTCACCACGTCGACCGCCGTGCCCCTGGCCGGGCAGGGTCCGGCCGCTCCGGCGCAACCAGAGCTCAGCCGCGCCGACATCCACACCCGGTTCCTGACCCGAGCCAGGTCCCTGACCCCTGCGTCGCGTCCGCAGGACCTGCCGCGACGGGTCGTGGTCTTCGGCATCTCCTCGCTGCCGCGCCAGACCATCGATGTGCTGGAGGCCATCGCCCCGGTTTGCCAGGTCATGCTGCTGGTGCACAACCCCAGCCAGCACTACTGGGGCGACATCGTCGAGGGCCGCGAGCTGTTTCGCCGCGCCTACGGACGCACCGCCGCACGCAAGGTGCCGGAGGCCGTCGACGAGCACAAACTCCACCTGCACGGCCATCCGTTGCTGGCGGCCTGGGGCAAGCAGGGCCGCGACTACATCCGGCTGCTCGATGCGCACGATGACCGCACCCGCTACGAGGAACACTTCGCCGAGCAGCACCTCAGCATCGACCTGTTCGAGCCCCCCGGCGACGCCACCCTGCTGCAGCAGCTGCAGGACGACATCCTGGAACTGCGCCCGCTGCACGAGCGCCAAGCACGCGCAAGCGCCATCGACCCGCGCCATGACCGCAGCCTGGAATTCCTGACCGCCCACGGCCCCCAGCGCGAGGTGGAGATCCTGCACGACCAGTTGCTTGCGGCCTTCGCCGATGCCGAGACCGAACAGGCCGGCGCGCGCCTGCATCCGCGCGACATCCTGGTCATGGTGCCGGACATCGCCGTCTACGCTCCGCACATCGAGGCGGTCTTCGGGCGGCTGCCCCAGGACGACCCGCGCCGCATCCCCTTCCACATCACCGATCAGGGCGAGCGCCGGCGCAACCCGCTGGTGATCGGTCTGGAGACCCTGCTCACGCTGCCGCAGGCGCGCATGTCGGTCAGCGAGGTGCTGGACCTGCTGGACATCCCGGCACTGCGGGCACGCTTCGGTCTGCGGGAGACGGACCTGCCGCGGCTGCGCCAGTGGATCGCCGGCGCCAACATCCGCTGGGGCCTGGATGCCCGGCAGCGCAGCGGCCTCGGCCTGCCCGCGGGGCTGGAGCAGAACAGCTGGCGGTTCGGCCTGCGGCGCATGCTGCTCGGCTTCGCCACCGGCGACAGCGGTCCCTGGAAGGGCGTGGAGCCGTTCGACGAGATCGGCGGTCTGGAGGCGGTGCTGGTCGGGCGCCTCGACGCCCTGCTGGAGACACTCGTCCACTACGCCACCGTGCTCGGCGCGCCGCGCCCGGCGGACGACTGGGTCGCGCTCATCGCCGACCTGCTCGATGACTGCTTCAGCGCCGCGGGCGATGCCGACGAGCTGACCCTGGCGCGGCTGCGCGAGGCCCTGGAGCAGTGGCAGCAGGACTGCGCCCGCGGCGCGCTCGGGGCAGAGCCGTTGCCGCTGGAGGTGGTGCGCGGCTCCCTGTTCGCCGGGCTCGATGAATCGACACTGAGTCAGCGCTTCCTGGCCGGTGCGGTCAACTTCGCCACCCTGATGCCCATGCGCGCGATTCCCTTTCGCCAGATCTGGCTGCTGGGCATGAATGACGGCGATTACCCGCGCCGACGTCCGCCGGCGGATTTCGATCTCATGGCCAACGACTACCGTCCGGGCGACCGTTCCCGACGCGAGGACGACCGCTATCTGTTTCTGGAGGCGCTGCTGTCGGCGCGCGAGAAGCTCGTCGTCAGCTGGGTCGGGCGCAGCATCCGCGACAACGCCGAGCGTCCGCCCTCGGTGCTGGTCGGGCAACTGCGCGATCACATCGCCGCCGGCTGGCGGCTTGCGGAGACGGCGGCGGTCGCCCGGCCAGCCGCCAAGGCGTCGGAGGTGGACACCTCCGGCACCGCCCTGGTCGCGGCCCTGACCACCGAGCACTCGCTGCAGCCCTTCAGCCGGCGCTATTTCGAGCCGGGGCGCTCGGCGCGCCTGTTCACCTATGCCGACGAATGGCGCGCGCTGCATGCGCCCCCGGCCACCGAACAGGACGACCCACCCCGGCTGTCCCGTCCGGACTTCGACGGCCCGATCTCCCTGGCCGCCCTCGGTCGTTTTTTGCGCCACCCGGTGCGCACCTTCTACACCCAGCGGCTGCAGGTCAGGCTGGAGCATGAGGCCGCGCCGAGCGAAGACGCCGAGCCCTTCGACATCGACGGCCTCGACGGCTGGGGTTTGCGCGAGCAGGTCATCGCCGCCGTCGAGCAGCAGCGGGTGCAGACGCCCGACCGCACCACGGAGGCCTGTCTGGACGCGGCCATCGCGCGGCTGGCCCGCGCCGGCCAACTGCCGCTACCACCCTTCGATGCGGCCTGGAGGCAACAGCTGGCGGCAGAACTGGACCCCCCGCTGGCGCGCTACCGAGCCCTGCTAGCAGACCATCCGCAGTTGCTGCCTGGCGAGGGTCTGCGCCTGGAACAGGACGGCCTGGTGCTGGAGGACAGCCTGAGCGGCCTGCGCGCCGATGCCGAGGGCAACCGGCTGGGCCTGACCCTGCAGCCCAGTGCGCTGATCAAGGACGAACGGCTCAAGCTGCACCACCTGGTGCGTGCCTGGCCCACGCACCTTGCCGCTCAACTGGTGGCGCCCACCAGCACCTGGCTGTTCGGCCCCGGCGGTGCGGTGATGCTGCCGCCGCTGCTGCGTGTCGAGGCCGAGGCGCACCTGGCCGACTTGCTGCGGGGCTATGTGCTGGGTCTCACCGAACTGCTGCCGCTGGCCTGCAAGACCGCCCTCGACGTGCTCGCCGCGGAGGCGGGCGACTCCAAGGCCAAGCCAAGGGACACCTACGAAGGCGGCTACAACCGCGGCGCCGAGCGCGACGAGCATGCCGGTTACGGCCGCTTCTGGCCGGACTATGCGGCGCTGACGGCCGACAGGCGGTTTCAGCCCCTGATCCGGCAGCTCTATGCCCCGCTGCTGGCGCACGACCTGCGACAGGAGGTGTTCTGACATGGCGGCCGCCACCGACACGACCCGCGATCAGACGCTGGACCCGCTTGTCTTTCCGCTGCACGGCAGCCGCCTCATCGAGGCCAGCGCCGGCACCGGCAAGACCTACACCCTTGCGCTGCTCTACACCCGCCTGGTGCTCGGCCACGGTGCCGGGGGCAGTGCGTTCCGCACGCCGCTGATGCCGCCGAACATCCTGGTGGTCACCTTCACCGAGGCGGCCACCAAGGAACTGCGCGAGCGCATCCGCGCGCGCCTGGTGGAGGCCGCCGAGGTCTTCGGCCAGGCGGTCGAGGACGGCGGCGAGCAGACTGATGACCAATGCGGCGACCAATCCGGCGCCGCGGACGACCCGCTGCTGGCCCTGCGCGACAGCTATCCGCAGGCGGACTGGCCCGGCTGTGCGCGGCGCCTGCGCCAGGCGGCGGAATGGATGGACGAGGCCATGATCGCCACCATCCACGGCTGGTGCCAGCGCATGCTCCAGGAGCATGCCTTCGCCACCCGCGGGCTGTTCCAGCGCACGCTGGTCAGCGACCAGACCGATCTGCTCACCGAGATCCTGCGCGACTACTGGCGCGTACACTTCTACCCCCTCGACGCGGCCGATGCCCGCTCCATCCGCGATATCGTCGCCTCCCCCGAGGCCCTGCGGCAGACGCTCGGCAACTGGCTCAGCCGCCGCGATGCCGCCTTCTGCTACAAGGGCGTGCCATTGCAGTGCGACAGCCTTGCCGAGCCCCTGGCCGCGCAGCGCCAATGGCGGGGGCAGGCCGACGCGGTCGCAGAGGCCCGCGCCGCTATCGACGCCGAAGTCGCGCGTCTGGAGCAGACCGCCCGTGACGCATGGCAGGCGGACCGGAAGGGGCTGGAGACCTACCTGCGCGCGCTCAGGTCCAACCTGAAGGGACCGCAACACGACAGCAAGACCGAGGAGGGCTTCGACGCGCTGCTCGCGCAGATTGCGACCTGGGCCCACGGCGGCCCGGCGCCGGGCAAGCTCAAGAACTTCGCCCAGGGCGGCTTCGCCTTCCTCAAGAACGCATCGGTGCAGTCCGAACAGGCGCATCCCGCCTTTGCCGCCATCGCCGCCTGGCAGTCGGCCCAGACCGCCAAGCCCGCGGCCCCCGCAGCGCCCGAGCCCACGCTGGAGGCCTGTCTGCTCGCCCACGCCGCCGCCTGGGTCGAGCGCGAGCTGCCGCGGCGGCTGAACCTTCGGGCCGAGATGGGTTTCGACGAACTGCTGCGCGACCTCGATGCCGCCCTCACGCCGGCCGACCCGACGCCGGAGTCCATGGCCCGGGCCAGGGCGCTGGCCGCCACCCTCCGGGACCAGTTCCCGGTGGCGCTGATCGACGAGTTCCAGGATACCGATCCCGTCCAGTACCGGATCTTCGATGCCGTCTACGACGTCGCCGGCAATGATCCGGCGACTGCCCTGGTAATGATCGGCGACCCCAAGCAGGCCATCTACGGCTTTCGCGGCGCCGACATCCACGCCTATCTGGCGGCCCGCCGGGCCACCGACGGGCGCCACTACAGCCTCGGCACCAACTTTCGTTCCACCACAGCCGTGGTGGACGCCTGCAACCACTTCTTCGGCCATGCCGAGGCCCGGCCCCGCGGCGCCTTTCGCTTCCACACCGACCCCGCTGCCGAGAATCCCATCCCCTATGTTCAGGTCAAGGCGAAGGGCCGCGGGGAGCACCTTGTCATCGACGGCGCCCCTGCCCGGGCCATGACCTTATGGCAGCTCGATGGCGATCCGGAGGTGATCAACCCCGAGGACTATCGCACGCGCATGGCCACCTCCGCTGCCGCCGCGGTCGCGGGTTGGCTCGAACAGGCGCGCGCCGGCAGCACTGGTTTTCAGGCAGCGGACGGCTTCACGCCCCTGCAGCCGAAGCACATCGCCATCCTGGTGCGCACCGGCAGCGAAGCGGCCGCCATGCGCGAGGCGCTGGCAGCGCTGCGCATCAACAGCGTCTATCTATCCGACCGCGACTCGGTGTTCGAGACCGCAGAGGCCCGCGACCTGCTGCACTGGCTGCGCGCCTGTGCCGCCCCCACCGACGAGGGCCTGGTGCGCACGGCGCTGGCGACCAACACCCTGGCCATGCCCCTGGAGGCGCTCGCCCGCCTGCAACAGGACGAGCTGGCCTGGGAGGCGCAGGTGGAGCGTTTCGGCGACTACCGCCGCCTCTGGCAGCGCCGGGGCGTGCTGGCCATGCTGCACCGGCTGCTGCACGAGCAGGACCTGCCGGCGCGGCTGCTGGCGCGCCACGACGGCGAGCGCAGCCTGACCAACCTGCTGCATCTCGCCGAATGGCTGCAGCAGTCGGCCGGCGCACTGGACGGCGAGCAGGCGCTGATCCGGCACCTGTCCGAGCATCTGGACCGTCGCGGCGACGAGTTCATCGTGCGCCTGGAGAGCGACGCCGAGCTGATCCAGGTGGTGACCATCCATAAGTCCAAGGGGCTGGAATATCCGTTGGTGCTGCTGCCCTTCATCTGCAGTTGGCGCGAGGTCGACGGCCGCACCAAGCAGGTGCCCTATCGCCCCGCGGCGAGCCGCTCGGCGCAGCGCGCGCTGGAGGTGGCCGGCAAACGGGTCTTCGCAGAGGCCTGGCAGGCCGCCGACGATGCGCGTCTGAGCGAGGACATGCGTCTGCTCTATGTGGCCGTCACCCGCGCCCGCCACGGGGTCTGGCTGGGCATTGCGCCGCTGAAGAGCGGCAAGACCGAGAAGCCGCAACTGGAGAAGGCGGCCATCGGTCACGTGCTCACCGGTGGCGAGCAGCTGGCCTCGGCGGACGCGCTCTGGCAGGCGCTGGCGCAGGTGGCTGAAGGCTGCCCGGAGATCCACCTCACCGCCGCGCCGGCGGCCCGGACCGATGCCCTGGCCGCGTCTCCCGAGGTTGCGCTGGAGCCGGCGCGCGTGGCCGCGCATGCCGCCTTCGCACCCTGGTGGATTGCGAGCTATTCGGCATTGCGGCTGGAGGCGGCAGGCAGTGCGACGGATCTCTCGTCGGGGTGGGCGCCGACCGTGGCAGCACCCGCCCTGCCGGGTGTCTCCGCCGACACCGCCGCTCAGGAGACGGCCCTGGAGGAACTGGGCCGCGAACAACAGGCGCCGGCACACACCGCGGAGCTCGCCGGTCTGGGCGTTGGCCCAGGCTCAGGTCCGGGCGACACGATGATCCCGTCCGGCCCGTCGCTGCACGACCTGCCGCGCGGCAGCCGCTACGGCACCTTCCTGCACGGCCTGCTGGAATGGGCCGCGGTGCAGCAGGCGCCGGCGGACGACGGCAGCCGACTGCGCGGCTATGCCGCCGCGGCCGGCGCCGCCGATCTGCGCCAGGACATGCTCGCGCGCCGCTGCAGCCTGCGCGGCCTTGGCGACTGGATCAAGCCCCTGGACGGCTGGCTCGCCCGGGTGCTGACCCAGGAATGGCGGCTCACCGGGCTCGAGGACGCCACGGGCCAGGCCCCGCGGATGCGCCTGCGGGATCTCGCGCCGCACCAGCTACAGGTGGAAATGGAGTTCTGGCTGGAGAGCCGCGCCGTCGACACCCTGGTCCTGGATCAGCTGGTGCGGACACACTGCCTGCCCGGCCTGCCTCGACCGTTGGTCCGCCAGGATGCACTGAACGGCATGCTCAAGGGCTTTATCGACCTGGTCTTCGAGCACCAGGGGCGCTACTACGTGCTGGACTGGAAGTCCAACTGGCTCGGACCGGACGATGACGCCTACACGCCGGAAGCGATGCGCGCGGCCATGCTGCAGCATCGCTACGACCTGCAATACGCCCTGTACCTGCTCGCGCTGCACCGACAACTGCGTGCACGCCTGCCAGGCTATGACTACGACCGGGACATCGGCGGCGCGGTCTATGTCTTTCTGCGCGGCAGTGGCGCGGCGAGCCAGGGGTTGTTCACCGACAGGCCACCCCGAGCCTTGATCGAGGGCCTGGACCGGCTGTTTGCCGGGCATTCCTCCCCATCCATCCACGGGGTCGCCTGACATGGAACAACTGGACCTGTTCTCGCAGCCGTCGGCCCCGCTCTCGGCTCCGACCTCAGCCACGCCCCAAACCCCGCCGGGCGCGGTGCTCGACACCCTGGCCAGCTGGGTCGAGGCCGACGCCTTACGGGCCCTCGACCTCGCGCTGACGCGTTTCATTGCCGAACAGGGCGGCGAGGCCGACGACGCCGTGCTGCTGGCGGTCGCCCTGACCAGCGAGCGCAACGGCCATGGCCATGTCTGCCTGGACCTGCAGGGGGTGCTCGACGACCCCAGTGCGCTGCTCGGGCAGTTGCGGGACGATCAGGCGGTCAGCACCGGGGTTCGGCGGCAACTGGCGGAGCGGCTGCAGGGGCTGCGGCTGTCGGACTGGGTCGCGCGCCTGGCCCGCAGCCCGGCGATCAGCGACCGGCTCGGCGCCGGGGCCGGCGATGGGAGCGATGCCGGGGCCGACGACGGCGTCTCGCCCCTGGTGCTTGCGGGCACAGCAACGCAGCCGCTGCTGTATCTGCGTCGTTATTGGCAGTACGAGAATCTGATCCGGGACGGCATCCTGGGCCGCCTGGTTCAGCGCCTTGATGTCGATCCGGTGCACCTGAGGCTGCAACTGGATGCGATCTTCGGGCCGGCACAGGCCGAGGCTCCGATGTCTGAGCGGGTGCCGGGCCGGGCGCCGGACTGGCAGCGCATCGCCTGTGCGCTTGCGGCGCGCAGCGCCTTCTTCATCATCACCGGCGGCCCCGGCACCGGCAAGACCACCACCGTGGTGCGGCTGCTGGCGCTGCTGCAGGGGCTGGCGGCGGACGCCGGCGCGTCACCGCTGCGGATCGAGCTCGCCGCGCCCACCGGCAAGGCCGCCGCCCGGCTCAACGAGTCCATCGCCGGGCAGGTACTGTCACTGGCCGGGCAGGGCGTCGTTCACGAGCGCATCCCGACCCGGGTGCAGACCCTGCATCGGCTGCTCGGCACCTTGCCGGACAGCCGTCGCTTTCGCCATCATGCGGCCAACCCGCTGCCGGCGGACGTGGTGGTGGTGGACGAGGCCTCCATGGTGGACGTGGAGATGATGGCCCGGCTGCTGCAGGCACTGCGGCCGGACGCACGTCTTATCCTGCTGGGCGACAAGGATCAGTTGAGTTCGGTGGAGGCCGGGGCGGTGCTTGGCGATCTGTGCCAGCGTGCGGCGGATGCCCGCTACCGGCCGGCGGTGGTGGACTGGCTGCAGGCGGCCACGGGTCAGCACGTGCCGCCGGCGTTGACGGATGCCGCAGGAACCGCGCTGGATCAGGCGGTGGTGATGCTGCGCACGAGTCATCGCTTCAGCGCCCGCGGCGGCATCGGCGCCCTCGCGGCCCTTGTCAACGGCATGCCTCCGGGCGACGCCCAGTCCCAGATTCAGAGCCAGTCACAGACCGAGTCCCGCAACGAGCCCGGGTCCCGAATCGCAACCCAGCGCCCCGATCGGCTGAAGGCGGCCTTGGCGCTGTTCGACGCCGAGGCGCAGCGCACCGACGGCGACCTCGGCGCCATCGCCCTGCAGCGCCTGGCCGATCCTGCCGATCCGCGCTTCACGGCCCTGATCATCGACGGTCACGGCGCTGACGACGGCTATCTGCGCCTGATGCACACCCAGGCGCCGGCGACCGCCGACCCGGCTGCGCTCGATGCCTGGGCGCGCCGGCTGCTGGAGGCGCAGAAGCGGTTTCAGCTGCTCACGCCCCTGCGCCAGGGCGTCTGGGGTGTCGAGGGGCTCAATCAGCGCATCATCGAACTGCTGCGCGGGCAGGGCCTGCTCGGCCCGGATGCTGTCGGTCCGGCACAGCCGCGCCAGTGGTTCGCGGGCCGTCCGGTGCTGGTCACGCGCAACGAGTACGGCCTGAACCTGATGAACGGGGACATCGGGCTGACTCTGAACGTGCCGGCGCCGGGCGACAGCACCGGCCGGCTTCAGGAGCAGGCATCGGCGCCGGTGCCCGATCGGATGCCCGCTGGGGCCGAATCACGCCAGATGCTGCGGGTGGCCTTTCCCACCGCCGACGGTGGTGTGCGCTGGGTGCTGCCCAGCCGCCTGCAGTCGGTGGAGACGGTCTTTGCCATGACGGTGCACAAGGCCCAGGGTTCGGAGTTCACCCACACGGCGCTGATCCTGCCGGACAGGCCCAATCCGGTGCTGACCCGCGAACTGCTCTACACCGCCATCACGCGGGCCAGGCAGCGCTTCACGCTGCTGGTGGGCAGCGACGCCGTCCTGGCCGAGGCGCTGGAGCGCCGCGTGCGCCGCGTCAGCGGATTGCAGCAGGGGCTGTGCTAGGGCTTCATGTTCAGCGGCTTGCACCGCTAAACCTGGGCGCGAGCGGCCGTGGGGATCCGGCCTTGGCTTCGGCTTAGGCGGGGGTCAGGGTAGTTGCACCGGTGTCGGGGCCTGCCAGCCTTCGGCGCGGTGCTCGGCCACCACCTTGGTGTAGATCCCGCCGCGCACGTTGAAATCCGCGGTCAGCCGCATGAAACGCGGCTGGGTGGCGGCCACCAGATCGCTCAGGATGCGGTTGGTCACGGCTTCGTGGAAGGCACCTTCGTCGCGGAACGACCAGATGTAGAGCTTGAGCGACTTCAGCTCCACGCACAGGGCATCCGGCACATAGTCCAGGGTCAGCTCGGCGAAGTCCGGCTGGCCCGTCTTCGGGCACAGGCAGGTGAACTCCGGCATGCGCATGTGGATGTTGTAGTCGCGCTCCGGTTGCGGGTTCGGAAAGGTGTCGAGCGTCTTGCTCGGGGTTGTGCTCATGGCATGCTCTCTGGAAATTAGGGCCGCACAGGGGGCCAGATAGGAAAGGGTGCGGAGTATAGCAGGCCCGGCCAGCGTGCATGCCGGATGCAGCCCGACTGTCGCTTGCCTGAGAGGACATCTGTCGCCAACGAGACGCCGCTCAGGCTTGCCTGATACCGACGGTCGCGGAACATGACCGCAAAGGTCGTAGCCGACACGAAGAAAAGACAAGGCTCGCTGCGAAAACTGATGATCGTTGGCTAAAAACCAGCATTCCCCTTCGGCTGCTTTGCGTCTTCTCTGCGCCCTCCGTGCCTTTGCGGTTTCAATTTCGAGGTCCCAGGCGGCTGGCGGCTTTAGTTTTTTGGAGACGGGCTGGCGGGCTGGGTATCGGCAGTCGGGGGACGCCGTGGATCCGTCCTTGGAGGCTTCACGATCGCATCCCTGCGATCGAGACCCCCGACCGCCGGTACCCAGCCCGCCCGCCCGGCGCAACCACCGGGTGGTGGGGTGAGATTGGGGGGGCGGGTGGGGGGG
>NZ_VWXX01000040.1 GCF_008632335.1 Thiohalocapsa marina
GTTGTGGCCTGTGGCGGATGCGCTTCGCTTATCCGCCCTACCGTGCATCCGTGTAGGTTATTTCTGAATCGTGCCTAAGGGACGAAAAGGCCAGCGGCCGGTCTTTGGTGCTGGCCACGGCCAGTGATCAGCGGATGGCCCAGGCCGTCGCCGACCATGTGGGCCTGTTCGATGCCGTCCTGGCCAGCGACGGTGAGCGCAATCTCAAGGGCCCGGCCAAGGCCGCCGCGCTGGTGGCGCGCTTCGGCCAGGGCGGCTTCGACTATGTCGGCGACAGCCGCGCCGACCTGCCGGTCTGGGCCGTGGCTCGCCAGGCCATCGTCGTCGGCGGCGCCGGTCTTGCCAAGGCCGCCGCGGCGGTGACAGCGGTGCGACAGCGATTCGCGCCACCACCGAGGCCGGCCGCCCTGCTGCGCGCCCTGCGACCTCATCAATGGATCAAGAACCTGCTCCTGTTCCTGCCCCTGGTAGCCGCCCATCATCTCGGCGACGGCCCTGCGTTGCTGGCCGCGAGCCTGGCCTTTCTGGTCTTCGGCCTCACCGCCTCCTCGGTCTACCTCCTCAACGACCTGCTTGACCTGCCGGCGGATCGCGCTCACCCGCGCAAGTGCCAGCGGCCCTTCGCGGCGGGCAGGTTGCCGCTGGCCTGGGGCGTGCTGCTCAGCCCCCTGTTGCTGCTCGCCGCCCTCGGCCTGAGCCTGCTCTTTCTGCCGACCCTGTTCACCCTGGTCCTCATCGGCTACTACCTGCTCACCACCACCTACTCCTTTGGCCTCAAGCGCAAGCCCGTTGTGGACGTACTGCTGCTCGCCGCCCTCTACACCGTGCGCGTCATCGCCGGGGCCGCCGCCGTGGCCATCGTGCCCTCGTTCTGGCTGCTGGCGTTTTCCATGTTCATCTTCCTGAGCCTGGCGCTGGCCAAACGCTACACCGAGCTCGAGGGCCTGCGCCGGCGCGGCGATCTCACCGCCGCCGGTCGCGGCTGGCACGTGGATGATCTGCCGCTGGTACAGACCCTGGGTACCGGCGCCGGGCTCGCCTGCGTGCTGGTGCTCGCGCTCTATATCGACAGCGCGCCGGCGCGGCAGCTCTACGCCACCCCGCAGGCGGGCTGGGGCTGCTGGCCTGGGCGGCCGAGGCCTGGGGGCTTTATCTGCTGCTGACCTGGCTCGGCGTCGAGATCGGCAGCCTGCAGGCGATGGGGATCTACGCTGTCAGCACGCTGGCGGGCGCCCTGTCGTTCCTGCCCGGTGGGCTCGGTGGCGCCGAGGCGGCGATGGTGGCCTTGCTGGCGGCAGGCGGCGCGGCATTCGGGGTGGCGGTGCTCGCGACGGTGATCTGTCGCCTGGTGACGCTCTGGTTCGCGGTGGTGCTGGGGATTGGCGCGGTGCTGGTGCTGCGGCGCCGGGACTGAGTCCAACTCGCAGACACCCGCCGGCACTCCACCATCGGCTACCTCAGCCCTGAAGTCTTCGAGGCTTGGAATGCGGCTCAATCCGATGTCCACTGTTGCCGGGCAAGATCAGATCACCAAACGATCTCGTACCCACTGCTGCGCCCACCCTTGCCGGTGGGCCGCAGGCACCCTTTCTCGACAAGGTCCGCCAACTCGCGGTAAGCAGTGGCGCGGCTGGTCCTGGTCAACCCCATGTACTTGCGGGTATTCATGCCGCCTTCGAAACCGCCCGGGCCAGCGTCCAGCAGGCGGTTGAGCACCTTGCGCTGACGCTCGTTAAGGGCGGTCGTCTGGTGCCGGAGCCAGAAGCGGGCCTTGGCCAGTGTGTTGGCCACCGTCTGCTCGGCGGCAGTTGCCGCGGCCTCGACCTGTGCGAGGAACCAGGCCAGCCAGTCGGTGACTTCCGCTCCGCCGCGCTGCGTCTGTTCCAGCATGTCGTAGTAGCTCTCCCGCTCGCGGAGGATCTGCGCCGAGAGGCTGAACAGCCGCATCGGCTGGTGTTCGTCCTGCGAGAGCGCCATGTCGGTGATAGCGCGGGCCAACCGGCCGTTGCCGTCCTCGAAGGGGTGCAGGGTGACGAACCAGAGGTGGGCCAGCCCGGCGCGGACGAGTCCTTCGAGACCGGCCGGCGGGTCGTTGAACCAGGCGAGGAGGCGCTCCAGTTCTCCCTCCAGCCCTTCGCGGGGGGGCGCGATAAAGTGCACCTTCTCCCTGCCGATACTGCCGGAGACCACCTGCATCGGTTCATCGCCACGTAACGCCCCCACCTGGATGGCATGCAGGCCGGAGTAGCCGGTCGGGAACAGGGCCGCCTGCCAGCCGAACAGGCGTTCTGTGGTCAAGGGAACATCGTGGCGCCGAGTCGCATCCAGCAACACGTCGATCAGTCCGTCCACGGCGCGGAGTGGCGCCGGCAGTCCTGCCGTCGGAAGCCCCAGACGGCAGGCTACCGAGGAGCGCACCGCCTCCAGCTCTAGCCGCTCACCCTCTATCGCGCTGGTGGTCAGACCGTCTTCCACCAGGATGGCGGCCACGGCCTCGAGCGTGAGATTGGCATCGAGCAGCCGGCCCGCCCCGAGGACCTTGCCCTGGGCCAGTCGGGCACGGGCAAGCAGCGGCGCCAGACGGGCCTCGTCCCAGCGGAAGCGGGGCCAGTCGGGTTGCTGCCAGATCCAGGTGAGAGGCGTTGGCATGCCTTATTCGCTCCATATTATGAAGCGATTATATAAGTGAATCGCTTCATCGGCAAGACTGCTCGGGGTGGGTACTGCCCTGCGGGTCCCGTACCGTCTAGCGGGCGGCAAGTTGTTTTTGATTGAGGTGCACGACTTCCATCTTGGTCTCCTTCCGAACGAGTTGGCAGGAGTCCATGAAGGCGCTGTTCGGCCCCCGAGCCAAACACCTCGCTGTTCCTCTACATGTACGTCCGAAAAGAGGCGGTGCTGTCCTCCATGATCGAGGGGACCCAGTCTTCCCTGTCGGACTTGCTGCTGTTCGAGCTGGATCAGGAGCCGGGCGTCCCGCTGGATGATGTGCGGGAGGTCAGCAACTCTGTCGCGGCTCTCGACCACGGCCTTCACCTGCTGGAAAAAGGCCTGCCGCTGTCGCTGCGGCTGTTCCGAGAGATTCATGGCGTGCTGCTGACCAATAGGCGTGGCAGCAATCAGACCCCGGGAGACTTTCGGCGCAGCCAGAACTGGATTGGCGGCACCCGGCCGGGCAACGCAGCCTTCGTTCCGCCTCCGGCCGAGGAGGTGCTGGAGTGCATGAGCAAGCTGGAGTTCTTCCTCCATGACCAGCCGGAACCGACTCCGGTGCTGCTCAAGGCGGCGTTGGCCCATGTGCAGTTCGAGACGATCCACCCGTTCCTCGACGGGAATGGCCGTTTGGGACGTCTGCTGATCGCGTTGCTCCTGTGCGAGCAGAAGGTGCTGCGGGAGCCGATGCTTTATCTGAGCCTCTATTTCAAGACGCACCGCCAGTATTACTACGAGCTGCTCAACAATGTCCGTCTGACCGGCGATTGGGAGGCCTGGCTCGATTTCTTCGCCGAGGCGGTCATTGTCACTGCCACCCAGGCGGTGGAAACGACGCAGCAGCTCCTGGACCTGTCGAACCAGGACCGCGACAAGATCAGCGGCCTCGGACGGGCGGCAACCTCCACTCTTAAGGTCCACCGGGCACTCATGGAGCATCCCGTCGCCACCTCGGGCTCACTGGTAATAAAGACCGGCATCACCCCGGCCACTGTCAACAAGGCGCTCGGCCACCTGGAGCAGCTCGGCATCGTCAATGAGTTGACCGCCCAGAAGCGCAACCGCCTGTTCAGCTACGCGGGCTATATTGAGATCATGAGTCGCGGCACGGAACTGCCGGGCAGGTAGGCCGGTTCGATTCCCGTTTTTGGAGTCGAAGCAGATTCGTTGGGATGCTTTTTTTTGGTATTCGCTCCCGTTGCAAACCCAGCACTGCGTATTCCACGCCCATTCGGCCACTGATTCCAGCGCGACTCGGCGAACCGGATGGCGGCCTGGTGTCTGTGTCGCGGGATAATCTGACCGCGCGATCTGCGCTTGACACCAGGGCTCATCCTCCTTACTTTCAAGTAAGGCGAAATATGATTGTAAGGAATCCGGAAATGACCACCGCCACCCTCACCACCAAAGGCCAGATCACGATCCCGAAGGAGATCCGGGAGCGGCTGATGCTGCACACGGGGGACAAGCTCGACTTCACACTCACCGAATCCGGCGATGTCCTGCTCAAGCCGGTTACGCGTCATGTGGACGAGGTCTTCGGGCGGCTCGGCAAGTCAGGGCAAGCGCCACTGACACCGGCGGAGATGGACGCCGCGATCCAGCGGCGGATGGCTGAGACTGGGGCATGAAAGCCATCGATACCAACGTGCTGGTTCGCTTCCTGGTCAATGATGATCCCGTGCAGGGCGAGCAGGTGCGGCAGCTATTTGCGGCTGCCGAGCGACAGCGCGAAGCCTTCTTTGTGCCGATACTGGTACTGCTGGAAACCATCTGGGTGTTGGAATCCGCCTACCAGATTCATCGCCCGGACCTCATCGAGGCCCTGGGTGATCTGCTGTTGATGCCGATCCTTCATTTTGAACAGCGCGAAGCGATCCAGGCGATGCTGGCAACGGCATTGGCTGGCAACATGGACCTGCCGGACGCGCTGATTGCCCAAAGCGCGCTCAAGGGTGGCTGTGAGAGTGTTTTGACCTTCGACAAAAAGGCAGCACGTAACGACGGCTTCGAATTGTTGGCCATGACGGCAGGTTGAGGCTGTGCGTCTGACGGACTGCGCCGCTGACCTTACCGACCACCCGACAGAGGGGCTCTTGAGAGAATGAATCCATGAACACGTCGAACAAGTTTCCCCGAGGTCCATGAACGTGCTGTGCGCCTGCACTCCCACGTGGCGCGTGAAAACGCGTAATCGCGAGGATACTGTCGGGAAAGGGCGGCCTTGCAGAGACCTGTTTTTTGACACTAAATTTGGCGCTTCATGCAGAGCGAGGGCAACCCGATGGCGCATCGCATCCTGGCCGGAGATCACGGCGAGCATTTCGGAGCTGAAGCGCAACCCGATGGAAACCGTAGCGGCAGGTGAGGGCCTGCCCGTCGCCGTTCTCAATCATAACGAGCCGGCCTTCTACTGCGTGTCGGCGAAGGCGTACGAGGTGCTCATCGGCCTTCAAGAAAGGCCCGCTCTGGGCCTCGCCCGAGCGGGTCGCCGGGGACATCGTCCAGGCCATGCAACAGGGTAAATCGGTGATCTATCGGTGATCTACACGCCCTGGTTCTGGCGCTGGATCATGCGGCTGATCCGCCTCATCCCCGAGTCCCTCTTCGTGCGCTTGCGCTTCTGACAACCGGACCACGCCTTCATGCGCCAACCTCAGACCGACGCCGGCGCGCCGCGCCTGGAGCGGCGCTGCGGACAGGTCGCCCTGGCAGCGGCACTGGCCGTCCTCGCCTACCTGGCGCTGCAACTGTTCGCGGATCAGTGGTTCCCGGCCCTGCTGCCGGTGGCGGGTGTGGCGATCGCCCTGTTTGCCGTCACCCGCCCGTGGATTGCGCGGCGGATGCTGGCCTGGCTGCCCGAGCGCGGGCGCTGGCTGCGCATCAGGACGGGCCTGCTGGCGGTGCTGGATCATGCCCGACAGCTTCTCGCCCCCGGGCGGCTGCTCGGCGGACTGGGGCTGGGGCTGCTGGCCTGGGCGGCCGAGGCCTGGGGCCTGTATCTGCTGCTGACCTGGCTCGGCGTCGAGAGCGGGGTGCTGCAGGCGATGGGGATCTACGCCGTCAGCATGCTGGCGGGCGCCCTGTCGTTCCTGCCCGGTGGGCTCGGTGGCGCCGGGGCGGCGATGGTGGCCCTGCTGGCGGCAGGCGGCGCGACCTTGGGCACGGCGGTGCTGGCGACCGTGATCTGTCGCCTGGTGACGCTCTGGTTCGCGGTGGTCCTGGGGATTGGCGCGGTGCTGGTGCTGCGGCGGTATGGCGCCCGGGTGGCACCGGTGCGCATGGTCGGGAAAAGGGTTTGACCTGGTAGCGACGGGTCGGCATACTGATCGGCTATTTCGAGCCTCGGCTCATTCTCCTTGCCTCACCGGCGGCTCGATTCGGGCTGGCGGGAGGCTGCAACCCGTGAGGAGTGTCCATGCGACATTATGAAGTGGTGTTTCTGGTTCATCCGAGCCAGAGCGAGCAGGTGCCTGCGATGATCGAGCGTTATCGCGGCAACCTCGAAGGGCGTGGCGGCAAGGTCCATCGCCTGGAGGACTGGGGCCGTCGCCAGCTTGCCTATCCGATCAACAAGGTGCACAAGGCACACTACGTGCTGATGAACATCGAGTGCGACCAGGAGGCCCTGGATGAGCTCGAGAGCGCCTTCCGTTTCAACGACGCGGTGCTGCGCAACCTGATCATCAAGCGCGACCAGCCGGTGACCGAGCCATCTCCGCTGATGAAGGGCGAGGACGAAGGCGAGGAACGCCGCCCGCGTCGAGATGACGGCGGCCGCGAGGAAGACGAAGAGTAAGCGCTTCCACGCTGCGGGCGGGCGCAGACACCCTGGCCCGACGACGGCTCGTCGAATCCATCGGATCAAATTCGGAGAATCACATCATGTCACGCTATTTTCGCCGCCGGCGCTACTGCCGCTTCACCGCCGAAGGCATCACCGAGATCGACTACAAGGATCTCAATCTGCTGAAGGCCTTCGTCAGCGAGTCCGGCAAGATCGTTCCCAGCCGCATCACCGGTACCTCGGCCAAGTACCAGCGCCAGCTGGCGACCGCTGTCAAGCGCGCGCGCTTCCTGGCGCTGCTGCCCTACACCGACGGGCACTGATCCGCGTGCCGGCGCCCGAGACGGCGTCATGGCGTGGGTTTCGTACCGACTTCAAGCATTGAAAAGGGACCATCCGTGGACATCATCCTGTTGAAGAAGGTCGGCGGTCTGGGCAATCTCGGCGACAAGGTCACCGTGCGTCCGGGCTACGGCCGAAACTATCTCATTCCCACCGGCACCGCCGTGCCGGCCACCGCCGACAACCTGAAGGCGTTCGAGGAGCGGCGCGCCGAGCTGGAGGCCCAGGCCCTGGCGGCGCTGGCCGAGGCAGAGCAGCGCAAGGCCCGGCTCGAGGGGCTGACCGTTGCCATCGCCCGCAAGGCCGGCGACGAAGGGCGCCTGTTCGGCTCCGTTGGCACCGCCGACATCGCCGAAGCCATCACCGAGGCCGGCGTGCCGGTGGAGAAGAGCGAGGTCCGGCTGCCGGCCGGTCCGTTCCGCGCCATCGGCGAGCATGCGGTGGAACTGCATCTGCATTCCGACGTGGATATCACGGTGCAGATCGAGGTCGTTCCGGCCGACTGACCCCGCCCCGCGCGGCACCGGGGTCCTCCGGTGCCGCCGCCTTCAGCCGTTCTTGCGCGGCGCCCGCCACCCCGGGGGCGGATCTCCCTTCAATCGCCTGGCGGCATGTCGGGCTGCGGCGCCCTCGCGGCCCATCCCTCGCCTTGGGGTTCGGCGTGTGCCGTCGACCCGGCACGTGACCGTATCTCCTGGTCAAAAACCTTAGCCGAAAACCTGGGTCGAAAACCGGCGATCCCGCAACGGGTATACTGCGCTCTCGCGTCTCCCGCGTTCCCCGGTCGCCCTGCGGATACCGCTCCCGCTCCCGCAATGACGTCAGCCAACCGATGATGAGGTGCCGATCTTGGACTCCCAACGTCCGGACATCTACGAAGGCGTGCGCATTCCGCCGCACAACCTGCAGGCCGAGCAGTCCCTGCTCGGGGCGCTGATGCTGGAGAACAGCACCTGGGAGCTGGTCGCCGACAAGGTGCACGAGGAGGATTTCTATCGCCAGGAGCACCGCCTGGTGTTTCGCGGTATCGCGCTGCTGGCGGAGGACAACCAGCCGTTCGATGTGGTAATGCTGGCGGAGATGCTGGAGAAGCGCAAGCTGCTCGACGACGTGGGCGGGCGCGACTATCTGGCGGAGATCGACCGCAACACCGCCTCGGCCGCCAACGCCGTGCACTATGCGCGCATCGTGCGCTTCAACTCGGTGCTGCGTCAGTTGGTCAGTGCCGGCGTCGAGATCACCGACCTGGCCTTCGATACCCAGGGCCGCAGCGAGGCTGAGATCCTGGACGCGGCCGAGACCAAGGTGTTCCAGATCGCCGAGCAGATGAACCGCGGTGGCGGCTTCAAGTCGCTGGAAAGTCTGCTGAAGATCGCGGTGGACAAGATCGACGAGCTGTTCCACCGCGACGAGCCCATCACCGGTCTGCCCACCGGCTTTACCGATTTCGACATGAAGACCTCGGGGCTGCAGGCCTCCGACCTGATCATCGTGGCCGGTCGCCCGTCCATGGGCAAGACCACCTATGCGATGAACATGGCGGAGAACGTCGCCATCAAGACCGGCAAGGGGGTCGCCGTGTTCAGCATGGAGATGCCCGGTGACGCGCTGGCCATGCGCATGATGTCGTCGCTGGGGCAGATCGACCAGCATCGGGTGCGCACCGGCAAGCTGACCGACGAGGACTGGCCGCGGCTGACCTCCGCGGTGACCATGCTGTCCCAGGCGCCGATCTATATCGACGATACGCCCGCGCTGTCGCCGACGGAACTGCGCGCCCGGGTGCGCCGGCTGCAGCGCGAGCTCAAGCGCGAGGAAAAGGAACTGGGGCTGATCGTCATCGACTACCTGCAGCTGATGCAGGCCTCGACCCAGGGCGAGAACCGCGCCACCGAGATCTCCGCCATCTCCCGCTCGCTGAAGTCGCTGGCCAAGGAGCTTGCGGTGCCCGTGATCGCGCTGTCGCAGCTCAACCGCAGCCTGGAGCAGCGGCCGAACAAGCGCCCGGTGATGTCGGATCTGCGTGAATCGGGTGCCATCGAGCAGGATGCGGACCTGATCGTGTTCATCTATCGCGACGAGGTCTACAACGAGGACAGTCCGGACAAGGGCGTGGCCGAGATCATCATCGGCAAGCAGCGCAACGGTCCCATCGGCACCGTCAAGCTGGCCTTCCTGGGCCAGTACACCAAGTTCGAGAACCTGGCGCGGGACCTGTATGGCGATGGGGAGTACTAATCAGCGGCCCAAGCGGGGCAAGTCCGCCTTCGTCTGCAACGCCTGCGGCGCGCAACTGCCCAAGTGGAGCGGGCAGTGCCCAGACTGCGGCGCCTGGAATGCCGTGGAGGAACTGGCCGTGCCTGTGGCGGGGCCATCCAGGGGCCGCGGCGGCTACGCCGGCGGCGCGGGCGGCGCGGGCGGCGCGCAGGTGCAGGACCTGACCGGCGTCGCGCCAGAGCAGCAGCTGCGTTATCCCTCAGGCATCGACGAGCTCGACCGCGTGCTTGGCGGCGGCCTGGTGCAGGGCTCGGTGGTGCTGATCGGCGGCGATCCGGGCATCGGCAAGTCCACGCTGCTATTGCAGGCCTGTGCCGCCCTGGGCGAACAGCGCTCGGTGCTCTATGTCACCGGCGAGGAGTCGCCGCAGCAGGTCAGCCTGCGGGCGCATCGCCTTAGCCTGGCGGCGGAGCGCATCCGGCTGCTGGCCGAGACCTGCATCGAGCACATCCTCGCGGCGGCGGGCGCCGAGCGACCGCGGGTGCTGGTCATCGACTCGATCCAGACCCTGTTCACCGACAGCCTGACCTCGGCGCCGGGCTCGGTGTCGCAGGTGCGCGAGACAGCGGCCCAACTGGTGCGTTACGCCAAGCTCACCGACACCACGGTGTTTTTGGTGGGGCATGTGACCAAGGAGGGGGCGCTGGCCGGGCCGCGGGTGCTCGAGCACATGGTCGACACCGTGCTCTACTTCGAGGGCGAGTCCTGCAGCCCGCACCGGCTGGTGCGCTCGGTGAAGAACCGCTTCGGCGCCGTCAACGAGCTCGGCGTCTTTGCCATGACCGACAAGGGCCTGCGCGAGGTGCGCAACCCGTCGGCCATCTTCTTGTCGCGGCACGACCAGGCGGTGCCGGGCTCGGTGGTGCTGGTGACCCGCGAGGGGACGCGGCCGATGCTGGTGGAGGTGCAGGCGCTGGTGGATCAGAGCCCGCTGGCCAACCCCAGACGCGTCGCCGTCGGGCTGGAGCAGAACCGGCTGGCCATGTTGCTGGCGGTGCTGCATCGCCATGGCGGCGTGGCCATGTTCGACCAGGACGTGTTCGTCAATGTGGTCGGCGGCGTGCGTGTCAGCGAGACCGCCGCGGACCTGGCGTTGCTGCTCGCGGTGCTGTCCAGCCATCGCGATCGACCGCTGCCGCTGGAACTCGCCGTATTCGGCGAGGTAGGCCTGTCCGGCGAGATCCGCCCGGTGCCGAACGGCCCGGACCGACTGCGCGAGGCCGCTAAGCACGGCCTGAAACAGGCCATCGTTCCCAAGGCCAACGTGCCCAAGGGCGGCGTCGAAGGCCTGACGATCCGGCCTGTGCTCTCCCTCGCCGAGGCCATGGAGGCGTTGTGAGGTAGCTATATAGCCCCCAGCCCCCAGCCCCAGCCCCAGCCCCCAGCTGCCAGCCTCAAGCCTCAAGCCTCAAGCCTCAAGCCTCAAGCCTCAAGCCGCCGCGACCATCTCACACCACCAACCAAAGGCTGCGCAGGGCTGGTGGGTTGGGTGCCGGCGGTAGGGGGTCTCGATCGCATGGATGCGATCGCGAAGCCTCCAAGGATGGATTCACGGCGTCCCCCGACCGCCGGTACCCAGCCCGCCAGCCCGTCTCCAGCAAAGCTTAAGCCGCCAGCCCGTCTCCAGCAAAGCTTAAGCCGCCAGCCGCCAGCCCCTAGCCCCTAGCCCCAGCCGCTAGCCGCTAGCCGCCACTTGCCCGTCACCATCAAGGCACGTGCCGCCAGGCTCTCCTTTCGGCCTCGTCGATGCCTGAAACCGGCGGCTGGCGAAACTGCGTAAAAAATATGTAAATCACCCTTGACACCTACAGCTGTCACGTTAAACTAACACTCGTGGATCGCAGAGTGACCCGGGCCGAAGCGGCCGGCATCGCCAAAGCACGCGATTCGCGAATCGGAGTCAGCCGTACGGATGAGCCGGGCGGCACTTCAACCAATCCCTCACCGGAGGTTATTTCGATGGCTGAATCGAAGAATCTGTCGGGCTTGACCGACGAGCAAGCAAAAGAATTCCACGAGCACTGGAAGCACGGTGTTTGGAGCTGGGTCATGATCGCTTCCGCGGTCCATGTCGTCACTTGGGTTTACCAGCCCTGGTTCTAAGGTTCCGCAACGAGGAGATCCCCCATGAAAGTCCCGTATCTGATGGCTGACCCCAAAGTTGCCGAGCCTGAGCACCCGGAAGAAGACTGGAAAATCTGGACCGTTATCAATCCTGCTACCTGGATGATGCCCTGGTTCATCGTTCTGATGGTCCAGATGTGGATGATCCACTGGTATGCTCTGGATCTGCCGGGCTACGGCTGGAAGGATTCCGTCCGCGTCGCCGAGCCGGTCGCCGTCACCGCGCCTGCTCCGGCTGCCAAGACCGCTTCCGTGATCCAGTAACACGCTGCCGCGGTCGCATCGCGACTGCACCAGCCTGTTATTGACCCCGGCAGTCCGCTGTCGGGGTCGGCGTAGTTCAGAACATACGCCATCAACTGGCCCGATGCCGGGCTGCCGTCATGACGTCATCCGTTGTGCCGGTGGTCGTGGCATCGGGCCAGCGCTTTTGTGCGCGTTTTATTTCTTTCAGTGTAAAAATGATTGCGTTTCGGGGGCGATCGCGGGCAGCTACAGACCGCCGGTTGGAGCCTTGAGGCTGATAGCTCGTGGCTTGGGCTATGTTGGAGGCTGGCTGGAAGCTGGAGGCTGGCTCTATTTTGGAGACGGGCTGGCGGGTTGGGTACCGGCGATCGGGGGACGCCGTGAATCCGTCCCTGGAGGCTTCGCGATCGCATCCATGCGATCGAGACCCCCTGCCGCCAGTACCCAACCCACCAGCCCTGCGCAAGCATCGGTTGGTGGCGTGAGATGGTCGCGGCGGCTGGAGGCTGGAGGCTGGAGGCTGGAGGCTGGCTCTATTTTGGAGACGGGCTGGCGGGTTGGGTACCGGCGATCGGGGGGCGCCGTGAATCCGTCCCTGGAGGCTTCACGATCGCATCCATGCGATCGAGACCCCCCGCCGCCAGTACCCAACCCACCAGCCCTGCGCAACCTTCAGTTGGTGGCGTGAGATGGTCGCGGAGGCTGGCGGCTATAGCCTATCCTTCTATCCTGCTTCGGGCCGAGCCGGGGCGATCCGCCCCGCCTATGCGGCATCAGGGCATCTGGTCCAGTCCGAATCGGGACGGCTCCCGTTGCTCCGCGTCCTTGCGGGCGTGCAGGGCCAGCGGGACGAGTACGATCAGCGCGCCGATCAGCAGCAGCACCTCAAGGCTGTAGACGATGCGGTAGCCGACGGAGATATCGGTCAGGTTGGGTCCCAGCGCGCCGCTGACGGCCAGGCCGGTGGTGACGTCGCGCAACGCGCCGCCGAGGGCGATGGCGATACCCTGGGTGGTGGCCTGCACGGCGCCCCAGGCGCCGAGGGCGAGGCCAGCATGGCCGCGTTCGGCCAGCGCCATGGCGGCGGTGAGGGTGCCGACGCCGAGCAATCCGGTACCGAAGCCGATGAGGCCGGTGCCGAGGCGGAACACCAGCGGCGATGTGACCGTGGCGGCGAAGATGATCAGCGCGAAGCCGACGATGCCGATGAGCGCGCCATAGGCGGCCAGGCGGTAGGAGTCACCGCCACGGCTCAATACATAGCCGGACAGGGCGAAGGCGGTGAAGGTGCCGCCGGCGAGGATGGCGGTGAGCGAGGTGGTCTGGGCAACGGTGAGCCCGAGCACCTGTGCGCCGTAGGGCTCGAGCAGGATCTCCTGCATGCTGAAGCCGGCGGTGCCGAGACCGACGGCAATGAGCAGGCGGCTGGCGCGCCCGCCGCGGATGAACTCCTGCCAGGTCTCGCGGAAGGGCGGCCGCGGGATCTGCGCCACCGCGCGTTTCATGTCGATGGCTTCCTGCTTCCACAGGGCGACCACGTTCATGATGATGGTGGCCAGTGCGACGGCATGCACCACCCGCACCAGGCGCTCGTGGGAGAAGTCTTCCAGCAGGTGACCGAACAGCAGTGCGCTGCCGACCATGCCCAGCAGCAGCATTGCGTACAGCAGTGCCACCACGCGCGGGCGCTTGTCCTGGGGCGCCAGGTCTGTTGCAAGGGCCAGGCCGGCGGTCTGCACCGTATGCATGCCGGCGCCCACGAGCAGGAACGACACGGCGGCGAAGAACTGGCCGATGAAGGCCAGGTTGTTGGTGGGATCCGACAGGATCAGGATGGAGTACGGCATGATGGCGAAGCCGCCGTACTGCAACATGCTGCCGAGGGCGATGTAGGGTACCCGTCGCCAGCCGAAGGCGGAGTGATGGTAGTCGGACCGATGGCCGATCAGCGCCCGCAGCGGGGCGAACACCAGGGGTAGGGCCACCATCAGCGAAACCAGCCAGGCGGACACGCCGAGCTCGACCACCATGACCCGGTTCAACGTGCCGTACAGCAGTACCATGGCCATGCCGACCGAGACCTGGAACAGGGACAGGCGCATCAGGCGCAGCAACGGCAGCTGCTCGGTGCCGGCATCGGCAAAGGGCAGGCTGACGATGTAGTTCATCACTCTCTTCATCGAATCAGGGCTCCGGAGCTCTCGGGTGTGTTGTGATCAGGGCCGGCTGTCTACTTCGCGCCGCGGCTCGCCTTCTGCCAGGGCGAGACGATGCCGAGCAGGTGGGCCATGTCCTTGAAGAAGATGCGCAGGTGTGCCGCGGGTCTGGCCCGTACCAGGCGCTTGTGCATGTAGGCCTGCCAGGTGAGATGCTGCACGTCCGGGTCGTCGCAGATGCTGACGAAGCGTTCGCGGCGCTTGTCGTTGCGGTACCAGAAGCGCTGCATGATGCCCAGGATCCAGAAGATCCGGCCGTGATCCTTCATGAAGCGTTTGCGCGCCAAGGCCAGGGCCTTTGGGTTTCCGGTCGCGAGAAAGGCCTCCACCGCCTCGCCGGCCAGCCGACCGCCGAGCAGGGCGTAGTAGATGCCCTCGCCGGAAGCGGGGGCGACCACGCCGGCGGCATCGCCGGCCAGCACCACATCGCGCCCGTTGTCCCATTTCGGCAGCGGGTGCAGCGGAATGGGCGCGCCTTCCTTGCGCAGGGTCTCGCACTGATCCAGGCCGGTCTCGCGTCGCAACCGGTCGACGGCATCATGCAGCGAGAAGCCCTTGAGCTCGGTGCCAACGCCGATGCTGACGGTATCGCCGTGGGGGAAGATCCAGGCGTAGAAGTCGGGTGACAGGCGCCCCTGATAGTAGACGTCGCAGCGGGTGGGGTCATAGTCCGACGTGCTGGTGCTGGTGCTGGTGCTGGTGCTGGTGCTGGTGCTGGTGCTGGCCTCGGCCCCGGCTTCAGCGCGGGCCGTCGGCGCGCGCACGATCTCGTGGTAAGCGGCGACATGGGGCAATTCCTTGGCGCCGGGTATGCACTGCTTGGCGACGGAGGACATGGCGCCGTCGGCACCGATCACCGCACGGGTGCGCACGCATTCCTCGGTATTGCGGTCCGTCGCCTCCGCCGGTCGGAAATGCACCACCGCCATGTCGTCCGCATCCCGCGACAGACGCGTGAAGGTGCCATCGCGGCGGTCGGCACCAGCCTTTGCCGCTCGCTGTCGAAGCCATTCGTCGAACGGGCCGCGATCGACCATGCCGACATAGCCGCCGTTGATCGGCATGTCCACATACCGGTTGCTGGGGGCGACCATGCGCGCGGAATGGACCCGGGCCGCCAGTTGCGACTCGGGGATGTCGAATTCCTCCATGGCCCTGGGGGGGATGGCGCCGCCGCAGGGCTTGATGCGGCCGGGCCGGTCGAGAAGCAGCACGCGGCGGCCCAGTCCGGCCAGGTCGGTGGCGGCGGTCGCGCCGGCGGGACCGCCGCCGATGATCACCACATCGTAGTCTGCTTGGTTGGTCATGCTCTCCTCCGGCGGCCTCTTCGGCCGGTGCATGGGAATTCCATGGTTCACGGGGCGGCACCCCGCGGGCTGCCCCTGGCGTGCGGACTGTCTCGTCGTTCCCGGGGTATGCTCGAACACTGACGGCCGTTGATGGTCTTGGTCAGTGGCTGGACGCTGGCGGTTTGGGGACTGTTACAGGGGCGCCGATCCGGCCAGTGCCGCACGCACGGCAAAGGCGCTGATCATCATGCCACTGACATAGACCGAGACGCCCAGGGCGCTGAGCCAGGTGGCCCGTTCGATGGGGTTCTGCAGGAACCGGACCATCAGCGTGGCCTGCACCATGACCAGTGCGGCAACGGCCGCGGCGTGCACGGGCTGGACCCAGGCGAACAGGAGCCCTACCACCACAAGCTGCGGCACGATCATGACCACGCAGGCGGTCCAGGCGGCGCCCTGCACCCCGAGCTGCACCGGCAGCGTGCGCACGCCCATCTGCTTGTCGCCCTCGATGGCCTTGAAGTCGTTCAGGGTCATGATGCCGTGGGCACCCAGACCATACAACAGCGCCAGCGCCAGGATCTCCCAGGCCGGCATCTGTCCGCCGATCATCACGGCGGCGCCGGTGATCCAGGCCAGGCTCTCGTAGGAGAAGCCCACCGCGGCGTTGCCCAGCCAGCCGTTCTGTTTCAGTCGCAGGGGTGGCGCGCTGTAGATCCAGGCGAAGATCAGGCCGATTACGGTCGCGCCCAGCACCCAGGGGCCAAGGACCGCACCCAGGGCCAGTGACAGCAGCGTGCCGGTGACGGCGATGTAGAAGCCCCAGCGACCCGGCAGCCGGCCCGACGGGATCGGGCGGTCGGGCTCGTTGATGGCGTCCACATGGCGGTCATACCAGTCGTTGACGGCCTGGCTGGTGGCGCAGACCAGTGGACCGGTCAGCACCACGCCGGCGAGCAGGAACAGCCAGTTCTCCAGCACCGCGGCACCGGAGGAGACGACGCCGCAGGTGAAGGCCCACATGGGCGGGAACCAGGTAATCGGATGCAGGACCTCCAGCATCGCCGCGGGCTGGGGCCGTGTCGCTGCCGGGGTGATCGAAGCCGTTTCTGTCATATGCGGTGCCAAGTCTCGAAAAGCGCTCTCGGAATCAGGTCTCGGGGTCAGGCCTGTGTCACATGCATCGGCTGGCGGCGCTGACACAAGCAGCGTCGCCCGGGTGATGGTGGCGGCTAATGGTAAGGCGAACGCGAGGGTGAATGGTAGACGAATGGTAAAGGTGCAGGTCCGTCATTCGGCCTCGGCCTCGGCGCCCGGCTCGGTGAGGCCATAGCGGCGCAACTTCACATACAGGCTCTGCCGGCTCAGCCCGAGCAGTTCCGCCGCGGAGGCGCGATTGTCGCCAGTGAGTTCCAGCGCCGCCTCGATGCACAGCCGCTCGATCATGTCGGTGGACTCCCGCACCACCTCCTTCAGCGGCACACGGCCGACCAGTTCCGACAGATGCTCGATGGAGCGGGGCAGGGCGCCCTCGCTGCGGGTATCCGGCGACACGCGCCGATCGACGTTGCGAATGATGAAGCCCAGGCTGGGCTGGTCGCCGTTGGGCACTGACACCGCGGAGATCTCGACCTCGCTGCTGGAGCCGAACTCCGAGCGGATGGTGGTTGCGAACAGCCGCACGGCCTCATGTTGCCGCAGGTTGGCAATGAGCACATTGAGATCGACGCCGGGTCGTCCGAGCCAGCGATCCAGTGATTCGCCGCGGATCTGGTCCTCGCTGGTGGCCTGGGCGAGTTCGAGGAAGGCGGCGTTGGCACTGAGGATGCGGCCGTCCTGGGATGTCAGCACGATGCCGTCCGGCGCCCGGTCGACGATCCTGGCCAGCCGCGAGTGTGGCTTCGTGGGCCCCTCGTTGTCGCCGCGGCTCGAGATCGGCGACAGGCGCAGCAGGATCAGCGAGGCGTTTTCTTGGCGCACCGGTGCCGCGGAGACCTGGAACTCCGCGCCACTGCGCAGGCGCGCGCGGATGTCGTTGGCGCGTCCGGCGGCGCGAACGCCGGCGACCAGCGACTGGATGGCGCGGGCGCCCGGCTCGTCGAAGCCCTCGGTGAACCCGCGTCCCACCAGGCGCCGGGCGTCTGCCGCCAGCAGCACCGCGGCGGCGGGATTGGCCTCGACCACCTTGCCGGTGTCCGGGTCGACGATGACGATGGCGTCGGAGGCGGAGCGGAACAGCAGCCGGTAGCGGGTCTCGAGCTGGCGCAGTCGCCAGTAGTCCCGCTCCAGCGACTGCTGCGCATCCACCAGGCGCTGCTGCAGTGCCGCGATGCCTTGCAGGCTGCGCCCGACGGCGATCAGTTGCGGCCGGTCGCCGAGTCGGGTGGCCAGATAGCGCACCGGCAGATCGGCGCCGTTGACCGACGGATGGTCGACCTGCCGCCAGTTGTTGGCGGCGGCGTCGGACAGGGCGTCGGCGATCAGGGCCTCGATCCGGGGCCGGCTCTCCGGCGTGACGGTGTCGCCCCAGCGGCGCCCGATCCAGTCGTCGGCGATGTCCGCGGACAGCTCGTCGCTGCCGAAGGCGAGGTCCAGGATGGTGCCTTCCGTGTCCAGCACCAGCGCGATGTCGGACGCGGATGCGATTAGATACGCAAGCGTCTCGTGGTTGACGTCGCCGAGGGCCGCCTGAGGTGCGTCGAAGGGTTTCACGAAGCTGCCAACTGATCCAACCAACACATCGTAGACCCGGGATCTGTGGTGCCGAGACTGGCCCGGGGGGATGCGGGATGGCGTGAGCACCGCGCTGGCGGTCTGATCCCGATCCGCTTCGCGATAACGCGTCGGCGGCGGACGGTCCGCGCCTCCCGAATGACCTTTTGTTCTCCCCACTAGTTTGGCGTGCTGGCGGGGAATGTCAAGTTTACTTTACGTTAAGTAGAGTTGACAGAGGTCGTAAAGCGGTCTAGATTCTGGATTATGCGGAGCGCCCGATCAGCGAGAGGGGAGAAAGTAATGCGTCAGCGCCCGGAGCGGCATGACCAGCGTCAACCATTGTATACGCCGGAAGAGCGGCAAAGGCGGGACAGCACCGCCTGGACCACTGTGCAGGGGGTGTTGGCACCGCTGCAGTTCCTGATCTTTCTGATCAGCCTGGTGCTGGTGATCCGCTACCTGAACACCGGTCTGGGCGAGACGGCGGCCACGATCTCCATCGTCATCAAGACGCTGGTGCTCTACGCCATCATGATCACCGGCGCCATCTGGGAGAAGGTGGTCTTCGGCAAGTACCTGTTTGCCCGCGCTTTCTTCTGGGAAGACGTGTTCAGCATGCTGGTGCTTGCGCTGCACACGGCCTATCTGGCCGCACTCTTCACCGGCTTTCTGGATGTGCGCGGCCAGATGCTGCTGGCGCTGGCGGCCTATGCCGCCTACGTGATCAACGCCGGGCAGTTCCTGCTCAAGCTGCGCGCTGCGCGACTGGGCGCCGAGGCCGAGAACAAGGCCGGCGGCCTGGCGGACAACCCGCTGGGGGCTGCAAGTGACTGACGTCTCTCTCCAAGGCGCCGCGCAGGCCGGTCACCCTGCGGCCGCGGCGTCGGCCTGCAACGTCGACCTGCCGGTCACCCGCGAGCGTGGCCAGCGTCAGGTCTTCTGCGGTCTCGCCGGCATCGTCTGGCTGCATCGCAAGATGCAGGACGCCTTCTTCCTCGTGGTCGGTTCGCGCACTTGCGCCCACCTGCTGCAATCGGCGGCCGGCGTCATGGTGTTCGCCGAACCGCGCTTCGCCACGGCCATCCTGCAGGATCGGGATCTCGCCGGGCTGGCAGACTGCAACGAGGAACTCGACCGCGTGGTCACCGAGCTGCTGGCGCGGCGGCCGGACATCGGCACCCTGTTCCTGGTGGCGTCCTGTCCGTCCGAGGTCATCAAGCTGGACCTGGACACGGCGGCGGAGCGGCTGGCAGCCTCCCAGCAGGGTCGGGTGCAGATCCTGGCCTACAGTGGCAGCGGTCTGGACACGACCTTCACCCAGGGCGAGGACACCTGTCTGACGGCGCTGGTGCCGCGAATGCCGGAGCTGCCCGCGGCGGAGCGCTCGCTGCTGGTGCTGGGCACCCTGCCGGATATCGTCGAGGACCAGTTCGCCAGGCTGTTTGCCGAGATCGGCATCGCGCCGGTGCATTTCCTGCCACCGCGCAAGGCGGCGGAGCTGCCGCCGGTGGGTCCCGGAACCCTGTTGCTGGCGGCGCAGCCCTTTGTCGGCGAGACGGCGGCAGCGCTGGCCAAGCGCGGTGCGACCCTGATCGAGGCGCCTTATCCGTTCGGCATCGAGGGCAGTCGCGCCTGGTTCGCCGCGGCGGCTGCCGCCTGGGGTCTCCCCGCCGAGCGCGTAGAGGCGGCGATTGCGGCGCCGGTGGCGCGGGCGGAGCGTGGTCTTGCAAACTACCGCGAGCAGCTCGCCGGTAAGCGCATCAGTTTCCTGCCGGACTCGCAACTGGAGATCCCGCTTGGTCGTTTCCTGAGTCGGGAATGTGGCATGCAATTGACCGAGGTCGGTGTGCCATACCTCGATCGGCGTATGATGGCCGCTGAACTGGAACTGCTGCCGGCCGGGCTGCGCTTGACCGAGGGACAGGACCTGGAGCGTCAGCTCGACCGCCTGCGTCAGGACCGGCCGGATCTCACTGTGTGCGGCCTGGGTCTGGCCAATCCGCTCGAGGCGGAGGGGCTGACCACCAAATGGTCCATCGAGCTGGTGTTTTCGCCCGTGCACGGTTTCGATCAGGCGGCGGATCTGGCGGAACTCTTCGCGCGCCCGCTCAATCGCCGCCAACGCCTAGCCTTCTGAAGACCCTCTGAGCCGCTTGACATATGCAACTGACGGTCTGGACATACGAAGGCCCTCCGCACATCGGCGCAATGCGTGTCGCGGCATCCATGCGCGATGTGCATTGCGTGCTGCACGCCCCCCAGGGCGACACCTACGCCGATCTGCTGTTCACCATGATTGCGCGCAGCGCGAAGCGCCCGCCGGTCACATATACCACCTTCCAGGCCCGGGATCTGGGCGGTGACACCGCCGAACTGGTGCGCAAGACGCTGCAGGACACCGTGCAGCGCTTCAAGCCGCGCGCGCTGCTGGTGGGCGAGGCCTGCACTGCGGAGCTGATCCAGGACCAGCCGGGGGCGATGGCCGAGGGCATGGGCTTCGACATCCCGGTGGTGCCGCTGGAACTGCCCGCCTTCACCCGCAAGGAAAACTGGGGCGCCAGCGAGACCTTCTTCTCGCTGGTGCGCGCGCTGCTGCGCGGTCACAAGCCGGCGGAGCGGCCGGCCATGACGGGCCGGCGCCCACGCGCCAACCTGCTCGGGCCGACCATGCTCGGCTTTCGCTGTCGCGACGACGTTACCGAGGTCACCCGCCTGCTGGCGTCGGTCGGGGTCGACGTCAACGTGGTGGCACCCGCCGGCGCCGCCCCCGAAGACCTGCTGCGCCTGCCGGAGGCGGACTTCAACGTCTGCCTGTACCCGGAGGTGGCCTACAGTACCTGCGCCTGGCTGGAGCGCATGTTCCAGCAGCCCACGGTGAAGACGGTGCCCATCGGCGTCGGCGCCAGCCGCGATTTCCTGCTCGAGGTCGGCCAGGTGGCCGGCATCGACCCCGCGCCGGCCATCGCCGCAGCCCAGACACGGCTGCCGTGGTACTCGCGATCGGTGGATTCCACCTATCTCACCGGCAAACGGGTGTTCATCTTCGGCGATGCCACTCACGTTATCGCCGCCGCCCGGGTCGCCACCGAGGAGCTCGGCTTCGAGGTGGTCGGCCTCGGCAGCTACAGCCGCGAGTTCGCCCGCGAGCTGCGCGCCGCGGCGGAGGGCTATGGCGTCGAGGCGCTGATCACCGACGACTATCTGCAGGTCGAGGCCCGGGTGCTGGAACTGGCGCCCGAGCTGGTGCTGGGCACACAGATGGAACGCCACATCGCCAAGCGCGCGGGAATCCCCTGCGCGGTGATCTCGGCGCCTGTGCATGTGCAGGATTTCCCGGCGCGCTATGCCCCGCAAATGGGGTTCGAGGGCGCCAATGTGATCTTCGATACCTGGGTCCATCCGCTGATGATGGGTCTCGAGGAGCACTTGATCACGATGTTCCGCGAGGACATCGAATTCAACGACGAGGCTGCACCGTCGCATCTGGGGCCTGCCGCAAGGCAGGGCGGTGCACAAACCAGGGCTGAACCGGCTGCCGATGATGATGCCGAAGGCGCCGGCGCGGACGATGCGATCATCTGGGACAGCGATGCCGAAAAGGAGTTGCGCAAGATCCCGTTCTTCGTTCGTGGCAAGGCCCGCCGCAACACAGAGCGCTTCGCCCGGGAGAGGGGCGTCGCGACGATCACGGTCGAGACACTTTACGATGCCAAAGCCCACTTCGGTCGCTGACACGACACCCGTAAACGTCGTCATCGTTACACTGGACAGCCATCTGGCAGGCGCCGTCGAGCGCGCCCGTCCACAACTGAAGAAAGAGATCCCCGGACTGTCGCTGCGCCTGCATGCCGCGGCGGAGTGGGTGGACGCCAACGATCGGCCGTTGGCCTGTCAGGGCACCACTGCAGACAGCGACAACTGCGTCAACTGCAGCGCCGGCGGCAGCGAGTGCTCCCTGCGGCGCTGCCGCCAGGACATTGCCGATGGCGATATCGTCATCGCCACCATGCTGTTCATGGAAGACCACGTCAAGGCCGTGCTGCCGTCGCTGCAGGCCCGTCGCGAGCAGTGCGACGCCATGATCGGCTGCATGTCCGCCAGTGAGGTCATGCGTCTGACCAAGATGGGCAAGTTCACCATGGACGGGTCCCAGAGCGGCCCGATGGCCTTGCTGAAGCGACTGCGCGGCAACAAGGAGGCAAAGGAGAAGAACGCCAGCAACGGCGCCAAGCAGATGGCCATGCTGCGCCGCATCCCGAAGATCCTGCGGTTCATCCCGGGCAGCGCCCAGGATGTGCGCTCCTATTTCCTGATCCTGCAGTACTGGCTGGCCGGGTCCGACGAGAACGTCGCCAATATGGTGCGGCATACCGTTGACCGCTTCGCCGATGGTCCGCGGGCGGAGTTCCGTGGCCGGCTGAAGGCGGGTGCCCCGGTCTACTATCCGGAGGTCGGCGTCTATCATCCGCGCCTGAAGGGCCGCATCAACGACCAGGCGGGCAAGCTGCCGTCGCCGAAGAACGCCACCGGCACCGTCGGGCTGCTGGTGATGCGCTCCTATGTCCTGGCCGGCAACACCGCCCATTACGACGGCGTCATCACGGCACTCGAGGCCCGTGGCCTGCGCGTCATACCCGCCTTCGCCAGCGGGCTGGACGCCCGCCCGGCGGTGGAGCAGTTCTTCTTCCGCAAGGGCGCGCCCTGCATTGATGCGATGGTCTCCCTGACCGGCTTCTCGCTGGTCGGCGGACCCGCCTACAACGATGCCCATGCCGCGCAGGAGATCCTGTCCCGGCTCGATGTCCCCTACGTGGCCGCGCATCCGGTGGAGTTCCAGACGCTGGAGCAATGGCAGTCTTCCGAGCGGGGTCTGATGCCGGTGGAGTCCACCATGATGGTGGCCATTCCCGAGCTGGATGGTTCCACCGGGCCGATGGTCTTTGGCGGGCGCTCCGCGGACGCGGGCGAGGACCACTCTCGCGACATGCATTCCCATCCGGAGCGCGCCGCCGCGCTGGCGGCCCGCGTCGACCGTCTGGTGGCGTTGCGCAACACACCGGTGGCCGAGCGCAAGGTCGCGGCGGTGCTGTTCAACTTCCCGCCCAATGGCGGCAACACCGGCACGGCGGCCTATCTGTCGGTGTTCGCCTCGCTGTACAACACGCTGAAGGCGTTGCAGAAGGAAGGCTACAGCGTCGATCTGCCCGAGAGCGTCGACGCCCTGCGCGAGGGCATCATCAACGGCAACGCCGCCCAGTACGGCGCCCATGCCAACGTCTTCACCCGCATCCCCACCGACGACCACGTCCGCCGCGAACCGCACCTGGCGGAGATCGAGGCGCAGTGGGGGCCGGCCCCGGGTCGGCAGCAGAGCGACGGTGCGTCGCTGTTCGTCCTCGGCAAGCAGTTCGGCAACGTGTTCGTCGGTGTGCAGCCCAGCTTCGGCTACGAGGGCGACCCGATGCGCCTGCTGTTCGACAAGGGCTTCGCGCCGACCCATGCGTTCAGCGCCTTCTATCGCTTCCTGCGCGAGGACTTCGGCGCCAACGCCGTGCTGCACTTCGGCACCCATGGCGCGCTGGAGTTCATGCCCGGCAAGCAGTCCGGCATGTCCGCCACCTGCTGGCCGGATCGACTGATCGCGGATCTGCCGAACCTGTATCTGTACGCCTCCAACAACCCGTCGGAGGGGACCATTGCCAAGCGCCGCTCCGCGGCCACGCTGATCAGCTACCTGACGCCGCCCATCGCCAATGCCGGGCTCTATCGCGGTCTGAACGACCTCAAGGGCTCCATCGAGCGCTGGCGGGCGCTGACCCCGGACGCCGACGATGCCGAGCGGGCGCAACTGGCGGCCCTGATCCACGCCCAAGCCGCCGAGGTGGATCTGGCGCCGGAACCGTCCGACGCGGAACCGGCCTGGGATGCTGGCGCGGGCGAGCGCATCACACAACTGAATGACGCCCTGCTCGAGCTGGAATACACCCTGATCCCCCATGGCCTGCATGTGGTGGGCGAGCCGCCGAACGCCGAGGAGCGTCTGGACCTGCTGATGGCCGTGGCCGAGGCCAAGGCAGAGGGCAGCAGCCAGCCGGTACCCACGCGCAAGGCGCTGGAGGCCCTGGTCAACGGCGGTGCACCGGCACTGTCCCTGCAGAAGGGCGGCATGGAGGTGACCGATGAGGCCCTGGCCCTGATGGAAGAGCTGGCCGGGCACAACCGCTTTCTGTCCGAGGACCACGAGACCCCGGCGATCCTGCGCGCCCTGGAGGGCCGTTTCGTCCAGCCTGCGCCGGGTGGTGACCTGCTGCGCACGCCTGAGATCCTGCCCACCGGCCGCAACCTGCATGGCTTCGATCCCTTCCGGCTGCCCAGCGTCTTTGCCGTGACCGAGGGCCTGCGGCATGCACAGATGCTACTCGATCGCCACCTGCAGGACGGCAATGGCCTGCCGGAGTCCATCGCGCTGGTGCTTTGGGGCACGGACAATCTGAAGACCGAGGGCGGGCCGATCGCCCAGGCCCTGGCACTGCTCGGCGCCAAGCCCAGGCTCGACAGCTACGGTCGCGTCTGCGGCGCCGAACTGCTGCCGCTGGAGCAGCTGGGCCGTCCGCGCATCGACGTGGTCATGACGCTGTCCGGCATCTTCCGCGACCTGCTGCCGTTGCAGACCAAGATGCTGGCCGAGGCGTCGTATCTGGCGGCCACCGCCGACGAGCCGCTGGAGCACAACTTCGTGCGCAAGCACACGCTGGAGTACCAGCGGACCCACGGCTGCGACCTGGAGACGGCGGCGCTGCGGGTGTTCAGCAACGCCGACGGCGCCTATGGCTCCAACGTCAACCATCTGGTCGACAACAGCGGCTGGGACGACGAAGACGAACTGGCGGAGACCTACACCCGACGCAAGTGCTTCGCCTATGGTCGCTCCGGGACGCCGGTGCGCCAGGCGGACCTGCTCAAGAGCGTACTGGGGGATGTCCAGCTGGCGTATCAGAATCTCGATTCGGTTGAACTCGGCGTGACCACCGTCGATCACTACTTCGACACCCTCGGCGGCATCAGTCGCGCCGTGAGCTCGTCCAAGGGCTCGGATGTGCCGGTCTATATCGGCGACCAGACCCGCGGTGACGGCAAGGTGCGCACCCTGTCCGAGCAGGTGGCGCTGGAGACCCGCACCCGCATGCTCAACCCGAAGTGGTACGAGGGCATGCTCAAGCACGGCTACGAGGGGGTGCGCGAGATCGAGGTGCATGTGACCAACACCATGGGCTGGTCGGCCACCACCGGTCAGGTCGCGCCCTGGGTCTACCAGCGCATGACCGAGACCTTCGTCCTCGACGAGGAGATGCGCAACCGGCTTGCGGCGCTGAATCCGACGGCCTCGGCCAAGGTCGCCAACCGCCTGCTCGAGGCGCACGAGCGAAACTACTGGCAGCCTGACGACGCCACCCTGGAGGCCTTGCGCCGGGCCGGCGAGGAGCTCGAAGACCGCCTGGAAGGCATCGCCGAAGGGGTGGCCGCGTGAGTCTCGACGATCTCCCGACCAACATCTTCGGTGGCGGCAACGCCCGCGGTGCCCCGCGACCAGATTCGCGACCAGATCCGCGGCTCGACGGCGAGGGCAGCTTGCAGGTGCAGCTCGACCCGGACGTGCGCATTGGCGGGGCCAAGGTCTTTGCCGTCTACGGCAAAGGCGGCATCGGCAAGAGCACGACTTCGTCCAACCTGTCGGTGGCCTTTTCAAAGCTCGGTCAGCGGGTAGTGCAGATCGGCTGCGACCCGAAGCACGACTCCACCTTCACCCTGACCAAGTGCCTGGTGCCCACGGTCATCGATGTGCTGGAGTCCGTGGACTTCCATCCGGAAGAGCTGCGCCTCGATGACTTTGTCTACGAGGGCTACAACGGCGTCATGTGCGTCGAGGCCGGCGGACCGCCGGCTGGCACCGGCTGCGGTGGCTATGTGGTGGGTCAGACGGTGAAGCTGCTCAAGCAGCACCACCTGCTCGAGGACACCGACGTGGTGGTGTTCGACGTGCTCGGCGACGTGGTCTGCGGCGGGTTTGCTGCGCCGTTGCAGCATGCCGATCGCGCGCTGATCGTCACCGCCAACGACTTCGATTCCATCTTTGCCATGAACCGCATCGCCACGGCGATCCTGGCCAAGGCGAAGAACTACAAGGTGCGCATCGGCGGGGTCATCGCCAATCGCAGTGCCGAGACCGACCAGATCGACCGTTTCAATGATGCCGTGGGCCTGAAGACAATGGCCCATCTGCCGAATCTCGATGTCATCCGCCGCAGCCGTCTGAAGAAGGCGACGCTGTTCGAGATGGATCCGGATCCGGACGTCGAACTGGCCCAGCAGCAGTACCTGCAACTGGCCTCGGCACTGCTGGCGGGCACCGATCCGCTGGAAGTCTCGCCGATGCGGGATCGTGACCTGTTCGACTTCCTGGGCTTCGATTGATGGCAGCGATAGAGCGGGATCCCTCGACCATGCCGGACAACACGCCGGTCACCTCCCAGGCGACCGCCCCGGTTGCTGCCGGGCAGACGTCCACGGCTGGTTCTTCGTACCAGCAGCGGCGCAATCAGATCGAGGCCTACTTCGATCGGACCGCGGCGGACGCTTGGAAGCGCCTCACCTCCGATGCGCCGGTCAGCGGCATCCGCGCAACGGTGCGCGAGGGTCGCGACCGCATGCGCGCCACCCTGCTCGGCTGGCTGCCCGCCGACCTGAGCGGATGTCGGCTGCTGGACGCCGGCTGCGGCACCGGCATGCTGGCACTGGAGGCGGCCCGGCGCGGCGCCCAGGTGTACGCAGTGGACCTGTCGCCTACCCTGATCGCCAACGCCCGTGAGCGGCTGCCCGCCGAGCTGGCGGGGCAGGTCGAGTTCGCCGTCGGCGACATGATGACGCGCAGCCCGGACGAGACCGGGCCCGGCGCCTTCGATTTCGTGGTGTCCATGGACAGCATCATCCACTACGAGCTGGATGATGCCCTCGGTGTGCTGGCGGGCCTTGCCGAGCGCGCCCGCGAGCAGGTGCTGTTCACCTTCGCGCCGCGCACCCCGGCCCTGGCGGCGATGCATGCGGTGGGCAAGCTGTTCCCGCGCGGCGATCGCTCCCCGGCCATCGTGCCGGTGGCAGAACGCGCCATGCGCCAGGGCATCGGCTCCGGGGCGGCCTTTGCCGGCTGGCAGGTCGGCCGCACCCAGCGCATCGCCCGCGGCTTCTACACCTCACAGGCCATGGAGCTGAAACGCCTGTGAACGCCGGCCTCAGCGAACTCAAGCAGGTGTGGTTCCGGGACATCCTGCCCCGTGTCCTGCCGTTCGCTGATGCGGCCAGTGTCGAACTGCCGCTGAACCGGCTGTTGCGTCTGGCCCTGTTCCAGGGCTCCGTCGGCATGACCATGGTGCTGCTGTACGGCACGCTGAACCGGGTCATGGTGGTGGAGATGGGCGTGCCGGCCTGGCTGGTGGCGACCATGGTCGCGCTGCCGGTGCTGTTCGCACCGGTGCGGGCCTTGATCGGCTTCCGCTCGGACGTGCATCGTTCCGCCTTCGGCCTGCGCCGGGTGCCATACATCTGGTTCGGCAGCCTGCTGCAATTCGGTGGCCTCGCGGTGATGCCGTTCGCGCTGCTGCTGCTGGCCGAGGGCGGCAATGTGCATCCGGTGGTGGGCCAACTCGGCGCGGCGGTGGCCTTCCTGCTGGCCGGCGCCGGCCTGCACACCACCCAGACGGCGGGGCTTGCGCTGGCCACGGATATCGCCCCCCGGGCCAGCCGGCCGCGGGTGGTGGCCTTGCTGTTCGTCGCGCTCCAGCTCAGCATGCTCGGCAGCGCGCTGGTGTTCGGGCTGCTGCTGGCCGAGTTCAGCCAGATGCGACTGATCCAGGTCATCCAGGGCGCCGCGGTGGCGGTCATCGTGCTGAACGTGGTGGCCTTGTGGAAACAGGAGGCGGTGGATCGCGAGCGCGCGGCGCAGTGCCGGCGTGACCGCGAGGCGGGCAAGCCGTTGCCGCCCTTCGGTGCCGCCTGGCGGGCCCTGGTGCGGTCCGGTCGCTCGAAGCGGCTGCTGCTGGCCCTGGGTCTCGGTACCGCCGGCTTCACCATGCAGGAGATCCTGCTGGAGCCCTACGGTGCACAGGTGCTGGATCTCAGTGTCGCTGAGACCACCCGGCTGACCGCCATCTGGGCCTTCGGCACCCTGGCGGCCTTCGCCCTGGCCGCACGCATGCTCACCCGGGGCATCGACACCTTCCGGCTGTCCGCCATCGGCGTGCTCATCGGCATCGTCGCCTTCACGGCGGTGATCTTTTCCGACCCGCTGGCGTCTTCCTGGCTGTTCCGCGGCGGCGCGCTGCTGATCGGCTTCGGCGGCGGTCTGTTCGCGGTCGGCACCCTCACCGCCGCCATGGACCTGGCCGAGGGCGGGCACAGCGGTCTGGCCCTGGGCGCCTGGGGCGCGGTCCAGGCCACCGCCTACGGCGTGGCCATCGCCCTGGGCGGGGCGTTGCGGGATCTGGTTTCGTTGCTGGCCAGCAACGGCCTGCTGGGCGACACCCTGATGGGGCCGTCGGTCGGCTACACCGTGGTCTACCATCTGGAGATCATTCTGTTGTTCGCTACCCTGATCGCAATCGGTCCGCTCGTCACCCACGGCGAAGGGCGCGTGCGGTCGTCATCGAGGTTCGGCATCGCCGAGCTGCCTTAGTCACCCAAGCCAACGGAGGTTGTCCCATGCCTACTGGCGCCATTACCAACTACATCGACGTTGCCCAGCTTACCCTGTATGTGTTCTGGTTCTTCTTCTTCGCGCTGGTCTTCTGGATCCGCCGCGAGGACAAGCGCGAAGGCTATCCGGTGGAGTATCAGCGCACCACCGGCGTGGCCAAGATGGAAGGCTTCCCCCCGCTGCCCAAGCCCAAGACCTTCATCCTGCCCCACACCGGCCGCAAGGTGGTGAAGCCGGGCCCCGAGCCAGCGCAGTACAAGCTGAATGCCGCGCCGATCGCGCCCTTCCCCGGTGCAGCCCTGGCCCCCATCGGCGACCCGATGCTGGCGGCCGTCGGTCCGGGTTCCTACGCCATCCGCGCCGAAGAGCCTGACCTGACCGACGAAGGCGAGCCCCGCATCGTGCCGCTGCGCGTGGCGACCCACTTCAGCGTTGCCGACAAGGATCCGGACCCCCGCGGCATGCCGGTGGTGGGCTGCGACGGTGAGCAGGGCGGTGTCTGCAAGGAGCTGTGGATCGACCGTGCCGAGCCCTGCGTGCGCTATCTCGAACTCGAGGCCGCCGGCGGCAAGCGTGTGCTGGTGCCCATGGCCCTGTCGCAGGTTCGGGCGAAGAAGGGCCTGATCGAGGTCCGCAGCCTGAAGGGCGAGCACTTCAAGAACGCCCCGACGCTGAAGAGCTATGACCAGATCACCCTGGCCGAGGAAGACAAGGTCGTGGCCTACTGCGGCGCCGGCCAGCTCTACGCCACCCCGGATCGGGCGGAGCCCTATCTGTGAGTGAGTTCAACTTCGAGCCGGTCCACGGCTTGCCGGAGAACCTCCCCGAAGGGGAGTCTCTCCGCTGGCAGGGGGCGCCCCATTGGGGCGCGCTCGCCTTGCGCGCATTTCATGTTCGCAAGGTCGCCATCTATTTCGGATTGCTGATCCTGTTTCGCATCGGCTTCGTGCTGAGCGCCGGCGAGCCCCTGTCCATCGCGGTGTTGTCCGGGCTCTGGCTGCTGGTGTTGTCGCTGATGGCGATCGGCATCCTGACCCTGATGGCGTGGCTGTACAGCCGCTCGACCGTATACAGCATCACCGACCGCCGGGTCGTGATCCGTTTCGGCGTCGCCCTGCCGATGGCGGTGAACATCCCCTTCAAGGCGATCGAGAGCGCCGGTCTGCGCAGTTATCCGGACGGATCGGGAGACATTCCGATGGTGCTCGGTGCGGATCACCGGGTCAATTTCATTATCATGTGGCCCAACGTCCGACCGTGGCGGTTCCTCAATGCCCAGCCAATGCTGCGCTGCATCCCGGATGCGGCCAAGGCCGCCGAGATCCTCGGTCAGGCACTGCGTACGGCCACGGTGGCAGCCGAGGACGAGGCCCGGTCGCAGACAGGCGAAGGGCGCGCTGATCCGCAGATGGATCCGGCTGCGGCCGCAAGCCGCTGAACCCTTGGGAGAGGTAGATGAGTGACCCCTTCGAGGGACGGCCGTTCCCGCGCGAGGTGCTGATCGGGGCGGCCCTGCTGATCGGCTTCGTGATCGCGGCCACTGTCATGGTCCGGCTCACGGGTGTTGGTGGTACCGAGATGCCGATCACGCCGGTGGTGGAGAGCCGCCAACTGGTCTTCATCGATAACGGCGACGGAACCACGACGGTGCGGGTCCCGGACGAAGGCCGTGTGGCGGATCTGGAGTCGGGGGTGGACGGTTTCGTCCTCGGCGTCATGCGCGGCATGGTGCGGGAGCGCAATGCCTACGATGCCCCGCTGGACGCCCCCTACCTGCTGTCCCGACGCGAGGACGGCCGTCTGCTGTTCGAAGATCCGTCGACCGGACGCATCATCGACGTGCGCGCGTTTGGCCCGACCAACATGGAGTCCTTCGCCAGGCTCCTGCGCGGCGAGATCCATGCCGACCCGACACGCTGAACCGGCCCGCCGATGCTGAGTCTCGGAATCGCCGTCGCCTATGCGTTGTTCCTCTGGTGGTTCAGTACCGGCGTCATCCTCTACCTGGACCGACGTCCGGCCAGCACCTACCCCTGGAGCCTGCTCGGCGCAACCATCCTCGCCGTGTTGTCGGTGCTTGCGGTGCATGCCGTGCGCGACCACGGCACCCTGTTCGGCGCCTATGTGAGCTTTACCGCCGGCGTCTTCATCTGGGGCTGGATGGAGATGAGCTACTTCATGGGCTTCGTCACCGGCCCGCGAAAGCAGCCTTGCCCCGACGGTTGCGGCGGCTGGACGCGCTTCTGGCTGGCCATCCAGACCAGTCTCTACCACGAACTGGTCATCGTCGCCGCCGGTCTCGGCCTGGCCTGGCTCACTTGGGGCGCGGTGAATCAGGTCGGCACCTGGACCTTCGTCGTCCTCTGGTGGATGCGCTGGAGCGCCAAGCTGAACCTGTTCTTCGGCGTGCCCAATCTCAACGAGGACTGGTTGCCCGAGCATATCCGTTTCCTGACCAGCTACCTGGCCAAACGGCCGATGAATCTGCTGTTTCCGGTGTCGGTCAGTGTTGCAACCGTGGTCATGTGCCTGCTGGTGGCGGCGGCGCTGGACCTGCCCGCCGCCGGCTTCGGCGCGGTTGCCTTGATGCTGACCTCGACCCTGCTTGCCCTGGCGATCCTGGAGCACTGGTTTCTGGTTTTGCCGCTGGCTGATGCGGCGCTGTGGAACTGGGCGCTGGACGGCCCGCGAGAGACACCGCCCAGCGCCGGCGACACGGTGGCGCCACGGCCGGAGTCCGTGTCCTCGGCGGGACGCCGGGCGGGGCTTCCCGTCGGCAAGATGGACTCTGCATTCCGCGCGGGATAGCTCTCTGAGGTCATTCCCGCTGCCTGAAGCGGGCATTCCATCCCCCGCTGCAGGGGTTTCGATGCGGGGTCGGCTTGATGTGCGTCAACGACGCTGATCCCTGCGTTGGATACCTTCAGATACCCCGTCGCCGAACGCCATCGGTGCTGCCCGAGCCGCGCCGGCGGGTTCGTCGTCCGCCGTCTGGGGATCGGGCGGCGGGCCGAACGGCCTGCCTGTTAAGGTCGGCTCGACGCACCCGCGGTGGCAAAAATCAATCGAGGCTGATGACCATGTCCAGCGCAATGCCAGCGGAGATCTCCCGCGACATGCTCGAGCGCTTCGCCGAGTTGAGTCCAGCTGTGGATCAGGTGGAGCCGGAGACGCCCTGGTGGGACAGCTTCGGCAGCGACGAATACGCGGCGGCCTTGAGCACAGCGGCGCAAGGCGTGGACGAGACCCTGTCGCTCTACATCCATGTGCCCTTCTGTCCCGGGCGCTGCCTGTACTGCGGCTGCAACACCACCATTACCCACGACAGCAGCCGTATCGACCGTTACCTGGATGTGCTCGACCGGGAGATGGCGCTGGTGACGGAGCGTCTGCCCGGCGAACGTGACGTGCTGTCGCTGCATCTCGCTGGCGGCACCCCGAATTACCTGAACGACGCCCAGCTGACGCGCCTGACCGAGATGGTCGAGCGCCGCTTCCGCCTGTTGCCCGACACGGATCTCTCCATCGAGTGCGATCCCCGACGGACCTCGGCGGGACAGCTCGACCTGCTGTATGCCCTGGGCTATCAGCGCATCACCTTCGGCGTGCAGGATCTGGACCCGGGGGTGCAGCGGGCCATCGGTCGCATCCAGTCGCTCGATCTGATTCGCGACGTCTACTGGACCGCGCGTGAGATCGGCTTCGACAGCATCGGTTTCGACCTGATCTTCGGTCTGCCGCACCAGACCGAGGCCACCTTTCAGCGCACGCTCGAGACCGTCGCCGAATTGCAGCCGGATCGCGTTGCCTGTTTCGGCTACTCCCGGAGCACCACGCGGGGCTCCCATCAGCATGCCATCGATGTGCATCAGCTGCCGTCCGCGCTGGAGCGCCAGGTGCTGTTCCACAATGCCGTCAAGGTCTTTACCGCCGCCGGCTATGCCTGGTTGGGCCTGGACAACTTCGCCCTCGACACCGATGAACTGGCGGTGGCGCAGCAGGAGGGGCGACTGCATCGCAGCTGCATCGGCTACACGGCCCGGGTCAGTGACCTGTTCCTCGGCTTCGGCGCCGGTGCCGTCGGCGAGGTGGGCGGCTACTGCGTGCAGAATCAGACCAGCGTGGCCCGCTGGCAGGAGCAGCTGGAGCAGGACCGGTTTCCGGTGGGGCGCGGGCACTGCCTGAACAGCACCGAGCAGTGTCGCCGGCAGGCCATCGAGCACCTGATCTGCAATCTGGAGCTGCCTGCGTCCATGGCGGCGGGTTGTCTGGAAGAGGAATACAAGCGGCTGGCGTCCTTTGCCCCGGATGGCCTGGTGGAGATCGGTGACGATCGCCTGCGCATCACCACCGCCGGGCGCTTCTTCCTGCGCAACCTCTGTAGCGAACACGACGCCTACTTTAACTGGGACCGGGCGCGCTGGCATTTCGCCCGCTCCAGTTGATGCGGTCAAAGGTCGGCGTATCCCATCCCCAGCAACAATCCGTCAGCGAGTCAGGAGAACCAGCCATTGGATGCGGCAGACGACCAGGTCGCCCCGATCGCCCGGATCGGACCCAACGCCATCATTCGCGTAGCCGAGGCGCTGACCGACCGACAAGGCCCTGTGCAACAGGTGTTTGCCGCGGCAGGGCTGGCACACTATCTGGCGGCGATGCCCGACGCCATGGTGGACGAGCGGGAGGTGGTGGCATTGCAGGCCGCGTTGCGCGCGGAACTGGGGCATGACGAGGCCAAGGCCGTGAGTTTCGACGCCGGTCTGCGCACCGGTGATTACCTGCTGGCCCACCGCATCCCGAAAGGGGCCCAACGTGTGTTGCGAGTGCTGCCGCCGGCGCCGGCCAGCCGCATCCTGCTCAAGGCCGTGGGCAAGCACGCCTGGACCTTTTCCGGCAGCGGCCATTTCAGCTTCGAGACCGGACGCCCGGTCAGGGTGGTGATTGAGCATTGCCCGGTGTGCCGCGGCATTGCCGATGCGCCGGAGCCGGTGTGCGACTTCTACACCGGTACCTTCCAGCGGTTGTTCAGCACCCTGGTGAGCCGTCGCACGGAGGTTAGGGAAGTGGAATGCAGCGCCGCGGGGGCCCCGGCCTGTGTCTTCGAGATGCGCTGGTAACGCCAGGCCGGCCTGATACGGGATCGGACATGGAGCCGGCGATAGAGCCGGGATCGGAGATGGAGCGGGCGACGGACTCGTCCGGCGGATCGCGTGTCGGACTGGCAATCGGATCGATTGCCAGTCCTGCTCCAACCTCTGCATATCTGGTACCGGGGACGAGACTCGAACTCGTAAGGTGTCACCACCGGTGGATTTTGAGTCCACTGCGTCTACCAATTCCGCCACCCCGGCGAAACGTCAACTATAGCGCGATGTCGGCTGTTTAGGAAGCCGGACCGCCGCTGCCCACCTGAGCCATTGCATGCGTCGTGCCGATTTTGCCTTCGATCTCCCACCGGAACTGATCGCCCAGCGTCCGTTGTCCGAGCGCACCGCCAGCCGCCTGCTGGTCCTGGACGGCCAAAGCGGTGACCTGGCCGACCGGATGTTTCGCGACCTGCCGTCGCTGCTGCGCGCCGGCGACCTGCTCGTGTTCAACGACACGCGCGTCCTGCCGGCGCGGCTGTTTGCCCGCAAGGAGAGCGGGGGCCGGGCGGAGATCCTGATCGAGCGTCTGCTGGCGCCGACGCAGGCCTCGGCGCATGTGCGTGCGAGCAAATCGCCGAAACCGGGCAGCCGGCTGCTGCTCGACGGCGGTGCGCGGGTCGAGGTGACCGGGCGCGACGAGGATCTGTTCCTGCTGCGTTCGACGGATGCGGACTTTCCGGAACTGTTGCGGGCGCATGGGCATATGCCGTTGCCGCCGTATATCGAGCGGGCGGATGAACCCGTGGACCAGCAGCGCTACCAGACGGTCTATGCCAGGCGCGACGGCGCGGTGGCGGCGCCCACGGCGGGCTTGCACTTCGACGAGGCCCTGCTGGCGCGGTTGCGGTTGCTGGGTGTCGAGACCGCCCATCTGACCCTGCATGTGGGGGCGGGTACCTTCCAGCCGGTGCGGGTGGATGATCTCGACCAGCACCGGATGCATGCGGAATGGCTGGAAGTGGATGCGGCCCTGTGCCGTCGGGTGCAGGAGACCCGGGCCGCCGGGGGGCGGGTCATCGCCGTCGGCACCACGAGTGTGCGGGGCCTGGAGACGGCGGCGGCCGGCGGTGCGCTTGAGCCCTTTCGCGGAGACAGCCGGTTGTTCATCCGCCCCGGCTACCGGTTCCGGGTGGTGGATGCGATGGTCACCAACTTCCACCTGCCGGAGTCGACCCTGCTGATGCTGGTCAGCGCCTTTGCCGGACATGGGGCGGTGCTGGCCGCCTACGCCCATGCGGTCGAGCGGGGCTACCGGTTCTTCTCCTACGGAGACGCGATGTTCCTGACGCGGCGGGCGGAATGATCCGCTGCTTATCCGCTGAGGTTGGGGCCAAACAGTGGTGGACTCGGGCGTGCCTTGCCGGCAGGCAGGCAAAAAAAAGCGCGGTGTGCACCGCGCTTGCAAGATTACCACCAAAGGAGGATGGAGGAGTGCACTGAAGAACTGCGAATCTTCAGTACATGAGCATTTTCTAAAATAGCGATGTGCTTGTCAACCCCCCTTCCCCCGGGTATGTTGCCCATCGCAGGTCCGGCCCGTCAGGCGTAGCGCACGCCACAGCCGCCATGCCCGCAGTAGCCGCCCGGGTTCTTGGACAGGTACTGCTGGTGGTAGTCCTCGGCGTAATAGAACGGCGGCGCCGGGATGATCTCCGTGGTGATGGCGGCCTTCAAGCCGGCGGCGTGCAGGGCCTGCTGATAGCGGGTGCGGCTCACTTCCGCCGCCTGTTGCTGGGCGGTATCCGCGCAGTAGATGCCCGAGCGGTACTGAGTGCCGATGTCATTGCCCTGGCGCATCCCTTGGGTCGGGTCGTGGCCCTCCCAGAAGGCCTTCAGAAGGTCTTCGTAGCCGATGCGCTCGGGGTCGTAGACGACGCGCACGACCTCGTTGTGGCCGGTGCGTCCGGAGCAGACCTCTTCGTAGCCGGGGTTCGGCGTCAGCCCGCCGGCGTAGCCAACTGCGGTGCTGTAGACCCCCGGCAGTTGCCAGAAGGTCTTCTCCGCACCCCAGAAGCAGCCGAGTCCGAACAGCGCCAACGCCAGCCCATCCGGAAACGGTGGCTGGATCGGATGTCCATTGACATGATGCCGGTTGGTCACGGCCATGGGCTGCTCGCGACCGGGCAGTGCCTCAGCGGCGGTGGGCATCCGGGTGTTTCGTCGAAAGGGGAACATGAAGGCGGCCTCCGTCGTTTGCGTGTGGGACGATTGCTGGTGCGACGACGCTGGGCGAGCACCCGATGCGCGCCTGCACGGAACCTCTGACAGATGGGGCTTTGATCCGATGTGTTCATGCATTCGACGAGGATTGTTGTCAGCCCTGCTGACGGGGCTGCTGCACGGCGTGGCCGCTGCCGCGGATACCCCGCCCGCCCCGGCGCCAGTGCAGGGCTATCGGGTGGTGGCGAGCTATCCCCATGACCCGTCGGCCTTCACCCAGGGGCTGGCATTCCATGATGGCGCGCTGTACGAATCCACCGGGCTGTACGGTCGCTCCACGCTGCGGCGGGTGGAGCTGGCGTCCGGCCGCGTGCTGCAGCAGGTGGCGTTGCCGGACACCATGTTCGGCGAGGGCATCACGGTGTGGCGCGACGAGATCGTGCAGCTGACCTGGCGCGCCCATCGGGGCCTGCGCTTCGACCGCGCCAGCCTCCGTCAGAGCGGCGAGTTCCATCTGCCGGGGGAGGGCTGGGGGCTGACCCATGATGGTCGTCGATGGATCGTCAGCGACGGCACCGCGGACCTGCGCTTTCTCGATCCGCAGACCCAGCGCGAGGTCCGCCGCGTGCAGGTGCAGGATGCCGGGCGGCCGCTGCGACGGCTGAACGAGCTGGAATTCATCGACGGCGAGGTCTGGGCCAACATCTGGCACGATGATCGCCTGGTGCGCATCTCCCCGGCGGATGGTCGCGTCCTGGGGTATGTGGACCTGCAGGGCCTGCGCCCCGAGGGGCTGCGCCGTCACCGCGAGGCGGTGCTCAACGGCATTGCCTACGATGTCGACCGCGGGCGCCTGCTGGTCACCGGCAAGTACTGGCCGTGGCTGTACCACATCGAACCGATGCCGCTGCCGTCTCGTTGATCGCGCTTGCCCAGTCACCAATGGATCGGTGCTGTGCAGGTTGATCCTTAAGGCACGATTCAGAAATAACCTACACGGATGCACGGTAGGGGGGGTAAAAGAAGCGCAAAACCCGCCCGCCACCCACGCCGCAGCGGGGAGGGTATAACCCCCAAACAGTTAACCATT
>NZ_VWXX01000041.1 GCF_008632335.1 Thiohalocapsa marina
TCGGGATGCGGCACGAGCATGGCGTTGAGGTCGATGGCCGGCTCCTGGTCGTCCTCGGCCGGGGACGGGAAGCCGGCCTGCACGGGCCAGGTCATGCGGGGCAGCGGGTGCGGCGTGGCGCGCGCCACAGGGCATGGTATAGCACCGACCAGGACTGGCTTGGTCTCGGGCCTGGGGCGGCTGGCTTGGCGGTTGTCGTGGCAGAACGGGGGCGGCATCGTGCTGGCGTTGCGGTGGGCAGTGAACTGCCGGCAGGTTACGGCAGCGGCCGGGAGCTGTCTATATCGACAGTGGCCCGGCCAAGGGGCATCTGTTGTGCAATTCCGCCTGCGCGTTCAGCGCCCGCAGCGCGGCGCTGGGCGGTCTTCGAGCGCGGCCGCCTGTAGCGCAAGGGCGGCGGGCATGGCGGCTTGCAGGTCCTCGAGCCGGCTGTCGTGAGTGGGATGGGTGGAGAGGAACTCCAACGGCTGGCCGCCGCCGGCCGCGGCCATGTTGCGCCATAGGCTCAGGCTCTCGCGCGGATCGAAGCCGGCGCGCGCCATGAGCTCCAGGCCGAGCAGGTCGGCCTCGCGCTCGTGGGTGCGGCTGTAGGGCAGCAGCAGACCGAGCTCGGCGCCGATGCCGAGCGCCTGCCGCAGCACTTCGTGACCCAGGCTGCCGGGGTCTTCGGCCAGCAGGTCCACCAGCAGCAGGCCACCCTGGACCGCGAGCTGTTGGGTCAGGCGCTCGTTGCCGTGGTCGGCGCGCACATGGGCGATCTCGTGGGCGATGACGGCGGCGAGCTGATCGGGCGAGCGCACCACCTCGAGCAGGCCGCTGTTGACGCCGATCTTGCCGCCGGGCAGCGCGAAGGCGTTCGGGCTCGGGTCCTGGAAGACGGCCACCGACCATTCGCCCCGTGGCGGCGGCAGCGCCTCGATCAGGGCGCGGGTGATGCAGGTGATCTCCTCGCGCACGGCCTTGTCCGTCACCAGCGGTTGGGTCTGCAGCAGCTCGGCGAAGGTGCGCTCGCCGATCGCGGCCATCTGCTGCTCGGGGATCAGCGTGACCTGGGTGCGGCCGGTTGGTGATTGATCGCAGCTGCCCAATAGAAGCAGCAGCACTGTCAGCGTGAGCCGGAGAGGCAAGCGCAGCATCGGGGTATCGGGCGTTTCAGCGCAGCGATTGGAGGGCAGCGGATCGGAAAAGGGCTCGGTGTAAAGGCCGCCGGTTGACGGCCATTGGCCATAGGTTGTCGATCAGCCCGCGACCAGTGTCAAATGCTCGGCCTTGAAGGCGTCGCGCTGCTCTCTGTCGGTGGGATCGAAGCCCTGCGCGAGCATCTTGTTCTTCAGCCATTGCGGGACCGGTCCGCGCTTGTAGGTATTGCCTGCATCGTCTGGATCGACATAGTAGCTGCCGGTGCGTTCGGCACCGCCACCGCGCTTGCGGCCGAGCAATTGGTTGGCGATGTCGACGACCTCATAGCCCTTGGCCTCGATCTGCGCGCGCAGCTCGCGCACGAAATCACCCTTGGCCTCTTTCAGCTTCAGCGTCAGCAGGCGATTGATCTCGGCTTGCTTTTCTGCCATCTCCTGCTGATGCCGCTGCAGATCGTCGATGTCGAGGTGCTCGAAGGTGCCCATGGATAACTCCCAGTTGTGGTGATTAAAGGGCGGGAGTGTACTGGATTTGACGATAAGACGTCCAATAATTCGTCATCGTCGGGAAATGGGACGGGCTATTCATTGGCGAGGCGTACAACGGCATTGGTGCTGAATTGGTCGGCCTTTCGCGCCGGTATTGGAGGCGTTTATGTCGATGGTCTCGAAAGAGCGTGGGGGCCTATCGGCGGTTGTGCAGTACCGCGCTCACCACCCCCAGCACCTCGACGGCCGCATGCGGGTACGTGAGCGGGGCCATCTCGGGGTTGGCCGGCTGCAGGCGGATGCCCTCGGCCTCGACATAGAGCCGCTTCAGGGTCACCTCGCCGCCATTGATCAGCGCGACCACGGTGGCGCCGTTCTCGGCGTGCGGGCGCTGGGCGACCAGAATCAGGTCGCCGTCCTCGATGCCGTCCTCGGTCATGGAGTCTCCGCGCACGCGCAGCGCGAAGCTCGCGCGGCGCGCGAGGTCTTCGGGGATGTCGATGGTCTCGGGGTCCTCGACGGCCTCAATGGGCTGGCCGGCGCTGACGGTGCCGAGCAGGAGCAGCGTGGCAAGCGGTTCGTCTTCCAGGTCCAGGGGCGCGGGGTCCGCGGCAAGCACGGTAGGGCCGAGGTGTCGGATCAGGTAGGTGGGTTTTGCCATGGGGTCCCTGAGCGGCGCTTATCGTTGGTATCAGCAATGGTACGCTAGCTTGAGATCGTGTCTTGCCGTTGTCATTTTGATGAAGCTCTGTGCGACAATGGCGAGCACGGCTTGGGGGTGCTTCTCTCCCATTCTGGTGTTCTCTGCGCAGAGGTGTGATGTATGTCGGAACTGGCCGCGGCCCCGCGTGACGTGCCCGAAGAGACTGACTCCACTGCTGCGGCTCTCGCCCCCGTGTCGGTGACCCGCACGAATCTCATCGAGCGTCTCGCGGCGCAGCAACCGCATCTCAGTGACGATGATGTGGCACTCGCGGTGAAGACCCTCCTCGAGCAGCTGACTGAGGCGCTCGTGCGCGGTGAGCGCATCGAGATCCGCGATTTCGGGGCCTTTTCGCTGCGTCACTATGCGGCGCGCATGGGACGCGATCCGCGCACCGGCGAGCCGGTGGCTATACCGGCAAAGCGCTCAGTGTATTTCCGCCCTGGCAAGGGGTTGCGGGAGCGGGTGGCGAACGGTCTAGAGGGATAGGTGACAGCCGTTATCCGAACTCCGATGCTGCGAGGGGGCGAGATCCGATAGGCTCTTCCGACTTATAGTATTGCGTGAGGTGAAATCCCACTCCCTTCAGGACCGCTAACGATGAAGCTTGAAATCGGACGCCTTAGCAACATTCCACCTCGTGACGCCTGGCAGCATGAAGCGCGGGATTTCACCCCTTGGCTCTCAGAAAATCTGGACCAGCTCGGTGAAGTGATTGGTCTCAAGCTGGAACCGGAGGGTGTTGAGGTTGCGGTCGGGGCGTTCTCGGCGGACATCCTCGCGCGTGACATGCAAGGGCGGCTCGTGTTGATCGAAAACCAGCTTGACACGACTGATCACAGCCATCTCGGACAGGTACTGACGTACATGTCCGGTCTGGAAGCGGAGATTGTGATCTGGATCGCCACAGAATTTCGTGAGCAACATTTGTCTGCGATCAGCTGGCTGAATGAAAACACAGCCGACAGCTTCGCGTTCTTCGCAGTCAGGCTCCGAGTGGTCCGGATAGGCGATAGCGCTCCGGCACCAATGTTCGATGTGCTTGGCCGCCCCAACGCTTGGGAACGCCAGATGCAACAAGTCGTGCGGGAAAAGACTGGGGAGAGCTCGGCCTTTGCCGAAGGCCGCAGAGCCTTCTGGCGCCGCTATTTGGAGCGGTATCCAGAGGATGCGGCGCTCGGTGTGAAAGAGACAGGCAGCCCATCGAACTGGCTCATACCGGAGGGCGACACTCAGATGGTCGTCTCGATATACAGGGCCAAGACTGGCGTCGGTGTGTTCCTTCGTGGTCCGCGAGGTGAGACGCCTGCCGAAACGCAGGCACGCTTACTGCCTCATGCCCAAGAGTTTGAACGGCTCGTCGGTGTTTGCAAACATATTGGTGATGACGACAACCATCCGGTAGACAGCATCGATATTGATATGGATGATCATGAGAACTGGGACCGAGCGATCGACTGGATGCACGAGCGTGGCCATGCTTTTCTAGATGCTGCCACCAGCCTTTTTGGGGCGGAAAATGCCGAGTCAGAGCGCACACGATAAATATGGGTTTTGTGCAACCCCCCTTGCCGGACACCATCACCTGTATGGCAATTCGCTTGTGCGCGGAATAGGCTCCGCCCGCTTTGCCATAACGCTATTCAGCCACCGCTCCCCCTCCCGCCCCGGCCGGCGGTCCGCCGTGGTCCAGGTCTCCACCACCGTCAGCTCCGGCACCGCCCGCAGCAGTGCCGCAAGCCCCGCCTCGTCGAGGTCTGTGAACCGCCGCCCGCCATGCTCCCGCTCCCCTGCCCCGTATTTGAACGAGGCGTAGAGCACCCCGCCGGGCTTGAGCGCCCGGGCCAGTCTGCGCAGCACCTCGGGCAACTCGGCCAGGGGCACATGCAGCAGGCTGGCGCAGGCCCAGATGCCGTCGAAGCGCTCCTGCCAGGCGATGTCCTGGACGCGCAGTACCGCCACCGGCAGCCCGCAATGGGCCTCGGCCAGCCGTGCGAGGGCCGCTGAGGGCTCCAGTGCGGTGAGCGCATAGCCGCGCTGGCGGAAGGCCAGGGTGTCGCGCCCGGAGCCACAGCCGGCGTCGAGGATGGCCGCGGCGGGTGGCAGGTGGGCGAGGAAGCGGGCATAGAGCGGCGTCATGTCGACCGCGACGGTCTCGGCGAAGAAGGCCTTGGCGTTGGCGTCGTAGTACGTCGACCCGTCGGGCGTTGCGCCCGGTATCGGTCGTTGCTGATTGTCGGTCATGCTTGCGGTTCTAGTCCGGCGTCGGCTCCCAGTCCATACGCTCCACACGTACCCCTCGCTGCTGCAGATGTGCGATCAGCGCATCGAATCCGCTGTCCTTGGTGAGCACGCGGTATTCGGCCTCCGGCTCCTGGCCTACGCCTTCACCAAGATAGAAAGCGAGGTGGAAGTCGAGCGCGTTCTTGCCGGTCCGTTCGAGCCTGATATAGCGGCCCCGCGCGCCGAGCGCCTGCATCGTCTCGACCAGGTCGAACGGCAAACGGTGCTGCTGGGGTCCGATGAAAAGCGCGACCGTGGAGGCCTCGTCGATCCAGTCCCCCATCTGCTTGGGCTGGATGCTCTCGTAATCGATCAGATAGTGGGTCACGAGCGCTGTCCTCTCTGAAGCTTCGCTGCATGGCTATAATGCCATGACGTCGTGGACGCGCGTTGTCGCAACGGCGTGCCCGCGCTTTCCGTACCGCCAACCGACCATGCGCCGAGTCACCAGCATGCCCGAAGAAGACGCCATCGCCGCCGATCTGCGCCACGGCCTGCATGCCTTCCAGCCCAAGCAGATCATGGCCACCTTCAATGCGCTGGCCTTTCTCGACGGCACGCGCATCCTGCAGCGCGCCATGCAGACGCTCGAGCACTGCGATCTCGAGGCGCTGGTCGCGGTTGCCGGCGGCGACGCCCAGCTCACGCATGACCTGACCATGGAGGTCTTCCGTGACAGCGTGCTCGGCTACTGCGAGGGTAAGGGGCTCGAGGTCGAGGAGGCGGTCGAGCACGACATCCCTACCTGGCTGGAGGCCTATGCGCCGCTGTTTGCCACAGCCAACCTAAAGCACATGGACGCGGCACTGGTCGAGGACGAGCCGGACCCCGCCTTGGCCCAGCGCTCGCTCATCGAGTACCACCAGCGCATCGACGTTGCCGCCTGCGAGGACCGGCAGGCGCGTGTCCTGCTCTCGGCCTGGGAGTCGGTCGAGACGCTGATCGGTTTTCTGGTCACGGACGTCTCCGCGGCCCGGTCGTGATGGTCGCGGCTGGCCGCCATCTGCCCGACGACGAGGGGTTGAACATCGCCGCCCTGAGCCGGCTATTCCAGCACACCACCAATTCCTACAAGTTCGTCTTCTTCCTCGCGCTACTGGACCTGCTCGCGCGCCACCGTTTCGACGCCGAGCGGCCCTACACCTATGCCGAGATCACCATCGAGATGCTCTCGATCGCGTGGTTCGCGCATACCTACTTCAAGCTGTCCTTCGGGTCGCTGGACACCATCGCCAAGAAGCTCGATGCGCTGGACCTGGCGCTCGGGGATGCCGAGACGCTCACCGCCAACGACCGCAAGCGGCTGCGCGCGGCGCTCGGAGGCTGCGATCTCGGGGAGGCGGCACGGCTCATGGATTTCGTGCCCTACCGGCTGCAAATCCCCTTTCTCACGGAGCACCTGCAGGGCGTCGACAAAGGCGCCTGGATGGTCTTCGAGCGCGCCATGCCGGCGATCACCAATGCGCACTTCGCCACCGCCCGGCCGCTCTACCGCTACGACAGCGACGACTGGAAGGCCTGCGCGAGCCTGCGCTGGCACCCGGACTGGGTGGCCTACCTGGAGCGGCACTTCTCGATCATCCACGGCTGGGCCGCCTGGCACTGGCTGCAGTACATGCAGCGGCGCAATCCGGCCACGCCGGCCATCGCCACCAAGCTCTTTCCGCCGGCCAAGCGCGAGTCGCTCTCCGGCCAGACCCGCTACTGGCGCGAGATCCTGCGCCAGGCACCGGCTGGGCTGCGCTGCATCTACTCCGATCAGCCGCTCACGCCCGAGGCCTTCGCGCTGGATCACTACCTGCCCTGGTCCTTCGTCGCCCACGATCAGCTCTGGAACCTGATCCCGGTACCGCGCGAGGTGAATTCCTCGAAGTCCAACAAGCTCCCGGACGGCGACTACTTCCGCGACTTCGTGGACCTCCAGTACCATGCCCTGGAGATCGCTCGGCGCGCATTCCCCGTTCGGCAGTTCGAGCGCTTCGCCGAGGACTATCTCGCGGACCTGCACCTGACGTCGGTCGAGGCGCTGCTGAGCTACGGCGAGCTGTTCCGCGCCTATGATCAGACCATCGGCCCGCTGATGACGCTGGCCGCCAACCAGGGCTTCACGCCGGGCTGGCACTACGAGCCCTAGAGCGCGCCTGAGAGACCGACCCCATGGATCGACTGAATGACGCCAGCCTGATGGCCCGGCCCCATCCGGTGCGCATCGATGCCGTGCTGGACCAGCCAATGGACTCCCTGGTGTTCGAGACCGCGGGCGTGATGCCAGCGCTCAAGCCGTATCTGACGGACGGGCGGGCCACCACTGAGTGGATTCTCAAGCATGTGCCAGGCATGTACGAGATCGCCGAGTCCCACTTCGGCCTCATTGGCGGTGCCAACATGGGCAGCTTCATCCTGACCATGGTCCGGGCCCGGTTGCGCGCGCATGGTGACCCCATCGTTCAGGTCACGCCCGCGCTGCAGGCCATGCTCACCGAGACGGACCTCGCGGCGGAGCTGCCGGCGGGGTTCTTCCGCAGCCCCTATCCCATGGTCTATATCGAGCTCGCGCGGCCCAATACGCTGCAAGTGGCCAACAAGGTCTCCGGGCTGCACGAGTGCGAGGGCGCCTATATCGGCACCTACGAGCTGCCCGCAGGGCATGGGGTCTTTCATAACGCGGCCCGCAATCGGGCGCTCAACCTTGACCCGGCCAAGCCGGTACGGGTCATCGAGGTCGTCATTACGGGCTCGCCGATCGGCAAGGCCAACGCCCTCGATGACGCCTCGCAGGATATTGTGTTGCTGGTCCAGGACGAGGACGAATGCCTGCGCGCGGTGCTGGACCGGCACATCGCCTGGTTCCACGACCCGGTCGCCTACGCCCACCCCGGCATGGCGCCGCTGGACCCGGACGACGTGGCGCTGGTCAAGCCCGTGATCGAGCAACTGGCCAAGGTGCTTCTGTATCTGAACCTGACGGATGCGGAGAAGCTTCGCGTGACCGAGCGTTCCGATCTGCTGGAGAAGATTCGGGGGCTCGGGCCGAAGAAGGCGGCGAAGTTCAGGCGGCGCATGGCGGGTGCTTACGACCGCATCGTCATCGGGCCGGCTGCGTTCCCGGAGCCCGAGGAGCCGGCGGGTACCGGGGGTGGCGGCGGTGAGGCGCACCGTAGCATCAAGGCGCACTGGCGCCGGGGACACTTTCGCACCATCCGTTATGGCGAGGCGTTGAGCAAGCGCAGGCTCGGGTGGATCAAGCCTGTGCTGGTGAATGCGGGGCAGGCCTTCGGGGGCGTGAAGGCGAAGGCGTATGTGGTGCGGTAGGTCAGTGTTGGTCGTTTCGCACGTGTGTCCTTTCACCATGCCAACCGTGCTACAGACTCGCAACGCCTGCCCTGATTGCCATCCAGAACGGACACAATGCTTATTTACGCCGGTGCCAAACAGGCTCAACATCGGACCTCGCGTTGTCGCTCCGCGTTCAGGATTTCGCTCATGCTTTAATGCGAGGAAGACTAATGAATCTCTTGCTATGGGCTGCTGCAATCTGGCTGCTATTTGCAATTCTCTCTGCAATCCTTTCTGCTTTATTATCAATCACTAATGCAACATTTCGATTTTTGCTTTTTATTATCTTGCTGCCGTTTGCGATTCCTTGGGCTCTTTACAAAGAACATCAGCAGCGCAAGTACATTCGGAGCAAGTCAATTCAATACCAGACCCATCTCGCGAAGAGAAGGATGAGTCTCATACGTACGGATCATTATGGAGATGAGGATCGCTCTCGCTGGGATGCAGAGATGAAATATTTTTTAAAGCATAAGGTTAGCCCGGTTCCAGACCAGTATCTTCTACCGTTTGGTGAATCCAGATTTATCGACGACAAAGATGCCATGGCAATTATCGACGAAGTCGCCAAAGCCGGGCAGCTGAAGCGCTCTGCATCGCCCGCTGATTCCGATTAGCCTGCGCCGAGGCGGTGCTCGCCATCAAGGGCAGATCCGCACGGGACATCTTCGGCATGCACGACGAGCTGAAGCTGTGCTCCTGCGCGACGTTGTTCGCGGAGGTGTCGCTTGGGGGCTCGGTGTTTCACCTGCTGATCGAGTCCTACTTTGGGGGCAAGGCGGATGTGCGGACGCGGGCGTTGCTGGGCGGGTCGCTCGCCGCTGATTGATGAGCTTGGGACTCTCGTACCTTTTGCATCCCAGCCCACAGGCTCGCGTTTGCGCATGAAATATCACTACCGTCTGGCCCCGATGACCCTCGACGTACTGGTCCTGACGGTCATCCTGCTGCTGATCCCGGTGGCCATCCAGGTCTGGGTGCTGGTCGTCTCCCTCTCGCTACTCGTCCCGCTGCTGTTCATCTACGGCATCTATGCCTGGGACTGGCTACGCTTTCGACCGTCGCGGTTCGTCATTGATGAAGATGCCCTGGAGGTCGTCTGGCCCCTGAAGCGGCGGCGCATTCGCCGTGCTGATATCGAGGATGTCCGTCTGACCGATCGCCGTGCGTTGCGGCGCGAGCTGGGGTGGGGATTCCGCGTCGGTGCCGGTGGGCTGGGCGGTGCCTTCGGCTGGCTCTGGACGCAACGGCGCGGGCCGGTGCAGATGTATGTCTCGCGGAACCGCGATCTGGTCTGGATCGAGATGGGGGACGCGAGGCCCTGGCTCATCACGCCAGAGCGGCCGGGGGAATTCATACAGCGACTATCGACAGAACGGTCGGCCGAGGAGCGAATGTAGTCATCGGCCAAACGCATCAGGGCCGGGTGCCCTTCCGCCGATTTTGAGTGTGCTCTCTACGGCGCATCAGCCTCGCTCCCCCGATCCGTTCTGCGACTTGCCGGCCGCCTCCATGGGCCAAACTGTCCGAGGCTGCGTCTTGGTGCTTGGCGGTGGATAGACCCACCCCTTGTGGCTCCGTCCATCCTGCGACTCCACAGCTGGAGCATAGCGTCGTCCCAGCCACTGCCAATGCTCCACTTGGAGCCTATTTCGATCCTCACTGATCAGGGTGAAGCCATTGGACTCGCCCATCAGCCGGCTGGACACCCCGCTATCGGCACGCGCGATGACGATGCCTCGACAACCCCGGCATCGCCCAGATGCACATGCCCGCCCAAGGCAAGATCGGGCTCTGCCCGCGAGATGGCACAGAAGTCATCCGCACACCCTGCAACGAGGCCGCGGTGGGCATCGGCGCGAGGATCGACGACGATCAGGGCGTTCAGCGGTCGGTTCGGGCATGCAGATAGGTCACCTGCTGCCCTTGTCGTCCCTCTCTGATCTCCCTGGCGCGCCCGATCAGCATTGAGAACTCCTCGCGCAGCCGGCGCCCCATGCGACCGACGCCGACGGCATCGCGCATCGCCAATTCCGGATCAGCATGTTCGTCGTCGACGATGCTGAGGGCCAGGCCGAGCTTTTCCGGCTCAGGCACGTCGTTCCAGTCTCGTTGCTCGCTGCCATTGCCAAGACCTCTGAACGCGATCCACTCCCGCGGTTCGACCTGTTGCGGCCAGAACACCGCGTTGTCACCAGCGAGATGCGTACGCAGGCGGCTATTGCCGAGCGCTTGGCGGATGGTTTTCCGGATCTCGGAGCCGGTGCGCTTGAAGTCGTGCAGGCGCGCAATGCGTTCGCAGAGATGGTTGAAACTGATGGGGCCAGACTGGTCGATGAGCTGGCAGGCCAGGCTGCGCAGGTGATGCCGATAGTCCGGTGCATAGAAGCGTGCCGGGTCGATGCCAACAGCATTGCCCGAGGCTTCAGCCGGCTCGGCGCCGGGTGAGGATGCCGTGCCAGCCGTCAGGTCCTCGGGGCGGAGCGCAACCACAACGCCGTGCCCCTCGTTTGGCGTCGCAGCGGTGACCGCATCGCTGAGGGCCCTACCGGTTTCTGCAGCAGCGCCCGGCATCGGTGCGTCTGCGCTCGGGAGGTCGGATGCGTCCTCCACAACACCAAGCAAGGGGCTGACAGGCGCTCGCTCGAGGAATTCGGGCTCGGGCTCGGGCTCGGGCTCGACAGGCAGCGCCGTGTCAGCTTCCGTGCGCTCATCATTGAAACTGGCAGTGGCAACAGCGGCTGGGGTCGGCGCGTCCTCGTCCAAGGTCGACACGCCCTGCAGGCCCCCACCGCTGATATCGTAGACACGAAACTCGGTAAACAGCTCATCGCCCGCCTCAGCGCCGATCGGCTCGATGCCCATGACTTGGAGACGCTGCAGCAGGTGTTGCCACCAGTACTCGGCATCGGTTATCCACTGGCTGCCGAAGACGCGCCAGAAGGTCCATCCCGCCCGCTCCAGCGTGCTCTGCCGTGCCATGTCGTAGGCCCATTGCTCGGGACCATGCCAGTGGTCGCCATCCAGCTCGATGGCCAGACGGCGGTCGTCGGCGCCCTCGACGACCAGATCGATGCGGTAGGGGCCGACCCGGACCTGAGCGCGGACACGATAGTTGGCCTCGAGCAGGCGCTCGCAAACGGCCCGCTCGAAGCCGGATTCGCACCGCTCCAGTATCGAGGTGCCGGCATCACGGCGCCCTTCGGGCATGGGGTCGGCGAAGTGGCGCAAGACATCGAGCTTGAGGTCTGCATCCTTGAGGTCTTCGGCGCTGACCGATCGCACCAAATAGAGTCGGTCGCGCGCACGGCTCAGGGCGACGTTGAAGCGCTGGGCGTCCTCGCGGGTGCTCTGCAGCTTGGCCTGGCCCGGTGCGGCGACCATCGACAGGAAGATGATGCTGCGCTCCTGCCCCTGCATGGTGCGGCTGTCACCGCAAAGAAGACCGAAACGCTCCATGACGGCCGGGCCGATCTGCTGATGCTGGATCAGCAGTTGCTCGATGCGCTGGGCCTGCTCATTGCCGATCAGGGAGATGACGCCGATGTCACGCTGGGCATGGGCGGGATCACGGGTCAGCCGCACGATCTCCTCGACGATGACCTCGGCCTCGTGCGGGTTCTGCTTGCCGCGGCGCTCGCCACCCTTGACGAAGATGTCCACCAGCGGCGGATCGAAGCGCTCGGAGGCCTTGGGCACGCGGATCGGGATCAGACGGCCGTTGTAGAAGCGGGTGGAGAACTGGATGATCGGCTCGACGCAGCGGAAGTGCTCCCTGAGCATCAGATGGGTCTGCGGCCACATCTGCATGGCGATCTCGAAGATGGAGGTCTTCTCGTCGATGACGTCCCGGTTAGGCAGCTGCCGCAGGTGCTCGGCGCGCAGATAGTCGATCTTGTGCTGCGGGATACCGACGGCGCTCGGGCTGACCTGTTGCTCGTCGCCGACGATCAGATGCTTCTTGCCGCGGGCAAGCGCGCTCAACGCGGTGACGTCAGACTGCGAGGCCTCGTCCAGGATCACCAGATCGAAGTCGCCCAGCGCAGCGGGCAATTGCTCCACCACCTTGTGCTCCGGCATCACCCAGACCGGAGCCGCCTGCGCCGCCTCGGCGGCGGCCTGGCGTGCGGCCTTGCGCAGACGTGGCGCGCTCTTGCCGGTACCCTGTCCGATTTTGCGCACGGCGCTGGTGAAACGTTGCAGCGCGCTCTGCACGGAGCCGGTCATGCGCTGCTTCAGCCCAAGCAAGGTGCGAATCCGAATGAGCTCGGCGAACAGCCGTTCGCGACGGCGGACCAGCGCGGCTTGGGTGTCGCGCCAGTCGTTGCCGTTGCCGAGCGCGATGATGTCATCGACGCGCCGGCGCAGCATGGCCCACTCCCAGGCCGCGCGCCAGTCCTCGGGCACGCGCTGATCGGGGTCCCCGGGTCGGCTGAGACAGCGTTCGACCCAGTTCGGCGCGCCGGCCAGGCGCAGGGCATCGAGGTCGTCGCTCACCTCCGTGAGGACGCCAGCCAACGCCTGGACGCGCGCGATCTCGTGGGTGATGGCATTGCGCGCGGCGATGATGTCCGGCGGCTGGATCTGCTCGGCGCCGATGGCCTCGGCCAGTTCGCGGATGCTTGCGTAGAGCGGCTGTTCGCCCCGGGTGCCGATCTGCTGCAATCGGCTCAGTGCCTCGGGGACCTGGTGCGCCTCCTTCAGATTGGCCCGCAAGGCCCGCATGAGCGGGGCGAGCTGCAGAGCGCTGAGATGTCCCTCGATGTCGAGGCCGTATGGGAAGAGCTGCTTGAGCACCGGCGCTTGGGCACCAATCTGCGCCGCCTGCGCCTGCAGGCGGGTGAGACGCCGTTCGACGTCACGCACGACTCTGACCAGCGCCTCGGGGGCCTCAGGCAGGATCGGCAGGTGGCCACGCGCGACATGCGGCTGCCATTGCGCCGCGATCTGCGCGCGCGTCTGACCGATGGCGAGGGTATCGTAGACCCGCTGCCAATCCTCGCGACAGACGGGCTCCGCGCCATCGAGCCGCAGACTGGCGACGGCCGTGCTCAAGGCGCGATTGAACAGCCGTTCGGTCAGACCGAGCGGTGCCCGGCCCTGGCTGGCACGCTCGGCCACCTCCAGCAGACGCTCGCGCACTGCGTCGTCGGCCTCGACCTGCAGCTCACCGGGCGTGCGATCGTGCAGCACCGCGCTGACTTGGCTGACGGCAAGCGAGACGTCCGAGGGTGCCCGCCCGCTCAGCGCTGCCTGCACAGCGTCTCGAAGCACGGCCTGCTCCCAGTCCGCGGCAGAGGCCAGTGCCTCATGGAGCTGTTGCAACAGCGCATACAGCTGCCGGGCGTGCAGGTCCGCCTCCGCACTGTCGCGGGCCATGGCCGGGACATCGGAAACGTCCTCGGGTGGGGTCAGACGGCGCTGGTGCTCACGCTGATGCGCATCGAGCAGCTCTGCCGCAGTTGGCAGGGCCGCGGCCGCGGGCAGCGTCGCAGCGAGGTAGACGAGGTCATCGCCCAACGGCGGCAGGCGCTCGCGCAGTCGCCCAACGACGTCCGAGAGCGTTGGTGGTGGCGGCGCGCTCGGGCGATCGGTCATCCAGCCGTAGCGCACGGCCTCCGCCCCGAGTCGCTCGGCCAGCGCCATCGGCGTGGCGGCCTGGCCCTGGTAGTCGAAGGTGGTCAGATTCGCCTCGGCGATCCGCGCCAAGGCGGCATCGCAGGCGCGCATCTCCTCATCGATCCCGAGGATCTCCTGCTCCAGTCGATCCCGTTCCTGGCGCGCCTGACTCGGATCGAGTGACACGACGTCATCGAGCAGCCGTTGGGCGGCGGCCTCGAGCTGTTTGGTGGCCTCACGGTCCGAGCCGACGGAGGCGATGATCAAATGCCCCAGCTCCTCCGGCAGCTTGGAGCGCACCGCGGCGATGGCCTCGGCCGTGCGCGCGGTGACCAGCACGCGTTTGCCGGTGGCCATGTAATGGCCGACGATGTTGGCGATGGAATGCGTCTTGCCGGTGCCAGGTGGGCCGGTGACGCTGACCACGTGCACCTGGTCCTGATCGAGCAGATCGATGATGCGCGACTGCTCCTGGTTGTAGGGCAGCGGGAAGAAATGCACCTTGCGCGCAAGGCCGGTCTCCGGGACGACCGGCTCAGGCATGACTGGGTCATTGGGGACAGACGGCGCCGACCCGCCGAGCACGCTACCCGTCAAACCATAGGGATCGTCGTCCAGGGACTGCGGGTCCGGCGCCGGGGCGATGTAGCCGCGCAGGCTGCCAGGCAGGCTTGCATCGTCATCGGTGGCCTCCACCCGTTTGCGCAGACGCTCCAAGTCCTCGCAGCGCAGGTTCTCGGAGCGCGGGCGCGCATAGATGGCCCAGGTGGAATAGAGCCGCAGTTCCGCGGTGGGCGGTTCGATGGCGACCCCCGCCTGCAGGGCCTGGTGATCGACGTGACGACCGCTCGCGGAGAGTTGTCCGGCAGCGAGATCGAGCAGGGGCTCCCAGACGGCCGGATCGAAGGGCGTGATATCGAGGTCGCTGTTGGCCTCGATGCGCTCGAAGCCCTGCTGCAACGCATGCTGCGTCTCGAGCGCGCCCGGGATGTGCAGCTCCTGGAAGGCGCGAATGCCGATGCTTGGGCGCACCTCGCGCGGGCGCAGCGCCAAGGCACCGCCCGCCTGCAGTTCCAGGTCGACCAATTGCTCGATGAGCGGCAGATCGACGACACGTTCCGGCAGCCGCCAGCGCGCCAGGCCAATCCCCCAGACCAGCTCCGGCGGCTTCGCGGCCGCGCCGCCGTGGAGCATGTTGTAGAGCTTGTAGAGGCTGTTATAGAGCCGAATCGTCGCACGCACCGGGCGCTCGGTTTCGGCCCAGGGGTCCCACACCACCGCTTTCCAGGCCGCCAGGCCTTCGCGAATGGACGTCAAACGCTCCAGGCGCAAGAGGACGCGCACCCTCGGCGGCGCGGCCTCCTGATCCGCTCCGCTGGCCTCGGCCGGCACGGGGTCGTACACGTCTTCCAAGGCAACGATCTGCGCCTCGCACAGGTCGGAGGCCTCGTCGATGGTGACCTCCTGCACGATGAATGCCAGGAATTTTGGCGTTGCATCGGGATCATCGAAGGGGCCATCGAGCCAGTGTGCCAGTGCTCCAGCCGGGGCCTGCGGCGCGCTCTCGCGCAGACGCTCAACCTTAAGCCAACGCTCATCCTCCGCGTTGAGCGACACGCCGGGCAGCCCAGCAATCTCGCGCTCAGCAAAGACCCCAAGCCGCGTATCGGACATCTGATAGAGAACACTGTCCCTGGCGCGCAGGACACCCTCGGCGAACTGGAATAATCCGCTGAGGCGGTTGCGGTCTTCGGTCTGGTCAGGCGTTGCTCTCATCTCGGTCCTCGCCGCTGGCACGCTGTATCCTTCGGCACGGTGTCTGCGCGTCTCGGACAATGACGTGCAGCTGTGTGCCAGCCCCTGAACTTCGCCGTATCACGGACGGCGTGTCAACGGTTTTTTGTCCCACGCCGTCCACCAGCGACTCTCAGAGACCACAGGCGAGCGCGCGACTCGCCTGCACCGGCATCTCGGTCTATTCGACTGAGGTGGCTGCGCATGCGATCTCCTTCATGCGTGCTACAGCGCCTGCAGTAACGTCGGTATGCGGGTCTGCCAATCCCTGCGCTCCTCGGGGTTGGTGCGGCGCTCGGCGATCCAGGACAGGGCCTGGCTGACGTCATAGAGGGTCTTGGCCGGTGTTGCGGTACCGGGGACGCTCAGCGTCGGCGCCCAGGGCTTTTCGCTAGCGGGACCTTTGGCGAAGGGGTCGACGAGCTCCCCGTCCTGTCCGGATGTGCAGAGGTGAAAGACTCGGCAGGCGGCCTTCTTGCCCCAGGTCTTCGCGAGTGGTCCATCGACCCAGGGTACAAGCCGGTCCGGCTTGAAGCCGTGTCGCTGCCAGTCATCGAGCCGCGCCCTGTCCTGCTCCACCAGCGCCATGCCGGCGCGGATGGCCGCAGGGATCTTGTCCAGATCGAGGTTATGGTTGTGGATGTCGTGGAACTCCTGCTTGGTCTCGCCGATCACGAGGCCATTGCTGCAGACGAAGCGCAGCCAGCCGAGCAAGAGCACCAGGCGGCTGGAGCCGTCGACGGAGTTGAAGACCTCCAGCCGCAGGCCGATGGGCTCGCCGTCGGCGGGTTGGTGATGATAGCGCGGCGGAAAGTAGAGCCGGCAGTTCATCCATTCACCGAGGTCTGTCAGGCCCAGCTCGCAGGTCAGCTCTTCAGTCGGCACGCCGCAGTCGGCGATCCCCTGGAGACAGCGTCTCACCACGTCCTGGTGCTGCGCCAGGCCGTAGGTGTTCGACACCACGCCGACGGGGACGGGCGCATCGAACGCGGCATCGGGCTCGCGGATCACCGTGCGCAGATACGGATTCGCCGGCGCGTGCGGTGCCGCGCGCAGCGCATCGAGGCGAAAACGCGGCAGCAGCGGCTCGATGTGCGCCCAGCTCCCCGCGCGATAAGTCACCGGCCGGGCACGCCAATGCCAGGGCGGATGAGGGATCGGGGTGGACGCTGGGGTCATGGGCGGTCTCCGGTTGTGCCTGCCAAGGGGCGCGGCAGGGTGATTGAGGCGTCATGGTGGCTCAAAGCCCCGAGGCCACTGTCGCTGCATCCACCCCGGGTCTTTCGCCGAGTCGGCACACGTGGTCCCACTCCGGAAACGGTTGCTCATAGCGACGCTTCCAGCCACGTTTGACCCGGATGCCCTCCTCCTCCCGGCAAATCTCGATATGGTGCCCGCACGCCAGATAGATCCAGGCGAAGGACAGCCCGCACCAAGGCACGGCATCGCGCTCGGCCACGCCAAATTCCGGTGGATGCGAACGTCGTTTGCCGTCGACCTCCCGGCTCGGGATCTTCAGATGCAGTAGTTCGTGCATGGCGATGTGCTCCAGCACCGGCCTCGGGGTGTCCGGTCGGTTCAGTATCGCGTGCAGCAACACGGTGCATTCGCCCTCGGCGAGCTTGTCCAGCGTAATGCAGGCCAGGGAATCGCCCGGCACGATCGTGAAATGGATGCGCAGCGCCGGCGAGATGTCCAACGCGACGCGCGCCTCGGCCAACAACGCCTCGAAGCGGCAGCACAGAAAACTGAGCTCGGGGTGCGGCGTTGCCCGCCGCTGCACCCGCCGCGGGAGCCGCGCCGCCTGCGCCATCCGCCGGTCCGTCATGCCTTCAGCTGCCTGGCTACGCGGACCACAGCCTAGCGACCGTTATAGAGCCGATCGATCGGGGTGCGGATCTCGCCGGTACCGTCGTTCTGGTAGATCCCGCTGTTGTTGTCATACGACCAGCTGTCACCACGCGAATCCGTACCACGCGTGATGCCGCCGTAGGACTGCGCATTCCAGCGCGAGCCGGTGTTGGCGTTGTAGCCGCTGTAACCGTTGCCGTAGGTGTTGTAGTGGTTGCCGCTGCCGTTGCCGTAGAGGCCGCCGTAGGATTGCGCGAAGACGACGCCCGGCAGGGTCGCTAGCGCACAGAATGCGGTAAAGGTCCTGAACGTTTTCATGGATCGATGCTCGTGTTGTGACGCGACGCTTGGCCGCAGATGAGAAGACGCAGTCGACGCCTTCGCCTGGACTGGCTGCCGGCGCGACCTCAGAAGTCCTCCTCGCGCACCTTGGCCTTGCCGAGCGGTTTGACCGGCAGGGGTCCCAGCGGGCCGTTCTCCGGCAGCGCCCTGCCCTTCTTTGCGGCAAACACCGACCCCACGCTGGTGAGTCCGGCTAACAGCCTTGCGCCTGGCAGCGCCCTGCCCTCGCGGTAGTGATGGAACCAGGGCAGGCCCGCCTTGGCGTAGCTCTTGGCCTTGAACGGGCGATGCGGCGGGCGCTCGCCGGTGACGGCCTGGTATTGCTTGGAATTGAGCAGGTGCACGAAGCAGCGGCTGACGTGGTCCTGGTCCCAGGCGTCGAGCCCGTAGGGGTCCGCATGAATCGTCTGGCGCATCAGCCCGCCGGCGGCCAGACCCATATCACTGCGTACTCGACAGAAACGGACAACAGACGTTTCATCTTCAAACCCCTCCTCGGGCGATTTCGGTTCCGGCGGCGGGAAGAGCGCACGATAGAGGTCCGCCTTCATCGGGTAGACGGCCAGCTGCACTCCACCGTGCTCGGCCGCACCCGTGAGCTGCTCCTCGGCGGTGTAGCCCAGGCCCAGGGGCATGGCGACGAACTGCCGGATCAGGCCTGCATCGACGTTGAAGCCATCGAGCCAGGGCTGCGCCGGCACCACCACGTAGTCCTGCGGGTCGTCCTGCAGGCCATTCGCCCAGAGCTTGCCGGAGACGGCGTTGATCTTGCCCGCGGCGATCTTCACCGCGCAGGGATAGAAGGCGGTGAAGTCGATCCACAGCGCCTCGGACTGATACATCGGCAGGAACACCCCGCCATGGCGCGCCCAGTCCTCGGGCACCGTCTCCAGGTGATCATCCACCGGGCGCAGGGGGAAGGATCCCAGTCCGGGCGGCAGCGGATAGCGCTGCCCGTCGTCCGGGATACGCAGGGTGCGCTGCAAGGCGATGCGGCAGCCGGCACGCGGCTCCACGTCCGGGAAATCGAAGACAAGCGTGTCGTCGGCGAGAGTGAGCACGGGGCCTCCGTCTGGTGGTGTTTTGGTGCTGTTTTGCGCGCGTGACGTTGTCGTCTCGCATGGCCGCTTCTCAGCCGCCAGGGTGTCCCCATTGATGGGGACAGCCGACCGGTGCCGCTCGGCGGTGTTGAGCAGGCTGGTTTGCGCGCACCCATACGCCGCCCCTTGCTGATCCACCATGCGCGGTGCCGACCGGTCGGCGTCGCCCGATCCCGAGTGGCTGTCAGCGCCGGCCCGTCCGCCCAGGGCCACATCGGTCCCTCGGCGCTGGGCGAGTCATAGCCTGACTCAATTGCAGTTGGTATAGGCCTGGGCGCCGATGTATTGCGTCGTGCAGTTGTAGTTGCGGGTACCGATCCGTCCGTTCTCGTACTCGAAGTTGCCGATGCGCTGGCGCGTGGAGTCGTAACGCTCGCCGCCGATCTGACCACTGCCGTAGGTGAAATCACCGATACGCTGTTCATTGATGCTGGTCGCGCCGTCGAATGGATTGGAATCGTCCGCGGTCTGCCAACCCCAGGCGGTTGTGCTCAGGCAGACGGCTGCGCAAAAGACGATGGCCTGTTTCATCTTCACTCTCCGATCGCCCCCGTCAGCGCCCCGGGGGATTGGGCATGCGTGTTCTCTTGCTGGGATGGGCACAAGTGCCTGGATGCTTGTCAAAACGGCTCGTGGCGCACGCGCCAGAGATCGCAGTGACACTCCCGTTGGCGCTCTGCAACTCGCCAGGATGGGTGTACTTTCGCCCGTCCCGATCATCGTGGCCGATGCGCATGACGGCCCGGTACCGTGAAAACAAACCGGTCTTCAGCGCTTCGGATTGAGACATGGACATGAACACCCCACCATGTCGTGCCCAGTCCGGCGGCATTAGGTCGCGAGACGCATCCACGGCGCGCCGGGAATGCGGCCCAGCCGCGGCGGCAGCGGATCGGCGCCGTTGTCGTCCGGGCTGCGTAGGGTACGCATGCATTCGCTCTTGCAGCGCGCGTGGCGATGCCCCTTGGGGAACGCGCAGCAGAGCCGGACGTTGTGGAGGTCAGCATAGGCGTTCCTTCCTGATTGATGCGGTTGCGGGGCGCTGGGCAACCCGGCCCTAAGGCTCAGTCGTCGAAGGCCTCGGGCGGCGGCTCGCGCAAGACCCTTGGCGGTCGTTTCAGTTTTGCCGCCCGTCCCTCCGCCCAGCGCATCCGCACGTCCGGGACGAAGATCGGCCAGAGCAGCGAGCCCACCAATAGGACGAATGGAAAGGCCAGTCCGCGGCCGAGCCGTCTCCACACGGAGGGCTCTTCCAGGATGTAATCCAATGGGCCATATCGATTGGACTGCGCTTCATCCGCGGGCCTTGGTCCCCAGGTCAGATACACCAGCACCAGAACACCCGCGAGAAGATAGGCGGCGGCCAGCGTCAGCAGGATCAAGCTCAGCATCAACACCCTCCTCTACCAGTCGCCGTCGCGGATCTCGCGGGCGAGCTTGCGCACCTGATCGTCGGGTGCGGCTTTGAGCGCGCGAATCAGCTCGGCAAACAACGCCGGGCGCGCCCGGATGATGGCCTGCAGGTCCTTGGAGACCTTGCCGGCCATGGCCAGTAGCACGTCGCAATCCTCATCGAGCTCAGCGGCGAGCAGCCGGATCTTCTCCTCGGACGGCGGCCCAAAGTCCCCGCGCTCGATGCGGCTCAGATAGGCCGGCTGCACGCCAATGCGCTGCGCCACCTGGCGCAGGCTGTAGCGCTTGTCTTCGGCGCGCAGCGTCTCGCGCCGCTCTCGGATGTACTCTGCAAAGGCCATGCGTTAAGTATAGCCGCAACAGTTCGTCATGCAAGCGGAATCTGCTATGCTCACACACCATGCCGGCAAGAGACGATAAGCAAGCGTTCACAAGACCCGCGCATGCGGGCTGTTGGCAGAGGCTGCGCGGCCCTGCCCTGACGACCAAGACAAGCACGCTGATTTCGGGTATGTTTCGTGCACCAAGCGCATCGGCCGGGCATGGTTGTGATGGCCGTCACCAAGGGGGGCATGACGCGTGATACGTTGGCGGAGCCTGACCTGGCGTCTGGGTTACGGTTTATTGGCCGCAGCCCTGGTGAGCCTATCGGCCGCGGTCGCCGAGGAGATCCGTCCACGCGGCAGCAAAGGGGCTTGGGCATGGAGCGACAACGTCGCCTCGACCTACTTCGAGCATGGCATTGGGTTAGCCGTCGTCTTCATGCCTGAGCAAGGCTGTCACGACGCCTTCTTCGCCATCAGCGGCAACGATACACTCGATTCGCTCTCCTTCACCATCGACGGCGCGCCCTACAACCCAGTGGCCGTCGACCCCTTTTATGTTGGCGAGGGGCTGCCACTGGCCGGTTTTCTGTTGTCCAAGCAGGCGCTCTACGACCTGAAGAACGGCTCGGTGCTGCGCATCGACAGCAATGTTGGCAGCCTGTCGGCGAGCCTTTCGGGGAGCGCGCTCGCGTTCAACCACGCCTACGGTAACTGCATGCGGATGGGCACGACCCAGGTCCTGCAGCCCACCCCGCCACAGGCGAGCCGTCCTCTGGTCGGCAGCATCGCCCGCGATACCACCAGCAAGCTCTCCAGCTTCGAGACCGACGACGGGGCGCCGGTCGTGGTGTTCGAGGGGGATTTCGAGCAGGGCGACAGCCAGGCCATCATCGAGGCGCTGCGCAACAGCGGCACATCCTTACTGGTGCTGGAGAGCGCCGGAGGGTTGGTGTCTGAGGCGCAAATGGTCGGCTACTACTTGCGCAGCAACAACGTCAACGCCATGGCCGGTGAGCTTTGCGCGAGCGCCTGCACCTTCGCCCTCGCCGGTGGTGTGGAGCGCTTGGCCTTGAGCACCTCGCGCATTGGTCTGCACCGCAGTCAGCTGCTGGGCGGCGGCGGCAGTCTCGAGGATGGCCAGCAGGTCGCGGCCAACTACCTCCGCTATTTTCGCAGCATGGGGGTCGACCCTGAATTGGTCGCCATCGCTGGCAGCGTGTCGAGCGGCAACATGCGCTGGCTGTCGTCGACTGAAGCGGAACGCCTGGGCCTGGTTACAGTGACCGTCCCCCCTGAGTAGCCGATCCCATGCTGGATGGAGGTAAAGGGCCGCCTTGGACTATTGGTGGGTCTGCAAGACATCCCCATAGCTCCCAATAGTTAATTAGGTAACCTCCATTCCTGGATCTATTGATTCTCGAAAAGTTCAAAATATCAGGCCGATCTTATGAACCGAAACATCATCACCATCCTCTATTACCTGCTCGTACTGATTTGTGTCGGAATAAGCACCTATCTTTCATATTTCGGCTATAAGTCTAGCTTTGGTGGGCTGACCTTACCTTTTGTGGCAATCCTTGCAATTGGTCTATTCGCGGCTGATATTCTTATTCGCGATAGTCGAGTGAGCGGCAAGAGCATGATGCCCCCTCTCCTTTTGTTTGCTCTCTTCGCTTTCTTTAGTGCCGTTAGTAACTTCAATTTTCTCTATACAACATTCATGCAGAATGATGTGGTAAACCAAACACTCGCAAAACAATACATCATATTTCGTACCGCCTTGACCGACACCAGAACCAAGCTAACACAGCTAGACGCATTTACATTTACCGAACAAAAGCGAATAGAGCTCGACCGTGAATTAGCGCGCCTGCGCACTCAAATATTTGATGATCTCCGACCAGGCTGCGGAGAACGCTGCCGATCCCACCTGGCTCAAATAGAGCAGATCCTAGGCAAGCCTCTAACCGACTTCGCATTACCGCAACCCGGTGCCAGCGAAACAGTGATGGCGAATTGGTTTGAGCGTGTCCGTGACGCTGCTTTAGCCGATTTCAATAAACTAACCGAAAAAAATTCGTTTCCTGAGCTTGATAGGCTGATTCAAGATATCGACAATCTCCTACTCAAGTATGACACGCCGCAACGTTTGATCGCGCAGAATCAGGGTTTATCTATTCTCCAAACGCTAGCGAAAGAATCCGGCGAGATCGAACGCCGCGCCAACGCTCTTCTTCCTGCTACTGCGCCTGTGACTCACCCTAAAATCGATCCAACCCTTGGGCGTCTGGGTGAAATTGTTTATAGCTTGCAGAATGGTTTTGTCGATCGCCCAAACATTGGTGCTACAGCCATGTCGTCAATTCTGGCAATTGTGATCGATATTTTCCCGATAATGTTCGCGCTTGTTGCATTTGCGCCGGGTCTCGCTACGGCAGGACACCAGCCAAAACGCCGTGGCCGGGCGGGCACTATCATCGACTAAACCATAAACTAGGATTCGATAGCTAAGGAGCATTATCATGCCCGATCCGAGACTCACGCCACCCAAGGCATCAACTAATTCAGACCGCGACCACGATTTTGAAATCGATGATACTCTCATCGATCAGTTTACAAAAAACAGAATTTCACCCACTATCTCTGCGGTGGATAACGAAACCAACGATGACGTGGATGCACCTCTCCCAGAAAAACGCCGTTCTAGACTATTGTCAGAGTCCTTGCACGAGAAGGCTGGCAACTATGTGCTGACTTTCGGGTTTCCTGGCTCAGGTAAAACAACATTTCACTCCTTCTTAGTAAGGTACCTTATGGAGGAGGGGCCTTTCCGATCAGAATTTGTAACGAAGAATGACTTCGGTGAAGTGGATTACGACATTAACCGAATGGTGACTAACTGGAAAAGTGAGTGGCGGAGTGGCAGATTTCCAGCGCCTACACCAGTTGGGGAAGAGCATATCCGCGAATTACGCTTTGATGTCACGCCTTTGCAAGGCGTCCGGATTCCACTGCAGTTTAATCTTCTTGAAGTCTCTGGAGAAACACTTAAGGAAGTGCTCCCTACGGAACATCGTGATCCAGTGCTTGCCCGAGTTCTATTCGAACTGCTGTCGAATGAAAAAATAAAATTCATAATCATTCTTTTGCTCAATCCTGCCGTCCATGACAATGATGACTTATTTGTCAATTTTCTAAGCTACATGGATACAAACCTACCCTTCAATATACGACAACGTGCCAGCCTCGGGATTGTCGTGTCTAAACCTGGGGAGGCGCTTAAGACGCTCAAGGACCTTAGACAAGGGTATAGTCATGTTGCAGAGCTGAGGGGTAAGCACACAGAGGATTTTGTCGAGTCATTCGCAAAGTCAACCTATCGCATATGGTATGACTGGCCAGATCCGAAGAAAAAGATGATTTCACGGCTTTATCTTGGAGAGATCGAGGACATTAAGGGCCAAAAAAGGCTCGTGCGCCCGGACTACCAATCGATCGAAGGAATTTTTGATTGGATGTATCAGCAGTTCACTGGCAAAACCCTTGGGCCAACATGGTATCAGAAAATCGCCAGGCTGTTTCATTCATGACCACTGCAAGTGATTCGATTTTAGGGGCGGCCATCTTCTTTACGGATCGTGGCCTAGACGCAATTGGGACCGGCGTATTGTCTGGTGTTGGTAACACGTCGGCAATATTCGAGCTAAGAAACGCAGACCAACGGTTGTCCATCTTTTCAGCTAATGCAAGCCCGATCGTATTCCGTAGAACGATCGCTATAGAGCAAACTCGCGAACCGCTAGATCTGATCGGCGTTGCCTCCCAAGGGCTCGATTCGACGTCAAGGCCAGGGTTCTTTGGTTGTTGTGTTGCCGTTAAGTCTAGAGACGTAAGTGGTTATCGGGAGGCCTACGAATACATAGCGGATCGATTCAAACAAGTAACGAAAAATGTACTTTCAAATGGGCATATTAAGAGGCCATCGGCAGATATATTTGATTCTATCAAAGGGGGTGAGCGCTACAGAACAAAGACATACATCCGCTTAGGAAATGATGAAGGCACCCTTGTTCTCCAACTGGAGTGGAAAGACGAAAGCAGCTTACAGCTTATCTATCAGGTGATGGGAGCCTACTCAAACCATCCCTTCCACGCCAAAAAGGACATCATCATAGTCGAGCAACCAGTTCCGGGTGCAGTGGAATTAGATGAAGCCTATGTCCGCGAGCTTGAGAATAGCGCCAAAGAATGGAGGCAAAAATATAAACGCATTGCTAAAAGACCGAGCCACTCACCCCCTAACAGGGCAGGAGTGATAGAAGATGATAGGTTAGTCTTGCGTAGCCTCTTAGCGCGTGTCGAAGCACTTGAGTCGCAAGTAAAAGAATTGCAGCGGGCGCAGTCGCGGGGTACAGAGGTATTTTCAGGTTATTCTAAAAGCGCATCGGCCAAGGAATCATCGACTAGCAAAGAGGATGCTTTGCTAGCAGAGATCAAAGCACGCACAAGGGCGGACGGATACAAGAAACGCAAGTATCGTCGTGCCAGCCTTGAAAATAGAGGGCCATTCTATCATCTGAAGAGGCGATCAAATGGTACGAACGTATTGGTAACCGCATTTATCGTATCTATTGCTTTAATCATCGTCTTGCTAGGCTTCGTGTTCTTTAGTTACTGGGAAACCGATAAACCAGCGACCGACTTGCCGGATTTAGTAGATCGAACAGGGGTTGCAATAAATGCAATTGCACGTCAATCCACAAGCGAAGGCGAGCTTGTACAGGATTATGATTCTGCGGCTACCAATGTCGATGTAGGCAACGAGAAGGTAAGGATGGAGGATAGCTCAGAACGCGGGCGAGATGATTCGGAAGCCGGTGACCCCTTCAAATAATAGTATGGCGCGAGGCATGGATAACATAAGTTGGCGAAGTTTATCGGCACCTGGCGCAAAGATCATTCGGGAGCCGGTAGGTCGGTCTGCATGTTAATTAACAATCCCGACGTAATAACGGTGAATGGATAGGCAACTCTGCCAGTGTTGCTTTTTAACTCTGGACACCAACTACACCGTGACGTGCGTGAATGCCACGACTGGTGGCCCGACCGCTGCGCACCAGGGACCCTGCGCTCTGCGAGTTGGGAGCCGAGGCCTGGCTCGTGTGTCAGCGCAATGGGGTAGTGGCAGCTCGAAGGACTATCTCGCATCGCTCAACCGCCAGGTCGATCTGGAACAGGTCGGCCTGTACGCGATCTTCAAGGCAGCGAGTCGGGTCGAGTCGCGGAAAAAGCCGCACGTGTAAATGGCGTTCGCAAAAAGGCCTATCCATGGAGCCCCACTGTAAGTTAGGCAGATCGGATACAAGCGCGAGCTCGCGATGACAGAAGCGAATGATCCCTATGACCTGACCCGCTTCGTTCTGGCGCAATCGCACGACTACGCCCGCGCCCTCGCCGAGATCCGCAGTGGCCGCAAGCAGTCACACTGGATGTGGTACATCTTCCCGCAGCTTGACGGGCTCGGTTTCAGCGCGATGGCCCGCCGCTATGCGATCCGCAGCCTGACCGAGGCGCGGGCGTATCTGGAGCATCCGGTGCTCGGGCCGCGGCTCGTCGAGTGTGCCGAGGCGGTGCTCGCTATTGAGGGTAAGTCCGCACAGGAGATCTTCGGTTCACCCGATGACCTGAAACTGCGCTCCTGCGCGACGCTGTTTGGGCAGGTCTCACCAGAAGGCTCGGTGTTTCACCGACTGCTCGAGGCGTACTTTGGGGGCAAGGCGGATGTGCGGACGCTGGCGTTGCTGGGCGAGAGGCGCCTCACAGGGTGATCGGATAAGGTCATGGACCGCGACCATCAGATTCGCCTTGCCGCCTTCAGCCACTGCGCGCAGCTGCTGCGGACTCATGCGGGCGCTGTGCCATGGGCCGCGATCCAGCTGGGGTTTCGCTTCGAGGGCGAGCAAGTCTATCTCGGCAGCACCCCTCGCGGCATCCACCGGCCGGTGCAGATGCGGCGCGGTATCCTCAGCATCAAGACCACCAAGCCAAAGCTGGGGCGCACGGCTCGCTACGACGATGCGCTGAGCGATGACGGGTACTTCAGCTATGCCTTCCAGGGCACCGACCCCGGTAATCGCGACAACCGGGCGCTGCGGGAGGCCTTCGAGGACCAGTCGCCGTTCCTGTACTTCTACGGCCTGATCCCTGGCATCTACGAGATCCTGTTTCCCTGCTACGTCACTGAATTGGGATGCGTCCGCGCTGCGATGCACTGTCGCTGTCGGGAGTGCCTACGACATCGCAGCGCCGGTCGATGGTCGCATGGCTCAGACGCCGATCGATCGGCGCTATACCACCGTCGAGGCCAAGGCACGGCTGCATCAAGCCGAGTTCCGCGAGCTGGTGCTCGGCGCCTACGACCGCCGATGTGCTGTCTCAGGGCTGCCGATTCCGGATCTGCTGGAGGCGGCGCACATCATCCCGGACCGGGATGTACGAGGGCGTCCCGAGATCACCAATGGTCTGTGTTTGTCGACCATCCATCACCGCGCCTACGACGCCAACCTGCTGGGGATCGATCCGGACGGGCGCATCCATGTCGCCGAGGCGGTGCTGGCCCAGCATGACGGGCCGACGCTGGAGGCGGCGCTCAAGGGCATGCATAGCAGGCAGATTCGACTACCGCGGCATGTCGAGGATCGGCCGAATCGAGATTTCTTGGCGGAACGGTTCGAGGGATTTCACACACGTGCTGGCTAGGGATACACTCCGGTTCTTTCGATCATGACTGGTGCCTGGAGACTGTCACATGACAAGAAGTGAACGAGCCTGCCAAATCTGGTCCGTGCTTGCCTGGGCGGCCAGGAATCGTCAGATCCTGACTTACAGCCAGCTGTCTCGGCTGATTGGTGTGCCAGCGGCTGGGCTGGGCCAGCTGCTTGAGCCCATCCAATCCTATTGTTTGGTCTCCGAGCTTCCACCCCTGACCATCCTCGTCGTTCAGCAGGACTCCGGTTTGCCCGGTGCTGGCTTTACCGGCGCGTTAGCAGCAGAGCTTGCCAGCAAGCAGATGGACGTGTTCGCCTACGATTGGCTGGGCCATGGAAACCCGCAGCCGGATAAGTTCGAGGCGGCTGTCAATGCACGGCCGTCGAACGGCTGAAGGCATGTAGAGGCAACAACATCAGGAGATCCACCATGCCGGGCTCGACGTTCCAGACCAACCCCTACGATCTGTATAAGCTGCTGGAGGACTGCCACCGCGGTATGCTACAGCTGCCGGATTTCCAGCGCAGCTGGGTTTGGGACGAGGACCGCATCAAGAGCCTGATCGCCTCCGTTTCCCGGGCCTTTCCCGTCGGTGCCCTGATGACGCT
>NZ_VWXX01000042.1 GCF_008632335.1 Thiohalocapsa marina
AGCGAAGCGCATCCGCCACAGGCCACAACGGCGGATGCGCTTCGCTTATCCGCCCTACAGTGTTCACCTTGTTTTGGGCGCGTTCCTAAGTCTCAACCAGCGTCTCATCCGGCGTCTCGTCCAGCACCCCGCCCGCAGACCTGCCGGCTCGGGACGCGCCGCTGATGCGGCTCAGCGCCCGTGCATCAGTTGCTGCAATTTCGCCGCATCCGGCCGCTCGATGACGCCACGCTCGGTGACGATATAGTCCACCAACGCAGCGGGGGTGACATCGAACACCGGATTGCGGGCCTGCACGCCCTCCGGGCCCACGCGCGCGCCGCCGCAGGCCAGCACCTCGTCGGTGTCGCGCTCCTCGATCGGGATCTGCGCACCCTTCTCCACCTGCATGTCGATGGTGGAGGTGGGCGCCGCGACCATGAACCGCACCCCGTGGTGGCGCGCCAGCACCGCCAGGGCGTAGGTGCCGATCTTGTTGCAGACATCGCCGTTGGCCGCGATGCGATCCGAGCCGACGATGACCCAGCCGACCTTGCCCTGGGCCATCAGGCTGGCGGCGGCGTTGTCCGCCTGCACCGTGACCGGGATGCCGGACTGCTGCAGTTCCCAGGCGGTCAGCCGCGAGCCCTGCAGCCAGGGGCGAGTCTCATCCGCGTAGACGCGCCGGATCTTGCCGGCGGCATGGGCGCTGCGGATCACCCCCAGCGCGGTGCCGTATCCGCCGGTAGCCAGGGCGCCGGCATTGCAGTGGGTGATGACATCCGTCTCGGTATTGATCAACGCCGCGCCCAGGTCGCCCATGGTTCGGTTGGCCGCCGCGTCTTCCATATGGATGCGCCTGGCCTCGGCCAGCAGCGCCGGCACCGGGTCCAGTTGATCCAGATCCGCCAGGAACGCGCGCATGCGCCGCAGGGCCCAGAACAGGTTGACCGCGGTCGGGCGCGACGCGGCCAGCAGCTCGATGTCCTGCTCCAGCCCGGCACGCCAGTCGTGCGGATCGGTGCGATAGCGCTCCCGCGCCGCCAGCACCACGCCGTAGGCTGCGGTGACACCGATGGCGGGGGCGCCGCGCACCACCATGTCGGTGATGGCGCGGGCCGTGTCGGCGGCGGTATGGCATACCACAAAGCGCGACTCCGCCGGCAGCACCCGCTGATCCAGCAGATAGAGGTTGTGATCGTGCCAGACGACGGCGTGATCCGGATGGACGGCGAGTCCGGCGGGCGTTTCCATGATCTACTCCCTTGTGGCAAAGTGACCGCCCATTGTTGGACTTTCCGGCGCCAGGCTCAAGCCTGACGCGCGGCCCGCTCGATCACGAATAACCTGCGAGACCCCCGATGCAAACCGAGCTACTGATTCACGCCAACTGGATGCTGCCGGTGGATTCCCGCGACAGCACCCTGGAGCACCACAGCATCGCCGTGGATCGCGGGCGCATCGCCGCCGTGCTGCCGCGCGCCGAGGCGGAGACGCAGATCCAGGCCGCGCAGACCGTGGAACTGCCCGGCCATGTGCTGATCCCGGGGCTGGTCAACGCGCATACCCACTCGCCCATGACCCTGCTGCGGGGCCTGGCGGACGACCTGCCGCTGATGACCTGGCTGCATGAGCACATCTGGCCCGCCGAGGGGCGCTGGGTCGACACCGAGTTCGTCGCCGACGGCACCCGGCTGGCGGCGCTGGAGATGCTGCGCGGCGGCGTCACCTGTTTCAACGACATGTATTTCTATCCGGAGGTCACGGCACGGGTGGCCGCCGAGGCCGGCATGCGGGTGCTGGCGGGCATGATCGTGGTGGACTTTCCCACCCGCTATGCCGAGACCGCGGACGAGTACCTGCATCGGGGTCTGGAGCTGCATGACCAGTACCGGGAGCATACCCTGGTGCGGCCGGCGTTTGCGCCCCACTCGCCCTATGCGGTCTCGGACGCGCCGCTGGAGCGGGTGCGGACCCTGGCGGACGAGCTCGAGGTGCCGATCCACATCCACCTGCACGAGACCCGCGACGAGATCCAGCAGTCACTGCGCGATCATGGCCAGCGGCCACTGGCCCGGCTGGACCGCATGGGCATGCTAGGTCCGCAGCTGGTGGCCATCCACATGACCCAGCTCGAAGACGCGGAGATCGAGCGCCTGGCCAGCACCGGCAGCCATGTGGTGCACTGCCCCGAGTCCAACCTCAAGCTCGCCAGCGGCTTCTGCCCGGTGGCCCGGCTGCTGGAGGCCGGCGTCAATGTCGCCCTCGGCACCGACGGCGCCGCCAGCAACAACGACCTGGACCTGCTTGCGGAGATGCGTACCGCCGCGCTGCTGGCCAAGGGGGTGGCCGGATCGGCCTCGGCGGTACCGGCCACGGCAGCGCTGCGCATGGCCACGCTGAACGGTGCCCGGGCCCTGGGGCTGGACGACGAGATCGGCTCGCTGGAGCAAGGCAAGGCCGCGGACATCGTTGCCCTGGACCTCGGCAGCCACAGCCATCAGCCGCTGTACAACGTCTGCTCGCAACTGGTCTACACCGCCGCCAGCCACCGCGTCAGCCAGGTGTGGGTCCATGGCCGGCAGGTGATCCGCGACAGCCATCCGCTGACCCTGGACGAGCCCGGCGTCATCGCCGCCGCACGGGACTGGCAACAGCGCATCCGGCCCGCCGGAGAATCGGGCTGAGCACAGTCTAAGCGCGCACTGGGCTCGCCTCTAGGGAGACGGGGCGGAGTGGTCAGTAATGCGGCGGCGGCGCGTCCGGGATGTGCTCACGCAGACCCTGCGCCAGCGACGCCGTCAGGCGGTTCAGCGCCTCGATCCGGGCCGCCTGTTCCTGCAACATCGTTCGCTGCTGCTCCTGCACCCGGTTCAGGTGCTGGATCTCGTCTTCCTGATAGGTCAGGCGCATCTGCAACTCGGCAATGGCCTCGTTCAGTTGCCGAAGCTGGTGCGTGGCTTCATCCATCCCTCTGATCCGTCCTCTGTCGACAGGCGCGGGGCGCGCATCGCTGAATGATTTGCCGCCTGGGCTCCGGCTTGGAGTCAGGCTTGGGTGCAGGCGTGAACTCAGGCCTCCGCCAGGGCCTCGATGGTCTCCAGCGGCGCCTCACAGCGGGTACCCCAGCAGCGGTAGGCGCGCGTGGTGTCGCCGGGCACCAGGTCACCAAGGGCGCCGGGCAGGTCGGCCTGCTGCGCCGGGATCGCCAGCACCAGCCGCCGTGGCCGGTAGCCGCGCTGGGCCGCGGCCTGCCAGGCGGGTAGCTGGTCCGCAGGGCCGCGGATGACGAGGGTCTCCGGCGGCTGCAGGTGCTCGTCCAGGGCCGCCAGCAGGCTGGCGTGGGCGTAGGGGATGCGCTGCATGGACTCCGCGGCGAGCCGCAGCGTACCTTCCGTCGCCTGCAGGTAGCGGGGCTCGCCGAGCAGGTGACCCAGCCGCTGTAACGCCTGGGCGGCGATGCCGTTGCCGGACGGCATGGCCTCGTCGCCCAGGGGCTTGGGCCGCTGGATCAGGGCCTCGTGATCGGCGGCGATGAAATGGAACCCACCCCGCTCCGCGTCGTGGAATTGTGCCAGCAGCAGGTCCGCCAGCGCCATGGCCCAGTCCAGGTCGTCTCGGCGCCAGCGCGTCTGCAACAGTTCCAGCAGCGCATCGAGCAGGAACGCATGATCGTCCAGGTAGGCCATCAGATGCGCGGTGCCGTCCTTGTAGCTCGCCAGCAGCCGGCCGTCGCGCCAGAGTGTCTTGCGGATGAAGTCGAGCGCGCGCTCGGCCGAGGCCAGATAGTCGGGTCGGCCCAGGACACGCCCGGCACGGGCCATGGCCTTGATCATCAGTGCGTTCCAGGCCGTCAGCACCTTCTCGTCGCGCCCCGGGCGCGCTCGCCCGGCACGGGCCGCGAGCAGTTTGGTCCGCGCCTGCCGCAGCAGGTCTTGCGCCCGCTCTTCGGCGATGCCCTGTTCCGCGGCGACCTCGGCCAGGGTGCGGTAGCCGTGCAGGTGCCAGCGGCCCTCGAAGTTGGGCGGCTGATCCAGACCGTACAGCGGCGCGATCAGGGCATATTCATCCGGCTCCAGCATTGCCGCGACCTCGGACGGGGTCCAGACATAGAACTTGCCCTCCTCGCCCTCGCTGTCGGCGTCCAGCGCGCTGTAGTAACCGCCTTCGGGCGCTTGCATCTCGGCCAGCACCCAGTCGGCGGTGGCGCAGGCCGCGTCGTGAAACAGCGGGTCAGCGGTGATCTGCCAGGCGTCGCAACACAGGGCCAGCAGCGGGCCGTTGTCATAGAGCATCTTCTCGAAGTGCGGGATCATCCATTGATCGTCCACCGAGTAGCGGCAGAAGCCACCGCCGAGCTGGTCGTTGACGCCGCCGCGGATCATGCGCTCCAGCGTGAACAGGGCCATGTGCAGCGCCTTGACGTCGCCGTCGGCGGCTGGGCCGTTCGGGGTGGTGTTCGGGTCGCCGTCTGGTTGGTCGTCTGCATCGGGATGCGCCACCGTCGCTGCCCAGTGCCGCAGCAGGAACTCCAGGTTGGCGGGATGCGGAAACTTCGGTGCCTGCCCAAAGCCGCCGTGGGTGCGATCGAAGCTGCTGGCGAGTTGACGGCGGGCACCTTCCAGCGGCGCGGCGTCCGGGATGGACGCCGCCGGCACGGGCTGCAGTTGCTCCAGCGCCTCCATCAGCGAGGCGTTCTGCGTCGCGATGGCGTCGCGCTGCTCGTGATAGGCCTGGGCGATGCCCTCCAGCAACCCGGTGAAGGCTGGCAGCCCGTGGCGGGGCTCCGGCGGAAAATAGGTGCCGGCGAAGAAGGGCTTCAGGTCCGTGGGCGTCAGGAACACCGTCAGCGGCCAGCCCCCGGCGCGCCGGGCCAGCAGCTGATGGGCGGTCTGGTAGATCTTGTCCAGGTCCGGACGCTCCTCCCGGTCCACCTTGATGTTGACGAACAGCCGGTTCATGACCTCGGCGGTGGCCGGGTCCTCGAAGGACTCGTGGGCCATCACATGGCACCAGTGGCAGGCCGAGTAGCCGATGGACAGCAGGATCGGCCGGTCCTGCTGCCGCGCCAGGGTCAGGGCCTCATCGCACCAGGGCCACCAATCCACCGGATTGCCGGCATGTTGTTGCAGATAAGGGCTGGTGGACTCGGCAAGGCGGTTGAGGCCGCCGGCGGTCTGGTTGATCATACACAAGCTCACTGAGTTTGCTCTATTGCCCCACGACAGTGACGGCGGCAAGGGTCATTTTGCAAGTGAGAGTTGCTGATAGGACGCTTTGAAGGTACCTGTTTCTTTCCGCTGCGCCTAAACTGGTGGATGAACGCCCACCGACAAGACGAGGTCAATGCCCATGACCGCACTCACCCAGCCCTTACCTGAACTGACCTTCGAGGATTGGCTCGAGCACGAGCGCGGCAGCCGCGACGAGCGTACCGAGTACTTCGCTGGCGAGATCTTCGCCATGAGCGGCGGCACCGCCGAGCACAATGCCATCATCAGCAACATCAGCGGCCAGCTTTGGGGGCAGATGAAAGGCCGCCCCTGTTATGTCTACGCTAGCAGCATGCGGCTGCGCATCCAGCAGGCCGAGGCCGGCAAATACCCGGACCTGATGGCCCTCTGCGGCGAGCAGCAGTTCCACGACGGGCGCCGCGATCTGCTGTTGAACCCGAGCCTGATCGGCGAGGTTCTCTCCGACTCCACCGAGGGCTACGACCGGGGTGAAAAGTTCGCGCTCTATCGGCGGATCCCATCGCTGCTGGAGTATCTCCTGGTCTCGCAGCACCGCGTGCTGGTGGAGCTCTACAGCCGCGGTGACGACGGCCGCTGGATCCTGAGCAGCTACGAAGAGCTGGCCGATCGGGTCGCGCTCGAAAGCATCGGCTGCACCCTCGCCTTGGCCGAGATCTACGACAAGATCACCTTCGAGCACCCATGATTCACCCCACCCACACCCGCGCGTTGCGGAACAGGCGTAGCCAGGGGCCGTCCTCGCCCCAGTGGTCCGGGTGCCAGGAGTGCTGCACGGTGCGGAAGACGCGCTCCGGATGCGGCATCATGATGGTCACGCGGCCGTCGGCGCTGGTCAGACCGGTGATGCCCTGGGGCGAACCATTGGGGTTGGCGGGATAGCGTTCGGCCACACCGCCGATGGTCTCGACATAGCGCAGGGCCACGCAGGGCTGGGCGGCGCTCAGATGCTCGGCATCGCGGAACTCGGCACGCCCCTCACCGTGGGCCACGGCGATGGGCATGCGCGAACCACTCATGCCCTGGAACAGGATGGACGGCGACTGGGCCACTTCCACCAGGGAGAAACGCGCCTCGAACTGCTCCGAGCGGTTGCGCACGAAGTGCGGCCAGGCCTCGGCACCCGGGATCAGTTCGCGCAGATTGGCCAGCATCTGGCAGCCGTTGCAGACGCCCAGCGCGAAGCTGTCCGCGCGCGCGAAAAAGGCCTGGAACTGCTCCCGCGCCCGCGGATTGAACAGGATACTCTTGGCCCAGCCCTCGCCGGCGCCGAGCACGTCGCCGTAGCTGAAGCCGCCGCAGGCCACCAGGCCCTTGAAACCGTCCAGGCCGACATGCCCGCCCAGGATGTCGGACATGTGCACATCGACGCAGTCGAAGCCGGCGCGGTCGAAGGCGGCGGCCATCTCGGTCTGGCCGTTGACCCCCTGCTCGCGCAGCACCGCCAGGCGCGGGCGCGCGCCCGTGGCGATCAAGGGGGCGACGATATCCTCCTCAGGATCGAAGCCCAGCGACGCATGCAGACCGGGGTCGTCGGCATCGATGCGCGCGTGCTCCTCATCGGCACAATCCGGATTGTCACGCAGGCGCTGCATCTGCCAGCTGGTCTCGGACCAGAGCCGCTGCAGGTCGGCGCGCGCGGCGTCCAGCAGCAGTTCGCCATGACCGCGCAGGGTGATGCGATCAAGCTCCGACGGCATGCCGATGCGATGACTGCAGTCGGCAAGATCGAGCTCCGAAAGCGTCTCCAGAACCCCCTCCACCTCTGCACTGCGCACCTGGATCACGGCACCAAGCTCCTCGCTGAACAGCACCGCGGCGGCATCGCCCGCAGTGAAGCCCTCGCCTGCGTCCGCGCCCCCCAGCAATGGGGTCAGATCCAGCTCCAGCCCGCAGCGCCCGGCGAAGGCCATCTCGCACAGGGTCACCAGCAGACCGCCGTCGGAGCGGTCGTGATAGGCCAGCAGCCGGCCGTCCTGATTCAGCGCCTGGATGGCGGAGAAGAAGCGCTTCAGGCGCTCGGGATCATCCAGGTCCGGCGGCTCGGTGGCGACGGACCGATGTACCTGGGCCAGGCAGGAGCCGCCCAGGCGGTGCCGGCCGCCGCCGAGGTCGATCAGGATCAGTTCGGTCTCGCCGAGATCGGTGCGCAGTTGCGGCGTCAGACAGGCACGCGCATCGGTCACGGGCGCAAAGGCGGAGATGATCAGCGACAGCGGCGCGGTCATCTCGATGCGCTCGCCGTCGCCGGCGCCCGGCCGCTGCCAGACCGTCTTCATGCTCATGGAATCCTTGCCCACGGGAATGGCGATGCCCAGCGCCGGACACAGCTCCATGCCCACGGCACGCACCGTGTCGTAGAGCCGCGCGTCCTCGCCGGGATGCCCCGCCGCGGCCATCCAGTTGGCCGAGAGCTTGACGTCGCCGAGTCGCTCGATGGGCGCCGCGGCGAGATTGGTGATCGCCTCGCCCACGGCCATGCGCCCGGAGGCCGGCGCATCCAGCAGCGCCAGCGGCGTGCGCTCGCCGATGGCCATGGCCTCACCGCAGAGGCCGTCGTAGTCGGTCAGGGTCACGGCGCAGTCGGCCACCGGCACCTGCCAGGGGCCGACCATCTGATCCCGCGCCACCAGGCCGGTCACGGTGCGATCACCAATGCTGATGAGAAAGGTCTTGTTCGCCACCGTCGGCAGCCGCAACACGCGACGCAGGGCGTCGCACAGGTCCAGGTGCGCGCTTGCGAAGGGCTCGGCGGCGGCAGGCAGCCGCGTGACCTCGCGCAGCATCTTCGGCGGCTTGCCGAACAGCAGCGACAGAGGCATGTCGATGGGGGCATCGCCGAAGTGCGCATCGTCCAGCCGCAGATGCTCCTCGGCAGTGGCCTCGCCCACCACGGCATAGGGGCAGCGCTCGCGGGCGCAGATGGCCTCGAACTCCGCCAGCCGCGCCTGGTCCACGGCCAGCACGTACCGCTCCTGGGCCTCGTTGCACCAGATCTCCATGGGCGACATGCCGGGGTCGGCGTTGGGCACGCGGCGCAGGGCAAAGCGCCCGCCGCGTTCGGCGTCGTGCACCAGCTCCGGCAGGGCGTTGGACAGGCCGCCGGCGCCCACGTCGTGGATGAACAGGATCGGATTGGCATCGCCGCGGGCCCAGCAGCGGTCGATGACCTCCTGGCAACGACGCTGCATCTCCGGGTTGGCGCGCTGCACCGAGGCAAAATCCAGGTCTTCGGCCGAGGCGCCGCTGGCCATGCTCGAGGCGGCGCCACCGCCCAGGCCGATCAGCATCGCCGGCCCGCCCAGCACCACCAGCGGCGAGCCCGGCGGAAACAGCGACTTCTCCACATGGCCGAGACGGATGTTGCCAAGACCACCGGCCAGCATGATGGGCTTGTGATAGCCGCGCAGCTCGGCGCCGGTACTGGCCGGCACCTGCTGCTCGAAGGTGCGGAACCAGCCGGCCAGGTTGGGCCGGCCGAACTCGTTGTTGAAGGCGGCAGCGCCGATGGGCCCCTCCAGCATGATCTCCAGCGCCGAGACGATGCGCCCGGGCCGTCCCCAGTCCTGCCCCTGCTCCCAGGGCTGCTCGAAGCCAGGGATGCGCAGGTTGGACACCGAGAAGCCGGTCAAGCCCGCCTTGGGCTTGCTGCCGCGGCCGGTCGCGCCCTCGTCGCGGATCTCGCCGCCGGAGCCCGTAGCCGCCCCCGGATGTGGCGCGATGGCGGTGGGATGGTTGTGGGTCTCCACCTTCATCAGGATGGGCACATGCTCCTCGCTGCGGCCATAGACGCCGCTCTGCGGGTCCACCAGGAAGCGGTTGCCGGTCCAGCCGTCGATCACCGCCGCGTTGTCCTTGTAGGCAGAGAGCACGCCCACGGGGGCAGACTCGGTGCTGTTGCGGATCATCTTGAACAGCGAGCGCGACTGCGGCTCGCCGTCGATGATCCAGTCGGCGTTGAAGATCTTGTGCCGGCAGTGCTCCGAGTTGGCCTGGGCGAACATCATCAGCTCGACATCGGTGGGATTGCGCCCGAGGGTCGCGAAGCTCTCCGCCAGATAGTCCAGCTCGTCGTCCGACAGGGCCAGACCCAGCTCGCCGTTGGCCGCCGCCAGGGCGGCGCGCCCCCCGCCCAGCACATCCACGCTGACGCCGGGCCTCGGCGCCGCCTGGCGGAACAGCCGGTCGGCCGCGTCGAGGTCGAACAGCACCACCTCGGTCATGCGGTCGTGCAGCAGCGCCGCAGCGGTCGCCACGGCCGCCTCATCGATGCCGTCGCCGCTCAGATAGAAGGCCGTTCCGCGCTCCAGCCGCCGCACCAGGGTCAAACCGCTGTTGTGTGCAATGTCCGTGGCCTTCGACGACCAGGGCGAGATGGTCCCCGGCCGCGGCACCACCAGCAACAGCCGACCCTGCGGCTCATGCGCCGGGATGCTCGGCCCGTAGCGCAGCAGGCGCGCAAGCACCGCCTCCTCGTCCGGCGTCAGCGCCCGCTCCAGCTCGGCGAAGTGCATGAACTCGGCATACAGGCCACAGCCGCCAAGGCCGGCCTGGCGCAATCGGTCGAGCAGTTTGGCAAGGCGGAACTCGGACAGGGCGGGGGCACCACGCAGACAGCGCATGACGGCAGGCTCCAGGGCAACGGCGGACAGACAATGCCCGCAATGATACGCGAGGGGTGGGGTGAAGTTTGAAGTTTGAAGTTTGAAGTTTGAAGCTTGAAGTTTGGCGGCTGGAGGCGCGGCTTACCCTGTTTTCCCCCGCTATCGATCCTGAGGCGCCCGCACGACCGACCTCGCGCTCGCGCATGCGCGCGGTCCGCCAGAACCCTCGCCTTCGCGCTCCGCGTGGAGACAACACCGCGCCTGCCCCGTTTACCCCCCAACTTGACTCGGCGGGCACCCATTGCCAAGCTTGAGTGACCGAATCCAGTCCGAAAATGGTATGTTCGATGCGTGAATCCATCCTCAGCCTGAGTGAGTTCAAGGCCGATGCGAGCCGGCTGCTCGATCAGATCCGCGACGAGCCGGTCCGGATCGTCCTGACCCAAAATGGCCGGGCACGTGCGGTCGTGGAAGACTACGCAGCTTATCAGCGACGTGAGCAAGCGTTGTTGATGCTGAGGCTCATGGCGCAAGGGGAGGCAGATGCACGCGCCGGAAGACTGACCGATCAGGGCGATGTCTTCGCAGCGCTACGCGAACGATTGCGGGGCACGTCGACAGCCGATGCATGAGCGTCGAGTCCGCTGGACCGAGACCGCCCATGTCGACCTGGAGCGCATTGTCGATTTCATCGCCGAGGACTCCGTTGAAAACGCCGTCGCGGTACTCGACCGCCTGGAGGAGCGGGCGGAGGCACTGCACCTTGCCGCCGAGCGTGGTCGCGTGGTACCTGAGCTGCAAGTCGTGGATGTCCTCCAGTTCCGCGAGCTCCTCGAGCGACCCTGGCGGATCATCTATCGGATCGAGCCGGACCAGGTCTTGGTGCTGGCGGTGCTCGACGGCCGACGCGACCTGCACTCGCTGCTGTTGGAGCGGCTGGTCCGTGACTAGCACCCGCGTCCGCCGCGCGGCGGACGCGACGCCTTGCTCTCACGATCGGGCTTGATGACGCGCAGTCCATCCGCCGTGTCGAGGAATGGTGTGGGCGACACTTTGGCTCGTCCATGGGACACATCGATGGATTCCCAGGAGCGCCGCCCCAGGCGTGAACCTTGACGCCGATCGGCCCGAGGGCGGGCCTCCTACGGAGGTGCATGCGGCAGCCGTGTGGGCACGGGAACCGTGCCCACCGTACGGGCCTCGGTTTAGAATAGGGGCCTTCAGCCCGTCCTGCGGACAACCAGACTTCAGGAGCCCTCAGCATGAGTGCCGCATTACAGCTCTATGCACAATTGACCGAGGCGCAGGACGAGAAGACGCGCGCGCGTCTCATCGCCGATGCCTTCGATGCGCTGGAGGCGCGCTTTCCGCAGATCACCGACCTCGCCACCCAAGGCCATGTGCGCGAGAGCGAGCTGCGACTGCAGAAAGAGATCAAGGAGGTCGAGGCGCGGCTGCAGAAAGAGATCAAGGAAATCGAGGTGCGGCTGCAAGAGCGCATCTCCCGCGTCGAGGTGCAGCTCAAGCAGGTCGAGGTGAACCTGCACAAGGCCATGGCGGCGCAGACACGCTGGCTGCTGGGCGGCCTGGCGGTCCTCGGGGCCGTGTTCAAGCTGGCGGACCTGCTGATCACCTAAGGCAGGCACTGATTTCTTCTAGCAAAGAGCAGCCAGCCACCAGCGGAACGCCTTGTTTCACAGCCGATTTCCGGCCGCTTGCCTTTCACCCGGCGGGTGATCGCCCGATCCGTGCGAAAATCGGCCGGGCGCTTGATTGGGCGGCTGGCGGCTGACGGCAAAATGCGCCTCTTGAATGCCCCGACAGACCACCGTTTCCAATGCCATCCTTCCGCTTCCAGCCCATTGGCATTGTCCGCTCGCCGTTCACGGACAAGTTCGGCATCCCGCGTCAGCCGCGACTGGTGGATGCCGGCGAGGCGCGGGTGGTGCTGCGGCTGCCCTACGGCCGGGAGGAGGCCTTCCGGGGACTGGAGGGGTTCAGCCATGTGTGGCTCATCTTCGTCTTTCATGACGACTGCCTGCAGGCCGACTGGCGACCGATGGTGCGCCCGCCGCGGCTCGGCGGGCGGGAAAAGGTGGGGGTCTTCGCCAGCCGTGCGCCCTATCGGCCAAATCCCATCGGGCTGTCGGCGGTCCGGCAGCTTGGCCTAAGCCGGGACCGGGACGGCCTGGCCCTGCGCATCCAGGGCGCCGATCTGCTCGACGGCACGCCGGTGCTCGACATCAAGCCCTATGTGCCCTACGCGGATGCCATTCCGGATGCGACCGCGGGCTTTGCCGTGGAACCCCCTGCCAGCGGCTGGCGGATCGACTTCAGCCCAGAGGCCGACGCGCAGATCGCCGCCGCGGACGCCGACGGCTGCCTGCAACTGCGCGCGCTGATCACCCAGGTGCTGGCGCAGGACCCCCGCCCCGGCTACATGGACCGTTACCCCCAGCGCAAGCGCTTCGCCCTGCGCCTGTACGCTTTCGACATCGCCTGGGAACTCAGTAGCACCGGCGCAACCGTGATCTCGGTCAGCCACGTGGCCTAGGCCGACGGTCGAAAGTGCCGGCAGCCTGTTGAATCTCCAGCGACCTTGCCGTCTCTGGCCCGGATGCCGGCTTCCCGGCCGGAATGACGCATTTCACCCTTCATCCTTGCCAAGGCTCCGGGAGACAACCTCGTAGACATCGCTGGAGAGTCCGTCGACCTCCAGGATGCGTTCCAACTGACGTTGCATCAGTGCCTGCCGGCCCGGGTCGTAACGGCGCCAGCGGGTCATGGGGTGCAGCAGCCGCGCGGCGATCTGCGGGTTCAACGGGTCCAGTTCCAGGATGCGGTCGGCCAGGAACCCGTAACCGGCGCCGTCCTCCGCGTGGAAGCGCAGCGGGTTGCCGCTGGCGAAGGCACCGATCAGGGCCCGCACCCGGTTCGGGTTGGCCAGCGAGAATTGCGGGTGTTTCATCAACCCCTTGACCCGCGCCAGGGTGTCTGGACGGCTGCTCTGGGCCTGCAGCGCAAACCACTTGTCGAGCACCAGCTGCTCCTGCGACCAGCGCCGGTAGAAGGCCGCCAGCGCCCGTTCGCCGGCGTCACCAGCCACGTCGACCGGCATCTCCAGCAGCACCCGCAGGGCGGCGATCACGTCCGTCATGTTGTTGGCCGTGTCGAACTGGCGCTGCGCCAGGGCGACGATGCCGGCGTCCGGGGCCTGACCCAGATAACCCAGCACACAGTTGCGCAAGGCCCGGCGGCCAGCCGCTGCGGGTGACAGATCGTAGTCGCCGGCTTCCGCTCCAGGCTGCCAGTGGCGCTCGTAGACAGCCAGCAGATCCTCGCGCAGCAGCGCCCCCAGGGTGGCGGCCAGGGTCTCGCGGGCGCGGTGGATGCCGTCCACATCGACACAATCCATCTGGTCCGCCAGGTAGCCCTCCGACGGCAGCGTCAGCACCTCGGCCAGCAGTGCCGGATCGGCCTGGGTGTCGGCCGACGCATCGACCGGCGCCTCCTTCAACGCCTGGCGGAAGGCCTCGACGAAGCTGTCCGGCACCGATAGCGCCTCTTCCTCCACCATGCGCAGCAACAGCCGCTGCGCCAGGGTCTGGGCCGCATCCCAGCGGTTGAAACCGTCGCTGTCATGGGCCATCAGAAAGGTCAGATCGGCGTCGGAATACGGATAACGCAGCCGCACCGGCGCCGAGAACCCCCGCAGCAACGATGGCACCGGCCGCGCCGCCAGCCCGACGAAGGTGAAGCGCTCCACCGGCGCGCGCAATTCCAGCATGCGCGTGCAGACGCCGGCGGCCGTCGGCTCAGACGCCGCGGACTCGCCTGCCAGCCGCAGCGGCAGGTCTCGGCCCTGAGCGTCGAGCAACCCGACCGCAAACGGGATGTGCAGTGGCTGCTTGTCCGCCTGCCCCGGAGTCGCCGGCGTGTGCTGGCGGATCTCGAGGGTGTAGGTGCCGGCATCGGCGTCGTAGTGATCGGCACACTCCAGCACCGGCGTGCCGGCCTGCGCATACCAGCGGCGGAACTGGGTCAGGTCCAGGCCGCCCGCCTGTTCCATGCAGGCGACGAAGTCATCCGTGGTCACCGCCTGGCCGTCGAAGCGCTCGAAGTACAGGTCGGTGCCCTTGCGAAAGCGCTCGGGGCCGAGCAGACCGGCCTGCATGCGCACCAGTTCGGCACCCTTCTCGTACACCGTTGCGGTGTAGAAGTTGTTGATCTCGATATAGGAATCCGGCCGCACCGGGTGGGCCATGGGGCCGGCATCTTCCGGGAACTGGCGCGAGCGCAGCAGGCGCACGTCCTCGATGCGCTTGACCCCGCGGGAGCCCTGATCGGCGGAGAACTCCTGGTCGCGGTAGACGGTGAAGCCCTCCTTCAGGCTCAGCTGGAACCAGTCGCGGCAGGTGATGCGGTTGCCGGTCCAGTTGTGGAAATACTCGTGCGCCACCACCCCCTCGATGTGCGCGAAGTCCGCGTCGGTCGCCGTGTCGGGTCGCGCCAGCACGAACTTGTCGTTGAAGACGTTGAGCCCCTTGTTCTCCATCGCCCCCATGTTGAAATGGCTGACGGCGACGATCATGAACAGATCCAGATCGTATTCACGGCCGTAGCGCGTCTCGTCCCAGCGCATCGCCGCCTTGAGCGAGCGCATGGCGTGATCGCACTTGTCGCGGTTGCCCGGCTCCACAAAGATGCGCAGCGGGATCTCCCGGCCGGAAGCCGTGACGAAGCGATCTTCCACCAGCGCCAGGTCACCGGCGACCACGGCAAACAGATAGCTGGGCTTGGGAAAGGGATCATCCCAGCGCGCCAGTCGCCGGCCATCCGCCAGCTCCTCGGTGCCGGCGGGATTGCCGTTGGACAGCAGCACCGGGTAGCGGGCCGGATCCGCCACCAGGGTGACGCGATAGCGGGACATGACATCGGGCCGGTCGAGAAAATAGGTGATGCGCCGAAAGCCTTCCGCCTCGCACTGGGTGCAGAGCATGTCGCCGGAGACATACAGCCCCTCAAGCGCAGTGTTGGCCGAAGGATGGATCTGAACCCGGGTGCGCAACCTGAAGCGGTCGGGTACCCGGCGCACCACCAGGGCATGCTCATCCACCCGGTACTCCGCCGGCGGCAGGCGGCGCCCGTCCAGGGTCAGGTCGAGCAGTTCCAGTTGCTCGCCATCGAGGTGGAGATCGCCATCGCCCCGGGGCGCTGCCGGGTTGCGGCGCAGGCTCAGCTCTGCCTCCACCAGCGTCTGGCCGGCATCCAGCTCAAAGCGCAGGTCCGCCTGATCGATGAGAAATTCCGCGGGGCGGTAGTCTTCGCGACGGATGACCGGGGGTGTGGTGCGGTACATGACGGCAGGTCCTTGAATGATTGGCAACGCCTTGCAGCGACCCCTGTCACCGGATCTTGGCGGTGGGCGGTCGCTTGTGTCAGTCTCTGCTTGTCCGGCCGGAACGCCGGGTTTTCAAGCAACACCGCCATAGCGGCCAACCGAAGCGAGAGCCACCATGCCCATCGTGCAGATGTATACCACGGCCATCTGTCCCTACTGCGTCCGCGCCCGCCGCCTGCTGGAGCACAAGGGGGTTGAATACGAGGACATCCGCATCGATCGTGATCGAGAGCAGCGCAAGATCATGATCCAGCGCAGCAACCGCACCACCGTGCCCCAGATCTTCATCGGCGAGGTGCACGTGGGCGGCTATGACGACATGGCAGAGCTGGATGCGGCCGGCAAGCTCGATCCGCTGCTGCAGCAGGCCGGGCACGGCTCAGGCAGCCAATGACCGGATCGTACGCCACCATGTCTGCCATCAGGAAACAGCGCAGGAATGCCCATGACGACGGATGAGGCCGGCAGCCAGCGGCTGGACAAGTGGCTCTGGGCGGCACGCTTCTTCAAGACCCGGCCGCTGGCCGTGGAGGCCATCAACGGCGGCAAGGTCCAGGTGGACGGGCAGCGGGTGAAGCCGGGCCGGGCGATCCGTCCCGGCACGCGGCTGACGGTGCACAAGGGAGAGCTGGAATGGTGCATCCAGGTGATGCAGCTGTCCCGGCAACGCCGCCCGGCCAGCGAAGCCGCCTTGCTCTATCAGGAGGACGAACAGAGTCGTCTCAAGCGCCAGGAACAGGTCCGCGAACGACGCGAGCGCGGCCTGCAGGCACCCACCCACGGCCGACCCACCAAGCGTGATCGGCGGCGGCTGAGCGAGTTCATCGGCCGCGACGGCTGAGGCAACCGCAGGAACACCAGGCAGCAGTGGACAACGAGATCTTTCGGCAGACCTACAGCGAAATCAACGAGCGCCTATGCCCATTCGAAAAGGGCATACTAACCAACAATTGCGCCTGCAGCCGTGCCCGACGCTTTTGCATCGCCGAGCGCGAGGGGGTGCACTGCACCTCAGATGCAGCGCAGGCGCGTTGTGTGGAGTTTCTTAAGCAATTGCGCGCCAATGCGCGCTTTGCCCTCAAGACCACCGTGGCGCGCTCCGCGCTGCCCCACGCCAAGGCCATGCGCGTGCAGGTCGGCGGACTGCGCGGCCTGCATCAGGTCGTATGGCCCGATGCCGAACCACCGCAGCGGGTCGCCGACATCGACGGCCTGGTGGAGGCCGCTGTCAACCGCTTCGGCGGCCTTGCCGCCCTGCCCTACCAACTGATGCTGAAACAGATCGCCGCCTACCGGGGACGGCGTCCGTTCCGTGAGCGACGAACAAAATGACTGCCCCCGCCCCCCTGCACACCGGTCGGCTGGTACTGGTGCCGCGCGATGCCGAGGCGGTGGTGGACGTACAACGGCTGCTGCAGCGGCTTGGCGCCGCAGGATTCATCGCCGAGCCGCTGCCCGAGCCGCCCGGCGCCCATGCCGCGGGCGCGCACTTCCTGCAGATGCTGGCCTTCACCGGCTGCGCCGTGCATCTGAACACCAAGCCCGGCGCGCAGGGTCCTGCCGGCACCCACATCCGGGTGCTGGGGCCCTACCCGCAGCCGCAACTCATGTACGGACGCAACAGCCGGCCACCCGGTTGCCCGGCCTGCGGCAAGGCCCTGGCTGACTGGCGGGAGCAGGTCGGCGGGTCGCGGCTGCTGCGCTGCGATGCCTGCAACCATAGCGCGCCGGCCTGGCAGTGGAAATGGCGCCGGCAGGCAGGCTGCGGCCGCATCCTCATCTGCGTGGAGGATGTCTTTCCCGGCGAGGCGACGCCCTTGCCACCGCTGCTGGATGCGCTGCGCGCCGCCAGTGGCGGCGAGTGGCAGTACTTCTATATTCAGGACGACGCCCGGGACGGATGAGACGGCGCCACCGGTAAGACAGACATTGGGAGGAGTGTCACCGGGAGGATAGCCGCTGGGGTTCTGGCGAGATCAGGCAGGATCGACCAAGCGTCATCAGGCGCCATCAGGCAACGGTAACGCCTGCGGGCAACTGTATCTCCATGCTGATCGGCAGGTGGTCCGACAGCGGGTAGTCCACCACCCGCGTGTCGGTGATGCGCAGCGCCGATGTCACCAGGATGTGATCGAGATTGCGCCGCGGCTGCCAGCTCGGAAAGGTCTTGAGTTCACGATCCAGCCCCTGCAGACCGGCCCTGGCCACAACCTCACGCAAGGTGGCAGAACGGCTGCTGCAGTTGAAATCGCCCATCATCGCCGCGAACCTGTATCGCCCCATCAGTTCTGTCAGATAGTCCAGCTGGCGTCGGCGCGCACGCCAGCCCAGGGCCAGATGCACCACACAGATCGCCATCGGCTCGCCGGCGCTGGTGGGAAATTCCAGCAGCATGGCGCCGCGTCCAGGCATGCCCGGCAGCTTGTGCTCGGTGACGCTCGCCGGCTTGTGCCGGCTCAGCACGCCGTTGCTGTGCCGAGCCAGCATGCCCAGTTCGCGATTGATCTGGCTGTGCCAGTAGGGGTAGCCGCCCAGTTGGGCCAGGTACTCGGTCTGGTGCAGAAAGGCGCTGCGCAGGCTGCCGCTGTCGACCTCTTGCAGGCCGACAATATCGTAGCCGCTCAGCAAGGCACCGATGTTGGCCAGGTTGCGCTGTCGCTCCAGATGCGGCAGGACGTGCTTCCAGCTATTGGAGACGTAGTCACGATAGCGCTTCGACTGGATGCCCGCCTGGATGTTGAAGCTCAGCAGCCGCAGAGACTCGCCGGCCGCCGGCGTGGCAGGACGTGGCGTGGTCTTTGGGGTGTCACTGTCCATCGGACAATCGGGTGGCGGCGGCCCGAAGGCCGCTCCACCCGCGGCGGGTTCCGGCAGGTCCGCGGTGTGCTGCAATCGAACCTGATCCCCTAGGGGTCCTTCGGTCCGATCAATCCGGCCACTTATTGCCGCAGCCCCTCGATGTAGGCCGCCACGGCCGCCATCTCGGTGTCGGTCATGCGAGCGGCGACACCGCGCATCATGGCGTTGGGATCATTGGCCCGCTCGTGCTCGCGGAACAGCTTCAGCGTCTGCTCGGTGTATTCCGAGAACTGACCGGAGATCCGCGGGAATTTGGCCAGGTTGCTGCCCAGACCCGCCGGGCCGTGACATCCGGAGCAGGCCGGCACGCCGGTTACCGGGTTGCCGGCGCGGTAGATCTTCTCGCCCAGCTCGACCAGCTCGGGCTCGGCGGTGCCGCCGCTCTGCTCGAGGCTGGAATAGTAGGCCGCCAGATTCACAATCTCTTCTTCCGTCAACGGCATGGCCATGGGCGACATCTGGGCGTTCCAGCGCTCGTTGTTCTTGAAGTTCCACAACTGTTTCTGGATGTACTCAGGGTGCTGACCAGCCAGCTTTGGCCAGACGGGCTGCCCCGGGATGCCATTGCCGTCGAGACCATGGCACGCCTGGCAGATCTGTCCAGCCTTTTCCTTGCCTTTCTCCGCATCGCCCTTCATGGCGCCGGCGGTGGTACCGGCAACAGCCGGTCCGGTTGCGAGGGTGGAGACCAGGGCCGCCGCGATGAGGCCTGAGGTCAGCGCAGAAGTCTGGAAAATCTTCATGTTGCGTTCCGATCTATGTCCGATGTGAATGGAGTGTGCCCGCGGGCCGAAAGCAGCGAATAGCAGGGGCTGTCACAAAGCCTTCTTTTATATCAGCATACAGCGATATAGGTCAATGCGGGTCGGCGTGCATGTGTCCCATGGGCATGATCTTGCGGACCGGCGCCCGCAGGGACAGGTCGCTGCCGTCATCCAGTTGCAGCGTGACCTCGACCGCGTCACCCGGCTGCAGCGGCTGGCGCAGCCCGATGAGCATCACATGCAGCCCGCCCGGCTGCAGGGAGACCGTCTCGCCGGCGGGCAGGTCGATCTGCGCGATGCGGCGCATCTTCATCATTCCGTCTTCGAGACGGTGGGTGTGCAGCTCCACGGTCTCCGCCGCCGGGCTCGCAGCGGATACCAGGGCCCGATCCGCCTGTGAGGCGTTCGTCAGCTGCATAAACACCGCGCTATTCGGCTGCCCCGGCGGCACGGCGCGGGCGTAGGGCTCGGCCACGGACACGTCACCGGCGAAGGCCGGCGCGGCCACCAGGCCCAGCATCAGCAGAGGCGTGATCAGGGTCTTCTTCATCATCCGTTTTTCTCCAAGGATCAAGGCCTAAGGTGAACCTGCCGTTGGCGGGCGGCAGGCGCAGTTCGAGCTATTTTTGAGCGCAGCGTTCCCGTCACGGCGTCGGCAGATAGCCGCGGATCACTTCGACGATCCGTTCCGCCGGCGTCGCGTGCTCGAGGGTCTCGACCAGTCGGCCCTGGGTGTCGACGACGTAGGTATAGGCCGAATGATCCACCGCATAGCCCATCGCGGAGTCTGACTGTTCAGAGCGCTGGTAGGAGGCGCCGTAGAGGCTCGCCACCCGGGCCACTGCAGCCTCGTCGCCGGTCACCCCGAGGATCTCCGGCGCGAAATAGCCGGCATAGGTCTTCAGCCTGTCCGGGGTGTCGCGTTCCGGATCGACGCTGACGAACAGGATCCGGACCGCCTCCCGCTCCGCCGGGGTCAGCGACTGCAATGCCAGCGCGATGAGCGCCAGGTTGGTCGGACAGATATCCGGACACCAGGTGTAGCCGAAGTAGATCAGCACCACCTTGCCACGCAGGTCCGCGAGCCCCACCGGGCCCTGCCAGGACTGCAGCTCGAAATCGCCACCCGTTGGCTCGGCCGCAAGTCCGAGCTGACGATGGGCCGCCTGCGGGTCCATCGGCGCCGGCTGCCAGTACCAGAGCAGCCAGGCCAGCAGCAGAGCCAGCACGGCGATGGCCACCAGCGGCACGGCGATCTTGTCACGCATGAGGGTGTCCGGTGCTTGCCAGCAGAAGATACGGGCCGACGTCCAGCGGCGACTGCCTGGTGGCAGTCAAGCCGCGGTCGCCCGGTGTTTCAGCGCCAGTTCCATGTAGTGCGCCGCCGCGTAACCCAGGTACTCCAGCTCCAGATCCGTGAGCATGCGCGTGCGCTTGGCCGGCGCGCCGACGTACAGGTAGCCGCCCTCCAGCACCTTTCCCGGCGGCACGACGGCGCCGGCAGCGAGCATGACCCGCGGCTTGAGCACGGCCCGGTCCAGCACACGCGCGCCGATGCCGATCAGGCACAGGTCATGGATCTCGCAACCGTGGAGCATCGCCTGATGCCCCACGGTGACGCGATCGTGCAGGATGGTCGGCGCACCACCCGGCAGGAAACGGCTGTCGTGGGAGACGTGCAGCACGCTGCCGTCCTGCACATTGGTGCCCGCCCCGATACGGATGCGGTGGATGTCGCCACGGACCACGGCCATGGGCCAGATCGACGCCTGCGGACCGATATGCACATCGCCGATGACTACCGCGGTCTCGTCGACGTAGGCGCTCGGCGCAATTCTGGGGTCCAGACCCTGGTAGCTGCGGACGTTGTTCATGGGTTCCTCGATGTTGGCACAGCGCTGGAGTCACAGGCGTAATGCTAGCACGCCGGCAGCATCGGGCCGATACTGCGACTGGCGATCTGTTCTGGTAAGCTCGGTTGCAAAGCCACCAGCCACCAGCCACCAGCCACCAGCCACCAGCCACCAGCCACCAGCCACCAGCAACCAGCAACCAGCAACCAGCAACCAGCAACCAGCCAATGAGACGCCTCCGGCCTTTGTTCGTTCCTTCAGCTCCTTGCCAGACTGCCAACGCACCCGGCCTGACGACCGTCAGCAACTCGGCGCAGCACCCCGTTCGGCGCCCTCCGCAGCGCAGCCTCCGACAGGCGATCAGGCGGCCCGGCGCGGTATTCTGCCTCTTGGCCGGGCTGCTTGCCGCCGGCACCTCGCTGGCGCAGGGTCCGGGCCCGTTCGTGAACGACCCCGAGGCACCGGTCCCCAGCAGCGTCAAGGATCCCGAGCCCTGGCAGGAAGAAGACGTGCAACTGCCGGCCTGGCCCAGGGACGCCGACCTGGTCGAGCTCAAGCTGGATGCCCCCGATGACCGTTTTCGCCACTACATCGACCTCCGCTCCCTGAGCACTGGTCGCGATGGCGTGGTGCGCTACACCCTGGTCACCGAATCCGACAGCGGCGCCCGCAATATCAATTTCGAGGGCCTGCGCTGCACGCCCAAGGGCCGGTACAAGGTCTACGCCTACGGCGCCAACCAGCAGTTCATGCCTACCACTGTCGGCGAGGACTGGCAGCTGATCGACGAGCGCGCCACCGACACCTCCCGTTACGAACTCTGGCGCCATTACCTGTGCGTGCCCCGGCTGTTCAAGCCCCGCGACCGGAAGCAGCAGGTGCGCCTGCTGCGCAACGGCCGGGTACCGCAGGTGGAGAACACCGGCTTCCTGACCAACTAAGCCGCTCTTCCGTCCCTCCCCCACAATCTTCGGCAATCGTCTGCAACCGTCGGCGTTGAAACCGGACCGACGGCACCGATTCTCATTCCCAGCAAACCGTGTCTGGGCGCCCAGTCCAGACACTTCAACGACTCATTGCTTACTGGTACACGATGGACTCCAATCCGCTGCTCGAATCCTCAGCCCTTCCCGCCTTCAGCCGCATCCGGCCGGAACACGTGGAGCCGGCCATCGACCAACTGCTGGCGGATGGCCGGCAACTGGTGGACGAACTGGCAAGCCAGGCCGACACGGCCACCTGGGAGAACTTCGTCGAGCGCATCGAGGAGGAGGACGACCGCCTCTCCCGCGCCTGGGGGCCGGTCAGCCATCTGAACTCGGTGATGAACACCGACGAGCTCCGCGCGGCCTACAACGCCTGCCTGCCCAAGCTCAGCGACTATGCCACCGAGGTCAGCCAGAACCCGGAGCTCTACCGCGGCTACAAGCGCGTCGCGGAACAGCCCGGATTGAATCCGGCCCAGCGCAAGCTGCTCGAGAACACCCTGCGCGACCTGCACCTGGCCGGCGTCGACCTGCCGGCGGACAAAAAGGCCCGCTACCGCGAGATCAATCAGGCGCTGAGCCAGCTCACCAACAAGTTCGCCGAGAACGTACTGGACGCCAGCAACGCCTGGACCCTGCAGCTGCACAGCGAGGAGCGGCTCGCCGGACTGCCCGCCTCGGCCAAGGCCCTGGCGCGGCAGCACGCCAAGGAGCGCGGCCTCGACGGTTGGGTGCTGACGCTGGACTTCCCGTCCTTCGAACCGGTGATGCGCTATGCCGACGACCGCGCACTGCGCCGCGAGGTCTACGAGGCCTTCACCACCCGCGCCTCGGACCAGGGCCCGCATGCCGGCCAATGGGACAACACCGAGGTCATGGAGCGCATCCTGGCCCTGCGTCATGAGCAGGCGCAGCTGCTCGGCTTCGGCAGTTATGCCGAGCTGTCGCTGGCGCCCAAGATGGCCCGCGACACCGACGAGGTGCTGGGCTTCCTGCACGACCTGGCAGGCCGCTCAGTCACCCAGGCCCGCGCCGAGCTCGCCGAGCTCAGGACCTTTGCCGCGGCCGAGCACGGCGTCGACGACATCCAGCCCTGGGATCTGGGCTACTGGTCAGAGAAACTGCGCCAGCATCGCTACGCCATCAGCGACGAGGAGCTCAAGCCCTACTTCCCGCTGGAGGGGGTCATCCAGGGCATGTTCGCCGTAGCCGAGCGCCTGTTCGGCGTGCGCATCGAGCGCGCCGATGGCGTCGACACCTGGCACAAGGACGTCCGCTTCTACCAGATCAGCGATCCGGACGACACCCTGCGCGCCCGGTTCTACCTCGACCCCTTCGCGCGCCAGCGCAAGCAGGGCGGCGCCTGGATGAACGGCGCCGTGAGCCGCATGCGCATGGCCAGCCGCGAGCAGCTGCCGGTGGCGCACCTGGTCTGCAACTTCACCCCGCCGGTGGAGGGTCACCCCTCGCTGTTGACCCACCGCGAGGTGGAGACCCTGTTCCACGAGTTCGGCCACGGCCTGCATCACATGCTGACCCGCGTCGACTATCCGCCGGTGGCGGGCATCCATGGCGTGCCCTGGGACGCCGTGGAGCTGCCGAGCCAGTTCATGGAGAACTGGTGCTGGGAGCGCGAGTCACTGGACCTGTTCGCCGCCCACTGGGAGACCGGCGAGCGCATCCCCGATGATCTCTTCGAGCGCATGACCGCGGCGAAGAACTTCCAGTCCGCCATGGCCATGGTGCGTCAGCTCGAGTTCGCGCTGTTCGACTTCCGCATCCATGCCGAATTCGACCCGGCCCAAGGCGGGCGTATCTACGACATCCTCGACCAGGTGCGCGACGAGGTGGCCGTGCTCAAGCCGCCGCCGAGCAATCGGTTTGCCCACGGCTTCTCGCACATCTTCGCCGGCGGCTACGCAGCCGGCTACTACAGCTACAAATGGGCCGAGGTGCTGTCCGCCGACGCCTTCTCGCTGTTCGAGGAACAGGGCATCTTCCACGAGGCCTCAGGCCGGGCCTTCCGCGAGCAGATCCTGGAGAAAGGCGGCTCCGCCGATGCCATGGCGCTCTACGTCGCCTTCCGCGGCCGCGAGCCCAACGTCGACGCACTGCTGCGGCATACAGGGATCGCTGCTCAGGCATAGCGGATGACCCTCAGGCGGGTCGCGCGCTGCGACGTCCGGCGCGGAATCCGCCACGCTTCCGCAGCCCCTGTTCAGGGGGTTCCCCCCTTTGGCCGCCTCTTTATAGCAAAGAACCACCAGATTTCGGCCCCAGCCTGAGTGGGTTGGGTGTCGGCTGGCGGGGGTCTCGATCGCAGGGAT
>NZ_VWXX01000043.1 GCF_008632335.1 Thiohalocapsa marina
AGCGTCATCAGGGCACCGACGGGAAAGGCCCGGGAAACGGAGGCGATCAGGCTCTTGATGCGGTCCTCGTCCCAAACTCAGCTGCGCTGGAAATCCGGCAGCTGTAGCACACCGCGGTGGCAGTCCTCCAGCAGCTTGTACAGATCGTAGGGGTTGGTCTGGAACGTCGAGCCCGGCATGGTGAATCTCCTGATGTGTTGCCGCTACATGCCTTCAGCCGTTCGACGGCCGTGCATTGACAGCCGCCTCGAACTTATCCGGCTGCGGGTTTCCATGGTCCAGCCAATCGTAGGCGAACACGTCCATCTGCTTGCTGGCAAGCTCTGCTGCTAACGCGCCGGTAAAGCCAGCACCGGGCAAACCGGAGTCCTGCTGAACGACGAGGATGGTCAGGGGTGGAAGCTCGGAGACCAAACAATAGGATTGGATGGGCTCGAGCAGCTTGCCCAGCCCAGCCGCGGGCACCCCAATGAGTCGAGATAATTGGCCATAGGTCAGTGATTGGCGATTCTTGGCCGCCCAGGCAAGCACGGACCAGATCTGACAGGCTCGCTCAGTCTTCGTCATACGACATACTCCAGGCAACAGCAATACTCGAAAGAATCAGAATGTAGCCCTAACCACCAGCTGTGCAAAACCCAGCATACCGCTCCGCCAAAAAATCCCGATTCGGTCGATCCTCGACATACCGCGGCAGCCGAATCTGCCGCCCGTGCATGCCCTTGAGCGCCGCCTCCAGCGTCGGCCCGTCATGCTGGGCCAGCACCGCCTCGGCGACATGGATGCGCCCGTCCGGATCGATCCCCAACAGATTGGCATCGTAGGCGCGGTGATGGATAGTCGACAAACACAGGCCATTGCTGATCTCGGGACGCCCCCGCACATCCCGGTCCGGGATGATGTGCGCGGCCTCCAGCAGATCCGGAAGCGGCAGCCCTGAGACGGCACAGCGCCGATCGTAGGCGCCGAGCACCAGCTCTCGGAACTCGGCTTGATGCAGCCGTACCTTGGCCTCGACGGTGGTATAGCGCCGATCGATCGGCGGCTGGACCATGCGACCATCGGCCGGCGCTGCGATGTCGTAGGCACTCCCGACAGCGACAGTGCATCGCAGCGCGGACGCATCCCAGACAGTGACGTAGCAGGGAAACAGGATCTCGTAGATGCCAGGGACCAAGCCGTAGAAGTACAGGAACGGCGTCTGGTCCTCGAAGGTCTCCCGCAGCGCCCGGTTATCGCGGTTGCCGGGATCGGTGCCCTGAAAGGCATAGCTGAAGTAGCCGTCATCGCTCAGTGCATCGTCGTAGCGGGCGGTGCGCCCTAGTTTCGGCTTGGTGGTCTTGATGCTGAGGATGCCGCGCTGCATCTGCACCGGCCGGTGGATGCCCCGCGGGGTACTACCGAGATAGACCTGCTCGCCCTCGAAGCGAAAGCCCGGCTGGATCGCGGCCCATGGCACGGCCCCCGCATGAGTTCGCAGCAGCTGCGCGCAGTGACTAAAGGCGGCAAGACGAATCTGATGGTCGCGGTCCATGAACTTCGCTGATCATCCTGTCAGGCGCCTATCGCCCAGCAAGGCCAGTGTCCGATCATCCGCCTTGCCCCCAAAGTACGCCTCGAGCAGCCGGTGAAACACCGAGCCTCCTGGCGAGACCTGCGCAAACAGCGTCGCGCAGGAGCGCAGTTTCAGGTCATCGGGTGAACCGAAGATCTCCTGTGCGGACTTGCCCTCGACGGCGAGCACGGCCTCGGCGCAGGTCAAGAGACGTGGCCCGAGCACTGGGTGGGCGAGATAGGCCTCGGCCTCTGCCCGACTGCGGATGGCATAGCGGCGGGCCATCGCACTGAAGCCGAGCCCGTCGAGCTGCGGAAAGATGTAACACATCCAGTGCGACCGCTTGCGGCCGTTGCGGATCTCGGCGAGGACGCGCTCGGAGTCGTGCTCTTGCGCCCGAACGAAGCGGTCCAGGTCATGCGGATCATTGGCGTCTGTCATCGCGAGCTCACGCAATCACCGCACCACATACGCCTTCGCCTTCACGCTCCCAAACGCCTGCCCTGCATTCACCAGCACCGGCTTGATCCACCCCAGCCGGCGCTTGGCGAGCCCCTCGCCATAGCGGATGGTGCGGAAGTGCCCCCGGCGCCAATGCGCCTTGATGCTGCGGTGCGCCTCACCACCCCCCCCGGTACCCGCCGGCTCCTCGGGCTCCGGCAATGCGGCCGGCCCGATGACGATGCGGTCGTAAGCACCCGCCATGCGCCGCCTGAACTTCGCCGCCTTCTTCGGCCCGAGCCCACGTATCTTCTCCAGCAGATCGGAACGCTCGGTCACGCGAAGCTTCTCCGCATCCGTCAGATTCAGATACAGCAGTACCTTGGCCAGTTGCTCGACCACGGGCTTGACCAGCGCCACGTCGTCTGGGTCCAGCGGCGCCATGCCGGGATGGGCGTAGGCGGCGGGCTCGTTGAACCAGGCGATGTGCCGGTCCAGCACCGCGCGCAGGCACTCATCCTCGTCCTGGACCAGCAGCATGATGTCCTGCGAGGCGTCATCGAGGGCGTTGGCCTTGCCGATCGGCGAGCCGGTGATGACGACCTCGATGACCCGGACCGGCTTGGTCGGATCGAGGTGTAGCGCCCGATTGCGGGCCGCAGTCCGAAAGACCTCATGCCCCGCGGGCAGCTCGTAGGTGCCGATATAGGCGCCTTCGCACTCATGCAGCCCGGAGACCTTGTTGGCCACTTGCAGCGCGTTGGGCCGCGCGAGCTCGATATAGACCATGGGATAGGGGCTGCGGAAGAACCCCGCCGGCAGCTCCGCTGCGAGGTCCGTCTCGGTGAGCATGGCCTGCAGCGCGGGCGTGACCTGAACGATGGGGTCACCATGCGCGCGCAGGCGAGCCCGGACCACGGTGAGCACGAAGCTGCCCATGTTGGCGCCGCCGATGAGGCCGAAATGCACTTCGGCGATCGCGTAGATGCCCGGGACGTGGTTGATGATCCACTCGGTGGTGGCCTGCCCGTCGGTGAGATACGGCTTGAGCGCCGGCATCACGCCCGTGGTCTCGAACACGAGGGTGTCCATTGGCTGGTCCAGCACGGCGTCGATGCGCACCGGATGGGGCAGCGACATGAGGCTGGCGTCGTTCAGTCGGTCCATGGGGTCGGTCTCGCAGGCGCGCTCTAGGACTCGTAGTGCCAGCCCGGCGTGAAGCCCTGGTTGGCGGCCAGCGTCATCAGCGGGCCGATGGTCTGATCATAGGCCCGGTACAGCTCGCCGTAGCTCAGCAGCGCCTCGACCGACGTCAGGTGCAGGTCCGCCAGATAGTCCTCGGCGAAGCGCTCGAACTGCCGCTCGGGGAACGCGCGCTTCGCGATCTGCAGGGCAGCGTACTGAAAGTCGACGAAGTCGCGGAAGTAGTCGCCGTCCGGGAGCTTGTTGGATTTTGAGGAGTTCACTTCGCGCGGTACCGGGATCAGGTTCCAGAGCTGATCGTGGGCGACGAAGGACCAGGGCAGGTAGTGGTCCAGCGCGAAGGCCTCGGGCGTGAGCGGCTGATCGGAGTAGATGCAGCGCAGCCCGGCCGGTGCCTGGCGCAGGATCTCGCGCCAGTACCGGGTCTGGCCGGAGAGCGACTCGCGCTTGGCCGGCGGAAAGAGCTTGGTGGCGATGGCCGGCGTGGCCGGATTGCGCCGCTGCATGTACTGCAGCCAGTGCCAGGCGGCCCAGCCGTGGATGATCGAGAAGTGCCGCTCCAGGTAGGCCACCCAGTCCGGGTGCCAACGCAGGCTCGCGCAGGTCTTCCAGTCGTCGCTGTCGTAGCGGTAGAGCGGCCGGGCGGTGGCGAAGTGCGCATTGGTGATCGCCGGCATGGCGCGCTCGAAGACCATCCAGGCGCCTTTGTCGACGCCCTGCAGGTGCTCCGTGAGAAACGGAATCTGCAGCCGGTAGGGCACGAAGTCCATGAGTCGCGCCGCCTCCCCGAGGTCGCAGCCTCCGAGCGCCGCGCGCAGCCGCTTGCGGTCGTTGGCGGTGAGCGTCTCGGCATCCCCGAGCGCCAGGTCCAGCGCATCGAGCTTCTTGGCGATGGTGTCCTGGGCGCCGAACGACAGCTTGAAGTAGGTATGCGCGAACCAGGCGATCGAGAGCATCTCGATGGTGATCTCGGCATAGGTGTAGGGCCGCTCGGCATCGAAGCGGTGGCGCGCGAGCAGGTCCAGCAGCGCGAGGAAGAAGACGAACTTGTAGGAGTTGGTGGTGTGCTGGAACAACCGGCTCAGGGCGGCGATGTTGAGCCCCGCGTCATCCGGCAATGGCTGGCCGGCCGCGACCATCACGACCGGGCCGCGGAGACGTCCGTGACCAGAAAGCCGATCAGCGTCTCGACCGACTCCCAGGCCGAGAGCAGGACGCGCGCCTGCTGGTCCTCGCAGGCTGGGTAGTCGATGCGCTGGTGGTACTCGATGAGCGAGCGGTGGGCCAGGGCGGGGTCCGGCTCGTCCTCGACCAGTGCCGCGTCCATGTGCTTGAGGTTGGCTGTGGCAAACAGCGGCGCATAGGCCTCCAGCCAGGTGGGGATGTCGTGCTCGACCGCATCCTCGACCTCGAGCCCCTTCGCCTCGCAGTAGCCGAGCACACTCTCGCGGAAGACCTCCATGGTCAGGTCATGCGTGAGCTGGCTGTCGCCGCCAGCAACCGCGACCAGCGCCTCGAGATCGCAGTGCTCCAGCGTCTGCATGGCCCGCTGCAGGATGCGCGTGCCGTCGAGAAAGGCCAGCGCATTGAAGGTGGCCATGATCTGGCGCGGCTGGAAGGCATGCAGGCCGTGGCGCAGATCGGCGGCGATGGCGTCTTCGTCTGACATGCTGGTGACTCGGCGCGTTGGCGGTGATCGGTACGGAAAACGCGGGCACGGTGTTGCAAAAACGCGCGTCCACGACCCCATGGCATTATAGCCATGCAGCGGAGCTTCAGAGAGGACAGCGTTCGTGAACCACGATCTGATCGACGAACCGACCTACTACGACGAAAACGCCGAGGCCTTCTTCGCCGAGACTGTCGCGGTCGACATGACGCCGCTCTATGCGCGCTTCCTCGCCCACCTGCCACCCGGCGCGGCCATCCTCGATGCCGGCTGCGGCTCCGGGCGCGACACCCTGGCCTTCCGCCAGCGCGGCTATGCGCTCACCGCACTGGAGCCCTCAGCGCCCCTCGCACGGCTCGCCGAGGCCCACTGCGGCCTGCCTGTGGCCGTGCTGCGCGTGCAGGACGTCCAGTGGGCGGAGCGCTTCGACGGCATCTGGGCCTGCGCGAGCCTGCTGCATGTGCCCCTGGCCGAGCTGCCCGGGGTGCTGGGCCGGCTGGCCCGGGCGCTCAGGCCCGGCGGGGTGCTCTACGCCTCGTTCAAATACGGGGCAGGGGAGCGGGAGCAGCGCGGGCGGCGGTTTACCGATCTCGACGAGGCGGGGCTGGTGGAGCTGCTGCGGGCTGTGCCGGAGCTGACGGTGGCGGAGACATGGACCACGGCGGACCGGCGGCCGGGGCGGGAGGCGGAGCGGTGGCTGAATGCAATGATGCTCGGATAACGATACCCCGCATCGGGGACTGCTGTACGCTGTACAAGGTTGCGCCTGTCTAATCCCACATCAAACCATAGTCGGCAAAGCTAAGTGTGTTCTGATGACACGCAGGACAGAAATAGCGGCCATCGGTCAGGATGGCTGTCCGGTTATCGAAGTTCCAGCTCACAACGATGTTCCGCCCTGCCTCGCCAACAAGGGCTGGGTCGTTGTAGGGCAGCGCCACAGCCCGGTGCGTGCGGCAACGGCATGGGTCATCAAAGAGATTGATCGTCAGCAAATGGTTGCCCTTGGCGCAATACGCCGGAAAGGCACAAAGTGCGTGAAAGTCGGCCATCCCGCCGCCAATCATCAAGGGCTCACTCTGGTAGCCACAGGCAGAACAAGTGGCGATCACGCTCGATCCCATGGTGGGCCTAATCCTCCCCGATCACCTCATCCAGCACGATGAATTGCACCCGCCCCCAGGCTGCGGCTTGCTCGTCCAAGCGCGCGATTCTGCACCTCAGTGCCCGGCCTGCGTCCAGACGTTCGGCTATGCCCACATTCAGCCGTCGCGGAAGATAGCCGATGCGCTCGCCGCGCCAAGCGATAGCGATGGCCAGTGGATCATGCGGATTTTCAGGTTCACGGATCAGCTCAAGAGCATCGCCAACCTGCATGTTTGGTTCCACCGCCGGGCCTACGTGATGTTGATAGCCGGCGACGAAGCCCTGCAGGAGCCCCCAAGCGCTCGCGGGCGTCTCGCGCAGAGGCGCCAAGACACGCGCCAAATCCCGCTGGCTCGCCGGATCAAGCCCGATAGGCGCGCTGCGGTTCGTTGGCGGCTCAGGAGGCTGCCGGAACAGGTCCAACGCGAGCGCACCGCGCGCCAGCGCGCATTCCGGGGCATTGAGTGCCTCCTGGACGGCTTCCGCGAATGCGCTCATCGCATCACTACATGCGGCGTTGCAGGGGCCGCGCAGTTGCGCCAAGCTAAATGTCACTGTGTCGAGCGAGAAGGCATACTCGGCCGTTGCTCGTTCACGCCGCAGCTGCAAGGCGAAGATGCGGGTGCCTTCGCGCCAGCAATCGTCCCAATAGTTGGCGACACAATGGTGCATGGCGGCACCTTCGCGCTGTAGGGCGACCGCATCGCAGAGCTCCCGGGCATGGGCGTCATCGTCGTCGTAAGCGCCGAGGATCGGTGTCAGAACCCTCTGATCCGTCGCCGCTGACGATGCGCTCGCATCCTCGGCCTCGGCCTCGGCATCGGGCTGATTCAGCGCCCAACGGTGCCAGCGCCGCGATGCCGTCAAGAGTGAGCGGAAGCCAAGTGCCTCGATCCAGGCCAGCTGTAGCCGCTTCGCGTTCAATCCGCGGGGGCGTTCATCATGCGCTTCGGCCCAGGCAAGCGCTGCCTGCGCGAAGTCACGACAATCGGCGAGGGCCGGCCCCAAGGGCCCGAAGTGCCGGTGTAGCGGGGTGCAAACGGCGGCAAGGCCCTGACTGAACGCAGCGCGGCCGAGGCGGCGCAGGTCGGCGTCATCATCGGCGAGCAGGTTCAAGCTGATGAGCAATGGCATCGCCTGCTCGAATGCCTTCGGCGTTGTGGGGCGGCGATGGGCTGGGATTCCGTCGAGCAGCTGTAACAGCCGCCGATGGGATAGCGCGGTGGCGCCCCACATCGATCTGCAGATCGTAGCGCGCACCAAGCCTTTGGAGATGTCGTAGTGCCGCGCGAGCGTGCCGACCAGATCGCGTCCCTCCTCAATGGCTGCGATGACCCGATCGTCGCGCACGCGCCAGGCGTGGCGCTTGCCCCCGTTGTGCTGCAAGACATGGTGCGCGGTCAGGACAATTGGCGCGACCAGCAGGGGGAAGCGGGTCAATGCCTGGAGACGATGCAGACGCTGCTCGGGCTCGCGTGCCGCAATGCGGTTGTAGTTGCGCAATGAATCCCAGTGCCGGTGGCTATTGAGGCTGGCCAGCAGGGTCAAGACCTCCTGGTCGAGTCCGGCCGCGAACGCCCGTGCCACGGCATGGCGGGGATCGCCCCAGGAGAGCTGTGGCATGGGGGCGGCCGGCGCGGCGTAGAGCGGCAGGGCGCGCATGCCTGCACAGTCGATCTCCAAACGGGTGCCGCAGCGGTCATCCATGACCTGCGCCAGCAATGGGCTGATGATTGCATCATCTGCAAACGCCGTCTCCGGCAGCAGGAAGGCCAGGACGCGCCCGTCTACCAGGTGCAGCCAGAGCCGTGGCTGGCTGTCGCCCGCGCCGAGCCAGTCGCCGCGCAGCCAGAGGCGAGCGCGGACGCCAAATTGACGGGGAACGGCTACGGGCATGTCGGTGAAGGACGGCATGACAGCGGCAGGTGAGGGATCGACCACAAGGAAAGCAAGCGCTCGTGTCCTGACCGAATTTGATCTCAGGGTGCGCTCCGTCAATCCCAGCTCAGCCGGTCACCGGGCGAATACGCTGGGCGCTCATCCCGCCGGCGCGACGTTTGAGGATCGACACCGATGCGAGGCGTGCCGCCTTGCTTGCGGATGCCCGCATCGATCTCCTGTTGGCTCATGAGCCGGCTGCTGGAGCGCGGCTGAAGCGATTGGTGCCAGCGAGCGCGGTCGACCTCGCCCATGCGCTCGGCCTTCTTGCCCTGCAGTGCGGCCCGCTGTTCATAAATCCGCTCCAGATCTTCCCTTAGAACCGCTGACGGATCGAATTGCTGCTATTGCCGAAGAGCTCGCGCAAACGCCGCTCTTTGTCGTCGAGCGCTTTCAGCTGACGGTCGATGTCCGCGACGTCGGGGGGCTCAGACGACGGCGCGGACCGATAGGCAGAACCACCGGGCAACTTGCCGTGACGGCGCAGGCGATCCAGCTCCATGGCGCGTGCCTGGGTTTCCACCGAATAACGACTGCTTGATGCGGAGCGCGACGGACTCGGACCCGACAGCCTGGATTGCGACAGATCGACTACCTGGGCTCGGTTGCCGCGGGGACAACGGCCATCCGTGAATTGCACCTTGCCATCACTATCGATGCACTTGTAGACGGTGTCCGCATCGGCCGCGGTCGCGAGCAGCAGACCGACGAAGACGAAACGACGCAGCATGCAAAACCTCCGGAGACGGCGAGCTAGGTCGTCAAAGCGTCATTGGCCAACGCACCGGCATCAGGTGCCCAGCCCCCTGCCACCCGCTCGCGCAGCGCCTTGCCAGGGCGGAAATACACCGCGCGCCTGGCCGGTATCGCCACCGGCTCACCGGTGCGCGGATTGAGACCCATGCGTGCCGCATAGTGGCGCAGCGAAAAGGCACCAAAGTCACGGATCTCGATGCGCTCACCGCGCACGAGCGCCACTGTGATCTGCCCGATGAGGGTCTGCACCGCTTGCGCCATATCCTCGACACTGAGATGCGGCTGCTGCGCCGCCAGACGCTTGATCAGATCCGTGCGGGTCAACGATACAGTTGCGAGAGACGCGGCGGCATCCGCCGCCAGGGGCACGTCACTCGGGACCTCGGCAAAATCCGTCATGGAACGCATCCTCTGCGGCAAGACCGCGCTGGTGGGAAGGTAGCACCGCCCCTCGATTGGCTGAGTACCCATCCAGGCACGGCTGGAGCAACGGACACATTCTCGCACGCCTCGGCGCCAACATGAAGGGCGCGACACAAGGCCACAAGCCGAGGGCTCACACCGTCTCCGTCGCCAGATGCCTGGTGCATCCATCGCCGCCGACCCTGATAACCTCTGCGGGCGAAGGGGTATGATGCGACACCCAGCCGCTGTTGGGACCCGTCACCGGTCGCTGCCGGCGCACTGCGTCGCAGGGTAGGTTTATGCCGTATCGGACGAACCCAGGAGCCTCGTATGAGATCCCCGTTGAACGTCACACCTCTGGCCGCCGCAACCCTGATCCTGGCGGTGCCCGCCAGCGCACTGGCCGCATCGAGCCAGGACTGGACCGGCTGCTATGCCGGCGTCAATGCCGGCTATGTCTGGGCGGATATGAGCAGCACCGGCCTCTATGCGGCCTATGGAATACCCAATGAGCACCTCGGCTCGAAGCAGGCCGCTGGCGGCGTGCTCGGCGGACAGCTGGGCTGTGACTATCAGCGCGAGCAGTGGGTGATTGGCGCACAGGCGGCACTGCAGTTTGCCGATGCCAAAGCCGATCACGCCTATCCAGGCGGCACCTCGTCGAACAACCGGGTCGAGTACGACCTGCAGCAGATCGGCACGCTCACCGCCCGCCTGGGCTACCTGCTGCAACCGCAAACGCTCGGCTATGTCACCGCGGGCATGGTCTGGGGCAAGACCGAATTCACGGATTCGGACCCAACACCCGGCTATGACTACCCGCCCTACGATGTCTCCAAGGACATCGACCGCACGGGCTGGACCCTTGGCCTCGGCGTCGAGCACCGGCTGCAGAAGCAGCTCACGGTGTTTGCCGCGTACAACTACATGGACCTGGGCGATGAGAAGTTCAGTCTCCACTATCCTGATGGATTCACGGAGCGGTTCAAGCTCGAACAAGACCAGAGTCTGCTCACGCTCGGGCTGAACTATCGCTTCTGAGCCGCCGTTCGCGGCGTCAATGACGGCGAGCCTGTCCTTGAGCGCAGCCACTTGCCGTCATCCATCTCAGACCAGGTAACCCCATGGCACAGCCCACCTACCGCATCCGACACCTCTGCTCCACCGTGCTTGCCGCAGACCCCGCGCCCCTGGACCTGGAAGACGAACCGCTTGCCACGCTGCCCCTGCTCGGCACCGTCAGCGCCGGCCAGCCCATCGAGGCTATCGAGGACCCCGAGACCATCGACCTCCCCGAAGACCTCGCGCGCCGCGCCAGCTTCGCGCTCAGGGTGCGCGGTGACTCCATGACTGAGGACGGCATCGAGGATGGCGACCTCATCCTGCTCGCCCAGCGCCCGCGCGCCGAGAACGGCGCCACCGTGGTCGCGCTGATCAATGGCGGGGAGGTGACCTTGAAGCGGCTCTATGTCGAGCCCGAGGGCATCCGCCTGCAGCCGGCCAACCCCGAAATGACCCCGCTCACCTATCCCCATGAGGCGGTCGAGGTGCTTGGGGTGGTGACCGGAGTGCTGCGACGGAACGCATGACGCAGTGGGCACGAGCCGGCATTGAAGGATGTCACGGATACGCACAAGTCCTGGTTGCCAGTTCCAGATCCCCTGTCACCAAGCCACTCATAACCGCACCACTGAAGCGCCTTGCCCGGCGCCAGTTGCTCCCACAACCGTCTCATTCCAGCACTTCGACCGGCCAGCCAAAATAGCTATAGAGGAATTGCCCGCCGCCTTCCCGGTCGGTCAGCTTTGCCTGAATGCGAAAACGCGTCCCGACTGGGTAGTCACGCGTGAGACTTTTCGAGCACTCGACATGAAGCGTTTGGGGATACTGTTGGCCCGCAACGGGGCGGATATGGACCTTGCCATGCAGACCTGCGGTTTTGGTCGGCAGATAGCTTTCCACGATGACCGATTCGTATAACGTAGGTTTTGCCATGCTTGTGAGCCTGATTCTCCAGACCTGACTTTCGACTTCCGCAGAGGGGGCGACGAAGCCCTCTACAGCCCCAAAGTCGCGGCCGCCGTCCATCGCCCATCTCCTATTGGACGACTGCTAAGCGGCCGCGCGTATCGGTAACACCAAGCGAGAGCGGACCCAGCATTCGCGGTGACCGCACGGATCAGCACGCGGTGATAGAGCGCCTCGGCGTCATGGCCCTGGAAGCCCTCGATCGCATCGGCTTCGGCGAGGGCCGTCTCGGGGTCGGTCAGCTCAAGTAGCTCACCGTGGACCCAATCGTCCGGCGTGCTCGGCGGCTGCCAACCGGGATACGCCCCGAGATCGAACAGACGACCCGGTGCGCGGGCCGGTTGACGATGGCCGATGCCGTCGAGGGCATTGCCCAAGGACTGAGTCGACTGCAGCAGGCCGTAGACGAACAGGTGGCGCACCGCAGGTGCGGGCCGTTCGTCGGCCGCGGCCCGCGCATGCACCGACGTCGGCAGGCCGAAGTCACGCAGCCCCGACTCGACGATCTTGGCGTAGACAGCGGTCGGCGCGACGAAGCCGGGTCGGCGATGCTTCGGGTGCACGGTGTAGGTCAGCGCCGCATGCCGCTCGCCATCCTCCGTCAGCACGGTGACGGTCTGCCTCGCATAGCAGGCGCCTTCCTTCGCATCCAGGGCCTTCCAGCCATCGGTATCGACCCGAAACAGCATCCCGGGCGTCGCCTGACCGATCGTCGGCGTCACATCCAGCGCCCCGCCGTTGCGGCTGCGTGAGTGGTAGTGATAGATGGGACGATGATCGGGCAGCCAGGCCGCGTGTTGCCGGACAAGACCGTCGTGGCGATAGCCCCGCTGGGTGCAGAAGCGTGCCCAGTCGGCCGCATGCAGATTCGATCCGTAGGCGAAATAAGGAAGTGGGGCTGTCATCTCAGTCGCTCCGGTGATTGGTGGCCAGCCGGCTGCCACTGATGGCGAGTGCCGACGCATCCTGGCTGTGTGCCCGCCGCTCCTGCGGTGTGCAGACCTCGACCTGCAGCGGCCAGGTCGCGACGCGCGGCAGCAACTCGTTCAGATAGGACCCACCGAGGACCATGAGGGCGAGCTTGCCGTCGCAGGGCTCGGCGCGTGCTGCCTCGCACAGCGATTGCAGTTGCGGGCCATCGCAGGTGGTGAGGTCATGCCGAGCGGCGCTCAGGTCGAGGCCGAGTTGTTCGCGCATCCGGCGGCGCAGCTTGGGGAAACGCCAAACGTAGATGCCTAGCATCAGCAGGCCTTCATCGAGAATGCACTCGGGCCGGCTTGGTATCCAGACATGCCGTGGCTCCCGCGGCAAGTGGCGCCGCATCAGGCTGTCATTGCGGATGTCGAGCTGCCAGGACGGGCGGCTGTTCTCATAGAAACCAAGGGTCGCCTGAACGATGATGCCGTCATCGTAGGGATGGGGAATACCGATCACGGCATGGGCGGTGAGTGCTGACATGGTGCTGTGTCTCCGTTGGTTGCTGGACATTGCACACACTAGTCGAGCTGGCGTGACGGCGACGTGACACGAAAAAACAAAAACAGGCGATGCCGAGCACCGGGAGGGTCAACGGTGAGGCAGTGCGTTCGGGCCGACCAGCATAAGGATCGGGAGCGCCGAGCAAGGACGGTTCACGGGTCGAGGGTCTTCCCACCAGCGATCGAATGCGGCCTCATCCAGAACCATGCCGGCGGTGGACAGTGCCTGCAACAAACGGTGCTTGCGTTGACGACGCTCGCCGGTCAAGTCTTGCGCACGGACGGCCGAATGGCCCCCGAGATGCGACCGCTGCGCCGTCAGCAACGAGAGTAGATCCTGCGCCTGTCTTGCCTTGAGCACATCCCGCGCCTCGGCGCCATCCGGCTTGTGCGTCACCACCTGGCGGGCACTGATAAACGCAACGGCCAGGCAGGGCGACAGCTGCTTACGGCGCTCCTCGAAACGCTGCCGGGCGATAGGCTCGGGATAACGGAGGGTGGCGCTTTCGGCATCCTCCACGACGGACCAGGCCGCAATGTCGAAACCCAGCCCGGCGAACGGGTCCCGGGCCGGATCGCACCAGCCTTCGAGCGGCGCATAATCCAGTCCCGTTGCGTAGACGGCAAGCTCGAGCAGGTTGAACCAATCCGGCTGCAACGGGCGCTCATCCCCGAAATACGAGACCGCGCGCAGCCCCCCAGCGGCACGCTGACGCACGAGTCGCTGCACGCGCTGATAAAGATCCGCGCGGGCTGTCCCGATCTCTTCTTGTGCCGGCGGTGTCTTGGTGAGCGAAATCAGCCGATAGACGAGCGGTGCCGGACCCAGGACATCGTCGCTGGAGGCCGCGGCGAGGAGTGCGTCGACCTCGCACCAAGACGTTTCAGCGCCACCGCGCATCAGCAGATGCGCCAACCGATAGGCCGTGATCTGAGGCCAGGGGCAGCAGAGAGGGTGAGGGTCGCGCGCGGTTGCATAGGCCTTGCGGAGATGGCGCTCGGCTTCAGCCGTACCACCGAACTGCAGCTTCAGGTCCAGCCCCTGACGCAGCAGTCGAACAACCGCAGTGGTCCGCGCCTGCTCCGACAACATCACCTCAAGCCCAACAGCGCCGCCACATCCTCGAACTCCGGGTCCTCGGCATAGATCGCCTGCAGCTCGCGGCGGCTGTCGCGATGGCGCCCCAAGGCCCTGTAGGCCAGAGCGCGGTCATAGCGGATCTGGCGCAAGAGCGCGGGCGGGCGACCTTGCTTGCGCCGGTAGGCCGCGGTGAAGGTCTGCACCGCCTGCTCAACCATGCCCAGCGCCATCAGGGCGCGGCCCTTGTAGAGCAGCAGCGCCGCATGCACCGCGCTGTCGTTCTCTACACCGGCGGCCAGACGCACGATGGCGTCTGCATCCGGCAGCGGCTCGACTGCGAGCAGCAGCTCCGCCAGCGCCGCCTTGACCACCACATCGTCGGGTACCTGCGCGAGGACCTCGCGCAGATGCAACTCAGCCAGCAACGGCTGATCGCGCAGCTGATGCAGCTCGGCCAGGGCCAGTCGGGTGCCGCGCTCGCGCGGGCCGATGTGGGCGCGGACCTCCGCGGTCACAGGCAGCTCGATGTCCGCCGAGACCCCGTACTTGGCATACAGCGCCCCCAGGCGATCGACCCCGCGGAGGGCGGTGTGCAGGTGGCGATGGGCTTCATCGAGCTCGCGACGCTTGAGCCGCAGCATACCGGCGGTCCAGGCCGCGTCCGGCAGGTCTGTTGCCGCCTCCAGCTGCGCCAACGCCCACGCCTCGTCGCCCGCGTGCAGGGTACGTAGGCCATCGACGAAGGCGGCCTCCTCGGGAGGGGTGACCAGGCGCTGAAAGAACCCCAGCGTGAGCCGGTCCTTTGCCGGGACCGGCTGGGAGGACGCGGCCTTGGAGCCGCCACGCCGCCGCGGCTCCTGCACCGTGTAGTACAGACCCGTGCCGGGCAGCCCGACCGTGACGCGGTTACCGCGCGGGCCGATGGTGTACTTTGCCCCGCGCGGCACAAGCGACAGCGAGGCGCCGGACTTGCTCAGATTGAGGCTCACACCGGGGGCGAGAGTCACGCGGCGCCAGAATCGAAAGCCCATCACACCCTCCCTGCGACAACAGCGAATCCACACAGAGTATGCCAGCAGACGAAGAGAAATTACACTCAGCGATAGCGACGTCCGCCGGACGCCGTGCATGGCCCATACCCTTCGCTCAGACGCTACCAAGCCCCGCCTGTTCGCCTGTCTGCGCGCCTAACTGCTCGGCAGAGCAGGAGACACCGCCGTCGCGCGCCGCCGCGATCGCCCCTGTCCGAAGCGTCTGAGCGACACAGAGCCCTGCGCGACGGACGCGACAGCCTGGCCCACATCGATCACCTTGCGGGAACCCCGGCGGCCCCGCTCGTCGTCAAAAGCAAGCACGCACATGGCTGCATCCGGGGACCACCCTGACCATGGACGAACCGAAGCCGTTTGATCGCCAAAATGGCGAAAAACTCCTCACACGCGATCAGCCATACGACACCCTCAAAACAGCGCCGACAGCGCACCGATAACCGATGCAACACAAGCCTGATCGTCGCAAGGACGGCGCCCAATGCCCGATACAGACGACGCCTAAAAGCAAGCGCAACCCATCTCAATGGATGCCGATCAATACGCCGGTACATTGACGGATGCCGTTCGATTTCTTTCGACGCCGTGTCAGCAAATGCATTACACTCCCGCCTTTGATCACAACACCCGGGAGTTATCCATGGATTCCTTCGAGCATCTCGACATCGATGAGCTGCAGCGGCATCAGCAGGAGATGGCACAAAAGCAGGTCGAGATCGAGCGGCTGCTGAAGGTCAAGCTGAAAGAGGCCAAGGGCGATTTCGTGCGCGAGCTGCGCGCGCAGATCGAGGCCAGGGGCTACGAGGTCTCCGACATCGCCAGCCAACTGCTCGGCCGCAAGCGTGGCGGCGGTGCCGAGCCCACCGGCAGCTACTATGTCGATCCAGACGATCCGAGCAATACCTACAAGCGCGGACCGGTCCCGCAATGGCTTAAGAACAAGATGCTCGCGCAGGGCTTCGATCCCACCGACAGGGAACAGCGCGACGCCTTCAAGGCCGAGCATTTGAACCTGGTCGTGGGCTAATCGAAAACCTATGGCCAATGGCCGTCAACCGGCGGCCTTTACACCGAGCCCTTTCCTGATCTTCTGCCCTCCAATCGCTGCGCTGAAACGCCCGATACCCCGATGCTGCGCTTGCCTCTCCGGCTCACGCTGACAGTGCTGCTGCTATTGGGCGGCTGCGATCAATCACCAACCGGCCGCACGCAGGTGACGCTGATCCCCCAGCAGCAGATGGCCGCGATCGGCGAGCGCACCTTCGCCGAGCTGTTGCAGACCCAGCCCCTGGTGACGGACAAGGCCGTGCGCGAGGAGATCGCCTGCATCACCCGCGCCCTGGTCGAGGCGCTGTCGCCGCCCCGGGGCGAGTGGTCGGTGGCCGTCTTCCAGGACCCGAGCCCGAACGCCTTCGCGCTGCCCGGCGGCAAGATCGGCGTCAACAGCGGCCTGCTCGAGGTCGCGCGCACCCCCGATCAGCTCGCCGCCGTCATCGCCCACGAGATCGCCCACGTGCGCGCCGACCATGGCAACGAGCGCCTGACCCAACAGCTCGCGGTCCAGGGCGGCCTGCTGCTGGTGGACCTGCTGGCCGAAGACCCCGGCAGCCTCGGCCACGAGGTGCTGCGCAAGGCGCTCGGCATCGGCGCCGAGCTCGGCCTGCTGCTGCCCTACAGCCGCACCCACGAGCGCGAGGCCGACCTGCTCGGCCTGGAGCTCATGGCGCGCGCCGGCTTCGATCCGCGCGAGAGCCTGAGCCTGTGGCGCAACATGGCCGCGGTCGACCGGGGACAGCCGTTGGAGTTCCTCTCCACCCATCCCACTCACGACAGCCGGCTCGACGACCTGCAGGCTGCCATGCCCGCCGCCCTTGCGCTCCAGGCGGCCGCGCTCGAAGACCGCCCAGCGCCGCGCTGCGCGCGCTGAACGCGCAGGCGGACTTGCACAACAGGTGCCCCTTGGCCGGGTCACTGTCGATATAGACAGCTCCCGGCCGCTGGCGTAACCTGCCGGCGTTCACTGCCGCCCCGGACGCCAGCACGATGTCGCCCCCGTTCTGCCACGACAACCGCCAAGCCAGCCGCCCCAGGCCCGCAACCAAGCCTCTCCGGGTCGGTGCTATACCCTGCCCGGTGGCGCGCGCCATGCCATGCCCCTTGCCGCGCATGACCTGGCCCGTGCAGGCCGGCTTCCCATCGCCGGCGGAGGACGACCAAGAGCCGGCCATCGACCTCAACGCGCTGCTCGTGCCGCACCCCGAGGCCACCTTCCTGCTGCGCGTGCGCGGTCACTCCATGACCGGCGCCGGCATCGACGACGGCGATGTTCTGCTGGTGGACAAGGCGCTGACGCCCAGCCACGGGCGCATCGTCATCGCCGTGGTCGACGGCGAGTTCACCGTCAAGCGCCTGCACCTGGGCCGCGACGGCGTGCGCCTGGAGGCGGCCAACCCGGACTATGCCCCGATCCGCTTCCAGGGCGGGCAGGAGCTGCAGGTCTGGGGCGTGGTGACGCGCGTGATCAAGACGCTCTGAGGTCCAGCCATGCCCCCTGTCATTGGCTCCCCAGATCCGCGCATTGCCCTGGTGGACTGCAACAGCTTCTACGCCTCCTGCGAGCAGGTGTTCCGCCCGGACCTGCAAGGGCGCGCCGTGGTGGTGCTGTCCAACAACGACGGCTGCATCGTCGCCCGCTCGCGCGAGGCCAAGGCGCTGGGCCTGCGCATGGGCGAGCCCTGGTTCAAGGCCCAACGGCGGCTGCAGGCGGGCAGGGCGCCACAGCCAGCCGGCGAGGTCACCGCGCTGTCGAGCAACTACGCCCTCTATGCCGACATGAGCAACCGCGTCATGCGCATCCTTGGGCGCTTCGCCCCGCGCCAGGAGGTCTACTCCATCGACGAGAGCTTTCTCGACCTGAGCGGCCTGCCGGAGCCGGCCGCCGCCATTGGCCAGCGCATCCGCTCCACCGTGCTGCAATGGACCGGGCTGCCGGTCTGTGTCGGCATCGGCCCGACCAAGACCCTGGCCAAGCTCGCCAATCACCTGGCCAAGCAGGACGCGCGCTGGAACGGCGTCTGTGATCTGGCGGCGCTGGCCGAGCCCGACATCGACCGGCTGCTGGCCGATCTGGCCGTCGGCGAGGTCTGGGGTGTCGGTGCACGGCTCGCACGGCGGCTGCAAGCGCTCGGCATCGACAGCGCGCTCGCCCTGCGCCGGGCCGCGCCCCGGCAGATCCGCCAGCAGGCCTCCGTGGTGCTCGAGCGCACAGCGCTTGAACTGCGCGGCATCCCCTGCCTGGCACTGGAGGACATGACCCCGGACAAGCAGCAGATCCGCTGCTCGCGCTCCTTCGGCGCCCCGGTCACAAGCCTGCGGGAGCTCACCGAGGCCATCACCACCTTCGCCAGCCGCGCCGCCGAGAAGCTGCGCGCCCAGCAGGGCGAAGCCGCCGCCGTGGCCGTGGAGATCCAGACCAGCCCGTTTCGCACCGACAGCACGCCCTATGCCGCCAGCCGCAGCGTTGCGCTCGCTACGCCCAGCGCCGACACCCGCGCGCTGGTCGCCGCCGCCTGCCAGGGCCTGCGGCAGATCTACCGCCAGCATCGGCGCTATACCAAGGCCGGCGTCCTGCTGCTGGGCCTCGGCCCCGCCGCCAACACCCAGCCGAGCCTGTTCGACGACAGCGACAGCCGCCGGCAGAGCAGGGCGCTCATGGCCGCGCTGGATCAGATCAATGACCGCTTCGGCCGCGGCAGCCTGTACCTGGCCAACGCCCGGCCCGCCGCGCGCTCGGACCCCCGCCCAGCCCCGCGCTGGGCCCGGCGCCAGGACCACCGCTCACCGCGCTACACCACCCGCTGGGACGAGCTGCCCGTGGCACACTGCTGAGAGAACCCAGCATTGAGCCAACACCCGCCGCCAATGACCACCGCGCCCATTCACATCCACACCTACTCCGGCATCGCCTTCGACCTGCGCGCCCCCACCCCCGACATGGTGCGCCTGGAAGACATCGTGCATTCCCTCTCGCTGATGAACCGCTTCAACGGCGCCGCACGCTTCCCCTACAGCGTCGCCCAGCACTCGCTGCATGTGGCAGAGCTGCTGCCCGCGGACCTGCGCCTGGACGGCCTGCTGCACGCCGCCGCCGAGGCCTACATCGGCGACATGGTCAGCCCGCTGAAGCAGGTCATGCCCGAATACAAGGAGGTGGAGCGCCGCATCAACGCGGTCGTCGCCGCGGTCTTCGGCCTGGCCTGGCCCGAGCCGCCCGCGGTCAAGCAGGCGGACCTGGCTGTGCTCGCCGCCGAGCGCGAGCAGGTGCTGCGGCCGTCCTATGGCCCCTGGTTCAAGGACTTTCCCACGCCGGCGCCGATCCGCATCCAGCAGCGGGACTGGGTGGCAGTGAAGCGGGAGTTCGCCGAGGCGGTGCAGGCCGAGATGGCGGGACGGCGGGGGTTGGTATACGGGCGACAGGCAGAGGGGCGGGGTGTTGCGATGGGTGATCCTGAGCGTCGGAAAGCGGACTCTTCCGATGACGGTGCCAGTGACCGCTACACGCTGATAACGGAAGGTCCCGCCCCTCTGGTGGACCGTCCGCGCTCAAGCCAACAGCGGACAAAATCCCTTGGCGCCAAGGCGGTGCCGTTGCCCGCCGACATCGGTGAACCGCCACACCCGCTCCGGTCGCCCTCGCTCGGGGCACACCCGCCTGTGACGATGCTCCCGAACCGGCCCCGGACTGGGATCTCCTCAAACAGCCCGAGCCCGACTCCGAGTTTGACCAGTGCGTTGCCTAGTAGTCGCCGCCTTCTCCTGTAGGGAAACGGTGCGCCCGGCCTCGTCTCCAGGCGGCGTGCTGCGCCGCAGATGCTTGCCCCGGTGCTCTTGAGTGTGCACCGCGTGCGACGTCCGTCAGCCCCGCTGTTGGGTGTTGACGGCGCATCCCACCTCACGCTAGCCTGCATTATCGGGTCAACCTACACGCTCAAGGCGGCTTGCATTTCCTATCCGTGTCCGTCCCAAGCCGCACTCCCAGTACAGAATCGCTATCGAATCGAGCCCTTCGCTGCCTGCCCGTGCGACCTGGACCGCGGACCCACTGATTGCCACCCCGGAACCCGCCTCATAACATGCCGATCTCCGACTTGGTTTTTGCCGCCGAGCAGTATGCGCTGCTCGGTCTTGCTCTTGCTGCAGCATACGGCTGGGGCTACCTGTTAACTCCCTGGATGCACCGGTCCCTGGGTCAGTCCAGCCTGCTGACGGCGCCGCTACGCATGGCCGCGGGAACCGGACTAATCATGATCGCCCTATTCATCGCCGGAACATTGGGCCACTTCGATGTGGGACTAATCGTTTTTCTGCTAACTACCGGCATATTCGCTGCGGTTTTGTCGCTGTTGTTGCGGGCTCGACCGTTACGTGCTTCGCTGAAGCAAACGGCAGACTCCCTACGGCACATATCCTCCGCCGCTTGGTGGTGGTCTGCAATTGCGCTGGTGCTCGTTATCCCGATCATACTCTGGCCGCTGCAGGTTCCCCTGGAATGGGATGAACTGATGTACCACCTGCCCTACGCCCGCTTCTGGGCGCAGCACAGTGCCATCGTTCTGAACGAGTGGTTACGGTACCCGCTATTCCCGTACAACATGGAGCTCCTCTACGGGGCTGCGCTGGTATTCGATAACGACGTGCTACCGCACCTTTTCCATGCTTCGACCGCCGCACTCACGGCCATCCTGACTTTCGGCATCGCCTCCCGCTTCTTCGATCGGCGCGTTGGGCTCATTGCAGTCGTCTTCGTTCTGCATGCAACGAAAGGATCCTGGAATCAGGCAGACGTCGATCTGGGCATGATGCTCTTCTGGACCTCCGCCTTCGCGAGCTTAGCCCTACGTGCCAATCTGGCCGATGAGCGCTTCTCGTATCTTGCTGCTTTCTTTGCTGCCATTGCCGTCGGAATAAAATATCAGGCTCTTTTCTACCTGCCGGTTTTTGTTCTCCTAGCCTTGGCCGTGGAAAGACGGCCTGCAGTTATAGCCAAGGCGATCTTGATCTTCCTCGCCGCTGGCAGTTATTGGTATCTCCGTAACTGGTTCCTTTCCGGGGACCCAGTGCACCCCTTCGGCGGACCCCTGTTCGGGTTTTGGTTGTGGACCTCGGAGGACATCGCTGGCCAGTTCTACGATCTGGAGCGGGTGCGGGAACCCCCGCACTGGTACTTCTGGATAGCGCTTGCTGCACCTCTGCTTTGGCGAAACTCATCCACCTTCTTCCGCGCCCTGAGCCTTTCTGCAGCCGCGTCGGTAGGCGTCTGGTATTTCGCGTCGGGTTATCCGAGATACCTCTACCCGGCCTACCCGATGCTGGCGCTGCTGTCTGCTTACGTAATAATCGCCGCAGCAACCCAAACCGGCATGGCCGAACGCGCGACACGTGCGCTCCTCCGATCGCCCCTAAAGGTGCATCGATATCTGCCCACGATCGTGTTTTCAATGGCGGCAATTGTTTCCTATACCGAGGCATCGAAGCTCTCGAAAAAGATCATTCCTCACGAAGATGACCGGTCCGCGCTGCTTGCGGAGCGGTTCCCAGGATACGCGCTTGTCCGCTCCCTCGAAGATCGTCCGGTGGAGCCGCTGTATCAGCTCGGGTTCGAGGATCAGCTTTATTATCTCGGGGATTCCATCCGGGGCGACTGGTTCGGACCAGGTCGCTACGCCGACGTGATACCGCTCGTGGGAGATGCACCGGCACTCGCCGATCATCTTCGTGCCCTAGGGGTCAGCAGTCTCCTTGTGAATACCGGCCGCGAGCCCTTTTCAAAACTGGTGTGGGACCCTCGACTCTTAGAACATTTCCAGCTGGTTTCCGAGTCCGATGGAGCCCTGCTCTTGCGGCTGCGCGATCCGAACTAGAGGCTTCGGCGATAGCTGTTCCTTTGGCTCCTCGAAATCAAGAGGCTCTTCCATGCATTATGAATATGAATCCACGTCGGCACAGATGAGCAACGTGCATCCGAGGGCGCAGACAGACCTTATTCGTATTGCGGTTTTGATCCCCTGTTTTAATGAAGCAGCAGCGATCGAGAAGGTCATTTTTGAGTTTCGCGACGTGCTTCCAGATGCCCAGATTTACGTGTACGACAATAACTCGACGGATGGTACCGCCACCATCGCTCGGAACGCGGGGGCCCTTACCCGGTACGAAAGCACGCAGGGCAAGGGTCACGTCGTGTGTCGCATGTTCAGCGAGATCGACGCTGACGTCTATCTGCTGACTGACGGTGATGGCACCTACGATGCTGCCAGCGCGCCGGGACTCATCCTGCGCTTGATCAGTGACCAACTGGATATGGTATGCGGAGCGAGAATTGCGACCGGCTCAGCTGCATATCGCCCGGGTCACCGGTTCGGTAATCGCCTGCTGACTGCCCTTGTCGCGGCAATCTTTGGTAGCCGTTTCCGCGACATGCTAACCGGCTACCGCGTGTTCTCACGACGCTACGTCAAGTCCTTCCCGGCCCTCTCCGAGGGGTTCGAGATCGAAACCCAACTGACTGTTCATGCCCTGGAGATGCGAATGCGCGTTGCGGAAATTCCAACGCCGTACTTCGAGCGTCCTGTGGGGTCGATCAGCAAGCTCCACACGGTCCGCGACGGATGGCGGATCCTGCGTACCATCGTTTATCTCTTGAAGGAGGAACGGCCACTGACTTTTTTTTCTGCGATCTGCGGAGTACTTGCGGCTGGATCGGTCCTGCTTGCGGTGCCAGTCGTGGCGGAATACATTCAAACTGGGCTGGTGCCGCGCTTTCCTACGGCGATCCTGGCGACTGGCATGATGCTCCTCGCGTTTCTCTCGCTTGCGAGTGGGCTGATCGTGGATACGGTCTCGCATGGCCGTCGCGAGATGAAGCGACTCTATTATCTCGCCCTACCACCACTCCCTGCGGACGAGACGCCAGGTGAGCGGAGGGGTTAGTCTTGTACTGGAGTAGGCTGCGGAACGAGGCCTCGGGCTTCCTTATAGTCGGCGGGATCGGTTTCGTTATCGATGCTGCGGTGCTGACGTTCCTGGTCCGAAACCATGGTTGGGGGCTTTATGAAGCGCGTGGCGTTTCGTTCGGCTTGGCAGTCTCTGCGACCTGGTATTTAAATCGCAAGATCACCTTCGCGAGTCGCGTCGGCCGTTACCGACGGCAAGAGTATCTGCGTTACGTGTCGACACAGTCTCTGGGAGCCTTCGTCAATCTCGGCGTATACGCAGGCGTTATCGCGATAGTTCCAGGAATAGGAGCCTGGCCAGTCATCCCACTTTCTATTGCGTCTGGGATCGCGATGATCTTCAATTTCGCGAGCGCGAGACATTTTGCGTTTTCGAGTGCACAGGATTAAGTCGGTCCGGCCGATGTGACAGACGTAAGAGGGCTAAGCGACCGTGGTGTGCCGTGGTTGGTGGTTGGTAGTTGATAGCGCTCCCGAACTGGCTGTTTCCTTCCGGCGTTCACCCCTTCACGGCTTTCCACAGATGGACAAACCGGTATTGAGTGGACTCCACGGGGTGCTAGTGCAGCAGCTTAGAAGTTCTGAGGCCGTTTCTTAAGAGGTCTTGGTATCATTCTGAACAACCGTTGTTGTTCATTCTTTTGAGCTGTTTTCAATGTCTCTCTGTGTTGCTGAGGCGATTCACGTGACCGACCAAACCCGCAAACAGTTGGAGGCGATTGAGCGCCAGCACAGCCCGCCGCAGCGCCTGGTCAGGCGGGTGCGGATCATTCTCCAGGGTGCGGCAGGGGTCGACGTGCGTCAAAGCGCCGCGCACCTGGGTCTGAGCCGCTCGACGGTACAGCGCTGGCGTGCGCGTTGGCGCGCGACAGACGGTCAGCCGCTGCATGAGCGGCTCGCGGATGCGCCGCGTTCGGGCGCACCGGCGACCTTCACGGCGCAGCAGGTCTGCTCGCTCATCGCCTTGGCCTGCGAGCCACCGAGTGCGTACAACCTGGTGCAGACGCATTGGACGCAAGCCGCTCTGGCGCATGTGGCCGTGCAGGAGGGGCTGGT
>NZ_VWXX01000044.1 GCF_008632335.1 Thiohalocapsa marina
TTTGCCCGTGTGTTGTTATCCTCCATGCTCATCCCCAACTGCACACAGGGTCTTTTGCTTTTGTTTTAGCCGCCCTACAGTGTTCACCTTGTTTTGGGCGCGTCCCTTAGCCAGTCGATCAGCTCGGAATTGAGAGGCAGGGTCGAGACGTCCGGGCTCGCCTCGGCGAGCAGACGGGCCTTGAGCGCCGCCCTGCCCCGGCGCAGCTCGGGCAGCGCGGCGAGCAGCCGCAGCGGGCGCTCGCGGGCCAGAACGAACAGCGTCTCCCAGAGGGTGTCGGTCCGCGCGAGGGTGCCGTCGAGGTCCACGACGATGGGCGTGGGTGGCGCAGCTGACATGGCATGGACTCTCCGCGCGGCAAATCCGGCAGGGCTAACCCAAAAGCCGGCATATTAACCGTGCACCCTGTTTCAGCGCAATGTGCAAACCCATCCTGATCCTGAGCCGCCGCCGGTCCATTGACCGGCGCGACTGCACCGCATCAGCGGTACTGGCGCAGATACCACCATTCGAAGAAACGCTTCAGCCAGTGGAACAGCCGCGACGAGGGGAGCACGAAGTTGCGCTTGGGCGTGCGCCAGATCAGCATGCCGCGATCATTGGCGTCGACGATGCACAGCAGTTCCACGGCAAAGGTCTCGGTGGGCGCGCGACCGGCGAATTCCGCCACCAGGTTCTTCGCCGCCGCCCGCGCCTGCAGATCGGCCATGTGCGCCTGCTTCGGCATCCAGTCAGGACCGGGAAAGCTGCCGGAGTCGCCCACCACGTAGACGCGTTCGAAGCCCGGCACCCGGCACTGGGCATCCGCCTGGATCAGGCCACCCGGCGAGCGCGGCAGCTCGGTGTTGTCGAACCACTGGTTGCCGGTCATGCCGGGCATGAAGATGATCAGATCGGCATCGATGTCGCCGCCCTCGGTCATGACCTTGTCGGCGGCAAAGCCCTTGAGCTTGTGGCCCAGGTGGGTGTCGATGCCGACCTTGTGCAGCTCCCCCAGCACCGCATCCACGGCCTTGGGACCGAGCCGGTTGCCGGGGCGCTCCGCCGGGTTGAAGAAGACGATGCGGATGCGGTCGCGCCGCCCCTCCTGTCGCAACTGCCGATCGAGCCCGAACAGGAACTCGAAGATGGGCCCGCCGCGCATGGACGAGGGCTCGTTCGGGTTGCTGGCAAAGCCCATGGCCACGGTGCCGCTGTCGATCGCCCGCAGCCGGTCGCGAATCTGCTGGGCCGCGGCGACGCCCTCGCAGGGGGTGATGGCGTGCTCGATGCCGGGCAGCTTCTTGATGAAGCGCCCGCCGCTGGCGATGATCAGGCCGTCGTTGGCCACCTCGCCCGCGCTGGTCTCCAGCAGGCGCCCGCCATCGCGCAGCCCGGTGGCCTCCGCGGCCAGGTGACGCACCGACCACTTGTTGAAGAAATGCGTCAGATCCAGGCGCAGGTCATCCCCGGTGCGACGGCCGGACGGCACCCAGATCAGGCCCGGGTAGTAGACGAACTCCGGCGCGGGGCTGACCACGGTCAACTCGCCCTTGAAACCGGACCGGCGCAAGACCTGCACCGAGGTCAGGGCCCCGAAACCGGAGCCGACGATGGTCACCTGTTGCATGCACTCACTCCACGTGTTTGTTGTTGAATTGCCGGCCACCAGCAGCCGTGGATACGAAAATTCCCGTCGAATCTCCCGCAAGGTATTGTTTGCGGGCGTTGCCGGCCGGGGACTGGTGGTAACGGGTGGAAACGCTGCGCTTGTTCCACCCTACCGAGATTGGTCCGCCCTGCTGGGCTGGTGGAAACGCTGCGCTTGTTCCACCCTACCGGGATTGTTCGGCCCTGGCGGGCTGGTGGAAACGCTGCGCTTGTTCCACCCTACGGAGTTTGATCGGCTGGAGTCGTGATCAGGGCCTCTCGATCTGCCATGCCGTCGATGGCGACGGTTTCCTCCAGCAGGGGCCGCAGCGCGGGCCAGACGTTGTCCAGCAGTTGCGGCTGCGCAGCCGCGACGGGATGCAGCCCGTCCGGCTGCATCTGGCCCAGATCCTCGGCGACGCCGTCCAGCAGGCGCGGCGCCAGCGCCACGTCCTGCCGCGCCGCCACCTCCGCGTAGACGCGTTGAAAGGCCTCGCTGTAGGCCGCACCGTAGTTGGGCGGCAGGCGCACGCCCACCAGCAGCGCGCGACTGCCCGCATCGCGGGCCAGGGCCACCAGTTCGGTCAGGGCGGCGGTGATCGCCTGGGGCGCAAAGCCACGCAGGCCGTCGTTGGCGCCGAGTTCGATCACCACCACTGCCGGCCGGTGTGATTCAAGCAGGCCGGGCAACCGCGACAGGCCGCCGGCGGTGGTGTCACCGGAGATGCTGGCATTGACCACGCGATGCGGCAGACCGGAATCGCGGATGCGTTGCTGCAGCAGACTGACCCAGCCCTGCTGCAGCGGGATGCCGTAACCGGCGCTCAGGCTGTCTCCCAACACCAGTACCACTGGGGTCGAGCCTGGGGTCGAGACTGGAGCCGGGGTCGACATCCGCGCCATCGCCAGCGGGACTTCCGCGTTCGGGGCCGAGACCGCCGACGCCGAGCCCGCCACCAGCGCCATGACGCAGAAGAGGATCCGCCTGAATATCGAACGAATCCTGGCCGGACTGGTCACAAACCGATTCATCGCTGCCGAACCCGTCAGGATCGTGCCGTTCTTGCGTGAATCGCTCAGGCCTGAACGGCGCATATCGGAACTGCGCACGTCGAAACCGGTCATGCCTGGAAAGGCCTTGCCGGGGCAGCCCCGACCGCAACCGGCCAGGACCACGCCAGCCCTGATCACATTGGAATGCACCGAAATGGACGCCATGACTCCCCCTGAAATCCTCTGCCGCGCCACCGGCCTCAGCAAGCATGTTACTGGCCCGGGCGGACGTTTGACCATCCTGCAGCGACTGGACCTGGAGATCCACGCCGGCGAGGCGCTGGCCATTGTCGGCGCCTCCGGCAGCGGCAAGTCGACCCTGCTGGGGCTGCTCGCCGGGCTGGACCAGGCCAGTGGCGGCCGCGTCGAGCTGTGCGGCACTGCCCTGGATACCCTCGACGAGGACGGCCGCGCCGCCTTGCGCGGCGGGCGCGTCGGCTTCGTGTTCCAGAGCTTTCAACTACTGCCGACGCTGACGGCCATGGAAAACGTGCTGTTGCCGCTGGAGCTGCGTGCAGCAAGCAATGGGGGCGCCGCCGACGATGCCAAGGCCGTCGCCGCGGAGGCCCTGGAGCGGGTCGGGCTGTCCGCACGCGCCGGTCACTATCCGCGCCAGCTCTCCGGCGGCGAGCAGCAGCGCGTGGCCATCGCCCGCGCCTTCGCGCCGGGGCCGCGCATCCTGTTCGCCGACGAGCCTACCGGCAACCTGGACCAGGCCACCGGGGCGCGCATCATCGACCTGCTGTTCTCGCTGCGTGAGGATGCCGGCGCGGCGCTGGTGCTGGTGACCCATGACCCCGCCCTGGCGGCACGTTGCGACCGGCGCCTCGGCATGCATGACGGTCATCTCGAGGCACAGCCATGAGCACCTGGCGCCTGGCCCTGCGCCTGTTGCGGCGCGACTGGCGCAGCGGCGAGCTGACACTGCTGTCCGCGGCCCTGGTGCTGACCGTGGCCGCCATCACTGCGGTGGGCTTCTTCACCGACCGCATCGACGGCGCCATGCAGCGCCAGGGCGGCGAGCTGATCGCCGCCGACCTGGTCATCGACGCCTCCGCCCGCATCCCCGACAGCTTCGCCGCAGAGGCGCAGCGGCGCGGCCTGCGTACCGCCCGGACCCTGAGCTTCCGCAGCGTGGTGCTGGCCGGAAATGCCAGCCAGCTGGTTCAGGTCAAGGCGGTGGACGCCGACTACCCGCTGCGCGGCGAACTGCGCCTGCAAGCCGCCGACAACGGCCCGGAACGCCCGGCGACGGGGATCCCGGGCACGGCCGAGGCCTGGGTGGAGCCCCGCCTGCCCTATGCCCTGGGCGCTGCTGTCGGCGACACCGTGCAACTCGGCGAGGCCCGCTTTCGCATGAGCCGGCTCATCGCCTACGAGCCCGACCGCGGCGGCAACTTCTTCCAGATCGCGCCGCGGGTCATGATCCCGCTGGCGGCAGTGGAGGCCACCGGCCTGGTCACCGAGGCCAGCCGCGTGCGTCATCGGCTGCTGCTGGCCGGCGAGCTGGCGGACATCGATGCCTTCATCGCCTGGGCCGAACCGCGCCTGCCCGCCAATGCCGGGCTGATCGATGCGCGCGAGGCACGCCCGGAGTTCGCCACCGCCGTGGATCGCGCGTCGCGCTTCCTGCACCTGGCCGCGCTCACCACGCTGCTGGTGGCCGGCGCCGCCATCGCGCTGGCCAGCCGCAGGCTGGTGGAGCGCCAGACCGATGCCGTGGCCGTCATGCGCTGCCTGGGGGCGCCGCGCCACCTGTTGACGCGGCTGTTCACGATGCGTCTACTCGCCTTCGGCCTGCTCGCCAGCCTGGTGGGCTGCGCTGTGGGCTGGCTGGCCCAGGCCGGACTCGCCGTGGTGCTGCAGGACTGGTTCGGCAGCGACCTGCCGCCGGCCTCGCTGAAGCCCGTGGCCGTCGGCATCGGCACCGGGCTGGTGGCGCTGGCCGGCTTCGGCATCCCGCCACTGTTGCAACTGGCGGAGGTGCCGCCGCTACGGGTGCTGCGCCGCGACCTCGGCCCGCCGCGGACCTCCGTGGCCCTGGCCGCCATCGGCGCCGCCGGCGCGCTGACGCTGCTGGTGTTCTGGCAGGCCGGCGACGCCGACCTGGCGTGGAAACTGCTGGCCGGCGTCGGCGCCGCGGTGCTGGCGCTGATCGGCCTCGGCGCCCTGCTGGTATGGCTGGCGGGCATCGCCGCCCGGCACAGCCGCGGCATCTGGCGCCTGGGCCTGGCCGGGCTGGCGCGGCGACCGGCCGTGGCCATCCTGCAGACGGTGGGCTTCGGGCTCGGCATCCTGGCGCTGCTGTTGCTGGCCGTGGTGCGGGTCGATCTGCTGCAGAGCTGGCAGCAGACACTGCCGGAAGGAGCACCAAACCGCTTCCTGATCAACATCCAGCCCCATGAGGTTGCGCCGCTGCGGGCGTTTCTGGCGGAACGGGGCATCGATGTCGGTGGCATCCACCCGATGATCCGTGGCCGGCTGCTGGCCATCGGCGGCGAGCCGACCGCGCCCGAAGACTTCGACGATCCCCGCGCCCAGCGCCTGGCCGAGCGCGAGTTCAACCTGAGCTTCGCCGTTGCGCCCCAGCCGGACAACGCCATCGTCGCCGGCGCCTGGTGGCCGGGTGCCGACGCACCGCCCCAGTTCTCGGTGGAGGAGGGATTGGCGCAGACCCTGGGCATCGCCCTCGGCGACGAGCTGCGCTTCTGGGTGGCCGGCCAGGAGCTGGCGGCGCCGGTCACCAGCCTGCGTCAGGTGCAGTGGGACAGCTTCAATGTCAATTTCTTCGTCATCGCCACGCCCGCGCTGCTGCAGGCCCAGCCGGCCACCTGGATCACCAGCTTCCACCTGCCGACCAGCCGCGAGGCCCTGATGCCAGAGCTGCTGCGGGCCTTCCCGAGCATCACTCTGATCGATGTCGACACCCTGCTCGGGCAGGTCCGGGGCGTCATCGAGCAGGGCATCCGCGCGGTGGAGTACGTCTTCGCCTTCACGCTGGTGGCCGGCCTGCTGGTGATGTATGCCGGCATCCAGGCCAGCCTGGCGGTGCGGCGCCTGGAGCACGGCGTGCTGCGCACCCTCGGCGCCGGGCGACGTCAGCTGCTGCGCAGCCTGCTGGTGGAGTTCACCGCCGCCGGTCTGCTGGCGGGGCTCACCGCGTCGCTGTTCGCGGAACTCACCGGCTGGGTGCTGGCCCGCGAGCTGCTGGGGCTGCCGTTCCACTGGAACCCCTGGCTGTGGATCATCGGCGTCGCGGGCAGCGGGCTGCTGATCGGTCTGGCCGGCACCCTCGGCACCTACCGCGTCCTGGTCAGGCCGCCGCTGGCGGCGCTGCGCCAGGCGGGTTGACTAGGGCCGGCTGAATCGGTCTGTTGACTGGGCCGGCTGAGTGGGGGCAGACACCGGTTCCTGCTACACTGCGCCCCTTACGGATCCAGCCTGCCATCGTCATCCCTGCTGCCGCGAGCCCGCCATGCGCCCAACGAGTCCGATCATCGCCGCGCCGCTTCTGCTCCCGATCATGCTCCCGGCCATGTTACTGGCCCTCTCACAGATGCTGATCGGCCCGAGCCAGGCCGCGGCGGCGGCCACCGGGGGTGTCGTGCCCCTGTCGAGCCTTTCTCTGCGCGTCACCGACGCCGATATCCAGCCCGCGGTCACCGTCAAGCAGTTCGACAACCGCACGGTGGAGGAATACCGCGTGAACAACAACGTCTACATGCTCAAGGTCACGCCCGACGCCGGCCCGTCGTACTATCTGGTGGACGAGGACGGCTCCGGCGAAATGGCCTGGCGGCGCGGCACCCAGGGCATGGACGACACTGTGCCGCAGTGGACCCTGATGAGCTGGTAGCCCTTGCCGCCTTCACCCGCACCCGTATCACCGGCCTGAGGATTGCTCCTGATGATCCCGCATCCCCTTGCAACACCCATGATGCCTCTGCGCACGCTGGCCGCCCTTGGCCTGGCACTGACGCTGTGCGGCGTCGCCGCGGCCACCCCTGACGCGCGACCAGACACGCGATCCGACATGCTGAAGGTCGCCCAGGACCGCGGCGTGCTGCGCTGCGGCGTCAACGGCCAGATCCCTGGCCTGTCGCTGCAGGACGACGACGGCGACTGGAGCGGCATCGACGCGGACTTCTGTCGCGCGGTGGCTGCGGCCGCCCTCGGCTCCGCCGACAAGGTGGAGTTCGTGCCGCTGTCCGCCGAGCAGCGGCTGCAGGCGTTGCAGCAGGGGCAGGTCGATCTGCTGTCGCGCAACACCAGCTGGACCGCCGAGCGCGACATCGCCCACGGCATCAGCTTTGCCGGCATCCTCTACTTCGACGGTCAGGGCTTCATGGTGCCCCGCCAGAGCGGCCTGATGAGCACGCTCGAGCTGGGCGGCGCCACCGTCTGCGCCGTCAGCGAGACCACCAGCGCGGACAATGTCCGGCGCTACTTCACACGTCATCGCATGCCCATGACACTGGCCCTGCACCCGGACCTGTCGACGGCGCTGACGGCCTACCTCAACGGCGACTGCTCGACCCTGACCACGGATCATTCCCAGCTCTCCGCCCTGCGCGCAGGCCTGGAAGAGCCCACCGCCCAGCGCATCCTGCCGGAGGTGATCTCCAAGGAGCCCCTGGGCCCGGCGGTGCGCAAGGGAGAACAGCGCCTGTTCGACCTGGTGCGCTGGACCCTGTTCACACTGATCAATGCCGAAGAGCTGGGCATCGACTCCGGCAATGTCGTGGCCGCCCGGGAGCGCGCCAGCAGCGAGGCCGTGCGCACGCTGCTGGACCTGGACGGAGACACCTCCGGGCCGCTGGGCATCGACCGCGAGTGGGGCTATCGCGTCATCCGGCAGGTGGGCAACTACGGCGAGCTGTTCGAGCGCAACCTGGGCAGCCCCTCCGGCATCGGCCTGAAGCGCGGCCTGAACGCCCTCTGGACCCACGGCGGCCTGCTCTACGCCCCGCCCACCCGCTGACATGGACGCCATGCCGCTGATCAAGCCCTTCGCCGGTCTGCGTCCGGCCCCCGGCCGGGCGGCGGAGGTGGCGGCCCCGCCCTATGACGTGGTGACGGCAGACGAGGCCAGGCGCCTGGTGGCCGGGCGCCCCTGGAGCTTTCTGCACGTCTCGCGGCCGGAGGTTGACCTGCCGCCGCAGACCGCCCCCTACGACCACAGCGTCTACGCCAGGGCACGCGACAACCTGCGGCACATGCTGGCGCAGGGGGTGCTGCTGCGCGACCCCGCCCCGGCCTACTACGTCTATCGCCTGAGCATGGGCGCACACCGCCAGACCGGGCTGGTGGCGGCGGCGTCGGTTGCCGCCTACGACGACGGCCGCATCAGACGCCACGAACTGACCCGGCCGGCGAAGGAAGACGACCGGGTGCGCCAGATCGACGCCCTGCAGGCGCAGACCGGTCCGGTCCTGCTGGTCTACCGCGCCCGGGCGGAGGTGGACGCGCTGCTGGCACAACAGAGCCAGGGCCCGGCCGAGGTGGACATCACGGCGGCGGATGGCGTGCGCCACGAACTCTGGGTCATCGACGCGGCGGACAAGATCGCGCGCATCGGCGCCTGGTTCGATGCCATGGAGGCGCTGTACATCGCCGACGGTCATCATCGCTCGGCGGCGGCGTCCCGGGTAGCCGCGGCCGGCCGCGCTGCCGATCCGGACCCGGATCCGAACCAAGCAGACGCGCGCCAGTTCTTCCTGTCGGTGCTGTTCCCCCACGACCAGATGCAGATCCTGCCCTACAACCGCGTGGTGCGTGATCTGAACGGCCTGGAGCCGCAGGACTTCCTGCGCCGCGTGGCAGAGCGCTTCCAGGTCGCGCCGGAGGCCTGCCCGGTGCAGCCCGCGCATCCGGCGGAGTTCGGCCTGTATCTGGACCACTGCTGGTATCGGCTGCGGCTGGATGCCGCGCACATCCCCCGACACGACCCGGTGCGCCGGCTCGACGTCAGCCTGCTGCAGGAGCACCTCATCGAGCCGATCCTGGGCATCGCCGATCCGCGCCGGGACGAGCGCATCGACTTCGTCGGCGGCATCCGCGGCCTGGCGGGCCTGGTCGATCGCGTGGACAACGGCGACATGCGCCTCGCCCTGTCCCTGCACCCCACCAGCATGGATGATCTGATGACAGTGGCCGACGCCGGCGCCTGCATGCCGCCGAAATCCACCTGGTTCGAGCCCAAGCTGGCCGACGGTCTGGTCAGCCATCCATTCGACGCCGCCGCGGACACCGGGGGCTAGCGCCCGGGACAGCGCCTCGTCTCCGGGGCGCATCCGCACCGATCCCGATGGTCACCACCGCCTACAATCTGCCGGACGCCGACACCGATGACCCGGCAGCCGCCCACCACTGGCTGGCCAACATCCGCCAGCACTATGCCGAGGACGAGTGCCGGCTGCTCGACGCTGCCTGCGCGCTGATGATCGCCTGCCGCGGCGACTACCGACTGGAGACCGGCGAGACCGAGGCACGCCACCGCCTGTCCACGGCGGACATCCTGTTTGGGCTGCGCATGGATGCCGAGACCCTGTGCGCCGCGCTGCTGAACGGCTGCCTGGGCCGCGACGGCGTCACCGAGGCACAGCTCGGCGAGCGTTTCGGTCCGGGCATCGCGTCCATGGTGGCGGACCTGGGGCGCATCGGCCAGCTGACCAATGTTGATCGCATCATTGCCGAGAAGGACCAGCGCGAGCACGAGGAGAACCTGCGCCGGCTGCTGCTCGGCATCGCCGAAGATGTGCGCGTGGTGCTGGTGGTGCTGGCGGAGCGCCTGCACCTGATGCGCTCGGCCAAGGCGCTGCCCGACGCGCGCCTGCGCGAGCTGGCCGAGGACACCCAGCGCGTCTACGCCCCGCTGGCCAACCGGCTTGGCATCTGGCAGGTCAAGTGGGAGCTGGAAGACCTGGCCCTGCGCTATCTCGATCCGGCCGAATACAAGCGCATCGCCCGGCTGCTGCGCGAGCGGCGCGACGAGCGGCAGGACTACATCCGCCGGGTGATCACGCTGTTGCAGGGGGAATTCGAGCGCATCGGGGTCGAGGCCAGCATCAGCGGCCGGCCGAAGCACATCTACAGCATCTGGCGCAAGATGAAGCGCAAGGGCGTGGATATCGACAGCATCTTCGACCTGCGCGCGGTGCGCATCATGGTCAGGGACATTCCCACCTGCTACATGGCCCTGGGCGTGGTGCACGGGCTCTGGCAGCACATCCCGAAGGAGTTCGACGACTACATCGCCACGCCCAAGGGCAATCTGTACCGCTCGCTGCACACCGCCGTGATCGGCCCGGACGACAAGCCGCTGGAGGTGCAGATCCGCACCTTCGACATGCACCAGCATGCCGAGTATGGCGTCGCCGCACACTGGGCCTACAAGGAGTCCAAGGGCCACGACCCGGAGTTCCAGCGTCGCGTGGTGTGGATGCGCAACTGGCTGGAGCAGGCCGGCGAGGGCGAACCGGCGGGCGACATCGGCCGGACCCCGCGCACGGAATTCGAGCCGGCCCACATCTATGTGCTGACCCCCCAGGCCAAGGTCATCGAACTGCCCCGGGGCGCCACGCCGCTGGACTTCGCCTACGCCATCCATTCCGAGATCGGCAACCATTGCCGGGGCGCACGGGTGGACGGACGCATCGTGCCGCTGAACCATCCGCTGGCCAGCGGCGAGACGGTGGAGATCCTGACCCAGAAGAACGAGACCCCAAGCCGCGACTGGCTGAGCCCCCACCACCACTACATGGTCACCGCCCGCGCCCGCAACCGGGTGCGGCAATGGTTCAAGCAGCAGGACTTCGACCGCTACCTGGCCGAGGGCCGGGTCGCGCTGGACAAGGAACTGGCGCGCCTGGGAATCGAGGGCAAACCCCATCTGGACAGGCTCGCGCCCCGCTACAACCTGCACAAGGGCGACGACCTGCTGGCGGCCATCGGCCGCGGCGATGTCGCCGCCGGCCATGTGGCCCGCCGGCTGGCGGAACCGCGCACGGAACGGCCCGCGCCGGACGACGAACAGGCGCTCGCGCCGATGCCGTCCCGGCCCGCCGTGCGCGCCCGTTCAGACCGACCCGGTGTCATCGTGGAAGGGGTCGCAGACCTGATGACCCAGATGGCCGCCTGCTGTCGCCCGGTGCCCCATGACCGCATCGTCGGCTATGTGACCCGCGGGCGCGGCGTCATCGTGCACCGGCACAACTGCCGCAACATCCTCAACCTGCCCGAGGCAGAGCGCGAACGGTTGCTGGAGGTCAGCTGGGCGGCGCAGCCCGCCGACGCCGGCTACCCGGTGGACATCGTCATCGTTGCCGCGGACCGCAAGGGTCTGCTGCGGGACGTGTCCTCGGTGCTGGCGGACGAGGACGCCAATGTCCTCGGCACCAACACCCATTCCGACCCCAGCCGCGATCTGGCCAGCATGCGCTTCACCATCGAGGTGATGGACGCCGACCGGCTGAAGCGCGTCCTGGCCAAGCTCAAGCAACTGCCCGACGTGCTGGACGTGTACCGGTCCAGCTAGCAGGCGCAAGACGCGGCACAGGCGTCGAACCGACAACGTCGCATCAAATGTTCTTGATGACCAGCGACTCGAGCACGGCGGCCAGGCGCTCGGCGCCCTCGATGGCCGTTTCCAGACGCTCCAGCAGGTGCGACCAGCGCAGCAAGGGCAGCGGGTCATGGGTACCCGCCTGTTCGTCATACAGCTCGCCGAGGGCGACCAGCAGCAGGCTGTCGGACTCCTCCGTCAGGCGCTCCTGCTGTTCCACCTCGGCATCGATGGCCTCGCCGCGGCTGAGCTTGGCGAACATCTGCGCATTCAGAGCCAGCATCTCGGCGAGGTTGTCCGCCAGGGTGACGGCGGCAGGGCGCGGCTCCGCAAGACCGTAGAGGCTGGCTCGGGCCGCCACGGCCACCAGGGCGCGCATGGCCGTTTCCTGGGCCTGGCTGACGGCATGCAGATCGGCGCGCTCCAGCGGCAGCAGGCGGGTCAGGCCCAGTTCGCGCCCGATGGCCCGGTAATCGGCCCGCAGGGTCCGTTCCAGCGCTCGGATACGGCGTGCGGCACCGGCCGCCGTGCTCGGGTCGGCGAGGAGGGTGCGCAACTCCGCGGCGGATTCGCTGAGCAACGCGAACTGTCCGGTCAGCAGCCGGGCGAAGGGGAAGGAGGGCGAGAGCAGCGAGAAGTCGTTGATGCCTTCGGATGCCACCGCCAGGGTCTTGTCGCCTCGGCGGGCCTGCAGCCAGCCGGCGAGGCGGCCCAGATAGACATAGAACACGGGCGTCACGAACAGGGTCATGAGCTGCGAAAAGAGCAGCCCGCCGACCACGGCCACGCCGAGGGACTGCCGGGCCTCGCCGCCGGCGCCCCAGCCGATGGCGATGGGCAGGGTGCCAAGCAGGGCCGCCAGCGTGGTCATCATGATGGGGCGGAAGCGCGTCAGGCAGGCGCCATGAATGGCGGCGATCGGGTCGAGCCCGCGGCTACGCTCCGCATCGAGGGCGAAGTCCACCATCATGATGCCGTTCTTCTTGACGATGCCGATGAGCATGATGATGCCGACGTAGGCGTACATGTCCAGCTCCAGCCCCAGCAGCCATAGCGCGGCCAGGGCGCCGAAGCCAGCCAGGGGCAGCGAGGTCAGGATGGTCAGCGGGTGCAGGAAGCTCTCGTAGAGGATTCCCAGCACGACATAGATGACGATGAGCGTGATGACGAGCAGGAAGCCCATGCTGGCGAGTGACGACTGGAAGGCCTGGGCGGTGCCCTGGAACTGGGCATGGATGTCCGCCGGCAGGGTGTCTGCGGCGATGCGCTCGATCTCGGCGATGACCGGGCCGATGGAGGCGCCGGGCTTGAGGTTGAAGGAGATGGTGGCCGCGGGCAGCTGGCCCTGATGGTTGACGGTGCGCGGCGCCACGGTTTCGACCAGGCGCGCGACCGCGCGCAAGGGCACCAGCGCGCCGCCCTCGGCGCGCAGATAGAGTTGTTTCAGGGCATCGGGGTGCGCGCGATAGGCCGGGTCCAGCTCCAGGATGACGTAGTAGTAGTTGGACGCCGCATAGATGGTCGAGACCTGACGCCGGCCATAGGCCGAGTAGAAGGCGTCCTGGATCTGATGCAGGGTCAGACCCAGGGCCGATGCCTGATCGCGGTCGATCTCGATCTCGATGCGCGGCTGCCTGGCCTGCAGATCGGACTTGACGTCGATGAGGCCCTCGACGCGGCGCAGCCGCTCCTCCATGAGTGCGCCCTGACGCTGCAGGCGCGCCAGGTCGGTGCCGTGCAGGGTGAGCTGCCACTGGGCGCTGGTCAGCCGCGAGCCGATGGTGATCAGGGGCGGGTTCACCAGCGAGACGTTCAGCCCCGGGATCTGGTTCAGCTGTGGGCGCAGGCGCGCGATGATCTCGTCCACCGAGTGCTCGCGGGCATGGGCCGGCGGCAGGCTGACGAAGGTCAGTGCGGTGCTGTCGCCCATGAGGCCGACGATGGCGGCGGCCCGTGCCGGGCCAATGTCCGGGTCCGCCAGCAGGATCTGGTTGATCTGCTCCTGCCGACGGACCATGTCGGCGAACGAGGTGCGATCATCGATCTGCGCAAAGATGCGGAAGAAGTCCTGATCCTGGCTCGGGATGAAGCCCTTGGGCAGGGCCTGGAACAGCAGCACCGTGCCGATGACCGTGCCCAGGGTCAGCAGCAGCATCAGGGGGCGGTAGTGCAGGCTCAGGCTCAGCGCACGGCCGTAGAGGCGGGTCAATCCGGCAAAGCTGCGGGCGAACAACGCCGAGAGCCGAGCGGGCGAGCGCTCCTGCCCTCCTGCCGTGTCCTCAGCGCCGAGAAACCGGCTCGCCAGCATCGGCGTCAGGGTCAGCGAGAGCAGGCCCGAGAGCAGGATGGCGGCGGTGATGGCCACCGCGAACTCCTCGAACAGCCGCCCCAGGATGCCCTGCATGAACATCAGCGGGATGAACACCGCAGCCAGGGAGAGGGTCATGGACAGCACCGTGAAGCCGATCTCGCGGCTGCCGCGCAGGGCGGCCTCGAGCGCCCCCTCGCCTTCCTCGCGGCGGCGGATAATGTTCTCGAGCACGACGATGGCATCGTCGACGACGAAGCCGATGGACAGGGTCAGGGCCATCAGCGACAGGGTGTTGAGGCTGTAGCCCAGCAGGGCCATAACGATGAAGGTGGCGATCAGCGACAGCGGGATGACCAGGCTCGGGATCAGGGTCGCCCGCCAGGCGCCGATGAAGACGAACAGCACCAGCACCACCAGCACAAGGGTGGCGACCATGGTCAGCTGCACGTCCACGACCGAGGCGCGGATGAACTCGGACTGGTCGTAGAGGACGCCGAGCGAGGCCGCGCCGGGGAGGGCCGCGGAGAGCCCCGGCAGCCGGGCCTTGACCGCGTCGGTGAGGGCAACGGCGTTGGCCCCGGCCTGCTTGCGGATGCGCACGATGATCGCTGGGCGGGTCTCGCCGTCGCGCAGGTACCAGGAGCGCGCCTGGTCGTTCTCGATGCCGTCCAGCACCTGCCCCAGATCGCCGACGCGCACGGGGTTGCCGTCCTGATAGCGCACCACCAGGTCGCGGAAGGCCGCGGCATCCATCAGGCGTCCTTCGGGGTTGAGGGTGTAGGCGCTGACGTCGTTCTCCAGGGTGCCGCCGGGCAGGCTCACGTTGCCCGTGCGCAGGGCCTCGGCCACCTCGTCGAGGCCGATGCCGCGGTGGGCCAGGGCATCCGGGTTGACCTGCACCCGCACGGCATACTTCTGCGGCGGCACCAGGTCGACCTCGCCAACCCCCTCGATCATGGACAGCTTGGCCATGATCAGGCTCTCGCCGAGATCCGACAGGGTGCTGGTGGGCAGGGTGTCGGAGGTCAGGGCCAGCATCATCACAGGCATGTCCGCCGGGTTCACCTTCACATAGGTGGGCGGATTCGGCATCTCCGGCGGCAGTACGCCCATGGCCGCGGCGATGGCGGCGGCGATGTCCTGGGCGGCGGCGTCGATGTCGCGCGAGAGCGCGAACTGCACATTGATGACGGTCGACCCCAGCGACGAGGTCGAGGTCATGGAATCGATGCCGCTGATGGCGGCGAACTGCTTCTCCAGCGGCAGCGCCACCGAGGCCGCCATGGTCTCCGGGTTGGCGCCGGGTAGCTTGGCGGTGACGCTGATGGTGGGAAAGTCCACCGTTGGCAGGTTGCTGATGGGCAGCGTCTTGTAGGAGAGCAGCCCGAACAGCAGCAGCGACAGCATGACCAAGGTGGTCATGACCGGCCGGCGGATGAAGATCTCCGAGAGGTTCACGCAGTCCCCCTTACGGGGTCCCTGCGGTGGGACTGGATTCGACCATCCTGATCGGGCTGCCGGGCTTGAGCTTGTTCTGACCCTCCACCACCACCGCCTCGCCGGGGCTCAGCCCCCCGATGACGTGGATACGATCGGCGAGCCGCTCGGCGGTCTGCACCGCGCGCAGCTCGGCCTTGCCGTCGCTGACGACGAAGACCGATGGCCCCTGCGGGCCAGCCACCACCGCCTCGCTCGGCAGCAGGATGGCATCGGCGATGGCGCGCAGGGGGAGCCGGACCTTGACGAACTGACCCGGCCAGAAGAAGGCGTCCGGGTTGTCGAAGCGGGCCTTGAGCAGGATGGTGCCGGTGTCCGGGTCGACGCTGTTGTCGATGAAGTGCATGACGCCACCGCCGCGCGACAGGCCGGATGCCCTGACCGTGGCGGTCACCTCCACACGGCCGGTCGCGAGTGCCTGCAGCAGCTCGGCTAGCCGGGCCTCCGGCAGGGCGAAGACGATATCGATGGGGTCGATCTGATTGACCACCACGAGCGGGGTGCGATAGGCCTCGACGAAGGCGCCTTCATTGGCCAGATAGGCGCCAGCGCGCCCCGGAATCGGCGAGTGGATCTGGCAATAGTCCAGATTCAGCCGGGCCTGCTCGACCTCTGCCTCCTGGGCGCGGATGGCCTCGCGCAGCACCATGGCAGCATTGCTGAACTGCTCGGCGGTGGAGCGCGAAACAGTGCGCTTGGACTCCAGCTCCGAATAGCGGTCGGCCTCGTCCTGGGCGTACTGCAGCTCGGCCTGGGTGCGCGCGAGCTTCGCCTCGGCCGAACGCAGCCGGGCCTGGTAGGGCGCCGGGTCCACCGAATAGAGTAGATCACCGGCGGCCACCGCCTGGCCCTCATCGAAATGCCGGCTCAGGATCTGGCCGCCCACGCGGGGCAGCAGCGTCACCGAGTTGGAGGCCTCCGCGCGGCCGACCTCTTCCGCGGTGACCGAGACGTCCTCCGTCGCCAGGGTCAGCAGCACCACCGGCACCGATGGCACCGGTGCCGGGGCAGACGCCTCTCTACAGCCGGTCAGGGTCGCAAAGAGCAGTGGAATCAGGAGCAAGACGACCCGGTATCGCATGGGTACTGCGACGTCCCATGGTGAACTCAACCTACTCCGAGCTTAGACCATCCCTGCCCGCTGGCAAGCCAGCGACGTCATGTCGGACGTCGACGGCGGCTGCCGCTATTTCACCCGCATCCCCGGCTCCGCCCCGCTGTCCGGGCTGAGGATGAACAGCTCCGAGCCACCCGGCCCCGCCGCCAGCACCATGCCCTCGGAGACGCCGAAGCGCATCTTGCGCGGGGCCAGATTGGCCACCATGACCGTCAGCCGCCCCTCCAGGTCCTTCGGCTCATAGGCCTTGCTGATGCCGGCGAAGACGTTGCGCGTCTCGCCGCCCAGATCCAGCGTCAGTTGCAGCAGCTTGTCGGCGCCCTCGACGCGGGCGGCCTCGGCGATACGCGCAATGCGCAGGTCCAGCTTGGCGAAGGTCTCGAAATCGATGGTGTCGGCGACGGGTTCTTTCACCAGATGGCCCTCGGTCGTGGTCTCATGGGGACGGGTCTTGGCCGCATCGGCCGCCACCAGATCCTCTTTCGAGGCCTCCAGCATGGCCTCGACCTGCTTGGGATCGACGCGGGTCATCAGCGGCTTGAACCTGGCGATCTCGTGATCGAGCAGCGGCTGCTCTAGGTCCGCCCAGGTCAGTGGCGGAATCTGCAGGAACTGCTCGGCGGCCTCGGCGGTGCCGGGCAGGATGGGCTTGAGCCAGCCGATCAGCAGCCGGAACAGATTCAGCCCCTGGGTGCAGATGCCCTGGAGTTCCGCATCGCGGCCGTCCTGCTTGGCCACCACCCAGGGGGCCTGCTCGTCGATGTACTGGTTGGCGCGATCGGCCAGGGCCATGATCTCGCGCACGGCACGGCTGAATTCGCGCCTGTCGTAGGCCTGGGCGATGGACGCGCTGGCCGCGACAAAGTCCTCGAACAGCGCGGGATCGGGCAGTTCGGCGCTCAGCCGGCCCTCGAAGCGCTTGCTGATGAAGCCGGCCGAGCGACTGGCGATGTTGACCACCTTGCCCACCAGGTCGGCATTCACCCGCGCCTGGAAGTCCTCCAGATTCAGATCGATGTCATCCACGCCCGCACTCAGCTTGGCAGCGAAGTAGTAGCGCAGATACTCCGGATTGAGATGCTCCAGATAGGTGCGCGCCTTGATGAAGGTGCCGCGCGACTTGGACATCTTCTGACCATCGACGGTCAGGAAGCCGTGGGCGAAGATGGCGCTGGGCGTGCGCAAGCCGGCCCCGTGCAGCATGGCCGGGAAGAAGAGCGCGTGGAAGTAGATGATGTCCTTGCCGATGAAGTGATAGAGCTCGGCGGTGCTGTCCGCACCCCAGTAGTGGTCGAAGTCCAGCCCCGCCGCCTGGCCGCGCGGGCTGTCGCAGAGATGCTTGAAGCTGGCCAGATAGCCGATGGGCGCATCCAGCCAGACATAGAAGAACTTGCCCGGATGATCCGGGATCTCGAAGCCGAAATAGGGCGCATCGCGGGAGATGTCCCACTCCTGCAGCCCCGCCTCGAACCATTCGTCGAGCTTGTTGGCCACCTGCCCCTGCAGGGCGCCGCCCCGCGTCCAGCCCTTGAGCAGGTCCTCGAAGTCACCCAGCTTGAAGAAGTAGTGATCGGACTCGCGCTGTTCCGGCACCGCCCCCGAGACCGCCGAGCGCGGGTTCTTCAGCTCCGCCGGCGAGTAGCTGGCGCCGCAGGCCTCGCAGTTGTCGCCGTACTGATCCGCCGCGCCGCACTTGGGGCACTCCCCCTTGATGAAGCGATCCGGCAGGAACATCTGCTCCACCGGGTCATAGGCCTGCTCGATGGTGCGCTTGACGATGTGGCCGGCGTCGCGGTTGCGCTCGTAGATCAGGGTCGCGAAGTGGCGGTTCTCCTCGGAGTGGGTCGAATGGTAGTGGTCGAAGCCGATGCGGAAGTCCGCGAAGTCCGCCTGGTGTTCCTCGGCTACCCGGGCGATCAGGGCCTCGGGCGTGATGCCTTCGGCGCGCGCCCGCAGCATGATGGGCGTGCCGTGGGCGTCGTCGGCGCAGACATACCAGCAGTTGTGGCCGCGCATCTTCTGGAAGCGCGCGAAGATGTCGGTCTGGATGTACTCCACCAGATGACCGATGTGGATGGGCCCGTTGGCGTAGGGCAAGGCGCTGGTGATCAGGATGTCGCGGCGACCGGCATCGGCGCCCCTGGATGGCTGACTCATTGGATGACGACTCACTGGCGAGCAGGGATGTTCGGAAAGCCCGTCATTATGCGGCAAACCGCGGCGTCATTTCAGCGCCACATGCGGCCGGTGGAGCGCATCCATGCCAGGAACGGGCGCGCCAGGGGCGGTGATGTACCACGACCGCCTTAACACCGTCTCCAAAGCCTGGGTATGGTCAAGGAAACGCTGATTTATTCAGCATTTCCCGTGCGGGGCAGGAGGGCCCGCCATTTTTAGCGGCACAAGCCGCTGAAAATGCAGCGATTCGGAAACCACGTTTGCGAATCGCGTGCTGATTTCTGGCCAGGATGGGCAATAAATCAGCGTCGCCTCAACAGTGGCGCGGATGCCCGGGCGCCGGTTGACGACCAAGGCTTTACAGTAGACGCAAGGCCGCATCCAACCAATCAATCCCCTTGAATCAGCACGAGTCCAATGAACGAACACACCGATAGCGCAACACCTTTCCTGACCCCGCTGGAGGCCCGCATCCTGGGCTGCCTGATGGAGAAGCAACGTACCACCCCGGATCAGTATCCACTGACGCTGAATGCCCTGGTGACCGCCTGCAACCAGAAGACGGCGCGGCATCCAGTGATGAAGCTCACCCCCGGCGAGGTCGGCCACGCGGTCGGGGTACTGCGCGATCGCGGCCTGATCCACGAGGACCTCGGCGGGCGCGCCACGCGCTATGATCACAAGCTCGCCGGCACCTTCATGCTGGATCGCCGACAACAGGCCTTGCTGTGTCTCTTGCTGCTACGCGGTCCCCAGACGCTTGGCGAACTGCGCACCAACGCCAGCCGTCTGGCCGATTTCGCATCCCTGGAACAGATCAAGGAGACGCTGCAAACGCTGATCGCGCATGAGCGTGCCATCGCTCGCGAATTGCCGCGTCAGGCCGGGATGCGGGAGGGCCGGTATGCACAACTCCTGACCGGCGAGCCGGATCTATCCCAGCTCCAGGAGCCGGCGACGGCATCGGCGCCAGCGGTGGACAACGCCCTGTTGGAGCGTGTCGAGGCGCTGGAGCAGCAGATGGCAGCCCTGCTGGATCGGCTGGAATGCCTGGAAAGCGCCCGGGACTCCAGAAACAGTTGAACTTGCCCACGGGACCCCAGGCTGCGGTCCCTGCGGTGCAGGTCCACGCGGCCGGGAAAAGGAACAAGACCCAGATGCGGGTGGAATCAAAGACACTGTCACCATGATTGGCCGCCATGATTAGCGGCCAAGACCCGCAACTCCCAGCGCAACCCCTGAATCGCCTATACTCGCGCTTTTGCATCGAGCGGAGTTCAAAGATGTCGCGCAACGCGGTGAAGAAAGTCGTGCTGGCCTATTCTGGTGGGCTGGATACCTCGGTCATCCTCAAGTGGCTGCAGCAGGAATACGGCTGCGAGGTGGTCACCTTCACCGCCGACGTCGGCCAAGGCGAAGAGGTGGCACCGGCGCGCGCAAAGGCCGAGGCGGCCGGCATCAAGGAGATCTACATCGAGGACCTGCGCGAGGAATTCGTGCGCGACTTCGTCTACCCGATGTTCCGCGCCAACGCCATCTACGAGGGCGAATACCTGCTTGGCACCTCCATCGCCCGGCCGCTGATCGCCAAGCGGCTGGTGGAGATCGCCGCCGAGACCGGTGCCGATGCCATCTCCCATGGTGCCACCGGCAAGGGCAACGACCAGGTGCGCTTCGAGCTTGGCGCCTACGGTCTCAACCCCGAGATCAAGATCATCGCCCCCTGGCGCGAATGGGACCTGCTCTCGCGCGAGAAGCTCATGGCCTACGCCGCCGAGCACGGCATCGCCATCGAGCAGAAACGCGACGGCAGCAAGTCGCCCTACTCCATGGACGCCAACCTGCTGCACATCTCCTACGAGGGCTACGACCTGGAAGACCCCTGGGTCGAGCCCGGCCGTGACATGTGGCGCTGGACGGTGGACCCGCAGGACGCGCCGGATCAGCCGCAGGAACTCGCGCTGACCTTCAGCCGTGGCGACATCACCGCCATCGACGGCAAGGCCATGACCCCGGCCGAGGTGCTGGCCGAACTCAACCGCATCGGCGGCGCCCACGGCATCGGCCGCGCCGACATCGTCGAGAACCGCTATGTCGGCATGAAGTCGCGCGGCTGCTACGAGACCCCCGGCGGCACCATCATGCTCAAGGCCCATCGCGCCATGGAATCCCTGACGCTGGACCGCGAGGCTGCGCATCTGAAGGATGAACTGATGCCGCGCTACGCCGAGCTGATCTACAACGGCTACTGGTTCAGCCCGGAGCGGGAGATGCTGCAGGCCGCCATCGACCAGACCCAGGCCGTGGTCAACGGCGTTGTCCGACTGAAGCTCTACAAGGGCAATGTCATGGTGGTCGGCCGCAAGTCGGACACCGACAGCCTGTTCGACGAGTCCATCGCGACCTTCGAGGAAGACGCCGGCGCCTATGATCAGGGCGACGCCACCGGCTTCATCCGCTTGAACGCACTGCGCCTGCGAGTCGCTGGCCGCCGCAAGGGCTGATTTCAAGCACCCGGCAGAGGCGCCCCGCCGTTGATTCGGCGGTGCGCCAGTCACCCCTCTAAATCATGGTGACGGTAAACAGAATCCGGCATCGCTCTATCCCGGTGAAGGATACGGTGGGGGCATCCAACCGATCACCTCGCAGGCCGATTACGGTGACAGTATATTTAACTGGATACATGCCCGAATCGCGTGGCGCATCGCTCCTGCCGAGGTTGCCCGATGCAATAAGGAACGCGCCCAAAACAAGGTGAACACTGTAGGGCGGGTAATACAAAAGCCACCGCCCGTGTGGGCGGTGGGGGGTTGGCGTCGCGTTTAAGCCCAAACGTGGAAACGGGGTTGT
>NZ_VWXX01000045.1 GCF_008632335.1 Thiohalocapsa marina
CAACGAACGTGATCGGCTGTTCTTTGCTACGCTCTGTCATTGGTCTGCTCCGCTACCTCGGTTGACGATGCTTCAAGATCATCGCTCATTGTGCCCGCTCTGGGCGCGTTGGAGGAGCGGGGCGGACCATTCCATTACCCTACCGGCTACCGGCTGGTACGATGATCAAGGCCGAGGTGCAGTACCCCCTCAACATCCAGCACGGGAGCAGACCCATGAGTATTGAGCATAGACCTATCAGCCCACTCTGTCCGAATCGATGACCCGATCTGAAGGGGATTAAGACCTGGATAGCCATCGCAAGCGGATGTTTGATCACGACCGTACGTAGACCCGTTTTGAAGGGGCGCACGCCTGCGCAGGCGGCGGAGGTCTACACCGCCTCGGCCTGGATGCTCGACCCGCTCTCCCCGCCCGAGCGCTTCTATCTCGATGCCCTGGCCCGCGCCCTGGGCCTGGAGGCGGCATTGGCGCAGCAGATCGAGGCGGCCGTTGCGGCCAGTGGTGCGGCCTGAGCCGCGTTTGTCGGCGGGAGCCCGCAGCCCCTCGCACAGGAGACCCCACTATGAAACGACGCACACTCTTTCGCGCCCTTGGCGCTTCGAGTCTGTTGAGTTTCGTGTTCCCGGCCTATGGCAGTTATCCAAACCGCCTCTGTCTGCGACCACTCGCCCCCGCGTTCGAGCGCCTGCCCGATGTCGTGGGCAGTGCCATCACGACGCCGACTGCATCGCGCTTCAACGTTTGGGACCTCAACAATTTCCCGCTCTTGATTGGCCTTGGCCCACGTGCCGAAGGGTTTGTGGAGCAGCTCGCGGCCAGCGGCGCAGTGCCGGAAGACGCCGGGCTCTACCGACCGGGTCGCGCCTCCGCCGATGCCGCTGAAGGCTGGCTCGACTTGCGCCTGCAGAAAACCGACAGCGCCATGCTGCTGATCGACCCAGACGACCCAGTGGCGCGTCACGACGCGACGGTCTGGGCGCAGCAGCTTGTGCAAGCCGATGTCTATATCGCGGTGGCCTTGCTGCTCGACAGCCGCGCGTCGGCGCCAGATACCGCCTGGCGCGAAAGCCTGCCGCTCACGGTGATCGAGCTTCAAGCCGCCGATCCCGCGCTGAGCTTCGCAACCGCCATCGAGGCCATGCTGCCCGCGCTGCCGTTTAACCGACGGATCCTCATCGGCGTCGATCCGAGCGACACCCGCTCAGTGCTTCGATCCGGGTCGCGCGCGGTTGCCACCACCGTGCGTTGGCGCGGGCCTGAAGGGCGTGCGCTGGCGCTCGATCAGGCCTTCGCGCGCCTCTCCTCGATCGCGCCCGCCGGCGTCCTGGCCTGGGTGACGACGTGCGCGGAGTACGATCTCTATGAGTTTGATGCCACCTGCAACTTGCTCGTAGAACGGCTCGGCCCGTCGGCGTCGTGCGTGCATGCCCCCTATGTCAACCCAGCATTCGCCCCGGGCGAGCGCCTGCTCAGCCTCACGGTTATTGGCGCATGAGGCTGGCCGTTCATCAAAGTCGCGCTGTCGCCTTCATCGAAGAAGGCGATTAAGACCGCGAAGGGCCAAGCTCGCCGAGCTGGCAGCTGAGCTCGACGGGGATGCTGCTCAGGAAGGGGGCAGTCCTAGGTCGCAGGCACTGGCGTGTCCTCGTCCGCCACCACGCCCGCCGGCCGCGCCAACGCCAGCCGCAATGCCTCCTCCAGACTGCGCTGTGCCGCACGTGCCCCGGCCAGTTTTCACTGAAAATAGTGCAATTAGTTACGATAATTGCCCTTCTCGTCACTGATCGCGGTATTCTTGGCGGCACGGAGGCGGCTGGTCCTGTGAGGGCGGCGGAGCTTCTCTCGACCAGCGCATCGGTTCGCAGCGGCCACCGCGCTCGTTCGGCAGAGATCAGCGCTTAACGGTGCTACAATGTAGCTACACCGTCGCCGCAGTCATTGATAAGGGGAATTCGACTTGCTTTCGAGCGATGTTGTCCGCGCCCGTATCAACAAGCAGCTGAAGGCCGATGCCTCCGAGGTTCTCGAGGCCATGGGCTTGACTATGTCCGATGCAATTCGCTTGTTCCTGCCCCGCATTGCCAGGGACAAGGCTTTGCCGTTTGAGATCAAGGTGCCGAACGCCGAGACGCGCCAAGCGATCGACGCGCTAGAACAGGGGCGGGGAAAGCGCTTCACGCGCGTGCAGGCGCTTATGGACGACCTGAATGCGGAGGTTTGACCGGCTCGACGCCAAAGCGCAGCCGCTCGCCGCAGACTACACCCGCCTTGCGCACGACCTCGCGGCCGGCCGTGCCGAGTCGACCCAGCGCGCCCATCGCGCCGACTGGCAGCGCTTCTGCGACTGGTGCGAGCCGCGTGGCCACCCTGCCCTGCCCGCTTTGCCTGAAATCGTGGCGGCCTATCTGGCGGCCGAGGCCGATGCGGGGCGGAAGGTCGCGACCCTGCGCGTCGCGCCGCAGCGAGACCGCCCATGAACGACCTCATCGCGCATGCCCGGCGCTTTGCGACCGAGGCGCATCAGCGCATCGACCAGCGCCGCAAGTACACCAACCAGCCCTATCAGGAGCATCTGAAGGCGGTGGCCGAGCTGGTGGCGGGCGTCACCGATGACCCCGAGATGATCGCGGCGGCCTGGTTGCACGACACGGTGGAAGACACGCCGGCGACCTTTGGCGACATCGAGCGCGCCTTTGGCCGCAGGGTCCGCGAGCTGGTGGCGCACCTGACCGACGTCAGCAAGCCGGCCGACGGCAACCGTGCGGTGCGCAAGGCCATCGATCGGCATCACACCGCCCAGGCGCCGGTCGAGGCCAAGACCATCAAGCTCGCCGACCTGATCGACAATTGCCGCGACATCTGCCGCCATGACGCCAAGTTCGGGCGCGTCTATCTGGCCGAAGCCGCCGCTTTGCTCGAGGTGCTGGCCGACGCGGATGAGCGGCTCTACCGCTTAGCGCAGAAGACCCTCGCGCAATGCGCCCAGCGCCTCGGTCTGCCCGCCCCGCAGCAGGCTGCGATCGGCGAGGAGGCGTGGCGCCCGCACGGCAACATGGACCTGTCGCAGCGTCGCGCCCTGCGGGTGTTTACCGAGGCCTTCACCGCGCGCGAGGTCGCGCGACCGCTGCGCTCGTTCGACAGCGAGCGCGTCGGGGACGTGCTGGCGCAGCTGGCCACCCGCGCTGAGCTGGAGGTGTTCGGGCTGCGCCGCGATGGGGTCTGCGTCGGCTACCTGTGCGCGCAGAGTCTCCAGGCCCGAGATGGCGAGATGCCGTTTCGCTCCTTCGCCCCCGCGCAAGTGCTGCAGGGCGATGCCGCGCTGTCGGAGGTCATCCATGTCCTGACCCGTTATGATTTCTGTTTCGTCACCGCGATGGGCGATGTCGCCGGCGTGATCTGCCGCGGCGACATGCAGCAGCCGATCGTGCGCATGTGGCTGTTCGGCATCATCACCTTGCTGGAGCTGGAGTTGCTGGAGCGCATCCGCAGCTGCTGGCCCGACGGCAGCTGGACCGAGCGGCTCTCCGCCGGGCGTTTGAGCAAGGCGCAGGCGCTCTTGGAGGAGCGACGGCGCATTGGGCAGCATGTGGATCTGGCCGATTGTCTGCAGCTCTCCGACAAGGCGCAGATCGTCATGGAAGACGAGCAGCAGCGCCTCGCCTTCGGTCTGCGCACCAAGGGGGCGGCCAAGCGCGTCATCAAGGATCTGGAGTCGTTGCGCAACAACCTCGCCCACGCCCAGGACATCGTCAGCCACGACTGGCCGCAGATCGCACGGCTCGCGCAGCGCATCGAGGAGATGTGGGACCGGCATGGGACCCACTAAGTCGACGGCCTGTTGCTGGGCGGTCTGCCGTTCCGCCTGCGGCGGCTGCCTAAGCTCCACGGTCAACGGAGGGCGCCATGCTTGAAGAGCGTCAGGTCCAGTGTCCCTATTGCGGCGAGATCATCGATGCCCAGGTCGATTGCTCCGCCTGCAGTCACAATTATATCGAGGACTGCCCCGTGTGTTGCTGCCCCATCGAATACGAGGCGGAGATCGATGCCGATGGCCGTCTGTGCTCACTGACGGCGTTCCGGGACGATGATGGCTGAACCCTTGTCTCCGGTCGCGGCTGCACGTGCGCTTGCCTTCGCGCTCGGCTGTTGCTGGTATCGGGTACCTTGACGGCGTAACCCGCAGGGCAAGCCATGCCGTCAATGTCGCTCCCGCCCCTGTCAGCTCAGTAGGAGGCTGAACCATGCCGCCAAACGTTGAGAAGCGCCACAGCTGGCGCCTGTACCGCGACGAGATCGAGCGTCAGGGCGCAGCGCTCCAGGCCCGGCTGCAGCCGATCATGGAACAGGCCGAACAGATTGCACGGCGCCTGCCGCTGGAGCGGCTGAGCCAGCTCTATCTGACCGGTTCAGGCGACTCGTACATCGCGGCGGTCTCCTGCCAGTATGCCTACCGCGCGCTTGCCGGCCTGAGCGCCTGGGCGGTCGAGGCCTTCGAGGTGGGGCCCTACCACGCCCCGCTGCTCGCCGCGCAGACCCTGCTGGTCAGCACCTCAATCTCGGGTCGCACCAAGACGGCCACCGCCTCGCTGGGCGAGGCCCGCGCGCGCGGGGCACCGACGCTGCTGATCACCAACACCCCGGGCAGCCCGGCCACCACCCTGGCCGATGATGTGATCGAGCTTCAGGTGCCTTCGATCGACACCAGCGGCTTCATCCCCAGCACCCTGAGCTACATGGCGGGCATGGTCGCCCAGCTCGGCCTGGCTCTGGCCCTTGGCGAGCGGCTGGGCCGGATCGGCCCCGAGCAGGCCGAGCGCTTCCGCGCCGAGCTGGCGCTCGCCCTGGGCAGCCTGAACGCGCTGATCGCCGCCCACGACGGCCCGGTGCGCGCCTTCGCGGCCCGGCTTGCCGGGCGCACGCCCTGCCTGATCGGCGGCGGCAGCCTGTACGGCACCGCGCTGTTCGGCGAGGCCAAGCTGATCGAGTCGGCCATGATCCCGGTCAGCGTGCAGCAGGTCGAGGAGTGGGCCCACATCCGGCGCTTCCTGACCGGCCCGCAGTCGCCCTCCGTCTTCTTGGCCACGCCCGGGCGCAGCCGCCAGCGCATGTTGGAGATCATGGGCGAGGCGCGGGCCCAAGACACCGAGGTGATCGCGGTCGCCGAGGCCGGCGACGCTGAGGTGGCCGCCATCGCCCATGAGGTCTGGCCCGTGCCGGCGCTGAACGTCGAGCCGCTCCAGCCGCTCACGGCGGCGATCCCCATGCAGCTGCTCGCCTACTGGTGCATGGTCGAGCGCGACGTGCGCCCCTTCTACGCCGACATCCGCCCCATCCATATCGGGCTGACCCTTCCGCCAACATCCTCCGATGGAGGCCTGCGATGACTGTCCCAGTACGCCTGCTGAACCGCACCCTGCAAAGTCTCCTGCTCATCGTCTGGCTCGTGCCCCTCGGCGCGTTCGCGCAGTCAGGCCTGCAGCCGTTGCCGCTGGTCAAGCTCGGCACCTGCCCGAGCGGCTACAGCACGAGTGGGGAGTATTGCGTCCCTGGCAAGCAGGCGCGGTTTGCGCTGGAGAAGCGGGGTAACTGCCCGAGCGGCTACTTCACCAGCGGTGCGTACTGCGTGGCCGGGTCGAACGGGCGGGTGGCGATCCCGAGGGTTGGGAGCTGCCCGCCGGGCTGGTCGACGAGTGGCAACTATTGCCTGCGCCGGTGAGGCATTGATGGAGCAGAGGGGATAGTGGCACTCAAGACCAATCGCAGCCGGTAGCGTCCTCAGACCGCTTGATTTGGCGCTACGGGGAAGCCAATTACAGTGCCAGCAGGACTGTATTATGCGCGTATCCAGGGCGAGCGATGGCAGGCTGCGCTGCGCCCAAGGCCTGAGCAGCATCGCGCGCTATGCGGAGTAGCCGGTGCCGGTCGCAGGGCGGCTCCGCCGGTTGTAATCAGGTGCTTCAGGCAAGCGCCGCCCTTGCTGCAGGTCCTCTAAATTGCTAATGAGCCCCTGCGCGAGTACCTGGCCTTCATCCCGGTCGGTCTCGACACCGTCGGGTCGGTGATGCGCGGCTACACACGCCTCGGCAACTGAATCCACACCTGAGCGTCATGCTCCACGAGGCTTCTCCAAGCACCTGATCCAGGATCTGAACGGGCTCTGGCGCGAGGTGATCGTGATCACCTCACAACGCAAGGCCATTCAGGCACTCAAGCGGCTGTCGCCGGACTGGGTGGTGGCGGGGTTCTTCTACGATTTCGGCAAGAACTCTGCCGGCGCCAACGCCAGCAATCTCGATATCTTTCTCGCGGCCTGCGCAAGACGGCGCCAGCGGCGCACGTGATCGTGCTGGTTGGCAAGGAGCAGGCCCGGTACATCCCGTTGCTCGCCGAGCATTTTCCGCTACCTGCCGTGCTGACGCTGCCGGTGACCGAGAGAGACATCGAGGCTATCCTAGGTGGCACCAATGTCAGGTCTCGATCGAGCGAAGGCGCCGGCACCAGGCAGAACGCGAACGACGATTGCGTTTGAACCCGGTCCGTCGTCGCAAGCTCCCGCCGGACGCAGCTGCTGACGTCCTCGTGCCCCATCGTCCGCCGTGTCCAAATTCGCGTTCCAGTACTCGGCAACGCTGGATTTTTGCTCAATCCTGTGGCAGCTTTGCTGCCCCAGCTGGGCCTTGACCACTCGTCAATCCGCGCTAACCTTAACAGCAGAGGCGATCCGGTTCCCTGTCCGTTTTTCACATCGGAGGGCACGGTCTAATGTTCTCCAAGACCTTGCTGCGTGGTCTATTCATGTGCGCCATCGCCGCACTCTGTTCAATCCCCGCGATGGCTCAGACGTTCGATCAGAATATCGGTTCGCGGGAAAGGCCCATCGGCATTCGCTGGTGGCAGAGGCACCTCCGCGACCCCTCAGTGGAGAAGTTCATTGCCCGTCTTGAAGAGGATGGCATTATCGTCACAAAGGGAGACCCCATCAAATTCGATCCCATCGGAAAATTCTGCGACGGCAACTATCCAAACGCGCTCTATGCCAACTACGGGGCGCCGTATACCGCGGCGGCATTAGGACCCTCCCCGCGCGCCATCGGCGGCTTGCCGGAAGAGGTCAAGGAGGTCGCACTCGAGCTGCCCATCATCCGGCTCGCCCCCGACGAGGCCGTTGTTCTGGTTGGCATGACGCCGCCTCCGGAGGCCTATTTCAGTTATCAGATCTATCTCGCCACCCGGTGGTATACGAATGAGACAGAACCTGGAAAAAATAGAATTGAACTGCTGCTGAACAGTCTCGGCGACACGGTCAACATGCAGACCATAAAGACGATCGGTCTCAAGCCCTTCGAGCGTCCCATGGTGTTCATCTACACGGCCGATCGGGGAATCGACGCCCGGGTCCGAGCCGCCCTGCGCCGCGCCGGCTACCCCGCCCAGATCATCAACACCATCGTGATTCCTTCCGCGACCCTGAAGCTCGGCTTCGAGTCGGATAGCGATACCTTCCTCATCGCCAACCGCAATGCCCTCTGGGTGGATCCTCTGGCCGGTGAAGCGTATGTGGAGAACCCGACCTACCAGGTCTTTCGACTGACACCTGAGCCCGAGGCGGTGCTGAACCCGTTCCCGGCTCCTCCACTGCGGACCCGGGGCACCGGCCAGACCGAAATCGACCTGACGCCGGCGCTCGCCCGACTTCGTGCGGCCATCATTCAGCAATATGCAATCTTCGGGTGCACCGCCAAAGAGTACGTCACCAAAACGGTCGCCTACGAGGGGTACGACTTCACCCAGCGCAAGGTCACGACCCTCGGCGACACCCGCGACGCCCTGTACCTCGGCGCCGGGACCCTTCCGGAGTTTGATCTCGACGATGAGATGATGCTCACAGAAGGCGAGTTCCTCATCGCCTACGGACTCAACCACATGGCCACTGGCAAGGCGACCTACGTCAACCTCAACGCCTACACCAGCGGGCCCTCGAAAATGGCCCTGGGCAGTGCGTTCCCCGACGACCTGGAGGGCAGCGCCTATCAGTACCTGTCCTGGGACGACCCGGACAGCGAGTTGACCTACGCCTACAAGATCTCCCGCGACTGCAGGATCGACGAGGAGACGAACGAACCGTTCTGCCTGCAGCTCGCAGTCCCTGTCGCCGGCTGCACAAACAAGGATGGAAGCGAGATACTCACGGATACGAGCCCACTCGGGGTCATATTCCGGCTCTACCTGGAACCGCCCACCAGCATCGGTGCGGCATGCCCGGAGGTCGTCTACGACCAGGTCATCAAGTTCACATGCGCCCAGGGTACTGGCGCTTGAGTCAGCGAAGAGCGCCTTCGGGCGCCCACCCGTCCACCAGGATCGCCTCAATCACCGCCCGCAAGGGCGAGCCGCGCCATCGGTCCATCCGGGGCCTGCTGCTGGACATGGATGGTGTGCTCTATCACGGCGACGCGCCGCTGCCGGGCGCGCTGGAGTTCTTGCAGCGCATCGCCGGGCTGCCGCACGTCTTTGTCACGAACAATCCGCGGCGTACGCCCGAGGAGGTCGCGGCACGGCTGGCGGCCATGGGGCTGCCAAGGCCGGAGCCCAGCCTGATCCTGACCTCCGCCATCGCCACCGCCGAGCGCCTGGCCCTGGAGAAGCCGGGTTTCTCCTGGTTCGCCATCGGCGAGGGCGGTCTGGAGGCGGAGCTGTCCAGGCTGGGCGAGCGGGATCCGGAGGCCGCGGACTTCGTCGTGGTCGGCGAGGGTCCGGGCATCGATTTCGAGCGTCTGACCCTGGCCATCAACCTGGTGCTGCAGCGCGGCGCGCGACTGGTGGTGACCAATCCGGACACGAGCGTCGATGATACCCATGACGGCCGGCACCGCGTGCTGCCGGGCGGCGGCGCCCTGGTGGCGCCCATTGCCGTCGCCTGCGGTGTCGAGCCGCTGGTCATCGGCAAGCCCGAGCCCGCATTGTTCGAGATGGCCTGCCGGCGGCTGGGCCTGGCGCCTGCGCACTGCGTGATGATCGGTGACCGGCCGGATACGGACATCGCCGGTGCCTTGCGCCTCGGCATGCGTGCGGCACTGGTGCGCACCGGCCGCTTTCGGCCCGACGAAGACTGGCCCGAGGCGCTGCCGCGCCCCCAATGGGACCTGCCCGATCTGCCCGGCCTGCTGCACGCGCTCGAACCGCTGTTGCCAACCTCAGATCAGCGCCCACCGGACCCGCGCTGATAACCATTCGCGCCGCGCCATGCCCACAGCACAAGACCTGAGGCCAAAGTCATGTTAGATTTTCGCCACAAGCCCACAACCGCGAGACACTGATTGCCACGCATGATTGAGTTCGATCCCGCCGTCTTTGCCACCTTCGCTGCCTATCTGCTGCTCATGCTGACCATCGGCCTTTGGGCCTATCGGCGCACCGCCGATTCCGCCGGCTATTTCCTCGGCGGCCGCAGCCTTGGCCCTTGGCCCGCCGCGCTCTCCGCCGGCGCCTCCGACATGAGCGGCTGGCTGCTGCTCGGCCTGCCCGGCTTCGCCTTTGTCTCCGGCCTAGAATCACTCTGGCTCGCCGGGGGACTGCTGCTCGGCACCTGGCTGAATTGGCTGCTGCTCGCACGCCGGCTGCGCGTCTACAGCGTCGAGGCCAACAATGCGCTCACCATCCCCGAGTTTTTTGCCAACCGCTTCGGCGACCGCGCGCATCTGCTGCAGGCCGTTGCCGCCTTTTTCGTGTTGCTGTTCTTCCTGTTCTATACCAGCTCCGGCCTGGTCGCGGCCGGCAAGCTCTTCGAGACCGTCTTTGGGCTCGACTATCAGCTCGCGGTGATCGTCGGTACCCTATTCATCGTCTCCTACACCCTATTCGGCGGCTTTCTCGCCGTGTCCTGGACCGACTTCGTGCAAGGGCTGTTGATGGCCGCGGCGTTATTGATCGTGCCGGTGATTGCGATTCAAAGCGATGGCGGCTGGGCAGCGATGACCGAGACGCTGCGCACGCACAATCCCGAGCTGATGCAGCTGTGGACCGACAACCAGGGCCAACCGCTGACGCTGATAGCGATCGTCTCGCTCGCCGCCTGGGGCCTCGGCTACTTCGGCCAGCCGCACATCCTGGCACGCTTCAAAGGCATTCGCAGTGCCAGCGACGTGCCCAGCGCGCGGCGCATCGCGGTGAGCTGGACCGCGCTGAGCCTGACCGGCGCGGTGCTGGTCGGCCTTGCTGGTCTGGCCTATGTCGAGACCCATCTGCAGACCCCGCTCGCCGATGCCGAGACCATCTTCATGGTCCTGGTCGAGGCCCTGTTCCACCCGGTGATCGCCGGCATCCTGCTGGCCGCGATCCTGGCCGCGATCATGAGCACCGCCGACTCGCAACTGCTGGTCTCCTCCTCGGCGCTCGCGGAGGATCTCTATCGGCAGTTGCTGCGCAAACACGCCAGTCAGCGCGAGCTGGTGCTGGTCGGGCGCGCGGCGGTGGTGTTGCTCGCCTTGGTGGCCTTGCTGCTAGCGACAAATCCGGACAGCACGGTGCTGGGGCTGGTGGCCTACGCCTGGGCCGGCTTTGGGGCTGCGTTCGGCCCGGTGCTCTTGATCAGCCTCTACTGGAAGCGCATGAACTGGCCCGGCGCCATCGCCGGCGTGCTCACCGGCGGCCTGGTGGTGGTGATCTGGAAGCAGCTCGAGGGTGGGCTCTTCGATCTCTATGAGATCGTGCCTGGCGTGGTCCTGGCCAGCCTCGCGATCGTCGTCGCCAGCCTGCTCACGGCACCACCGACAGCGGCCATGCTGGAGGGTTTCGAGCGCTATCGACGGGCGCTGCGGGAAGCCTGAACGCTATGCAACAACCGCAAGCGGTCGCGGTGACCAAGTCGCTGCTCACGTGCGCCGCGAACATGGCCCATGCCGCTGCGCTGTGGTGACGGCGCATGCCGGCCATGCAGAGGGTCGGCATGCACTGTTGCCACTGAGAGTCAGAAGCTGTAGATCGCGATTAGCCGCCAATGGCTCATGGTGGCGTCGGCCCTGTTGCCGGTCACCGGGTTGACGAAGCCGTCGTAATCGCTGGTCTGGTTGACATAGAAGGTTCTGATGGTCAGCCCTTTGAAATGAAAGAGGCAGGTTCAGTGGGTCGAACCCGATCTGGTCCGACAGGTCACGCCCGCTTGGCGGGCTGTGTCATGGCGTTGGTTCTGGCCGCGCTGCCGATGGCATTGCAGGCCGATCCCCCACCCGATCCCCCACCCGATCCCGAAGCGGCGGTATCGGTTTCACGCCATACCCTGGCCGAAGCAAAGAAGTTCATGGTGTCGGCCGCTAACCCGCTGGCGACCCGGGCGGGGGTGGGTATTCTCGAGCGGGGGGGTAACGCGGTCGATGCCGCCATTGCCGTGCAACTGGTTTTGGGCCTGGTCGAGCCCCAATCGTCAGGCATCGGGGGCGGTGGCTTTATGCTCGTTTACGACCAGGCTGACCAGCGTCTGACCAGTTTTGATGCGCGTGAAACTGCGCCCAAACGCGCTCATTATCGGCAATTCGTCCACCAGGACAAAGTCTTGTCCTGGCCAGAGGCAGTCAATAGCGGGCTGTCCGTTGGCGTGCCGGGGCTGCTCCGCGGTCTGGCCGAGATGCACAAGGCCCATGGTCGGCTGCCCTGGGCGGTGTTGTTCGAACCTGCAATTTCAATGGCTGAACAAGGGTTCGAGGTGTCACTGCGGCTGCATGGTCTCTTGGCCCGCAGCAACGGGTTGAAGGGCAGCACTTCGGCAAGCGCGTATTTTTATCGTGATGGCAAGGCGCTGCCGGTAGGGTACCGTTTGCTCAATCTGGAACTGGCTCGGGTCTATCGTCAGGTGGCGCAGCACGGGGCAGATGCATTCTATACCGGTGAAATTGCCCTGGCTATTGTCGATGCCGTCGGTGCGCATGACCGCCCGGGGTCTCTTTCACTGGATGATATGGCCTCGTACCGGGTGATTCGCCGCGAGCCCCTTTGTACGGATTATCGGGGGTATACCTTGTGTGGCAGCGGTCCACCCAGCTCAGGTCCGCTCGCCGTGATGCAGATAATGGGGATGCTGTCGCATACGCCGGTTCTTGAACATGCCCCCGATTCGCCCCAGGCCGTGCATTACTTTGCCGAAGCGGGCAAGCTAGCCTATGCTGATCGAGATGTGTACGTTGCCGATCCTGATTTTGCCGATGTGCCCGTCAAAGCCTTGCTCCACCCCGAGTACCTCGCACAGCGGGCCGCACAAATTTTGCCCGACCAGGCCATGAAAAAGGCCTTGCCCGGCTCACCGCCCGGCATCGACCCGGCAGAATTTGGACTGGACGAGTCGGCCGAGTTGCCATCGACCACGCACATCTCTGTCGTCGACGCACAGGGCAATGCCGTGTCCATGACAACGTCAGTAGAGTCGGCATTTGGCAACAAAATGCTGGTCAGGGGTTTCTTGCTGAATAACCAGCTGACTGATTTTTCGCTGGCAGGGGTGGATGGGAAAGGTCGTCCCTTGTTGAATCGGGTCGAACCTGGCAAGCGGCCCCGCAGTACCATGGCGCCCATGATGGTGTTTCGTGATGGGCAGCTGCACATGTTGATCGGGGCGCCGGGTGGTACGGCGATCATCAATTATGTCGCCAAGACGTTGCTCGGGGTCCTGGGGTATGGCCTGGATATTCAACAGGCCATTGAGTTGCCGAACCGGGGCAGCCGAAACTACGGCACCGAACTTGAGGAAGGGACGTCATTGAGCGGGATTGTCGCCGCGTTGAAGAGCAAGGGGCACGAGTTGAAGATCAGGCCTTTGCCCAGCGGTCTGCAAGGTATCGTGCGAACGAAAAACGGCTGGCAGGGGGGCGCAGACCCTCGTCGCGAGGGGCTGGCGCTAGGGCGTTGAGCTGGTGCTGTTTTAACCGCGACGGCCCTTGCCGAGTATCCACTTGCCTGCCTCGCCCTCGACCAGTTCCCAGAGCGCATGTGCGTCAACGGTCTCTTCAGCTTCCCGAACACGCTTTGCCCGCCCAATGCGAAGACGCAAGCCCAGCCCTCCTACCTGAGGTCCGCGAGGGCTACTGCTGTCGGCCAGAACTAAACCGCTATCGCGCACGCAGGCCTGTCGGCTCAAGCAGCCGCCATCATCGCCGTCACATCCTCCTCCACGCGACCAATCGGCTTGATGTCGAAGGTCTCGATCAGCACCTTGGCCACGTTCGGCGACAGGAAGGCCGGAAGCGTCGGGCCGAGGCGGATGTGCTTCACCCCCAGATGCAGCAGCGCCAGCAGCACGATGATCGCCTTCTGCTCGTACCAGGCGATGTCATAGGAGATCGGCAGCTCGTTGATGTCATCCAGCCCAAACACCTCCTTCAGCTTCAGCGCGACGAAGGCCAGCGAGTAGGAGTCGTTGCACTGGCCGGCGTCGAGCAGGCGCGGGATGCCACCGATATTGCCCAAATCCAGCTTGTTGAAGCGGTACTTGGCGCAGCCGGCGGTCAGGATCACCGCATCTTGCGGCAGGGCCTGTGCGACGTCGGTGTAGTAGCTGCGCTCCTTGTGCCGACCGTCGCAGCCGCCCATGACGACGAAGCGCTTGATGGCGCCCGTCTTGACCGCATCGACCACTTGATCGGCCAGCGCCATGACCTGGGCATGGGCGCAGCCGGTGGTGATCTCACCCTGCTCCAGCTCGATCGGTGGCGGGCAGGTCTTGGCCTGTGCGATGATCGCCGAGAAGTCCTTGGCGCCGCCCTCGGGACGATCGGCGATGTGCTTGACGCCCGGCCAGCCGGTCATGCCGGTGGTGTAGATCCGATCGCGATAGGCGCTCTTGACCGGGGTGATGCAGTTGGTGGTCATCAGGATTGGGCCGTTGAAGGCGGCGAACTCCTTGTCCTGCTGCCACCAGGCATTGCCGTAGTTGCCGACGAAATGCGGATACCGCTTGAACGCTGGATAGGCATGCGCCGGCAACATCTCGCTATGAGTGTAGATGTCGACCCCGCTATCGACGCTCTGCTCGAGCAAGTCTTGCAGGTCCTTGAGATCATGACCGGAGATCAGGATGCCGGGGCGCGTGCCGACGCCGAGCTTGACCTGGGTGATCTCAGGGTTGCCGTAGGCGCGGGTATTGGCCTCATCGAGCAGCGCCATCGCGGTGACGCCGACGGCACCGCATTCCATCACCAGCGCGGTCATCTCATCGATGCTCAGCTCCCGGGTGGTCGCCGCCAGGGCCTTGATCATGAAGGCATAGATCTCGGGCTTCTCCAAACCGAGGATGGCGGCATGGTCGGTATAGGCGGCCATGCCCTTGACGCCATAGACCAGCAGCTCGCGCAGCGAGCGCAGGTCTTCGTTGGGCTGCGACAGCACGCCAACCTCGGCGCCCTTGGCGGCATAGATGGCCGGACTGCCAGTCCAGCTCACCTCATCGCGATCGCTCTGATAGCCGAGACTTGCCTTGAGCGCGTCACGCTTGGCGATGGTGGCCTGGATCAGGCTATTGAAGCGAGCCGGATCGAAATTGGCATTGGTGATGGTGGCGAACAGGGCCTGGGCGATGAAGGGGCCAACGGACGCATCCGGCTGGCCTTGGCGCTGCGCCTCCTCGGCGACGACGGCCAGGCCCTTGAGCAGGTAGACCAGAAGGTCATGCTGCACGGCGATGCTCTCGGTCTTGCCACAGATGCCCTTGGTGGTGCAACCCGTGCCCTTGGTGGCCTCTTCACATTGGAAACAGAACATACTCATTGAAAGACTCGGTCCGCTAACGGTAGTTTGGGTGGCGATGCTAGGATCGACAGGGCCAGTCTCTCAACTCAGAGGGGGATGCGACTTGACCATGATCAAGCCTGTTTTCGGCCTCGGATGAGGCGCCTTTGGCAGCCACGCGCTGATGGCTTCCGCTGACTGACGGCGATCGCCTGCTGACACCGGTCGCGGCCTTCGCCGATGACAGCCTGATAGTGGTCGCACTCATTGGGCACAGCACTCATAGAGCCTGGGTCGACCGACACGCCCGGCCCTGCCCTCCGCAACTTAGGATCACCGCCCACATCGCTCATGCGCAGCAGCTCCTCGACACCGCCCGGCGTGTAGCGCTTGAAATAGGTGCGTACCGTCTCGGGGTCCAACGGCCGCGCATCGGCCACATCAGGCGCACTGCGTCCCTGCCCAGGCAGTATGACCGCATTGAGCCGATACGCCTCGCGGCGATGTCCAGATGCCAGTGGGGCGCGCGGCGATGCGGACATGATGCCGACAAGGTGCTGCGACACCGCCGGGGCCGAGGGCGCTGCCGACATGGACCAGGACGCCATTCCCGAGCGTCAGATCGCCCAGCCGCCCGATCCGGACGGACTGCGCCTTCTTGGGCGTGAGCAGGACTGCATAGGTGCCGGGGCCCCCATCGCCTGTCGTCGGCGCTCGCGTTTGCCGTGTCGTCGCCATCCCCTGCGCTCACCTTCCCAACTGACGCTCATACGCCATACTGAGGCTGTGCCCTTCTTCGACAACGGGCCGCGCCTCGGGGCACCCAGCGAGGCAGCCCAACGCAGACAGGCAGGTGCCATTCGTATGGACAGTTCCACCATCCGCCGTCAGGCCTTCGCCATGCCCTTTGGCAACCCGGCTTACCCACCCGGTCCGTATCGCTTTGTCGACCGCGAGTATTTCATCCTGACCTATCGCACGGATGCGGACAAATTGCGTGCGGTGGTACCGGAGCCACTGGAACTGGCGGAGCCGCTGGTGTACTACGAGTTCATTCGCATGCCCGACTCCACCGGCTTTGGTGATTACACCGAGAGCGGCCAGGTGATTGCCGTGCGTTACCAGGGACAGCCGGGCAACTACACCCATGCGATGTATCTGGATGGGCATCCGGCCATCGCTGGCGGACGCGAGCTCTGGGGATTTCCAAAGAAGCTCGCCAAGCCGCGCCTGGCGGTGCACACCGACACCCTGGTCGGCACCCTGGACTATGGTCCGCTCCGGGTGGCCACCGGGACCATGGGCTACAAGCATGCACCGCTCGATCCCGTCGAAGTGCAGCGCGGTCTCAGCGAGACGCCCAATTTCCTGCTGAAGATCATCCCCCATGTCGACGGCACGGCGCGCATCTGCGAGTTGGTGCGCTATGCGCTCGGCGACGTCCGGGTCAAGGGCGCCTGGTCTGGACCGGGGGCGCTGGCCCTGTTTCCGCATGCCCTGGCGCCCGTGGCCGACCTGCCGGTGCTGGAGGTGGTCGCGGCCAGGCATCTGATCGCGGATCTGACGCTGAATCTCGGCGAAGTGGTTGTCGACTATCTCCATGCGGCGTGAAGCCAGCGGAGGCCCATTGTCACCATGACCGTACAGAAACACCACGGACGCTGGGCGCTGCCCTGCGCTGAGCGCACCTTAGGGAAACGCTGACCTATTCAGCGTCTCCTTAGCGCAACTGCTGTTTGGCCGCTTATTCACAACGGCTGTGGATAACCCTGTGCGCAGAGGCTGGGTCGATGGGCTAAGCCCCGAGTCCAGCTCAGATTCGACTCGGATTGGTCAAGAAGTGACCAGGGCGCCGGCCGCGATCTGCTTCCTCGCCCGCGACGATGACCGGAGCGCGTCCTTCCCGCCGACAGCGCCCCTGAGCGCGTGCAGGCCAGCCATCGGTCGTCAGGGGCGGCTGTTCGTCGGCGAGCCCGGCCGTCCGGGCGCATCCCTGTTGCTGGCACTTGCTGCTCAGCCAATAAGCTTGGCGAGGGAGACCAGCCCGAGCGCGAGGGTAACCAGACCCACGGCAGTCCGGATGCTCGACTCGGGCAGGCGCTTGACGGTGAGTGTCGCCACCGGCACCGAGAGCAGTGCCCCCAAGGCCAAGGGGGTGGCGAGCGACCAGTCGAGCCCGCCCGTCAGCCACAGATAGCCGGCCAGCCCCACCAGGCATGTGAAGGCCTCGGCGATGCAGGTGATGGCCACTGCCTGTTTCGCCGGCAGCCCCGAGATGATCTGGCCCGCGGTGGCCAGCGGACCATAGCCGCCGCCGGACAGGCCCTTGTTGAAGGCCGCCACCAGCCCCACGGCGACGACGTTGCCAGCGCGGTAGGGAATCCGCCGCCTGCGCGTTGCCAGGATGAGCACGCCCATGGTCAGCACGATGGTCACGATGGCGACGGAGAGCCAGAACTTCGGGATGGAGATCGCCAGCGTGACGGCGGTCAGGGCGCCGGCGGCACTGAGCAGGCTGAGCAAGAGCACGGTGCGCCGGGCCTGGGTGTCGCGCAGCAGGTTCAGATTGCCGTCATGGTGGTGCAACGCACCGGCCGTGATCCCCGTGAGCAGCTCGGAGAACAGCACGGCGGGCACGATCTGCAAGGGCTCGAATCCTGCCAGTAGCAGGAGCGGCGTGAGCGTGGTCCCATAGCCCATGCCCAGGCTGGAGTCGATGTACTCGCAGACCAGGGCGCCAAGGAAGACCGCGAGCAGGGTCTCGGCGGCCATGCCCTCGAGAAAATTCGGCAGCAGGGCCCACTCCGGCTCGAGATCGTGCAGGATGATTAGCGCAAGCACCGACGCGACGGCGACCAGCCAGAGATGCAAGCGACGGCGGTGCCAACTGTAGACCTGTCCGAGGGTGAGGACGGCTTCGCGAACCATGATGTACCTCCGTTGCTGATTGGCAGGATTCAGGCTGTCACAGGCGTGAGGCTTCGTGCCTCGTGGTTTATTGATCAGCTTTCGTGCCAATGTGTCTGCTGTCTGAGCGCTTGACCCAGAGTGGATTGACTTTAAAAGTCTTTTCCAGCTTTTGGCCTGTCTCAGCATCCCTGTGCCGATGGTTTGCAGCCGCCGCAGGGCACAAAACCGTTGAATATCACGGATAAGCTATACTCAGCGATAGATTTCCCGTGCTATTTCCTTCGAGATTCCGCCGTCATGCAGCGTTTCCTGCCACTCTTGCTGGAGGTCTGGCAACAGGCCTGCCGCGACATCCATATCGATCGATCAGCGCCGGCCATCGCCGCCGTGCTGGCGCGGCGACTGCCGCTGCAACGCCTGCTGCTGTATCAGCTCGACCCCGAGCGCGACTGCCTCAGGTGCCTTGCCCGGGTACAGGTGAGCGCATCGGTGGTGCTGGAGTCGGCCGGCATTGAGTCGGAGCTCACCAGAGAGGCCTTTCGACGTATCGCGCGCTGGTGCGACCGGCGTGGGGTCATCCGCGGCAGCACAGACGCGCTGGAGCGTGATCTGCCGGGTCTGCGCTTGAGCGATCTCGCGGGCAGCCTCATGGCCGGCGGCCTTGTTTCCGAAGGGGTTTCCGAAGGGGGCTCTGAGGGAGCCGGCCTGGGTGTCGTGGTGTTGCAGGCGGCGGATACAGCGGACTTCGATGAAACGCACGAGCCCCTGCTCGCAGCGCTGCTGGACCCACTGGGTGTGGCAATGCAAAACGACCGGACCGTGCGCGAGCTGTCTGCGCTGCGAGCGTCGGCTGAGGCCGATCGCACCGCGCTGCTGACGCGACTCGGGCGGGAGGACATCACGGACAGCGTCGTTGGGGCCGACGCGGGGCTGCGCCAAGTCATGTGTGGCATTGAGCTGGTTGCGCCCAAGGATACGCCAGTGCTCATCCTCGGCGAGACCGGCGCCGGCAAGGAGGTCGTGGCGCGGGCCATTCACAGGGGCTCGCGCCGCGCGGCTGGTCCCTTTCTGCGTGTCAACTGCGGCGCCATCCCGCCGGAACTGGCCGATTCGGAGCTGTTCGGGCACGAGCGCGGCAGCTTCACCGGGGCCTCGATGCAGCGTCAGGGGTGGTTCGAGCGCGCCGACGGCGGCACGCTGTTTCTGGACGAGATCGGTGAGCTCCTGCCCGCGCTACAGGTGCGGCTGCTGCGCGTGCTGCAGGATGGGACCTTCGAGCGTGTCGGTGGTCAGCGTCAGCTGCGCGTGGATGTGCGCGTCGTCGCGGCCACCCATCGCGATCTGGCGGCCATGGTGGCGGCCGGGCGCTTTCGAGCCGATCTCTGGTATCGCATCAACGTCTTCCCGCTCGTTCTGCCGGCCCTGCGCGAGCGTCTGGAGGATATCCCCGCGATGGCCGCGCACTTTGCCCTGCGGGCCGCCAAGCGCCTCGGCCTCAGCCCGCAGCTGCCCACGGCCGAGGATCTGCAGCTCCTGCGGGCCTACCCCTGGCCCGGCAATGTGCGCGAGCTCTCGGCGGTGATCGAGCGGGCCGCGATCCTGGGCAATGGCGGCCCGCTGCAGATCCGAACCGCCCTGGGAGTGGACATGCCGACGGTGGCGCGGGAGCAGGTGCGGGCCGAGACGCCAGAGCCGGACCAGAGCCTGGACGATGCAGTCCGTCGGCATATCGAGGCGGCCTTGACCGACTGTCTCGGACGCATCGAAGGGCCCTTCGGCGCCGCACGCCGGCTCGAGGTCAATCCGCATACGCTGCGCGCGCGCATGCGACGGCTCGGGATCGACTGGCGCCGGTTTCGGCCGGCGCAGCTCTAGGGAGACGCTGATTTATTGGCCTCCTGGTCAAAAATAAGATGCCAAACAGGCGGCGATCAAGGATTACGTCCAGTGCAACCGTCATTACTAGCTGGGCAAGGTACTTTTCTGTATGAGCTGCTCGATCAGGGACTCCGCGGCGTCGAAATCGTAGTCCTCGAGCGCCGCCTGCAACGGCTCCAGCTCGGCGGAGAGCCCGGCCGCGCCGAGCAGATCCCGTTCCTCCTCGAGACGGGTGGCCGCGGCAAAGCTGGAGTCGGCGATCAAGCGCGCGAGCTCAGCAAGCACCTGAGCGACACGCTCGGGCTCGACCTGCTGCAATGCAGCGGTCGATCCCTGCGGGGCCGTTGCCGGTGCCAGAGGCACTTCCGCCGGCAGACTGCCGATGGCCTCGAGCACCCGCCCAAGCGCCTGCCGGACCGCCGTCCTGGCCTGCGGTTCGGCTCGCTGCGCCTGTGCCGCCGCCTCGAGTCGCTCGCAACTCTGCTGCAGGGCCTCGGCACCGATGTTGCCTGCCACGCCCTTGAGGCTGTGGATGATGCGCTGCGCCGCCGTCCAGTCGCCGGCGCTGGCGGCGGCATCAAACTGCTCCAGGCTGTCGGCCTGGTCCTGGGCGGTCTTGCGCAGCAGCTTCAGATAGAGTGCATGATTGCCCTGCATGCGCTTGAGGCCGGCGGCGGTGTCGATGCCGTCCAGCGCTGGCAGCGCAGGCAGCTCTGGCTCAGGCTTCTGTGCCTCTGACGCCACGAGCTGGATGGGCACGGGTTGGCTCGCCACGGCCAGGGCTGGCGCAGACGGCCTGATCCAGCGCGCCATGGTCGAGAACAGCTCGGCGACATTGATGGGCTTGGCGATGTGGTCGTTCA
>NZ_VWXX01000046.1 GCF_008632335.1 Thiohalocapsa marina
TACTCGGCGAAGGACAGGCCCTCGTAGTAGTCCATCACCAGATAGGCCGTGCCGTTGGCCTCGAAGAACTGGCGCACGCGCACGATGTTGGGATGATCGAGCTGGGCCAGGGTGCGGGCCTCGCGCACGAACTGCTCCAGACCGAAGCGAAACAGTTCGGCGTCATCGCCGGAATGCGCCACGACCGTGCTCTGATCGACCCCACGACCGGCCAGATCACGCGGCAGATATTCCTTGATCGCCACACGGGTGTGCAGCTGCTGATCCCAGCCGAGGTAGGTGATGCCGAAGCCGCCCGGCTTGCCGAGCACGCGACCGATCAGAAACTGGCCGTTGAGCAGCGCGCGATGGGGCAGCATCAGCGGGCCCCGCGCGGCGGCCTCGTCATACTCGCAGTGCGAGCAAGGATTCTGAATTTCTTTCGTTGCAAAGCAGCCCGGACAAAGCTGATTCGATTTTGAATCCAACATCAGGGCGTCTTGCCTATAAAATGCGCTCAAACATGTAAAAGCAGAATATAATACTAGGTTACACAAAGTTTTTGAGCTAAAAAAATCTATTTAGAAATCGTCGATATCTTTGGAATTCTTGAGATTCAGCAAGGCTATATCAACGGCCATCTCTTCTTCCCGCCGCAATCAGTCTACGCAACAAAAAAATCTCCCCACGTCTACTTTCTCACTTCCAAATATTTTGATCGTCATTGAACGCATCCAAGGCAGCCGCTGCATCTTCGTCGCCATTATTCGCGGATTTCCTATACCAATAAATCGCCTTATCTATGTCTTTATCAACGCCAAGACCGTCTTGGTACGAGAGTCCAAGATTGTATTGAGCGTATGCAAAGTCCTTCTCTGCCGCCTTGCGAAACCACGAAACCGCTTCAAACAAATCTTGCTCAACACCCTCACCCTCTTGGTACATTCGGCCGAGCATATTTTCTGCATTGGGAATTCCTTGCTCTGCTGCCTTACGATACCAATCCACAGCTGATTCGGAATCGGCTTCTACACCCGATCCTTCCTGATAACACAACCCAAGATTATACTGAGCGACTGCTAGATTTTTTTCTGCCGCCTTGCGAAACCAAGAGACTGCTGCAGACATGTCCTGCTCAACACCCTCACCCTCTTGGTACATTCTGCCGAGCATATTTTCCGCTTCTGGATATTCTTGATCGGCCGCTTTTCTATACCATCTGACGGCTTCCAAATCATCCTCAACGCCGACTAGACCTAAATCGTAGATGTAGCCGATATTAAGTTGTGCTTCAGGAGAGCCCTTATCAGCGGCCTTGCGGAACCACTGCAACGCTTTTCCAACGTCTTTATTGACACCTAAACCTTCTAAGTACATTTCTCCGACCATATTCTCTGCAGAAGCGTTGCCCTCAGCGGCTAATGTTTTGAAGCTGAGCAACGATTGTTTATACCAATGGTCAGCATCGGCTTGCGATTTTGGAGTTCCTTCACCATGCTCATACATCTGAGCCAGGTTAAATTGTGCAATGGGGTGCCCCTGCTCGGCTGCTTTCAGATACCATTTAACCGCCTCAGCATCATTCATCGGAACACCAACCCCCTCGTCGTACATTAAACCGAGGCCGTTTTGGGCTGCCGAATCACCTTTTTCCGCTGCTTTTTTATACCAAAAAGTTCTCATCCAAGTCTTTTCTTTAATACTTGCTTCTCTATTCCATCCATTTTCGATAAAGATATCGAAATCGACAAGAGCATTATTCAACAGGGTATCTTCATCCGGAATCATTGGTATGGCTTTCTCATACCAAGATCTTGCATTATCACTATCCCCTTGCAGGAAGTGGGTATGACCTAGATTGATGATCCAAGGATAGCCTGCTGGGTCTCTTTCGTAGGCGATCTCACTGTAGTACCGGCCCTCGGCAAAGTTACCGCTGAGTATCAAGAACCATCCTAAGGGTCCTGCTTCATCCAAGAGGCCTAGCTCGTATGCCTTCCTTTTCAACTTAATTGCCTCTGGCAAATTTTTCTCCACCACGTCACCATAGTAATACATTTCACTTAGCAGGCTGATGGCGTCTGGATTATCTTTTTGCGCAAGCTGCGACACAATTGAATAGGCTGATTCATAGTCGCCTTCAGCGTAGGCGTCGGCAGCCTTTTCAAGACGCAGAGAGGTGAACTCTTCGGAAAGTTCTTGTCGAAATGATAATGCAAGAATTGATACCACTGCTGCGAAAAGAAGAGTAGCAAAAATTATTGCATGTCGACTGGAAACTAACTTGCTAGGTTTGAAATTTAGTATTTTGTCACTTCCAGAAGATCCGCTGCTCGCTAAGGCGTCTTTTGCATTAGATTCCTCTTGTCGACTGGTCCCATTTGTCATCGCAGCGGACCCGTCACGCAAAGCAGTCTGAAACGACTGGATGCTTCGTGGGCGTTCGTCTGGAACGATCGACAAGGCTTTAGCCAAGCATTGGCTCAATTTCAGTGAGATGCCGTAGGCAGTCGCTCGCTGCAAGTCATCGTGAGCTTGGCGCTCCGCAGCATCGAGTGGCACGGAGCCTGTAACTGCACGGTATAACACTGCCGCGACCGAATAGATGTCCGTCCAGGGGCCTTGCTTGCCCTTCCTGTGATATTGCTCAAACGGGGCATAGCCCGCGCTGACCACAACCGACATAGACCGGCTGCGCTCGCCCATGGCTTGGCGGGCAGCGCCGAAATCCAAGAGGATCGGTCGTACGCCGCCGGTGTCGGTCTTGGCCAAATAGATGTTTTGCGGCTTCACATCGCGGTGTAGGAACCCCTTGGCATGCACCGCTCTAAGGCCGTCCAGTATCGGCAGCATGAGTTGAATCGCAGCCTCTTCCTGAATACGACCGCCTTGCTGTTCCAGATACTCCTCTAAGGACAGACCGTCGTAGTAGTCCATCACCAGATAGGCCGTCTCATTGGCCTCGAAGAACTGGCGCACTCGCACGATGTTGGGATGATCCAGTTGCGCAAGCGTCCTCGCCTCACGCAAAAATTGCTCCAGGCCGAAGCGGAACAGCTCGGCATCCTCGCCCGAATGTGCGGCGACCGTGCTCTGGTCGGTCCCGCGCCCGGCCAGATCCCGCGGCAGATACTCCTTTATGGCCACGCGGGTCTGCAGCTTGAGGTCCCACCCGAGATAAGTAATGCCGAAACCGCCTGGCTTGCCGAGCACGCGCCCCACCAAGTATTGGGCATTCAGTAGCTCGCGATGGTGCAGTACCAGCGGCCCGCGCGGAGCCTGCTCGTCGTAGCCGCAGTGCGGGCAAGGATTCTGATTTCCCTTCGCTGCAAAGCAGCCCGGGCAGAGTTGTTCCGGCGCCTTTTCCATCATGACCTGCACCTCTTGTTCGCGCCGCTGACACGCTAGCCAGCCACGTATAACCGATTGATCAAGTTCTTGAGGGTGTATTCGCCCGCCTGATTCAGCGCGAGCTCCTCTTGCGCCTGCACCAGGTTCAGCAACAGCACCAGGATGGCGCTTTGCACCAAGGCGACCAGCGTGGTGTAGAAGGCGATACCGAGACTCTGCGCGATCTTGCCCAGATCCTGCGAGGCGGCCTCGGGATCGATCAGTGCCATGGCCAGAGAAATGCCGATGATCGTACCGATGAAGCCGATGGTCGGGATCAGCCAGGCGATGTAGCGCAGGATGGCGTAGCGCAGATCGACACGATGCGCCATCAGCTCCAGACTGCTGTTCATAACGGTGACCGTTTGATCCACCGACCGGCTCGCCAGGAACTGCAGGATGCAAAGGTCCACCAGACTCGGCAGAAAGCCCGTTCCGCCCGCGTGCCGATCGGCGACCCGACTGCGAATGGCGGGCAGATCATGTGCCTGCAAGACCACCTCGTAGGCCTCCGGCAGCATCTGTTCCCCGAGCATGGCGTGCTCACGCACCGCGGTTCGCCAACGGCAGTAGATCTCCCCAAGGCCCGCGAACAGGATCAGGTGCATCAGGTTCTGCACGGTGTAGGGATAAACGAAGGGCGAGCTGGGCAGAGGCGTTTCTTGATAGTCGAGCAACAACTGTGCGGCCGGCGTGCCGGGCGCGAGCAGGAGCGTCAGCACCCCGATGAACGTAGCGCCCAACAGGAGGGCGATGAACAGGATCAGCAGCCGATTGGGTTGGTACCAGAGAACGTTCATCGGCCACAGCCCGGGCAGGGCTTGCCTGCCGGCTTGATGAGGCCGCAGACGCAGCGCACGAGCTGGCGGCCTTGTACCGGAGGCTCAGCCGGCGGTCGCTCCGCACCGGGAAACTGGCTACCGAATTGCGGATACTTCAGCCGCAGCGCCTCCAGCAGGTCCTTGATCGACAACACCACGCCGCCGAGCTTGACGCGATCCATCGGCGAGACGAATTCATGGCGAATGCGCTGCTCGCGCCCGTCGGACAACAACAGTCGCGTTCCGTTGGTGCTGTTGCAGTCAGTGAGCAAGAGCTTGCCGCCGTCTAGAAACGTCAGCTCGGCATGCCGGCCGCTGACCGACTCGTCGGCCACCGGGATATCGCAGGTGCGGTCCCGGCCGATGGAGAACTTTCGCGTTTGGTCATTCATGTTCAGCCCGAAAGCACAGTCGTTTTCATTCGCGTGGGCTTTCGCTGCCAGGGGCCTCAGCAGCGGACCCCGCTGACTGAAGGCTCCCCTCGCGCTGCGGCTCCGCCACAGGGTCCCTATCGCCGGCGTCGTTCTCTGCCGACCTGGCTTGAGCCTCGGGCTCGGGCTCACTCCTGGCTTCGGGCGGCAATGTCGCTGGCTCTTTCGCCTGCGGACTTGATGCAGCACTGCCAGCGAAGGGGGCAGGGGTCTTGGGGTCGTCACTGACAGGCAGCGCGTCTCGGTCGCGGGCATCAGGCGTTGGCCCGACCGATGCCGCCGGGGTTCTTTCCGACGCATGAACTGCGTCATGCGAAACATCGGCAGCGCCGCGCCAAGGCAATGGTAGATCGCCCCGGAACCAAAGCACGGCCAAGACCACGAGCATGACTAGCAGGAGCAGGCCCAGCAGGACGAGCACAGGACGCCTACGCCGCCGCGGCTTGCCTGGGTGGAGTCGCCGGGTCTCAGGCTCGACGCTCTTGGGCGACGCCGAGTCACCTTGTACCGCCAGGATCGCGACCGTGGCATTGTCCTGTCTCGGTAGCCTTTTTTGCTGGATCAAGGCGACCAGCGCATCAGCCGCTGCCTGGGCGCCCAGTCTGAGAGCACCCTTCAGCTCGTCCTCGCTCAGGACGCCGTAGACCCCGTCACTGCACAGCAAGAGGCGATCGCCTTGATCGATCTGCACCGGGCGCAGATTACGGTCCACCTTCGGCACCTCGGAAAGGCCGAGAAAGCTGGTCAGCGCATCCCGATCGGGATGACGCTCAACCTCCTCGCGCGTCATCTCGCCCGAAGAGACCCGCGGCATCAGCTCGTTGCCGTAACTGTGATCTTGCGTGCACTGCGTCAGCGAGCCGTCCGCCTGGCGGTAGAGATATAACCGGCTATCGCCCGCTGACACCCAAAACAGCTGCCCGTCCCGGACGGCGGCGGCAACGAGGGTGGTCCCGACGTTGCCCTCACCGTCGCTGTCCTGCGCAAGCGCATGGACGGCGCTGTTCGCACCCGCGAGACACCGCACAAGGGCATCCGGAATCGATTCATCGGGACGCTTGTCGCGGTAGGCATCCAGCATCACCTGCAAGGCCCGTCGACTCGCCTCGTGACCGTTGTAGAGTCCTCCCATGCCGTCGGCGACAACGGCCAACACGCCCGCATGGCTCCTGAAATAGGCCTGCTCGAAGCCGACGAAGCCGAAGGCATCCTGCTGCTCACTGCGCTGGCCAATCCACTGGGCATTACCTGGTGAGAGATTCATCGCCGCGCTCCTCAGACCAGGCTATCGGCTGTCAGCCGCACGCGAAACTCGCTCTGGCCGATCCGCAGCACGTCGCCATCCGAGAGGGGATGCGGCGCATGCACCGCAACGCCGTTCAGGAAAGTCTGGTTGGTCGAGCCGAGGTCCGCGACCAGCACCCGTCGGCCTTCCAGCGTCAGTCGGGCGTGTCGACCGGAGACGAGATCGTCCTGGGGCAACGACAGGGTGCAGTCCGGCCGACGCCCAAGCACCGCATCAGGCGGTAACGCCAGGGCGTAATCTTGCCCGCGGTTGAGCTTGCTCATCCCAGTCAGGTGCACGATCTGCGTCGGCTGAGGCGGTTGCCCGACTGATGTGGGTCTCGCCGTCGCCGGCGAGTCCTCGGGCGCGGGCGCTGGCTGGCGAATCGTCTCCGGAGCGGTCTGGTCCGTCTGCGGCACCGCGTCTTCGAGCGATGCCGGCGCTTCCTGAGCGGCCTCGGAGGCCCGCCGACGGCGCTTTCTCAGCACCAGGATCAGAACGAGCAGCAGCAGGAGCGCAACGCCGGCGCCAGTGGCAGGCAGCCACCAGCGTTGCCAGTTCGCCACGCTGTCTGCGGGCTCGGTCGGCTCAGCCGCATCAGGCGCCGTGCCCTCGGCAACCGGGGACTCATCTCGCGGGGCATCCGTTGCAGACCCGGCGGATTCCGACTCGGCCTCGATAGCCTCAGGTACGGTCTCAGCGCTCGGCGGCTCTGGTCTCGCCGCGGCGGGCGCCGGGAACAATCGAGCGTCCATGCCGTCGCTCAGCGTCAGTCCGTCGCCGGTCAGCGTCACCTGGACCCGATAGCGATTGCCGTCCCATGTACACTCCGAACAGTCGAGCTCGGCCCGATAGACTACCCGAATCCGCTCCCGGGCCGAGTGCAGGGCTGCGGCGGGATCACCGCTGCCGGCATCGATCAAGAGGCCGCCGGATTGCCTGGCGAATCTGCCAAGCGCCGTCAGCCCCGCCTCGCGCTGGGCGCGATCGAGCACGGCGCTGAAGCCGATGGCGTAGATCGGCACCGAGCCCTCGCCCATCCGCGCCAGCACCTCATCGGCCGACACGCCGCCGGGGTCGTCATTCAATCCGTCGCTCAGCAGCACCAGCGCGCGTCGCACGGGCAGGCCCTCGGCACGCTGCTGACTCAGGTCCAACCCGCGCATCAGAGCCGCATGTAACTGCGTCTGCTGGTCGGTGGGCGCGAGCGCATCGACTGCCGTCTTCAGCATATCGCGGTCGGCCGTCAAGGCTGCCTGCGTCTGCACGCTCGAACCGAAGGTGATCAGGCCCGCCTGATCCTCGGGCTTCAGTGCTTGAATCCAGTCCCGCAACGCCGTCTTCATCTGCTCGAAGCGCTCCCCGACAATGGAACGGGAGACATCGACGGCAAACAGGTAGGCCACCCCCTCACTCGTATTGGGGAAGGGTGTCAATGCGCTCACGGATGTGACGGTAGCGCCGACGGTGGCCTGCATTCGGGCCGGTTCGATGCCTTCGACCGCCTGTCCGGCCTCATCGCGAACCGCCACATAGGCGACCACCCGCGGCTGCTCGGCAACGACTTGCGACACCTGGACCATTGACGGGGATGCAACGGCGCCTGCCGAGACCAAGAGCAAAACGGAAAACAGCCCCGAGAAAAACGACCGCGGAAGCCCTTGCAAGCGGGCATCCGACAGAGAGGGTCCCGTCGAATTGTTCTCGTCGGCCGCGTTCGTCATCGCGTCATGCCGACTTGCCTGTCTAGCTCGACTCATCATCGTGGAAGTCTCCAACATCGCACAGCCCAGGCTGTTTTTAGTTTGAACCGTATCAGTTGCAAATCCCGCCCATCTGGGGCTGGAAGTCGCCGTGACGCTTGAGGAAGCTGAGGTCACGACTGGGACGACATCCGCAACTGAAGTACGAAGTGCCATCGTCGATTAGCACAGCAATTCAATGTCATCAGAATCGAAGAAACTCCGCGCCTGCTGACAAAGACCTCAGCCAACAGGGAACTCAGGTCATCGCGATCAATCGACAATCCGAAGTGCTTAGGGATGCCGTCGGCAACACGTTATCCAGGAATCATTTAACGGTCGCTCAAAAAACAAAGTCACTGTCCGCCGCGCACTAAACGAACGTATCCCTGAAGGCTCTTATCGTCGTTGCCGACGTAGCCATAGCCGAAATTGACGTACCACGCGCCGTACGAAGTGCCGGCATACGGCGACGAAGACCAGAACCACCAATTCGGGGTCTCTGGAAAAGCCCTTGTCTCAATCGTCGGACGCGCAACATCTCCCTCGCAAGTCGATTCGTCGTTGAGCCAGACCCCAGGCCCTCCGGTCTGGTCCTTGCAATACCTCAGCCCCTGCAGTTCACCAATAGTCGGCACCCGCCAGTCCCGAGAGCCTGCGTAGCCACCGGAACGGTTCAGTGAATCGGCTGCCGCGAGCGCGGCGTCCCAGTCGAATCCCTTGGCTTCGCCTAAACAGGTCGACTGACTCCAGTTCTGTCCAAGCGCACATCGCATCCATTGCAACCCTGTCTCAATATCCATGACGGTGCCGTCGCCCATGTCGCGATAGCGACCCGCAATCAAGGTCAGCGGCGAAATATCAAGATCATCTTCCAGGGTAACGGTCGCGTTCGGATTGCGATCTCCATTAGGCCCGCCTGAGGGGATGGCGCGTTTTTGCTCTTGCTCTTGGGGTGTCAGAAAGAAAGCGAATAACGCTACTAATATCAGCGACACCAGTAACACACTTGGAAGTAAGCAACCCCCCTTCGATTTCTTCGGGATGTTGTCCTTTGGCGGATGCTCTTGCGCATGTGCCGTCTGTGCCGGCGTTGACGCGCTGGTGTCTGGCATCTCGACTGGCCTGGTCGATCCCGACCCTGGATGTCTCAATGCCATCTGAAATGCCTGCACGTTTTGAGCACGGGCCTCTGGGGCCACTGCCAATGCTGCACTCAGAGCATCGCTCAACCGTTGGGAAATGCCGAAGCCGGTTGCCGGCTTGAGCTCGTCGTCCATGATTCGGTCCGTGGCTTCCGGCGGCACCACGCCGGTTACTGCTTGGTACAGCACCGCCGCAGCTGCGTAGATGTCGGTCCATGGCCCTTGCTTGCCCTTGCGCGAGTACTGCTCGAACGGGGCATACCCCGCGCTGATCACGACCGACATCGATCGGCTGCGCTCACCCATCGCCTGGCGAGCCGCGCCGAAGTCAAGCAGGATCGGGCGCACCCCGCCGGCATCGGTCTTGGCAAGGTAGATGTTCTGCGGCTTCACATCACGGTGCAGGAAGCCCTTGGCATGCACCGCGCGCAGTCCATCCAGGATCGGCAGCATCAACTGGACGGCCGTCTCTTCCGGCACCCGTCCGCCTTGCTGCTCCAGATACTCGGCAAAGGACAGGCCCTCGTAGTAGTCCATCACCAGGTAGGCGGTGCCGTTGGCCTCGAAGAAGTGGCGCACCCGCACGACGTTGGGATGATCGAGCTGGGCCAGGGTGCGGGCTTCCTGCAGGAATTGCTCCAGACCGAAGCGGAACAGTTCGGCATCCTCGCCCGAATGCGCCGCGACCGTGCTCTGGCCCACCCCGCGCCCGGCAAGCTCTCGAGGCAGGTATTCCTTGATCGCCACACGGGTGTGCAGCTGCTGATCCCAGGCAAGATAGGTGATGCCAAAACCGCCGGGCTTGCCGAGCACGCGCCCGATCAGAAACTGGCCATTCAGCAGTGTTCGATGCGGCAATACCAGCGGACTGCGCGGGGCGGCCTCGTCGTAGCCGCAGTAGGCGCAAGGGTTCTGCGTGCCCTTGTCGACAAAGCAACCGGGACAAAGCGGCGCGGCGTTCGTCATGGAAAGTTCCTCTTCTGCTCATACCAAGGGCGGGGATCGCCGCCGGGCACGGTTCGATGTCGCTGCGGCAGGCTGGGGATCCACCGGCCACCCTGCTATCCGTTTGTGATGGCAAGAGTGTAACGTATCGATAACCGTGTGACATCCAGAGGTCGAGTGTGCTCGAACCTGCCTCAACGGCCGAAGAGGGCGTCGACGTATATACGCCGGCGCAGGCCGAGGCTATCGGCGTGCTTGGCATGGTCGATCCCGCTCACAATGGCGGGCGGCACTGGAGGCGGGCTCATAGATTTCCGTGGGCACGCCCACAGTTTCCACTGAAACGGCGGCTACGGCTGAGCACGGGTAGACTAGGCGACACTGAAGCCGATGTTGTCGTTCCGGTTGTCCGCTGTGTTCCTGTTGCGCGGTTGGTGGGCCGCACCCGGGGCGGTTGGTTGTTCCAAGAGCTGCCCCGAAGCCGTCAGGTGTCGTCTTGGTCTAACCCGTCGTAGACTTTAACGCATGCGCTGGCTCGCGCAGCCGACGCCCGGATGCAGGCAACCCCAGTCGGCGATGGGCAAAGCGCTCCGCTGCTCGGCTTGGCGCACGGCGGTCACGTTGGCGACCCCAGCGGCCGCGGGGGCTAAAACATCGCGATTTGGTGGCTCCAAAAGGCCGCCCATCCTGCTCCGCTTGTGGACCTTCGGTTCCACCTCCTACTTCGGACCCGCGGTAAAGGGAAAAAGAGAACACACTAAAGGGAATCCTGGGCCAGACGGAAACCGATGGAGTCGTCCCGGGTGACCGCTGTGGTCCTGTTGCGGTTGGCGGACCGCACCCTCAGCGGCTTGTCGTCCCAGGAGCCGCCCCGGAGCGCCCGGGAGCCGGCATCATTCTTGCGTGCGCAGCGCTGCTCGGCACCACCATAACCGCTGTCATAGACCGAACAGGTCCACTCGTAGACATTGCCCGCCACGTCGTACAGCCCCCAAGGATTGGCCTGGAGACTACCCACCGGCAGCGTCTTCTTCTGACGATAGACGCCTGTCTTGGCCCCACAGTCGTCGTAGTCATATTCCCCGTTGTAGTTTGCCTGCTCGGTGTTGATGCAACCCCCACTCCAGAACGGCGTCGTGGTCCCGGCCCGTGCGGCATACTCCCACTCTGCCTCAGTCGGCAGCCGATAGCGATTGCCGGTGCGCGCGTTGAGCTTGTCGAGATAATCCTGGACATCATTCCAGGAAACCTGCTCTACAGGACAGTTGGCGCAACCGGCAAATCCCGACGGGTTGCTGCCCATCACGGCCTCCCATTGGGCCTGGGTGACTTCGTAGCGCCCGATCGCGAAGTCCTCCACGCACACGCGGTGCTGGCGCTCATCATCGTCGCGTTCGGCCTCGCTCGCGGGACTGCCCATCTGGAAGCAACCGCCCTCGATCGCCACCAACTCGGGCTCGAAGGCGAGCCGCGGCGACGGCTCGGCCGCGAGGTGGAATTGCACCTGCGTCCAGGCGTTCTCGCGGATGCGAAGGCGTCGCTGCTGCGCGTGGTAGCCAGCGGCGCTGACGCCCACCTCGACCTCACCGACCGCCAGCCCCTGCCCGAGATTCAGCGGCTCACCGGGGCCGGCGCGACCCACGCGGCGTCCGTCTACCGTGACCTCGGCCGCGGCACCGCTGATGCTGACCTGCAGGTAGCCTTGGGGTGCCGCTGGCGCGACGGGCGGCGCCGGCGGGGCCGGCGGCAATGCGCGACGCGCGACCGGCTCTGCCGTCGACGCGTTGTCAGGGGGTGAAACAATCCGCGATTGCTCAGACCACCAGATCCCGACACCGAGCAAGGCCAACAGCGGCAGCCCCAGGATCGGGATCAGCCACCAGCGCGGTCCCCTGCTCGGGTGGGGCGCGGCCTTCGCCGACCTTGGCGATTCTGCCGATGGCGTTGACGAGGTGCCAGCCAATGCTGGATCGGTTGCCGTTAGGGAGTCACGGCTCGCGGGCGCCGAGCGCGGCTCCCCCCGCAGCTGCGCCTGAAACGCTGGCACGCTCTGCGGCCGGGCCTCGGGGGCCAAGGCCAACGCCGCGCTGAGTGCAGCGCTCAGGGTAGGCGAGACGCCGAAGACGCTGGCGGGCTTGAGGTCGTCTTCCGCAACGCGCTCATTGGCCTCCGCTGGGGTTTCCCCGGTCACGGCCCGATAGAGCACGGCGGCGGCCGCGTAGACGTCGGTCCATGGCCCCTGCTTGCCCTTGCGGTGGTATTGCTCGAACGGGGCATAGCCAGCACTGACGACCACCGAGAGCGAGCGGCTGCGCTCGCCCATGGCTTGGCGCGCGGCACCGAAGTCGAGCAGGATCGGGCGCACGCCACCCGTGTCGGTCTTGGCCAGATAGATGTTCTGCGGCTTCACGTCGCGGTGCAGAAAGCCCTTGGCATGCACCGCGCGCAGCCCGTCGAGGATCGGCAGCAGCAGCTGCGTGGCAGTGGCCTCGGTGAGCCGCCCGCCGTACTGCTCCAGGTACTCGGCAAAGGACACCCCTTCGTAGTAGTCCATCACCAGATAGGCGGTGCCGTTGGCCTCGAAGAACTGGCGCACGCGCACGATGTTGGGATGATCCAACTGCGCTAGCGTGCGGGCCTCCTGCAGGAATTGCTCCAGACCAAAGCGAAACAGCTCGGCATCCTCGCCTGAGTGCGCCGCGGCCGTGCTCTGATCGACCCCGCGTCCGGCTAGATCCCGCGGCAGGTATTCCTTGATCGCCACACGGGTGTGCAGCTGCTGATCCCAGGCAAGATAGGTGATGCCAAAACCGCCCGGCTTGCCGAGTACGCGCCCGATCAGGAACTGGCCGTTGAGCAAGCTCCGATGTGGCAGCACCAGCGGACCCCGCGGGGTGGCCTCGTCGTAGCCGCAGTGCGGGCACGGATTCTGCGAGCCCTTGTCGACGAAGCAGCCGGGGCAAAGGTGGTTGAGGTTGGGATCAGTCATACGCCAGGATGCCGGGGCTTGCCCTATTCACAATCGTTCTGGAGCGACAAAAGACGACAGCCCCCTGTGCCCGTCAGTCGGAAGGCTCAGCCTTGGACTCGACCGGCCAGGCGAACTGCTCGCCACAGAATGGAATGAACAGCAGTGTGCTCTCGCCGATCTCGATGCGGTCATACGGCTTGAGTTCGACCGGACTGATGACCTCCTCATCATTGAGATACGCGAGCCCGCGCCCGTCGCCAGGGGCGATGCGGAAGGTATGCCGGCGCGGATTGTAGCTCAGGATCGCGTGGTTCTCGCGGCTGATGGCCTCGTCACCGGTGATGGCGATGTCCATGATTGCGGAGCGACCGATGGTGTTGCGCTCGGTATGGATGCGGAAGTCGCGGCCGCGATCCGGACCCTCGACGCAGACGAGCCAGCCGACCACCGGATCGATGCCACCCATGCGCTTTTTCCAGACATGGACCGTCTCGCCCTCCGCCCCGGGGCGGTACTTCGGCGTCGGCGTTCGCTCCGCCCGGGTTGCATCTGCCTGCGCCGGTGGACGCTCGGCACCGGCCGTGGCGCCGCCGCCATAGGGCCTGGTCGAGCCAAGCTCGACCTGGACCCCGCAGTAAGGGCAGCTGGAATATTTCTCAGGATCGTAACTGTGACCGTTCTTACAGAAGACGGCATCCATGGCACACCTCGGCTACTAAATTGTCTGCATTCGTGCGACCGGCCCGGATCTCTCCGACCAGCTTCGGCTACAGGTTCGAAGCGCATCAACCTCTGCGAAGATACACGCCTGACTGGCGACGTGCTAGAGTCATCGGATCAAGCTCGGGGTGTGAAATCCACTTGCACCTGATCGCCTGGATCGTAAGTGCCTGAATGAACAAAACGACGAGCACTGACGCCAGCGCTTTGATGGCTGTCGTGAGGTGCGATCGCCGACTGACGGCGTGGAGACCACCCGCAAGCATTATGACAGAACGCACACCTTGCGCCGTGATCTCGATACATTTTTGCTCCGGTCAAGCGGATTGCGTTGGGGAAGCGACTCGGATTCCGGGCTAATATGCGCTTAGAAAGGATAGACGCACACGGCATAGAGCGGGAGTCAGCCCGATGAGCACCGCAAACCAGTGTCCGGCATGTTTTGCCTCGATAGGCAGACAGGCGGTCTGCCCCCACTGTAGTTACGACCCGGAGATGCCGCGGAGTCCTTTGGCGCTGTCGCCTGGTACCCGGCTGAATGACCAGTTCCGCCTCGGTCGAATCCTCGGTAAGCCCGGCGGATTCGGCATTACCTACCTGGGCTGGGACGAGCGCCTGGCGACGCGGGTTGCGATCAAGGAGTATCTGCCGAGGGACCTGGCCGGGCGTGATACGGACCACATCACGGTCGCGGCGCATTCGCGCGAGGATGGCGAGCTGTTCCGTTATGGCCTTGAGCAGTTCCTGCTCGAGGCACGCACGCTCGCACAATTGGATCATCCAAACATCGTGCGGGTGCGACAGTTCTTCGAGGCGAACGCGACCGCGTACCTGGTGATGGATTACTACGACGGCCTGTCCTTGGCCGAATATCTGGAGCAACAGGGCGGACGCCTGCCCGAGCAGACCGCCATTGAGCTGCTCATGCCGATTCTGGACGGCCTGCGCGCGGTGCACGCCAAGGGCTTCCTGCATCGCGACCTCAAGCCCGCCAACCTCTACCTGGCCAGGGCTGACGCGGGCGGGGTGAGACCGATTCTGCTCGACTTCGGTGCCGCGCGTCAGGCCATGGGCGAGCGCAGCCGCTCGCTCTCGATTGTCGTGAGCGAAGGGTATGCGCCGTTCGAGCAATATCACCGGCGCGGTCGGCAGGGACCGTGGACCGACATCTATTCAGCCGCCGCCGTGCTGTATCAGGCCGTCACGGGAGAGGTGCCGCCGGATGCCTCATCGCGCTTGACGCAGGACGATCTCAGGCCCGCAAGCGCCTTCGGCGTGTCCCAGCGCCTGAGCGCGTTGCCCTGAGCCAGGCGTTGGCTGTGCAGCCCGAGGGACGGCCGCAGCGCGTCGATGCGTTCCAAGCCCTATTGCGCCCACCGCCGCCCGAACCTGGCCGCAGCGCGCCGCCGGTGCAATCGCGCGACGAGGCGTCCGACTCGGCATCGCCAGAAAGAAGCCGGCCGCAATCGGCCAAGCCGGCGCAGACCGCTGCCATACAAGCCACTCAGGGTCAGCCACGCTTGGCTGCCTTGTCGGCATGGACCAAGGCATGGCTGTATGCCCAAGCGGCGATCTTCACGCTCGCAGCCATTTCAGGTTGGATCGATCACCAGACGCTTGCCAGTCTGTCCAACGCGGATCGCAACGGCGATGAACTGTGGCAAGCGGTCATTGACGGGACGGCCGGTTGGCAATCCCTGGTCGAGCTGGGCGGCAGCCTCATCTTTCTGATCACCGCCATCTTGATCCTGCGATGGATCTACCGGGCGAATGCCTGTGCCCGTCGACTGGGCGCGGGCGGCATGGCATTCACGCCCGGCTGGTCGATCGGTTGGTACTTCATCCCCATCGCCAATCTCTGGAAGCCCTATCAAGCCATGGCCGAGATCTGGCGGGCGAGCAGCAAGCCCGCTGACTGGCGCACAGCGCGCGTGCCACCGTTGCTTGGCTGGTGGTGGGCCGTTTGGCTGATCTCAGGTTTGGTTCAGTACGGCGAACTGAACCTGCTCACCCAAGCTCAAGGGATCGGCGACCTGCTCGCCGCGAATGTGCTTAGGCTGCTCTCCGACCTGATGACCGTCGCGCTCAGCGTCATGCTGGCGCGCATCATCGATCGCATCCAAGCATTGCAAGACGCCCATGCACAGCAAAGGGGCGAACCACAGATCTCCATCAGCGAGAGCCAGCCCTCCCAAGCGCGGATGTCAGCGGCGGACGGTAGCTCCAAACCGGTCGCTGCCCGTCGCCCGCGATTGGTGGGCATGAGCGGTCCTTATGCGGGTCTGTCGGTTCCGTTGAGCGACCGTCCACTTGTGATCGGTCGCGACCCAGCCGTATCGCAGGTCGTGCTGGCGGATGTCGACACCATCAGCAAGCGCCACGCACTCATCGGCTACGATGCAGCACGTGCATGCTTCTTCCTGCAGGACCTCGGCTCCTCGAACGGGACCTTTGTCTTGGATTCCACTGGCGCTGCCTATCCGGGCCAGATCCAAGCGCAGGGCCGACGCCTGCCGGCGGCTCAGCGCTGCGAGCTCCGCCCCGGCGTTCGTTTCTATCTGGCCTCGCCGGCTATTGTCTTTCAGTTGATGCTGGAGTAGTGACCGCAGGACCAATACCTGTCAGATTTTCAATAAACCGATCTGCCCATACTTGGGGGACCAAGGTGCGTGTAGTCTTGAATTCCAGTTAGTAACAAATCAACATCAAAGCGAATCCTGTGCGAGACGAAAGCCAAGTGCTTGACTCCAGCTACTGGCAGTTCCAGCATTGCGACTCGCAGAACGCGCCCGATTCGAACTGTTGGTCCAAGCGCCGCCGCGAAGCGCCCAAGAGCTGGTATCATCATTTGCTAAGCATTGCGTTTGCGCGCCATCATAGCTGGCATCGTAAGTCGAGCAGGTCCACGTCCCGGACGTTCCCAAGCATATCGTGAAGCCCCCATGGATTTGGCGGAAAAGAACCGACCCTTACTGTTCCGTCCACGTCGAAATTACTTCCACAGCCATCACAGTGGGCATTGTTTGTACCAATCCCTTTACCCCAGTGACGCGCCGTTTTCGTTCCCGCACGCGCTGCGTATTCCCACTCTGCCTCTGTCGGCAAACGATAATATCTCCCAGTGCGGGAATTAAGCTTGTTGATGTATTTCTGCACATCGTTAAAGCTTACGCTCTCCACAGGGCAGTCGTCGCAGCCAGAGAAGCCGGAGGGATCACTACCCATCACCGCAACCCATTGCGCCTGGGTCACTTCATACTTACCAATCACAAAATCATCTACACAGACCCAGTGCTGTCGCTCGTCGTTACGGCGATCCGACTCGCTTAGCGGACTACCCATCGCAAAACAGCCTCCATCGATAGCAACGAGTCTCGGTTCAAATGCCTCTAGCCGTTCGCGCTCGACCGTAATTTCCGTTATCAATGCAACAGACTTTTCACCCACCTCCTTCGGTACCGCTTCTGTTGAATCAACTGCTGCACCTGGGCCTGCAGTTTGTGCTATATGCTGTTCTTGTAAGCTTTTACCATATAGCCAAAACAATACTGTAGCGGCAATAAATGCAATTACTATTACGGCTGAACCGAGGCTGTTGTTTGATTCTTCCTTCGCCGCATCAAGGTTGGCTAGCCCTTTGTACTGATTTGGCACCTCGGTCACTAACACGTTCCGCGCCAGTTTCTGCGTTCCGCCTACCTCACGATGCAACAAAACTTGGAACTCTACTACCCTCAGCGGACGCATCTCTGGCGCGATAGACAGGGCTTGTGCTAATGCGCTGCTCAAGACATCGGATGCACCATAAGCACTGGCTTGATCTCGTCATCAGTCATGCGTTCAGTGACCTCTGGCGGCGTCTCCCCCGTCACTGCTCGATACAGGACCGCCGCAGCCGCGTAGATATCCGTCCAAGGCCCTTGCTTACCCTTACGCGAATATTGCTTAAACGGCGCATAGCCCGCGCTGACCAGCACCGAGAGCGAGCGGCTGCGCTCGCCCATGGACTGGCGTTCGGAACCGCAGTCGAGCAGGATCGGCCGCACCCCACCGGCATCGGTCTTGGCGAGATAGATGTTCTGCGGCTTCAAATCGCTGTGCAAAAACCCCTTGGCATGGACTGCGCGCAGGCCATCGAGGATCGGTAGTAGCAGTTGCGTGGCGATAGCCTCGCCGAGACGTCCACCCTGCTTATCGAGGTATTCGGCCAGTGACAGCCCTACGTAGTAGTCCATCACCAGGTAGGCCGTGCCGTTGGCCACGACGAAGTGTCGCACGCGCACAATATTGGGATGTTCCAAATTGTGCGAGCGTGCGTGCCTCGCTCAGGAACCGCTGCAGCCCATAGCGGAACAGGTCGTCTTCCTCGCGACTGTGCGGGGCAACCGTGGCCTGGTCAGTGCTGCGCCCGGCCAGCTCCCGCGGCAGGTATTCCTTAATCGCCACGCGCGTGTGCAGTTGCAGATCCTAACCGAGATAGGTAAAGCCGAAGCCACCCAGCTTGCCAAGCACGCGGCCGATCAGGAACTGGCCATTCAGCATCGTGCGATGGGGCAGGACCAGCGGACCACGCGGTGCATGCTCGTCATAGCCACAATGCGGGCACTGATTCTCGCCGCCCTTGTGCGCGAAACAGCCCGGGCACGGGTTGCTCAGGTGCTTTTCCATCACCACCAATCATTGCTTCGTGTCAGCTGAGCGAACATAGTATATCCTTTACCTGTCGCAGCGGCCACGTGACATCAAGCTCCGCCGCAATGAAGCTCACACATAAACAGACCGCACCACCCTAACGGTAGCCGATCTAAAATGAAAGTAACGAGCCAGGAACAATGCTGACTGATGCAAAAGTCCACAAAATCATGTTGACCATATCGCTGAAAACAGTACCTGCATTCCCCGCCCGAAGGTTGGCTTCGATCCGCAGGATTCCCGGTGAATCCATGTTCTGCCATTAAGTGTTCGGTTTAATGAAATCGCACTCGCGTCGCAGTTTTCTCCATGACCGGGTGCGCACGAGACAACGTCGATGACCCATTTGCACACCCATTATGACAACCTGAAGGTTGCGAGAGATGCGCCGCCAGAAGTCATCCGTGCCGCCTATAAGACCCTGTCCCAAAGGTTCCATCCAGACCGCAACTCGGGAAATCCAGAGGCAGCCAGAATCATGGCGATCATTAACGCCTCTTACGACGTCCTCTCGGATCCTGTGAAGCGCCGGCAGCACGATGACTGGATCACGCTGAAGGAGTCCGGTAACCGGATCGATACAGCGGCAACCGCCCCGGTTCATGCTGCAGCGACCAATCAGCGAAGATCTCCACACGGTTTTACAAGGTTTGTCCGCGCTCTAGTCGGTTTCACCAAGCGATTGATCCTGATTGTTTTCTCTTACGCCTTCGGCCTAGGCATCGTCTTTGGCGCGCTATGGATCCTTGCGATCGCGCTCGACTTTCTGACGGAGCAGAGGCCACCACCGTCCGGGCCCCTGCCTTACACCGCGGAGCCTCGGCGAGCAAGCCCTGGATCGGTACTCCCCGCTTATGTTCGCCCCGAACTTGCCCCGAATGGTTTCCCTTGGCCTACATCTGCCGGCTATGTCAGCGGTTACCAGATCCTCCACAATCAAGGTCTCTCAAGCATAACCATTGATAACACACGAAACGACTCGGATGTTTTCGTGAAGCTCGTTTCTCTGAGTGGTTCCAGCGCATACCCGGTGCGTCAGTTTTTTATTCCCGGTTTCAGTCGCTTTACCTTGAAGAATGTCACCGCTGGAAGATATGACATTCGCTATCGTGATCTCGAAACAGGCGGCCTTTCTCGTTCCGAACCCTTCGAAGTCAACGAGATCCGAACCTATAGTGGGACCCAATACAGCAATCTAAGCATGACCTTATACAAAGTGAGTCACGGAAATATGGAAACGTATCGGCTTTCCGAATCAGAGTTCTGAAACGTGATATCCTCATGGAGAACACTACTCCAATACTTTCTGTTCAAACGCCACCACGAAATGACGCCTTAAAAGTCTATTGCCCTTTCGATTATATGCAGCGGACGCAGACCCGGATATGTAGCGTCACTCATCTATAAATCACTTGAGGCTGGAGCCTAATACGAGGCATACCCATGCTCTTGTACAATAGCCTTCAGCAGTTGCTCTCTGATGCGGAGAATCTCAGGACGCATCCCAGGTCGAAGTTCGCCCGCAGCACAAAAGCCACCCAACCCTCTGCTGACTCGCCGGCAGCGCGACGCTGTCTGGTTCAGACCCAGCACTGAATTTCTATTTCGACCATCCTAGTGCATTCGTTTTGAAATCCCGAGACCGTTTGAATGCCTCAAGCCTTGAGGGGCTTACCCTGGTAGGTCCAGCGAAACGGCTTGGCCATTGTCTTATTGAAATGCTCGATGAAGTCGGCGATTTTGGCCTGCAGGTCCTCCACTGACGA
>NZ_VWXX01000047.1 GCF_008632335.1 Thiohalocapsa marina
CTTCTTCTGTTCAACAGCGATTTCGCTCTTGCATCGCGGGGCGGACCATATATGGACAAGCGCAGCGCCGTCCACCAAACAAACAAACCAAAAAATAAAAAAATCAAAAAATCAAAAAATCAAAAAAGGTAGGGTGGACAAGCGAAGCGCCGTCCACCAAACAAAACAAACAAAACAAACAAAAAACCAAAAAATCAAAAAAGGTAGGGTGGACAAGCGCAGCGCCGTCCACCAAACAACCAGCCAACCCAAAGCCCCCCAGAAAACCCAACCCCCACAACACGCCCATAGATACCTCAACCCCTAAAAAGGCCTTCCGCAAACAGCAAAACAGGCTTCATAATCATGAGCGATTACCGCCGTTGCTTTATCCCTGGTGGCTGTTATTTCTTCACCGTGGTGACATTTGACCGTCTGCCCGTTTTTCGTGACAGCATGAATGTGGATCTGTTGCGGGAGGCATTTCGTAAGGTGAAGGTGAAACGCCCTTTCGAGATCCAGGCAATGGTGGTTCTGCCGGATCACCTGCATGCGGTTTGGCAACTGCCGGACGGCGATGCGGATTATCCGAACCGATGGCGAGAGATCAAGAAACATGTTTCCAAACGCGTGGACACGGCGACAAATCATCGCCGCGAAAAGCAGGTGTGGCAGCGGCGTTACTGGGAACATGTAATTCGAAATTCAGACGATTGGCGTCGGCATTTGGACTACGTGCACTACAACCCCGTCAAGCATGGTCTCGTGGAATGTGCTCGGGATTGGCCGTACAGCTCATTCCTGCGCAGCGTGGAGCGCGGCATGTATGATCTGGCGTGGGGATGCACCGAACCGGCCAGTATTCGAGGGTGGACAACGGGGTACGAATAAAAATGTACCAGCCCTCACAGCAGAACAAGCCTGTAGGGTGGAATAAGCGAAGCGTTTCCACCAAAGATCATTCAATGGCGGAATGGTGACGATAGGGTTGGTATAACGTGCTTGGGTGCTTTTTGGTGGACGGCGCTGCGCTTGTCCACCCTACAGGGGATTTTTTGAGGGGGGTTTGAGGGTGGTTTTTGCTTTAGATCTCACAGCAGAACAAGCCTGTAGGGTGGAATAAGCGAAGCGTTTCCACCAAAGATCATTCAATGACGGAGTGGTGACGATAGGGTTGGTGGAACATTCTTTGGTGATTTTTGGTGGACGGCGCTGCGCTTGTCCACCCTACAGGGGATTTTTTGAGGGGGGTTTGAGGGTGGGGTTTGTTTTGGTAGGGTGGACAAGCGCAGCGCCGTCCACCGGGTGGATCGGGATTGTGCTGAAGCTTTTTTTGCCGTTCTAATTTGGATCAGGAGGTGTGCGTTTTGGACAGTGAGCGGGTTCGTGACGAGGTGGTGGCGGCGCTGCGGGCGGTGGCGCCGGAGGTGGATGTGGACGCGCTGGATCCGGAGGTGAATTTTCGTGATCAGTTGGAGCTGGATTCGGTGGATTATCTGAATTTTGTGCTGGGTGTGGAGCGGGCTTTTGGGGTGCAGGTGCCGGCGCTGGATTTTCCGCGGTTGTCGTGTTTGCGGGGGTGCCTGGAGTATTTGGGAGGGAGTTGAAGGGGGTTGTGGTGGTTTGGTTGTGTTCCGGGGTTGGGTCTTGGTGGAAACGCTGCGCTTATTCCACCCTACAGATTGAGGGTGGGTGAGCTGGGTCTTGGTGGAAACGCTGCGCTTATTCCAGCCTACAGGTTGCGGCTGGGGTGGGGTGGGTCTTGGTGGAAACGCTGCGCTTATTCCACCCTACAGAGTGCGGGGGGATGGGGTGAGTCTACAGAGTGCGGGGGGATGGGGGAGTCAGGCGGGTTGGGTTTGGCAGCGGACGGTTTTGACGGTGGTGTCGTCGGTCTGAATGATTTCCAGGGGGTGGCCGCAGAGCATGAGGCTGGTGCCAGTCTGGGGGATGGTTTCCAGGTAGTCGAGGATCAGGCCGTTGAGGGTCTTGGGGCCGCGGGTGGGCAGGTTCCAGCGCATGGCGCGGTTGAGTTCGCGGATGCTGATGGCGCAGTCAATGAGCAGGCAGCCGTCGTCGGCGCGATGGATTTCGGGGTAGGCGTCGGCGGGGTCGGTGGTGAATTCGCCGACGATCTCCTCCAGCAGGTCGGCCAGGGTGATCAGGCCCTGGAAGTCGCCGTATTCGTCCACCACCAGGCCGACGCGCTGGCGGGTGCGCTGGAAGTTGATCAGTTGCGGGTAGAGCCGCGTGGCCTCGGGCACGTAGTAGGGCTTGCTGGCGACGCTGCGCAGGTGGTCCTTGATCTGGTCGCGCTGCATCAGCACGTCGGCGGCGCTGCGGGTGTGGAAGATGCCGACGACGTTGTCGATGCCGCCGTCGAACAACGGCAGGCGGGTGTAGCTGGTGCGCTTGATGGCGGCGACGATGTCTTCTTCGGCGTCCTGCAGGTCGATGCCTTCGACCTCGTTGCGCGGGATCATGATGTCTTCGACGGTGGCGTTCTCCAGGTCGAGGATGGCCAGCAGCATGTCGCGGCTGCGTTCCGGGATCATGGCACCGGCCTCGTTGACGACGGTGCGTAGCTCTTCACGGCTGAGGGCGTTGCCCTGCTCGGTTTCCGGGCGGATGCCGAGCACCCGCAGCAGGTTGTTGGTGATGAGGTTGACGCCCCAGACCACCGGCTGCATGAGCTTGAGCAGCGGCGTGTAAATGTAGGCCGCCGGGTAGGCGATGAGCTCGGGATGCAGCGCTGCGAGGGTCTTGGGGGTGACCTCGGAGAAGATCAGGATCACCAGCGTGAGCAGGCCGGCGGCAATGGCGATGGCGCCTTCGCCGCCAAGCTCCAGCGCGATGACGGTGGCCAGGGATGAGGCCAGGATGTTGACGAAGTTGTTGCCCAGCAGGATCAGGCCGATCAGCCGGTCGGGCCGGTCGAGCAGCCGGCGGGCCAGTATGGCGCCGCGATGGCCCTGGTCGGCCTTGTGCCGCAGGCGATAGCGGTTGAGGGTCATCAGCGCGGTCTCGGAGCCGGAGAAGAATCCGGACAGGACCAGCAGGCCGATCAACGACACGAGTTCGACAACAGGAAACGCTTGCATGGCGGGCAGGGCTCGGGCCTTCAGTGCGGCCTTGGGGGGTTATTCGCTGAAGGTCTCGGTGCGATAGCGCCAGGCACACAGGCGATCGCTCCAGTGCTCGGGTGGCAGACCCGCCTTCTGTTTGAGATGGCGCAGAAAGTCGCGCGGGTCGGGCAGCTGCTCCCAGACCGAAGGCAGAAAGGTACCACGCGGCGCGCCCGGCGTGTCATCCCAGGCGAGGATGACGCCGTCGATGCCGGGGCGCAGCTGGGCCAGCAGTTCGGCCTCGGAGCCGAAGGCGATGGGCGCGGCCGGGGTGAGGACGGAGATGGCGATGTGCAGGGTGTCGAACTCGGCGGCATCCAGCGGGGGAAAGCGCGGGTCGTTGAAGGCGGCGGCGTAGGCGTTCTCGGCGACATCCAGCGCCAGGGGCTGCACCGCCTGCAGATGGCCGATGCAGCCACGCAGTCGGCCCTGCTGCTGCAGGGTGACGAAGGCGGCACGTTCGGCGCGCAGGGCCGCAGGCTGGTCTGTCGCCGACACCGTCAGCGGTGTGCCCTGGTCGAGGCCGTGACGGATGGAGGCGCGGGCCAGTTGCAGCAGCGCCCGGCGTTCTGGCGGGGCCAGCTCGGCGCCGTCAGTGTCCGGCGGGTGCGGCTGACCGTTGTTGTCAGCGGCGTTGGTTGTGCCCGTGCTCATTTGGTGCTCATTTCGCGTTCATTCAGCACTGACGCGGTACTCACTTGGTGCTGGTGCGGCGTTCATGCGGCCTGCGCTGCGTTGAAGGCGCAGGCGCCGTAACCGACCACCCGGTCGCGCGGGCCGGCGGTGTCGCCGGAGTTGCGCAGATCCAGCAGGGTGCCGTGCAGGTGATGCCGACGGGCCTGCTGCAGCAGCCCGGCGATGGGATGCCGGCCGCAGGCCTGGTGCGTGCTGATGCGTTCGGGTTGCAGGTCACAGATGGCCTGCACGGTGCGCCGGTCGATGTCGCGCGCGCTGGCGTAGTCCAGATAGTGGCTGAGATCGGAGCTGACAACGATCAGGGTCTCGGGGCCGCCCCAGAGGCGTTCCAGGACTTCGCTGACTTGGCTGCCGTGGGCGTCACCGACCAGCAGCGGCACGATGCTGAACTGCTGCAGCAGCACCTGCAGGAACGGCAGTTGCACTTCAAGGCAGTGTTCGCCGTCGAAGGCGGCCTCGAGCAGTTGCACCTGGGGCAGGTCGGTCAGCGTGGCGATGGCGGCCTGGTCCACGGCGACCCGGCCCAGCGGGGTGGCAAACTGGTCTGCGGCGCTGTAGGCAAGGCCGCGGAATGCCAGCCGATGGGCGGGGCCGAGCAGCACGACGCGGGTGATGCGCGCGGCGGCATTGGCGATGCGCGCATAGGCGCTGCCGGCGACGGGGCCGGAGTAGATGTAGCCGGCGTGGGGGGCGATGAGGGCCTTGGGGCCGTCATCGGCGGCGGGCGGCGGGTGCTGCCGGGCGGCGGCGTCGATGTAGCCGCGGACCTGGGCCTGGAGTGCCTGGGGATCGTCGGGATAGAACAGCCCGGCGACGGATGGGCGGCGGAGCTGTGACATGGTGATGGTCCGTTGCGGATGTTCAGGGATATTCCATACTGAAAGTATACGCATCAGGCGCGCATTTTGGGATGCGCACGCCCCACCGATGGAGGACAACAGCCATGATCGCTTCGACCCCCTTTCCCACCCGCTTCTGGCACCGGCTGGAGGATGGCCGCGTGCAGTGCGATGTCTGTCCGCGCGCGTGCGCGTTGCATGAGGGTCAGCGGGGGCTGTGTTTCGTGCGCGGCTGCGAGGGCGGGGAGATTGTGCTCTATACCTATGGCCGCTCCAGCGGGTTCTGTATCGATCCGATCGAGAAGAAGCCGCTGAATCATTTTCTGCCAGGCACGCCGGTGCTGTCGTTCGGCACCGCCGGCTGCAATCTGACCTGCCGCTTCTGCCAGAACTGGGACATGAGCAAGTCGCGCGAGATGGACATCCTGGCATCGGAGGCCTCGCCGCAGGGGATCGCAGAGGCGGCCGAGCGGCATGGCTGTCGCAGCGTGGCCTACACCTACAATGATCCGGTGATCTTTCTGGAGTACGCCTGCGATACCGCAGAGGCCTGTCGGGCGCTGGGGATCCGCAATGTGGCGGTGACGGCGGGGTACATCTCGCCGGGGGCGCGGGAGCAGTTCTTCTCCTGCATGGATGCGGCGAACGTGGATCTGAAGGGCTTTACCGAGGCGTTCTACAAGCGGCTGTGCAGCGCCAGCCTGGCGCCGGTGCTGGAGACGCTGGAGTACCTGAAGGCGGAGACCTCGGTCTGGCTGGAGCTGACGACGCTGCTGATTCCGGGCGAGAACGACAGCGATGCGGAACTGGAGCAGATGTGTGCCTGGGTGGTGGAGCATCTGGGGCCGGACGTGCCGATGCACTTCAGCGCCTTTCATCCGGACTACAAGATGCTGGATGTGCCGCCGACGCCGCCGGCAACATTGCGCCGCGCCCGGCGCATCGCCCTGGAGCACGGCGTGCGCTACGCCTACACCGGCAATGTGCACGACAGCGAGGGCGACAGCACCTATTGCCATGCCTGCGGCCATCTGCTGATCGAGCGCGACTGGTATCGGCTCGGCCGTTGGGGGCTGGATGCGCAGGGCCGGTGCGAGGCCTGCGGCACCCCCTGCGCCGGGGTGTTCGAGCCCCGGCCGGGCGACTGGGGCCCGCGCAGCCTGCCGCTGGCCATGGGCAAGGCGTAGGGGTTCTGCGGCAGCTCAGACCTTGATCAGCTCACTTGACGTCTGCTGCAGCAGGCGGCGCGCGTCCGCTTCCTCCACCCGCTGCGTTCCCTGGACATGGTAGGGCATGGTTATCGTGCCCACGCGCGGCGCTTGGTGGCGCATGGACACTGGATTGCAAGACCTGATAATCATCTAGCCGCCTCCTCCCCTGAGGCTACAGTTAGGTTAGCAAACCCCAATAACCCTAGCCGGTAGCCGGTAGGGTGGACAAGCGCAGCGCCGTCCACCAAACCCCGTGCTGGCGCTGGCGCTGCCGCTGGTGGACGGCGCTGCGCTTGTCCACCCTACGTGTTACATGTTCTGCTTCGGGAGGTGGCTGGAACGATGATCAAGGCCCCCGCACGGGAAACGCTGAATAGATCAGCGTTTCCCTGATAGCGGTCGCGGATTTAGCCTGGGTCTTGTCAGACGGTCAGCGGCCCCACCAGGTCGACGGTGGGGATGGGGTTCTCGCGCAGCCGGTAGGGTGGACAAGCGCAGCGCCGTCCACCAAACCCCCGTGCTGGCGCTGACGCTGGCGCTGCCGCTGGTGGACGGCGCTGCGCTTGTCCACCCTACGTGTTATATGTTCTGCTTCGGGAGGTTGCCGGTACGATGATCAAGGCCCCCGCACGGGAAACGCTGAATAGATCAGCGTTTCCCTGATAGCGGTCGCGGATTTAGCCTGGGTCTTGTCAGACGGTCAGCGGCCCCACCAGGTCGACGGTGGGGATGGGGTTCTCGCGCAGCCGGTAGGGTGGACAAGCGCAGCGCCGTCCACCAAACCCCCGTGCTGGCGCTGACGCTGGCGCTGCCGCTGGTGGACGGCGCTGCGCTTGTCCACCCTACGTGTTATATGTTCTGCTTCGGGAGGTTGCCGGTACGATGATCAAGGCCCCCGCACGGGAAACGCTGAATAGATCAGCGTTTCCCTGATAGCGGTCGCGGATTTAGCCTGGGTCTTGTCAGATGGTCAGCGGCCCCACCAGGTCGACGGTGGGGATGGGGTTCTCGCGCAGGCCTTCGGCCACCAGCACGCGGTTGGCGGCCATGCGGCCAGTCATGGTGGCGGCCTCCATGAGGTTGGCGGGCACCTCCAGGCGCAGGTAATCCCCGGCCAGGAAGAGGTTGTCCACCGGGGTCTGGACGCCGGGACGGCCGGCGTAGTCGCCCGGCGCCCAGCGCGGGAAGTTCTGCTGCATGGTGTAGATGTCGTAGACCATGTTGGCCCCCTTCAGCGCCGGGATCAGTTCGTCGAGTTCCTCGCGCATGATGCGCCGGATCTCGGCCTCGTCGATGACGTTCTCGGGTTCGACGGCGTAGGCGTGCAGTTCGATGACGGAGCCCTGATGGCGCCGGGCCCAATCCTCGTACGCGGGCTGCATCTGCGAGTAGATGGCGATGGAGTCGGTGTAGCGGTAGCCGCTGGTGGTGTAGAAGGGCACCGCCAGGGGTTCGATCGCGCGGTCGAACCAGATGCGCCAGACGATATAGGGATCGGCGACGCCGAGGTCTTCGACGCCCTGCACCAGTTCGGTGCTGGACAGCTCTGAGCGGGAGACGATGTCTTTCAGCCCGGGCACATCGCAGGCGAGGATGAAGTAGTCTGCCTGCAGCTCGATGTCGGAGGGCTGCGGCCGGCTGGTGAGCCGTACCCGGTCGGCCGCGGCGCTGGCCTCCAGCGCCACCAGCGGCACCACTGTGGGGCCGGCGGTGGGGACGCCTTCGGGGTCGTACTTGGCGCCGTGGCAGGGGCAGGCGAAGCCGCCGGTGGCGGCGTCCAGGCCCACCGGGCAGCCCATGTGGGTGCAGCGCCCGGACAGCGCACGGTAGCTGCCGTCGTCTTCGCGGCGGGCATAGTAGAGGTCGGCGCCATTCCAGAACGCGGTCCAGTCGCTGCCGATGTCGGCGGCGGGCACCTCATGGTCCTTGCCGAGGACGTCGCCGGGGCGCTTGAGCACCAGCCCGGTGATGCGTCCGTTGCGTTCCACCAGTCGGTCGGCCTCGACGCCGGTGATGACGCGCCCGCCCAGTTCGACGAGTTTCTGCGTCATGGGGGTGATGACGGAGGTCATGGCGTCATCGATGGTCTGGTCGTAGCCCATGCCGTCGGGGTTGCCGAGGAAGAAGAAGTGGAAGAACTTGATGCCTTCGGCGGTTGAGTACTGGTCGAACTGGTTGAACGAGGTGTGCGCGAAGGGCTCGATGATGGTGTCGACCATGGGCTGGTTGACCCGCTGGCAGAAGGTCTTGAAGTCGACGTCGTCGTAGTCCTGGAAGGTGCGCACGGGGTCGTAGCGCATCAGTTCGTAGAGCTTGCCGGTGGGGTTGTTGAAGTCGAGCAGGGAGACGGATTTGGCCTGACCGACCACGGCCAGCAGGTTGAACGGGAACAGGGTGGTGGTGTTGGTGAAGCTTTCGGTGCCCTTGTCGGGGTCGCGGAAGATGACGGGGTAGTCCACCACGGGCTTGAAGTTGTCGCGCAGCCCCAGTTCGGCGAGCAGGCCATTGAGGTTGTAGTACTGATTGAAGAAGCCGTGGAAGCCGTGTTCCGTGGCCATGGTTTCGCCGTTGACGTCGACGTTCCAGCCGGTGAGTCGCCCGCCGAGGTTGCTGGAGCGTTCGACCAGGGTGACGTCGAAGCCGCGCTTGAGGAGTTCGTAGGTGGCGGCCATGCCGGCGAGCCCGCCGCCGACGACGACGACGCGGGTGGGTTCGGTGGGCTCCAGCGGCAGTGTGTCGTTGTCGGCGGAGGCGAAGGGCAGCACGCTGCGGCGGGGCTGGATGGCGTAGAGTCCGGCGGCGCCCAGGGTGGTTCCGGCCAGTGCGGCGAGTCCGACGTTGGTGACGAATTGACGGCGTTTCATGTTGGCGTTCTGGTTGCTCTGGTCCGTTGTGGCTGTTGTTCGATGCTTGTTCCCGGGCGCGACATCCCCAACACGGTTTGGTGGGGCGTTTAGGGCTTGGGTTTCGCAGGTTGGGTATCGGCGCTCTGGGGACGCCGTGAATACGTCCTTGCAGGCTTCACGACAGCATCCCTGCTGTTGAGACCCCAGAGCGCCGACACCCAACCTGCTCTTTTGGCCATGGGAAATCGCTATTCCTCGGCAATCGTCGCCCTCGCCCCCACGCGCTGCCTGGGAACGCTTCTCCGGCGCGCCGCGCGGGGGGTTCTATCGGTATGGCTCGGTATTCGCCGGGAGTTTACCCCGGCTGTCATTTTGCTTGCGCTGACGGCCATCAAACGGGCCGGGATCGGAGGTGACCTGGCGCAAGGACGCTGGGGGGCGGCGTTCCGCGGGGGTCAATCCCATGGTAGCCTCATGGTTTCGATCGATCCCTTGCGCTCCGGTCCTCGGGGCGCGTCTGTCCTGCGGCAACGCGGGTCCCAACCGGAGCAGAGAAGATGCCGGCAACAGTTGCGGCGGAGACGGACGCCGATTACATCCTGGTGGGCGGTGGCCTGCAGAATGCGTTGATTCTGCTGGCGCTGGCGGAGCGCAAGCCGTCGGCGCGGGTGGTGTTGCTGGAGCGGGAGAACCGCATCGGTGGCAATCACATCTGGTCGTTCCAGACGCTGGATCTGCCGGAGGCGGCGATGCCCTGGGCGGGTCAGCTGATCGAGCATGAGTGGCCGGGGTATCAGTTGTATTTTGATGATTCGTCGCGCTGGGTGGAGGGGGCGTACCGGTCGTTGAGTTCGGAGTATCTGGACCGGCTGGTGCGGGAGGCGGCGGCGTCGCGGCCGGGGTTTGAGCTGCAGCTGGGGTCGGAGGTGGTGTCGGTTGAGGCGGACGGGGTGACGCTGGCTGATGGCACGCGGTTGCGGGGTGCGCTGGTGGTGGATGCGCGCGGGCCTGAGCTGGCGGCGCCGGCGGGTGCCGGGGGCTATCAGAAGTTTGTCGGGCTGGAGTGTCGGTTGCGCGCTCCGACGGGGTTGCAGGCGCCGATCCTGATGGATAGCCGTTGCGATCAGCGGGATGGGTTTCGTTTTCATTATGTGTTGCCATTCAGCGAGGATCGGGTGCTGATCGAGGAGACGTATTTTTCGAACGAGCCGGATCTGGATGTGGCGGCGATCAGTGACGATATTCTCGCGGACGCGGGTCGGCTGGGGCTGGAGGTGGCGGAGGTGTTGCGCACGGAGGTGGGTGTGTTGCCGATGCCGGCGCGCAGTCATTTTCGGCCGCGGGGGGCTTCGCCGATCCAGGCGGGGTATGCGGGTGGTTGGTTCAATCCGGGCACGGGGTATTCGCTGGCGGCGGCGGCGCGATTGGCGGAGCATGTTTCGCGGGTGCCGCTGGCGGAGGTGTTCGGGGCGGAGTGGCGCCGGTTGACGCGGGAGTTGCGGGTGCAGGCGTTTTTTCTGGCGTTTCTGAATCTGTTGATGTTCCGCTTTTTCCATGATGACAAGCGGCGTCGGTTGATGGAGCGCTTTTACATGGTGTCGGATCCGGTGATCCATCGGTTTTTTGCGATGCGGTCGACGCTGGTGGATATGTGGCGGATCATGTACGTGGGTGCGCCCTGGACGCCGAAAGGGTGGGCGAAGCGGGCGACTGAACGGGGTTAGGTGCGGAGGGCTTGGGGTTGCGTTGCGGGCATTGGGCCATGGTGCGGGCTGGGTGGCGGTGATTCGGGGGACGCCGTGAATCCTTCCGTGGAGGCTTCACGACAGCATCCATGCTGTCGAGACCCCCGATCACCGCCACCCAGCCCGCACCTTTGACGCCCGCACCGGGCCTGATCGCGGAAGTGGGCGACTGTAACGGGGTTAGGTGCGGGGCAGGAGGCCCCGTGCTGATTTTTGGCCAGGATGGCCGATAGATCAGCGTCTCCACGAAGCACGATATGCAGGATGGTGCGACGGGGATGCTGTTGGATATTCTTAAGGATTTCGCGGACGGCCATCGCTGAGGCCGGCCTCCAACTTGCACTGAGGCAACGCATGCAACAGGTGACACCGGAGACGGGTCTTGGGCGCGACAGGGCGCTGGTTGCGGCGGGGCGTGGGTCGTCGGCGGGCGGCACCTTTGACGGCTATGTGGTGTGTATCGGTGCGTCGGCGGGCGGGCTGGATGCGCTGGAGCGCTTTTTCAGTGCTTGTCCGACGGACCTGGGGGCGGCATTTGTGGTGGTGCAGCATCTGTCGCCGGATCACAAGAGCATGATGAGCAATCTGCTCGCCCGGCACACGCCGATGCCGGTGACCATGGTCGAGGACGACATGCCCATGGCGGCGGATCATGTGTATCTGATCCCGCCGGGGGCGGTGTTGCATGTGACGCCGGGGCATCTGCATCTGACGCCGAAGAATCCGCGGGGGCTGACGCTGCCGATCGACATCTTCTTCGCCTCTCTGGCCGACGTGTACGACCGACGGGCGGTGGGGATCGTGCTGTCGGGCACGGGCACTGATGGCACCCGCGGGGCGGTGGCGATCAATGCTGCGGGCGGCTTTCTGATGGCGCAGGAGCCGGAATCGGCCAAGTTCGACGGCATGCCGCGCAGTGTCATCGCCACCGGTCTGGTGGATGCGATCCTGCCGGCGGAGGAGATCCCGGCGCGGTTGCTGGCGCATGTGCGCAACCTGCCCTATGACGATGCGGAGGTCGAGGCGGCCTCGCCGCCGGCGGCCAAGGTGGTGCGCACGCAGGAGGAGGTGCTGTCCGCCCTGTTGCGGCTGCTGCACCAGGCCGGCGGCATCGACTTTTCCGACTACAAGCCCAATACGGTGATGCGCCGCATCGACCGGCGCATGCAGGTGCGGCACACGCCGACCCTGGGGCAATATTACGATCTGCTGGAGCACGATCGCGACGAGATCATGACCCTGCGTCGCGAGATGCTGATCTCGGTGACCAGTTTCTTCCGCGATCCGGAGACCTTCGCGCTACTGGCGGATGAGGTGATCGGGCCGATGGTGGCCGGCAAGGGCACCGGCGAGCCGATCCGCGTCTGGGTGGCTGGCGTGGCCACCGGCGAGGAGGCCTACAGCATCGGCATGCTGTTCATCGAGGCCTTCGAGCGCGCAGGGCGCTGGCCCAATCTGAAGATATTTGCCACCGACGTGGATCAGCAGTGCGTCGAGGCCGCCGGTATCGGGCAGTATCCGGAATCGGCGGCGGCGGAGCTGTCGCCGGAGCGCCTGGAGCGGTTCTTCGCCAAGAAGGACGATCGCTTCGTGGTGCGCAACGAGCTTCGTCAGTGCATCGTGTTCGCCCGGCACAATCTGCTGTCGGACCCGCCCTTTACCCGGATGGACCTGGTGGTCTGTCGCAACACCCTGATCTATTTCAATTCCGCCGCCCAGGGGCACGCGCTGCGCTCGCTGCAGTATGCCATCCGCGACGGCGGCGCCCTGCTGCTGGGCTCCAGCGAGTCGCTGTCGGCGGCCTCCCAGGGGCTGCAGACCATCAGCGCCAAGCACAAGCTGTTCCGCCGCGTGGGGGCCATGGTGCCGCCGTTCGTCGATCGCGCCAGCACGCGCCTGCGACACCGGCAGCTGCCGGGTAAGTCGCCGCCGGACAAGCAGCACCGCCTAACCCCTCACGCCAGCGTGGCGACCCAGGGCGCGTCGCGGCTGCTGTCGTTGTTCTGCCCGCCGGCCATGGTGGTCGACCGGTCGCATCAGGTGGTGCACCTGTTCGGCGACGTGAACGCCTATCTGTGGACGCGCGCGGGCGCCGCCAGCCTGGATATCAATCGCATGCTGCCGGAGCGCCTGACGCCAGTGGCGTCGGCCCTGCTGTACAAGGCGGCCCGCGAGGGCAGTTCCATCGTCTCGGACCTGCTGCAGGTGACCCTGCAGAACGGCGAGCAGCGGCGCCTGCGGTTGTCGGCCCATCCGCTACGGCCGGATGACGAAGAGTGCCTGATGCTGCTGTGCTTCGAGGCCGTCGGCTCCGGTTCTGCTGCGGACGCGGCCGCCGGTCTGCCGGCGACGGCGGCGGTGGACGTGAACGCCGAGACCATGGCCCGGCTGGGCATCCTTGAGCAGGAACTGGCGGCGACCCGCGAGAGCCTGCAGGCCACCATCGAGGAACTGGAGACCTCCAACGAAGAGCTTCAGGCCACCAACGAGGAGTTGATGGCCTCGAACGAGGAGTTGCAGAGTTCCAACGAGGAACTGCAGTCGGTCAATGAGGAGATGAGCACGGTCAACGCCGAGTTCCAGGAGAAGATGCTGGTGCTCAACCGGGTCAACGCGGACCTGGACAGCATGGCCAAGGCGGCCGGGGTGGCCACCATCTTTCTCGATGCCGACTTGCACATCACCCGTTTCAGCCCGGAGGCGACGCATCTGTTCAAGCTGCGCGACGCCGATGCCGGCCGCCACCTGGGCGACATTGCGCATGTGCTGAACTACCCGGAACTGCTGCAGGACCTGCAACGCACGCTGAGCATGCAGCGCCTGGTGGAGACCGAGAAGTCCACCGCGGACGAGACGAAGACCTATCTGATTCGCATCCTGCCCTACCAGGTCCCGTCGACGCCGATCCACGGTGTGGTCGCCACCTTTGTGGATGTCACTGCGTTCCACGACGCCCGGCGACTGCAGGCCATCATCGACGGGCTACCGGAACATGTGGCGGTACTGGACCATGCCGGCACCATCATCATGGTGAATGCCGCCTGGCAACGGTTTGCCCGCGCCAATGGCGATCCGATGCTCCGGCGCAGCGGCCTGGGGGTGAATTATCTGGAGGTCTGCCGCAGCGGGTCTGCCGCAGAGGACGGCACCGCACGCGAGGCCTATCTGGGGGTGCGCGGTGTGCTGGAGGGTTCGTTGCCGCTGTTCGGCATGGAGTATCCATGCCACTCCCCCACCGAGGAGCGCTGGTTCCTGATGAACGTGGCGCCGGTGATGAGCCAGGACATCGGCGCCGTGGTCAGTCACATCGACATCAGCCGCTGGCACGCCGACAGCGACCGGCAGACCTGAACGCCCAGAAGGGGTATCGGTCGATCTGCAGATGCGGCATGCAAGGCGTCGCCTTGGCCATTGCGCATGCCTGGTTGCAAAACGGCGCGGCGGGCGACACCAGATGGTGCCGCCCGCCGCGAGCGGTCAGGGTGACCCGGAGACCTGCCTACCGGAAACGACCTTGGCGTCGTCCGGACCCGGTCTGACCGCTTGAACCGTAAGCCTCTTACTGGACTTGAGCCAGCTTGTCGACTTCGACCGGTGCGACAACGGCGACAGGCTCTTTCACGCGGACAGAATCCTTCCAGCCGTAGCCCGGCAGGGCCAGTGCATAGGTGTGGATCATCCACATCTGCACCATCAGCACGATGAACCAGGGCATCATCCAGGTTGCCGGGTTGATCACGGTCCAGATTTTCCAGTCTTCTTCCGGGTGCTCTGGCTGGGCAACGTTCGGATCGGCCATCAGATAAGGAACTTTCATGGGATATCTCCTCGAGTTAGAAGCTTAGAACCAGGGCTGGTAGACCCAGGTCACAACGTGGACAACTGAGGCGATCATGACCCAGCTCCACACACCATGCTTCCAGTGCTCGTGGAATTCCTTGGCTTGCTCATCGGTCAGGCCCGACAGATTCGGCGATTTCGGCTCTGCCATCGATTTACCCTCCAGTAAGGGAAACTTCAGTGTGACGTACGACCAGGCGTACAACGAGGCTCGCTGTCGGGTGACGGTTGGCCCGAGCCCGGATCGGAGGTATCGCCGAAGCCGAGTTACAAGGACCGGGTGCGATCCCGATCTGCGATGCACGGGTGTTAGTTTAACCTGACAGAATTATGTGTCAAGGTCCATTTACACTTTTTTTTCGCGGTTGCGGCGCGCGCCTCACCAGGCGCCGAACAGCCACCGCGCGAGGAAGATCAGGCCGATGAAGAACAGCAGCGCAGTGAAGCTGACCTTGCCGAAGAACAACGCATTGCCGAACATGGCCCGCCAGACCTCGCCGATGCTGTGGCCGTACTGGGAGGTATTGGGGGCCGTGTCGGCAGCGCTGCCGGCGTCGCCCTGGGCAGGTGCCGCCGGGGCGGCGGGACCGGAGCTTTCCGCGCGCGGGTCGGCGGGGACGATGGCGTAGGGCGCGGCGCGAGAGACCTTGTAGAACTCGATGTCCGAGTCGGCGCCGGCCTTTTCGATGACGACGAACTCGGTGTCCACCGCCAGGGCCTTGTCGCTGGCGAACATCAGCGCGAAGTCCTCGATGCCCTCGGCCTCGCCAAGGTACTCCCAGGCCTGGGACTTCTCGGGCCAGATGCGTCTTGCTGCGTATTTCACGTCGATTCCTCTGTAGCTGCTCTTATTGATGAGTTACGGTCTGCGCACGGTGGCCCGGGTGCCGCCGACAGGTGCGCATCGGTATAATCGCGTCCAGTCGAAGACCGCATGCCGGCGGCGCCACATTCTGGGCAAGCCGGCATCCGTCGTGTAGACTGGACAGTTTCAAGTGTCTAGCCAGCTGGACACCCATTCATCCTATCCGATACTGACCCGACAAGGCATGCCCATGCGCAATAAACGCATCGTCGTGATCGGAGCCGGCATGGGCGGCTTGAGCGCGGCCCTGAAGCTGGCCCTCAACGGCCTGGACGTCACCGTGGTGGAGCGCGGCCAGCGCCCCGGCGGCAAGTTGCGCGAGCAACACATCGGCGAACGCCGCTTCTATACCGGCCCCACCGTGCTGACCATGCCCTGGGTGCTGGAGGAGATCTTCGCCGAGGCCGGCGCCAGCCTGGGCGAGCGCGTCACCCTGCACCGCGCCGACGTGCTGGCCCGACATGCCTGGAGCAAAGACGAACGCCTGGACCTGTTCGGCGACCACGAACGCTCCGCCGCCGCCATCGCGGAGTTCGCCGGCCCGGCGGAAGCAGACGGCTACCGCCGCTTCGCCGCCCACGCCAAGCGGGTCTACACCGCGCTCGAGGGGCCATTCATCCGCTCCCAGCAGCCGACGCCCGTCACCATCTTCGCTCGCTTTGGCTGGAGCGGCCTGACCGAGCTGATGCGCATCAAGGCGGTGTTCAGCCTGTGGCAGGCCCTGGGCAGCTACTTCAAGGACTACCGCCTGCGGCAACTCTTCGGCCGCTACGCCACCTACGTGGGTGCCTCGCCCTACCATGCCCCGGCCACGCTGATGCTGGTGGCGGATGTGGAAAGCCGCGGCGTCTATGCCGTCGACGGCGGCATCCACCAGTTGCCGGAGGCCCTGGCGACCCTGGCGCAGGAGAAGGGCGTGGAGATCCGCTACGATGCGCCGGTGGCGGAGATCCTGGTGGAAGGCGGCCGCAGCCGCGGCGTGCTGCTGCAGGACGGCGAACGCATCGACGCCGACGCGGTGATCTGCAATGCCGATGCCTCCGCCCTGGGCACCGGCCTGTTCGGCGAGCAGGCCCGGTCCGCAGTGAAGCCGGTACCGCCGGCCAAGCGCTCGCACTCGGTGGTGACCTGGAACCTGGAGGCCAAGACGGTCGGCTTCCCGATGCAGTATCACAACGTCTTTTTCCCGCCGGACTATGCCCAGGAGTTCAAGGCGGTGTTCGACGAGCTGCGCCTGCCGCCGGACCCGACCGTCTACATCTGTGCGCTGGACCGCGACGACCCGTCGGCAGCGGCACCCGAGGGCCCGGAGCGTCTGCTGCTGGTGGTCAATGCCCCGGCCCGGGGCGACACCCAGACCATCCCCGAGGCGGAGATCCGTCGCTGCGAGGACAAGGTCATGCAGCTGCTGTCGCATTGCGGGCTGACGCTCGAGCAGAGCGAGGAAGTGGCGGTGACCACGCCCAACTACTTCGAGCGTGCCTACCCGGCCTCCGGCGGGGCGGTGTTCGGCCGCGTCAACCATGGCTGGTGGGGCTCGTTCGATCGTCCGGGGGCGGTGACCCGGATCCCCGGCCTCTACACCGCCGGCGGCAGCGTGCACCCCGGGCCGGGCATCCCGATGGCGGCGATCTCGGGCCGACTGGCCGCCGAGAGCCTGATGCAGCGGCTGCAGGACTGATCCCGATCCGCAAAGACTTCGCCACTTCCATGCCTTTCTCCTCGCCCACCTCCGCGCGTCGCTATGGCTGAGCCGCATGTGGTGGTCATCGGCGCCGGCATGGGCGGACTGGCGGCAGCACTGCGACTGGCAGCCCGCGGACTGAGGGTGACACTGCTGGAGCGGGGCGGACACCCCGGCGGCAAGATGCGCCAGGTGACCATCGGCACAGCGCGGATCGACTCCGGGCCCACGGTGGTGACCATGCGGCCGGTGCTGGAGGAACTCTTCGCCACCGCCGGCACCAGTCTGGATGCGCATCTCAGGCTGCGTCCGGCGGAGATCCTGGCGCGCCATGCCTGGAGCGCAAGCGAACAGCTGGACCTGTACGCCGACATCGAGCGCTCCGTCGACGCCATCGGCCGCTTCTCCGGCGCCGCACAGGCGCGGCTGTTCCGCGACTTCTGCGCCCGCGCCGGCGACATGTACCGCACCCTGGAGCAGGCCTTCATCCATCTGGCGGCGCCGACGCCGCTGTCGCTGGTGCTGGACTCCGGCCTGATCCCGGTGGCCCGGCTCAAGCCCTACTCCACCCTGTGGCAGGACCTGGGGCGGTTCTTCACAGACCCGCGCCTGCGCCAGCTGTTCGGGCGCTATGCCACCTATGTCGGCTCGTCGCCGTTCCAGGCGCCACCCACGCTGGGCATCGTCGCCCACGTGGAACTGGCCGGCGTGTGGATGGTGGACGGCGGCATCCAGCGGCTGCCGGAAACAGTCGCGGCCCTGGCCCGGGGCCTCGGGGTCGATATCCGCTACCACGCCGGGGTGGAGCAGATCCTGGTGCAGCACGGCCGGGCCGCCGGGGTGCAACTGACCAGCGGCGAGCAGCTGGCGGCCGACGCCGTGGTCTGCAACAGCGACGTCGCCGCCCTTGCGGGCGGACTGCTGGGCGACGCGTCCCGCCGCGCCGTGCGCCGGCAGCCGCCAGCCGCCCGCTCGCTGTCGGCGATCACCTGGAGCCTGCATGCGCGTACCGACGGCTTCCCGCTGGTGCGGCACAATGTATTCTTCTGCCGCGACTATGGCGCGGAGTTCGACGACCTCTTTCACCATGGCCGCCTGCCGCGCGAGCCCACCGTCTACGTCTGCGCCCAGGATCGGGACGACCGGGCCGTCGCCCCGGCGGGCCAGCCCGAGCGGCTGCTGTGCCTGGTCAACGCCCCGCCGCGCGGCGACCTTCAACCCTTCGCTTCCGGAGATATCGAACCATGCGAGGAGCAGACCTTCGACCTGCTGGCACGCTGTGGCCTGCGGGTGGATCGCAGCCAGGACAATACGGTCATCACCACACCGACGGAATTCGAGCGTCTGTTCCCGGCGACCGGGGGCGCCCTGTACGGCCGCACGTCGCATGGATGGAGGGGGCCGTTCAGCCGGCCAGTGGCACGCTCGCGGCTGCCGCGCCTGTATCTGGCGGGGGGCAGCGTGCATCCGGGGCCGGGGGTGCCGATGGCGGCGATCTCGGGGCGGCTGGCGGCGGAGGCGGTGCTCGCGGACCTGACCTGAACCTGTCGGTGCCGCCGCGCGGCTATGCGTGGTGGTACGTCGACGCCCTCAGCGACGACGGCAAGCACGGGTTGACGCTGATCGCCTTCATCGGCAGCGTGTTCTCGCCCTACTACTTCAAGGGCCGCCGGCGGGGGCGGCACGACGCCCACGACTATTGCTCGCTCAACGTCTGCCTGTACGGCGAGGAACGCCGCTGGACCATGACCGAGCGGCGCCGCCCGGCCCTGGCGCAAAGCCCGTCGCGGCTGAGCATCGGCCCCAGCGCCGTGCACTGGAACAGTGACGAGACCCTGACCGTAGACATCGACGAGATCGGCACGCCGATTCCGCGCCGGGTGCGGGGGCAGGTGCATGTGACGCCGTTGGTGTTCAACGAGCGGGTCTTCACGCTGGATGCCCAGGGGCGCCATCGCTGGCGGCCCATCGCCCCCAGCGCGCGGGTGGAGGTGGTGCTGGAGCGCCCTGCCCTGCGCTGGACCGGCCACGCCTATCTGGACCGCAACTGGGGCGACGAGCCGCTGGAAGATGCGTTCGTGTACTGGGACTGGTCGCGCGCCAGCATGGGCGGTGAGGACAGCGCCATTCTCTACAACATCAATCGCCGCCAGGGCGGACCGCTGTCGCTGGCGCTGCACTTCGCCGCGGATGGCAGCCTGACGGAATTCGAGCCGCCGCCGGACCATCGCCTGCCGCGCTGCCCCATCTGGCAGATGGCGCGCAGCAGCCAGGCGGACGCGCCCCACCCGCCCCGGGTGGTGAAGACGCTGGAAGACACGCCGTTCTATTCGCGCTCGGTGATCGCGACCCACCTGATGGGGCGCCCGCTGGAGGCCGTGCACGAGAGCCTGTCGCTGGACCGGTTCCGCTCCGCCTGGGTGCAGCACCTGCTGCCCTACCGGATGCCGCGGCGATGAGCCTCCCCGGCGCAGCGCGCGCCAGCCACCCGGAGCGCGACCCGGCCAGGTCGCTGCTACAGCGGCTGCAGGGTCTCCAGAGGCGGGCCGGCTGACATGGAGGCCTTCTTCGGACCGCTGTTCCACAGCGGACGCATCATCGATCTGATCCTGCTGCTGGTGATCGCCGAGGCGGCGGCCATCGGCTGGCTGGCCCGCCGTCGGGGGCGCGGCCCGGGCCTGCGGGAGATCGGACCGACCCTGGTCTCCGGCGCGCTGCTGATGCTGACCATCCGCTCGGCCCTGACGGACCAATGGTGGGGCTGGACCGCCCTGCTCCTGACCCTGGCGCTGGTGTCGCATATCATCGACCTGGCGTTGCATTGGCGCCGCGCCAACATGACCTGACAGGCGCGATCGGCAATCGGGTTGGCAAACCCCCGGTCCGTAGCTAGCACCTACGGGTTGCTGGACAGCTTTCGGGTTGGCGAACGGCTGTCGGGTTGGTGGACGGCTGTCGGGTTGGTGGACGGCGCTGCGCTTGTCCATATATGGTCCGCCCCGCGATGCAAGAGCGAAATCGCTGTTGAACAGAAGAAG
>NZ_VWXX01000048.1 GCF_008632335.1 Thiohalocapsa marina
GCGGATAAGCGAAGCGCATCCGCCGTTGTGGCCTGTGGCGGATGCGCTTCGCTTATCCGCCCTACCGTGCATCCGTGTAGGTTATTTCTGAATCGTGCCTAAGACATCCCCGAAGCCGATGACTGAACGCTGGTTCCTGGCGATCTGGCCGGATACCCAGACACGCTCCGCGCTTGAGCGCCAGTTGGCCGCACTGGGGCCGCTTCCGGGTCGCCCAACCCATCCGCTCGACTGGCATGTGACCCTGATCTTTCTGGGCGCACTCGAACCCGAACGACTCGCCTGTATCGACGCCGCGGCCGGCGACGCCGCGACCCGTGCCACGTCTTTTTTCATGGAACTGGATCGCATCGGCCATTTCGCGCGCTCCCAGGTGCTGTGGTGTGGTCCGGCGCGCACACCCGAGTCCCTGGCTCGGCTGGTCACCGATCTCCAGGCGCATCTGACCAGGTGCGGAATCGCGCCCGAGCGTCGGCCCTATCGGCCACATCTGACGCTGGCGCGCAAGGTTCGCACGGCGCCCGGGCTCGAACTGCACAGGCCCATCGGCTGGACGGCGCACGAGCTGGTCCTGGCGCATGGCGTCACCGGCGAGCGGCCGCGCTATCGGATTCGGCATCGCTATCCGTTGCCTTGACGGCGCGCAGGCTGACACCATGAAACACGATGCCGCGGTGTCAGCGTCCCGAACGGTTTATCCAGCAGAACGCGTCCCGGCAACGCCGCCATCGCAACAACAGCCGCCGCGACCGAGGGGCGCAGCGGGACTAGCCGCCAACCGCCGGCTCCACCCGATTTCGTCCGCCGGCCTTGGCCTGATAGAGGTTGCGGTCGGCCAGCTTCAGCAGCGTCTCGGGCGTGTCCTGGGCCGAGGGGGTTTGGGTGGCGCAGCCAAAGCTCGCAGTCAGGCGCGGGCCCTCGCCGTGGGCATCTGCGGCACGGGCGAAGCGGGTCTCGATCGCGCTGCGGATGGCCTCGGCCAGGTGTGCGGCGCCTGCGGCATCGGTCTGCGGCAGGAGCAGTACGAACTCCTCGCCGCCGTAGCGCGCAAGGAGATCCGCCGGGCGCTTGAGGTGGGCGGAGGCACACTGGGCGATGCCGCGCAGGCACTGATCGCCCACCGGATGGCCGAAGGTATCGTTGACGGCCTTGAAGTGATCGGCGTCGATCATCACCAGCGACAGCGGCGTCTGCTGGCGCCGGGCCAGGCGCCACTCCTTCTCCAGGTGCTGATCGAAGGTGCGCCGGTTGGCCACGCCCGTGAGGCTGTCGCGCTGGGCGAGCGCAGTCAGCAGGTCGCTCTTGCGCTTGAGCGCGACGTGGGTGCACACGCGTGCGCGAAGCACCGCGGCTGAATAGGGCTTGGTGACGAAGTCCACCGCGCCGGCCTCCAGTCCCGCGGCCTCCAGCACCGGGTCCTGGTTGCCGGTGACGAAGATCACCGGAATCTCCGCGCTGGCCGGGTCGGCCTTGAGCCGGCGGCAGACCTCCAGGCCGTCGATGTCTGGCAGATGGTGATCGAGCAGGATCAGCTCGGGTCCCTCCGCGGCCAGCTCCAGGGCGTCGCGGCCAGCGGTGGCGACGAGCAGGGTGTAGTCCGCATCCAGGATGCTGGCGGCCAGGCGCAGGCTGGTGGGGTCATCGTCCACCAGCAGCAGGCGCGGATGGTCCGGGGCGTCCACCGCCACGGGATGGGCAAAGTCCTGGCTGTCGGCGTCGAGATTGATCATGGCGGCATTTCCAGCCCCTGGGGCTTGGTCGTCTGGGGACGGTGCGTCTCCTGCAGTCAGCGCCGCTTGGGCAGCCGCAGATTCGCTGGCCGCAGGAAGCCAGCGCAGCAGCACCGCGGCCAGCTGCTGCGGGTCCACGGGCTTGGCGATATGGTCGTTCATGCCGGCGGCGAGCACCTTGTCGCGGTCGCTTTCGAAGGCGGCGGCGGTCATGGCAATGATGGGGATGTCGCGACCCCAGTCGGCGGCGCGGATGGCGGCGGTGGCCGTGAGGCCGTCCATCACCGGCATGTGCAGGTCCATCAGCACCAGGTCGAAGCGCCGTTGCTTGAGCTGCTCAAGGGCCTCCTGGCCGTTGTTGGCCACCGTGGGGCGCAGGCCCAGCTTGCCGAGCATCGCCAGCGCCACCGCCTGGTTGGTGAGATTGTCCTCTACCAGCAGCAGCTCAGCGTCGCGAATGGGGGCGGTGCGCCGGTAGGCGCTGGCCGCCTTGACCGGGGCGGCCGCGCCAAGGTCTGCCGTCTCCGCGGGCGACGCGGGCTCGAGCGCGAGGCAGAACCAAAAGGTGCTGCCCTCACCAGCGACAGCATCGACGCCGATCTCTCCGCCCATCAGCTCCACCAGCTGCTTGCTGATGGCGAGCCCGAGCCCCGTCCCGCCAAAACGCCGGGTGGTGGTCTCGTCGGCCTGGCTGAAGGGCTGAAACAGTCGCGCCGCCTGTTCGGGCGTGAGGCCGATGCCGGAGTCCTGGACCTCGAAGCGCAGCCGTTGCCGCTCGCCGTCGCGCCCCAGCGCCTGCACAGACAGCCTGATGCTACCGTGCTCGGTGAACTTGATGGCATTTCCGACCAGGTTATTCAGCACCTGCCCGAGTCGCAGCGGGTCGCCGCGAAAGGCCTGCGACAGGATCGGCACGGGTGCGATGCCAAGGGCGAGCCCCTTGGCGTGGGCAGAAACCGAAAACAGGTCGATGGACTGTCGCAACAGGGTCTCGGGCAGGAACGGCCGCTGCTCGAGCGCCACCGCACCGGCATCCAGCTTGGTCAGGTCGAGGATGTCGTTGAGGATGCGCAGCAGGGCATCGGCGGCCTGACGGATCTTGCGCACATAGCCGGACTGCTCGGCATCGAGGCGGGAATCGAGCAGGATGTCCAGGAAGCCGAGCACCGCGTTCATGGGCGTGCGGATCTCGTGGCTCATGTTGGCGAGGAACTGGCTCTTGTCCGCGCTGGCCGCCTCGGCCGCGCGCCGGGCCGTCTCCAGCTCGGCTGTGCGCGCCGCGACCCGCTCCTCGAGATGATCGCGGGCGACCTGCAGCTCATGGGTGCGCGCCGCCACCTGCTGCTCGAGCGTCTCCAGGTGCCGCTCCAACCGCCCCTGGGCGTCGTTGAGCGCGCCCATCAGCTGATGCAGGCGCTGGCTGAAGGGGCGGAAGATGAAGGCCAACTCCAGCGCCAGCAACAGCAGGGTCAGCAGCCAAACCGAGGTCTCGATGCGGTTGAGCCGGGCCACGGCCGCCTCGCCCTCGCGCTGGTATTGCCACACCATGCCATCGAGCGCCGTCAGCAGGGTGTTGGGGCCGACCTCGAGGAGGTGCTGCAGTGCGGGATGGTCTGCGCTGAGCTGGGCGTCCGGTAGCCGCAGCAGGATGCGCGCCGCATCCAGATAGGCCCGGACTTGGCGATCCAGCGGTGCATCGCCATCGAAATAGAGGGCGCGCACGGTCTCGGACATGCTGTCCGGCAGGTTCATCTCGGCGTCGCCCTGAATCAAGCCGAGATGAGAGCGCTGCATCAGGTCGACGGTCTGCTGCAGGCGCTCGCGCAAGTCGGCGCGCTCGTCCGGTGCGGCCTTGACCAGCTGCAGCGCGAGCAGGGCCATGCGCTGGCTGAGCATGCGCTGGCGGCCGCTGACGTTGACCACGGCGGCAGTGGTCTCCTGGGCCGAGATGACCAGATGCAGGCTCATCCAGGCGGCGGTGGCCAGGCAGGCGATCAGGGCCAGGGCGCTGATGTAACGCAGCGTCAGCGCCCGCGATAGCCGCCGTTGCGCGTTCATCGGTTGATGCGCAGCGGGCGCACTCATCGCTCGAGCGTCCGTTGGATCTCGCCAAGCGTGGCAAGCGCCGCCTTGAAGTCGAAGGCCTGGATCTGCGCGCAGAGCTGTTCGAGCTCGGCGGCGGCGTGCTCGCCCAGATGACTGCGCAGGCGTTCGAGCAGCGCATCGCGCACCAGGCGGTGGCCGCTCAGCAGTGGCTCCAGCTCGGCCAGATCGGCGCGGGCGGCGGCGAGATCGCAGGCCGTGTCGGCCGCGGCGTCGAACGGGGCCGGCGCTGGCAGGTAGGCCTGCAGGGCGGCGCGAGCGGCCTCGAGCGCGGCCAGGCAGTCGGCGAGCCGCGTCTCAACCTGCGCCGGCTCGGCCGCCTCCTTCAGCGCCGCCTCCAGTGCCGCGGCCGCCGCCTGCACCTGCGTCGCCCCGACATTGGCCGCCGCGCCCTTGAGGGTGTGGGCCAGGCGCACGGCGGTCTTGGTGTCGGCCTCGGCACGGGCGGCGGCAAGGGTGGCGGGCCAGTCCTGGAATTCGCGCAGGAAGGAGTCCAGGATCACCTGCAACAGCCCTTCGTCGTCGTCCAGCCGCTGCCGGGTTGTCTGCAGGTCGAAGCCGTCGAGCTGTATTTTTGCGGCCTGCGTCTCGCCTGCAGCGGCTTCCGGCGCGGTTGCCGATGGCGTGACCGGCTCTGGCTCTGGGACCGGTTCTGATCCAGGCGCAGCCGCAGAGGCCTCGGCGCGCACCGGCAGCCAGCGCAGCAGGGCGCTGACGAGCTGCTGCAGGTCGATGGGCTTGCTCACATAGTCGTTCATGCCCGCCGCGCGCGCCCGCGCGCAGTCTTCGGGGAAGGCCGCGGCGGTCATGGCGATGATCGGCAGGTCCTGCGCCCAGCCGGCGCCCCTATCGGTGCCCCAATCGGCGGCGCGGATGGCGGCGGTGGCCTCGAAGCCGTCCATCACCGGCATCTGCAGGTCCATCAGCACCAGATCGACGCGCCGTTGCTTGAGCTGCTCTAGGGCCTCCTGGCCGTTGTTGGCGACGCTCACCTGCAGGCCCAGCTTGCGCAGCACCGCCAGCGCCACCTCCTGGTTGGTCAGATTGTCTTCCACCAGCAGCAACTCGGCGCCGCGGATGCGCCGGGCGCGCGTGTAGGGGTCGAGGGTGCCGACCTCGGCGGTGGGCCGGCGCACGTAGCCGTGCTGCTGCAGGTCGGCGATGGCCTCGTACAGCAGCGACTGGCTGAGCGGCTTGCTCAGCACCAGATCCGGCTGCAGCGGCCCGCGGGCGGCGGCCTTCTGCAGCGCCTGACGCTCGAAGGCGGTGACCATGAGCACGATGGGGATGCGCCTGAGCCGGTCCTCGGCAAGGGCGCCCTGGAGCTGCTCCAGCAGCCAGAGTCCGTCGTGGCGCGGCATCTTCCAGTCCAGGATCAGCAGTGAGACCGGCTCGGCGTCCTCGGCGGCAGCGAGCAGCCGGGCCAGGCCGCTGTCGGCGTCGGCGGCGGTGTCGACGCGAAAGCCCCAGGTGCTCAGATAGCGGCCGAGGACCTCGCGCACGCTGGCCTGGTCGTCGACCACCAGCACGCGCCCGGGCCTGAGGTCGCCGCTGCGCGCCTCTGCGGCAGTCCCATCGCGCATGAGCGGCAGCTCGAGCCAGAAGGTACTGCCCGCGCCCTCGGTGGACTCGACGCCGATCACCCCGCCCATGATCTCCACCAGGCGCTTGCTGATGGTGAGCCCGAGCCCGCTACCACCGAAACGGCGGGTGATGGAGGCATCGGCCTGGGTGAAGGGCTGGAACAGCCCCGCGGCCTGCTCCGGCGTGAGGCCGATGCCGCGGTCGCGGACCTCGATGCGCAGCCACCGGCAGTCGGTCAGTTCGCTCTGCTCGGACGACTCGGCGTGTTTCGTCTTTTCAGCGGGCGCGACTGGCGCAGCCGCTGCGCGCACGACGATCTCGACACTGCCGCGGTCGCTGAACTTGATGGCATTGCCCACCAAGTTGTTCAGGATCTGGCTCAGGCGCAGGGCATCGCCGCGATAGCCCCCGGCGAGCGCGGGCGGGGCGTCGATGACAAGCTCCAGGTCCTTCTCGGCAGCGGCCAGCGCGAACAGCTCGGCGACCTGCTGCAGCACCCGATCGAGCCGGAACGGCGCCGACTCGAGCTCGACCTTGCCGGCATCGAGCTTGGAGAAGTCGAGGATGTCGTTCAAGATGCGCAGCAGCGCCTGGGCCGAACCCTTGACCTTGCGCACCAGGCCGCGCTGCTCGGCATCGAGGCGGGTGTCGAGCAGGATGTCGAGAAAGCCCAGCACGGCGTTCATGGGCGTACGCACCTCGTGGCTCATGTTGGCAACGAAGGCGCCCTTGGCGGCGTCGGCGGCCTCGGCCTTGGCCTTGGCTGCGCGCAGGCCCTGCTCCTGCTCGCGCTGGCGGGTGATGTCGGTGGTGGTGCCGATCATGCGCAGCGCCCGGCCGTTGGCGTCGCGGCTGACGACCTCGCCGATGCCGTGGTGCCAACGCACCGCGCCGGGCTTGGTCAGGACCCGGTAGTCGAGCTCGAAACCGGCGCTTGGGCCTTGCATGAAGCGCTCGGTGGCCTGGTCGAGCCGCGGAAGATCATCCGGGTGCAGGTGGGTGCGCCAGCGGGCATAGCTGGGCTCGACCTCGCCGACGGCATAGCCGAGCTGCCAGTACCAAGAGTCGCTGACCACCTGCTCGCCGGTGGTGAAGTCGACGTCCCAGAGTGCGGCCTTGGTGGCCTCGATGGCCAGACGATAGCGTGTCTCGGAAAGGGCCGTCTGCGCCAGGGTCCGCTCCAGCTCGGCGCGGGCAGCGGTCAGCTCGGCGGTGCGCGTCTCCACCCGCTGCTCCAGCTCGGTATTGAGGGCGCGAACCTCCTCCTCCAGGGCGCGACGCTCGCTGATGTCGACGAGAATGCAGTGGGTGCGCAGGAAGCGCCCCTGCGCGTCGCGATGGATGCGCCCGGCGAAGATCACCGTGATGGCAGTCCCGTCGCGACGGCGCAGCGTGACCTCGCCGTTGGCGCTGAGGCTCGCCTTGAAGCACGCGAAATTGCCGTCGAACTGGTCACGGATGGAGGGGTCCCAGTAGTCGACGAAGCTCAGGCCGAGCATCTGCTGCGGGGAGTCGAAGCCGAGCAGGTCGGCCATCTTCTGGTTGGCGTCGAGCCAGCGGCCCTCGCTGTCGACGGATTGATAGGCGATGGGTAGATGCTCGAAGAGTTCGCGGAAGCGCCGCTCGCTCTCCTGGAGATTCAGCTCGGCCTGCTTGCGGGTGGTGATGTCGCGGGTGATCCCGCGCAAACGCTCGGGCTTGCCCGCGGCGTCGCGGTAGACGCGCCCGACGGCGCTGATCCAGTGCTCCGCGCCGTCGGCTCCAAGGATGCGGTATTCGGTGTTGTAGTCCTCGCCTGACTCGGCGCAGTGGCGGATCAGCGCCTCGACGCGCGCACGGTCGTCCGGATGCAGCACGCGATGGAAGTGCTTGATACTGGGCGCCTGACCTGCGGGCAGAGCCAGGTGCTGCTTGCACAGGTCCGACCAAACCGGCGCGTCGCTGACAAGGTCCCAGTCCCAGATGCCGATGCCGGCGCCGTCGACGGTCAACTGCAGCCGCTCCTCGCTCATGCGCAGCTCAACCTCGGTCTCCTTGCGCTCGGTGATGTCGATGAGCAGGGCAAGAAAACCCATGGGCGCGCCGTCGGCGTCGTGCAACAGGCTGATGACATGGTTGACATGGCGGAGGCGGCCGTCGGGGTGGGGATAGGTCTTGTCTATCATCACCTGCCGCCCGTCAGCACGCAGCTGCTCGAGCTGGACCTGCTCCCGCTGCCAGTCTTCGTCAAGGCTGAACTCTGCGACCCTGCGTCCGAGCAGCGCCTCCCGCGGCTTGCCAACGATGGCACAGAAGCGATCGTTGACGCGTGTCAGACGGAACTCGAGATCCATTTCGGCTACCCCGGTCAGTCCCTGTTCGAGCCAGGCCCCCAGGCGCTGCTCGTTCTCGCGCCGGGCAGCCGTCTCCGCCTGCAGGCGCTCGCGTTGCTCGCGGCGATGCCCCGCCAACTCCAGCTGCAGCGAGACGCGCGCAAGCAGCACTGCCGGGTTGACCGGCTTGTGAATGAAGTCCATGGCGCCCGCGGCCAGGGCACGGGTCTCGCTCTCGGCATCGGTCTTGGCGGTGATGAAGATCACCGGGATGGCCTCTGTGGCCGGGTCGTCCTTGAGCGCCGCGCAGACCTGGTAGCCGTCCATCTCCGGCATCATCACGTCAAGCAGGATCAGGTCCGGCGGCGCGTGCCTGGCGATCAGGTCCAAGGCCTGGCGACCGGAGGTGGCACAGCTTACGTCGTAGTGACGCTTCAGGAGACCAAGCAGGAGCTCGATGTTGCTCGGCGCATCATCGACGATGAGGATGCGTGCAGACTCAATGGCTGTCATGGCGCAGGTAAGGATCTGTTTCTGAGAGGAGTCCGTCAGCACCCCAGTCCGGCGTAAGCGGTCTTGGATTGGCTGCGCTAGCAGCAACATCGCAGCGTCGGTTGGGTCGGCCCTGCAAGAACCCGTCCCAAGCCGGCATAGCCGTCCAATCATACACCCTATCCGCATCAGCCGGTCAGCACCGCGGCGTTCACCCGCTATCAGGGCACCGTGCCGGTGCAAAATGGCACTCTGATGGCGTTCCGGGACGATGAGGGGTAGGTCTGCGTCCCTGGTACCCCCTCAGGTGCGATCACTCCGGCCCTGGGGTGGCTGTTGCTGACGTTGACCAGACAGGATGCGCCAGATGAGACTGGCCGAAGCCATGCTGGTGCGCCCTACCCGCTGCACGCTCAGCCCCCGATGATGTCGCGCGCGATGGCCTCGCCGCTGCGCCAGGCGGCTTCGACCCGCGCCTCGAGACACCAGTCGCCGCCGGCGTACAGCGTGCCACTGGGGTCGCGGACGAAGGGACGCCCGAGCGGCACGGCGACCCGCGCGTAGCGCCAGCGATGCGCGGCGGCATAGCGGACGGCATCCGTCGTCGTGCCGAGACGCTCGCACAGCAGGGGAAGCATCCGCGCAACGATGACCTCAGGATCGAGTGCCAGATGCGCGGCACTCCAGGCCGGGCTGGCCTGTGCGATCCAGCAGACCGGCGCGGGTCGCCCGGGCTTACTGCTGTCTTGTGCGATCCAGGCCAGCGGGGCCTCGGCATCGGCCTGGCTGATGAAGGGGCGCGGGGTGTCGGGATCGAAGGCGGCCATCAGGGTTAGGCACGGGTCGAGCCGCACATGGGCGACCGCCTTGGTCAACGGCTGGGCGGGTTCGAGCAGATCCACGAGCTGAGGCGCGGGGATGGTGACCACGACCCGCTCGAACAGCGCCGTGCCCTCGGCGAGGTGCAGCGCCCAGCCCTGCGCCGTTGCGTGCAGCGCCCGGACCTCAACCCCCTGGCGGATGGCGATGCCACGTCCCAGATAGGACGCGAGCCCGGTCATGCCCGGCGTGCCCACGAGATGCGGGCGCGTTCCTCCGTCGGCCCAGCGCGCGAGCGCCCCGGCACGCTCGGCCTGCTCCAGCAAGGTCTGAAAGCCGGGGGAGGCGGCGGTGATGTATTGGGCGCCGTGATCGAACTGCCAGCCCTCTGCGGTTCGGCGCGTCGCCAGGCGCCCGCCGATGCCGCGGCCCTTGTCGAACACCACCGGCGCGTATCCCGCATCGGTCAGCGCCCGTGCGCAGGCGAGCCCGGTCATGCCGGCACCGATGATGGCGATCTGCGGTGTCTTCATCGTCTCGTTTCCTTTCGTTTCCGACCTGTCGATCCAGGGCCTCAGTTTACAGCGTGGCGTCGCGGGGGCTGGGGAGAGGTTCGCATGCAGGGTATGGGGCCGATGCGACGCATCCTCGGTGTCGGCACGCTCACGCCACTTGCGCACTGTGAGCGTGCTCAAGTTGTAGCGCTCGGCCAACAGGCGGGTGGGCTCTGTCGAGGCCTGCGGCTTACGGCGGATCGCCGGTGTGGTACGGGCGTTCTTGTGCAGGTTCACTTGCATCGGCGCGCAGCTCCTCGGTGCAACGCGGGATGATTGAGGCAGGGCGAGATCGGCGCCGCGCTGGGCCGGCTCCCCAACTTAGCGACGGATGCCGTAGCGCCTCATCTTCTGCCACAGCGTCTTGCGACTGATACCCAGCGCCGCGGCGGCGGCGGTAATGACACCCGCATGCTCGGCGAGCGCGGCCTGGATTGCGGCCCGCTCGCCGGCGTGAGCATGGGCCTTCAGCGAGGTCTCGTCACGGGCCTGGTGGTCGGGTAACTTCAGCGTGAGCCGATCTTCGTCACCCAGGATGCAGGCCCGCTCCAGTACGTGGCGGAGCTCGCGCACATTGCCCGGCCAGTGATAACGCAGCAGGCACTGCCGCTGGTCCTCCCGAAGCACCCGACGCTCGTCAGGGAAACGACGGGCATGGGCATCGAGGAAGCGCGCGGCGAGCCAGAGGATGTCTTCCGGACGCTCGCGCAGCGGCGGTAGCTGAAGCTCCAGCACCTTGATCCGATAGTACAGATCCTCGCGGAAGCGGCCAGCCCGGACCAAGGCGTCCAGGGCCTGATGCGTGGCACAGACCAGCCTGGCAGGGACCGACAGCGCGCGCGTGCCGCCGATGCGCGTCACGCGCCGCTCCTGCGCTACACGTAGCAGCCGCGCCTGAAGCGCCAGCGGCATGTCGCCGATTTCGTCGAGAAACAGAATGCCCTGCCCTGCCTGCTCGAACACGCCTGCACGCTGCCTGATCGCACCGGTAAAGGCGCCCTTCTCGTGACCGAACAGTTCGGACTCGATCAACCCCTCTGGTAGCGCTGCGCAGTTGACCGCGACGAAGGGTGCGGCGGGGCACTGCAAAGCGTGCAGCCGCCTGGCGACGATCTCCTTGCCGGTGCCCGACTCGCCGCTGATGAGCACGGGCGTGTCCGCGTGGCGGGCGAGGCGCAGCAACTCGCGATCAATGCGCTGCATCGCCGGCGACACGCCGAGCCGGGTGTCCTCGTCGTTCCCGGCGGCGCCTAGTCGAGGTGTGATCGGCGCACCGACCAGCTGGCGCAGCTTGTCAATCAGCGCGCCTGGGCTGAGGGGCTTGGTCAGATAATCGGCGGCGCCGAGCTTGAGCAGTCGCACCGCGTCTTCGATGGTGCCGTAGCCGGTGATGAAGAGACACGGCGGCGGCTCCGCGATCTCGGCACGCAGGCCTTCGAAGACCTCGATGCCGGTGATGTCAGGCAGATTGACATCGATGATGGCCAGGTCGACGCCGCCGGCGAGCAGCGCCGCGAGGCCAGCCCGACCACCGCGTCGCCAGTCCACCAAGTAACCCTCCAGCTCAAGCCGCTGTATCAGCGCCTCGCCCATGATGGCGTCGTCCTCGATCAGACAGACTCTATGCATCGGCTCACTCCCGTCGCAACGGCAGTCGGACCCCAACCCGGGTCAAGGGCCCGTCGGCCTCCAGCGTGATGTGTCCGCCGAGCTGGGAGGCGATCTGGTAGCACATCCAGAGCCCCAAGCCACCAGACCGGCCCGGACGCGGCATCGGGTAGGGCTCGAAGGCGTGGTGCAGCTGTTCCGCCGGCAGCGGTCGGCCGCGATTTTCGATGTCGAGCCTGAGCTCGCCGTCAGCGGCGGCGACGCGCACCTGCACCGCCCCGTCGCGCCCGGCCGCCGCCACCGCGTTCAGCACCAGGTTCAACAGCAGTTGCCTCACGGGGGCCGCTGGCAGCCCGGTGGCAGCGGGAGAATCCCCAGTCCAAGCGGTGTGCCAACCGAGGGACGTGCCGTCGCGGGTCAGCCGCGGCTTCACCAGGGTACGGACGTCGTCAATGTCTGCTGGCGTCAGGGTGCGGCCGTCGGGGCGTGCCTCTACCAGCAGCGCCGAGACCGTTGCCTGAATCTGTTGCAGGGCGCGGTCCAGCAGGTCCAGCAAACGCGCGGTCTCGGGGTCGGTGGCGCCAGGACGGGTGCGGTAGGTGTCGATGGCCATAATCATGCCGCCCAGGGGGTTGTTGATCTCGTGGGCGACACCGGCCGCGACGCGGCCCACCGCGGCGAGGCGCTCGGTGGCCAGCATGCGCTCCTCCAGCGCCGCCTTCTCCGCCAGAGCGTCGAGCATCTCGGTGAATCGCCGGCCAAGCTGGCCGATCTCGTCGCTGCCGTCGAGCCTCGGGCAATGCAGCGCCCTCGGATCGTCGCGACCGACCCGCGCGATGCAGTCAGCGAGTCGGGTCAACGGCGCCACCAGGCGCAGGCCCCACAGCCAACCGAGCGGCAGCACCAGCGCCAGCGCAGCAACAGTGACGGCGAGGCCGCCACGCAGGATTTCGCGGAAGCGCACAAGGTAGGGCGTATTCGAGAGCAACGCCACCAGCTCGCCGACCTGGGTGCCGTCGCTGGTCAAGGGAATGCGCAGCAACCGGCTCGCGGAATCGCCACCGGGCAGGAATTGCGATCCCGACACAGCCGCCGGCGGTGTCCCTGTAGTGGCGCCGGCCTCGAGCCAGGGCAGCGCAGCATCTACCCGCGTATCCAACCGGTAGCGTCGCGGCAGATTGCTCGCGAAGATGCGCCCTGACACGTCCACCAGAACCCAGACGATCTCGGCATCCGGACCATCCGGTCCCTCCAGCCCGCGCAACAGCGAGTACGCGAGCCAGACGTCATCGTGGCGCAGGGCCTCCACCAGTACCGCGGACATGGCATGCGCCAGCCGCCGGGCGTTGCGGGCCTGGTCCTCACCCAGGTTATGCAGGGTCTGCAACCCAAGGGCCAGGGCCATCAGCACCGCGGTCAGCACGGCGACGCTGCTGAGCCCGAGCGGCAGGCGCACGCGATAACTGGCGAGCGCACCGATCATGCGCCGGTGCCACGGCCGACGCGCGCCATCATCGCCGCAATCTCAGCATAGAGTGCCGGCCCTTCCACCGAGAAGCCGTCCAGGTTCAGTGCGCGCAGCAAAGCCAGGCCCACTGCGTCATCGGGCTGCGCGACCAGGGCCTCGCGCAGCCGCTCGCGCAGCGGAGTGGCGAGCGCTGGTCCGGCAACGATGGGCGGAAAGCCGAACAAGGGCGAGCGGTGCACGACGCGCAACCGGTTCGCAAGCACCGGCTGGTGCTGTACTAGGGTCTCGCGCACATAGGCGTCCACGGCGGCACCGTCGGCCAGGCCCTCGCTGACGGCCTGCACGCTGCGCGTGTGGCCCCAAGTGAAGAAGGTGCGGCCGAAGTACCGCTCTGGATCGGCCCCGGCTTGTAAGAGCGCGTAGCGGGGATACAGCCAGCCGGAGTTTGAGTCGGGATCGGCCCAGGCGAACAGCCCGTCCTGCAGGTCGGCGAGCTGGGTAAAGCCGCTGTCCGCGGCGACGATGACCTACGAGCGATACAGTGGCTCGCCGTGCCAGCGCGGCACCGCCAGGAGTTCCAACCCATCCTGATGCTGCACATAGGTGTAACCGCAGATCCAGGCGAAATCCAGCCGCCCGCGCAGCAGCAGATCGACGATCTCGCGATAGCGCGCCCGCTGCACCATCGCCACGGGCCGCCCGACCCGGGCGCCAATCCAGTCCGCCCAGCGCACGAGCACGCCCACCTGCTCGTCGAGGACCACTGGCGTGACGCCGAAACTGAGCGGTGCCTCTGTCTGCGCGTGCGTCGGCGCTGTCAGGGCAAGACTGCCGAGGGCGAGCAACTTGCTGCCGAAGGCGCGGCGAGCGCGGTCGATCATCAGGCTCCAGTCTCCGAGGGTGGCGTTTCTCTTTTGTAACACATGCTTGGTCGCGCTGTTACGCAAAGGTAACGTGCCCGCCCTAAATCATTGACTGATCTCCTTGCGGCTTTGGGCATGGCGTTTGCTTTCGGCAAGAGAACGCGCCCGCCGGGCGCTGCGTGGCCCGCTGCAAGCCACCAGAACAACCACCAACGATACTGGAGGAGACCCGATCCCATGACCGATCTCGCACGACGTCGTTTTCTGAAGACCGGCGGTGCCGCCGCTGCCGGTGCCGGCCTGCTGGGCGCCGGCCTCGGCAGCGGGACCGCCGCCGAGCTCAGCCCGAGCAATCCCGGCGCCACGACGTTGCCCTATCCGCGCAACGGCATCGCCAAGGTCGCGGAACTGAAGGTCAACGAGCCGAAGGGGTTCAACTACCCGGACGAGGACTCCTTCTGCCAGGTCCTAAAGACCGGGCGGCAGGTACCGGGCGGGGTGGGACCCGATGGCGACATCGTCGCCTTCAGCACCCAATGCACACACATGGGCTGCCCGCTCAGCTACGACAAGAACGCGCGTACCTTCAAGTGCGGCTGCCATTTCAGCATCTTCGACCCAGAGATGGCCGGACAAATGGTGGACGGCCAGGCCACCGAAAACCTGCCACGCATCCTGCTCGAGCACGACGCAGCCGACGGCACCTTGTACGCCGTCGCCGTCGAGGGCCTGATTTACGGCCGCCAGTGCAACCTGCTGTGAACGCCCACGCCAACGGAGACCGAGCGCGATGAATCAATTCCAAGACCGTATCCCGTTGCCGCCGACCGACGCAGAGCGCAGCAACATGGCCTGCCACTTCTGCATCGTCGGCTGCGGCTACCACGTATACAAATGGCCGGAGCGCCACGAGGGTGGACGCGCCCCTGACGAGAACGCACTGGGCCTGGATTTTCGCAAGCAGATCGGGCCCCAGCAACTGATCATGACGCCGCCGATGCACAACGTCATCGCCGACCGCGACGGGCGACGCTGGAACATCATGATCCTGCCGGACAAGGCTTGCACCGTGAACAAGGGGCTGTCATCGACCCGTGGCGGGCAGCTCGCGAGCGTGATGTATACCGGCCGCGGCACCTCGCGCCAGCGGCTGGCCTATCCGCTGCTCTTCACCGGCGATGACTGGGTGGAGACCAACTGGGACACCGCACTCGCGGTCTATGCCGGCGTGACCAAGCGCCTGCTCGACGAGCACGGCCCCGAGGCACTGGCATTCAATGCCTTCGACCACGGCGGCGCCGGAGGCGGCTTCGAGAACACCTGGGGCAGCGGCAAACTGATGTTTAGCGCCCTGCAGACGCCGTTGGTCCGAATCCACAACCGCCCCGCCTATAACTCCGAGTGCCATGCCACCCGCGACATGGGCATCGGTGAGCTGAACAACAGCTACGAGGACTCGGAGCTGGCCGATACCCTGTTCTACATCGGTGCCAACGGCTACGAGACCCAGACCAACTATTTTCTCGCCCACGCGATGCCGAACATGCGTGGCGAGACCATCGCCAAGAAGAAACAGTGGTTTCCGGGCGAGACCGCCGAGAAGGCCAAGGTCATCTTCGTCGACCCGCGCCGCAGTCTCACGGTGTCGATCGCCGAGCATGTCGCCGGCAAGGAGAACGTGCTGCACTTGGCGATTGCCCCGGGTACCGATACGGCCCTGTTTAACGGCCTGCTGACCTATGTCGTTGACCAGGACTGGCATCATGAGCGATTCATCCGCGAGCACACCACCGGCTTCGAGGAGGCGCTCGAGGCAAACCGACTGAGCCTCGCCGAGTGCAGCCGCATCACCGGCGTCCCGGAGGCCGACATCGTCAAGGCCGCGGAATGGGCCTACAAGCCCAAGACGTCCGGTCATTATCCGCGCACCATGCACGGCTACGAGAAGGGCATCATCTGGGGGAACGACAACTACCGAATTCAATCGGCCCTGGTGGACCTGGTGCTGGCCACCGAGAACGTCGGCCGTCGCGGTACCGGCGTCGTGCGCATGGGCGGCCACCAGGAAGGCTACGCACGCCCCCCCTATCCGGGCAGTCGGCCAGCGATCTACGTGGATGATGAGATCATCAAGGGTAACGGACGGATGCTCACCGTCTGGGCCTGCAATGCCTTCCAGACCACGTTGAACTCGGAGCAATACCGTGAGGCGGTGTATCGGCGCTCCAACATCGTTCGCGAAACCATCGCCCAGGCGCGCGGCGCGACCGCCGAGGAACTGGTCGATCTGATCTACGACGCGGTCGAGAACCGCGGCGGGCTCTTCGTCGTCAACATCGATCTGTACAAGACCAAGTTCTCGGACGCTGCCCACCTGTTGCTGCCGGCAGCGCACCCCGGCGAGATGAATCTGACCTCGATGAACGGTGAGCGGCGCATGCGTCTCTCGGAGCGCTTCATGGATCCCCCGGGCGAAGCGAAGCCGGATTGCCTGATCGCCTCTGACATCGCCAACACCCTGAAGGGGCTGTATCAGGCCGAAGGCAATTCCGAGATGGCCGAGCGCTTCGCCGGCTTCGACTGGAAGACCGAGGAAGACGCCTTCAACGACGGCTTCCGCAGCCCCGACGGTATCGATAGCCAGGGCGGCAGCACCGGTGATCTCGCCACCTATGACCGGCTGCGGGCCATGGGCAACAACGGCGTGCAGCTGCCCATCAAGGAGTTCGCGGACGGCCAGCTCGTCGGCACCGAGATGCTCTACACCGACTACCGTTTCGACACCGAGGATGGCAAGGCCCGCTTCCAGCCCGCACCCTGGAACGGATTGCCGCAGACGGTGGAGTCGCAACGCGCCAAACACCGCTTTTGGGTCAACAACGGTCGCACCAACCACATCTGGCAGACCGCGTACCACGACCGTTACCTCGCCTTCCGGCGCGACCGCTTCCCGATGTCGCCGTTAGAGATGAACCCGGACGACGCCAAGGACCTGGGCATCGAGGCCGGCGACATCGTCGAGCTGCACAACGACTACGGCTCAGCCTTTGCGATGGCCTACCCGGAGCCGGACATCCGGCCGGGGCAGGTGTTCATGATGTTCGGCTACGACAACGGCGTGGTCGGCGACGTGGTCACACCCTGGACCGACCGAAACCTGATCCCTTACTACAAGGGCACCTGGGCGGACATGCGCAAGGTCGGCAGCATGCGCGACTACAAGCGCACGGTGTCGTTCAAGCGGCGGCGGTTCGATCTGGCCTGACCACCGCGCACCCACCTGGCCGCAGGGAGGCGGCCCCGCCGGTGAGGTCAGTGGCGCACGCAATCTAGACGATGCAGCTGCTCGCGATTCGCATACTGACCTCAGCCTTGATCCGGCGGCAGGGTTTGAGGGTCACGGCCCGGGTGTTGGCGACGATCTCCTCCACCGTGCCCGGCGCCGCCTCCTGGATCCTGACCTCGATGGGCGCCGGCTCGCGCGGGTACCACCAGGCCCCGAGGCCGAGGGTGAAGAGGGAAAAAAGGACCAGGATGCGGCTACGCGGCATCATCGGAATATCCCGGACCTCGGGTTAGCCTGAAAGTCACTGCAAGAACTTTCATTTACAGGGGCGTGGCGGGCGGCATCAGGAAAGTGAGGTGAGCGAGGCATGGCTGACCCACGGGCATGGTCGATGCGGCGATCCGAGCATCCGCCAAGCCGCTCAGTAGAAGCTGAATGCGCTGACGACCATGACGCCCATCAGACCCAGGTAGGCCAGGGGAAATGCCCAGCGGCAGATATGATCGATGCGCAGGGCCAGCGCGGGCTCTCCCTTTTGTTCGAGGGCACCGACCATCAGATTGAACACCACGGTGATGGTCATGATGATCAAGCTGAGGTTCAGGAAGCCGTGGATCAGGGTCGCGTAGCCGATGCGGGGCATATTGTCACCGGTCACCATCAGGTAGGCCACGGCAGTGAGGATGCCGATAAAGGAGACGCTGACCCGATCCCCCAGCGATGACCGATCCATCCAGAATACCGTGAAGGAGAGCAGCACGATCACGAAGAGCGGGAAAACGACGAGACGCATCATGTAAAACGGCTGGCGCTTCATGTCGATGGTGACGATGTAGGTCGAGGCCAGGCCGCCCTGACCCGCGTAGGGGGCCGTCCACTCCTCGGTCGAGTCGCTGATGCCCTGGAGGTTCCATTGGGGTATCCGGACCCGACTGTCGGGTGCGGGCGCCCGTCCGGTGTCCGCGACCAGTTGCACCTCGTCCTTGTCGTAGCCCAGCACCTGGAAGGCGGCTTTCAAGTGCTGGTGGTCGAAGGGAAAGCGCCGCATATCCAGTTTGGATTCCGCGCGGGCGTTCAAGGTCTCGGTCAGGATCGAGGTGCCGTCCGGTCGAACGCGCAGGATGACGGCGCTCTTCTCTAAGAGGCCCGATTCGTTAACGAGCACCAGTTGGGGGTACCAGCCCGGTGAAATCTCGTCGAACTGGAAATTGCCCGTGTAAATCTTTTCCTTCACGCCCTCCACCGCGGGATCGAAGGCCTGGCGGGGGTCCTGCCAACTCAGGGTCAATACCCCGGAAAATTCGAAGTTCTCCGCGCTGTCGTCAATCTCGTTGATCTGGTTGATGTCCAGCCGGGCACGCACGACCAAAGGTCCGGCAGGCTTGGGTGGCGCCAGAGCGAAAGGGTAAGTTGCCTCTGACGCGCTGGCTTCGCCCGGGGCGCCCGGGTACTGGGTCGCGGCACCAGGTTCTGAATCCGCGGTCGCCTTGCCCATGCCCCAGGCCAGGACCGCGAGGAACATCAGGACGCCTGCCATTAATCGAGCGTAACCAGGGTGGGTTTGGGGGCGGCACTTTCTGGTCATCAATTCCATATTTTAACCCGTAGCGGTTCGGTTATTGGTCGTGATCAGCAGTTGGCCCACTGTCAGGTATTTGGGTTAGGTGATCCAGAAACTGAATGGAAGGATGGAGGACCGGTCCGGTGTACCACTGGGAAGTGCAACCAACCCGAAGGAAACGCCAATGTCCATGACGTCTGCCGTAGCGTAGTGGAGTTGGACGCTTCCGGCCAGTGTCTGTCTTCTGGCTGTCTTCTGGCCACGGATAGGGTATCCAACCCACCCACAGCGCCTAGGCTCGCCCGAGAGAAGGGGGTAGCTGGAGTGGGATTCGCCGCCAACACCCAACTGCGGGGCTGCCGGACGTCGCGCGGTGCGGGCGCGTACGTTCCGGGGGCTGGGGCGAATCGGCCCCACCCGCCTCATCATCGCTGCCCGCCGCCAACCGAACCGTCGCGCTGGCCTCGACGGTGAGGATGACCTGAGGATAGACGGTGACGTCGCCGCTGACGAACTGCTCGACGGTATTGTGCCAGACGGTATCCTCGAGGATCGACCCCGAGTGCCCGAGAATGTCCGCCGCTGCACAGACATTGAACGCCAGGGCGCCCAGCGCCGCGATCACCTGCCACAACCGCCCCTAGACCACCGCATCCCACTTGCCCCCGGAAGCCGAAACGAAGCCTGGTGTCAGCCGCTCGGATGCCCGTCCTGGATGCTCGGGCGAGCCCAGCCACCCGCATTCGAATCAGCGGCCGTGTGTCTTCAGATTGATGACATCTTGCATTTGCTTGCCATCGGTTTTAGCTCGGCAGTACTCGGATTTCAACTGAGCAAAGCGTTCGGGTATTGCACGACAGCTGGCGTGAGGACACAACTCAAACAACTGTTTTCAGAAAGAGTCAGTTTTAGTCAGGTTTCGGGTTTAGATTTTTCCGCTCAAACAGGGAAACCGGCCCCTCCCGATCCTGACCCGCATGTCGCTAGGCCTACGGCCCGCAGCGCGTGTATTTCATCCGTCTCGGGGTCGTCGTGGAGAGTCCGGACGGTGGTCGCCTCTGAATCGGCGGGATTGGGCGGACAGCCTCGGTCAGCGGCCTGCGTGGGCATGCAAGGCGCGCCTAGCCCGCAAATCTCACCAAGGGATTGAAGGAGGGCGGCTCTATCTGGCATAAGGGTTGTGCGATCAACGACTTGTGCCG
>NZ_VWXX01000049.1 GCF_008632335.1 Thiohalocapsa marina
CCGCCACAGGCCACAACGGCGGATGCGCTTCGCTTATCCGCCCTACAGTGTTCACCTTGTTTTGGGCGCGTTCCTAACCTCCTTCCTCAGGCTAACCTGGACGCTCAGTGTGGCGTGGATTCCCTATCCGTGATCAGGCCTGAGCCGTGTTGTCGCGTGCCTGCAGCCAGCGCTCCAGCTCGGGCGCCGGCATGGGCCGGGCATAGAGGTAGCCCTGCACCGCGTCGCAACCCATGCCCTGCAGCTGCGCTGCGATGGCAAGCGTCTCTACCCCTTCGGCGATGATGCGCAGACCCAGGCTGCGTGCCATCTGGATGATGGCCGCCACGATGGCCCGGCTGCCGTCATCGCTCTGTAGATCGCTGACAAAGGAGCGGTCGATCTTGAGCCTGTCGATGTGAAAGCGCTTCAGATAGGCGAAGCTCGCATAGCCAGTGCCAAAATCGTCGATGGCCAGTCCGATGCCCTGGCATTTCCACTGCGCCAGTGTCTCGCGCAGCGCAGCGTCCTCTTGCAGCACGATGGATTCGGTGAGCTCCAGTTCCAGGCCCTGCGGCGCGAGGCCGCTGTTGGCGAGCGCCGCCGCGACGGTCTCGACCAGCTGGCCGTGCTGAAACTGCACCGCCGAGAGGTTGACGGACATGACCAGGCTCGGCCAGCCCGCGGCCCGCCAGGCGGCGGCCTGACGGCAGGCCTGCTCGAGCACCCAGGCGCCGATGGGCTCGATCAGGCCGCTGTCTTCGGCGACATCGATGAACGCATCGGGCAGGACCAGCCCCACCCCGGGCCGTTGCCAGCGCAGCAGGGCCTCGACGCCGATGACCGCGCCGGTGCGCAGATCGAGCTGCGGTTGGTAATGCAGCTCGAAGGCCTGTTGTTGCAGGGCCAGGGCGAGCGCCTCGCGGGTCTGCACGAAGCGCATCAGCGCGGCATTCATCTGCGCCTCGAAGCAACGGAACCGGTTCCGGCCGCTGCGCTCGGCCTCACGCAGGGCGATGCTGGCATTGAGCAGCAGCGCCTCGGCGTCGGCACCGTGCTGCGGGTAGAGGGCGACGCCGAGCGAGGCCGTGGCGCTGAGGGACCGGCCTGCGAGGTCGAAGGGGGCGGAGAGGGCCTGCAGCAGTCGCTCACAGACCCCTATCGCCTCGGCCTCGGCCTGCGCCGGAGCGAGGTCCGGCAGGACGATCAGGAACTCGTCGCCGGCCAGGCGCGAGAGGTGCCCTGGACTGGGCAACTGTCGGCGCAGACGCTCGGCCACCGCCTGCAGCAGGGCATCGCCGATGGCCTGTCCGTGCGCGTCGTTGACGTGCCTGAACCTGTCCAGGTCGAGCAGCAGCACCGCCAGGCCACGCTGGCGGTCGGCGGCGGCCACCAACGCCTGCGCCAGCTGGTCGCGTCCCAGGACCCGGTTCGGCAGACCGGTCAGGGGGTCGTGATAGGCCAGGAACGCGATGCGCTCCTGGGCCTTGATCTGCTCGCTGATGTCGCGGCAGATGGCAAGCATGGCGGGCACACCGCCATAGTGGATCTTGGTGGCACGCGCATCCACGGGAAAGCGGCGCCCGTGGGCGTCGCGATGCTCGGCCTGGAACTGGGCTTGGCCCTGCTGCGCGAGCTGGGCGATGCGCGCCGGGGCGTTGATGCTGTCCTCGGGGGTATCGAGATCGCGGAGGTGGCGGGCAAGGAAATCGGCATGCGACCAGCCGTAGTGCCGGCAGGCCTGGTCATTGACCGCGAGGAAGCGGCCCTGCAGATCGATGATGAAGATGGGGTCTGCGGCGCTGTTGAAGAGCATGCGGTACTGCTCTTCGCTGGCCTGAAGCGCCGCGCTCGCGGCGCGGATCTCGGCGGTGCGCGCCTGCACCTGGCGCTCGAGATCGGCGCTCAAGGCACGATAGCGCTGCTCGCTGTCGCGCAGCTTCTGCTCCGCGCGCGTGCGCTCGGTGATGTCGAGCATCACGGTCAGCAGGTAGGCGCGGCCCTGGCTGCGGATCAGCTCGCCGGAGAAGAGGCCGTCGAGGAGCGCCCCATCCTTGCAGCGGACCTTGAGCTCTTCGTTGCTGATGCGCTCGCCTGCGATGAGCTGCTGCACCAGGCGCTGCTGCCTGGCCCGGTCGGGAAAGAGGTCGAGGTCCGCGGCACGCTGACCGAGGACCTCTTCGCGGCGATAGCCGAGCCGCTCCAGGAAGGCCTGGTTGACATCCGCAAAACGTCGTTCGGGCAGGCTGGTCAGGGCCATCGGGGCCGGGTTGTGATGGAACAGCCGCTCGAAGCGCTGCTTCGCCTCTTGCTCGGCGCTCAGGTTCTTGATGAGGGAGTAGATGCAGTCGGTGCCGTTCCAGCGGCCCGGCCAGACACGGGTCTCCACGGGCACGAGGGCGCCGTCCTTGGCGATCAGGGGCAGCGGACAGAGCTGACGCTCGCCGCGCAGCATGGCGGCAAAGATGTCTCGGGCCTCGGCGCGCACCTCCGGGGGATGCAGATCGAGCACCTGCAGCTGGCTCAGCTCGGCGCGGCTGTAGCCAAGGATGCGCTGGCAGGCCTGGTTGGCATACAGGATGTGGCCCGCGGGGGCGACCACCAGGATGATGTCGCCGACGGTCTCGAAGAAGGTCTGAAAGTTGGCGGCGAGCTCGCGCAGCGCCTGCTCGGGGCGTTCGCTCTCGGCCAAGTCGATTGTCAATGCCTCCAAATGCCTGCCCTCTTCGTCGCTCGAGAACCCTGCTCACCGATCAGTTTACCCGCCGCCACCCCTTGGGTCTGAGGTGGATCGCAGCGTATCCCCGATGAAGGTCGGTCCAGTCACGGCTACGCGACCCGGCAATCGCGCAGCGGCAGCGATGTCTACGAGCACTGCAACGCAGCCATCCGGGCACTTCCGCGGCGAGACACATGTCAATTACCAGAAAACAGCAAAACGGAAGCCATTCTTGGGAAAACTGACATTTCCTGACAGAGGCTGATAGGTTTTGTGGGCTATCGTACCACGCCCTGTCACTGCTGAAGGACGTCCTCGGCAAGGGCCTGGCTGCGGATCCGCACCTCTGTGTGAGCCCATGCACATCGATGGCCGGCCAACAGCGCCCGGGCTCGCCACGATGGCTCAGCTACGCGTGGGCCTCAGGCTGCACCGGATGCCAAGGAGGGCTGATGACCGCGAGGCAGGCATTGGGCATTGGGTCCTTGCCCCTGACCGGTTAGACCGCTTGCATGCTCTCGGTCAGGCTATACCCCTTCCCGCGCTCGGTCTTCACGGGCAGCGGCTGATCAACGCCCTCCTCGCAGCGACGACGTAAGCGACTGACAAGCTGCTCGAGTCGCCGCTCATCGTAGGTCAGCCAGTCATGGCCGAGCGCCTCGATAAGCGACCGACGACTGACAGATGCGCCCCGCGCGCGTGCGAGCGTGCGCAGAAAGACCAGCTCGGCAGCGGACAGCGCGATGACGCTGCCGCTGGGGCTCGCCAGCTCATGGCGCTGGGCATCGAGCCGCCACCCCTCACCCAGGCGGCGGGCAAGCGAGTCGATCACGGCCGCAAGCTCCAACAGCTTGATGGGCTTGAGCAGGTAATGATCGGCGCCGCCGCCGAGCCCGGTCAGCTTGTCGTCAAGACTGCCGCGCGCGGTGAGGACGATGATGCCGGCGCGTGGCGACAGCGCCCGCAGCTGCTGCACCGCCTCGAAGCCGCTGCCGTCCGGCAGCATGACGTCGATGATCGCGATCCCCGTCTGCGCCATCAGCGGCCAGAAATCTGCCAGGCGCCAGGCCTGCTGCACCGCATGTCCACGCTTGCGCAGAAAGGCCGCCATCTCATCGCACAGCGTCGGCTCATCCTCGAGCAATGTGATCCTGCTCATCAGGTGTCATCCGATCTGGGTTTGGTGGACTCGATATTGAGTCCGACGGCAGAATGGTAACAAGACCACTGGCGTTTTTAGCTGACCAAGCCTGACCACCAACGAATGTCTGCAATGCAACGGATACGGAAGCTCTTGCGTCGCTGGATCCGCCCCGTCCGCGACGGCCTGAGCCGACGCTCGCCCTTTTTCGCTCAGGCCAGTGTGGGTCGGCGCAGGCAGCGCTGGCCGAACTGCTCTCTGCTGCTCTGGCTGTGCGTGCTGGTTTGGCCCCTGTCGTCGTCGGCTGAGGTGTCGATCGATACCGCGGTGATCGAGGACGTGATCGCACTTGGTGATCTTGCTGAGGTCTTCGCGGATAGCTCTGGGGAACTTGGGCCAGAGGCCGTCCTGGCGTTGCCGCAGGAGCGCTGGCAGACGCATCCCGAGTCCGTGCTGCGTTTCGGGCATTCGAGCGCGGCCTGGTGGGTGCGTCTGGCACTGCACAACAGCAGCCAGCAGCCGCAGGACCTGGTGCTGACGGTCGGTCTCCCGCGCCTCGATCACGTCGACTTCGCGCTTATTGGTGATACGGGAATACTGGCGCGCTACGAGACCGGCGACCAACGCCCGTTCGCTCAGCGCCCGCTCAACACGCGCGCCCCAGCCGTGCTGCTGGTCCTGGCCGGAGGTCAATCGCGTCAGGTGCTGATCCGCCTCGCGAGTGAAGATGGCATCTACGCACCGCAGCCGATTCAACTTTGGACGCACGCGGCGTTCGAGCGACATCTTCAAGCCGACAACTTGGTCTGGGGTGCGTATTACGGCCTGCTGCTGGCGCTCTTCGTCTATCACTTGATCTTTTTCTATACCTCGCGCGACTGGACCTTCGTCTACTACAGCCTGTATTTGGCCGCGTTCGGCCTCTGGAGCCTCGGCTTCCTGAGTGGCTTCGGCTTTCAGTGGCTTTGGCCTGAGCGACCAGGCTGGAACCCGCCATTCGACATCCTGCTGCCGGCCTTGGCGCATCTCCCGGCGACGGCCTTCGTCACCCGCTATCTCCAGACCCGGCGTCAGATGCCGCGTTGTCATTGGGGGCTCATCGCTTTGACCCTGGCGGTGCAGGTGCCTGCCCTTGCGCTGGTGTTGGCAGCGCCGGTGCCGAGCATCTCGACGACCCTGATCGCACTGGCGAGCAACGCCTTCGTCATCCTCAACGCCGGACTCCTGCTCGGCTATCTGCTGACGGGCCTGCTGGCCTGGCAGCAGGGCTTTCGGCCCGCCCGCTTCTTCGTGCTGGCCTGGACCTTTCCCTTCCTCGGTGGACTCGTTCACCACCTGGTGCGTCTGCCCGATGGCTTGCCCGTCACTCTGGTCACGACCAACAGCATCGTCATCGGCTCGACGCTTCAGTTCCTCTTCCTCGCCCTCGCCCTCAGTGAGCGTCTGCGGGACGCCGATGCCCGGGTTCGCGCGAGCGAGCTTCGCCTGCAGAGCGCCAATGCCGAGCAGCGGGCCACGCTGGACGCCGCCACGGTCGGCATCGCCTTTGCCAAAAAGCGCATCATCCAGCGCTGCAACCGCACCTTCGAGCAGTTGTTTGGCTACGCGCCGGGCGAGTTGATCGGCCGCAGCACGCGCTGCCTGTATGCCGACAGCAGCGCTTTCGAGGCCGTTGGCACGCGCTTCCGACGCGGCATCGAGCAGGAGGGTGGCTATATCGAAGAGGTCGAACTGACCCGCAAAGACAAGAGCCGCTGTTGGATCCGTCTATCGACGGCTCCGATCGACCCTGAGGATCTGAGCAAAGGCCTGGTCGGCACCTTCCAAGACGTCACTGCCGAGCGCGAGGCCATGGCGCAGCTGCACGCGCTCAATACCGAGCTAGAGCAAAAGGTGCGGGATCGCACACGGCAATTAACGCAGGCCTTAGAACGCGCGGAGCTCGCGCTGGCTCGAGAAGAACGGGCGCGCGAAGAGCAGCGGTTATTCCTGCAGACGGTCTCGCACGAGCTTCGCACGCCCGTCTCCGTGATCGACTTGACGGCGCAAAACCTCGTCTTCGACGCCGAGGAGGCCGACGCCCAGACCCGCACCCGCTACGAGAAGATCCTCCAGGCCACGCAGCGATTGAGCACGCTGCTCGACGGTGCATTGGCCGATGAGCGGTTTTCGTTGATCCACGAGGCAGCGCAGCGGGTGCCTTGCGACCTGCGCGCCCTGCTCGAGGATGCCGCCGCGGCGGCACGCCTGTTGTCCGCAGGTCATGACATCCGGTTGCGCCTGGACGACCTGCCCCGGCAGGTGGACTGCGATCCTCAGCTGACGGGGCTGGCCCTGCGGAACCTGACGGACAATGCCGTGAAATACACCCCACCGGGGAGCCGGGTGCTGCTGCACGCCTGGCACGCGGGTCGGCGTGGGAGCGATCCGATCTGCATCGAGGTCGCCGATGATGGCGACGGGCTTGCGCCGGACGAGCTAGCGGCACTCTTCGAGCCGCGGTTTCGCGGGCGCAATGCGGGCGATCAGCCGGGTATGGGGATGGGGTTGCCGCTGACCCGGCGCATGATCGAGGCACAGGGCGGGACAGTGACGGCAGACTGCGCGCCGGCACGGGGCTGTCGCTTCAGGATCTGGCTGCCCGGCACGTGCGCATCAGGCGACGCGCCGGATGTCCCCCAAAGGGAGCTTGACCCTGACCTGACGCCGCAACAGCTCGATCAGTAACAGCACGCGCTGCTCACCGTCATAGGCCTGGAAGATCGCGTCCAGGCCACGAAAAGGTCCGTCCTCGATCACGACCGCCTCGCCCGGGCACAGCGCCGGTGGGCTTGGGATCTGGCCGATCCGGCAGCGCAGTTGCTCGATCAGCGCGTCGGGGACGGGGGCAGGCTCTGCGCCGAAGCTGACCAGACGCGCAACGCCACGCGTAGAGCGCAAGGGGTACCAGTTGTCGACCCAGCGTTGCAGCCGCACGAACAGATAGTTTGGAAACAGCGAGGCTTCGACCTGGCAACGACGTCCGCGACGCAGGCGCTCGACCCGCAGACGCGGATGGAAGACCTGATAACCTTGCTGGCCAAGATTCCACTCGGCGCGCTCAGCTTGCCGCGGACGCGTCTGAACGAGATACCAGCGCGGCTCGCACAGGGTCTCTGGGGACGGGGCGTCGTGCAGGTCTGCTGCAACCGTCGGCGGCGCGCCCCGTTCAGGTGCCGGAGCGGATAAGGAAAGAGCGCCCCCTTGCGCCGCGGGGCTCCGCTGGCGGTGGTCGGGATCACCGCAGGGAGTGGGGGCAGTCCCCTGGACCCGGACGTGGGGTGGCCGGGACGGCTTGGGGGAAACCGGCCTCACTGCAGCACCGGCTCTGGCTGTTGCACGGCCATCGGCGAGCACGCTGCGCGGCGACGCCGCATAAGCCGACGATACGCCCGGGGGGCCAAGGGCTGGGCAGCGAGGTGGACCAGAAAGATGCCGAGCGCCATCCCGAGCAGCACTGCGGGGGCCACCCCCAAGGCCTGCCCTACCAGTCCGATGCCGGCAAAGAGCGCCGCGGCCGACAAGAGCACCACGAGAGCGCGTTGGGTGCTGCCGAAGACGCGGGAGAGCTGATGATGCAAATGCCCACGGTCGGCCCCGAAGGGCGAGCGACGTTTCAGCAGCCGCTTTGCAATGACCCCAAGTGCATCCAGGAGCGGGATGGCGATGAGCCAGATCGCCGCTGCCGGCTCGAGGGCGCTCGGTGCCTGGACCGAGCCAATCGGTGCCTGGACCGCGCCAATCAGCATCCAGGTCACCAGGTAGCCCAGGAGCAGACTTCCGGCATCGCCCAGGAAGAGCTTGTAACGCCTGCAGCCGAACAGTCCGAGATTGCACAGCAGATAGGGGACGATGGCCGCGATGGCGGGCAGGAGCACGACCTCGGTCCCCGTCCCGGACGACAGCGGCAGTAGCGCCAGGAGGGCGATCAGCGCCACGCCGCCGGCCAGACCGTCGATGCCGTCAATCATATTGAAGGCGTTGATCAGCCCAACCGTCGCGAAGACGGTGAAGGGAACGGCGAAGACGCCGAGCGCAAGCGGCCCGAGGCCGAAGAGATCGCCAAGCGAGGTCAGCTGCACCCCGGCGCCGAGCGTCAGCAGCAAGGCCGCGACCACTTGCGCGAGCATGCGCGGCTTCCAGCCAAGCCCGTGGCGGTCGTCGAGCCCCCCGACCACCACCAGCACCGCCGCACCGCCGAGCCCAAACGCGAGCCGATGATCGATCTGAACCGTCAGCAGCAGTGCGAGCAAGAGCGCGAGGAAGATGGCGATCCCACCGACCAAGGGCGTGGGCTGGCGATGCTGCTTGCGCCGCTCGGTGGGGTGGTCGAGCAGACCGAAGCGCGCGGCCAGGGGGTGGAGCGTGCGCAAGAGCGCATAGCTTGCCATCAACGCTGCCATGAATGCCATCATCTCACTGCCTCCCGTTGTGCATGGCGACCACGGTCTGACTTGTACGCATGACCTCGGCCGCGCCGATTCACGGCACCTCCGGCCGATGCGCTTGCGGTCGCGCCCGGATGCAGAGGGCAGGCGCGACACCGGCGGCCAGCGCTCGGCGGCATCGACACTCCCCCAGGCGTGGACGGTCGCAGGCCATGCGCGCCAGCGCCTGACGAGATCGGACGGTAGTCTAGATGCGCCTGCAGCACGTTAGCTGACAAATGCTGACACACTACAGACATCGGCTTCTGTGGCTACAGGCTGAGTCAAGGCGGAGGTCTGCTGACGCATCCCGGGCGGGGCGCGGGCCGCGGCATGCGCGCTGCAATGGGTGCGGTCGCAACGCTCGCCGCGCTCAGGTGTCGGAGTCCGCGCCCAGGTAGAGCCCGCAGCGGACGGCATGGGCGGCGGCTCGGCCGCAGCGGCAGGGCGCAGAGGCTCAGGCCGGGGCAGGTGTTCTCCACATTGCAGCCGGTATGGATGTCGCCCTCGGCGCTTAAGACCGCGGCGCTGACCGGAAACCGGCTATAGGGGCAATAGGCCTGTGCCGCAGCCCGTTTTGCCACCGCGATGAGCTGCCGCAGTACGCTATCGGGCAGTGTCTGAGCGCTGTACATGGCTCAATGCCTTGGAGCGCTCAAGGACTCAGGTAGACATGTGCCCTTCGCCGAGCTCCTCATGGATGCGCCCGTCGCGGATGTGATAGATCCGTTCAAAGGTTGGAATGATCTTCTCGTCGTGTGTCACCACGATCACCGCGGTCCGATACTCCCTGGCCATGCGGTTGAGGATGCCGATGGCGCCGAGGGCGCGCTCGCTGTCGAGCGGCGCGGTGGGCTCGTCGGCCAGGATCACCGGCGGCCGACTCACGAGGGCGCGCGCGATGGCCACGCGTTGTTGCTCACCACCGGAGAGCTGGCTCGGCATGGCCTGGGCGCGATGCCCAACGTCCAGGGCTTCGAGCAGCTCGCGCGCCCGCGCGCGGGCATCGGCGTTGGCGTGCCCGGCCAGCATCGGCAACAGCGCCACGTTGTCCGTCACATTCAGAAATGGAATCAGATGGGGCGCCTGGAACACGAACCCGATGCGGTCCCGCCGCAGCACGCGCAGGTCGGGGATGCGCCAGCCCTCGTCATAGATGACGCGCCCGCCCAGGGTCATGCGCCCGCCGCTGGGCTCGGTCACGGCGCCCAGGCACTTGAGCAAGGTGCTCTTGCCCGAGCCCGAGGGACCGACCAGGCCAACCACCTCGCCCGCCGCGACCGCGATGTCCGCGCCCTTCAGTGCATCCACTGCCGTCTCCCCGCGCCCGTAACGCTGAACATAAAGATCTGCCGTGCAGAGGTGGCAATGAGCTTGGCCTGGAGGATCTCGTTCATCTCTGCACGGGTATAGACGCCAAGCCTCTTCCAACGGCGGATGTCCGCGGCGACGCGGTCTGGGTCGGCGCCCGCGTCCAGACGCACCAGGACCGCGTTGACAGAGGTGCTCTGGGTCTGGGCAGCGAGCGCGGCCTCGAGCACCTCGGGCTGGCCGGGACGGTTGAAGAGCGGATTTTCAGCGGTCCGACGGCGTTGCTGGATGATGGCGTCGTTGTCCTTGAGGAATTGCGCCTCCTGGGCATCCTTGAGCGGGATGAAGACCATGGGGTCACCGCCCGAGGAGACGTTGCGGCGGGTGAGCCCGACCACCCGGTAGAGATGGCGACGGATGCGGACCTGAGTGAAGACATACTTGCCCCAGCTGTGCAGGATGTCGCGTCCGGCGAGGCTGATCATCGAAGCACGCCGGGGATGGCTTCGACGATCTTCACCGACCGGCCAGGCCGCAGCGGCGCCTGACTGTATAGGACTCGACCCCTGCGCCGCAGGCGCTGCAGAGTGCGTCGGTCATCGCCCCTCCCCTCCCGTGCGCAAGGACACGGCAAGGATGCTGTACTGCTCGCCGTCGTCGCGGATCTCGGCATGCACGATGGGCTTTTTCACCGGCCCGAAGCGGTGTATCTTCTGTTTGATCAGCGACTCCATGTCCCGGCGCAGAACGCCGACGTCCTGCACGCCCGGGTTCGCCACCCGATACGGCTCAAGGACGCGTTGCAGTGCCTTGCGGCGCTCATGCTTGGGGAGATTGGCGATGTTCCAGGCCGCGCAGGCGGCATTCAGCCGGCTTTGCCGTTGCTCCAGCGACGCGCCCGAGTCGATGAAGTCGCCGGCAAACTCGATGATCATCTCAGAGAGCTTTACGCTGGATGTCCTGCGGTCTCGATTGGAATCACAACGAACGAAGGCGCGCGCCATGCCCCCACGCAAGACCCAGGCGTGCGACGGGGCCGTCCGTTGCACGAAGCATCCTCTGGGAAGCCTGCTGGCGCTGGCGCAGATACTCTGTTGGCCGGTCTGCAAAGCGGCGGGACGTAAGCATACCCTGCCGCTCGCTCGGGTCGGAAAGCCGGCCGCTGGCCGTGCCGCGTGACCGGCGCGGGTGCTATCGCTTCGAGGAGGCTTGTTGACGATGACGCAGAGACAGGCGCCATACCCACTCGCCCTGATCACCGGCGGCGCGCAAGGCATCGGGCGCGCCCTGGCGCAGGCGTTCCTGGCCGAGGGCTGGCGGGTGGTGGTGCTCGATCGCGATGCCGAGGCCCTCGCCGAGCTGACGGCCGAGCTGGCGAGCCCTGCGCTGCTCGCGCTGGAGGCAGACGTGGGCGAGGAGGCGACGGTCTGCGCGGCCTTCGACGCGCTTGCGGCATGGCAGGCGGGGCAGCCCGCCGGGCTGGATCTGCTGGTCAACAACGCTGGGATTGCCGACCCCGTGAGCGGGCCACTGGAGGACCTCACGCTCACGGCCTGGCGGCGTTGGCTGGACAGTCACCTCACCGGCGCCTTTCTCTGCACCCGCGCGGCCATCCCCGGGCTGCGCGCGCGCCGCGGCGCCATCGTCAACATCGCCTCGACGCGCGCCCTGCAGTCGGAGCCCCAGTGTGAGGCCTATGCCGCGGCCAAGGGCGGTCTGCTCGCCTTCACCCATGCCCTGGCCATCAGTCTCGGGCCGGAGATCCGCGTCAATGCCGTCAGCCCAGGCTGGATCGAGACGGGACCGCTGCAGAAGTCCGCGCAGCGGCGCACCCCAGCGCACCGCCCGCTCGATCAGGCCCAGCACGCCGTCGGGCGCGTCGGCGAGCCGGCCGACATCGTCGCGGCGGTGCGTTTCCTCGCCAGCGCACAGGCCGGGTTCATCACCGGCCAGAACCTGGTCGTCGACGGGGGTATGACACGGACGATGATCTATGCGGAGTGAGTAAGAGCGCGCTGCACCACCACACCCCACGGCCCTGGTTAAGCGCATGACAATGCCTTCGCCACACCACTGTACAGCGCGTATCCGCGACCGGGTCTCGATTTTCACAACCGCTGAGCGCTGGTCTAGACTTTCTGGCACCGTCCCCTGTTCTGTCGGAGGTTGTGCCATGAAGACGTACCAAACCCTCACTGCAACACTGGCCCTGCTCGCGGCCACCACGGCTAGCGCCCAGGATGCCCTCGTCGTCAGCCTCAGCTCGCAGACCCTGGATGTCCCGGAAGGCGGACAGTTGGTTTGGGAGCTCAAGCTCAGCGAGCCCGCCCCCGCCGGTGGCCTGAGCGTGCTGATCGAGCTCACCGAGGACAGCGATCCGGCCCACGGCGACATCGACTACAACGTCGCTGGCGGGAAGGGGTTGGAGCAAGTCGAGGTCCTCAGGCGCGCCGATGGCACCATCGAGGGCCTGCGGCTGTCCATTGCGGCCGGCGCCGATGCGGCAGTCATGCTCTCCAATGTCATCGAGGATGATTTGCAGGAGGGTCCGGAGCCGGCGACCTGGACGCTCCTGGATGGCGAGGGTTACCGTGCCGATGCCTCGGCAAGCACGGTCACCTATCAGATATTCGACGCCGAGTAGAGACATGCTGCGGGCCGGTTGCATGACCGGCCCAGGCCCTGGTTGCGGAGGGTGGTGTGGCCCGCACCATGCGCCATGCTGCTTAGGCCTGGGGCGCAGCGCCGCCTGCCATCGCTCGCTCTGGATACGCGCATGATACGGTCCTGATCGCACTGCCTTTGGCTTCACCGAAGTGCCACAGGCCTGCGCCCTCGCGCCGGTGGCCGAGACCGCGCCGGAGAGGTGGGACTTCGCGCGTTGAATGCGCCTGTGCCGGCTAGCGTGAAGAGATTCAGGCGCGGTGCGTTCCTCCTGAAGCCCGCGCCAGTGAGCGGTCTTAGTCGCTGCAGTTCAGTCTACTGGCGACTCCCAGAGGTCTTCTGTAACTATTCCACTGAGCACGTCTTCCAGCGCGATCTTGTAGTAGACGAATTGCAACGTTTCCTGCGGGGCGCCTTCCTGTGATGTATCGCCGTTCAAAGCGAGATCGACGATGCGTGGTTGTGTCAGTGTGATCCTGAAATAGAGCTCTTGGGAACGCTTGTGGAGCACTCTGTGGAATGAGCACTCCATGCTCGTGAGTGTCTGATTGCTGACCGCCGCCTGGAACAAGAGAGGCGACAGTGCATCGAGCTTTTTTGTGATCGTCACAGGACGATGCTGGCGCTTGCCTGTTGGTAAACCGCTGCCCGGGTCGTAGTTTCCGATGATGCCGCCGGCGAAGGTCGCCACCGGGACCACTGCGTCCAGTGTCTCGCCCGTGATCCGGCATTGGATCTCCTCGCCAGAGGCCACCGAAACGGCCATCAGCAGGACGGTAGGGATAACTGTCGACATGTAACGGTTCATCTGCGTCTCCTCATCGTTTTATCGTGAGACACGGCTGTCCCTCGCGAACTCAGCGAGTAACCATAAGCTTAGACCTGGAAAAGCTGTGTGGTTGGATGAGACGTCGGCCTTGATCATCGGTCCCCTACAGTGTCAGCGCCGAATCTCTGGGTTGCCAAGTAACATCCTAATTTGACAGGCTTAAGCTCATTCTTGCGCGGGACTGCGCCGAAGCTGATGCTCGAATGCAAGGAGGTGACAAAATCGACATGAACGCATGGCGCCATCGACCCTTGCTCGAATGGCTTGGACGACGCATTGGCAGGCTCAGTCGACAGCAGCGGGAAGGCGAGCTGTCGGCGATCTTCATCTCGGCAGCCGCCGGGGCACTGATGCGGCCGTGTGATGAGGCGCTGGCCATCGTCGACAGGGGGCTGGCGGAGGATCGCTATGCACTGGGCCGCGGCTTTTGGCGGCTCACCGACGGGTGTCAGGTGACGCTGATCTATGCCGAGGATCTGCGGCGCGCGGAGCGCCGTCATGGTCTGTCGCTGAGCGCGGGGCAGCATCGGCGCAATCTGGTGGTGTCCGGTCTGGCAGGACTCGATCTGCGTGGTGTCAGCCTGCGCATTGGCGAGGCCCTGTTCGAGTGGCATCGGGTGCGCCCACCCTGCGGTTATCTCGACCGTGTCGCCGGCGCCGGGACCGCCAAGGCACTGGGCCGGCATGCGGGCCATTGCCTGCGCGTGCGCGAAGGCGGGCGCATCAAGCTTGGCGATCGCGTGACTCTAATCTAGGTTGGATTTCCTCTCCGTAGACCATCGACAGCGCTCGCGTGCGTACCGGTCCGCAGCCCCGCAGTGTGCTGACACACCTGGAGCGTTAGCCGCTATCGAGGTCGGCTCAGGCTCCCCTGAGCCAGCTTCTATTCAGAAGTCGTACAGGCTAAGGATGATCTCCGCACGGGTCACCTCGCCGACGACGCGCCCATCGGCAACAACAGGGAGCACCCCCACGTCTGCCGCGCTCATCAGCCGCAGGGCCTCCCGCGCGGTCTGTTCGGGCGCGATCGAGGCGGGCTGACGGCGCATCAGGGCACTGACCGGATGGTCCCAGGTGACCGCCTCCTTGACCTTGGCCAACTGATCCTCGCCGAAGCTCCCCAGCAGCCGTCCCTCCTCGTCGAGCACGAGCAATCCGCTACGTCGCGCCTGCTGCATTAGATCCGCCGCCGCACCAAGCCGGTCCTGTGGCGAGAGTGCCACGCGCACCGCGGACATGAGGTCGCGCACCCGCGCATAGGCCCCCTCGGCTCGCTCGATCAGCCCGCGAAGCTGCCCTGACACCTCCTCTGCCGGGGCCTTGACAATGGCCGACCCCGCACCGGGGTGTCCGCCACCGCCGAACTGGCGCACGAGGGCACCCACGTCGAATAGGCGCGGATTGCCCCTGCCGACGACAACGGTCTTGCGGGGCGCCAACGGAAACACGCCGAAGGCAACGTCAAGCCCCTGAATCTCCTTGAGCTTGCCCACGACGCGCGCGAGATTGTTGAGACCCTTGTCGGCCTCCTGGACGGAGATCCCGAAGCGCACGCCGTCCCCCGGTGTCATCTTTATGCTGGCCCTAGGACCCTTGTCAGCAGCGCAGGTCCAGACTGAGGCGCATTCCGGCCCCCTGGCCGCCCGGCCACCGGATGTCCTCCGCCTAGCGCTACAGTGGAGTCCGCAGAGTCAGTTCGCCGGCATCTACATGGCGCAACGCAAGGGGCTCTACGCCGATGCGGGCCTGCGGGTCGAGCTAATCCATGCCAATGCCGAGCGATCATCGCTGGATCTGCTGCATGGCGATGATGCCGATGTCGCGACCGCCTTTCTCGCCGATGCGATCGTGGCCGCGGCACCACCCGCAACGAGCCAGGCCGAGGCCATGGATCTCGTCCAGATCGCGCAACTGGTGCAGCATTCCAACCTCATGCTGCTGGCCTGGAAGGACTTAGGTATCCAAGGCCCTGAAGACCTAGACGGCCAGATGCTGAGCCATTGGCAGGGCGCCTTCTCGGCCAGCTTCGACGTCTTCTTCGCGGCCTACGACGTCGAGCCGGTCGTCATTCCACAGTATTACTCGGTGAATCTATTTCTAAAGCGGGGCGTGGCGGCCTGTGCGGCGATGCAATACAACGAGTACCACCGTATCTGGCAGGCCGGTGTCGACGACGAACGCCTCACCGGTTTCCTGATGCGCGACTATGGTCTCGGCTTTCCTGAAGACGGCCTCTACACCACGTCCGACTGGCTCGACCGACATGGTGAGCTCGCCCGAGCCATGCGCCGGGCGACGCTGGCGGGCTGGGAGTATGCCCGCGCGCATCCGGAAGAGACCCTCGACGTCGTGCTGGCAGAGGCCGCGGCAGCCGGCATCCCGGCCAATCGTCCGCATGAACGCTGGATGCTTGAGCACATACTGGCGTCGATACTGGGTACCGGCAATGCCCCCGAACCGCCCGGCGCCCTCAACCCCACCGTCTACACTCAAACGGTCGACACACTCGTGGCCGCCGGACTGATTGGGCTGGCACCGGACTTCTCCACCTTTACGCCGCTGGACGCGAGAACACAGTGAGCCAAGATCGCAGTCCTACCGATATGACCGCCGGCGCAACCGCCAGCCAGACACCCTGCACGCCAAGATCGCGCCTGCGCAATCGAATGCTCCTTTGGACCGCCGGCGTCGCCGGACTGATCCTTTGCGCCATCGTGCTCTGGAACTACTTCAACTTCCGCGAGCGCCTGTCCGCCGAGGCGCAAGACCGCGCTCGCTTTCTGGCCGCGGGCTCGGCCGACCAGATCGATGCCCGGCTCGGACCCTTGCAGGGCATCATCGAAGGCATGGCACTCACCCTCGGCATGCAGGCACTCGATTTACCAGAGTCGCGCGTACGGGCACTGCAGGAGGCACTGTTGCGCGCCAATCCTGAGGTTTACGGCACCGCCGTCGCAGTGCTGCCAGCGCTGCGCCCGGCGGATTGGACCGTCCTTTCGCCCTATGTCTACCGCGACGGTGATCGACTGGGCCATCAAGACCTTGGCGATGGCGACGCCGGCTACCTCGGCCAGGACTGGTTCGCCCTGCCGCACTACCTCGGGCGCGCCAACTGGAGCGAGCCCTACATCGAGAACACGGGCGTGAAGATGGTGACCTATTCAGCGCCCATCCTCATCCCCACGGCAGACGGACCGCTGTTCGCCGGCGTCGTCACCTGCGACATCGAGCTCGGCTGGCTGGACAGCATCATGGCCGAGCTGCCGCTGGGCGAGGCTGGCTATGGCGTGCTCTTGAGCAAGAACGGTACCTACATCTCGCATCCCCGCCCGGACATCGCCTTCAACGAGTCGGTCTTCAGCATCGCCGAGGCGCGCAACGACGCAGGGCTGCGTGGCGTCGGTCAAGCCATGGTCTCGGGCGAGCCAGGCTTGCTCTCGTGGATCAGTTGGGCGACTAACGACCCGAGCTGGCTCGCCTGGCATCCCCTCGACACCGCGGATTGGACCGTGGGCACGCTCGTGTCGAAGGCCGCGCTCAACAAGGAGATCCTTGAGCTCACCAAGGTTGAGGCGATGACCGGTCTCGGCGGATTGCTACTGCTCGTCATCTCGGTCTGGCTCGTGGCCCGATCCATTACCAGGCCCATCAGCGCCCTGAGCGCGGCGGCACCGCAGCTGTCGTCCGGCAACCTGGACACGGCCCTGCCAACCCCCCAAGGCGACGATGAGGTGGCACAGCTCACCACCGCCTTCGGCACCATGCGCGACAATCTTAAGCGCTACATCTCCGACCTGGCCGAGACCACGGCCGCGCGCGAGCGTATCAACGGCGAGCTGCGCATCGCCCACGACATCCAGATGGACCTGGTGCCCAAGACCTTTCCGCCCTTCCCCGATCGTCCGGACATGGACCTGTACGCCATCATGGAGCCAGCGCGTGAGGTCGGCGGCGACTTCTACGACTTCTTTCAGCTCGACGCCGACCGGCTGGTGCTGGCGATCGCTGACGTCTCGGGTAAGGGCGTGCCGGCGGCACTGTTCATGGCCGTGACGCGCAGCTTCCTGCGCTCCGAGTTCAAGGTCGATGCCGATCCCGGACGCGTCCTGCAGCGCGTGAATGATGAGCTGGCCGACGGCAATGATGCGTGCATGTTCGCGACCCTCTTTTGCGCCGTCATCCGCCTCGCCGACGGGCATGTCGACTATGCCAACGCAGGCCACAACCCGCCGCTGCGGCTGCAAACTGACGGCGAGATTGGCTGGATCGACAAGCCCTGTGGCACTGCACTGGGCCCTCTGCCAGACATGACCTACAGCACCGGCCACCTCATACTCCAGCCCGGCGAGGCGCTACTGCTCTATACCGATGGCGTCACCGAAGCCATGGACCCAAGCGGTGCTCTGTACGGCACGGGGCGCCTGGCGTCCCAGATGCAGGGCTGTAACGATCTGGGCTGCGAGCGCTGCCTGCACGCACTGCTTGCCGACATCCGCGAGCACGCCGCAGATGCCGATCAATCTGATGACATCACGATGGTCATGTTCAGACGCCTCGCGAGCCAGTCCTAGAGAATAAGTTTTTCAGGATGTACTAATATTAAGACTGCCAAGAGTCTCCGACCGGCCGCTACATCACCGTTCTTGGGGTCCGGTCACTGGTATACGGGGAGCAGACATCAAGCCTCGACAATGATTCTGGAGGGAGCTCGATAGGCGCGACCCAGGCCACGGCTCAACAGTGACGGGCCCGATGGACAAGGCGCCGATGGAGATTGGACCATGGGTCTTCGCAGGAGGTGTACGATGAAAAAGCGTTACGTACTTGCTGCCGCATTGCTTGGGACCTTGCTTCTGGCGGTCCCGCTACAGTCGCAGGCGTTCTTCGGATTCTTCGGTGGGGGTTTCAGCTTCGGCACGGGCTGGGGCGGCTGGGGCGGCCCTGGCTGGTGGGGGCCGGGCTGGCATCGGGGTGGGTACTATGGCCTGCCGTACTCCGGCTGGTATCGCCCCTATCGGGATCAGTTTTATTGGCGCCGCCTCTATCGTCGGTATGGGTGGCCATACTTCGACTATGGACTGCCACTGCCCTATGTGCGGTTGCCGTCCACTGAAGAGCCGGTCGCGATAACGCCTTCGGAGCCGAAGGAGAAGTAAACCGAGAAAGAGCAGCCAGCCATCAGCTGAAAGCCTTGCTTCACGGCCGATTTCCGGCCGGTTGCCTTTCACCCATCGGGTGATCGCCCGATCCGTGAAACAATCGGCCAAGCGCTTGATTGGGCGGCGCTGGCGGCTGGAGGCTGACTGCTCCATTTAGGGTAAACGGTTGCAGGCGTCCCGGGACCCGGCGGAGCTCGCGGGGTCCCCTTTTTAGCACTGTTCAAACACGGCCGGGCGGCGCAACAATCCCTCGCGCCCCCGATAGCTCGCACATCGAACTGCCGTTAAAACAGCTGCATGCTCTCAGCCTCACGGGTCAGCGCGTAGGGTGCGGTGAGGTACGAACCGCACCGTTGCCGGATGTGCCCGTGAAACATGGGTCATGGTGCGGTTCC
>NZ_VWXX01000004.1 GCF_008632335.1 Thiohalocapsa marina
CGCCACAGGCCACAACGGCGGATGCGCTTCGCTTATCCGCCCTACAGTGTTCACCTTGTTTTGGGCGCGTTCCTAAGCCAGCCCTGAGCCAGCCGTCCGATCCCTGGGCGCGCTATACTGTCGTGCAGTCGCGCGCTTCCGGTACGCGATATCGGCAAGACAGCCAGACGCTTCATCCGCGGCCTCGCCGCCCCAACCAGACCGACGCCATGCACTGCTGGGCCCGTACCCTGTTCTATTCCATCGTTGCCGTCCTCGCCATCGGTCAGATGGTGGTCGCCTGCGGCCAGAAGGGCGACCTCTACCTGCCAGAACGCCCGCCCGCCACGCAGGCGGACGCCAGCCAGTCTCGCACTGGCCAGGCCGACACCCCCGTGCCGGCGCCGGACGCCAGCGGCGACGCCCTCGAGGCCCTGGACGATGTGCCGTCCACCAACCTGCCGATGCTGCCGACGGACGCGGCAGGCCTGTAGCGGATAGCGCCATGGATCACTTCAACTACCGCGGCGACACACTGTACGCCGAGGATGTGCCCGTCGCGGACATCGCCGAGCGCTTCGGCACCCCCTGCTACATCTACTCCCGCGCCACCCTGGAGCGCCACTGGCACGCCTTCGACCACGCCTTCCGCGGGCGGCCGCATCTCATCGGCTTCGCCGTCAAGGCCAACTCCAACCTGGCCGTGCTCGACGTGCTGGCCCGGCTGGGCTCCGGCTTCGACATCGTCTCGGTGGGCGAGCTTGAGCGCGTGATCAGCGCTGGCGGCGATCCGGGCCGCATCATCTTCTCCGGCGTCGGCAAGCGCGCCGACGAGATCCGCCGCGCCCTGACGGTGGGCATCCGCTGCTTCAACGTGGAGTCCGAGCCCGAGCTGGAGCGCATCGCCCGCATTGCCGCCGAGGCCGGCGTGCAGGCGCCGGTGTCACTGCGGGTCAACCCGGACGTGGACGCCCGCTCGCATCCCTACATCTCCACCGGCCTGCGCGAGAACAAGTTCGGCATCGACATCCATGCCGCAGAGGCCGTGTACCGGCGCGCGGCGTCGCTGCCGCAGATCCGCGTCGCCGGTATCGACTGTCACATCGGCTCGCAACTGACCAGCCTGTCGCCCTTCCTCGACGCGCTGGAGCGGGTACTGGCCCTGGCGGACCGGCTGCACGCCCAGGGCATCGACATCGGTCACCTCGACCTTGGCGGCGGACTCGGCATCCGTTACACCACCGAGCAGCCGCCGGAGCCGGCGGACTATGCCGAGGCACTGGAACACCGCCTGGCGGACCGGCCGTACGAGATCATCCTGGAGCCCGGCCGCGCCATCGCCGGCAATGCCGGCATCCTGCTGACGCGGGTGGAATACCTGAAGCCCACGGCAACGCACCACTTCGCCATCGTCGATGCGGCCATGAACGACCTGCTACGTCCGGCGCTGTACCAGGCGGAGCAGGAGATCGTGCCGGCGCGGCGCGACAGCGGCGGCGAGTCGCGGGACTGGGACATCGTCGGCCCGGTCTGCGAGACCGGCGACTTCCTGGGCAAACGGCGACGCCTGACGCTGGCGGAGGGCGACCTGCTGGCCATCCGCTCCAGCGGCGCCTACGGCTTCACCATGAGTTCCAACTACAACAGCCGCCCCCGCGCCGCCGAGGTCATGGTGGACGGCGAGCGCATGCACCTGGTGCGCCGCCGCGAGACTCCGCGAGAGCTGTTCGCCGACGAGATGGTGCTGCCATGAAACGCGACTTTCTCAACCCGCTGCATGCCGCCTTCGAACCCGCCAAGCTCCAGGCCCAGCTGCATAACGCGGGCCTGGACGACCGGCTCGGCGTCAACCTGGTCAGCGACCGCCATGTCGCGGTCCGAGGAGGGCTCCACTGATGCGGCTGCACTTCACCAAGATGCACGGCCTGGGCAACGACTTCGTGGTCATCGATGCCATCTCCCAGCGCCTGGACATGACCCCGGAGCTCAGCCGCCGGCTGGCGGACCGCCGCTTCGGCATCGGCTGCGACCAGGTGCTGCTGGTGGAGGCCGCCCGCCTGCCGGGCACGGAGTTCCATTACCGCATCTTCAACGCCGACGGCTCCGAGGTGGAACAATGCGGCAACGGCGCGCGCTGTTTCGCCCGCTTCGTCCGTGACCAGGGGCTGACCCGCAGCGACGACATCGCCGTCGGCACGGCGGCCGGCCCGATCCGGCTGAAAGCGCAGCCGGACGGCCAGATCAGCGTCGACATGGGCGTGCCGCAACTGGACCCGGCGGCGATCCCGTTCCAGGCCCGACGGCGGGCCGCCGCTTACGACCTGTGGCAGGGCTGCAGCGCCCTGCGCATCGGTGCGGTGTCCATGGGCAATCCCCATGCGGTGCTGCATGTGGAAGACATCGCGCAGGCGCCGGTGGCGGAACTCGGGCCCCGAATCGAGTGCGACCCGCGCTTTCCGCGGCGGGTCAATGTCGGCTTCATGCAGATCATCGATGCCGCCCACATCCGGCTGCGGGTGTGGGAGCGTGGCGTCGGCGAGACCCTGGCCTGCGGCACCGGGGCCTGCGCCGCGGTGGTCATCGGGCGGCTGTGGGGCGAACTGGACGAGGCCGTCGAGGTGACATTGCCCGGCGGTGCCTTGCAGATCCAGTGGGCCGGCGAGGGCGCGTCGGTGACCATGACCGGCCCCGCCGCCCGTGTCTTCGAAGGAGACATCGAGCTGTGAGCGCCTCCCCGGAGGCCGGTCCCGTGGTCGACGCGCTGCAGGATCAGGCGGTGGCGGACTATCTGCGCCAGCACCCGGATTTTCTGCAGCGCCACCCGGACGTGCTGGCCGCGCTGTCCCTGGTCCACGGCGTCGATGGCGCGGTATCGCTGCTCGAGCGTCAGGTGCGGGTGCTGCGGGAGCAGCTCAGCGCGGAACAGGCCCGGCTCGACCAGCTGGTGGCCCGCGCCCACGACAACCAGCGGCTGGCCAACCGGCTGCACGAGCTCACCCTCAGGCTCATTCTTGCCCGCGACCTGCCCCAGGCCCATGCCGCGCTGGAGGAGTCCCTGCGGGCGGAGTTCAGCGCCGACGCTGTGGTGTTGAAGCTGTTTCCAGTGGATCTCGCGCAACATGCCGGCGACCCGCTGGTCAGCGCCTTTCTCGACTTCATCGACCAGGACCGCTGCCTGTGCGGACCGCTGCAGGGGCCGCAGTTCGAGCAGCTGTTCGGCGATGCGCCCGCCCCCATCCAGTCCGCCGCGCTGATCCCCCTCAGGGGGCGCGGCCAGAGCGGCGTGCTCGCCATCGGCAGCCGCGACCCGGCGCATTTCAGCCACGACATGGGCACTGACTTGCTGGAGCGCCTGGGCGCCATCGCCAGTGCCCGGCTGGCGGCTTTGGTCGAGGACGACACCGGAACCCGGGGCGGGCCGGAGACGCAACCGGCGGTGGCGCCCGGGGCCGCAGACAACTAGACCCGCGTCATGGACAGCTCCCCCCCATGCCCCGAAACCGCCAGCGCAGCGCAAGCTGACCCGGCGCTGGAGGCGTTCTTGCGCCACATCGCCCACGAGCGGCGCCTGTCGCCCCACACCGTCAGCAATTACCGCCGCGATCTGCAACGCCTGCTGGCCTGGCGGCGGGACCAGCGCATCGCCGACTGGACCGACCTGCGGGACGGCGACCTGCGCCGCTACATCGCCTGGCGGCATCGCCGCGGCATCGGCGGCCGCACCCTGAGCCGGGAGCTGTCGGCGCTGCGCCGGTTGTTCGACTACCTGCAACGCGAGGGGCAGGCGCGGCAGAATCCCGCCCGCGGGGTGCGCCCGCCGAAGAGCCCGCGACCGCTGCCCGACACCCTGGATGCCGACCGGCTCAGCGCCCTGCTCGACGCCGACGCCGCCCAGGGGGCGGAGACCGACCCGCTGGGGTTGCGGGATACCGCCATGGTGGAGCTGTTCTACTCGTCCGGGCTGCGCCTGGCGGAACTGGCGGCGGTCGACCTGCACCAGGTGCAGGGTCTGGATCCCGCCGACGCCACGCTGACCGTCATCGGCAAGGGGGCCAAGACACGGCGCGTGCCGGTGGGCTCGGCGGCACTGTCGGCCATCCGCGCCTGGATGCAGGTCCGCGGCCTGCTGGCGTCGGACGATGAGCCGGCCCTGTTCGTCAGCCAGCGGGGCCGACGCATCCACCCGCGCACGGTGCAGCAACGCCTCGCGCGCTGGGCCCGGGTCCGCGGCGCCACGGATCACCTGCATCCGCACCAGTTGCGGCATTCCTTTGCCAGCCACCTGCTGGAGTCCTCCGGCGATCTGCGGGCGGTGCAGGAGCTGCTGGGGCACAATGACATCAGCACCACCCAGATCTACACCCATCTGGACTTCCAGCACCTGGCCCAGGTCTACGACCAGACCCATCCACGCGCCCAGCGCAAGCGCAAGGAGTGACAGGCAGATGCCCGGTGCCGGACAAAGACAACGCAAACAGGTCACGCTCTACAGCGCACCGTCCTGCGCCCACTGTCGCCGCGCCAAGGCCTTCATGCGCGCCCGCGGCATCGCGTTTCGCGAGCTGGACGTCAGCCGCAGCAGCCGTGCGCGCAAGGAGCTGGAGCGCATGGGCGCCCGCGGCGTGCCGGTGATCCTGATCGGCGGCGAGCGCCTGGAGGGCTTCTCGGAGCAGCGCTTCCTGCGGCTGTACGGCGCCGGCTAGGGACTAGTGGCCGCGCGCGCGCCGCTGCAGCCAGACCTCCAGCCCCTGGGCATTCAGCTCCAGGTCCACCTGCAGCAGGTCGAGCATCTCGGCCTCGGACAGATCGCAGCCGTGGCGACGCGCGTCCGCCAGCAGCAGATCGGTAACCGCCTGCTTGATGCGCGCCTTGCGGCCCTCCGTTTGCGCCTCCTCGGCCAGGGCGATGGCGGCCAGATCGCGGATGCTCTGCCGCAGGCCGTCCACCAGGCGCTCGGGGGCGTCGACCCGGCAGTAATGGGTCAGGAACATGGCCTCGGGGGCATAGGCCATCATCCGCTCCAGGCTGTTCAGCCAGACCTCCGGGTCGAAGGCCACCGGCGTGGTGGGTGCAAACAGCCAAGGCCCGGCGGCGGTGTCAAAGGCGCGGTAGGAGATACCGAAGGTGTCGCCGGTGAACATGCCGCGGCTGCCCGCGTCGAAGATGCAGCCGTGGTGGTTGGCGTGCCCGGGCGTGTCGATGAAGGTCAGGCCCCGCCCGGCGAGGTCGAAGCGCTGGCCGTCCTCGGCCACCACCACGCGCTCCTCGGGCACCGGCGTCAACGCACCGAAGGAGCGCGCGAACTCCGCCTCGCCGTAGACTGCGGTGGCCCCGGCGGTCAGTCGGGCCGGGTCGATCAGGTGCGGCGCCCCCTTGGCATGGGCCACCAGCGTGGCGTTCGGGCAGGCGGCCATCAGCGCCCCGGCGCCGCCGGCGTGGTCCAGGTGCACATGCGTGGGGATGACGTAGTCTACATGGCCCGGCGTCAGGCCCAGCGCGTCGATGACACCGAGCAGGCTGGGCACGGTATTGGTGGGGCCGGTATCGACAAAGGCCAGCCGGTCACCGGAGCGGACCAGGTAACAGGCGGCGAGCCCGGTGCGGTAGAGCCCGGTCTCGATGCAATGGACGCCGTCGGCGACGACTTGGTAAGGGGCAGCAGACATGGTGATCGGGGTCCGTTGAACTGAAGGGCCGGCATCTATACCGCAGCCGGCAAGCGCCTCGCAAGCCGAAGCCGCGGCGATCAGCATTTTCAAATTTGCCGCTTTGCCGCAGCTCGATTAACCGCAGAGCCACAGAGAACGCAAAGCGCACGCAGAGAAGCTGACGAAAATGCTGACTGGTCTCTGCGTTCTCTGGGCCTCTGCGGTTTGAATTTGGAACTGCTGTGCGGCGACGGGATTCGGGTCCGGGACGGGCCGGGACTGCGTAAGCAGCGGCTAAGGGCGTAGAATGGGGGTCCGACAATCAAGCTCACGGGTACGCGATGGAACAGTTTCACGGCACCACCATCCTCTCCGTCCGCCGCAACGGCGCAGTGGTCATCGGCGGCGACGGCCAGGTGTCCCTCGGCCAGACGGTGATGAAGGGCAATGCGCGCAAGGTGCGGCGCCTGTACCAGGGGCGAGTCATCGCCGGCTTTGCCGGCGCCACCGCGGACGCCTTCACGCTGTTCGAGCGCTTCGAGGCCAAGCTGGAGAAGCACCAGGGCCATCTCACCCGCAGTGCCGTGGAACTGGCCAAGGACTGGCGTACCGACCGCATGTTGCGCCGGCTGGAGGCCATGCTCTGCGTCGCCGACCATGAGGCCTCATTGATCATCTCCGGCACCGGCGACGTGCTGGAGCCCGAGCGCGATCTCATGGCCATCGGCTCCGGCGGCGCCTTCGCCCAGTCCGCAGCGCGCGCGCTGCTGGAGAACACCGAGCTGGGCGCGCGCGACATCGTCGAACGGGCCCTGGGCATCGCCGCGGACATCTGCGTCTACACCAATCACAATCTGGTGATCGAGTCCCTCGACGCCGGCTGAGCCGGCCGTCCGACCACCAGCCACTCACATTCGACCAGCACAGAGACACCATGTCCGAGATCACCCCCCAGCGCATCGTCGCCGAGCTCGACAAGCACATCATCGGCCAGCATGCAGCCAAGCGCGCCGTGGCCATCGCCCTGCGCAACCGCTGGCGACGGGCGCAGATCCCCGAGCCCATGCGCTCGGAGATCACCCCCAAGAACATCCTCATGATCGGCCCCACCGGCGTCGGCAAGACCGAGATCGCCCGTCGGCTGGCACGGCTGGCGGAGGCCCCGTTCCTCAAGGTGGAGGCCACCAAGTTCACCGAGGTGGGCTATGTCGGCCGGGATGTGGAGTCCATCGTCCGCGATCTGTCGGACATCGCCGTGAAGATGGAGCGCGAGAAGGAGATGGCGCGCAATGCCGAGCGCGCCGAGGGGGCGGCAGAGGAGCGCATCCTCGACGCCCTGCTGCCGCCGCCGTCCGGCTTCGACGAGGACAGCCGCGGTGCCGGCGCCTCGTCGGCCACGCGGGAGAAGTTCCGTCAGAAGCTGCGCGCCGGCGAGCTGGACGAGCGCGAGATCGAGGTACAGGTGAGCCAGTCGCCGCTGGGCGTGGAGATCATGGCCCCCCCGGGCATGGAGGAGATGACCAGCCAGTTGCAGGGCCTGTTCCAGAACCTGGGCTCTGGCCGCAGCAAGCCGCGCAAGCTGCGCATCCGCGAGGCGCGCAAGGTGCTGCGCGACGAGGAGGCGGCAAAGCTGGTCAACGAGGAGGAAATGAAGCTCCGCGCCATGACCAACGTGGAGCAGAACGGCATCGTGTTCCTGGACGAGCTCGACAAGGTCACCCGCCGCGCTGAGCACGGCGGCAGCGGCGCGGATGTGTCGCGCGAGGGCGTGCAGCGCGATCTGCTGCCGCTGGTGGAGGGCAGCACGGTGTCGACCAAGCACGGCATGGTCAAGACCGACCACATTCTGTTCATCGCCTCCGGTGCCTTCCATCTGGCCAAGCCATCGGACCTGATCCCGGAACTGCAGGGGCGGCTGCCGATCCGCGTCGAGCTGCAGGCGCTGACCACGGACGATTTCGTGCGCATCCTCACCGAGCCGGACGAGTCACTGACCGACCAGTACCGGGCCCTGCTGGCCACCGAAGGGGTCAGGCTGGAGTTCACCGACGACGGCATCCGGCGGCTGGCGGAGATCGCCTACCAGGTGAACGAGCGCACCGAGAACATCGGCGCCCGGCGCCTGCACACCGTCATGGAGCGGCTGCTGGAAGACGTCTCGTTCAACGCCTCGGAGCTGGACCGGGTGCCCATCACCATCGACGCCAATTACGTCGACCAGAACCTCGGCCAGCTGGCGGCGGACGAGGATCTGTCGCAGTACATCCTGTAGGCCGGTGCCGCCTGGTTCAGCCGGGCGGCACCGGGCGGCCTCAGTCGCCGGCGGACTTCTTCGCCCCGCCGCCGAGGCCCGCGGTCATCAGCTTCTGGATCATCTCCATGCCCGCCAGGCTGCTGCTCAGGTAGGGCTGGAACAGCTTGAGCGGGTCATACCCCTCGACGCCCTGATTCATACGCTCGCGAATGTCGTCCATCAGCTGACGCTGGAAGGCCTCCACGTCCGGCAGCCCCATGAGCTTGCGCATCTCGTCCGGCGTGATGTCGATGTCGATCCTGATGTTCATGCAGTCCGCCTCCGGTAGGTTATGGGTCGTAGGCTGTGTTTTTCTTCGGAATTTTGCGGCATGGGTGCCGGCGGGTTAGCGTCAGTGCCGGCTGGCCCGGGGCGGCAGTTCCCGCGGCATCGGCTCCTCCACGACCAGGCCGCGGCGCACCCGCCGGCCCAGCAGGATGCAGGCGCGCTCGAACGCGCGCTCGGCCTCGCGCGCGTGCCACTCCCAGTCCAGCGGCGCCGAGCTGGCCCGCAGCGAGTAATGCGCGGTGGTCACGACCCGGCCGATGCGGACCTCCAGGGTCCAGTCGTGCCAGATCTGATCCGCCTCGTCCTCGTCGGCAAATTCCTGCTCCACCAGGCGCACGGCGTTGTTGCCGGCGTCGTCCATCACCACCAGTTGCGACAGCACCGCGGTCTCGTCGATGCAGCTCTCCCAGCCGGTGTGCACGGCGGAGGCGTTGCCCATCAGCGCATGCACGATGAGTTCGGGCGTGAGCTTCAGCGTCAGCGGCATGTCCCAGTCCGGATCGGTTGCGTCGTCGGCAAATCCACTGAGCGCGATATCGTCGGTCATGATGCGGCAAACGGCCTCGATGGTTAATCTTTGTGCGTCAGGCTTCTGCCTAGCTTACCCTCTCGCCTTGCCCCGAGGAACCATGACATCCATATTAGGCGTCAGCAACCGACTCACAGGCATCTCCTAATGCAGGCTCACAGGCATCTCCGATGAAGGTCGCCGTCTTTTCCGACGTCCAGGCCAATCTGCCCGCCATGGAAGAGGCCCTGGCCCATATCGACGCCTGGGGCCCGGACATGGTGGTCATGGCCGGCGACCTGGTCAATCGTGGCCCGGACAGCCTCGGCTGCCTGATGCTGTTCGATCAGCGCCGTCGCGCCAGCGGCTGGCTGCCCGTCAACGGCAATCACGAGGTCTGGGTGCTGCGCTGCGGTGTCGAGCCACCGGTCTCCGTCGGCGAGCGCGACATCCGCCGCTTCACCGACTTTGCCTGGCGCCAGGTGGCCGAGCACGCCGACCTGCTGCGCGACTGGCCGGACCATCTCTGCCTGCATCCGCCCGGAGCCGCGGCCTGGCTGCATGTGACCCATGGCACCATGGCCGGCAACCGCGACGGCATCACCCCCAACACCAGCGACGAGTCCCTGGCCGGCAAGCTGCCCGAGGGGGTGGCCCTGTTCGTCTCCGGGCACACCCATCGGCCGCACCAGCGTCGCACCCAGGACATGGACGTGGTCAACGTCGGCTCGGTGGGCTCGCCCTTCGACGGTGACCCCCGCGGCAGCTACGGCCAGTTCACCTGGCAGGGCGGGCGCTGGCACAGCCGCATCGTGCGCTTCGCCTACGACCGCGCACGCGCGGAGCGCGACTTCGAGGACTCCGGTTTCCTCGACGAAGGCGGCCCACTGGCACACCTGATCTTCAGGGAGTGGCGCGACGCTCGACTGCTGATGGGGGGCTGGCGCCGGCAATACGAGCGCCTGGTCTACGCCGGCGAGATCGGCCTGCAGGACTCCATCGACCGCTACCTGCGCGCCGTCGAAGGCTGAGCAGATGCACGCATCGGCCCGCGAAGCGCGGAATGCCGCTCGCAACGGGTATACTGTGACCGCATGACGATTCAACACGACAATCTCCACCGCTTCGTCTTCGAGCGCCTGGGCGTGCGCGGTGAACTGGCCTATCTGGACGCCACCTGGCAGGCGGTGCTGGAGCGACACCCCTACCCCGCCCCGGTGCAGCGCCCCCTGGGCGAGGCGCTGGCAGGAACGCTGCTGCTCACCGCCACGCTGAAATTCGAGGGCTCGCTGATCCTGCAGATCCAGGGTGACGGCCCCATCCGCTCGCTGGTGGCCCAGGCCACCCATGGTCGCACTGTGCGTGGTCTGGCGCGCTGGCACGACCCGGTCACCGAAGGCACCCTGGCACAGCAATTCGGCGACGGCCGTCTGGTGCTGACCCTGGATCCCCTGCAAGGCGAGCGTTACCAGGGCATCGTGCCGCTGGAAGGCGACGGCATCGGCGCCGCCATCGAGGCCTATTTCGCCGGCTCCGAGCAACTGCCCACACGGCTCTGGCTGGCCGTCGACGGACAGCGGGCGGTGGGGCTGATGTTGCAACAGATGCCTGGCCCCCACGCCGACGAGGATGGCTGGAACCGCACCACCCTGCTGGCCGACACCGTGGAGGAACGCGAACTGCTGCAATTGCCGGTGACGGACCTGTTGCGTCGACTGTTCCACGAGGAAGACGTCCGGCTGTTCGAGCCGGAGCCCGTGGCCTTTCGCTGCAGCTGCTCCCGCACCCGCATCGCCGACACCCTGCGTGCCCTCGGCCCGGGCGAGGTGGACGCCATCATCGCCGAACGGGGCCATGTGAACGTGACCTGCGAATTCTGCAACCGCGACTATAGCTTCGACCCGGTCGACGCCCGCGAGCTGTTCACCAATGCCGTGGTGCCGTCGGACGCCAGCACCCTGCAGCACTGAACGGACCAGCCGGCACACGCCAGGGCCACCCAAGACGCCTGCTACGCCGACACAACCCAGCCACACACAGCGACACCACCCCACATGACAGCCGCAACTGCCCCCCCCTATGTTCTCGTGCTCTTCTACAGCCGCCACGGCGCCACCGCGGAGATGGCGCACCAGATCGCCCGCGGCGTGGAGGAAGGTGGCCTGGAGGCACGCCTGCGCACCGTTCCCGCCGTCTCCGCCGTCTGCGAGGCCGTGGAGGACAGCATCCCGGACCAGGGCGCACCCTACGCCAGCGCGGACGACCTGGCGCACTGCGCCGCGCTGGCCCTGGGCAGCCCGACGCGCTTCGGCAACATGGCCGCCGCGCTGAAGCATTTCCTTGATGGCACCTCCCAGCTCTGGCTCAAGGGCGCCCTGGCCGGCAAGCCCGCGGGGGTGTTCACCTCCACGTCCAGCATGCACGGCGGCCAGGAGACCACCCTGCTGTCGATGATGCTGCCCCTGCTGCATCACGGCATGCTGCTGCTCGGCCTGCCCTACAGCGAGACCGACCTGGTGCATACCGACGCCGGCGGCACCCCCTATGGCCCCACCCACCTGGCGGGGCTCAACAACGACCGCCCGCTCACCGACGCCGAGCGGCGCCTGTGCCTGGCGCTGGGGCGACGCCTGGCCACCACGGCCATCGCGTTGCAGGCATGAGCCCCGCACACCACAGGGCGGACCCGGGCGTTAACAAATCGTGAACCAATTGGCACTGGCGCTGCGGCTGCCTGAGCCCGGGGGCTTCGAGCGCTTCGTCGCCGACGGCAACGCCGAGCCCCTCGCCGCGCTACAGGCCTGGGCCGCCGCCGAGGGCCAGCGCTACCTCTACCTGCACGGCCCTGCCGGCAGCGGTAAGAGTCACCTGTTGCAGGCTGCTTGCCGTGCCGTCGCAGACCGCGGCGGCAGCACCATCTATCTACCGCTGGACCAGCCCGACCTGTTGCCGGCCATCCTCGAAGACCTGGAACAATGCAGCGCGGTGGTCATCGACGCCATCGACCAGAAGGCCGGCGATGCCGTCTGGGAGCGCGGCCTGTTCGACCTGTACAACCGCCTGCAGGAACGCAACCGCCGGCTGCTGGTGGCGGCCCGGGTGCCGCCAACCAATCTAGGGCTGGGCCTGCCGGACCTCAGATCGCGACTGAGCGCGGGCGCCGCCTATGCCCTGCGCGCGCTGGACGAGACCGGCTGCGCCCGCCTGCTGCAGCGTGGCGCCCGCCAGCACGGCCTGCTGCTGGATGACGCGGCGGTGAGCTACATCCTCAACCGCTGCCCGCGGAACCCGGCGGCGCTGTGGCGGCTGCTGGCGGATCTGGACCGCCTGTCGCTGGAACGACAGCGGGCCCTGACCGTCCGCGCCATCGGCGATCTGCTCGGTCTGCGCCCACCCGCCGCCGGGCGTACCACCGACGGGATAGGCAGCGCCCCCGATCTGGGCGACAATAGTGCCGGCGGGCAAGGCCAGCCCCAGAACCAGAACGACAGCCGTCTCGAAAACCAGCGCGACAGCCAGGTCAACGCCTGATCCGCTCACCCGCCAGACCCGCCCCAGCGATCCACAGAGGCCCCGTACAGGACACGCATCCCATGGTGTTGATGATCGACAACTACGACTCCTTCACCTACAACCTGGTGCAATATCTGGGCGAACTGGGGGCCGAGGTGCTGGTGCGGCGCAATGACGAGCTCACCGTGGACGAGGCGCTGGCCCTGCACCCGCAGCGGCTGGTCATCTCGCCGGGGCCCTGCACACCCAACGAGGCAGGCATCTCGGTGGCGCTGATCCGGGCCGCCGCCGGACGGCTGCCGATCCTGGGGGTCTGTCTGGGCCACCAGTCCATCGGTCAGGCCTTCGGCGCCAACATCGTCAAGGCGCATGCGGTGATGCACGGCAAGACCTCGCCGATTCATCATGCCGGCGTCGGCGTCTTCGCCGGGCTGGAAAACCCGTTCCAGGCGACGCGCTACCATTCGCTGGTGATCGACGCAGACACCCTGCCGCCGACGCTGGAGGTCACCGCCTGGACCCTGACCGCCGATGGCCGGCGCGACGCGATCATGGGCATTCGCCACCGCGAATTGCCGATCCAGGGCATGCAGTTTCACCCGGAGTCCATCCTCACCCGCCACGGCCACGCGCTGCTGAAGAACTTCCTGGCCGACGCGCCCTGAATCCAGACGGCCCCGATCGGCGCCCGACTCGGCCCCCCGTTCGACATCGCTCACTCGCTATTTCCCATTCGATACCAAATGGACATCAAGCAAGCCATCAACCACGCTATCGCGGGCCACGATCTCGACAGCGACGACATGACCGCGGTCATGCAGAGCATCATGACCGGCGGCGCCACATCGGCCCAGATCGCCGGCTTTCTGGTGGCGCTGCGGCTCAAGGGCGAGACCGTGACCGAGATCGCCGCTGCGGCGGGCGTCATGCGCCAACTGGCCACTGGCGTCAATATCGCCGGACTGGCCCACGCCGTGGACATCGTCGGCACCGGCGGCGACTGCTCAGGCACCTTCAATATCTCCACCACCAGCATGTTCGTCGCCGCCGCGGCGGGCTGCCATGTGGCCAAACACGGCAACCGCTCGGTGTCATCGAAGTCCGGCAGCGCCGACGTGCTGGATGCTGCCGGCATCCGCCTGGACCTGACGCCGGACCAGGTAGAGCGCTGTGTGCGCGAGGTCGGCGTGGGCTTCATGTTCGCGCCGGCGCACCACAGCGCCATGAAGCATGCCATCGGCCCCCGGCGGGAACTGGGCGTGCGTACCATCTTCAACGTGCTCGGGCCGCTGACCAATCCCGCCGGCGTGCCGAACATGGTGCTCGGCGTCTTCAGTCGCGAACTGCTGCGGCCGCTGGCGGAGGTGCTGCAACGGCTGGGCGCCCGCCATGTGCTGGTGGTGCACGCCCGCGACGGCCTGGACGAGATCAGCATCAGCGAGCGCACCGACGTGGCGGAACTCAAGGACGGGCGCATCGACCTCTACAGCATCGCCCCCGAGGACTTCGGCCTGCAGCGCGCCGACCTCGACACGATCCGCGTGGACGGCCCGGAACAGAGCCTGCGACTGCTGCAGGGCGTGCTCGACAACCAGCCCGGGCCGGCGCGGGACGTCGTGGTGCTGAATGCCGGGGCCGCCATCCATGCCGCCGGCATCACCGCCAACCTGGCCGAAGGCGTCGCCCGGGCCGGCGATGTCATCGCCAATGGTCAGGCCCGGGAACGCTTCGATGCCCTGGTGCGACTGACCCAGAACCTGTGACCCAATTCGCAGACTCTTCTCCAAACCAGTGCGCAGACAGCCGAGTCAGCCAAGTTAGCCGAGTGGACAGCATGAGCGACACCCCGGACATCCTGCAGAAGATCGTGCGACGCAAGCGCGAGGAGATCGCGGAACGGGCCGAACACCGCCCCCTGGCGGCACTGGCCGACGGCCTGGCGCAGGCGCCAGCCACCCGCGGTTTTGCCGATGCCCTGCAGGCAAAGGTGCAGGCGGGGCTGCCGGCGGTCATCGCCGAGATCAAGAAGGCCAGCCCGAGCAAAGGGCTGCTGCGGCCGGACTTCCGTCCGGCGGAGATCGCCCGATCCTACGCCCGTAGCGGTGCCGCCTGCCTGTCGGTGCTGACCGACGTGGACTTCTTCCAGGGGGCCGACGCCTATCTGGCACAGGCCCGGGAGGCCTGCGCGCTGCCGGTGATCCGCAAGGACTTCATCATCGACCCGTACCAGGTCTACGAGGCCCGCGCCATCGGCGCCGACTGCATCCTGCTCATCGTCGCCTGCCTCGACGACGCCGAACTCAAGGCGCTGAACACGCTGGCGCGGCAGCTGGGGCTCGATGTACTGATGGAGGTGCACGACGGCGCCGAACTGGAGCGCGCCCTGGCCCTGCCCGGTCGGCTCATCGGCATCAACAACCGCAATCTGCGCACCTTCGAGGTCAGCCTGGACACCACGCTAGATCTGCTGGCGCGCATCCCGGATGACCGTCTGCTGGTGACCGAAAGCGGCATTCACAGCCGCCACGATGTCGCCCGCATGCGCAGCCATGGGGTCAATGCCTTCCTGGTCGGCGAGGCCTTCATGGTCGCGCCGGACCCCGGGGAGGCGCTCGCCCGCCTGTTCGGCGAGACCTGAACCGACCAACCCGGCCTGACCTGATCAGCCGCAGCACCATTCACAGCATCCGCACACCACCCGAGCGATCATGAAAGCACGCATCAAATGGATCGAAGGCACCGCCATGCTGGGCGAATCCGGCAGCGGCCACGGGGTGGTCATGGATGGGCCACCAGACCTGGGCGGCCGCAACCTGGGCGTCCGCCCGATGGAGATGCTGCTGCTCGGCATGGGCGGCTGCACCCAGTTCGACGTGCTGCTGATACTGCGGCGGGCCAGACAGCAGGTGACGGACTGCGTGGTGGAACTAGAGGCGGAACGCGCCGATACCGATCCCAAGGTGTTCACCCGCATCCATGCCCATTTCATCGTCACCGGCCACGCGCTCAACGAACGCCAGGTGGCCCGGGCCATCCAGCTCAGCGCGGAAAAGTACTGCTCCGCCTCCATCATGCTCGGCGCCAGCGCCACGGTCACCCACGACTACGAAATTCGCGATGTCTGAGGCCGCCGCCTTCGACGCCCTGGTCGAGGAATTCTTTTCCGTCTGGTTCCGCTTCCATCCGCTGGCGGCGGTACACAGCGGCCGCGGCACGGCCGGCTCGCTGCTGCCCCTGCACACCGACGACGATCAAGCGGCGCTGGCGGGCTGGCTGGAGACCCTGATCGTCGCCCTGGAGGAACTGGACTTCAACGCCCTGGACCAGGACCGGCAACTGGACCTGGAACTGCTGTTTGCGCTGGCCACCGTCGAGCACCGCGAACTGCTCGAGCGGGACTGGCGCCACCGCGACCCCGCGCGCTTCCTGCCGCTGGCCGCAATCCACCGCCTGACGCTGCTGCGCCCGCCCGACCTGCGCGCGGCCCTGGGTACCCTGCTGGCCGATCTGCCGGACTACCTGCTGCAGGCCATGGCCCAGCTCAGGCCTATGGCTGCGCTGGTCTCGCCGGTACTGGCCCGGGCCGCCATGGCCGCCGCCGAGGATGGTCGTCTCTACCTGCGGGCGCTGGGCAATAGCCGCTGGCTCAAGGACCAGTGCGGCACCGGCTGCGCGCTGGCGGCGCAGGCCGAGATCGCTGGCGAGGCGCTGGCGCACTATGCCGACGCCATCCGCCACGATCTGCTACCGCAGGCCGTGGGCAGCGCCGCCTGCGGCGCGGCGCACCTGCGCCTGCGGCTGCAGCGGCGCCACCAGCTGGACCTGGATCCCATGACCTGCGCCCCCTGGCTGGACGACCTGGCGCAGCAGTGCGAGCAGACCGATCCCGCTCCGGCGGCGGGACAATCCCACACCCAGGCCAGCCGGCTGCGCGATGCCCTGGGCGCGGAGAACCGCGGCTGGCTGGCGCACCTGCGACAGCGCGGGCTGTTCCACCTGCCGGCCGCACCGCTGCACGTGGCCGGCGGTCCGGTGTGTCCCCGATCCGCCGGTTACACCATCGACTACGTGGCAAACCCCGCCAAGGCCGAGGGCTGGCTCTATGTGCCGGACACCCTGAACGGCTGCGCCGTGCCGCCGACACCCGGCGAGGTCCGCGCCCGCGCGCTGCATCTGGGCTGGGGCGGCACCCATGCCCTGGCCTTCAGTGGTGGCGACGCGGCGCGGTCGCTGCCGCGCCGGCATGCCGACGGCCACAGCCTGTCCGGCGGCTGGAGCCTGTACCTGGACCGGCTCCTGTTCGAGACCGCCGACGCCCGGCCGGACGACCGCGCAGCGGCCCTGCAGCGGCGTCGGCTGGCAGTAGCGCTGGCGCGCATCGACCTGGAATTGCACTGCGACATCATCGACGCGGACAAGGCCGCCCATCGGCTGCAGCGCTTCATGCCGGATACCGACCGCGCGCTGCGGCAGCTGGCGCGGCTGATCCAGCAGCCGGGAGAGGCCCTGGCCGCGGTGCTCGGCTGGCGTCTGATCGAGGCTGCCGCCGACAGCCGCGCGGACGACAGCGCGCTGTCACCGCGACAACTGCATGATGGCCTGCTCGGACAGGGTCCGATCCCGCTGCCCCTGGCCATGCGACGCGCCTTCGGCGATGCGCACTGGAAGCGGATCTTCGAACGGCTGCAACCGACGCCGACCTAAGACGCCGAACCAGGACGCCGAACCAGGGACCACCGGACGCCCTGCGCGCGCGCATCGGAAAAAAAGTTGTCCCGGACGCGCAAACAACCCTGTTTTCTGGTTGAAAATTCCTCCAGCTCGGCGTAGCGTGCGCAGCCTAATGTTAGGAGGTACCGCACCAGAATGCCTACGCCGTCCAAGCGACTGAAGCTGCATGGCTTCAACAATCTCACCAAGTCGCTGAGCTTCAATATCTACGACATCTGCTACACGGATTCACCGGAGCAGCGCGCCGCCTACATCGAGTACATCGACGAGGCCTACAATGCCGAGCGCCTGACCGGGATCCTGACCGATGTGGCCAACATCATCGGCGCCAACATCCTGAACATCGCACGTCAGGACTACGACCCACAGGGCGCGTCGGTGACCATGCTGATCGCCGAGGAACACCCGGCCGAGGATGTGTCGAATACGCCGACGCCGGGGCCACTGCCGGATGCGGTGGTCGGCCACCTGGACAAGAGCCACATCACGGTACACACCTATCCGGAGAGCCACCCCGACAGCGGCATCAGCACCTTCCGGGCGGACATCGATGTCTCCACCTGCGGCCTGATCTCGCCGCTGAAGGCGCTCAATTATCTGATCCATGCGCTGGAATCGGACATCGTGATCATGGATTACCGGGTACGCGGCTTCACCCGCGACATCCGTGGCCGCAAGCACTTCATCGACCACAACATCAGCTCGATCCAGAATTATCTGTCGCGGGACACGAAAAACCGCTTCCAGATGATCGACGTGAACGTCTACCAGGAGAACATCTTCCACACCAAGATGGTGGTGGACGATTTCAACCTCGACGACTACCTGTTCTGCGTCAAGTCGTCCGACCTGTCGGACAAGGAGTACCGGCGCATCCATCGCCTGGTGCGCCGCGAGATGATGGAGATCTTCTACGGCCGCAACCTGGGCCGGGACATCGCCGGCTGGAACCTGAAGGCGGGTCGCCGGGGCTGACCGGTCGGCTCAGCCAGTCGACTATCCGGGATCTCAGAGCCAGTAGACACCCCGGGTCATCACCTTCGCCACCGCCTTCATCGCCAGCTTGACCGGCGCCGGCAAGGGGGCGCCACCGGCGTCGTGGGCGACGTCCGCGTGGTGCATCTCGTCGGCCTTCATCTGCTCCAGGATCGCGCGGGTGCGCTGGTCGTCCGCGGGGACCTGGGCGATGTGCTCATCCAGGTGGTCCTCCACCTGACGCTCGGTTTCCACCACGAAGCCAAGACTCCAGTGATCGCCGGCGAGACCAGCGGCCGTGCCCATGGCAAAGGAGCCGGCATACCAGAACGGATTGAGCAGGCTCTTGCGCCCGCCCAGTTCCTCGATGCGCTGCTCGCACCAGGCCAGGTGGTCGTTTTCCTCCCGCGCGGAACGCTCCAGGCGCTCGCGCACCTGCGGATCCCGCGCCGTCAGCGCCTGGGCCTGGTACAGGGCCTGGGCGCAGATCTCGCCGGTGTGGTTGATGCGCATCAGCCGCCCGATGTGGCGGCGCTCGTCATCGCTGAGATCCACCTCCTCGAAATGCGCCGCGGGATTGCGCCGCTCGGTAACCATAGGCCGGCCGAACAGGGTGCGCACGGCCTGGTCCAGGTTGACGAGAGCTCGGTCTGCCAGCGAATAGTGACGTTCGGACATGATCTTCTCTTCCCTTTCCTCAGCGAAATCATGGGCGAGCTCGTGCGGAATCCGACACGGCGCCCGATGTTGCAAGCGTGTGATCCGGCTCCTGTGCCGGTGGCGCCGGCGGGTCTGCCGCAACCAGATGTCGTGCCAGCAACTCCACCGGATGCAGTACCTCGATGTCAAGACCGGCGGCGCGGATCCGGCTGGCCAGATGCACGGCGCAGCCGCTGTTGGTGGTGACCAGCACCGACGGCACACGGCGGGCATCCGGGGCTTCGGCGATCAGGCGGCGAATGTGGCGCACCTTCTCGTCGCCCAGCTCCAGCGCCGTGGCGGGATGCCGCAGCATGTAACTGCCGGCCGCCCCGCAGCACTGGTCGTTGCCCGGCAAGGGCAGGACCCGCAGGCCGGGGATGCGTTGCAGCAGCGCCGGCACCGCGGCCGTATCGCGCAACCGGTTGCGGTGCGAACAGGACGCGTGCACCAGCACGGTCTGCGAAGACCGGCGCAGGGTCAGGTCCTCAGGCCAGGGCGCATCCAGCAGAAACCGGCACAGTTCCACCGCATCCAGAGTCGGCCCCAGTTCCGCCACACAGGCGCTCACGACACCGACCACGCGCCGGTCGCCGAAGGCCGCCGCATTGCGAGCAAGCAGCCGGTCCGCCTGGTCGACAAGACCTTCGTGCCGATGCAGCGCGCCGCAACAGCCCTGATCCGACGGCATGGTGACCGGGATGCGCAGGGCCGACAGCAGCTGGACGGTCGCATCCAGCACCTGCGGCTGCAGCGCCCGCGACACGCAGCCCAGGAACAGTCCGACCGGCGCCTCGCTGGCGGCGCCAGCGGCCGGCCCACTGGGCAACGGGCGCTGCCAGGGCCACTGCAGATGCGTGATCAGCCCGTCCAGTACCTGGAGCCGCGGCTGCCGCCACCGGGCCACCAGCCGCGACAGCCGCAGTTGCCGATACAGGCCGGCCAGGGCAGCCAGCAGCGCGATGCCGTCGGGACGGCTGAACAGTGCCAGCCGCAGACGCGGCAGTGCTCGCCGCCACCCTGGCATGCGCGCCGCGCGCCAGGCGCGGACGCCGTCCATGAGCTGGCCATATTGCACCAGTGACGGACAGGCCGGCTCACAGGCGCGGCATTGCAGGCAGTGATCCAGGTGCGCCTGCAGACGGTCGCTCTGGGCAAGCTCGCCGGACAACAGGCCCTGCATCAGCGCGATGCGCCCGCGGGGCGACTCCCCCTCATCACGGTAGAGGCGGAAGGTAGGGCAATGGGGCAGGCAGTATCCGCACTTGACACATTGATCCGCCAGCCGTAACAGATCTGAAGACTGCAAGAGTGAGGCTCGTCCCGAGAAAAAGGCAAACATTGCATTGTAGCGAAAGGCCGGCGGACACCAGCAATGATAAAGTTTGAATTCGCCGGCACCAGCCGATGCCTGCCGTGAGAGGCAGACCGCCCCGCCCTGTGCCACAATGTCGCACCGTTTCCCCGCATCCTTCGGGAGCCGCCATGTCCGACGCCCCCTACTACAAGTACCACGTCTTCCTGTGCACCAATCAGCGTGAAGACGGTCGCGCCTGCTGCGGCCAGTGCAACGCCCAGGCTGCCCGCGACTATCTCAAGCAGCGCACCAAGGCCCTCGGCATCGCGGGCAAGGGGGGCGTTCGCGTCAACAACGCCGGTTGTCTCGACCGCTGTGCAGAGGGCCCGGTGGCCGTGGTCTATCCGGAAGGCGTCTGGTACACCTACGTGGACAACGAGGATCTGGAAGAGATCCTGCAACAGCACCTGATACGCGGCCAGCCCGTCGCCCGCCTGCGCCTGCCGGGCTGATCCGATACCGGACCATCACGCCGCAGCAGGCGGCGCGGGGCCCTGTTCTTCATCTGCTCCGAAATCAGCCCTGACTCAGCCGCAGGCGCCCGTGCAGCGCACTTCGCCCTGGTATCAGCAGTCCGCGCGCCGGTCCGTCTGCCAGTCCGCATCAAGGTTTCACGGCGATTGGCTCCAGCGCTGCAGCTGGGCGATGATGGGGCGGATCGCCGGGGGCTCCGGATCGTCCGGGCCCAGGCGCCTAAGCATGGTCCGGTGGGTTGCATTGACGATCACCGGCGGTGGCGCATCTTCCAGCCGTAGCGAGGCGACACTGACGGCGCCGTCGCCCAGGCCGTTGGTCAGGGTCTGCCACCAGGCGTGAAGGTGCTCGCGCAGCGCCTCGGAGCCCACCTCCGCCGCCGCTGCATCCAGCCCCTCGGTGAGGCTGGAGGGGGTGCTGAGCAGCTGGGCGCCGATCAGGAAGCGTGGCACCGCATCGGGCCACGGGCGGGCGTTCAGGGCCTTCAGGAAGTTGCTCCCGGGGCGCAGATCAACCTTCGCCTCACCGACCCCGTCGCGCAATCCGGCAAACAGCGTGAAGCGCCGCTGTCGGGCATCCTCGAAGTGCTCGCGCAATTCCAGCCAGATCCGCAACCGCGCCCAGGGCGAGCCGTGGTTGGGCGTGCCGATCATGACCAGGCCGCCCACCGGGGCGCCCTCCAACTGCGGCGCGGGTCCCGGCGGATACCGCAGGCGCGTGACGAACTCCCGGGCCACCAGTCCGCCCATGCTGTGGCCGATGAGGATGACCGGCTGTTCCGCCGGCAGCGCCGCCCAATGCCGGGCCAGGAAGTCTGCGCTGCGGTCGATGCCCTGGTCGTTGGGGTAGCGCAGCTCCCACACATCGAAGCCGGCGTCGGCAAGGGCGACCACCAGGTCATCCCAGATGATGCCGGGCTCGTCGAGTCCGTGGATCAGAAGGACCGGCGGCTGCATGGCCCCCTGCTCGGCGGCTTGGCGCAACGCGACGCCGAAGCCGTCGCCGGGGGCGGACATCAGCTCCGGAAACCAGTTGTCCAGTTGATCGTGCACCAGCATGCGCAGCGCACGCTCCTCGGTGGGATGCAGTTCGGCCCAGAGGGTCCAGGCCGCGGCCATGGCCAGCGACAGGGCGACCCCCTTCAGCAGCAGTCGTCGCGGTCTGTTCGCCCAGTTCATCCGGAGTCCTCGTTTTGCAGCAGACCGTCCTTATACTCGAAGCGCATCCGCTATGGGGACAAGCCTTGGCGACACTATTTATGACTTCCGCAGAGCGCCGACGTGCCATTAGGGAAACGCTGATTTATTCTGCATTTCCCGTGCGGGGCAGAAGGCCACGCCATTGTTAGCGGCGCCTCCTTGGTCCATTCGTTACGTTACGCTGCGATGGAATGCGATGAAGCGTCAGCGCATTGCATACACCGTCCCGTTAATGCAGAAATCCTCGATTCCTATCAGCCCGGCAGCCGTGTCCATGCGCTGATCCACAACCCCTCCACCGAGGGGATCGACGCGGGCTGACCCCAAACCCGTTGCCGGATTGTCCGGGCGGGCACTTGCCAAACCCAGCCTGCGTCGGGTTTGCGACGCGGGTTGTACCCCTTGAAAGGAGGCACAAAAAAGCCGCCGCGACAGGGTGTGTAGCTGTCGTGGCGGCCAACTGGCTTGCTGCCCAGAAATCTGGCACTCTGAGGGACGCTCGCGATGCGAGCAGGCGCCCCGGAGTGCATGCACCAGGCGCTGTATTTACGGCGCCCGGCTGGTAGGTTGGTCAGCCCACGTGACGTGCGCTGTGCGCGTCGCCATCATGCATGCCGAGGGTACGCTGCTGCTTGATGCTGTCGTTGTTCCTGACCAGGCCGATGAGGAAGGCGCCGCTGATGATGGCCAGCAGGAGACCACCAATTGTCAAAGCGTCGAAACTCATTGTGTACTACCTCCGATTCGGACGCCGTCGATGGCCCTCTGCCATCGCGTCGTCGGTGCAAAGCGGATTCACCGGATCAGCAGCCTGCCACTGGCAGCGGCGTTGCCGTCCGCGATTACCGCGGGATTGCTGGGCATTATCCAAGGTGCGGGATGATTTTTTATTTCGGTAAATACTAATATTGTTACACTTTGTGACGGGCTGAGTATCCGCAACGGACCGTGCCGCAACCACGACGCGCCCGCAATGCCTCGGCAATGCCAAAACAGACACGTTTCCGTGACACCCGATTCGGGGCTCGATCAGCCACAATGCCTCAAAAACCAGGATATCCGCCATGCGTGCAGCCACCTCCGAGTCCACCCATCGCATCCTGGTGGTGGACGATGATGCATCCCTGCGGGACCTGCTGACCCACTACCTGCGTCGGGAAGGCTACGAGGTCAGCGGCGTTGAGGAAGGCGGCGCCATGTTCGCCTGGCTGGAAGATCACCAGGCGGACCTGCTGATCCTGGACCTGATGCTCCCGGGGGACGACGGGCTGACCCTGGCACGACGCCTGCGGGCGCAGTCCGATATCCCGATCATCATGCTCTCGGCCCGGGGCGACGACGTCGACCGCATCGTTGGCCTGGAGGTGGGCGCGGACGACTACCTGGCCAAGCCGTTCAATCCGCGCGAACTGCTGGCCCGCATCCGCGCCGTGCTGCGCCGTCGCGCCAAGGCCGCGGAGCCGCACGGCAACGGGCAGCAGCTGGACTTCGGCCCCTACCGCCTGGACCTGGCCGCGCACCGGCTGACGCAGCACGGAAAACCGGTGCCGCTAACGGCCAACGAATTCGACCTGCTGCGCATTTTCGCAGAACACCCCAATCAGTTGCTCGACCGGGACCGCCTGCTGGACCTGCTCAAGGGCTATGAACGCAGCCCGTTCGACCGCAGCATCGACGTGCAGGTGGCGCGCCTGCGTGCCAAGATCGAGCCCGACAAGAAGCAGCCGCTCTACATCCGCACGGTCTGGGGCCGCGGTTACATGTTCACGCCCCAGCCGGAGGCCTGACCCGCTTGTTCCGGCCGCTCCCGAAAACCATCTTCGGCCGGGTGTTGCTGACCCTGGTGCTGTCCTTCGGGGCCTTCGCCGTCACGACTGTCGCCGCCATAGTCCACTACGCACTGATTCCGGTGGTGCAGCGCTCGACCGAAGACTTGGCGGCCCTGATGGAGCTCTCCGCACACACCCTGGTCCAGCTGCCGCCGGACATCCGCGAGGAGTACCGCGCCAGGCTGCTGGACGAGTACCAGCTGCGCCTGCGAACGGAAGACCAGCCGCCGCAGGAGCTGCGCTATTACTTCTTTCCTTACGTGACGCGCCTGAGCCAGTCCTTGGGCGAACGGCTGCGCCGCCCGGTGCGCATGACCAGCAACGTCATCGACAACACCCGCTGGTTCTGGGTCGACATCGACACCGCACAGGGCACCGTCTGGGCCGGCTTTCCGCGCAACCGCATCAATACCAAGCCCATGGCGGGCCTGCTGGTGATCTCGGGTGCGGCGCTCTGGCTGCTGATCGTGACCTCGGCAGTGCTGGCGCGGCGCATGACCTTGCCGCTGACCCGCCTGTCACAGGCCGCGGAGGCGGTGGCCAAGGGACGCTCGCCGGATCCCCTGCCGGAAAACGGCGCGCGGGAAATCGCCAGCCTGGCCCGGCAGTTCAACCGGACCAGCCAGCAAGTGCGCGAACTGCTGGCGGACCGCACGGTGCTGCTGGCCGGCATCTCGCACGACCTGCGCACGCCCCTGACCCGGCTGCGGCTGGCGCTGGAGATGCTGCCCGAGCAGACCGCTCCGGCGCTGGCGACGCGCATGGAGCAGGACATCGAGGAGATGAATCAGCAGATCGCCCAGGCGGTGGAACTGGGTCGCACCCTTGGCACGGGCGATCGGCACGACGTGGAACTCACCAGGCTCATCGGCGAGGTGGTCGGCAACCGGCCCCGGCTGCGCTGGCAGCCCCAGGGCGCCTGCGTACGCGCGGTGAATGTGATGGCCCTGCGACGCATCCTGGGCAACCTGCTGGAGAACGCACTGCGCTACAGCGCCGGGATGGTGGAGATCCGGCTGGATTGCACCCCGGACGGCGGCGCCATCTTTGTCCTCGACCGCGGACCCGGCATCCCCGCAAGCGAGCGCAAAGCCGTCTTCCGGCCGTTTTACCGCCTGGAGGGATCGCGCAACCGCCGCACCGGCGGCTCCGGTCTGGGGCTGGCGGTGGCGCGCCAGCTGGCCGTCGCCAACGGCATGGAGATCCGCCTGGGCAACCGTATCGGTGGCGGCACCGTGGCCAGTGTGCATCTGGCCCAACCGGAACCGACCGCGGAATTCACGGACGATTCCGGGAGTTGACGAGCGACCCGGGCCGCTCTACATTCCGGGGCCAAAAAGAGGCGCACGTCGTCCGGCGCACAGGGCGCCTGCACAGGCCGTGCAGCCGACCGAACGCCAACGCACCCGCTCACCGCCGAGGACCTCCGATGCTGCAACCAGGCGATCAAGCCCCGTCCTTCTCATTGCCCGATGCAGACATGGAGCGCGTCAGCTCAGACCAGTTGCTGGCCACGGGCAATCTGGTGCTGTGCTTCTACCCCAAGGACGACACCCCCGGCTGCACCATGGAGGCCCTCGAATTCACCGACCTGCATGACGACTTCGTCGCCGCCGGCGCCGATCTGGCCGGCATCAGCTGCGACACCTGCGCCAGCCACGGCGCCTTCCGCGACAAGCACGGGCTGAGCGTGCGACTACTGGCCGACACCGATGGCGAGGTCTGCCGTCGCTACGGCGTCTGGCAGGAGAAGGAGAAGAACGGCGAAAAACGCCAGGGCATTCGCCGCTCCACCTTCATCATCGGACGCGACGGAACCATTCACCACGCGCTCTACGACGTAAAGCCGAAGGGGCATGCCGCGGCGGTGCTGGAATTGACCCGCGGACTCGGGACCGACAGCGTATCATAATTACCACAACGAAAAAATCAGCCGGTTTTTGGCGGATCGCACGTTGTCAAAACCGCAAAACTGCGGATTTTCCGTATTTTTTTGTTTCATTTTTCCGACAGTGCGCTATCATTTAGCCACGGCAGCAGCCGGGCGCGATGGCTGTGGCCGTCGTCGCCCGCTGCACGACGCCATTTCTGCCGGACTGAACTGCGCAAACTCAACCGCAAACCCAAACACCCGTAAACCAACACGCGTGAACCCAAGGAGCCACTCATGAAGACGATCGCATCCGCCCGCGCCACCGCGCTGGCCGTTTCTGCGGCATTCGCCCTGTCCATCGGCAGCACCGCTGCCGTCGCCAACGGCCTTGCCGGTCCTGTCGTCGCCTCCGTCGACACCCAAGAATCCTACTGGTACGCCGCCGGCGATGTCAGCCTGCCGAACGGCCAGCTGTGGGCCAACAGCGCCGGCGAATGCTGGCAGAGCGCCTATCCTGACGGCCCGAACAACCTGCCGCCCTGCGAGATGGCCGTTCCGCAGTCCGTCACCATCGCGCTGAACTTCGAGTTCGACAAGTATGTGGTGCCTGACTATGTGGTCAACCGCGAGGTCCTCGCCGACATCGACGACTACATCGCCCGCGTCAAGGCCACCCCCGAGAACGAGTACATCACCATCGTCGGCCACACCGACGCCAAGGGCTCCGACGAGTACAACATGGGTCTGGGCTATCGCCGGGCGGATGCCGTGCGCGATCACTTCATCGCCCAGGGCTACCCGGAAGAGCACCTGGCCCCCGCCCAGAGCATGGGCAAGCGTGACCTGCTCCCCGGCGTCGATCCGTTCTCGGTCGAGCAGCGCCGCGTAGTCATCACCAAGAGCGACGGCTAAACCGTACGCTGCAGAGGCGGTCGGACTGATCGGTCCACCCTGGGCTCACCGTCAGGAATGATCGTCCAGCCATCCGCCTGCGGGATCACCGCACACACCGACCGGTCGGGCCCGCCCCGGCCGGTCTTTTTTTGGGCGCCATGAGGCTCCGCTACTACATCCTGCTGCTGCTGCTGTTGTTCGGCCTGACGCCGCTGCTGCTGGCCGTGGTCATCAACCTGCCCCTGGTGCTCGACCGCACGGCACTGTTCTATCAGAAGGCCTATCTGCAAAACCTGCGCGCGGACTTTCGCGATCTGGACCAGCATCTGGCCAGCCGTGACGAGATGATCCGCATGCTGGCCAAGCTGCCCGAGCCCGGCATCATCCTCGGCGACGCGGTCGGCGAACTCCAGATCGATCTGGCCCGGGCCCGCTATACCGGCTGGATCAACCAGATGCTGGCCGACCAGGTCGACATCATCCAGATCCTGTTCATCGATGCCGACGGCAACGAGCGCTTCTGGCTGCGGCGCGACCCGCAGACCCGGGAGTGGCATCCCACCGAGCAGCCGCCGGAGCCGCCCAGCCAGGGCTTCGTCGACGCCGGCCTCAAGCTGCAGCCGGGCGAGGTGATCTTCAGCCGCATCCGCATCAATCCGCACGCGGCCAGCGCCGATCCGCGGCAGATGATGACCTTGCAGCTGGCCAGCCCCATCGGCGGCGAGCCGGACAGCAGGCCCCGCGGCCTGCTGCTGATGACCATCGACGTGGCCGGTCTGGCCCAGTTCTACCGCGACACCTTGTGGGTGAACGACGCCGGCAGCTACCTGCGTCCGGGCAAGCCCATCAGCAACCAGTCACGCGCGTTCACCGACTTTCCGGGCCTGGAGCAGATCTTCGCCGAGGACAAGCTCGCCCTGTGGCGTGGGGGCGAGGGCCCGCCCCTGCTCTGGGTGCCGATGTTCATGACCGAGGACGCAGCGCCGCTCTGGGTGGGACGGCCGGTGGACCCGTCGCCGCTGGAGGATTTTCGCGACGCCCTGATCCTGCGCGTGCTGTCCATCGTGCTGATCCTGGTACTGACGGTCATGGGCATCGCCCACTGGCTAGCCAGCCGCGCCGAACGCCTCGGCCAGGAACTGACCAGCGGCATCGAGACCATCCTGCGCAATACCGACACGCGCCGCTTCGACTGGGGTGGCCCGCGCGAGGTCCGCGCCCTCGCGTCGCAGCTGAACGCCCTGGCCCGCACCCATGCAGAGCATGTGGCCAGCGAGCGCCAGCACACCCGCCAGCTGGAGCAGTCCAATCGCTACAAGTCCGAGTTCCTGGCCAACGTCAGCCACGAGCTGCGCACGCCGCTCAATGCCATCCTGCTGCTGTCGAAGATGCTCGCGGCGGAAGAGTCCGGCCTCGACGGCGAGCAGCGCCGGCAGGCCCGGGTCATCAACGAGGCAGGGCGCGACCTGCGGGCCATGATCGACAACATCCTGGACATCTCGCGGATCGAGGCCGGCGCCGTCACGGTCAGCCTGGAATGGGTGGAACTGGCCCCGATGCTGGCGGAACTGGCGCGTCTGGTCCGGCCGCTGTTTGGCGACAAGGGACTGGCGTTCCGCGTCGAGCATGATCCACAGGCGCCGACACGGGTCTACACCGATCGCGGCAAGCTCGGCCAGATACTGAAGAATTTCCTGTCCAATGCGGTCAAGTTCACCGAGCACGGCAGCGTCGTCGTCACCGTCTCGCCGGACCGGCCGCCCTATGCCGTCGCCATCTCGGTCACCGACACCGGCATCGGCATCCCGCCGGGCAAGGAACAGATCATCTTCGATGCCTTCCAGCAGGCCGACGGCTCCACCCGCCGCCGCTACGGCGGCACCGGGCTCGGCCTGTCCATCAGTCGCGAGTTGACGCAACTGCTGGGCGGGCGCATCGACGTCGACAGCACCCTGGGCCAGGGTTCCCGCTTCACGCTGCGGTTGCCGTTGTCCGTCGACACCCGGGGGCTGGAGTCGGTGGAGATCATCCAGGTCATGCACGGCGGCGCATCGCCGTCGCAGGACACGCAAGCGCCCGCTGTGCCCGCGCCGCAGCCATTGCCGGTGGATCAAGGCCAACACTGGGTGTTGCTGGTGGAGCGGGACGTGCAGAGCCTGGTGGCCGTGGCCTCGCAGCTGGAAACCCTGGGGGTGCGGGTGCAGACGGCGGCCGACGGCGAGGAGGCCCTGGAAACCCTGGCGGAGGAACGCGACTGCGCCTTGCTACTGCTGGCGGCGCAGGAGATGCCTGAACACCCGGCGCAGGGCCGCACCCCCAACGCGACCCCGAACACAACCCAGGACGCAATCCCGGCCCCGACCCCGGACACCACACGGAAGACCTGTGATACGATCCGACACATTCGTGATGACATGGGCCTGAGCGAATTGCCCATCGTCATCCTCGGCAGCCTCGATCAGGAACAGCGCCGGCGGTGCCTGGAAGCCGGTGCCCACGGCTTCCTGCAAAAGCCCATCGCCGACGATGCCTTGGCGGGGCTGGTTACCGAAGTCCTCGACACAGCCACGGGATCCACAGCGACGCCGCAGCCATCCGCATGAGCGCAGCCGAATACAAGATCTTGATCGTCGACGATCATGCGCACAACCTGTACACACTGAGGACGCTGATCGAGAAGCACCTCGCCGCAGAGGTGCTGGAGGCCGCCTCAGGACGCGAGGCAATCGATCTCAGCCTCGAACACCGCGACATCGACCTGATCATCCTGGACGTGCAGATGCCGGAGATGGACGGCTTCCAGACCGCGTCGATGCTCAAGCTGCGCAAGCGCACCCGCGACGTGCCCATCATCTTTCTCACCGCGGCATTCAAGTCCGAGGAGTTCCAGCAACGCGGCTTCGCCGTCGGCGCGGTCGACTACCTGCTCAAGCCCATCGACGACAACCTTCTGATCAACAAGATCAGCACCTATTTCCGCCTGATCAGCAAGGAACGCTCGCTCAACCGCGAGCTGGAACGGCTGGTGGCGGAACGCACTGCCGAGCTGGAACAGGCACGACAGTATCTGCAGAACATCCTCACCCATATGGGCGAGGCGCTGCTGGTGCTGACGCCGGAGGGGATCATCAAGACGGCCAATCCGGCCGCCTGCCGCATGCTCGACTATGCCGAGGCGGACCTGATCGGTCTGGCCATCGGCGACGTGTTCGAAGAGGAAGGCGATGCCGAGGCCGGGGCCTTCATGGGCACCTGGCTGGAGGCGCTGATCCGTACCGGCGCCCTGGCCAAGATCGACGCCCGCTTCATCGCCCAGGACGGCAGACGGGTGTCGATCCTGTTCTCGCGCACGGCGGTGAAGGACAGCGACGGACGGATCAGCGACATCATCTGCATTGCCAAGGACATGACCGGTTACGTGCGCATCGACCCAGACGACGAACACGCCAACCCCAAGGAGACGGAGCAACCGTGATGACCGAACAGACGCCCGCCGACCCCCCCGAGGAAGACACCGCCCTCACCGCGATGGCGCTGAAGGCCATGGCGCACCCCCTGCGCTGGAAGATCCTCTGTTCCCTGGGCGACCGGGAGCTATCAGTGGGCGAGATCGTCGAACGCACCGGCACCTCACAGAGCAACATCTCGCAGCACCTGGAACAGCTCCGCAACAAGAACATCGTCGTCGCCCGCAAGGAGGCGAACCGCATCTTCTATCGCATTCGCAACCACCAGTTGCTGGAACTGATCGGCATCATGCGCGACGTGCTTTGCCCGGCCAACCTCGACGACCGTTATCCGCGTTGACGCGCGGCCCGCACGGCGCCACACTTGCGCGCCTGATCAACCTGCGCCGAATAGAGTCATGCTGGACGATAAAGAGTGGTTTACCGAGGTGGTGGATGCCGCCGGCAGTGCCTTCTCCCTGCGGGTGCGCCGCAAGCTGCACGAGGAGCGCAGCCCCTACCAGACCATCGCCGTATACGAGACCGAACACTTCGGCAACCTGATGGTCATCGACGGCTTCACCATGCTCAGCAGCCGCGAGAACTTCCTGTATCACGAGATGCTGGCCCACCCGGTGCTCTTCACCCATCCGGCGCCGGAACGGGTGTGCATCATCGGTGGCGGCGATTGCGGCACCCTGCGCGAGGTGCTGAAGCACCCGGAGGTCACCGCCGCCACCCAGATCGACATCGACGAGCGCGTGACCCGCATCGCCGAGACCTGGTTTCCGGAACTGACTGCATCGAACCAGGACCCACGCGCGAATCTGCTGTTCGACGACGGCATCCGCTGGATCCGCGAAGCGGAGGCCGGCAGCCTCGATGTCATCATCATCGACAGCACGGATCCGGTCGGGCCGGCCGAGGGCCTGTTCACCGAGGAGTTCTACCGGCATTGCCTGCGCGCCTTGGCCGACGGCGGCCTGCTGGTGCAGCAGAGCGAGTCACCGCTGTATCACATGGACATCATCGGCGGCATGCGCGCAGACCTGCAGGCGGCGGGCTTTGCCGACCTGCGCACGCTGTTCTTCCCGCAGACCATCTATCCGTCCGGCTGGTGGAGCGCCACCATGGCCCGCAAGGACGCGCGCATCGACGGCTTCCGCCGCGCGGACGTAGATGCGCGGCGCTTCGACACCACCTACTACAACGCCGATATCCACACCGCGTCTATGGCGCAGCCGGAGTTCTTTCGCCGCCGGTTCCAGGGCGACACCACCGGCTGAGAGACTGGCCTAGCTGCCGCGGCCCGCTCAGGCCGCGGCGGCGTCCTTTTCCTCGATCTTGCGCACCAGCGGGTAGAGATGCTCGGTCTCGCGCTGGATGCGGTCGAGCACCAGCCGGAACATGTGCTCGGTCTCTTCCAGAAACTCCTGATGGTCACGAATGGTGAGGTGACGGTGGGTCTCGTTGCACCATTCCTTCAGGTAGTCATTGAAGATACGCTTGATCTCGGTGGAGCCGGACAGGAACCGGTCAGCGGTGTTCTTCATGCTCTGATCCGGATACGAGATCAGCTTGCCGCACAACTCGCGGTCCACCAGTTCCATGTGCTCACGGACCTTGGAACTGTACTCGAAAAAGACGTCGCATGCGGTCTCGGTATCGCACATCTCGCGACTCTGCACCAAGTACAGAAAGACATTGGACAGTTCGGTGATCTTGTGGTTCTGCGCGTGCAGTTTCGAGAAGGCAGTCATGGACGGTACATCCCCTTGTGTCAATTCATGCTGGTCGTTGCAGACGCGCCCGAGTCAGACCCGCCAGACCGGGCGTTTCCCAAGGTAGGCACTGAGCTGTCGGCCTCTCTGATCCGGTCCAGGATCAGAATCAGTGCGGGATCCGAAGCGGTTGCGGCAACCGACGAATATTGGATTGGTATCTTGCGCGGCTAGTATGGTACGCGCAAATCGGCAACACAACCATCACCGCCATGCGCACCGGAGGCCGGGGCCGGCACAGGGGTCCGCGAGCCTGCAGCGCAGGCGTTGCGTCAAGCGTTGCATCAGGATTCGATCATGGCGTCGAGCTGCTGCCCCGGCGGCACCATCGGCAGCACGTTCTCCGCCTTGTCCACCCAGACATCCACCAGCACCGGCCCGGCATGGGCCACGGCCTCCGCCAGTACATCGCGCAGTTCCTGCGGCCGCCGCACGCGCAGGGTCTTCAGTCCCGGGTACACCATCCGCAGTGCCGTCAGATTGGGTAACTGACGGCGACAGTTGTGGTCCATGTCGGTGCAGTCGGGGTCGCAGTCGTGCTGCCGGGCGAGGCAGGTCTCGTGATGATGGCCATCGTCCATCATGTCTTCCCACTGGCGCACCATGCCGAGAAAGCTGTTGTTCAGCACGAACATCTTCAGTGGGATGCGGTTGGCAACCACGGTGGCCAGCTCCTGCAGGTTCATCTGGAAACTGCCGTCGCCATCCACCAGCAGCAGCGGATGATTGGGATTGCCGTACCAGGCGCCCAGGGCTGCAGGCAGCCCGAACCCCATGGTGCCGAGCCCGCCGGAACTGATCCACTGCCGCGGCCGGCGGAAGGCGTAGTACTGCGCGGCCCACATCTGATGCTGTCCGACCCCGGTGGCAAGGGTGGCGTCGCCGCCGGTCAGCTCCGACAGCAGCTCGATGACCGCCTGCGGCTTGATGTAGGCGCCGCCCGCATAGGGCAGCGGCATCTGCGTGCGCCAGCCCTGCACCTGCACCATCCACTCGGCATGGCTCGCCTGGCGCCCGGTTTCCAGTGCGTGGGCCAGGAACCGGTCCGCCGAGGCCACCAGTGACAGATGTGCCTTGATGGTCTTGTCGATCTCGCTGGCGTCGATGTCCACATGGGCGATGCGCTTGCCGTCGGCAAAGCCCTTCATCGCCACCCGGTCGTCGAAGCGACCGCCCAGGGTCAGGATCAGATCCGCATCGCGCAGGGCGTAGTTGGCCGGAATGCTGCCATGCATGCCGGGCATGCCCAGGTTGTGCGGCGACTCAGCCGGCACCGCGCCGAGGGCATTGAAGGTGGTGGTGACCGGCACGTCGAAGCGTTGCACGAAATGCAGCAGCGCAGCCGCGGCCCCGGCATGGATAACGCCGCCCCCGGCCTTGACCACGGGTCGCCGAGCCGCTGCCAGCGCGTCCAGGATGGCATCCGCCGCGGCGGGATCGAACGGGACCGCGGCCCGATGCCGGCGACGCGGCGGGTTGGCCCGAGTCAGGCGGGCCAGCTGGACGTCTTTGCAGATATCCACCACCACCGGGCCAGGACGGCCATGGCTCGCCAGGGCAAAGGCCTCGCGCAGGGTCGACGCCAGATCCGCCACGTCCCGGACCAGGTAGTTGTGCTTGGCGATGGGCCGGGTAATGCCGACCGTATCCACCTCCTGGAAGGCGTCGCTGCCGATGGCGCCGCTCGGTACCTGTCCGGTGATGAACAGGGTCGGTACCGAGTCCTTGTAGGCATCGGCGATGGGGGTGACGAGGTTGGTCGCACCAGGCCCGGATGTGGCCAGCGCCACGCCGACGCGGCCGCTGGCCCGGGCATAGCCCTCGGCGGCATGGCCCGCGCCGCCTTCCTGGCGGCACATGACGAAGCGCGGCACCGGCTCGCCGCGGCGCATGCGCTTGTTCAGCTCCACATGCAGCGGGATCACCGCGCCGCCGGTATGGCCGAAGATGACCTCGACGCCGAGGTCGCGCAGGACATCGAACAGGATGGCGGCGCCCGTGGGCGGCGCAACGGTGGGCGTATCGGACATGGCGCAGCAGTCGGACCGGAACGACAGGAAGCCGTCAATATACCGGTTGCCGGGAAAATGCGGAAATGATCCGCGCCAACAAGCCCGCCTGGCGGCCGGGCCATCTGGCCTGCACGGGCCCAAACCCCACAGTAGAATGTACCGGCAACACCGATAACCGCTTTGCGATGGTCATGACGAAGACCCGATTCGCGCCGACGTCCCCCACCGTCAATCCCGTCACGCGCTGGTGGCAGGCGCGCCGTCTGCGGCGTGCGCTGGCAGGCGTCGACGCGGCGCTCTGGCCCCGAATCATCGCCGAGTTACCGCTGCTGCAGGGACTTGACGACACCGAACTGGCGCGGCTGTGCGACCTGGCGGCGCTGTTCCTGCAGGACAAGTCCCTGGAGCCCGCCCGCGGCGCATGCCTTAGCATTCCCATGCGACAGGGCCTGGCCCTGCAGGCCTGTCTTCCGGTGCTGGCGCTGGGCCTGGGCCGCTACCGTGGCTGGCACGCACTGATCCTGTATCCAGACGAGTTCGTGCCTGCCCGCGAGGTCATCGACGAAGACGGCATCGTCTGGATCGACGACGCACCCAAGAGCGGCGAGGCCTGGGAGCAGGGACCGGTCATCCTGTCGCTGGCGGATGTGGCCGCCGGCCAGCAGCGCGACGGCTACAACGTCGTCATCCACGAACTGGCGCACAAGCTCGACATGGACAACGGTGTCGCCAACGGCCATCCGGCATTGCACGCGGACATGAGCAACCGGCAGTGGGCCAGCGACCTTGGCGCGGCCTACGACGACCTGTGCCGCCGCGTCGACGCCGCCGATCAGGGCCGGGGCCCGGAACCTGCCATCGACCCCTACGCCAGCGAATCGCCGGCGGAGTTCTTTGCCGTCTGCAGCGAGGCCTTCTTCGAACTGCCGCACCTGCTGCAGGGCGTCTATCCCGACGTCTACCGCCAGTTCCGGGCCTTCTATCGACAGGACCCCGCCGCCCGGCTACCCCCCGTCGATCCGCCGCCCGGTCGGGTGGAACAGACGCAGCCTTTTCACCAATAGGCAGGCGCGCAACCACGCCAAGACTAGCGCCGGATCAGCGTCAAGGTCCCCTGCGCGTCGTCGATGGTCATCTGATAACGGCCCAGCACGCTCATGCCCAGCAGGCCGCCGTTACCGATCCTGTCGTCGTCGAGAAAGGCCACCGCGACGTCCTCCACCCGCTGCTCGCCCAGCCACAGGCCCGCCAGCGAGCCCACCCGGGCAGAGGTCCGCCCGTTGGCCGTCTGCACCTCCCGCTCGCTGAGACCTGCCTCATCCAGCCCGAGCAGCGCGATCATGGAGCGCGGCAGCACCAGGGTGTCGGCGCCGGTGTCGATCAGCAGCACCTGCTCCAGGCGCTTGCCGCCGGGACCCTCCAGGGAAACGTGAACGGAATGCTGACTGCCGCTGCGCACGGTCGGCAAGGTGATGCTGGCTCCGTCAGCCGACTCCGCCCCGGTCTCACCGATCTCCACCAGCGTCTTGGGCAGCGCATTGCCCGGCATCGCCGGCCCGAGCACGATGACGCGTTCGATGCCGCCATCCGGACCCTGCAGGATGATGTGGTCGAAACGCTCGAGCAGCTGTCGCACCCGCCGGTAGACATCGTCACCCTCGGCCCGACCACGATGGTCCACCACATGGGCTGCCCCAGTCACACCAAAGCCATGGACGGACGCCAGCCGCGCCAGCTCGTCGCCCACATCCACCTGCGCCGCCCTGGCCGATGGCACGGCGATGCCCAGCCAGAGCAGAGGCACCAGCCAAGGCCGGATCTGCAGCCGTAGCCGGCACCGAAGCCCTCCGGCAAGGCGCCAATCCCGGACAGGTCCGCCCAGAGAATCTCGCGTCATCATCTTCGACCTCTCAAATTTCCGAGCCATCGACGGCCATGCCGCTGTCCATTGCCTGCCACCTCGCTGCCTGCGCGCCGGCTCAGCGGCCCGGCAGCCATCCGACTGCCCGACAGGGCAGGCAAAATCGCGCGGAGACGACCGCGCGAGCACAATTTGCCCCGGCAGGCCTTTTGCTGATATTCTAGCCCGCTTTATTCAGCTCACAGGGCGGATCACCGGCGCGGCCGATCCGCCCTTTGCAGTTTCTGGGGCGGCAGATTTCGGTCCATCATGCCTGCCCACAAGTTGAGCAAGCGCTGAACTGGCCCTGAATTGGCCCTGAATTGGCCCTGAGCTGGCGCTGAACTGGCCGCCGAACAAATCCTGACAACCCGCACACGCACGTACGCTGCAGTGAGTTAAGCCCTATGGCTGAGCATCTCATGGCAACCTATGGTCGCCTGCCCGTCGCCTTCACCCATGGCGAGGGCCCCTGGCTGTGGGACAGCAATGGTAAACCCTATCTGGATGCGCTGTCCGGCATCGCGGTCTGCGGTCTCGGCCATGCGCATCCCAAGGTGACGCAGGCGCTGTGCGAACAGGCCGGCACCCTGCTGCACACCTCCAACCTGTATCGCATCCCGGTGCAAGAAGAACTCGGCGAGCGGCTCTGCGCCCTGGCCGGCATGGATCGCGCGTTCTTCGCCAACTCAGGTGCCGAGGCGAACGAGGCCGCCATCAAGCTCGCCCGGCTGCATGCCCATCGCCGGGGCATCGAGCGGCCGGAGATCCTAGTCATGGAGGGCAGCTTCCACGGCCGCACCCTGGCCACGCTGTCCGCCACCGGCAATCGCAAGGCACAGGCCGGCTTCGAGCCCCTGGTACAGGGGTTCGTGCGGGTGCCCTACAACGATGTCGCGGCGGTGGAAACCGCCGCCGCCAATCGCGGCAACATCGTCGCGATCCTGGTGGAACCCATCCAGGGTGAAGGCGGCATCGTCATCCCGGACGCCGACTACCTCGCCGCCCTGCGCCGCATCTGCGACCGGCAAGACTGGCTGCTGATGTTCGACGAGGTGCAGACAGGCATGGGCCGCACCGGCACCCTGTTCGCCTGCCAGCAAGCGTCCGTGCTGCCGGACGTGATGACCCTGGCCAAGGGCCTGGGCAACGGCGTGCCCATCGGCGCCTGCCTGGCCCAAGGCGCCGCTGCCGAGGTGTTTGCCCCTGGCAGCCACGGCTCCACCTTCGGCGGCAATCCATTGGCCTGCCGCGTCGCCGGCGCGGTGCTGGACGTGCTCGAAGGCGACCGGCTGGCGGAGCACGCCGGCGTACTGGGAGAACGCATGCTGAACGGGCTGCGGCAGGCACTGGACGGCGTCGACGGCGTCGAGCAGGTCCGTGGCCGCGGCCTGATGCTGGGCATCGCGCTGGACCGGCCCTGCGGCGAACTCGTGGGTCGGGCCCTGACCGAGGGCCTGCTGATCAATGTCACCGCCGAGCGCGTGGTACGACTGCTCCCGCCCCTGATCATCGACGAGCAGCTGGCCGACAGCATCGTCGACACCGTGTCGAACCTGATCCGCGACCTTCTCGCGCCATAGGCTCGTTGCCGCGCGTGGTCGCGGCCGGCCTCAGGAGTTGCATGCCATGACGCAATCCCCCCGTCACTTTCTCACCCTGCTGGATCTGGAACCGGACGAGGCGATGTCACTGCTCCGGCGCGCGATCGAACTCAAGCGCCTGCGCGCCGAGGGCGCCGACTATCTGCCCCTGGCGCACCGCACCCTGGCCATGGTGTTCGAGAAATCGTCAACGCGCACCCGGGTGTCCTTCGAGGCCGGTATGGCCCAGCTCGGCGGCCATGCGCTGTTCCTGTCTCCCCGCGACACCCAGCTCGGCCGCGGCGAGCCCATCGAGGACAGCGCCCGGGTGCTGTCGCGCATGGTCGACGCGGTGATGATCCGCACCTTCGACCAGGGCCTGGTAGAGCGCTTCGCCGCCCACTCCCGGGTCCCGGTCATCAACGGCCTCACCGACCGCTTCCATCCCTGCCAGTTGCTGGCGGACATGCAGACCTTCCTGGAACACCGGGGCAGCATTCGCGGGCGGCGCGTCGCCTATGTGGGCGACGGCAACAACATGTGCCACTCCTACATCAATGCCGCCCGGCTGTTCGACTTCGAACTGCGCATCGCCTGCCCCGCGGACTTCGAGCCGGATGCCGACGTACTGCAAGCGGCCGCGGACCGCTGCGACATCGTCCGCGATCCGCGGGTGGCGGCGAAGGACGCAGACCTGGTGGTGACCGACGTCTGGGCCAGCATGGGACAGGAGAGCGAGCAGGACGCCCGCGCCGCGGTGTTCGAGCCATTTCGGGTGGACGCCGCCGTGATGGCCGCGGCCCGGCCCGATGCCCTGTTCATGCACTGCCTGCCGGCCCATCGCGGTGAGGAAGTCAGCGCCGAGGTCATCGACGGCCCGCAGTCTGTGGTCTGGGATGAGGCGGAGAACCGCCTGCATGCCCAGAAGGCCCTGCTGGAATTGCTGATCCTCGGCGGGCCGCGCTGATCGAGCAGGCGCGGATACCCGCGGCAGAACCGGTCAATCCGGCGGCAGCACAAGCCGCAGGCCGGCGCCGGCAAAGCGGTCATCGGGCATCGCCCAGTGACGGAAACTGGCGCGACGCAACGCCGGCAAGGTGTGCAGACCAGCACCTTTCAGGGTGACGGCCCCCGCCGCAAACGCCGCCACCGACGGGCTCTCCGGCCCCGGAAACGGCATGAACTCCGGATAAGCATGCAGCGGGCCCGCGCACCACTCCCAGACGCTGCCCGCAACCTCCAACTGTCCGGCTCGGGCGGCCACCTCCCATTGATACTCGTGCGGCAGCACCGCGCCGGCGCAGGCACCGCCCAGGCGCGCTGCCCAGCGGGCGAACGCCCAGGCCTCGGCCTGGTCCAGCCCCGATACCGGGGCATCCGCCGGCAGATCCGCCGGGCCGTTGAGGCTCACATCGAACCAGCGACCGGCGGCATCCTGGCGCCATTGCAACGGATGCGGCATGCGCGCTGCCGTCGACTCACCAGCCTCCGGCCAGAGGGCGGCATCCTGGTAACCACCGGCCTGCATGAATGCCAGATACTGGGCGTTGGACACCGGCGCGCGGGTGATCCGATAGGCCGACAGGGGCACCGCCTGCGGCGGCAGCTCGTTGTCGTAGGCGAAGGCGTCGCCGCGGGCACCGACGCGATAGTGCCCCTGCTCCACCATCGCCGCCGGGGCCGCCATCACGTCCGCCAACGAGGCCGCACGCAACGGGGTGGCGACACGGTAGTCGGCACTGGCATCGCCCTGTTCCTGCGCCGACACCGGTGCCAAGACCAGCGCCAGCCGCTGGGCCAGCATGCGCTCGTAATCCTTGGCATGCTCCTGCAGCAGCCACCAGGGCAGGCGGTCGTGCTCCAGCAGCGGGTGGGGCGGCAGCGCCCCCGGGGTCGCGAGCCGACGCAGGTGTTCGTCCTGTATCTCCACGGCCCAGGCCAGCAGGTGCGGCGGCGGCGGCAGGCCCGCGCATTGCCGGTCCAGGGTCAACCCACCGGCTGCGGTGTCGCGGATGAAGAAGACGCGCGCCCGGGCGGTCAGATCCTGATCCTGGTCCAGACGCTCGCGCAGCCAGTAGGCCTCACGGTAGACCGCATTGGCAAACAGCCAGGCCAGCGACGGACGCTCCGGCGACAGCTGGCACATGGCCGCCTCCGCCGGCACCTGGCGCAGCGTCTCGCGCAGCAGCTCCTGCACCGACGCCAGGCCGGAAAGCAGCGCCGGGGCAATCATGACCGGCACCCCCGGGTGCGGCCCAAGCCCATCAATCCACCTCGCAGATCACGCCGTGCTGCTGCTCCAGCGCGCGCACACGACGACGCAACTGCTCCACCTCTTCGAGCAGTTCCAGGGCCAGCGCAGCGCCGGCCAGGTTCAACTCCAGGTCGTGCTGCAGTCGCAATGCGCGACGGGCGCGCCGCACCTCGACGCCGCTGAACGACCAGTTGTCCGGCCCGGCCCCGCCGCCAGGCTGCAACAGGCCCTCGCCCACCATCAGGCGCACCTGCTCGACGCTGACGCCGCAGACCCGCGTCATCTCGGTGATGCTGACCCTGGTCTGCTCGTCGAGCAGGACACCCTCGATGCCGGTCTCGTGCTGTGCCATGGTTCAGACCCCCAGCCTGGCGCGCGGATTGAATCCGGCGAAATGCTTCGACAGTTCCTCGAACGCCGACCGCGCCGCATCGGCGTCGGCCGGCGGATTGACGATCTCCAGCTCGATGAAGGCATCGCCGGGCGTCTTGCCCGGCAGCCCGCGCCCCCGCAGCCGCAACCGCTGGTTGCTCTGGGAATTGGGCGGGATCTTCAGGCTGACGGTGCCGCCCAGGGTCGGCACCGGCACCGTCGCCCCCAGTGCCGCCTCCCAGGGCGTGATCGGCAGCCGCAAATGGATATTCCGGCCCTCGCTGCGGTAGATGGGGTGCGGCATGAGTTCGATCTCCAGGTACAGGTCGCCGTTGTCACCGCCCATGCCGGGCCCGCCCTGACCGGCCAGGCGGATCTGCTGTCCCTCGGTCACGCCGGCGGGGATGCGCACATTGAGGGTGCGCGTGCGGGTTTGCAGGCGTCCGTCCTTGTCGAACTCCGGCATTTCCAGGCTCAACTGACGACTGCTGCCGTGGTAGGCGTCCTCCAGCGAGATGCGCAGACGGGCGGTCTGGTCGGCGCCGCGGCGGGCGAAACCGCGATCGCGCGCGCCGGGGGGCACATCGCCGAAGCCGGCCCCTCTGCCGGCGCCGCCAAAGATACTGGCGAAGAAGTCGCTGAACCGGGCCGCCTCTTCGGGCGAGAATTCATATTCCCGCCGACCGCCGCCGCTCCCGGGTGGTGGGCGGAATTCGTCTCCGGCATGCCAGCCGCTGCCGAGGGCGTCGTACTGGGCCCGTTTGTCCGGATCCTTCAGCACCTCGTTGGCCTCATTGACCTCCTTGAAGCGGGTCTCGGCATCCGGCTCCTTGCTGACGTCCGGGTGGTACTTGCGCGCCAGCTTGCGGTACGCACGCTTGATCTCGTCGGCGGACGCATCGCGGGCGACGCCGAGGATCTTGTAGTAGTCCTTGTACTCCATGGGCATGTCTCGCTGGGGGCGTGTCGGGATAGGGCATGTCTCGGCGGTGGAAGGCCTGACCGCGAGCGGAATTCAAGACCGGAATTCTAGCGCAAACGGAACCGCCGCCCTCAAGCGGGAACCGTGCGCCCCCGCGCCCACTGGCGCAGCCGGGCGATCTGCTCACCCATGACGACGGACAGGGGCTGCGTCGCCGCCAGCTCCGCCAGTATCCGTTGCGTATCGGGGGCCGCGTCGGAGGCGCTGCTGTCGGCGCGGGCCGCGTACAGCGCTGCCACCACGGCCTGCTCGATGCCGGCACCAGAAAAGCCGGCGCTGGCCTCGGCGAGGCCGTCCAGGTCGTAGCCGGCGGGATCCAGTCCGCGCCGCGCCAGGTGAATGCGGAAGATCTCCCGACGCACGGCCGCATCTGGCAGATCGACGAAGAACAGCTCGTCCAGCCGACCCTTGCGGATCAGCTCCGGGGGCAGGCGCGAGATGTCGTTGGAGGTGGCGACCAGAAAGACGCTGCTGCGGCGCTCGGCCATCCAGGTCAGCAGCGACCCGAGCATGCGCCCGGCCGGCCCATCATCGCCCGACCCAACGGCCAGCCCCTTCTCGATCTCGTCCAGCCAGAGCACGCAGGGCGACATGACATCGGCGGTTCTCAGGGCATGGCGCAGGTTGCGCTCGCTCTCGCCGATGTATTTGTTGTAGAGGGCGCCGAAATCCAGCCGCAGCAGGGCCACGCCAAGATGGCCCGCCACCGCCTTGGCGGCAAGGCTCTTGCCGCTGCCCTGCACCCCCAGCAGCAGCATGCCCTTGGGGCGGTCGGCGGGACTGCCGTGCGGCCGCCCCGGATGATCTGCGGACGCGGCCTGCAGCAAGGCGTCGCGGCGGCGGTCGAGCCAGGCCTTGAGGTTGTCCAGCCCGGCAACATCGCCGAAATTGGCGGTATCATGCTCGAATGACAGGGCCCCGCTCGGGCTCAGCAGCTCGTACTTGGCCAGACTGACGGCGGCGACGTCCGTCTCGGTGATGGCACCGTCGTGGACGATGGCGTTGCGGATCAGCCGGCGGGCGTCGGATTCGGTGACGCCGAGCAGGTTGCGCGAGAGTTGTTCCACCGCCTCGCGATTGGCACGAAAGCTGCGGTCCGGCCGCGCCTGCTGCCAGCGCTGGGCCTCGTCGCGGATCAGCGCCAGGATCCGGTTGCGATCCGGCAGCCGCAGACTGAACCGCGCACTCAGATGACGCAGCTCTGGCGGGGTCTCCAGGGCATGACTGACCAGCACCAGCCGGCGCCGGACGTCATCGAAGGACTGCGCGATCTCCTTGATCAGACGCACATGCAGCGGGTCTGCCAGAAAGGGATGCAGATCCAGCAGCAGGTAGACGCCGGAGCGCGCGCTGGCCTTGATGTGGCGCAGCGCCTCCGCAGGCTCCGTCAGATCGGCCTGGGCCGCGGTCGCGTATTCGACCCGACGCAGGCCGTCGGTCAGGGTCCAGCAGAACACCGGCTCGGCCAGCTGCAGGCCGAGCCGGGTGAATAGCTGCAGCAGACGCCGCTCCTCCAGCGATTCGATGAGCAGGATGGGGGTCTCGGAGTGGAGCATCAGCTCCAGGTCGTGCAGATCGGTCACGATGGCACAGGTCTGGCCGAAGATCAGCGATCGTCGAGTATATAATCAATTGCCCCAAGACCGGAGACTGCCATGAAGCCCGCCCCACTGCGACTGAAGAAAGACCAGGAGCGCCGACTGCTCGCCGGACATGCCTGGATCTACAGCAACGAGGTGGACACCGCCGCGACACCGCTGAAGGGGCTGGAGCCGGGCCAGGCGGTGGAGGTGTTCAGCCAGCGCGGACGCTGGCTCGGCCACGGCTATGTGAATCCGCACTCGCTGCTCTGCGCCCGCCTGCTGAGCCGGGACCGGGCACACCCGCTTGGCCCGAGCCTGCTGGTGCAGCGGATCCAGGCCGCGCTGGGGTTGCGCCGGCGGATCTACCCGCAGCCCTTCTACCGGCTGGTTCACGGCGAAGGCGACGGCCTGCCCGGCCTGGTGGTGGACCGCTACGGTGACCTGCTGGCCGTACAGGTCACCACCGCGGGCATGCAGCGGGCGTTGCCTGCGGTGATCGCGGCACTGGAACAGGTGGTGCGACCGCAGCGGATCGTGCTGCGCAATGACACCGCCGTTCGCGCACAGGAGGGGCTGGAGCAGGGCATCGACTGGGTGCTCGGCGAGGATCCCGGCGAGATCGAGCTGACGGAGGACGGCCTGCGCTTCGGCGTCGCCCCGGGCAGCGGCCAGAAGACCGGCTGGTTTTTCGATCAGGCGGACAACCGGCTCGCCCTGAAACGTCTTGCGGCGCCCCGCCGCGCGCTGGACGTCTGCTGCTATCTCGGCGCTTGGGGCCTGCGGGCGGCAGACGCAGGGGCAGAGTCGGTCACCTTTGTCGACAGCTCCGCCGCGGCACTGGACCAGGTCCGCGCAAACGCCGCGCGCAACGGCCTGGAACAACGCATCCAGTGCCGCCAGGGCGACGCCTTCGAGACCTTGCGCGCGCTGCGTGAGGAGGAGGCCCGGTTCGATCTGGTGATCCTGGACCCGCCGGCCTTCATCAAGCGCCGCAAGGACGAGGCCGAGGGCACCCGCGCCTACCAGCGACTCAATCGGCTTGGGCTCGCGCTGCTGGAGCCCGGCGGCATGCTGGTGACCGCATCATGTTCGTTCCACATGGAGCGCAATGTCTTCCTGCACACGGTGCAGGGGGCGGCCCAGCGCACCGGCCACACGCTGCAGTTACTGCTGGCCGGCACCCAGGGGCCGGACCATCCGGTGCACCCGGCCATCGTCGAGACGGCCTACCTGAAGACCTTTTTCCTGCGTTCCCTGCCCGTCTGAACGCGTCGGTCAGCCCCGGGTCTGGGTCTGGGTCTGGGTCTGGGTCTGGTAGTAGTCCATCAGGATCTGCGCCACCTCGGGCCGGGAGAATTCCGGCGGCGGCGCGATGCCCTGGGACAGCATCTCGCGCACCCGGGTGCCGGACAGCAGCACGAAGTCCTCCTTGGTGTGGTCCGGCGCCTCGCACATCATCACCACCTTGTTCAGCTTCCTGGAGTAGGCGGTGTGGTCGGCCTTGAAGATCTCGATGTCCAGCGCACCTTCGGGCACCTCGGTGTCGAAGATGGTCTGGGCATCGAAGGCGCCGTAGTAGTCGCCGACACCGGCATGGTCACGACCGATGATGAAATGGGACGCTCCCATGTTCTGCCGGAAGTAGGCGTGTAGCACCGCCTCGCGGGGTCCGGCGTAGAGCATGTCGAAGCCGTAACCTGTGACCATGGCGCTGTTGGGCGGGAAGTACAGCTCCACCATCTTGCGGATGGCGGCGTCGCGCACCGGCGCCGGGATGTCGCCGGGCTTGAGCTTGCCGAGCAGCATGTGGATGACCAGGCCGTCGCAGTCCAGCCGCTCCATGGCCATGTGGCACAGCTCCTCGTGCGCCAGATGCATGGGATTGCGCGTCTGGAACGCGACCACGCGCTTCCAGCCGCGTTCGACGATCTCGTTGCGGATCTCCACTGCGGTGCGGAAGGTGTCGGGGAAGTCGTCCTGGAAGTAGGAGAAGTGCAGCACCTGGATCGGCCCCGCCAGCGCCGTGCGACCCTGGGCGTTGAAGGCGGCCACACCCGGGTGCTCCGGATCCTGGGTGCCGTAGACCCGCTCGGTCATCAGCGCCATCTGCGCGTCGCTGACCTGCTCCACCGCCTCGACATCCAGGATGGCCAAGACCGGGTTGCCCTCCATGTTGGGATCACGCAGGGCCACGCGCCGGGCGTCGCCGATGGCGGCGGCATCCGGGATCAGGCACAGGATCGGCACCGGGAAGAACAGCCCGTCGGTGGTCCGCATGTCCTCGGCCACGCTGATGGCATCCGCCACACGCATGAAACCGGTCAGTGGCGTGAAGTAACCGCCGCCCATCATCACGGCATTGCCAGCGGCCTGCGAGCTGACGACCACGGACGGCAGGCCTTCCGCCTCGCGCATCAGCGCGTGGTGTTGCTCGGAGTCGTAGACGAACAGGGGCTTGAGCTCATCGGAGCCAACGGGTCTGATCATGGCTTGCCTCTTCAGTGCGCTCGCCGGCGTCGGCACGGCAGCCGCGTCGTCGCCAGAGCGACCGCGGGCGTCACCGGGTGCAGCGGCGAGCTGCATGGTATCGATCGGAGTGGTGCCGGTCGAAAAATGATTTTGGTCGAAACGGGTATTAGTCGAAACGGGTATTGGTCGGGTCAGGTATCGAGCGGATCGGTGGTGGGTCGGATTCTGGAAACGACGCCACATCGGCCGCATCTGGTTGCCGTACGCGCCAAGGCGGCACCGCGAACCGCCCTGGAACATACCATAGCCGGTCCCGGGGACTTCCCAGGTTCTCCTTATGACCGGAGCAAATGCTTTTGCTTGTTGCTCAACCGATACCCACGCCACACAGGGATCGATCCCATGCCCTATTTTGTGTACAAAGTCACGCCATCCCTTCAACTGACTTACGTCGACACCAAGGAACGCTATCAGGAAGCCCGGGCCATCGTGCGCGGCCTGCGCGAACAGCGCCAGGACGGCGACGACGCGGACTACCGCCTGATCTTCGCCCGGCAACAGGGGGAGGCCGAACGGCTGCTGTCGACACCCCGGGATGAACGGGTCATCGGGGAGGATTAGCGGACCTCCATGACCGCCGCACAGGTCAGCGTGCTGCTGCCGTACCGGGATGCGGCACAGACCCTGCCGGCGTGTATCGCCTCGATCCGGGCGCAGACCCTGGAGCACTTCGAACTCCTGTGCATCGACGATCACTCCAGCGACGGCGGCGCCGAACTGGTGGCAGAGATCGCCCGCGAGGATCCTCGCATCCGGCCCGTCACGGCGCCCGGCCACGGCCTGGTGCAGGCACTCAACTTCGGCCTGCAGACCGCGCGCGGCGGCCTGGTGGCACGCATGGACGCCGACGACATCATGCATCCGCGGCGGCTGGAACTGCAGCAACGGGCCATGGCCGAAGACGCCGGACTGACGGTCCTGGCCAGTTGCGTCGAGGCCTTCGCCGACGGGCCGCTGACGGATGGCTTTCGCGCCTACATCGACTGGCAGAACAGCTGCGTCAGTGCCGAGGCCATGGCTGCCGACATCTACCTGGAGGCGCCGGTGGCGCACCCCTCGGTGATGTTGCGCAAGGCGCGCATTCTGGCCCATGGCGGCTACCGCGACGGCGACTTTCCCGAAGATTATGAGCTGTGGCTGCGCCTGCACCAGCGCGGCGAGGGCTTCGGCAAGTTGCCGAAACGGCTGTTGCGCTGGCGTGACCATGGCCAACGCTTGTCACGCCGGGATCCCCGCTATGCGCGCGCGGCCTTCGACCGGTTGCGGGCGGACTATCTGGCCAGGGATGCGCGCCTGCTGGCCGCCCGGGATCGACTCGTCATCTGGGGCGCCGGACGCAAGACCCGCTCCCGGGTCGGCTGGCTGCTGCGCCAGGGCTACCGGCCCCGGGCCTGGATCGACATTGACCCGCGCAAGATCGGCAACCGCCTGGACGGTGTGCCCGTAGTCAACCCTGACTGGCTGCGACGGCGCTCACCACGCCCGTTCGTGCTCAGCTATGTCGCCGCCCACGGCGCGCGCCCGTGCATCGAGGCCGAGCTGGGCCGGCTGGGCTATCGCAAGGGCACAGATTACCTGCACGTTGGATAAGCGTCGGGGTTGAGAGCCGCTTGAAGGCTGGGTTGCAGCCTGGGCTGAAGGCCGGCGTCGGGCCGTTGTTGGCAGCCGGCGTTGAGAGCCGGTATCAAGGGTCGGTGCCAAGGGCCGGCGCGGGCGATCATGACGGACGCGCCCCCTGCTCCGCCGACAGATGCCTGAGCACCTTGCGCACATAGTCCAGGGTCTCGGGATAGGGGGGGATCCGGTCGCCGTGGCGCCGGACGGCATTCTCCCCGGCATTGTAGGCCGCCAGGGCCAGTGTCAGATCACCGTCGAACAAGTCGAGCAGGAAGCGCAGATAGGCGGCGCCGCCGCGGATGTTCTCCGCCGGATCCCAGATGTCGGCAACGCTGAAACGCTCGGCCGTGGCCGGCATCAACTGCATCAGGCCGCAGGCCCCGGCGTGGGACTGCGCATCCGACCGGTAGGCCGATTCCGCGCGGATCACGGCGTGCAGCAGATCGGCGCTCAGGCCGAAGCGTCGGGCATTCTCGTCGATCAGATGCCTGACCTGCGCCCGCCGCAGGGACATGGCCCCGCTCACCGGCCGCGACTGGCCGTGGCCGTGCACTGTCACGGAGGCCGCCGTCAACCGCCCCTGGATCAGCGCTTCAGCGCGGGCCGTCTCCTCGGCCTGGGCCACCTGCTCCGCCCGCTGGCGATTCTCCGCCACCAGCCGTTTGGCGGTGCGCTTCCACTCCAGCCGCAACCCCCGGGAGACCAGCGGCTTGTCGGAAAAATAGACATTTCCGGCGGTGTCCACGTACTTGTAGACATCGGCCACGGCCACCACCGGCAGCGCCAGCCCGCACAGCAGCAACCAGGCACCGAAAGCGACCATGCCGGCACCGGTCCGGCGAACATCGGCTGCGGATGCCAAACAGCATGCAGTGGAACGCCCAAGGCACAGCCCGGGGCGCAGTGTGCGACAGCGCATCGATGCATGTGGCGAAGACATCGGTCTCTGGTCAATCTGGAACGGACAGACAAATCGAAGTGCGTGCCGGTTTTGGCCAATAAACCGACATATCCCAAGCCGGGCTTCAGGTATCCAAGAAGGTCGACGTCCGCCGAGTATAGAACGCATCGCCCGAAGGTCAACACCACAGCCCGGGGGCACAGTCGCCGCGCCGGGTTCAGACCCCGGATTCCGATCAAGGCACGCCACAGGAGGCTTGAAGAGGACGCTCATCAACAGGACTTTATCCAATCAAGCTACTGATTTATAGAGCCTTTACCGCGTTTAGCGGGAGACGTGCCGAGTGTTGGCCTGGAATGAATCAGGGAGGCCAATCAATCGGTGCCTCCCTGACGGATTTGTCCCGTTTGAATCCGCACGCCCCGGGCAAACAGCCAGGGCGTTGCGTTTCACCCCCCGCTGGTTATACTGCTGACCGGGCCGAGTAATCGGGCCGGGCATCCGCCCCGCGCTCACCACCGGCAACGCTGACATGAACAGCGTGTCCTCGGCCCGTTCGAACGACATCCGACCAGGGGGAAATCCGACATGAACCGACGCCATTTCCTTGGCGCTGGGCTTGCCTTGTGCTCAGCGCCAGCCTTCGCAAAGGGGACGACCGCTACCGACAAGCAGCCGCGCGTGCTGTCACTGCACCATCTGCACACCGATGAGCGTCTGACGCTGACCTACCGCATCGGCGCTCGCTACCAGCCCGGCGCGCTGCGGCGGCTGAACCACTTCCTGCGGGACTTTCGCACCGGCGACAGCATCGAGATCGATCCCCAGCTGTTCGATCTGCTGCACGACGTCAAGGCCCGCCTCGGGCAGGACGACGGGGTGTTCGAGATCATCAGCGGCTACCGCTCACCCAAGACCAACGCCAACCTGCGCCGCACCTCCTCGGGCGTCGCCAAGAAGAGCCTGCACATGAGCGGCCAGGCGCTGGACGTGCGGCTCAGCCGGACATCTACCCGAAGCGTCCGCGATACCGCCCTGGCCCTGGGCCGGGGGGGCGTCGGCTACTACCCGAAATCCGATTTCGTCCACGTCGACACCGGCCGCGTGCGGCGCTGGGGGGCCTAGCACCCTGCCGTGTCCCGGGATCTGGTGCGTATCCGGCACCAGGTCCCGGCTAGCAGCAGCCGGCGCCCCTCAGGCGGCCGCCTCGCGCTCGGCGATGAACGCCAGGGCCTTGTCGATGCGCCGCAACGTGGCGGCCTTGCCCACCAGCTGCAGGGTCAGGTCGATGCCCGGTGATGCGGCGCGACCGACCACGGCCACGCGCAGCGGCTGCGCCACCTTGCCCATGTTGATGTCGAGTTCCGCCGCGACCTGCTCCACGACGTGGTGCAAGGTCTCCGGCTGCCAGTCCTGCAGCGCCAGCATCTCCAGTCCGGCGCGCACGCGGGTGAGCGGCTCCCGCGCCACCGGCCGCAGATGCTTCTTCGCCGCGGCCTCGTCGTAGGCGTCGAAGTCGCGGTAGCAGAAGGCGCTGATCTCCGCCAGTTCCACCAGCGTCTTGGCGCGGGCGCCCTGGGCGGCCACCACGTCCACCAGATCCGGCCCCTGGCTCGGGTCGATGCCCAGATGCCCCATGTGCGGGCTCAGCAAGCGGGCGATGTGCCGGGGATCGCCCTGCTGGATGTAATGCTGATTGAGCCAGTCCAGCTTGTCCGTGTTGAACGCGGCGGCGGACTTGTTCACGTCGGCGATGTCAAACAGCGCGATCATCTCCTCCAGCGAGAACACCTCCTGATCGCCATGCGACCAGCCCAGTCGCACCAGATAGTTGAGCAGGGCCTCGGGCAGGTAGCCCTGCTCCCGATAGGCCACCACGCTGACCGCGCCATGGCGCTTCGACAGGCGCGCGCCGTCGGCGCCCAGGATCATGGGCACATGGGCGTAGCGCGGCGGCTCCTGGCCCAGGGCGCGCAGGATGTTCATCTGCCGCGGCGTGTTGTTGACGTGGTCGTCCCCGCGGATGACGTGGGTGATGCCCATGTCCGCATCGTCCACGACAACAGTCAGGTTGTAGGTGGGCGAGCCGTCGCTGCGACGGATGATCAGGTCATCGAGCTCGGCGTTGGCAAAGGCGATGCGCCCGCGGATCAGGTCGTCCACCACCACGGCGCCGTCCACCGGATTCTTGAAGCGGATCACATGGGGTTTGTCCGGGTCCACCTCGCGCCCGCGGCAATGGCCGTCGTAGCGCGGCTTGACCTTGGCGGCCATCTGGGTGTCGCGCAGGCGATCCAGTCGCTCCCTGGGGCAGTCGCAGCGATAGGCCAGCCCCTTCTCCAGCAGTTCGTCGATGACCTGGCTGTAGCGCTCGAAGCGCTCGGTCTGGAAGAAGGGGCCCTCGTCATAGTCCAGCCCCAGCCAGGTCATGCCCTCCATGATGGCGTTGACCGATTCCACCGTGGAGCGCTCCAGGTCCGTGTCCTCGATGCGGAGCACGAAGGCGCCGCCATGCTTGCGGGCGAACAGGTAGCTGAACAGGGCGGTGCGGGCGCCCCCGACGTGCAGATAGCCGGTCGGCGAGGGCGCGAAACGGGTGCGGACGGTCATCGGTGAAGGATTCCTGGCTAACGCTGGGCTGTACGGAAGGGGCGCAGTGCCGGCTGGCCCGGCCCGCGCGGATGCCCGGCCGGTCGCCGTTGCGCGACGGTCGGGCAGTATAGCAGAGGGTCCGGCACTTGCCTTCTGCCGTCGTCACCGATACATCCGCAGGGTAACAAGCTCAACCGGAGACGAGGTTCAGGTTGTCGCGGGTCAGGTGGGCGTCACCGAAACTCGATCACCGTTACGCAAAACGAATGACACGGGAGGCTGAAGATGCAGATGTCGAGGACGGGGGCGCTGGCAATCGCCGGGCTGGGACTGGCATTGCTCATTGCCGGCCCGCTTCTGCCGGGCGGTGAACGACTGATCAGAAACGGACCACCCCAGGGCGGCCATGTGACGGACCTGGCCCGGGCCGCCGACGGCTCGGTGCTGGCCGGCACCCAGGACGGAGCGCTCTGGCGTCTTGCCGAGGGGCGCTGGTCCAGGATCAATCTGGATCTGGGCGGACAGCCCGTGACTGCGCTGCCGGCGGGCGTGGCGAATGATCTCATGCGGGCGCCGATCGGCACTGCGGGCGGACTGATCAACGGCCCGCCCGGGCTGCCGCCGCTGCGCGATCGCGTCAGCGATCAGGCCGTGACAGATGCCGGCCTGGTGGTCGCCACTGGCGACGGCCTGCAGGTTGCCGGCGACGGCCGCTGGCAGACGGCGCTGCCGGGGGTGCAGGTCTACCGGCTCGGGGTGCAGCCGGCGAACGGCAGCGATTATCTGCATGCGGGAACCATCGGCCAGGGCGTATTCAGCGCACGGGTCGAGGACCTGCGCGACTGGATCGCCAACGCAGACGGGCTGCCCGCGGCATCCCGCGTGTACAGCTTCGCTGTCACCGCCGGTGGTCGCCTGATCGCCGGCACCGATCACGGCCTGTACTGGCAAACGGCGCCGCAGCAGCCCTGGCGCATGCTCCGGGTCGGTCTGGAGGACAGCCGCATCCTGTCGCTGCTGCTGGAGCCCGCCGTGGACGCAGGCACGCAGCCGTTGTGGATCGGCAGCGATTCCGGGCTCTACCGCGTCGACCTGACCGAACACCAGGAGCGCGTCGCAGCCGCCGCCTACGCCGTCCTGGTGGACGCCCCGCCTGAACACCTGCGCTACGGCATCAGCTGGATCCTGCCCCAGGACGATGGCGTGCTGTTCAGTGCCGGCGACGTCTATCAGTACGGCGAGTTCGGCCTGAAGGGCTGGTACTGGATCTCCCTGGCCGGCCTGCTCCTGGTGCTCGCCGGCGGCTGGCTGTTCCCGGCCCGCGCGGCTGCCGCCCAAGACGAGACCGGTTCCGCAAGCGGCTCCAGGGCTGGCGCATGATCATCCTGCTTGACAATGGGTCGACGCGACCCGAGGCCACCAGGAACCTGCGACGGCTGGCGGCCGCGCTGAGCGCACGCACGGGCCGAACGATCCACCCGGTGTCACTGCTGCATGCATCCAGGATCGACCCGGCGGACCTCGACGGGGTGCGGGCCGACATCCTGGAACCCTTTCTGCTGCATCAGTGCGAACAGGGCCAGCGCGACTTCACCATCCTGCCGCTGTTCTTCGGACCAAGCCGCGCCCTGGAGCAGTTCATCCCCGATCTGGTGGAACGCATGGCGCAACAGATCGGCCCGTTGCGGGTCAAGGTCGCCGATGTCCTCTGCCCGCTGCCCGCCGGCGAACCGGGGCTGGTGGACATCCTGGCCGACCATGTGACGGCCACCGTTGCCCGCCACGGGCTGCAGGCCCCCCGGGTGGTGCTGGTGGACCACGGCTCGCCGGTACCTGCGGTCACCGCAGTGCGCCACTGGTTGGCCGCACGGCTGGCGGAGCGTCTGCATGGGGTGCAGGGGGTGTCCGAGGCGGTGATGGAGCGCCGGCCGGGTGCCGAATACGACTTCAACGGTGCATTGCTGGCGGACTGGCTGGCGCAGATCGGGTCCGGATCACCGGTGACGGAGGTGGTGCTGGCCATGCAGTTCATCTCCCCAGGTCGGCATGCCGGCGTCGGCGGCGACATCGAGAGCATCAGCCAGGAGGCCATGGCACAGCAGCCGGGATTACGCGTGCTGCCGTCCCCCTTGCTCGGGGAACACCCACGGCTGCTGGACATCCTGACGCAGCGCCTCGTGACCGTCGACGCCTGACGGCATGGGTACTGAGGGATCCGCGACACGAAAGTCCGCAACCCCCGGGTCGTCAACAGGCAGACCGGTGCTCGCCTGGATCACTGTCGGGCATTTGCCGACATTTTCCATGGTAACTACCAATTGCGCGTGACCGGCAGCGCGCTAAGCTAGCTTGTGGTAGAACCAAGCAGTACAGCGGCACCGGCGCCTGCACGGGCGCGCTGCCGCAGGACCGACCCGACGAGGGCATCATGACACCGAACCAGAACAAAGCCGTGTGGGAATTGTGTCGTCAGGGCTTGCATAGCATCGCCGAGGCCGCTGAAATGGCATGGACCCGGGGCGAGCCCTACCGGCCACAACAGCATGCCCATCTGCCCCGCGAGACTGCGCACCTCATCACCTACTGCAATTTCGAGATCACGCCGCAGACCGCCGTCGCCTGAGCCTGCTTCGGTGGGTGCCTGCAGATTGCCGATAGCGCCTGAAGCGGCCGGGCAGCGAACCATCGGCCGGTTGCGTGGTCAGGATCGTCAATCGAACTGATACGGAACCAGCGACCGTGCGAGCCGGCTATCTCATCCTGCGAACGGACCCCGCCCAACCCGGCATGGTGACGGTGCGGGGTGCCGACCATCCGCCCGACACGGCCGGCAAGGACGCAGAAAATCTGATCTTCATCGCGCGCTTCTCCAGCCTGGACATTGCCCTGATGCATTTCCACACCGGGCTGCGACGTCGCTTGGTGGATCTGAACCGGCACCTGTACCGGGCGACCCCGGCCGAGGCGGTGGCGGTGGCCGAGGCCATCGAGTTATCGCATCGGCCGGTCTACATCGCGCCAGACCTGGCGGAGAACCGCGAAGTCACCGCGCGGGTGGAGACCCTGCATCGACGCCACCAGATGACCGACCGGCTGTTCAACGGCATCGGCATTGCCGCGGTGATCCTGCTGCTGGTGCTCATGGCGCTCGGGATCTAGTCCCGAGTCGAGCACCCGCAGCCGGCGCCCTAGCCCCCGACCGCGCCAACGCCGCCCTCGGCATCGGCCGACCAGAGCCCGCTGATGGCAGCGATGCCCTGGGCGCCGGACGCATGGCTGATGGCCAGATGCTGCGGGCCGAGGCCACCCAGGGCATACACCGGCAGCCCCACCGGCTCGACCAGCGCACTGAATCCGGCCCAGCCCAGTGTCGCTGCGCCGGGATGGCTGCGGGTGGGCAACACCGGCGACAGCAGCGCGTAATCCAGTTGCAGTCGCTGCGCCAACGCCAGTTCTGCCGCACTGTGGCACGAGGCCCCGACCAGGCGATCCGCCGCAACCGGCCGCGTCTGCAGCCGTTGCAGCATGCGGGCGGATAGATGCACCCCGTCTCCCGGCAGCGTGGCGGCCAGCGCGGGATCCCGGCTCCAATCCCGGTTCAGCAGCAGGCGCGCCCCGGCGGCCCGACAGATCGGATACAGCCGCTCCGCCAGACGTCCGTAGTCGCGGTCCGACAGGGCGTGGGCGCGCAATTGCACGATCCGGATGCCTGCGGCCAGGGCCCGGTCCAGCCGCGCTGCGAAGGCCGCCGGATCCCGCGGATCGTCTCCGGTGATCAGATAGCGGCTGGGCAGCCGCAAGGCACTAATGATGGGCCGGTCTGCAGCAGGAAAGCCGGCCGCGTCCATGTCGTCCGGTCGCACCCAGGCCAGCGGTTGGCCCTCGCGACCGACCGGATCTCCCTCGAAGGCGTCGACGCGGTAGACGTCCAGCCGCACATGCCGGTCTCCGTAGTCGTGATGGACGCGTATCAGGGGCCGGAACCGGCGAACCTGGATGCCCAGTTCTTCATGCAGTTCCCTGGCCAGCCCCTGCGACGGGGCCTCTCCCGGCTCCAGCTTGCCGCCGGGGAATTCCCACAGCCCCCCCTGATGGACCCCCGGCGGCCGCCGGGCGATCAGCACCCGGCCGTCCGGATCGACCAGGGCGCCGGCGGCCACGTGGATGATCTGCCGGTCCGGGGTGGCGGACGTGGAGGACATCCGGGCAGCGGCCTCAGCTGCGGTAGTCGGCGTTGATGCGGACGTATTCGCAGGACAGGTCACAGGTCAGCACCCGGGCCTGCGCATCGCCACGGCCCAGATGCACGCGGATGGCAAAGCTGTCGCGGGCCATCACCTGCTGGCCGTCCGCCTCCCGGTAGCCGGGATCGCGACCGCCGCTGGACACGATCAGGCAATCGTCCAGCCAGATGCGGACCGCCTCGATGTCCAGCCCGTCGACGCCGGCGCGACCGACGGCGGCGAGGATGCGCCCCCAGTTCGGATCGCCGGCGAACAGGGCCGTCTTCACCAGAGGCGAATGGGCGATGGCGTCCGCCACCGCCCGCGCCTCGTGCGCGCTGGCGGCCGTGGTCACCTCGACGCTGACCAGCTTGGTGGCACCCTCGCCATCGCGCACGATGGCCGTGGCCAGGTCCGCACAGATGGCGTCCACCGCCTCGCACAAGGCCTGCCAGGCATCGCCGCCGGCACTGTCGATGACGGCGTTGCCCAGGCTGCCGGTGGCGGTGAGCACGCAGGCGTCGTTGGTGGAGGTGTCGCCGTCGATGCTGATGCAGTTGAACGATTGCGCCACAGCGTGCTCCAGACATTGCTGCAGCAGCGGGGCCGCCACGGCGGCGTCCGTGGCGATGAACGCCAGCATGGTGGCCATGTCCGGACGGATCATGCCGGCGCCCTTGGCCATGCCCACCAGCGTCGCCTCGGGACCATCGGCCCCCAGCCGGAACCGACGGCTCGCCAGCTTGGGTACCGTGTCGGTGGTCATGATTGCCCGCGCCGCCTGCGCCCAGCCGTCCTCACGCAGCCCCGACAGCGCCGCCGGCAGCGCGTCGCGCATGCGCGCCACCGGCAGGTCCTCGCCGATGACGCCGGTGGAGAAAGGCAGCACCTGGCCGGCAACGCAACCGGCCAGGTCCGCCAGCGCCTGACAGGTGGCGCGGGCGTCCGCCAGGCCACGCGCACCGGTGCCGGCATTGGCATTGCCGGCATTGATGAGCAGGAAGCGGGCGTCCGCCCGGGCCAGATGCTCACGGGCCACCGTCACTGGCGCGGCGCAGAAGGCGTTGCGGGTGAAGGTGGCGGCGGTGGCCGCCCCCGGCGGCAAGGCCATCAGCACCAGATCGTCACGGTCGCGGTAGCGGATGCCCGCGGCGACGCTGGCAAGCCGAATCCCGCCAATGGCAAGCGTCTCCATCGGACTCAGGAGACCCGCCCGTGACATTGCTTGTACTTCTTGCCAGAGCCGCAGGGGCAGGGTTCGTTCCGACCAACCTTGCGACCGTCGCGCACGAACGGCTGGTGCTCCGGTCGCTGGCCTGGCTGCTGGCCGGGACCGGCACCGCCTGCCGCCGCCGGCTCGCCCGCCGCATCCGCCGCGGCACCGAGACCGGTGAATTCCTCGTGCTTGAACTCGAACTCCCGGGGCCGCGGCGCCATGGCCGGCACCTCGTCCGGGGTCTGCACCTGCATCCGCAGCAGGGTCTTGACCGCCTCCTGCTTGATGCTCGCCAGCATGGCGGAGAACATCTCGAAGGCCTCGCGCTTGTATTCCTGCTTCGGGTTCTTCTGCGCATACCCGCGCAGGTGGATGCCCTGGCGCAGATAGTCCATCTGCGCCAGATGATCCTTCCATTGGGTGTCGAGGGTCTGCAGCATCACGGCCTTCTCGATCTGACGCATGGTGTCCGCCCCGACCATCTGTTCCTTGTCGGCGTAGTGGCGGTCGATCTCGTCGGCGATGCGCTGCCGCAGGGTCTCTTCATGCAGGCTGTGGTCCGCGTCGAGCCATTGCTGGATCGGCCATTCGCCGCCAAAGGCATCCACCAGCGCCGCCTCCAGGCCGGGCACGTCCCATTGCTCCTCCAGGCTCTGCGGCGGGATGTGCGCATCGATGATCTCATTGAGCACGTCGGCGCGCATGGCCTTGACGGTCTCGGCGATACCGTCGCCGTCCATCAGTTCGCGGCGCTGCTGGTAGATGACCTTGCGCTGGTCGTTGGCGACATCGTCGTAGTCGAGCAATTGCTTGCGGATGTCGAAGTTGCGTCCCTCCACCTTGCGCTGGGCGTTCTCGATGGCGCGGGTGACCCAGGGATGCTCGATGGCCTCGCCTTCCTGCATGCCGAGCTTCTGCATCATGGCCGCAACCCGCTCGGAGGCGAAAATGCGCATCAGGTTGTCCTGCAGCGACAGGTAGAAGCGGCTGGAGCCCGGATCGCCCTGGCGTCCGGAACGGCCCCGGAGCTGGTTGTCGATGCGCCGGGACTCGTGGCGCTCGGTGCCGATCACGTGCAGCCCGCCGGCGGCGATGACCTGGGCATGACGCGCCTTCCAGTCGGCGCGGATACGCTCGCCATCGGCCTCGTCCGCGGCCGCCTCCAGCTCGGCATCCAGATTGCCGCCGAGCACGATGTCGGTGCCGCGACCGGCCATGTTGGTGGCGATGGTCACGGCGCCGGGCTCGCCGGCACGCGCGACGATGCCCGCCTCGCGCTCATGCTGCTTGGCGTTGAGCACCTCGTGCGCGATACCGGCCTCGTCGAGCATCTTCGACACCAACTCCGAGGTCTCGATGGACGCGGTACCCACCAGCACCGGCTGCTTGCGCTGGACGCAGTCCTGCACGTCCTCGGTGATGGCCTGGTACTTCTCCTTCTGCGTCAGATAGACCAGGTCGCCGCGGTCGTCGCGGACCATCGGCATGTTGGTGGGGATGACCGCCACCTCCAGGCCGTAGATCTGCTGGAACTCATAGGCCTCGGTGTCGGCGGTGCCGGTCATGCCCGCCAGCTTCGGATATAGCCGGAACAGGTTCTGGAAGGTGATGGAGGCCAGCGTCTGGTTTTCCTGCTGGATCGGCACGCCCTCCTTGGCCTCCACCGCCTGGTGCAGACCCTCGGACCAGCGCCGGCCGGGCATGGTGCGGCCGGTGAACTCGTCGACGATGATGATCTGGCCGTCGCGGACGATGTAGTCCACGTTTTTCTGGAACAGGACATGGGCGCGCAGGGCCGCATAGACATGATGCATCAGCATGATGTTGGCGGCGTCGTACAGGCTCTCGCCCTCCGCCAGCAGGCCGAGGTCCATGAGCATGGCCTCGACCTTCTCGTGGCCGTCCTCACTCAGGTACACCTGGCGGCCCTTCTCGTCCACCGAGAAGTCGCCGGGGCCGAAGTCCGGCTTGCCCTCGTCGTTGGTGATGGGGTCCTGGCGGGTCAAGCCCGGGATGATCCGGTCGATCTTCTGGTAGAGATCGGTGTTGCCCTCCGACGGCCCGGAGATGATCAGCGGCGTGCGCGCCTCGTCGATGAGGATGGAGTCCACCTCGTCGACAATGGCGAAATGGGGATCGCGCTGCACCCGCTGCTCCGGCGTGAACGCCATATTGTCGCGCAGGTAGTCGAAGCCGAACTCGTTGTTGGTGCCGTAGGTGATGTCGGCGTGGTAGGCATCGCGCCGCGTCGCCGGTCGCAGATGGCGGTAGCCGAGGTCGTCGGTGGGCTCGAACTCCGGTGCATAGACATAGGAGGCGGCATCCGGCCCCAGTCCGCCGGAGGAGTTGATGACACCGACGCTGAGGCCCAGGAAGTGATACACCTGCCCCATCCAGGCCGCGTCGCGACGGGCCAGGTAGTCGTTGACGGTGACCACGTGCACGCCCTTGCCGGGCAGCGCGTTCAGATAGGCCGCCAGCGTGGCAACCAGGGTCTTGCCTTCACCGGTGCGCATCTCGGCGATGCGGCCGGAATTGAGCACCATGCCGCCAACCAGCTGGACATCGAAATGGCGCATGCCCAGTGCCCGCTTGCCCGCCTCGCGCACGACGGCGAAGGTCTCAGGCAACAGATCGTCCAGCTTCGCCCCGGCGGCGAGGCGCTCGCGGAACTCGGCCGTGCGGGCCCGCAGTGCATCATCGGATAGCGCGGCGAGATCGGCCTCCAGGGTGTTGATCGAGTCGACGCTCTTCAGCAGACGCTTGACCAGGCGTTCGTTGCGACTGCCAAAAATCTTCTTGAATGGATTGAAAGCCATGACATCCTGCCCAGACGGGCGCCCCCTGGGACGATAAAAAATCGACGGTGAAAAAATCCGCTCAGTGTAACCTAAAGCCCGCCCAAACGCAGGGCCCGGACGGGCAACAAGAGCGTTCGCGCTTCCCCGCGCATCGACTGGAGACTACAGACGCGCGAGACGGGAGGGCTGGGTCAGGTCGAGATACTGCTCGGGATCGATGGCCTCTCCGTTGCGGCGCACCTCGAAGTGGACATGGGGTCCCGTGGACCGCCCGGTGGAGCCGAGCTTGGCGATCACCTGGCCCTTGCGCACCAGATCCCCTTCCTTGGCCACGTTGGCCAGGTTGTGGGCATAGCGGGTCTCGAGCCCGTTGGCATGGCGGACCTCGACGATGTTGCCGTACCCGCTCTTGCGCCCGGAGAAGGTCACCAGGCCGTCCGCCATGGCAACGATGTCCGCGCCTGTGCGCCCGGCGATGTCGATGCCCAGGTGCATGCTGCGACGACCGGTGATGGGGTGTCGGCGGAAGCCAAACTTCGAGGTCACGACACCGCCGGTCTTCAGCGGCCAGCCCTCCGGCACCGTATGGCCACGCAGGTCGCGATCCATGATCAGGGTCTCGAGCAGCGCCAGCTTGCTGCGGCGGTCGTCCAGTTCTGCCAGCACCTTCGCCAGGTCCTGCGCCACCTCGTCCATGCGGTTGCCGCGGGCGCGCAGGTCATCCGGGCCGCCCGCCGGGGGCGGGTTGTCGAAATCGAATTCGTCCGCGTTCAGGCCGGCCATCTCCACCAGTCGTCGGCCGAGGGCGTTCATCCGCAGGATCTCCGCCTGCATCTCGGCGACACGGACGGCCAGGACGTCGATGGAGGTGTTGAGGGATCCGCCGCTGTCCGAGGGCGAGCCCGGGTCCGGATCCGGCTGCGGATAGGCGCGCATGAGGGCCGGTGCCTGCAGCGCGAAGTCGCCGCCTGCGGCCGGTTGCGCCAGCCGGACCTTGCCCAGCCAGAAGCCGAGACCGCCCGCCGCCAGCGCGATGCCGACCATCACCAGCAGGATCACGGAACTGTAGCCTCGCTGCTTCTGCAGCGGGATCTGTCGTCGATTCAGTCGTCGCATTGGTGAACGCCGTATCATGTCGTTTCGTTCTTCATCAGGACCCCGCGAACCAGGGGCCCTCCCCACATGTCGTCTTCGTTATCTTTGTCACACCAAACCGACGGTAGAACGCATCCGAGCCATGACCCTGCGCACGCAACACATCCGCGGCTTCCTTCGCCAGAGCGACGCCGTCTCGGCGCTGCTCGACGAGATCCAGCGACGCGAGCGCCTGCTGCTCGCGCTGCGTGCACACCTACCCCGCGAGTTGCAGGGGCATTGTCGCCAGGCCACGCTGGTGGCCGGGCGCCTGATCGTGTCGGTTGATTCCCCCGTCTGGGCGGGACGACTGAGGTTTCTGTCGCCTCAGTTCTGTGCAGCCCTGGAAACCGAAGGCTGGGTGGTGCGGGATTGCCAGGTGCGCGTTGCGCCCCTGCCGTCGGGGCCGGCGACCGGCACGCGCCGGTCTGCGCCGCAACCTCCCGGACCGGAAGCGGCGGAATTGCTCCGCCAGGCCGCCGACTGCCTCGGCGATTCAGTGCTCTCCGACAGCCTCAGGCGACTGGCGGGGCATGTCCGCCAGTCGGGCCAGTCGGAGCGGCCGGAGTCGCAGGACTGAGGCCGCCGACTCTCCAGCGTCGCCACACACATCAGCCGATCAGCACCGGATTGGCATAGTTGATCGGCAACTGGGCCGGATCGTCGAACGTGACCTCTTCCCAGGCGCTGCGATCGGCAAGCAATGCGCGCAGCAGGCGGTTGTTCAAGGCATGGCCGGACTTGTGGCCATGGAACGAACCGATCAGGGAGTGGCCCAGCAGATACAGGTCGCCGATGGCGTCGAGGATCTTGTGCCGGACGAATTCGTCCTCGTAGCGCAGGCCGTCGTCGTTCAGCACGCGGAAGTCATCGACGACAACGGCATTGTCCAGGCTCCCGCCCAGAGCCAGGTTCTGCTGGCGCAGGGCCTCGATGTCACGCAGGAAGCCGAAGGTGCGTGCGCGGCTGACCTCCTTGACGAACGAGGTGCTGGAGAAGTCCACCGCCGCCATCTGCGTGCGCGACGTGAAGGCCGGATGGTCAAAGTCGATGGAAAAACTGACCTTGAACCCCTCGAAGGGCTCGAAGCGGGCGAACTTGTCGCCGTCTTCCACCCGGATCTCCCGCTTGATCCGGATGAATCGCTTGGCCCGGTTCTGCTCCTCGATGCCGGCGGACTGGATCAGGAACACGAATGGCCCCGCGCTGCCGTCCATGATCGGCACCTCCGCGGCGCTGACATCGACAAAGGCGTTGTCGATGCCCAGACCGGCGAAGGCTGACAACAGGTGCTCCACCGTGGAGATGCGCGCGTCGCCATTGATCAGCGTGGTCGACAGCCGGGTATCACCCACATGCAGCGGACAGGCGGGGATGTCCACTGGCGGCTCCAGATCCAGACGACGGAACACGATCCCCGTGTCGGCCGCTGCTGGCCGCAGGGTCAGGTAGACCTTGTTGCCGGTATGCAGTCCGACCCCAGTGGCCCGGATCACGTTCTTAAGCGTTCTTTGGCGGATCATGCTTTTTCTCCCTGCGGGACCGGTTCCGGGCGCAATGTCGCCGTGGCGGGTCAGATTCCCGCCCCGGCGCCCGCTGACGGCAGTCATCAGGGCACCCGGACGGCATTACTGCGCATGTTAGGGTTTTCCCGAACCCTGATCAAGCACCAATTTGCTCATCGCCCAAAGCCGCTGACTTTGCTCGGTGGTTCCGCAGACTGATCACCTTGAGCAGGGGCCGGCGGATATCCCGGACAGGCCGGGTATCCCCGCTTCCGGCCCCGTCGTCAGTCCGCCTGCCGACGCAGGAACGCCGGGATGTCCAGATAGTCCAGATCCGCCGCCGCGGACTCGCTCTGCGCCGCAGCCGCGGGCTTGTTGCGAACATAGGCAGGCTTTTCCATGTCGTGGTAGTCCGGCGCCAGGGCCTCCTCGTCGCGGGTCGCGGTGTTTACCAGACGCATCTTCGGCGTGCTGCGCTGGGCCAGGCGGTCGCCCAGACCTGTCGCCACCACGGTCACCCGCAATTCGTTCTCCAGTTCCGGATCGATGACCGTGCCGACCACGACAGTGGCATCCTCGTCGGCGAAGTCGCGCACCGTGTTGCCCACCTCGTCGAACTCGCCGATGGACAGGTTCAGGCCCGCGGTGATGTTGACCAGGATGCCCTTGGCGCCGGCAAGGTCGATGTCCTCCAGCAGCGGGCTGTTGATCGCGGCCTCGGCGGCCTCCCGCGCGCGGTTCTCGCCACTGGCAGCACCTGTGCCCATCATGGACACGCCCATCTCCGACATCACGGTCTTGACGTCGGCGAAGTCGACATTGATCAGTCCGGGACGCGTGATCAGCTCGGCGATGCCCTGGGTCGCGTTCAGCAGGACGTCGTTTGCGGAGCTGAAGGCGCTGAGCAGGGTCATGTCCTTGCCAAGCACCTGCAGCAGCTTCTCGTTGGGGATGGTGATCAGCGAATCGACGTACTTGGCCAGCTCCGAGACCCCCTGCGCCGCCACCTTGCTGCGCTTGCCGCCCTCGAACGGGAACGGCTTGGTCACCACGGCCACGGTCAGGATGCCCAGCTCGCGCGCCACTTCGGCCACCACCGGCGCCGCCCCGGTACCGGTGCCACCGCCCATGCCGGCCGTGATGAAGACCATGTCGGAGCCCTCGAGGACCTCCTTGATGCGGTCACGATCCTCTTCCGCCGCCTTGCGTCCGATCTCCGGATCGGCGCCGGCGCCGAGCCCCTTGGTGATGCCCGAGCCGAGTTGCAGGATGGTCTTGACGGTGACGTTCTCGAGCGCCTGCGCATCCGTGTTCGCGCAGATGAACTCGACGCCCTCGATGTTTGCGGCCGCCATGTGGTTCACCGCATTGCCGCCACCGCCGCCGACGCCGATGACCTTGATGACCGCCGCCTGGGTCTGGGTATCCATGAGCTGAAACATAAATCTCTCCTCTATAGCCTTGTTCTACCAGAATGTTGATGGAAGCGATGCGTGTCGACTCGCTTGTCGATACGTCAGCCCTCCCCGCCGAACCACCGTCGCAGCCGCGCCCACAGGCCGGCCTGCTCGGCAAGGTCTGCGCCGGCCGCAAAGCGATGCTGCTGGGCGTAGAGCAACAGGCCGACTCCGGCGGAGTAGATCGGATCCGCGATGGTCTCTTCCAGGCCGGTGACGTACTGGGGCAGACCGAGGCGGACCGGCGTGTGGAACACCTGCTCGGCCAGTTCCAGCACACCGTTCATCTTGGCGCTGCCGCCAGTGAGCACGATGCCGCCGGCCACGCGATCCTCGAACCCGCTGCGACGCAGTTCGTTGCGCACCAGACTGAACAGTTCCTCGTAGCGAGGCTCGACCACCTCCGCCAGGGTCTGCCGCGACAGCTGACGCGCGGGTCGCTCGCCGATGCTCGGCACTTCGATGTTCTCGCTCACGCCCTCGGATGACAGGGCGCAGGCGTGCTGGATCTTGATCTCCTCGGCATGCTGGCGCGGTGTGCGCAGGGCCGCGGCGATATCGTTGGTGACCTGGTCGCCGGCGATGGGGATCACCTTGGTGTGGCGGATGGCGCTGTCGGTGAATACGGCGATGTCGGTGGTGCCGCCGCCGATGTCGATGACGCACACCCCCAGTTCCTTCTCGTCATCGCCAAGCACCGAGTAGCTCGACGACAGCTGCCCCACCACCAGATCCTCCACCTCGAGACCGCAGCGGCGGATGCACTTGATCATGTTCTCCGCCGCGCTGACGGCGCCGGTGATCATGTGCACCCGCGCCTCCAGGCGCACGCCGGACATGCCGATAGGCTCCCGGATCCCCTCCTGATTGTCGATGATGAATTCCTGCGGCAGGATGTGCAGGATCTTCTGATCCGCCGGGATGGCCACCGCCCGCGCCGCGTCGATCACACGGTCCACGTCGGCCTGCGCCACCTCGTGTTCCTTGATGGCGGTGATGCCATGGGAGTCCAGGCTGCGGATGTGGCTGCCGGCAAGGCTGGCGTAGACCGAGTGGATCTCGCAGCCGGCCATCAGCTCGGCCTCTTCCACTGCGCGCTGGATAGACTGCACGGTGGACTCGATATCCACCACCACGCCCTTTTTCAGGCCCCTGGAGGGATGGGTGCCGATGCCCACGATCTCGATGGTGTCATCGGCCTTGATCTCCCCCACCAGTGCGGCGACCTTGGAGGTGCCGACATCGAGTCCCACGACGAGATTTTTTTCGTTTCTTCTGGCCATGCCAGTCAACTCCGGGTCCGTATAGTGATTGAGGCCATGCGCTCCGAGCCGACCCCGACATTGGCACGGGGCAACCAGCGAACGGCGAATCCATTGCTGTAGCGCAGATCGATGCGGATCGGCATGCCGATCGCCTCCACCTGCGGATAGGCGGCGAGCAATCGCTCGAAGCGGGCCTCCAGATCATCCGTGCCGAGGTACAACTCGGTACCCCCCAACAGCTCGATGCTCCAGTCGCCACGGGCGTCCCGGGTCAGGCTGTCGATGATCAGGCCCAGCTCCGCCAGACGCCCATGCCAGCGCTGGAAACGACGAACGACCTCCGGCGCCATCTGGTCGGCGCCGTCCAGACGCGGTAACCCCGCCGGCAACAGGCCATCACGGGGCCGGAACACGACGCCGTCGGCGGTGACCAGGCCATTCTCGCCCCAGCGCGCCATGGCCTCGTGCTCGCGCACCGTGAACACGATGCGATCAGGCCAGACCCGCCGCACGCTCGCCTGCTCGATCCAGGGCAGATCCCGCACCTGATCGCGCAACGCCTGCAGATCCTGTGTCAGGATGCCACCCGAGATGTTGTCGACAATGGTCTGCTGCAGCGATTCCCGCGACAGGCCCCGCATCGTGCCCTCCACCTTGACGCCGCGGATGGGCAGCAATCGTGGCTCCCACTGCCAGGCGATGAAGCCGGCCGAGGCCAGGGTACCGAGGAGCACGACGGCGGTGACCAGCCGCGCCAGCAGCGCCCAGCGGCCCGGCAGCGACTCGGCGCCCGCCGACTCCGGCAGCAGCTCTGGCAATCCGCGCATGGCCACGGACGACAGCGGCATCACCGCGGCTCGCTCCCGCGCGGCGACGGTCGCAGACTGGTCTGCAGGATGCGCCCGCACAGGGTGTCGAAGTCGATGCCGGCGGCCTTGGCCGCCATCGGCACCAGGCTGTGGTCGGTCATGCCGGGCACGGTATTGACCTCCAGCAACTGCGCCGTCCCGTCTGCGTCCAGCATCAGATCCACCCGCCCCCAGCCGCTGCCGCCGACCAGGTCGAAGGCCCGCAGGCACAGGGCCTGCAGCGCGCGCTCATGCGCCGGTTCCAGACCGCAGGGACAGAGATAGCGCGTCGAGTCGGCCTGATATTTGGCGTCGAAGTCGTAGAACGCATGCGGCGTCTCCAGCCGGATCAGCGGAAGGGCCTCGCCCTGCAGGATGGCGCAGGTGTACTCCGGCCCCTGCACCCAGCGTTCCGCCAGCACCGCCTCGTCATACCGCGCCGCCTCGGCCCAGGCCGAGGCCAATGAGTCGGCATCGTCGGCCCGGGCCATGCCGATGCTGGAACCCTCGTTGGCCGGCTTGATCATCAGCGGAAACCCCAGGGCCTGCGCCCGCGGCAAATCTGCCGAACCATACAGCAAAGCAAACTCCGGCGTCGACAGGCCAGCACCATGCCAGATCAGCTTGCTGCGGTACTTGTCCATGCCGATGGCGGAGCCGAGCACGCCGGATCCGGTGTAGGGCAGACCGATGGTCTCCAGGGCGCCCTGGACCTGGCCGTCCTCGCCGCCGCGCCCGTGCAGGATGATGAAGGCGCGCTGGAAGCCCTCGCGATGCAACACCTCCAGCAGGTCCGCGCCCGGGTCGATGGGGTGCACGTCGATGCCGAGCCGCGTCAGCGCGGCCAGCACGGCATGTCCGCTTTTCAGCGAAATGGCGCGCTCGGCAGCCTGCCCTCCCATCAGCAGGGCCACCTTGCCAAAGGCATTCGGATCAAGTTTCATCGGCAAAGACCCCGACCCGATGCACCTCGGGTATCAGTTGGACACCGCAGCAACGCTCTACCTCGGTCTGTACGAGGCGGATCAGCCGGGAGATATCCCCGGCACTGGCGTCACCGGTGTTGATAATGAAATTGGCGTGCTTGGGCGAGACCTGGGCGCCGCCGATGCGCCGGCCCTTGAGCCCGGCCGCTTCGATCAGCCGCGCGGCATGGTCCCCCGGCGGGTTGCGAAATACCGAGCCACAACTGGGCAGGCCCGTGGGCTGGGTGGCGGCACGGCGTTCGAGCAGCGCCCGCACGGTGGCCTGGGCGGCGGCGGCATTGCCGGGCTCGAGCACCAGCTCCGCCTCCAGAAACCACTCTCCCGGCGGCATGGAGACCTGCCGGTAACCGATCTCGAACGCCTCCGGCAGGCGCTCGCGCACCTGGCCATGGCGGTCGAGGGTACGCACCAACGCCACCCGTGGCCAGGTCTCGCCGCCCCAGGCGCCGGCGTTCATGGCCAGCGCGCCGCCGATGGTACCCGGGATGCCGGCGAGAAATTCGATGCCCACCAGGCCATGACGCCCGGCCAGGCGTGCCGCCTGCGCACAGGCGACGCCTGCCTCCGCACGCAGTCGGTCCGGTGCAATCAGTTCCAGCGTCGTCAGGCATCCACGGGTCTGGATCACCGTGCCGGCGAAGCCCGCGTCGCTGACCAGCAGATTGCTCCCAAGCCCGAGCCAGAACAACGGCTCATCCTCATCCAGAGCGCGCAGAAAGCGGATGAGGTCGTCACGATCGGCGGGCCGGTACAGGCGCGCCGCCGGACCGCCGACCCGCCAGCTGGTGTGTCTGGCAAGGGGCTCCGCCAGGCGCAGTTCACCGCGCAAGGCCGCGCCCGACAGGTCGCCACCGAAGGTGCGCAGGGACATCATGCGCCGCCCCCCCAGCCCCAGCGCCGGGCCAGCCCCGCCGCCAGGACGCCGATGTCGCCGGCACCGGAGAACAGCACCAGGTCATCCTCCTGCACCAGCCGCTGCAGGACCTCGGGCACATCGTCAAGGGCCTCGACGAACACCGGCTCGACCCCACCGCGCTGACGCACCGCCCGCGCCAGGCTGCGGCCGTCGGCCCCCGGACGGGGCTGTTCGCCAGCCGGATAGACCTCGCACAACACCAGTACGTCGGTATCGGACAGCACCCGGGCAAAGTCGTCGAACTGCTCCTGGGTGCGCGAGTAGCGATGCGGCTGGAACACCAGCACCAGGCGCCGGCCGGGCCAGCTGCCGCGGGCTGCCGCCATGGTGGCGGCCACCTCGCGCGGGTGATGGCCGTAGTCGTCGATCAGCTGCAGCGATCGACCCTGCTCGGTGCGGGCCGCGGTGACGACGAAGCGCCGGCCGATGCCCTGAAAACGCGACAGCGCGCGCTGGATGGCCGTCGGCTCGACGCCCAGTTCCAGGGCGACCGCGATCGCCGCCAGGGCGTTGAGCATGTTGTGCCGACCCGGCAGATTCAGTTCCACGGACAGCGGCGCGCTGCCGTCCGCCCGGACGTCGAACAGCATCCGCGTGCCCTGCTGCCGGATATTGTCGGCGCGGATGTCCGCGTCCGCACGCGTGCCGTAGGTGCGCACCGGTCGCGCCAGGGTAGGCACCAGCGACGCCACCTCGTCGTCGTCCACGCACAGCACCGCCAGGCCATAGAACGGCAGATGGTGCAGGAACTCCACGAAGGTGTTTCGCAGCCGGTCGAAATCGTTGCCGTAGGTCTGCATGTGGTCGGCATCGATATTGGTGACCACTGCCATCACCGGCTGCAGGAACAGGAACGAGGCATCGCTCTCGTCCGCCTCCGCGATCAGGTATTTGCTGCTGCCGAGACGGGCATTGGTACCGGCGCTGTTGAGCAGCCCGCCGATGACGAAGGTCGGGTCCAGGCCGCCCTCCGCCAGCACGCTGGCGATCAGGCTGGTGGTGGTGGTCTTGCCGTGGGTGCCGGCCACCGCGACGCCGTAGTGGAAGCGCATCAGCTCGGCGAGCATCTCGGCGCGACGCACCACCGGGATGCGCGCCGCCCGGGCTGCGCGGATCTCGGGGTTGGCCTCGTCGATGGCGGTGGAGACCACCACGGCATCCACATCCCGCACCTGGCCGGCGCGATGGCCGATGAACACCTCGATGCCGAGCCGGCGCAACCGCTCCACCACCGTGCCGTCGCGCTGGTCGGAGCCTTGCACCTGGTAGCCGAGATTGGCCATCAGTTCGGCGACCCCGCTCATGCCGGCACCGCCGACGCCGACGAAATGCAGTCGGCGGATCCGCCCCATGTGGCTGGCGCTGTGGGTCAGGTGCGCCGTCATGACCGGCGCTCTCCGGCCTTGCCGGACCAGGTCGCATGACCCGGCATCGCGTCGCCCGACGCCCCGGCATCAGATACATCGTCTGCGCCAGCGAAACGCAGGCAGGCGTCGGCGATCACCGCCGCCGCATCCGTCGATGCCCGCGCCCGCGCAGCCTCGGCCATGGCCAGGCGCCGGGCCGGATCGGCCAGCAGCGCCGACAGCGACCCGGCGAGCCCCTCCGGGGTCAGGTCCCGTTCGATGATCAACTCGGCGGCGCCGGCGTCGCTCAGGAAGCGGGCATTGCCTACCTGATGATCGTCGACGGCATAAGGGAAGGGCACGAAGATGGCAGGCAGCCCCACCGCCGCCAGTTCCGACACCGTCAGGGCGCCGGCACGGCAGACGCAGAGGTCGGCCCAGGCATAGGCCTCGGCCATGTCGTCGATGAACGCGGTGACCTCCGCTGCGACGCCGGCATCCGCGTAGGCGCGCTCGGCCTCGTCCAGGGTCCGGACACCGGCCTGGTGCCGGACCAGGGGCCGCTGCGCCGCCGGCAACCGCCCAAGCGCGCAGGGGACCATCCGGTTCAGGGCCCGGGCGCCGAGGGAACCACCGATGACCAGCAGCCGGGGAGGCCCCGAACGGGCGGCGAACCGTTCCGCCGGCGGCGCCAGTGCCGCAATGCCGGCGCGAACCGGGTTGCCGCAGGCCAGCGCCCGCCGGCCCGGGGGAAAGCTGCCGGGAAAGGCCTCGAAGACGCCTGCAGCCAGCCTTGACAACCACTGGTTGGTCATGCCGGGCACGCTGTTCTGTTCCTGGATCACCAGGGGTCGCCCCTGAATGCGCGCCGCCAGCCCGCCGGGGCCGGAGACGAAACCGCCCATGCCGAGCACCACCTCCGGTGCACGGCGCCGGAACAGGGCCGTCGCCTGCAGCAGCGCCCTCGTCAGCTTCCAGGGGGCGGCCAGCGCCTGCCGCAGGCCCTTGCCGCGGATGCCTTCGATATCGATCCACTCGATGTCGAAGCCGTGCTGCGGCACCAGGTGCGCCTCCATGCCGGAGCGGGTACCGACCCAGAACACCTGGGCGCCCCGATCACGCAGGGCCTCGGCCACGGCCAGCGCCGGAAACACATGGCCGCCGGTCCCACCGGCCATCACGGCTATGCGCGCGACCATCGCCTGCTCCGCAACACCGGCTGCACGCGGCCGTTCGGGATGGGCTCGCCCTTGCGGCGGCGCAGTTCGAAATCGATCCGCAGCAGCACCGCCGCCATCATCACGGCGACGATCAGGGCATTGCTGCCGTAGCTCATGAACGGCAGCGGCAGGCCCTTGGTGGGCAACAGCCCGGTATTGACACCGACGTTGATGAAGACCTGCATGCCCAGCAGCAGACCGAAGCCGTGGGCCAGATAGCAGGAGAACAGTGCCCCTCGGGCATGGGCGCGGGCGCCGATGTCGAAGGCCCGCCAGACGATGAAGGCAAACAGCGCGATGATCAGCAGCACGCCGAGCAGGCCGAACTCCTCGCCGATGACCGCGAGCAGAAAATCGGTATGCGCCTCCGGCAGGTAGAACTGCTTCTGGATGCCATTGCCCAGACCGACGCCGAGCCATTCGCCGCGGCCGAAGGCGATCAGCGCCTGGCTCAACTGGTAGCCGGTGTTGTACGGGTCATCGAAGGGGCGCAGGAAAGAGGTCACGCGGGTCAGCCGGTACGGCTCCACCAGGATCAGCATCACCAGCAACCCCGCCACCGCCGGCACCAGCAACCCCAGGTAGCGCAGGTTGACGCCGCCGAGGAACAGCAGCCCCATCACCGTCATCAGGATCACCGCCGCAGTACCGAAGTCGGGCTGGGCCATGATCAGGGCGCAGGCGATGCCGATGGACACCATCGGCCGCAAGAAACCGGAGAAGCTGGTCTGCACCTCGAGCCGGCGTCGCACCATGTAGTCGCTGACGTACAGCGTGGCGAAGAACTTCAGCAATTCAGATGGTTGCAGACTGAACACCCCCAGCGGCACCCAGCGGGTTGCGCCGTTCACGGTCCGGCCCACCCCCGGCAGCAATAGCAGCACCAGCAGCGCGATGCCCAGCGCCAGCAGCCAGGGGGCGGCACGCTGCCAGGCATGCAGTGGCACAGCAAAACACAACGCCCCGCAGATCAACGCCAGGCCCAGGGCAAAGCCGTGCCGCAGCACATAGAAGAACGGATCGCCGTAATTGCGATCGGCAATCGGCATGGATGCCGAGGTGACCATGACGAAGCCGAGACCGAGCAGGAAGGCGACGCAGATCAGCAGACCCAGATCGAGCCCCGCCCCCAGCCCGTCCAGGCGTGGCTGATGGGGCGACTGGTGCCCTCGCGGCACGGCCCTTGCCGCTGGCCTGGTCGCCAGGATGGATGTCATGTCAGCCACCGCTCCACGGCGGCGGCGAAGAGCCGTCCGCGCTGTTGGTAGTCGTCGAACATATCGAAGCTGGCACAGGCGGGGGACAGCAGCACGCAATCCCCCGGCCGCGCCTGCGCCGCGGCGAGCCGGACCGCGTCGTCCATGTCGCGCGCATGCAGCAAGGGTACGGTTCCGGCCAGGGCGGCCTCAAGCCGCGGCGCGTCCCGACCGATCAGCACCACGGCGCGGGCGCTGCGGGCGACCACGACCGCCAATGCACCGAAGTCGGCCCCCTTGCAATCGCCACCGGCGATCAGCACCGCCCGGCCCTGCTCTGAGTGCGGAGCCGGACTCGGCTCCGGAGCCGGCACCAGCCCGTCAAGCGCGGCGGCGGTCGCCCCGGGATTGGTGCCCTTGGAATCATTGATCCAGCGCACGCCGTTTGCCTCCGCCACCAGTTCTCCCCGATGGGGCAGGCCGCGAAACCGCCGCAGCACCCGGCACATCGCCGCCGGGTCCAGGCCGCACAGGCCACCCAGCGCCAGCGCCGCCAGGGCGTTGGCCAGATTGTGCCGGCCGCACAGACGCAGTTCATCCACCGGCAGCAGCGGCGCGTGGCCGTCGTGGCCGGCGCGTACGATCCAGGGCCGGCCGTCGTGCACCGCGACACCATAGTCGCCAATCCGCTGCGGCGCCTCCAGTGTGAATCCCAGCTGGTCGGCCACGTCGTCCGCCAGCGCGGCCGCGACCGGATCATCGCGGTTGACCACGGCGGTCTTGGCGTGGGTGAAGATCCGTCGCTTGGCCGCGGCATAGCCGGCCAGGTCTCCGTGACGATCCAGATGATCCGGCGACAGGTTCAGCACCGTCGCCGCGCGCAGGGCCAGGCTGTGCGTGGTCTCGAGCTGGAAGCTGGATAGCTCCAGCACATAGAGTTCAACCCCGGCGTCCAGCAGGTCCAGTGCCGGCGCACCGAGATTGCCGCCCACGGCGACCCGTCGACCGGACTCGTCAGCCATCAGCCCCAGCAGCGTCGTTACCGTGCTCTTGCCGTTGGAGCCGGTGATACCCACCACCGGCGCCGTCGCGGCCCGCGCGAACAGCTCGATGTCGCCGATCACCGGCCGCCCGTCCGCAAGGGCCTGCGCCACCGGCGGCTCCGCCAGCGAAACCCCGGGGCTGAGTACGATCAGGTCCGCCGCGGCGAATGCCGTCGGGTCCAGGCCGCCGGGCATCACCGCGGCATCGGGCAGCTCGGCCCGCAATGTCTCAAGGCCCGGGGGGGCGTCGCGGCTGTCCGTCACCGCCACCCGATAACCCCTCGCCAGCAGCCAGCGGGCGCAGGACAGCCCGGTCTTGCCCAGACCGACCACCAGGACCCGGGAGCCCGCGGGAGGCAACGCTGTGGCATCAAGGCTCATCGGATCTTCAGACTGGCCAGGCCGATCAGCACCAGCACCACCGTGACGATCCAGAAGCGCACGATCACCCTTGGCTCCGGCCATCCCTTCAGCTCGAAATGGTGATGCAGCGGCGCCATGCGCAACAGTCGTTTGCCGGTGAGCTTGAACGAGGCCACCTGCAGCATCACCGACAGGGTCTCGAGCACGAAGACCCCGCCCATCACCATCAGGATCAGCTCCTGCTTGGCCACCACGGCAACCACACCCAGGGCAGCGCCGAGGGCCAGCGCGCCGACATCGCCCATGAACACCTGGGCGGGATAGGTGTTGAACCAGAGAAAGCCCAGACCGGCGCCGGCGATGGCACCGCAAAAGATCACCACCTCACCCACATCGGACACATAGGGGATCTTCAGGTAATCGGCGATGCCGACGTGCCCGGCGGCATACACCATGATGCCCAGCCCGCCGGCGACCATCACCGTCGGCAGCACGGCGAGGCCGTCCAGGCCATCGGTCAGGTTCACCGCATTGCTGCTGCCGACGATGACCAGGTAGGCGAACAGGATGAACAGCGGGCCCAGCTGCAGGCTCACGTCCTTCAGATAGGGCACCAGCAATGCCGTCTCGCCGGGGGTGGTGGCGGAGGCATACAGATAGATGGCTGCGGCCAGGCCGGCCACCGTCTGCCAGAAGTACTTCCAGCGCGCGGCCAGGCCCTTGGGATCGCGCAGCACCAGTTTCTTGTAGTCATCCACCAGGCCGATGACACCGAAGGCCATGGTGGTGATGAGCACCACCCAGACGAACCGGTTGCCCAGATCCGCCCACAGCAGCGTGCTGACGGCGATGGCCACCAGGATCAGCGTGCCTCCCATGGTTGGCGTGCCGGCCTTGGAGAAGTGGCTCCTGGGGCCGTCATCACGGACCGTCTGGCCGATCTTGTAGCTGCTGAGCCAGCGAATCAGCGGCCGGCCGATCACCAGCGAGATGACCAGCGCGGTGAGGACCCCGAGGATGGCGCGCAGGGTCAGGTAGCGGAAGACGTAGAAGCCGCTGTTGTACTCGCCCAGCCAGTCTGTCAGCCACAGCAACATGTCAGCCTGTCTCGCGCTCGCACAGGGCATCGGTGACGCGGTCCATGCCCGAGGCCCGCGACCCCTTCACCAGCAGCACATCCTCCGGTCCTGCGGCAGCCCGCAGCGCCGTCACCAGCGCCGCCTGGTCCTGAAATGCCCGGCCGCCGTCACCGAAGCCGGCGGCAGCCGCCGCAGCCAGTGCGCCGACGGCGAACAGGGCATCGACGCCGGCGGCGCGCGCGGCCGCCCCCATGTCGCGATGCAGGGCCTCGCTGTCCGGCCCCAGTTCGCCGAAGTCGCCCATCGCCAGCAGGCCACGGGCGTTCGGCGCGGTGGACGAGCGGCACAGGTCCGTGAGCACGTCGATGGCCGCCCCCAGGGAGTCCGGGTTGGCGTTATAGCTGTCGTCGATGATCCGTAGCCGGGTGCCGGCGGGCGTCTGACACTGGCGTGGCTGCAATCGGCGCGACACCGGGCGCAGACTGGCGAGCCCCTCCTGCATGGCGCGACTCGGGATGCCCAGGGCACGCGCCACCGCCATCGCCCCCAGCGCATTGCGCACGTTGTGCCTGCCGGCCAGGGCCAGGTCGACAGCGACCACCTCGTCGTCGATATCGGCCTGGAAGCGGGTGCGGAAACCGTCGTCGTCCCACTGAGTGCGGACGCTGTCCGCATCGGCGCGGATGCGCGCATCGGTTCCGCCGCCGAAGGTCAGGCTGCTGCGGCCGTCGGCCAGGGCGAGCCAGAGCGCCGTCCAGGGTGCATCGGCGGGGAAGACGAAGGTGCCGTCGGGGCGCAGGCCGCTGGCGATCTCGCCCTTGGCCCGGGCCACCCCCTCGACGCTGCCGAAGCCCTCCAGATGGGCACGGCCGGCATTGGTGATCAGGGCCGCGTCCGGCTGCGCGATCGCCGACAGATAGCCGATCTCACCGGGGTGGTTGGCGCCCATCTCGAGCACCAGATAATCCTCGTCGCGCGCCGACAGCAGGGTCAGCGGCATGCCGATGTCGTTGTTCAGGTTGCCTCGGGTAGCGCGAGTGCGGCCGATCCGCGACAGGATCGCCGCGACCATCTCCTTCACCGTCGTCTTGCCGTTGCTGCCGGTGATGGCCACCACTCGAGCCGGAATCCGCTCACGCCAGCCTGCGGCCAGCCGTCCCAACCCACGCCGCGTATCCTGCACCACGCACTGCGGCAGGTCGCTTTGCAGCGGATGCTCCACCAGTGCCGCCACGGCGCCGTTCTCCTGAGCTCTGGCGACGTGGTCGTGGCCATCGTGGCGCTCCCCCCGAAGCGCCACGAACAACTGGCCCCGACAGTCACCACGGCTGTCCGTGACCACACCGTCGTAGACGGCATCATGGCCGGTCAGCCTTCCCCCGATCATGGCGGCCGACTCGCTAAGCGACAGCATCATGTCCGCCGCCCCTCCCGCTCGGCCAGGGCCTGGACCACCTGGGCGCGGTCGCTGAAGCGGATCTTCAGTGCACCCATGTCCTGCACCGTCTCATGGCCCTTGCCGGCGACCAGCACAGCGTCGGCACGGCCAGCCAGCGCGATGGCCCGACGAATCGCCAGGGCCCGTTGTCGCCGCACCAGCACCGCCTCCGGTGCGTGCATGCCGGCAAGGATCTCGGCGCAGATGGCGTCACCGTCCTCATTGCGGGGATTGTCATCGGTCACGATGACACTGTCGCTCAGTCGCTCGGCGATCTCGCCCATGAGCGGACGCTTGCCGCGGTCGCGCTCTCCGCCGCAGCCGAAGACCGTGCACAGCTTGCCCGAGCAATGCCGGCGCAGGTCACCGATGGCCTTCTCCAGGGCCTCCGGCGTATGCGCATAGTCCACCACCACCAGGGGACCGGAGTCGCCGCCAAAGCACTCCATCCGGCCCGGTACCCCGTGCAGACCGGCGAGCCGTTTCAGCGCCGAAGTCAGATCCATGCCCATGGTCAGCAGCACCGCCAGCACAGCCAGCAGGTTCGCGACATTGAAGCGACCGATCAGCCCCACGGTAAGTTCACCGTCGCCGAGGCTGGTCTGCACGCCGATGCGCAGCCCGCGCGGTAGGGGTTCGATGGCGCTGGCACGCACCCAGAGCCTGGTCTCCGACGCAAATCCTGCACCGGCCTCGACGCTGAAGGCAGCGCGCTGCACCGTCGGCGGCAACACCGCCAGCAGCGTCCGGCCGACGGCGTCGTCCTGATTTATCACCGCCCACTGCAGACCGGGCATCCGGAACAGTCGACCCTTGGCGGCGGCATAGGACGCCATGTCGCCGTGGTAGTCCAGGTGATCGCGGCTCAGGTTGGTGAACACGGCATGGCTGAAGTGCACGGCGTCAACGCGCCCCTGGTCCAGCGCATGGGACGACACCTCCATGGCGACCGTTCCTGCGCCGCGCTTGAGCAGGTCGGCCAGTGCCGCCTGCACGGTGATGGGGTCCGGGGTGGTCATGCCGGTGGCAGAGAGCTCACCGGGAAAGCCGTTGCCCAGGGTGCCGATGATGCCGCAGCGCTGGTCCGACGCGAGGGCGGCCGCGATGAAGTGACTGACGCTGGTCTTGCCGTTGGTGCCGGTGATGCCGATCACCTGCAGCGCTCGGCTCGGCTCGAAGTGGAAACGCGCGGCGATCTCCGCGGCACGACGGGACAGATTCGCCAGCGGCACCACCGGCAGGCCCAGTCGCGTGGACAGTCGCTCGATCGCCGGCCGGTCCCAGGCCGCGTCAGGCTCGGCGACAATGGCCGTGCAGCCATTGTCGGCGGCCTTTTGCGCATAATCCAGTCCGTGCCCGGCGGTGCCGCGACAGGCCAGGAACAGGGCACCCGGACCGGTCGAGCGGCTGTCCATGGTCAGGCGCTCGACGCGCAGATCGGGATCGACCGACGCGGCCACGAAGCCGTGCAGCAGGGCCGACAGACTCCAGCTGCCAGACGCGCCCAGACCGCGACAATCCACCGCGGCTACCGTCATTGCTCGGCCCGTCCGTGGGCCGATGCCAGCAACAGCTTGCCGGCGGGGTCATCCGGCGGCACGTTGTACAGACGCAAGGCCGCCTGCATCACCGTGGCGAAGGTCGGCGCGGCCACGATTCCGCCGTAGTAGTCCTTGCCGCGGGGCTCGTCGATCATCACGACCATGACGAAGCGCGGCTGATCCACCGGTGCCAGCCCGGCAAACACCGACTGATATTTCCCCTGCACATAGCCCTGACCGGTGGCCTTCTTTGAGGTCCCGGTCTTGCCGGCGACGCGATAGCCGGCCACAGCGGCCCGGCGGGCGGTCCCGGTGTTGGACACCACGGTTTCCATCATGCGCCGGACCTGGTGCGCGGTCTGCGCCGAGAAGACGCGCTGCCCGGCCGGCACCGTGTCGACCCGCAGCAGGCTGGCCGGTCGCAGCAGGCCGTCGTTGGCCAGCACGGCATAGGCCTGGGCCAGCTGCAGCGTGGTCACGTTGAGGCCGTAGCCGAAGGCCACCGTGGCGTGTTCGAATTGAGACCAGCCGTCGTAGTGAGGCAGGTAGCCGCTGCGCTCACCCGGGAACTGCACCGCCGTCGGGCGCCCGAAACCCGCCTGCTGCAGGGTCTTCCAGAGCAGCGCCGGCTCCATCTGCTGGGCGATCTTGACCACGCCGACGTTGCTGGACTTGGTGATGACACCGGTTGCCGTCAGCCGGCCGAAGTTGCGGATGTCCCGCACCCGGTTCCGACCGACGGTGAGAAAGCCCGGCGAGGTGTCCACCGGGGTGTTCGGATGGATTCGCCCGGACTCCAGGGCGGCGGCCAGCACCAGCGGCTTGATGGTGGAGCCGGGTTCGAAGACATCCGTCAGCGCCCGGTTGCGCCGCGCCTCGACCGGCTCGGTGCGGCCCGCGTTCGGGTTGAACGAGGGCTGGTTGACCATGGCCAGCACCTCGCCGCTGTGGGCGTCCATCAGTACGGCTGAGCCGGAGACCGCCCGATGTTCCGCGACGGCGCGCTTCAGTTCCCGGTAGGCCAGGAACTGCAGCCGGCGATCCAGACTCAGCGCCAGGTCCCGGCCATGCGTCGGCGGCCGGATCTGCTCCACCTCTTCCAGCACACGGCCGCGACCGTCCTGGATCACTCGCCGCTTGCCCGGGGTGGCATTGAGCCAGTCGTTGTAGACGAGTTCGATACCTTCCTGTCCGGCGTCGTCCACATTGGTAAAGCCCACCACCTGGCCGAACATCTCGCCGCCGGGATAGAAGCGGCGATACTCGGTGTCCATGTCGATGCCGGAGAGGCCGTACTGGTCAATCACCGCGGCCACAGCGTCGGCGGACTGCGGCTCCACCCGCCGTCGCAGGAACATGAACCGCTTGTCGTCGCGGATGTAGGTGTCCAGGCGGGCCTGCAGGGACTCCGGCGGCACCTCCAGCGCCGCGGCCAGGGACGGCACCGCCTCCATGTGCCCGGCGAGCCGCTGGGGATCCGCCCACACCGTCGACATCGAGGTGCTGATGGCCAGCGGTTCGCCATTGCGGTCTGTCACCATGCCCCGACGGGCGGCGATCTCGCGCTCCCGCAGGAACCGCTTTTCACCCTCATTCTTCAGGAACTCGTGCTCCAGCACCTGCCGATAGAAGGAGGCACCCACCACGGACAGGAATGCCGCCCCGAGCATCAGCCCCAAGGCCGCCCGTCGGGCGGCGAAGTTCGGTGGCCGGCGTTCTGCCTCGTCGGCTCGACGCAGACGCTCCTTCATGCGCTCACGACTCGTCCCGTGCTTACCGAACATCGCTTTGCCCCCAGCCTTGTTCTGATCCTGACGCCCGGACCTCCACCACGCGGACCTCGCCGCTGCCGGGCAGGTACATGTCCAGCTTGGTCCGGGCGTTGTCTTCTATACGCGTGTGCGACGTCAGCGCCGCCTCTTCGATCTGCAGACGCCCCCATTCCACATCCAACGCGTCACGCTCGGCGCGCACCTGTTGCAGCACACCGAATTCGCCCCGTGTCAGATACTTGACATGCACCACCGCCATCGCCGAGCCAATCACCGCCAGCCCCAGCGTCAGCAGGCCCAGCACCCGCGCCCGGGTCAGGGACGCGCCGGCGCCCCGCAAGCGCCGTCTGGGCATGCGCCGGTTGCCGGGACTGCTCACGAGCCGGCTCCTCCAAGGCGCTCCGCCGCCCGCAATACGGCGCTTCGCGCCCGCGGATTGGCGTCGACCTCGGCCGCAGAGGCACGCACCGGCCCCACCACCGGCCGCAGCCGCCGCAGGATCTGTGCGTCGCGCACCGGCAGTCCCTTGGGCAGGGGCCTGCCGCGGGACTCGTCGCGGATGAAGCGCTTGACGATGCGGTCCTCCAGCGAATGGAAACTGATGACCACCAGGCGCCCGCCGACGGCGAGCAACTCGCAGACGCGCCCCAGCAGGTCATGCAGCTGATCGAGTTCGCCATTGACCTGGATGCGCAGGGCCTGGAAGGTGCGGGTCGCCGGATGCTTGCCGGGCTCGCGCGTGGGCACAGCGCGCTCGCACAGACGCGCCAGTGCGCCGGTGGTCGCGATGGGCTGGGCCTGGCGAGTCTCGCAAATGGCACGAGCGATGCGTCGGGCAAAGCGCTCTTCGCCGAAGTCCTGCAACACCCGGGCGATGTCGCCTTCGCTTGCTCGGGCGAGCCACTGCGCCGCGCTTTCGCCGGACTGCGGATCCATGCGCATGTCCAGCGGACCATCGGCGCTAAAGCTGAACCCCCGCTCGGCCCGGTCTAGTTGCGGAGAGGAAACACCCAGATCCAGCAGCAGTCCGTTGATGCGACCCGCCAGACCTTCTGCCCGGGCCAACTCCGGCAGGTGGGAGAACGGCGCCTGGAAGATGCGCAGGCGCGGATCGGCCTCCGCAAGGCGCCGGCCCTCGGCGACCGCATCCGGATCGCGATCGCAGGCCAGCAGGCGGCCGTCGGACCCCAGGCGCTCGAGGATCGCCCGCGCATGGCCGCCGCGGCCAAAGGTGCCGTCGACGTAGATGCCATCTGCAATGATCCCCAACGCCTGCATGCTTTCCCCCAACAGGACTGGAATGTGTTCGCGCTGATCCATAGCGTTCGCTTTTTATCCCTTTTACCGCCGTTCGGTGTTGTTGTACTGGTCGCTCTAGAGCGAGAAGCCCGCCATGGCGGGATCCTCCGCCAGGCTCTTCAGATCGAATGCCTCCGCCTCGCCCAGCTTTTCACGCCAGCAGGCCTCGTCCCACAGTTCGTAGCGGTTGCCGACCCCCACCAGCGCAACCTGCTTGTTCAAGCCGGCAAAGTCCCGTTGCGAGGGCGCCAGCAGGATCCGGCCCTGGGAATCCGGCTGCACGGATGTGGCGTAACCGATGATGATGCGCTGCAGGACGCGGGTGGCCTCGGCAAAGGCGGGCATTGCGCTCAGCTTGCGCTCCACCTCGACGAAGTGCGGCTCCGGGTAGACGATGAGGCAACGCTGCGGGTCGGCAGTGACGATGAGCCGGGACTCGCAATACTCAGCCAGCAGGGTGCGCTGACCTGCCGGTATGGCAAGGCGCCCCTTGACGTCGAGATTCAGGTAGTGCGTTCCCCGGAACAAGGTCGCCTCCCGAGCAATCAGCGGTTGCGCTCATTTGGCGTGGCGCCCCATTTTTCCCCACTTTCCCCCACTAAGCTCCATCTTAGGAAAGGATCCGACATCGGTCAAGGCGCACGGAGAACGAATTTTCTTGTTGCTCAGAAGCTTAAAGAGACCAGTCCACGCCGATCGGATGCTAGGGCAATCACTGTCATTTCATGGGCCTAGCAACGCTAGATCCTGTATCTTCGACTTTGCCGGTGAGCGGGGTGCTGGCGCGTCTGCCGGATGCACGATGGCGGCTGCACGCAGGACGTATCGGGACATCCGGCTGTCTGCTCTTCCCTTGACGGGGGTGCCGCAGGCTGTGCGGGGGCCGCCCCCGCCGTGCGCCGGCATCCTGTGCAAGGGGCCGATCGCACCTATACTGTTGGTGTGAACCACTCATCGGCGTTTTCTCCATCACGGTCTACGGGGCGGGCGATGCACACTACGCGCAAACAACCGGGCGAGCGCGCCTCGACCGGGTCCCACGCGGAGGCGCCCGTCATCGGTGCGAACGTCATCGGCGCGACCAAGGCGGGGACCCTGCCCGGGCTGCTGCACCAGCGGGTGGCCCGGACACCGCAGCAGATCGCCTACCGAGCGTTCCATCGGGGCGCCTGGCGCGATTACAGCTGGCAGGAGATCGCCGAGCGGGTTGCGCGCTGGCGGCATGCCCTCGCTGCGGAAGGGCTGAGACCCGGCGAGCGCGTGGCCCTGTGCCTGCCCAATGGCGTCGACTGGGTGTGCTTCGATCAGGCCGCGCAGGGCCTGGGGCTGGTCACGGTGCCGCTCTACAGCACCGACAGCCCCGGCAACCTGCGGCATATCCTCACGGACTCCGGCGCCAGTCTGGTGCTGTTCGATCGCGATGCCCAATGGCAGGCGGTGGCGGCATTGGACGAAGCATCGGCCGACATGGCACCCGAGGCGCCACCGAAAAACCAATCCGACACCCTTTCCGATCCGCCGCCGAATCGGCAGCCGCTTCCGCAGCTGCGCCGGATCCTGTACCGGAACAGGTGCAAAAACGGGGGCCGACAGGTTCTCGCCGGCGACAACGATGACCGGATGCGCCGCCTCGACGACTGGTTGCCGCAGGGCGCGGCAACCCCGAACCAACCCGTCGTCGACGATCCGGACGCGCTGGCCACGCTGATCTACACCTCCGGCACCACCGGGCCGCCCAAGGGCGTCATGCTGTCCCACCGGAACATCCTCAGCAATGCCGAGGCGGTGTTGCAACGCATCCCGGCATTGCCGTCGGACGAATTCCTGTCATTCCTGCCCCTGGCCCATGCCTTCGAGCGCACCGTCGGCTATTACCTGCCGATGATGGCCGGCTGCCGGGTCAGCTACGCACGCTCCATCGCCGATCTGCGCGATGACCTGCTCGACCTGCGCCCCACGGTGATGCTGTCGGTGCCCCGTATCTACGACAAGATCTACCTGGCCCTGCAGGCCCGGCTGGGCACCAGCGGCCTGAAGCGTCGCCTGTTCGACCGGACCGTCGCCCTTGGCTGGCAACGCTTCGAGGCGGAGCAGGGCCGCGCCGCCCCCCTCGGCCGCGCCGACCGTATGCTCTGGGCGCTGTTGCGTCCTCTGGTGGCGCGCCCGGTGCTGCGGCGCCTCGGTGGTCGCCTGCGGGTGGCCGTCAGCGGCGGCGCGCCCCTGTCGCCGACAGTGGCGCGCCTGTTCATCGGTCTGGGATTGCCCCTGACCGAGGGCTACGGCCTCACCGAGGCGGCCCCGGTGGTCAGCGCAACCGAGCCGGCGGACTGCATCCCCGGGCTGGTTGGCCGGCCGCTGCCGGGCGTCGAGATCCGGATCGCCGCAGAGAACGAACTGCTGGTCCGTTCCGCCGGCGTCATGCAGGGCTACTGGGGGCAGCCGCAGGCCACGGCCGAGGCCATCGACACCGACGGCTGGCTGCATACCGGCGACCAGGTGGCCCTGCGCGACGGCTATGTGCAGGTCCGCGGCCGGCTCAAGGAGATCCTGGTGACCTCCACCGGCGAGAAGGTGCCGCCCACGGACATGGAACTGGCCCTGACCATGGACCCGCTGTTCGAGCAGGCCATGGTGGTGGGCGAAGGGCGCCCCTTCCTGAGTGCGCTGCTGGTGCTCTCGGACAGCCACTGGAGGACGCTGGCGGCGCAACTGTCGGCACAACCGGCGGCGCAGCGGGAGCCACAACAGGCCGCGCAACAGGAGATCGACGCCGACGACCCCGACGCCCTGCAGCATCCGGCGGTGATCAATGCCGTCCGGACGCGTGTCGATCACTGCCTCCGCCACTTTCCAGGCTACGCGCAGGTGCGCGCGCTGCATCTGGAGCGCACCCCCTGGAGCACAGAAAACGGCCTGCTGACACCCACGCTGAAACTGAAACGCGCTGAACTCGAGACGCACTATGCCGCGGTGATCGAGGCACTGTACCAACGGCCCGGACATGCCCGGAGACAAACCGGGGAACAGGCCGGGGAACAGGCCGAAAGCGACCCCTCCGGGAGTCCGTATTGACCGTCGCCCGCCGATCTGTCGCAGAACCCCTGCTGGCGGTGCTGCGCGAGCTGGCGCAGGACTCGGCCCTGGGGCTGGATCCGGACCGCATCACGCTGGATACCCGGCTTGAGACCGACCTCGGCCTCGACAGCCTGGGCCGTACGGAGCTGATCGCCCGGCTGGAGCAGGCCCTGGGTGTCCGGCTCCCGGACGAGGCCGTGCTCGCCGCCACCGGACGCGACCTGCTGGCCCTGGCCGAGCTCGCCCGCCCAACGGCCGATTCCACCAGCATCGCCGAAGCGGAAGCCGGCGCCGGGCTCGAAGACGGCATCCAAGCCGATGCCGCAGCGGAATCAGCGTCGGCGTCAGCCGCCTCAGGCTTCGCACCTGACCTCGCCCCGAATCGCGTGCGACACAGCGACGCGGGCACGCTCGCCCAGGCCACCACCTTGCCGGAGGTGCTCGACTGGCACCTCGAGCGTCACCCCGAGCGCACCCACATCCTGCTGTACGGGTCCGATGACGCCGTCAGGCCCATCAGTTACGCCCGGCTCGCCCAGGGCGCCGCTGCCGTGGCTGCGCAGCTGCAGGCCGCAGGCCTGACCAGCGGCGGCGCCGTGGCGCTGATGCTGCCCACCGGCAGCGACTATTTCTTCGGCTTCTTCGGCATCCTGCACGCCGGCGGCATCCCGGTGCCGATCTATCCGCCGGCCCGTCCGGAACAACTGGAGGACCACCTGCGTCGTCATGCCGGTATCCTCGACAATGCCGGCGCACAGATCCTGATCACGGTCCCTGAGGCCCGCACCGTGGCCCGGCTGTTGCGCACCTGGGTACCCTCGCTGCGCACCGTGCTGACGCTGGCGGCCGGGCCCGACTCCGGCCAGGTCCCCGCTGCCGGCCGCGCCCGCAGCTGCGCCGATTCCGTCGCGCTGCTGCAGTACACCTCCGGCAGCACCGGACAGCCCAAGGGGGTGATCCTGTCCCACGCGGACCTGCTGGCGAACATCCGCGCCATGGGGGCAGCGGTGGCGGTGCGCCCGGACGACTGCTTCGTCAGCTGGCTCCCGCTCTACCACGACATGGGGCTCATCGGCGCCTGGCTCGGCAGCCTGTATTTCGGCGTGCCACTGGTATCGCTGTCGCCGCTGGCCTTCCTGGCCCGCCCCCGGCGCTGGCTGCAGGCCATTCATGACCACCGCGGCACCCTGTCGGCGGCCCCCAACTTTGCCTACGAGCTTTGCCTGAAACGCATCCGCGACGACGAGCTGACGGCGCTCGACCTGAGTTGCTGGCGCCGCGCACTGAACGGGGCCGAGCCGGTCAGCGCCGACACCCTGGCGCGCTTCGCCACCCGCTTCGCCGCCTGCGGCCTGCGTGCAGAGGCCATGGCGCCGGTCTATGGCCTGGCCGAGGCCGCAGTCGGCCTGACCTTTCCGCCGCCGCAACGGGGGCCGCGCATCGACTGCATCGACCGCTACCACCTCGGTCGGGCCGGGCGGGCGCGTCCGCTGGCCTGCGACGACGCCGACGCCATGCAGATGGTCAGTTGCGGCAGCCCGCTGCCCGGCTACCGGCTGCGCGTGGTGGACCAGCACGGCCACGCCCTGCCGGAACGCACCGAGGGTCGGCTGCTGTTCCAGGGGCCCTCGGCAACGCGCGGCTACTACCGCAACGCCGAGGCGACGTCAAAGCTGCTGCGTGATGGCTGGCACGACACCGGCGACCGCGCCTATCTGGCCGACGGAGAGCTCTACCTGACCGGTCGGGTCAAGGACATGATCATCCGCGGCGGCCGCAACCTCTACCCCTACGAGCTGGAGCAGGCCGTGGGCAACCTGCCCGGCGTGCGCAAGGGCTGCGTGGTCGCCTTCGCCGCCACCGATCCGCGCCACGGCAGCGAGCGGCTGATACTGGTGGCCGAGACCCGCGAACGCGAACCGGCCCGGCGCGAAACCCTGCAGCACACCGTGCGCGAACGGGCCACCGACATCCTCGGCTTGCCGCCGGACGAGATCGTGCTGGCGCCGCCGCGCGCCATACCCAAGACCTCCAGCGGCAAGCTGCGGCGGGGCAGCACCCGCGAACGCTGGCTCGCCGGTCAGCTGGCCAGCGCGCCGGCGCCGCCGGCCTGGCAATTCCTGCGGGTGGCGGCGGCCGGCCTGGCTGCCCGCGCGGGTGGATGGATCCGGGGCCTCCCGTCCCGGCTCTACGCCGGCTATGCCTGGGGCGTCTTCCTGCTGCTGGCCCCCGGCGTCTGGCTGGGCATCCTGCTGCTGCCCCGCCCGGCCTGGGTCTGGGCGCTGATCCGGGCCGGCATCCGCCTGCTGCGGGCGCTGACGCTGGTACCGCTTGAGGTCAGCGGACGCGCGCACCTGCCGGCGCCCGGGGCCAGCTTCGTCGTCGCCGCCAACCATCAGTCCTATCTCGACGCCATGGCGCTGGCGGAGGCGCTCGCACAGCCCATCGCCTTCGTCGCCAAGCGCGAACTCGCGACCCGGCCGCTGCTACGGCTGCCCCTGCAACGCCTGGGCACGGTGTTCGTCGAGCGCTTCGACCTGCTGCGCAGTGCTGCCGATGCCGGACGCTTCGAGGCCGCCCTGCAGCAGACCCGGGTGCTGGGCTTTTTCCCGGAAGGCACCTTCCGCGAACAACCCGGCCTGCTGCCGTTTCGCATGGGTGCGTTCCTGGCCGCCGCCAATGCCGGCGTGCCCGTCCTGCCGGTCGCCATCCGCGGCACGCGGGAACTGATGTGCGGCAGCCGTTTCTTTCCCCGTCCGGGGCGCGCCTCGGTGATCATCGGCCCGCCGCTGCAGCCCAGGGGCCGGGACTGGAAGGCGGCGATCGACCTGCGCGACCGCACCCGGGCCTTCATCGAAGCGGCCAGCGGGGAACCCCCGTCCACCCGCTGAGGGGCATCAGGACTCCAGGCGCGAGCCGGTGCCGAGAAACATCCACTTGAGCACATCCTCGCGGGTCACCAGGCCCAGCAGCCGACCCGCCTCGACCACCGGCAGCTGGTTCACGCCCTGCTCCCCCAGCACGGCCAGGGCCCGGGTCGCAGGCGCCGACGGCGCCACGCCGTGCAGCCGCTCCAGCGGCGTCATGACCGCGGCAACCGGCTGCAACGGCCATTGGTCTCGCGGCAACCGGCGAATGTCCCCGAGACTGACCATTCCCCGCAGCTGTTCCCCGTCCACCACCGGGTAGGCGTGCTGGCTGTGCGTCAGGAAGCCCTCGTCGACCAGGGTCTGCACCGTCGCATCCGGTGCCGCCACCCGATAGTCCCGATGCATCACGCGTTGCACCGTCAGCGCCCCCAGACGATCCTCGATCAGCCGGAACTGGTAACTCTGCCGGGCGGCATTCGCCAGGAACCAGCCGATCAGCGCCAGCCACAGGCCGCCAACGAGACCGCTACCGAACAGGGGCACACGGGCCCCCAGGATCATTGCCAGCCCCAGCGCCATCAGCGTCCAGCCGAACGCCTGCCCCACCGAGGCCGCCAGCAGGGTGGAGCGATTGAGATCCCCGGTCAGGCCCCACAGCAGGGCGCGCAACACCCGCCCGCCGTCCAGCGGAAAGCCCGGCACCAGGTTGAACAGACCGAGGATGATGTTGATCGGACCCAGCCACACCAGGATGGTGGCCAGCGGCCCCAGCCGAGACAGCCCCTCGGCGGGGTGCTCCGGATCCAGCACGATGGGGCCGGCGATCCAGCCTGCCGCCGACAGGCACAGCAGTCCAAGCAGCAGGCTGGCCACCGGGCCGGCCAGGGCCATCCAGAGTTCCGCCCGCCAGTGTTCCGGCTCGCCCTCCATGTGCGCCATGCCGCCGAACACGAACAGGGTGATGCGCGAGATCCGCACCCCCAGGCGCCGGCCGACCACCGCATGGGCCAGCTCGTGCAACAGGATCGATGCCACGAACAGCACCGCCGCGACCAGCGCCGTGAGCAGCACAAGCCCGGGACCCCAGTCCGGATGCCAGTCCGGCAGCAGACCGCCGGCCAGCGCCAGCGTGATCAGCGCAACGACGATCAGCAGGCTCCAGTCCAGGGCGATCTCCACCCCGAAGACGCGACCCAGACGCAGCCCCTGACGCACGCCGTGCGTGCGCTCGGGAAGCCGTTGCTGTGGATCCGGTGGCTGTGCTGACATTGTTAAATGGGAGTCGGCCGATAAGCCGGGTTCTGTCGCGGACAGTCATTCATCTGGGACCCACGTCACCGTGGGCCTCGAGCGACCTACCCGGAAGCACCCGCGGGCCGCGGGCCGCGGTCCGTGGACCGCATGCTCCCCTATTTGGTCTTGCTCCGGGTGGGGTTTACCCTGCCGCCGCGTGTTGCCACCGGCGCGGTGCGCTCTTACCGCACCTTTTCACCCTTGCCGCCCGCTCGCGCGGGGTAGGCGGTGTCTTTTCTGTGGCACTTTCCGTAGGCTCGCGCCCCCCAGGCGTTACCTGGCACCCTGCCCTGTGGAGCCCGGACTTTCCTCCCCCCGTGCGGACAGGTCCGCGACCGGAGAGCGACTGCCTGGCCGACTCCCTACCTGTAGTGTAGCCGAAGCGGCGCCGCGGAGGCATGGCCAATGGCCGTTGCTGCCTCAGGCGCCTGCGTCCCGGTCGCCGGCCTCGCGCCCATCGTCACGCGCGTCATCGCGCGCGTTAAGGGCCTGCCGGTAGAGGGCATTGCGATTTCCACCGGTGATGCGGGCGGCAAGCGCCACCGCCTGCTTCAGAGGCAGTGCATCGGCCAAGATGCGTAGCACCCGCTGCTGTTCGGCCATATCGCGCTCGGCCCGGGTGCGGCGATCCCCCTCCACCAGCAGCACCAGTTCGCCGAGCTGCTGCTCGGGGTCGGCCTCCAGCCGATCCGCCAAGGCCGCCGGATCGCCGCTGAGAAAGGACTCGAAATGCTTGGTCAGCTCCCGCGCGACCACCGCCGGCCGGGGACCGAGCACCGCCGCCATCGTGCGTAGCGTGGCGATGGCCCGCCGGCCACTCTCGTAGCAGATCAGGGTGCCGGGCTCGCCGGCCAGGGATTCGATCCAGGCGTGTCGGGCGCTGTCACCCCGGGGCGGGAAACCCACGAACAGGAACCTGTCACTCGGCAGCCCTGCGGCAGACAGGGCGCAGATGGCGGCGCTGGCACCCGGCACCGGCACCACCCGCAGCCCCTGCTCGCGGGCGGCGCGCACCAGCACGAAGCCGGGGTCACTGATCAGCGGCGTACCAGCGTCACTGATCAGGGCCACCGACTTGCCCGCCTGCAAGGCTGCCAGCACCCGCGCCGTCGCCTCCGGCTCGTTGTGTTCGTGCAGCGACAGCAAGGGCGTGTCGATGCCCAGATGGTGCAACAGCGGGCGACTGTGCCGGGTATCCTCGCAGGCGATGAGGTCCGCCTCCGCCAGGATGCGGGATGCCCGCGACGACAGATCCGCAAGATTGCCGATGGGTGTGGCCACCACGTATAGTACCGACGAGTCTGCTGTCACACTCCCTCCTAAGCCGTGCCACGCTGCCGTACGGTGGCGCCTTCGAACCGGAGACGGCCATGCTGCGCAAGTCCTGCAACAGAGACGCGCCCACAGCGCCCGGGAAGGCGCCCAAAAAGACCCCCAGCGCCGCCATCCCATGGGGACCTGGGCGATTGCTGTGGCCCGTCCGGCGCGCCAGTCAGTGCCTCGAGCCGCGCTTCGCTCGCCGCTCGGCCCGCCATCCCGAGCGGCTGCTCGCGCGGGGCTGCCTCAAGCTTGGCCAAGCGCTCGGTCCGGTCCTCGGACTCGCCCTCGCCGTCGCGCTGCAGGCCGGCTGTGCCAGCGATCCGGCCCGGGATCCCCGGCGCGCCCTCGCCACGGTGCCCGCCGACGCGCTGGCCGCGGCCGAGGCCCTGCAACAGGACGGCAAGCCCGCTGCGGCCGCCGCGGCCTACCTGGAACTGGCCGCCGCCGCGCAGGCGCCGGCCCGCGGGCAACTGCAGCTCGCCGCCGTGGCGTCCCTGCTCGACGCCGCTAACGCGGCCGAGGCCGGCGCCGTACTGGCCGACATCCACCAGCCTGAACTCACCGGCACGCAACGTCAATCCGCGCGGCTGTTCTCCGCCGAACTGGCCCTGCGGCGCGGCAACAGCCAGCAGGCCCGAACCGCCCTGAAACGGGTCAATCAGGGCGCGTTGCCGAAGCACCTGCGGGTGCGCTCGCTTCGCCTGCAGGCAGCCGTGGATGGTCTCGACGGACAGCCCCTGCAGGCGGCCCGGAGCCTGGAAGCCCTGGACCGCCTGCTGCGGGACGACCACGCGGCCCGCCTCGACAACCAGGTGGCCCTGCTACTGACGCTGTCGTCCCTGGGCCCCGAGGACCTGCGTGAAGCCGCTGCCGGCCAGCGCGGATCGCTGCGCGGCTGGGTGGAACTGGCCGCCCTGTTTGCGCAACACCCCGCCCCCGGCCCGGGCGTGACCGCCGACTACCAGCGCTGGCGTGCGCGCAACGGCGGGCATCCGGCCCTGGCGAACCTGTCCGAGGGCTACTTCGCGGCCCTGGCCGGCGGCTATCCGGCCGGCACCGACCTGCTGGTGTGGCTGCCGGAGGACGGGCGCTATGGCGGTGCAGGCGCGATGATCCGGGCCGGCATCCGTGCGGCCCGCGACGCCGACCCCGGCGCCGACCGGCCGCGCCTGCGGTTTACCAGCGGAGCTGCGGAAACCGGCGCGGACCTCGTCATCGGACCGCTGGACAAGCAGGCGGTGACGGAGCTGGCAGGGCGCGCCGCGCTGGCGGTGCCGACGCTGGCCCTCAACCGCAGCAGTGATCACAGCCCCACCAGTAACCTGTTCCAGTTCGCGCTGGCGCCGGAAGACGAATCCCGCAATGCGGCGGACTACGCCTGGGCCGCAGGCACACGACGGGCGGCGCTGATCTATCCCGATGACGGCTTCGGCGAGCGGCTGACGGCGCCGTTCCGGCGCCAGTGGCGGATATTGGGTGGCGAGATCGCCGACGAAAGGCCCTACGCCCCCGGAGGGCCGTCCGCGGATGCCATGGCGGCCGCCGCGCTGGTGCCGCCGGCGCCGAGCGCCGACGTGATCTTTCTGGTGGCCGGGAGCGCAGACGCCGGGGCCATCCTTGACCAGTTGCGGCAGGCGGGCAGCAGACTCCCTGTCATCGCCACCTCGCACGTCTACAACGGTGACCAGGCGCCGGAACGGGATCGCGCCCTGGCCGGGCTGTACTTCGTCGACATCCCCTGGATGCTGGACCAGGAACGCACCGACGCCCTGTCGCGCAACGCCCTGCGTCGCACACAACCAAAGGTGCAGGGATCCCTGGCTCGGCTCTACGCCATGGGCATCGACAGCTACCGGCTGGCACCACGCATCGCCGGCATGGCGCGGCTCCCGGGCAGCGTCTTCCCCGGCGCCACCGGTGGCCTGACGGTGGATGCCGGCGGCCTGGTCCAGCGCCGGCTGCAACTGGCGCAGTTCACGCCCCGGGGCCCGGTCCTGCGACAGGCCATGGCGCCGGCCGCCGGGCAGACATCCGCCCCATGACCGCGCCCCGCAGGACCACTCCCGGCCAGACCGGCGACGCCAAGGAGGCCCTGGCCCGGCGTTTCCTGGAGCAGCAAGGCCTGCAGCATGTGGCGCATAATGTGCGCTGTCGCCTGGGTGAGATCGACCTGGTCATGCGCGACGCGCAGACATTGGTGTTCGTCGAGGTCCGCTACCGCCGCAGCGAGCGGTTCGGCGGCGCCGCCGCCAGCGTCGACTGGCGCAAGCAGCGCAAGCTGAGTGCCGCGGCGCGCTACTTTCTGCAACGCCGGCAGATCGACCTGCCCTGCCGGTTCGACGTCGTGGCCATCACCGCCGGCGACCACATCGACTGGATCAAGCACGCCTTCGAAGGAGCCGTTACATGACATTGCAGCCTTCCCTGAAACCGGCCCTGTCCGGCCTGGCCTCGGTGACCCTGCTGGCCGGCATCGTCGGCAGCGCGGCCCTGTTGCATGGCTGCGGACCCATGATCGTGGCCGGCGCCACCTATGGCGCCGCGGTGGCCTACGACCGCCGCGACGAGAAGACCGTGCTGGACGACGAGATGATCGAACTGCAGGCCCGCAATGCCTACCTGAGCAACCCCGACCTCAGCGGTCACAGCCAGCTGAAGGTGACCAGCTACGACTACACCGCGCTGATCACCGGGCAGGCGGAGACCCGGGACATCAGCGACCGCTACGCCAGGGTGGTCAGCCAGCTGCCGAAGGTCAGGCAGGTCTACAACGAGGCCGAGATCGGACCAATGATCCCCCTCTCCCAGCTGACCAAGGATGCCTACCTGACGTCGCGGGCGAAGCTGGCCATCCAGTCCGTCGACATCCCCGGTTTCGACATGCTGCGGGTCAAGGTGGTCACCGATAACGGCGTTGTCTACCTGATGGGGCTGGTCTCTCCCGCAGAGGGTGACGCCACCGCAGAGAAGGTCCGGCGCGTGCCCGGTGTGAAGCGGGTGGTGAAGCTGTTCAAGTACGTCGCCACGGCAAGCGACAAGGCGGGTGCGCCCAGTGCCACGACCACCGGTGCCTGAAGCCATCGATCTCAGCGTCGACCTTGCCAACGCCCTGGGCGCCATCGTCGGGGCACAGTCGGTACTGACCGACCCGGCGGACTGCTGGCCCTATGGCTACGACAACAGCCGGCGACACGCGCCGCCCCTGGCGGTGGTCTTCGTCACCGAGGCCCGCCAGGTCGAAGCCGTGGTCGCCCTCTGCCACGAACACCGCATCCCGGTCACCGCCCGCGGCCGGGGCACCGGCACCACCGGGGCGACGGTCCCTGAACGCAACGGCATCGTCATCGCCTTCGAGCGCATGAACCGGATCCTGCGCATCGATCCGGCGAACCGTCTGGTGGTGGTGGAACCCGGTGTGACCAACCAGGACCTGCAGCAGGCGCTCGCCCGGCACGGCTTCTTCTGGCCGCCGGACCCCACCAGCGCCGCCGTCTGCACCATCGGTGGCAATCTCGCCTACAATTCCGCGGGCCCGCGGGCGGTCAAGTACGGCACCCCTCGCGAGAACGCGCTGGGGCTCACCGCCGTCACCGGCCGCGGCGAATCCCTCCGTACCGGCGTGCACACCACCAAGGGCGTGGTCGGCTATGACCTGACCCGTCTGATTATCGGCTCGGAGGGCACCCTGGCCCTGATCACCAGCGCCACGCTGAAGCTGACCCCGCGGGCAGCGGCCAGCCGCACCCTGCGTGCCACCTACCGCGACATCCATGCCGCTGCGCGGGCGGTCGCCGCCATCATGGCGCAGCCGGTCACCCCATGCGCGCTGGAGTTCATGGACGCCGCCGCGCTGGACATGGTGCGCCGGTTCTCGGACCTCGGCCTGCCGGCGGACACCGGCGCCCTGCTGATGATCGAGGTGGACGGCCCGGCGGACTGTGTGACCGCCGCCGCGGAGGCGGTCAGCGCCGCTGCTCGCGACCCCGGTCTGCTGGAGCTGCGCATCGCCGCCGACCGCGACGAGATCGCCGCGCTGTGGCGCACGCGCAAGGCCCTGTCGCCGGCCCTGCGGCATGTGGCGCCGAAGAAGATCAACGAAGATGTGGTGGTCCCGGTGTCGCGCATGGCCGAATTCATCGACGGCCTGGAACGGCTGTCCCGCGACAGCGCCATCCGCATCGTCAATTTTGGTCATGCCGGCAACGGCAACATCCATGTCAACCTGCTGGTCAACCCCGACGATGCCGACGAGATGCGCCGCGCCGCATCCTGTCTCGAGGCCGTGTTCGATCTGGTGGTGCGCCTGGACGGCACCTTGTCCGGCGAGCACGGCGTGGGCCTCGAGAAGCGGGATTTCGTCGACCGCGAACTCGATCCCGTGGCACTACGGCTGATGCGCGACATCAAGCGCCAGTTTGATCCCCACGGCATCCTCAATCCGGGAAAGGGGCTGCCTCCCGAGGCAGGCTGACGGGTTTGCGCCGGGCCCAGATGCGCAGCCCGCCGAACACCGCCACCAGCACCAGCAGCAACGCCGCGATCCAGGCCGTTGAGACCAGCGGATGGCGCTCGAACACCGCGACCTGGTAGAACAGGGTCGCGGCGATGTAGGCGATGCCGGTGGTCCAGGCGGCAACGAACGTGGCCCAGGCCGCCCCGGCCTCACGCACGATGGCCGCAATGGTCGCCACGCAGGGGAAGTACAGCAGCACGAACAGCAGGTAGGCAAAGGCACCGGCACGACCATCGAAGCGCGCCTCCATGGCGCCGAAGGTGCCGCTGGCGATCGCCTGCTCGGCGGCTTGGGCCTCGCGGTCGGACAGGTCACCGACACCCAGCCCGAGGGGGTCGGTCAGACCATCCACCACCGCGGCGAGATTGGCCGGGACCGTGGCCACCGCAGCGGCCAGCGCCGCGCCCAGATCATGGGCTGCCGGCGGAGCCTCGGCGCCCGCGTCCACCGCACTCCGGGCGAGCCGCCCATAAACGGTATCCAGGGTGCCGACGATGACCTCTTTCGCCAGCACCCCCGAGACGATGCCGAGCACCGCCGGCCAGTTGTCCTGACCTATCCCCATGGGCGCGAACAGCGGCGTCACCAGGCGGCTGGCGGCGGCCAGGATGGAGGCGTCGCTGTCGTCGGCATCCAGCCGCCCGTCGGTGCCGATGGCGCCGAGCAGGTTCAGGGCCAGCACCATCACGATGATGATGCGCCCCGCCTCGCGCAGGAACAGCAGCACGCGGTCCCAGGTCCGCAGCAACACGCCGCGCAGGGTCGGCAGGTGATAGGGCGGCAACTCCATGACAAAACCGGTGCTGCTGCCGGCCAGCAGGGTGCGTTTCATGACCAGGCCGGTGAGCAGCGCCACACCGATGCCGGTGAGATACAGGGCGAACACCACGTTCTGCCCCGAATTGGGGAAGAAGGCGGCCGCGAACAGCACGTACACCGGCAGCCGCGCGCCGCAGGACATGAACGGATTCATCAGGATGGTGAGCTTGCGCTCGCGCTCGTTCTCCAGCGTGCGCGTGGCCATCACCGCCGGCACGTTGCAGCCGAAGCCGACGATCAGCGGCACGAAGGCCTTGCCGGGCAGACCGATGGCGCGCATGAAGCGGTCCATGACGAAGGCCGCGCGCGCCATGTAGCCGGAGTCTTCCAGCGCGGACAGGAAGATGTAGAGCGTGGCGATGATGGGGATGAAGGTCGCCACCACGCTGAGGCCGCCGCCGATGCCGTCGGCAAGCAGCAGCCGCGCCAGTTCCGGCGCCCCGACCCGGCTCAGCCAGTGGCCGAAACCGTCGACGAACAAGGCGGTGGCGACGCCGTCGAAGAAATCGATGAAGGCGCCACCGACATTGATGGTGAACACGAACATCAGGTACATCACCGCCAGAAACAGCGGGATGCCCCAGACCCGGCTCAGCACCACGCGATCGATGGCATCGGACCAGGTGCGGCCGGTGTGGCGGGATTGCGCGACCACGCCCCGGGCAAGGGCATGCGCATGGCTGAAGCGGCTGTCCGCGATATGCGCCTCCACGTCCTTGCCGGATCGCTCGGCGATGGCCTCGCGCCAGTGCGCCAGCTGCGCCGGCAGGTCACCCGCCGGCGATGCATCCAGCAGCACCTCTGCATCGGCATCGCGTTCCAGCAGTTTCAGCGCCAGCCAGCGCGCGTTGCCATCCATGCCCCGGGCGGCCAGCAGCGGCGCCAGCGCAGTCACCGCCTGATCCACGCACTCCTCGTGCGCCAGCGCGAAGCCGCCGCGCTCGTGGCCAAGCGCCACCGCCAGGGCCCGGGCGTTGAGTTCCGTCACGCCCTGCTTCGCCACCGCCACCACCGGAACCACCGGGCAACCGAGCTGCTCGGCCAGGCGAGCGGCGTCGATCCGGATGCCGCGCTTCTGCGCCACATCCATCATGTTCAGCGCCAGCACGACGGGAACGCCCATCTCGAGCAACTGTACGGTCAGGTACAGGTTGCGTTCGAGGTTGGTCGCATCCACCACGTTGACGATCAGATCGGCCTCGCGCGACAGCAGATAATCGCGCGCGACGCGCTCATCCAGCGAGCCGGCGTCCAGGGAATAGATGCCCGGCAGGTCGATCACCCGCACCGGGCGGGCGTCCAGTTCGAAACGGCCCTCCTTGCGCTCCACCGTGACCCCTGGCCAGTTGCCGGTCACCTGACGGATGCCGGTCAGCGCGTTGAACAGGGCCGATTTGCCGCAGTTGGGATTGCCGGCCAGGGCAAAGGTCAGCGGCCGGCCGGCGGAGGACAGGCTCCCGCTCATGGGGAAACGCCCGGCTCCGAGGACTCGCCGGCGGGCAACTCTTCGCTGGGCAAATCGACGGCGGTCATCGTAGCGGCAGTCGGCGCATCCGGCCCCGCATCCAGCGGCATCACCAGGAGCTTTTCCACGATGCCACCGCCAAGGGCGATGCGGGTGCTGCCGGCGGAGACCACCAGGCCGCGTCCGCGGTGCTGTTCGACACGGATCTCGCTGCCGAGACGCAGCCCCAGCCCGAGCAATGTGCGAATCAGGCCGCGACCGCCGCGGATTTCGATGACGCGCCCCAGGGCGCCGACAGGGAGCCGATCAAGGGGCAAAGGATGGCGAACGGGCTGCTGCATGGCCGCGACAGGACGAAAAGGTAATGCGAATAATTGGCAAGAAGACTAGCACAACGACATCAACCACGCAGCCGTGACTCAGGGCCGACCGATGCGGAGCTCCTCAGCCCCCTGCTGCATGGTGCGCGCCAGCTCGGCGTAGGCCTCTGTCCAGGCGGTCCGGACCTGCGGCGTGAAGTCGGCACCCAGGGCCTCCGCGAAGCTGGCAAGCAGCGCCTCGCGAAACTTGCCGTAGTGCTCCGGCGCCACGCCGTAGTCCGCATGGCGGGCGCCGGCCATCCTGACCAGCGGGACCACCGGGTCCGGGTTGTCCAGCGCGCTGACCACGGTGTTCATCATGGTCGTGAACAGGCTCGCCTGGCGCTCCATGTCACCCTTGAACAGCGGGCGCAGCTCGGGGTGGCGTTGAAACAGACGCTGATAGAAGTCGGCGCATACCTGCTTGCGCATGGGCAGGAGCCGCGCCCAGGATTCCCGCACCAGCGTCGCGTCGGCCGGGGTCATGAGTGACCGTGGCCGCCTGGCCGCACGGCGGCGCGCTGTCGCGCATCCGGACTTCGTTGCCAGGGCCTTCCCCACAAGGGCCTTCGCTGCAAGGTTTGGCTCTGCCAACGCATTCTGTGACGAAATGGCAAGGATGCACCCTCGTATCGGACCCGCATGGTCGTTGTGCGCGGCCCACTGCCGCGTGCAACATTTATACTAGGCGAGGGTCGCGCCACGTTCAATGGCAGGGAGCACCGCGCTGCGGTCCAACAATTCGACACATCAGCAATTCATTAAGTTACTATATTTACGCACAACGACGATTGACGAGGAGCGCGCATGGGCAGCCTGTTCAAACATCTGACGGTCCGCGACATCGCGGCGGCCGGTTTCGCCGTGGTCGCCATCTGGCTCGCGGGGATGGTGCCGTCCGTGGAGATCGCCTGGGTCATGGGCATTCTGGTGCTGACCATCTTCCTGTTCGCGTTCGAGGTGGTCGGCGTCGACGTGGCCGCCGTCAGCATCATGGTGCTGCTCGGGCTCACCAGCCTGTTCGCTCCGATCATGGGCCTGGAGACCGGCCTGGTCCCGGTAGCCCAGTTGTTCGACGGCTTTGCCTCCAACGCGGTCATCTCCATCATCGCCGTCATGATCATCGGTGCCGGCTTGGACAAGACCGGCATCATGAGCCAGGTGGCCGCCTTCATCATGCGCATCGGCGGCAACACCGAGGCACGCATCATCCCGCTGATCTCCAGCACCGTCGGCGGTATCTCCTCGTTCATGCAGAACGTCGGCGCCGCCGCCCTGTTCCTGCCCGTGGTCAGCCGCATCTCGGCGCGCACCAGGCTGCCCATGTCGCGACTGCTGATGCCCATGGGTTTCTGCGCCATCCTCGGCGGCACCATCACCATGGTGGGTTCCAGCCCGCTGATCCTGCTCAACGATCTGATCCTGACCTCGAACAAGGCCTTGCCCGAGGGCATGGCGCCGATGTCCACCTTCGCGCTGTTCGACGTCACCCCCATCGGCCTGGCGCTGCTGGCCACCGGCATCATCTACTTCGTGCTGGCGGGCCGCTTCGTGCTGCCGTCGCGCGAAAGCGGCAAACTGGAGCCCACGGACCCGACGCAGTACTACGGCGAAACCTACGGCTGCAGCGACTTCAACATCCGCGAGGTGCGGGTGCCCGAGGACAGCGCCCTGGTGGGCACCAGTGTCGACGACATGGAGCGACGCTGGCGCGTGCGCGTGGCCGCCGTGGACAAGGGCGACGGCGTGCGCCTGGGCGCCTCCGGCGTCGACCGCAGCCTGGGCATCGAAAGCGGCACCTTCCTCGCCCTGCTCGGCGCCCAGGACCTGTTCGATACCTTTGTCGCCGAGACCGGCGTCGAGGTCAAGCCCACCGCCGAGGTCTTCGCCGAGGCGCTGTCCGCGAACAAGGCCGGCATTGCCGAGATCGTCATTCCCCCGAGCTCGGGCCTGATCGGCAAGTCGGCCCGCGATGTCTGGATGCGCAAGGTCTACGGCCTGTCCGTGCTGGCCATCCGCCGCGGCGACGAGACCTTCACCTTCGAGCACGGCGGGGTTCGCGACATGCCCTTCAAGCCCGGTGACACCCTGGTGGTGCACACCACCTGGGTGGACCTGGCACGGCTGGAGAAGGACCGCGACTTCGTCGTCGTCACCACCGAGTATCCGCATGAGGAACTGCGTCCGCACAAGGTGCCCATGGCGCTGCTGTTCTTCGCCATCACCCTGAGCATGGTCCTGTTCACCGACCTGATGCTGTCGGTGGCCCTGCTGACCGGCGCCCTGGGCATGATCCTCAGCGGCGTGCTGTCCATCGACGAGGCCTACGAGGCAGTGAGCTGGAAGACTGTGTTCCTGCTGGCCTCGCTGATCCCCCTCGGCCTGGCCGTGGAGAGCACCGGCACCGCCGCCTGGATCGCCGACCAGACCCTGACCGCCCTGGGCGACGTGCCCATCTGGGTGATCCAGGCAGCCCTGGCCACGCTGGCGACCTTCTTCACCCTGGTGATGTCCAACGTCGGCGCCACGGTGCTGCTGGTGCCGCTGGCGGTGAACATGGCGATCGGCGCCGGGGCCAATCCGGCGGTGTTCGCCCTCACCGTCGCCATCGCCACGTCCAACTCGTTCCTGATCCCGACCCACCAGGTCAACGCACTGATCATGGGGCCTGGCGGCTATCGGGTGGCGGACTACATGCGCGCCGGCGGCATCATGACGGTGCTGTTCCTGGTGGTCTCCCTGACCATGCTCAACCTGGTGTTCTGAGCCCCTCCAGCGAGCCCTACCCCAGGGAGCCCTTCAAGCGCGGGGCCGAAGACGATATCGGCGCGGCTGCCATCATCCAGCGTCAGCGCGCCGATACCGTCCCGACCGCGGGTATCCAGCACCAGCCTGGCGGTACCGCGGACGCCGTCATCGCAGGTCACCCGATAGACTGGTTCGGCATCGCCGGCAAAGGCGCTGTAGCGTCCGCGACAGACCCGGCGGCCGTTATCGATGGTGAAGCGCCCGGTGAACAGCGTGGTGCGGTAACGGCCGCTGTACCGATCCTCGCCGAGGATGGCCACCAGGGGCCCCTCTCCGTGGTTGCCGGTAGAGCTGGAATCTTGGTCCCGATCCCGCCGGCCCCGATCCTGGCGCACCGCCCGATAGTGCGCCATCAACTGATTCAGGCAGGTGTGCAGGTACTGCAGGTCGACGCTCGCGCAGAGGATGCGCGCGTACTCGATGGGCTCGACCCGCGCATACAGCAGGCTGAGGTCATGGCGACCGGCTGTGCCGGAACAGCCCGGCAACGCCGTCAATACCAAGCCCGCTGCCAGACCCGCCGCCAGACCCCGTGCGACTCCGGCTGCCAGGCCCGGTGCCGACCCCGGTGCCGACCCCACTACCGATCCCGGCTCCAATCCGGCGGCCCGCTGACCGGCAGACCCCGCACGGCATCCGGCCCGGCCCCGGAACTTCATGTGGCCGGGCGCTCGAACAGGTAATGGCCGATCCACCATTCCTGCCCCTTGCGAAGCCCGAAGAACTCGGCACTCCCCATCAGGAACAGACGCCAGCGCATCCACCAGAGGGCAGCCTGGTCGCGGCCGTAGGTCTGCTCCAGCACCGGCCAGACGGTTTCGCGCCGGGCATCCATGCGCGCCAGCCAGGCGTTCAGCGTGCGTTCGTAGTGGCGGCCGCTCCAGCGCCAGCGCTGCAGCAGCCGCAGCCGGTCCTGGAAGTGCAGCGGCAGGTCGTCGCTGGGCATGATGCCGCCGGCGAAGAAGTAGTGACTCATCCAGTCGTCAGGACCGGTGTCCTCGTACGGGAACGGGTGGGCGCGATGGCAGAACACATGCATGAAGAAGCGCCCGCCCGGTCGCAACCAGTGGTGCACCCGCCCGAACAGCTGCCGCCAGTTGCGCATGTGCTCGAACATCTCCACGGAGACGATGCGGTCGAAGCGCGCGTCGATGTCGAAGCTGTTCATGTCGGCAGTGATCACGGTCAGATTGCCGAGCCCAAGCCGCTGCGCTTCGGTCTCGATGAAACGCCGCTGGGAGTTCGAGTTCGACACCGCGGTAAACCGGCTGCCGGGAAAGCGACCCGCCGCCCACAGGCTGAACGAGCCCCAGCCGCAGCCGAGTTCGAGCACGTCCATGTCCGAGGCGATGCCAGCGCGCTCGGCGGTGACCGCCAGCGCCGCCTCCTCCGCCTGCTCCAGGCTGTTGCTGCCGGGCGACCACAGGCAGCAGCTGTATTTCCGCCAGGGCCCCAGCACCAGTTCGAAAAAGGCCGCCGGCACCTCGTAATGCTGCTCGTTGGCCCGTTCCGGCAGCGCCGCCACCGGTGCCGCATCCATCATCGCAATAAAGGCCTGCTTGTGCTCGGCCGCCTTCTCGCAGTCGCTGGTCGGCAGGTCCGCCAGCATGCGGCGTACCCGATGGCGAATACCCATTCGCACCAGGGGGTCCGGCACCCGGCCGCGCTCGACCCAGTCGACGATCTTGGCTTCCAGCAGAGACATCACTTCCTCCAGGACAAGACAAATGTTACGGCGATGGTCGTTGACAGGTCGGTCTTCGCGGGTCCGTGAACCAGTATTTGATGCTCGCCGGACAGATTCAACGTGTTCGCGAACCGGTTCGGAAATCCGGGCTTGCAACCGCCTGTCCGACGCCGAAGCGGGTTGCCTTGTGCCTGGTCAACGCCGATTGACAAAGGCATTGTCAATCTTGCTTGTCGCCAGCTGGCCTTTATGCCAGCATTTCCGGCACACCAGCAAGCGCCCGGACCAGAGTCCCGGGCGGCGACCTGCGCCGCCACCCGCCACGACGGCCGGGGCATGCGGCCAAGGGGTTCCGGCATGGAGATCGACGATTGAGCAAGCACAAGACCGTTTCCTTCGACAACGAGCCGTTGATTCTCGTCGATGGCGAAGACAATGTCACCGGCTACGAGACCAAGGTCAACGCGCATCTCGGCAACGGCCTCCTGCACCGCGCGTTCTCGATCTTCCTGTTCACCGACGACAACAAGGTGCTGCTGCAACAACGCAGCGGGACCAAGCCCCTGTGGCCCCTGTACTGGTCCAACAGCTGCTGCAGCCACCCACGCAAGGGCGAGACCTACGACACGGCCGTGCATCGGCGCCTGCGCGAGGAACTCACCATCGACGCGGACCTGGTCTATCTGTACCGGTTTCGCTATCAGGCAAAGTTCGCCGAGATCGGCTCCGAGCACGAACTCTGCTCGGTCTATGTCGGCAAGATCCCGGCGCCGGTGCGGGTGGACGTCAATCCCAGCGAGATTGCCGCCTGGCAATGGATGGACTGCGATGCCGTGGACCGGCTGATCGAACAGCAGCCCGACCAGGTCACCCCCTGGTTCGTGATGGAGTGGCAACGGTTGCGCAGCGAATACCGCGACACCATCGCCACGCTGCCGTCACAGAGCATGATTTCCGCCGCCTGAGGCCGCTGCCTGAAGCCCCCGATAGAAGGCTGCCTTCAGGGATCGCCTGGCCGCCTGCAACGCCCATCTCCAGCCCGCCTGACGCTCAAACAGCTATGTCGCCTGCCAGCCAAGACCTCTCTCGCTCACCCACCCTGCCGCGGTTGCTGACGCTGCCGCTCGGTTTCGTGCCGTCGCGCCTCAACAGTGCGGTGCTGGCGCAGATCCTGAACCGCGTGTTCAAGGCCGAACTGGCCGACGGCGAACTGGACTTCCTGGACCAGCGGATCATGCTGATCCGGGTGCTGGACGCCAGGCTCAGCTACCGACTCACGCTGCGCAACGGTCGGCTACAGGCCGCGGCCCCGGTCCATCGGCCGGCCGGTCATCCGGCCGCGGGTGGTCCCGTGCGTGATGAGGATCTCAGCATCGAGGGCAATACCTACGAATTCCTGCTGCTGGCCACCCGTCGCGAAGACCCCGACACCCTGTTCTTCAACCGCCGGCTTCGCCTGGGCGGCGACACCGAGCTCGGGCTCTACACGAAAAACTTCCTCGACGGGCTGGAACTGGAGCAACGCCTGGGCCCCCTGCTGAACGTGCTGAACCAGATGACGGACATGCTCGGCCGGCTGGGCAGCGGCCCCATCGGCCGACCAGCCCGGCGGGGCTAGGGCCCCGACGACGCAGCCGCGGCGCGGATGTCGGCAACGGCGTCGGCGGTCACCGGCGGCGCATCGTTGCCCCAGCTTGCGCGCAGGTAGCTCACCAGCGCGGCCACCTGATGGTCGTTCAGCAGCTCGGCGAATGACGGCATCACCACATGGGCCGAGTAGGCAGCTGCGGACGCCGCCGGTGCCCCGAGCAGGATCGCCCGTATCGCCTCATCAGGCGAGGCTGCGATGACCGCGGCATTGCCCCGCATGGGTGGCACATAGGGACCGAGGCCCTGGCCATAGGGCCGATGACAGGCGCTGCAGTAATCGGCGTAGAGTCGCCAGCCCCGGTCCGTGATATCGGCATCGGCAGCGGTCGACCGCGCGGTGCCGACGTCCCCGGGTGCAGGTGCCTTCAGATAGACGGCGATGGCGCGCAGGTCGGACCGCGCCAGCCACGCGAGCCCGGCGTGGGTCGTACGTCCGATCTCTGCCGGCGTCATGATGACAGCGGCTGCCGCCGGGTCGGAGTGCATACGGGCGTCCTGATCAGCAGTATCCTGATCAGCGGCACCCGGGCCGGCACCCAGAACGGCGGCCAGGGCGTCGACGGACAAGCCTTCCACGACCTCGGCCAATGCCGGGGCTGACCCGGCGCCGAACCAGTCCGCCAGGGCGCCGTCGGCATCCGATGGCAGCATCTCCGCCGCGCGCTCGCCCATGTCCTCGCCGGCGGCCGTGGGCGCACCGTGACAGGCCGCGCACCGGCCCGGTCCCTGCACCAGATAGGCGCCGCGGTTCCATTCGTCGCTCATGGCCGGATCGGCGCGCCATGGGCGGCTGTCGAGATGCAACGCCTGCCAGCCGAACAGCGTCTCACGCTGGTCGAGGGGCCAGCGCAGCCGCGTCGGCGGGGCGTGGTACGACGCCGGCGGCAGCGAAAACAGGTAGTCCTTGATGGCCAGCACGGCGTCCTGGGGCATGCGCGCATAGAAGGCGTAGGGAAAGACCGGAGAGTACGGCAGGCCGTTGGGGGCCACGCCGTCGTGCATCGCCCGCAGGAAGTCCTGATCGGAGAAGCGACCGATGCCGGCCTCCCGCGACGGGGTGATGTTGGGCGTGTAGACGATACCCGCAGGCGTCTGCAGACCCAGGCCCCCGGCGAAGGGCTCGCCGCCCGGTCGGGTATGGCAGTCGGCGCAGCCACCCGCCCGGGCCAGATAGGCACCGTAGGCCAGCCGGGCCTCGGAGACCCGAGGTGCCGTTGACGGCGCGCTTGGGGACACTGTCGGCAGCGGTGAGGATGCCGGCGCCTCGGCAGTCGCGATGGTGGTCGGCACCAGGCAGTGGATGCCCAGCAGCATCCCGGCGGTCAGGGTCGGACGAAGCCCCATGATCATGATCTCCGGCAGATGGGTTGATGCGCACCCTGCGTCTGGATCGCGCAGCGGTCAGTGGGTCCGGCGTCAGACCGGGCGCGACGGCGTCGGCAGACCACCATAGAAAATGTCCCGGTAACCGACATAGATCGAGGCCAACAGGATCGGCAGCACCACCAGCAGCCCGAGAAACATGGGGATCGAGCCCAGCACCACCAGGGCCATCAGGACCAGGCCGTACAGCACGAACGGCATCACGTTGCGCCAGCAGGCGGTGAAGCTCAGCTGCATGGCCGCCAGCGGCGCCATGCGCTCCAGCACCACCAGCGCCGGTGCAAACCAGTAGGCCATGATCACCGGTACCAGCAACAGCATGATCAGCAGCAGCGCCGACAGCAGCAGCGGCCCCATGGTGGCCATCAGCAGTTCAGGGTCCTGCTGCTCCAGCACCGCCGCATCCATGCCGCCCGCCAGGGCCCCGATGATGCCGACGCCGACCCCGGCGACGATGGCGACCACGAACACCCCGACCAGATACAGCGCACCGACGGTGACCAGACGTCCGGCATGACCGCTGGAGAAGCCGTCGAACAGGGCGTTCATGCGAAAGCCGCCGCCACTGGCCTGGGCATGGGCGCCCAGCATCAGACCACCGAGGAACACCGGCCCGATCAGGGTGCTGACCAGGCCGCCGATCATGGGCACCAGGCTGATCAGACTGGACAGGACGAACAGCGCCGCGGCGGCCCCGATCCAGGGGATGGGCGCCCGCCGGAACAGCTCGAATCCGCCGACGATCCACTGCCAGCCATTGCCCAGGGGCACCGCGCGGACGCCGCCCCTGTGGGTCCCCGGCCCGGCACCCGCTCCGGCATCTCCGGCGCTAACGCCAGCCCCGACGCCAGATCCAATCCCCGGCTCGCTCCCAGCTGGTCGCGACGGGGCGGGTGGCGGCTCGGCACCATGACGACCGGGCTCGGCACTGGTCGCGCCGCTGAATGCACCGGCGGATCCGCTGGCGGACGAGGCGATGGATGGGCTGGCTGCATGCGGATCGACCGGCGTGCCGCTGGGTTCCACCCGCACCTCCAGTCCGATCTCCTCCAGGATCTCGCGATAGCGCGCGGCATTGGCCTGGTCGATCTCCTGTTTCAGCACCCGCGCGCCCCCGCCCAGCAGCAGTTCACGCGCCTTGTCTTCCGCGACCTTGAAGATGGCGGCGAAATCACGCACCGTCTGCTCCGCGCTCGCCTGCGGCTGCAACGCGCCGGTATAGACCACCTGATACAGCATGCCCATCATCTGCCTCCCATCGCTCCCGCACCGCCTCCGGCCTGCGCCGTCAGGCCGTCTGCCGTTTCATCCACGCCAGCAAACCCGGCTCTTCTTCCCAGACATCGCGCATGGCCTGCCGGTAGAGCCAGGCCTGGTCTTCCGTGCCGGGGGGCTGATCGCCCGTGCCGGCGGACTGGTCGTCCAAACCCGGGGACGGGCGGCCATCGGCCCGGGCCGGGCGCTTGATGCGCTTGCGCAACAGAAAGCGCGGAATCTGCGGCAGACGCCCCACGGCATCGCGTAGCGCCCTGGCGGCGCGCTCCTCGCGGCCCAGGCGGTACAGCGCCAGCACCTCGCCGTAGGCCAGATCGGCCAGTCGATCCGCCGGGAATTGCCGCGCCAGCGCCAGGGCCTTTTCGTCTTCGTGCCGACGCAGATAGTGATTCATCAACTCGGCGCGCACGCCATGATTATCCGCCGGATTGAGCTCGAGCAACAGTTCCAGCACCGCCGCGGCCTGCGCCTGTTCCGCCGCCTCGGCATACTGCAGGTAGAGACGGAACAGCAGACGCAGCGTCGCGCGGTGCTGAGCATCCTGCCAGCACAATGGCATCGGGCCGGAACCGGAACCAGTCAGGCTGTGCCGAATCAGCGCCATGGCCCGTTCCAGCAGCGGCCGGTAGAGCACCCGGGCCACCCAGGGCAGGCTGCTCTCCGGATGCCCGTAGATGGCGGTGGCGACATCGTCCAGCACGTCGAGGCTGTCCGCCGCCTGTGGCTGCTGCTCCAGCAGCCGCAGCCAGGCATCATCCTGCCAGGCCATGTCCAGACCGGCGACCGTCAACTGCGTCGACAGGGGCTTGCCGACAGGGTACAGCGCGCGCCAGCGCTGCTCCAGATGGTGCAGCGACGCGGCTGCATCCAGGGGCGGGAGCGGGCGCCCGGCCATGTCCGCGACCCACTCCCGCAGGCGCAGCAGCAGCGGGTCCATGAATGCCAGCTGGCTCTCCACCAGGGCCTCCTGCGGGTCGACCCGGACCTGCTCCAGGAACAGCAGCACCGGGCTGTCGGCCTGACCCGCGCGTCGCAGCTTGTGTTGCCAGAACAGCGCGCGGGCGCGTGCGTGATCATCGCGATGCTGCGCGGCCAGCAAGGTGATCTCCAGCAGGGCTGTGCCGGGGTTGTCGGGGCCATGGCGTTGCGCCAGCCGAAAGGCCTCGAATGCGGTGTCGAAATCGCCCTCGTCCATGGACTGGGTGCTGAGCCGCTGCCAGGCCGCGGACTTGAGCGGCGCGCAGCCTTCCTCCGCGACGCGCCGCAGGAACGCCGGCTTCTTCTTGTGATGGTCCAGCGCGTCATAGGCATCGCACAGGGCGTCCAGCGCCGGCTCGTAGCGCGCATCGAGCCGCCGGAGATCGCCCGCGAACAGCGGCTCCAGCAGGGCCGGGACGCGGCCGGGGTGGTCCGCCTCCAGCCAGCGGTCGGCCACTCTGGCCAACAACGGGCCCGGTACCACACGCGCCTGCAGCGCGCGCCGCAGCTGTGCGTCGGACAGCGCCTCCAGCAGCGCCTCCCACACCAGGTCTGCCGGCAGTTCGAACGCCTGCTGATCGGGCCCGCAACAGTCGCCGTAGCGCGCCCCTGAGCCGCAGGGACAGGGGGCCGCATCCACCAGCCGGGGCACCGGCATGGGTCTGAACCCATGTTCCGGCCGGGGTAGCAGGCGCCAGATGGCAACGGCCAGCAGGACGCCCAGGCGGCGCAGATCCTCCGCGGCCAGTTCATCGTCCGGATCGGCCACCGCGGGCAGGGTCTGCTGCACCCAGTCCAGGAAGCGATCGAAGTCGCGATGCCTCAGGATATGCCGCACCGCAGCGCCGATGAGCTGATCCATGCTCAGCGGTGCGGACTGCTCGTGCAGGTTCATGCCGACCCCCGTCTCTGTGACCTCCCGACATGCGGGATTCGGGGATTTTACCCCGAGCGACCGGCCGACTGTCGAGCCGACTGCGCTATAGTCCGCACATCAGTCGCTTCAGCCGTTGCCATCGAGACTTCGGTCCTCGCGGGTCGCCAGAGTCCATGCCAGACAACCGGGTACGCATCTTCGTTTCATCCCCCGCCGACGTGGAGCACGAGCGCGCCACCGTCAAGGCCGTGGTCGAACGCCTGGCGCAGGAATACATCCCCTACTTCACCCTGCAGACCGTGCTGTGGGAAGAGGAGGCACTCACCGCCGATCGCACCTTCCAGGCCGGGCTGACGCACCCGTCCGACTGCGACATCGTCCTCGTCATCCTGTGGACACGGCTCGGCTCACCGTTGCCACAGCAGCCCTACCGCGGCATGACCGGCACCGAGTGGGAGTTTCTCAGTGCCGTTGAGGCCTCGTCCCGCGACGGGCGCCCGGAGGTACTGGTGTACAAGAAGACGGCGGCGAAGCTGGTGGACATCACCGACGCCGCCGCGGCGCAAGAGGCGATGGAGGACCGACGCCGGCTGGAGACCTTCTTCCGCGAACACTTCTTCAACCCGGACAACACCTTTCGCCGCGCCTTCCGCACCTTCGACAACGACGCCGCATTCCGCGAGCTGGTGGAGGTGCAGCTGCGCAAGCTGCTCAACCGCCGCATCAGCGCCGAGCGGCGGGCCGCCGCCGGCCCGGCCCACTGGCAGGGGAGCCCGTTCCGACCGGACCGGCCCTTCGAGGTGGCGGACGAGCGGGTCTTCACCGGCCGCGAGCGCGAGATCCGCGAACTGCTCGGCCGGCTCGAGGCCCGCCGCGCGGACGAACCCGGCTTTCTGCTGCTCAGCGGCCCCGGCGCCGCCGGCAGGACCTCGCTGCTGCGCGCGGGACTGGCGGCACGGCTGGCGCGGCCGTTCCTGTTCGAGCGGATCGCCGGCGTGCGCTGCGTGCTGACGGATCCCCTGGCCGATGCGCCGACGCCGCTGGGCGCCCTGGCCGCCGGCCTGTGTCGCACCGAGGCCCTGGGCGATCCGCTGTCGCGCTTCGGGCTGTCGGTGGCGCAGTTCGAGCGCCTGCTCGCCGGCGAACCGGAGCTGGCGGCGCGCCAGATCGAAAGCGCACTGCACCAGCTCACCCCCGCCAGCGCCGACCCGGATGCCTCGATCCGGCTCGCCCTGATCCTGGACCCGCTCGAAGATCTGCTCGAAGCCAACGAACCGGACACCTTGCAGCCCTTCGCCAGGGCCTTACGCGCCCTCGCCGAGATCCCCGCCATCTGGGTCGTCGCATCCTTGCGCAGCGACGCCCTGCCCCGCCTCGCGGCGCTGGACAGACTGCTGGAGCTGGTGACGCCGGCGCGCTGGATCGAGCTCGAGCCCCTGCCGACGGCGCGGATCCGGCAGGTGGTCGAGATCCCGCTGCGCATCGCCGGCATCGAGCCGGAGTCGGGGCCGGAACCAGAACCTGAACCGGAACGCGAGCGGGAAACCGAAGCGGCCCCTGAGCAACGCGCGGTGCCGGGCCGGGGGTCGCGCCGACGGTCCGTCGGGGAGGCCCGCGGACCGGGTCTGGTCGAACAGATCGAAGCCGAGGCGTCGCGGCTCCGGCTCTGGGCGCCCCCGGTGCAGGGCCTGCTGGACCGGTTCTATCGCGAGGCACTGGGCCAGGCCGCCCCGGACGCCGACCCGAGCCTGCCGATCCCCATCTCGACCCCCAGCCCAACGCGGACCCCAGCGCTGGGCGACGCGCTGGCGGGCCAGGTATTGCAACGGGCACAGCGGCTCTGGAGCGGGCTCGACGACCGCCAGCGCGCGGCCCTGCCGCGGCTGTGTCGGGCCCTGATCGGCCTGGATGCCGACGGTCTGCGGCCCGTCATCCGGCAGGGCGATCTGCGGGCGCTGCGCGCCGATGCCGACTGCGCTGCCCTGCTCCGGGCGATGATCCGCGCGCACCTGGTCATCGCCGAGGGCGTGCCGGATCCGACCCGGCTGGTGCCCTGCGAGCAACCGGACGAGCGCCTGCTGGGCATCCTGCAGGGGGCCTGGCGTCAATGGTGGCGCGACTGGACCGCGCACTGGCGCCCACCACAGGAGCGGCCGGCGGCCGCGCAGGACCCGAGTGCGCAGCCAGGCGCCCGGCCGGAGCGGACGCTCGCGGCGGCCGCAGACGGCCCCGCCGAGGCGCCGGCAGTGGACCTGGCCGCCTACCATCCGGTGGCCAGCTTCAGCCATCCGGCCCTGATCCGGCACTGGCCGCCGGTGCGCGACTGGCTGCGCGATGCCGACAACCGCCGGCTGTTGCAGGTTCGCGGTCAGCTCACCCGGCAGGCGCTGTTGTGGAAGCGCACCGACTGCAACCGCGAGTATCTCTACGGCGAACTCAGCCATGCGGCGGCCCGGCGCTTCGCCGACCCCTTTGCCGGAGAACTGGAGCCGGTGGAGCAGGAGTTCCTGCAGCGCTCCGCCGCCCAGATCGGCTTCGTGCGTCGCCGCAACCGGCTGGTGCGCGCCTTCGGCGTCATGTTGCTGGCGCTGCTGGTTGGCGCCACCGGCGCGGCGGGCCTGGCCTGGCAGGCGTCGCGGGATGCCCGGATCAACCTGCACCGCGGCCAGCTCAAGGAGGCGGACCTGCACATCACCCGCGGTAACACGCCGCAGGCGGTGATCCAGGCCATCGCCGCCGGCGAGGATCTACCGCACCAGGCGGTGCAGACCCTGAGCCTGGCCTTCAGCCGCAATCGGCTGCTGGCCATGGCCAGGTCCGGTGACGCCGACCCCGGTGATCCGCACCGGCCCGCCTTCGACGCCGACGGTACCTTGCTGGCCACCATCACGCCGCAACAGGGCGCGCAACTGTGGCGCCTCACCGATGGACGCTATGTGCCCGACCAGGCGCTGCATGGCGACGGACTTGGCCTGCACAGCCTGGTCATCGCCACCGACGGCACGGTGTTCGGCATCGGTCCCGCGGGCATCTGGGCACTACCGGCAGAGGCCGAAGCCCCGCCGCGCTATCCCTGTGGCAGCCCGCCCGGGACCGCCCTTCGGCTGGATGCCGCGCGTCGCTACCTGGCCCTGGGTAGCGCGGATGGCGCGGTCTGCGTGGTCGACCTGCAGCAGCCCGGCCGCGTGCTGCTGCAGCGGACATTCGACGAAGGCGAGATCCGCGGCCTGAGCTTTTCGCCCCAGGGCGACCGGCTACTGACCGCATCTGCTCTTGGCCGGACCCATATCATCGACCTGCGCAGCGGCGACATCCTGCACTCGCTGCCCGCCGACGGCCCCCTCGGGCGCCCGTTCAACAGCGCCGTGTTCGACGCGGCTGGCGAGCGCATCGCCATCGCCGCCGTCGATGAACGCGTGCGCCTGTATCACGGCGACGGCAGGCCCCTCGACGAGCTCGCCGAAAGCGACATCGGCGGTGAGCCGTTCAAGATCCACCGCACCGCGGTGCGCGAGGTGGCCTTTGCCCCCAATGGCGCCTTCCTGGTGGCGGCGGACGACCAGGGTCAGGTGGTGCGCTGGTCGCTGGACGGTTCGCGTCAAGCAGTGGTGCTGGGCAATCACGGGCTCAGCATCACCAGCCTGGCGATGGGACCAGCGCCGGTCGGCCCGTCCGAAGAGACCCTGGTACTGACCGGATCCCTGGATCAGACGGCCCGGCTGTGGGGCCTGGAGACCGGCAAGCCGCTGGCGGTACTGGGCCACGACGGCGCCCTGAGCGCCGCCGCCTTCAGCCGCGACGGCAGCCGTGTGCAGACCTTCTCGCGGCAGGACGGCAGCGCGCGCCTGTGGAGTGTGCGGCCCGGATCCCGACTGGCCTTCGAACTGCCCCACCCCGACCATGTATGGGATCTGAGCCTGGCGATCGCGCCGCCGGAGCTCGCCCATTCCGGCACCGGTGCGGATCCCGGCGAGGGCCCCGGTGAAGACCCTGGCGTGGCCAACGGCATGCAAGCTGAGACGCCGCCAGGCACAACCCTGCCGCTGCTGTTGGCCACCGCCGGCTATGATGGCGGTGTGCGCGTCTGGCGCTATCACCGCGCGACGCCGGGCGCCCTGCAGACACCCACAGCGTCGTCGCCACGACCATCGAAGGCGCAGGCGAACACCCAGACCCAGCCGCCCCCGGAGCCGTTGCTGAACCTGCAGGCCCATGCCGATCGGGTACGCCAGGTCCGCTTCTCCGGCTCGGCGCGACGGCTGGCCTCCGCCGCCTACGACGGCACGGCCCAGGTGCATGACCTGATTTCCGGCAGCACCTGCGTGCTACCGGTCACGCCGGACAACGACGCCGGGCGCGTCTACAACGCCCTGTTCGGGCCCGACGAGCGCTGGCTGCTGACCACGTCGGATGCCTCGGCAGAACCGGTGCGGCTGTTCTCCATCGCCCGCTGCGCCCCCATCGATGCCGGACCGGCGTTGACCCATGGCAATGTCGGGGTCACCGCCGCTGCCATCCGCGCCCTGGATGCGAGCACGCTGATCGCCACCGGCGACGAGGACGGCACCCTGCGGCTGCTCTCCCATGACCCGGCCGCCGGCGATGCGGCCTCCGGCTGGTCACGGCGCTGCGCCCTCGACCTCGGCATCGGCCCCGTCGGCAGCCTGACCCTGTCCGGCGACGGCCGGCTGCTCGCGGCGGCCGGCAGCGACAGCCGCGCGGCCCTGGTGCACATCGATCCGCAGACCGTCGACTGCCGCCTCGGCGCCTATCTCGAAGGCCACACGGGCCGCGTCTATAGTGTGGATATCGCGCCGGACGGGCGCCGGATACTCACCGGCTCGCTGGACAAGACGGCCCGGCTGTGGGGGCGTGACGGGACCCCCCGGGCGGTGTTGCGGGGACACGAGGACCGCATCTATCGGGCCGACTTCAGCCCCGATGGCGACTGGATGCTGACCGCCTCCCGCGACGGCAGCCTGCGACTATGGCGCGCCCCTGGTCCCGGTGGCCATGCCGGTGCCCAGTCTGATTTCCGGGATGGCTCCGAATCCGGTGACATCGAGCAGATCAGCACCTTCCTGCCACTGCGCGCAGACCTGGGCGGCGTCGCCAGCGCGGCCTTCAGCCCCGACGGCCACTACATCGCCGGGGCCTACTGGGAGAATGCAGCGCTGCTCTGGCGCATCTGGACAGAGGAGCAGACCGTGCCGCGTACCCGTATCGAACGCTGGGGCCGAGAGCGGGCGCGGCTCGCCCTCATCGACGAGGCCTACCGGTTTCGCGCCGCTAACCTGGCGTCGCCCTGAGGAAATGCTGATTTATTCAGCATTTCCCGTGCGGGGCAGGAGGCCCCCCGTTTTCGAATCGCGTGCTGATCTTTGGCCAGGATGGCCAACAAATCAGCGTCTAATCAGAGACGCGACAGGTCGAGGCCGAGCCGGCTGTAGGCGGCGCGCATGACCATAAAGACGCTGTAGGCGATGGCCAGCACCACCAGACCGAACAGGTCGAGGAGGGAGAGGTGCTCGGATAAGTCGGAGAGGAAGTAGCCGCCCACCAGCAACAGCGACGCGAAGGCGCCGTACATGGCATAGAACGGCAGCATGGCGGTGCGCATCCGCAGCAGCGACGGATCGATGTTCGACTCGCCGTCAGCGGCGCCATTCGGACCATCGCTTGCAGCCAGGGCCCGCGCCTTCAGCACGCGCCGGCGGTGATCGATGGCCCTGTAGATCAGAAAGGCGCCAAACAGCAGGCAGACGACACCCAGATAATAGCGCATGGCTCAGCCTCCGTTACGCAGGGCGGGCAGCATGTCCTCGTTGCGCGCGGCAGCGAGGCGATCGCGCTGCTCCAGGGTTTCCAGCAGATCCAGCACCCAGACCACCTTTTCGCCGATCCGCTTGCGCGGCGGGGCGGCCGCGGGCCCCGCCAAGCGCCCCCCACGGCGCAGGGCCGCGGGCACCGGGGCGGCGGCCACGGCCTCCACCAGGAACCGGTTCTCCTGCAGCGGCGGGGCGTCGCACTCGCCCCCGGGGAAGGGGGTCACAGCCACGGCCTGACTCAGCAGGCCGATCTTGCGCGCCGCCGGCACCACAGCGCGCCGGGATACCGAATCATAGCCGTTTCTGGCCACTTCGTGGCCGATCTCGGCGTAGAGCAGGCGCGCGGCATAGATGCCCGGCCGACAGCTCACGGGCAACCGGGCGATGCCGGACTCCGCCCGCTGATACAAGGTCTCGGCCAGATCCAGCGTGCGCTGGATCACTGAACCCAGGGCATCACTGAAGACCGGATCCGCCAGGAACTCCTCGGGCTCGATGCCGGCCTCACGCAACCAGTCCAGCGGCAGATAGATGCGACCGTTACGGGCGTCCTCGCCCACATCCCGGCAGATGTTGGTGAGCTGCATCGCCGAACCCAGATCGCAGGCACGGGCCAGCACCTCGGGCGAACGCACCCCCATCAGCGCCGCCATCATGGCGCCGACGGCGGCGGCCACGCGCGCGGAGTAGTCCAGCACACCGGAGATGTCGCGATAGTCGCGACCATCGGCATCCCATTCGAAGCCTTCCAGCAACGCCTCGGGAAGCTCCCGCGGCATCGCGAAGCACTCCACCGCGCCGGCAAAGGCCCGATCCACCGGATGCGCCATGGGCCTTCCAGCATAGACCCGATCCAGGCGTTCGCGCAGCTGCGCCAGGCCAGCCGCACGATCCTCCACGCAGTCGATGGCATCGTCGGCGATGCGGCAGAAGGCGTACAGCGCCGAGGCAGGCTGACGAATCCACCTCGGCAGGAAGAACGACGCGGCAAAGAACGACTTCGAGCCGTTGCTCAGCAACTGACGGCAGGCGGCGATGTCCGCCGGCTCGGCAAAGCAGGGATCAGGAGGCAAAAACAGAGGCATCGGGGACCACCGTATCGAGGACGCGCGCAGTGGAGATAACACCGGGGACACCGGCGCCCGGATGGGTGCTGGCGCCGACCATGTAGAGGTGCTCGACCTCTTCGCTCTTGTTGTGCGGCCGCAGCCAGGCACTTTGCAGCAACACCGGCTCGAGACCGAACCCGGCCCCCTTGAACGACAGCAGGCGGTGCTGGAAGTCCAGGGGCGTGGTGACGAAGGATGTGACCAGCTGATTCTCCAGATCCGGCAGCAGGGTGTCGGACAGCCGCTCGCAGATGGCCTGACGGTAGGGCTCCGCCCGCTCGACCCAGTCGGCGTCGCCGTCCAGGTGCGGCACCGGCGCCAGGGCGTAGAAGGTATCGCAGCCCGCCGGCGCCAGCGCCGGATCCGTGGCCGTGGGCCGGTGCAGATAGAGGCTGAAGTCGTCCGCCAGGTGCTTGCGGTGGAAGATGTCATCCAGCAGGCCCTTGTAGCGCGGGCCGAGCAGGATGGTGTGGTGCTTGACCTCGGGATACTGCCGCCGGGTGCCGAAGTACCACACGAACAGGCCGGTGGAGTAGCGGGCGCGATCGAGCCGACGATCGGTCCAGTGCCGGCGCTTCACGCCGGGCAGCAGGTTGCGGTAGGTCCAGGCGACATCGGCATTGGAGACGACCACATTGGCCGGGATGCGCTCGCCGTCCGCCAGACGCACGCCGGTGACGCGGCCCTTGTCGACGGTGATCTCCGCCACCTCGGCATTGAGTCGCAGCGTGTTGCCCTGGCCCTCGATCAGATCCGCCATGCCGCGGGCGATGGCGGCGGTGCCACCGATGGCCGAATGCACACCCCAGTGACGCTCAAGATAGGAGATCAGCGCATAGATGGAGGTGACCGAGAAGGGATTGCCACCGATCAGCAGCGGATGGAAGGACAGCGCGACGCGCAGATGCTCGTTCTTGACATAGGACGAGACCATGGAATAGACGCTGCGATGGCTCTTCAGCGCGACCATCTTCGGGATGATCTTGGCCATGTCCTGCCAGCGGGTGAAGGGCACATGCCCCAGCTGCTGGAAGCCGACCTGGAAGATCTTCTCGCTCTCGGCGATGTAGCGGTCGTAGCCGGCGACATCGCCGGGGGAGAACTTGGCCACCTGGCCCCGCATGAAGTCGGCGTTGCCGTTGGTGTCGAACTCCGCGCCGTCGTCGAAGCGGATGCGGTAGAAGGGATCCATCGGCCGCAGGTCGATCTCTTCGTCGAAGCGGCGACCACACATCTGCCAGAGCTCGTCCAGCAGGAAGGGGGCGGTGATGATGGTGGGGCCGGCGTCGAACTGGAAGCCGTCGCGCTCGTGCATGTAGGCGCGCCCGCCGGGCTTGTCCAGCTTCTCGAGCACGGTGACCCGGTAGCCACGATATCCGAGACGGATCGCCGCCGCCAGACCGCCGAAGCCGCTGCCGATGACCACGGCATGGGGCCTTGCGCTCCCGCCACTCTTCCCTGCGGTACCTTGCGCCGGGGCGTTTTGAGGAACCATCGTCACGAGTGTCAACTAACCTTGATGTCAAGAATGCCTGACAGTATAGCAGCAACCCCTGGGCCATGCACCACCACCAAGCACCCGTCCGCACGGGACGGCCGGCAGAGGGTTGTGCTCCGTCAACTGCGGTGTGCGGCGACGGCAGCCGGCACCGTGCCGCACCGGCTCAAAGATGCAGCCGGGCGTCCACCTCGCCGCAGGACAACTCGCGCAGCAGGCCCTTGATGATCACCCGCGCCTGCTCTTCGTGCGGCCCACGCTTGCCGGCCCGGGCGGCGGCGAAGAACTTGACCAGGGCCTTCTGGTCGACGCTGGTGAGGTCGTCGGTGTAGCCCTGCTTCTTGCTCACCGGTCGATCCGGGACCCGGTTCGGCGCATCCTCGTCAGCGGCCTTGCGCCCGTGGGACCAGTTCATGGCCTGGGCACAGTAGAGCAGCACCCGATCCAGCAGCACGAACGGGAAGCGCGGATTGGTCACCGGCCCCATGCTGAAGCGTTCCACCCCCAGGGTGCGCTGGATGTCCACCTTGGCCAGCGCCGCGCCGCCCAGGATGCCGAGCACCCCGCCGGCGGCGGCACCGATAAGGGCGCCGGCACCGAACGACAGCCCGCCGACGCCCAGGTCGATGGCACCGCCTGCGGCCGCACCGGCGGCGGCGCCGGCCACGGCCAGCTTGCGCTGGGTCAGGCCCAGGGCATGGCCCACCTCATCGGAGAACAGGTCCTTGCTCAGCAGCGAATCCGGCGGCAGGTCCCAGACGTGGTGACGAAAGTTGGCGCGAATCTGCTGGCGGGCATCCAGTTCCAGCTTGCGCAGGCCGTCCTGGAAGGCGCGCACCAGTCGCAGGCGGATCGCCTCGCGCTCGTCCTCCGAGCCCAGGTCGTCGACCTTCACCACCCGGGTGACCTTGAAGGTCAGGGCATCGCGCATCAGCTCGATGATGACGCCGGCTGACTCGTCGATGCGTCGCTCCCAGTCGTGCTCGAAGGTGCGGATGGTCTCGTTCAGCATGGGCTCCCAGCGCTGATCGATGGTCTTCAGCGCACTGAGCAGCGCCACCCGCTCGGCGTAGGTGGCCCGGTGGGCGTTGAATTCGCGCACGGCGTTGAACGACTTGTTCAGCGCGTCCTGCCAGGCGGGCATGTGCCGGTCCACCGTGGTCAGGTTGTTCAGGATCGCCATCCGCGGCCGGCCGGTCAGGCGCAACAGTTCCATCTCGGTGCGGTCCTTCTCCTTGATGCGCTTGGAGCCGTCCACCACCAGGATGATGCCGGCGCCGTTAGCCACCGGCCGCAGCAGCGCGCAGTCGTGGCTGAACAGCGGGTCATCGCCGTGTTCCGCCAAAAAGGCGCCGGCCAGATCGCGCTCTTCCGCATGGGCCTGAAACCATTCCAGGATGTCGCTTGGATTCTGGAAACCCGGCGTATCGATGAACACCATGATGGTGCGCCCGTCGATCACCACCGGATACTCGTCGGAACGGGTCGTGGTGCCGGCGCGCTTGTCGATCTCGATGCGGTCGTTCTCGGTCAGCGTCGCCACCACCGAGGACTTGCCCGCGTTCGGATGCCCCATGATGGCCAGAACAGGGATCGTCTCCGTCGCTTGGACCGCCATCACACTGCCTCCTCATTGGGCCCGGTCAGCATCTCCAGACGCAGATACGGATCGCCCAGTTGCTCGATCTTGCGCTGCCAGTCACCAAAGTCGAAGGCCGACAGCGGCGGCAGCGGGTCATCGCCCTCCGGGTCGCCCACCAGGGTCAGCAGCATCTGCGCCTGTTCGCCGGCCGCGGCCCGCACGGCACGCAGAAACCGCAGGCTCTCGGTAATCGGGGGTTGCGACCCGTCCTGCAGCAGCGCCACCCGCGCCGGCGGCGCCTGCCAGCCGGCGTCATGGATCAGCCCCAGCGCCTGCTCGGCCATCCGGCGGCCGCCGCCGAAGGTGGCCGATGCCGCCACGCGCCAGCCGCTCTGCTCCAGCAACAGCCGTTGCAGCCGGCCGTGGTCTTCCGCCTCCAGCACATCGGCCACGTCCACATGGATCAGCAGGATGCAGGCATCCGCCGCGATCTCCGGCAGCGCCGGCTTCCGGCCCGGAGACGTGGCGCCCGGCGCCAGACTCGGGCGAGCAGGCGGCGCCGGCCTTGGCTGCGGTGCTGGCTTCGGCTCCGGCCTTTGTTCGGCCTTGCGCTCGGGCTTTGGCTCGGGCTTGGATTCTGGCTTCGGCTCCGGCTCCGGCTTCGGTTCTGACTCAGGCTTCGGCTCGCCCTTTTGCGCAGGCTTGGGTTGCGGCTTTGGCTTTGGTGCCGGCTCGCGCCTTTGCGCTGGCGTTGGCTTTCGCTGGGGCGCCGGTGTCGTTTCGGGCTGCAGCGCCAGTTCCGGCCTTGGCGCTGGTTTCCGCTCGGGCTCCAGCTTTAGTTCCGGCTCGGCTGCCTGCTCGCGTTCCGGCTCCGGCTCCGGCTTGGGCTTGGGCTCGGGCTCGGGCTCGGGCTCGGGTTCAGGTGCTGGCTTTGGCTCGGTTTCCGCTTTCGGTGCCGGCTCTGCCTCTGGTCCTGGCTTCGGCTCTGGCACTGGCTTCGGCTCAGCCGTCGTCTCCGGTGGTGCCGGGGGTTGCTCTCGCGGGGCGGCGCGTTCCGTCGTCAACGGCTGCAACGGCGCCGGGATCGGCATCTCCGGGCCCGCACCGCTGTCGCCCCGGGTCTCCAGGCTCGGTGTCAGCATGCGTGCGTACAGGGCCTGGGTACGCTGATGGGTGAACGGCAGCTCCGCCAGGGTCCGCCGCTGCTTTCGCAGCGACAGCCCCAGCAACGCCAGGCGCGGCAGCAGGCCGTAGGTGAACACCGCAAGCACCAGGAACCAGCGCCAGGAGCGCAGGTTGTCGGCATCGAACAGGAACAGCGGGTCCTTCAGCGCGATGCGCGTGCCGGCCACCTGCTCCAGGGTCGGCACGCCGACCCCTTCGCCGAACAGCCAGCTCCACGGCAGGGCGATGACATGGGCAACGGCATGGATGGTCTCGGGCCCGACGTTCAGCGCCGAGCCCCAGCCGAAGGCAAGGTCCGTGAACCACTCCAGCGCGACCGTGATCAGGATGGCGCCGACATTGAAACCGATGCCGAACACCTGCACCGGAATCAGCATCGGCAGATAGGCCGCCGGCCCGTACAGGGCATAATGGCCCTGCAGCAGCCCCTGCCGGGCCTCGGCCCGCTCACGCACGTCCGGCGGCACATGCGCGAGGCGCTGTCGCTGCACCCAGCGCGCGGTGCGGCCGAACAGCGGCTTGATCAGATGCCCCAGCAGCGAGAAGTCCTCCACCGCGGCACGGATGACGCCACGGCGCCGCGCGTACCAGAGGCCCACCGTCAGCCCCACCAGCAAGAGCTGCACCAGCACCAGCACGAAGATGTACCAGGACACGTTGACCGGGTGCTGACCGTCGTAGTGCAACAGCGCGGAGGCCACGCCAACGCCGACGACAAAGCCGCCCACACCCAGCCAGGTGGTCACCAGACGCTGGCCGCGGGCATACACGGCCCCCGGCAGGAGGCCCCGCAGGGCCGGATCTTCAGCGCGCCGACGGGTGCTCAACCAGCGCCGCAGCGCCTGACTGCGATGCCGCGGGGTGTGTTCCGGAACCTTGCCGCAGGCGGCCTGGATGCGCTCGCGATACAGGCCCCGATCCCGCTCCGCGAGCCGACGCCGCTCTGCGGCCGACTCGCGTGCACGCCGCTCGTCCTCGTTGACGAAATAGTCGAAATCGATCAGGTCCGGCACCGACCACTGGTCGCTGTCCGGCTCGACGGGGATGTCGGCGTCGCCGCGCGGGCGATTGAAGGGGTCCATATCAGGCTCCGACCGGATGGATCGAGTCAAGGTATACCGGCCGGGAGCCAACGATCAAGCATCGGCACCGGCCATGTCAGGCCGTCTCCACCCGGTTGCGGCCCTTCTGCCTGCCGGCATGCCGTGCCGAATCGATGCGGGCTCGGCATCGCACAGCGGGTGCCTCTACCACCGGGCGAACAGACGGCCATCCTCGATCTTGGTCTCGAAGGCCTTGAGCGGGTGCTTGCCCTTCTCGATGCAGTCGCCGGTGCGGATGTCGAACTTCCACTGGTGCTTGGGGCAGGTCAGGGTCAGACCCTCCAGCGCCAGGTGCGGGATATTGGTGACCTGATGCGGACAGTGCGAGTCGTAGACCTTGCACGACTCGCCCTCGCGATAGACGAAGACGCTGCGCGCGCCGCAGTCCACGCGCCTGACCTCGCCGTCGGCCAGGTCGGCGACGGCCATCAGGTCACGCCACTGGGGCTGGGCCGCGATGAGCTCGGGGGAGAACTCCGGGATGCCCATCTCCAGCAGGATGTCCGTGGCCCAGACGATCTTGGCCAGACCCAACGCCGGAAAGGCCATGAGCAGGGCGTCGATGATCTCCAGCGGCGTGCAGCCGTCGCGCAGGGCGCGGGTCAGATACTGCTTGAAGCCGTTCTCGGTCTGTGCATGCACCTTGGTGATGACCGAGATGAGATCGCGCGTCTTGGGGTCGAGATGCTTGCCGCTGTCCTTCAGGAACTTGAAGTAGTGGCCGAGGGCATCACCGCGCACTTCGACGAGATAATTCAGGGCGTCGCTCATAGGGGCAGGGTCCGGATGTTGGTGGTCGGAAAAGACGGATGCAGGCGCGCGGCACCGCAAGACGCGCATAATAGTACCGGAAAGGCGCAGCCGGGCGGCGCTGAACTCTCCCGGGTGCGCCGGACTGGGGAGGACGAGGCCGGAAACGTCAGACAACGCCCGATCAGCTGGTCGGCAGCAATCGCCCTGGCAATCCGCCATCACAAATTTGCTTGCAGCTCGATAGCCGGAGGCCGACGCTGCATGCGCTTACTGCGAACCCTGCCCGGCCTTCTGCTGCTCGCCCCGGCCCTGGCTGCAGCGGCGCGCCCCTAAGCCGCCCTCGCCGACTCGACCACCGTCGGCTTTCGCCGGGTCCAGGCCCAAGCCATGGATGGCAGGCCCTTGCATGACTCCGACTCCCGAGCTCCAGCGACATTGCCGTCCGTGGCGTGGCCTCCGCCATCCCGGAGCAACCCCCAGGCTCAGCTGGCAATGCGCCGATAGATCTCCGACACCTTGGCCGGCAGCCGGCTGACATCGGCGACCACGGTATAGTTGGCGGCACCGTACATGTGCGGCAGATACTCCGCGCCGGCCTCGTCGATGGTGATGCAGAACGGGTGCACACCGTCCAGGCGCGCCTCGAACAGGGCCTGGCGGGTGTCCTCGATGCCGTAGTCGCCGCGGTATTGCGGATCGTAGTCGTCCGGCTTGCCGTCGGAGAGCGTGATCAGCAGCTTGGTGCGCGCTTCCTGCGCCTTCAGCAGTGCCGTCAGGTGGCGGATGGGCGCACCCATGCGCGTATAGTCCTTGGGCGCGATTGCGCCGATGCGGGCCTTCACCTGGTCATCGTAGGGCTCGCCGAAGCACTTGACGGGATAGACCTCGCAACGCTTGCGCGTCCAGCCCGAAAAACCATAGATGGCAAACCGGTCGCCCAGCGTGGTCAGGGCCTCGGACAACAAGATCAACGCTTCGCGCTCGGCGTCGTTGATCCAGCCCCTGGTGGAGCCTGACATGTCCACCATCAGCGCCACGGCGATGGAACGCTCCTCCTTGTGCTGGCGCAGAAACAGCCGCTGGGTCATCTCGTGGCCCGCCCGCATGTCCGCTTGGGCCTCCACCAGGGCATCGATGTCCACATCCTCGCCATGGGGCTGACGGCGCAGCGTCCGGTCCTCGCCGCGCAGCACCTCGAAGGTGCGCCGTATGGACTTGATCAGGCCCCCATACTTGCGCACCGTCTGCTGGTGAAAGACCAGGTCTGCGGCCGGCAGCGCATGCTCCCGCAGCACACACCAGTCCTTGCGATGGTGCTGGCGGCTGAAGTCCCACTCGTCGTAGAGAAAGGCCCCTTCCTCGTGGTAGGTGCCAGCCCAGACCGAATCCGCATCCCTGGCCTGCTGCAGCGCCCGCCGCCGGTAGAGGCCGGGACCCGCGGCGACCAGATAGTCCGGCGGGATCTCGCCCAGATCCTGGATGATGCTCTCCATGGTGGAGACCAGATCCTCCGGCGGGGCCACGGGCTTGCCATCGAGAAACAGCTCGAAGCGCACCCCGTTCGGGGCCTCGGGGTCGTCGTGACGACGCGCATCCAGGCGCGCGCGGCTGTCTTCGCGCAGCTCGGCACCCGCGTCCGCATCGTCATCGGCTGCAGCGTCAGCCGACACGCCGTCGTGCTCGTCCACCAGCCGCGCCAGCGCGATGCGAAAGCGGTCGCGGTCCAGTGCGGCACGGACGGCCAGACACGCCTGCACCGCCGCTGCATCCAGCTCGCCGCGGTAGCAGCAGGGGTCGGCGGGCAGATCGCGCAGGGCGACGGCCAGCCGCAGGGTGTCGGCGACGTCGGCCCCGGGGCGGGTCAGCGCATCCGCCCGCCGGTGCAGGGCCGCATCCACTTGGTCCAGCCGCTGTCGCAGTGCGGCCATGTCACGGTGCAGGCCCGGCAGGTCGCGGGCCAGACAGGCATCCAGCCGGATCGTCTCAAGGGCGTGGAAGCGCTCCAGGCCGGCGGCATCCAGGGTGCCGTCCTGCACCGCCCGCAGCAGGGCGTCGCCACGCCAGGTGCCATACCAGTTCTGCGCCCACTGATGCACCGCCATGGCCTTCAGCAGGCGCAGATTGGACGCCTTGTCCGGCAGACGGCCCACCACCGGCGGCAGGAAGATGTGCTCGGTGTCGGTGAAGCAGCGCGCATGCCGGGCAATCTGCAACGGCCGCCCGTTCAGGCCGCAGATGAAACGCTCCAGCACCGGGGCCTGCTCCTCCAGCACCGCCCCAGCAAGCTTCTCCTGCCGGTTGGCGGCGAAACCGGCCACGTCCTGCAGCGCGCGGATGGCCGGCATCTGGCCCTTCTTGTCGTACAGGTCCATGGCATGGAGCAGCCAGGACTGCACCGCCTCCAGGTCCATGCAGCGCACCGCCTCGGCGGCGAAGGCGGTGAACTGGTAGGCCAGTTCGGCATTGTCGCGGGCCACCACGGCCCCCCAGTGCAGCACGAACTCCTGCTCCGCCCGGGCGCAGGCGGCCAGGTCATGGGCGGGGCCGGCGGCGGTGCGTCGCGACGACAGCGCCGGATCGAGGTAGACGTCCATGCGCTCCTCGAGCACGCTGGCCGACAGTGGCGCGGCATCGCGCACGGGGGGCTTCAGAACAGCGAGGCCGACAGCTCGTTCACCGCCGACAGCATGTCGGCATCATCTGTCAGCGCTTGGGCGATGGCACTGCGACAGGCCACTACCGGCGCCACACCGGAGGCGATCAGTTTGCCCGCATGCACCAGCAGCCGCGTGGACGCACCTTCGTCGAGGCCCTGGCCTTTCAGATTTCGCGTCATGTGCGCGAACTTCACCAGTTGCCGCGCCTGCTGCTCGTCGATGCCAGACTCCCTCTGCACGATCGTCTGCTCCAGCGCGGCATTGGGATAGTCGAACTCCAGCGCTACGAAGCGCTGACGGGTGGACTGCTTCAGGTCCTTCAGCACGCTCTGGTAGCCCGGGTTGTAGGAGATGGCGAGGCAGAACGCATCCGGCGCCTCCAGCAGCTCGCCGAGCTTCTCCATCGGCAGCACGCGACGGTCGTCCGCCAGTGGATGGATCACCACAGTGGTGTCCTTGCGCGCCTCGACGATCTCGTCCAGGTAGCAGATGCCGCCGGCGCGCACCGCCCGCGCCAGCGGACCATCCACCCAGATGGTCTCGCCCCCCTTCACCAGGAAGCGCCCCACCAGGTCCGACGAGGTGAGGTCGTCGTGGCAGGACACGGTGATCAGCGGCCGCTTCAGGCGCCAGGCCATGTGCTCCATGAACCGCGTCTTGCCGCAGCCGGTGGGCCCCTTGAGCAGGATCGGCAGGGCATTGCCGTAGGCGGCCTCGAACACCGCGATCTCGTCCGCGACCGGCTCGTAGTAGGGCTCATCCTCGATAAAGTGTTCCTCGGGCTTCAGGACCCTCAGCTCGTGCTGCACCGGCGGCCTCCTCGATGGTGGGATGATGCGGATTGCGTCTTGTGATTGACGCTTCGCAAAGCTCGAGTGTGGCGGCCCTGACGCCGGCTGACAAGACCGGCGCCGGTCAGCTTGCCTCTGCCAGCGCTGCGGGTGCCACGCCGCGGGTGTCCTCGTGGCCACTGAGCAGGTCGCGCTCGAAGGCGTCCCAGTCCACGCGGGCGCCCAGGTGCTCCGCGACCAGGCGCATGTCCTGCTCGGCATTGCCCAGACAGCTGGTGCCCCCCGGCGACGGCGTCATGTTGAAGACGATGCCGTGGCCGTCGATGATCTTCACCTCGCCCAGCTTCAGTTCCCTGGTGCGCCGGTCGATGAGCTGCGGGCGCACACCGCCGAAGCCGTGGGCGTATTCGATATCGTTGGCGTTGATGTCCGGTACGATCTTGCGGATCTCCTTCACGAACAGGCGGCGGTTCAGCCCCGGCACCTCGTACAAGGCATTGCGCAGGATGTAGTTGCGGATGTCGCTCACCTTGAGCAGGTTCCACAAGGTGGCGGCGACATTGCGGTCCATGCGCAACACGCGGAAGAAGTCGCGGATGGTGGCGCGGTTGTAGCGTTCCAGCATCGGCAGCATCAGCGCCGTGGGGCCGAAGCGAGTCTTGCCCCGCTCCTTGATGTCGTGGTCGCCATGCACCGCAGCAAAGGGCAGGTTCGGATTCTGCACCGTGTAGACCTTGCCGTTGAGGGCCTCCGGCGCGAAGTAGAACGACCCCGCCACCGGCAGGCAGGAGTATTCCAGGCCGAAGCCCATCTGCTGCGCCATCAGCAGCGAATGGCCGCCGGCGCAGACCACCACGGAGCGCGCCTGCATGGGCCCGCGACTGGTGTCCAGCAGATACAGGGCGCCATCCTTGCGGATCTGCGTCACCTCGACACCGAACAGCTGGTTGATGTGCTTGTCGCCGAATCGCTGCTTGTCTCGATCCATGCGCACGCACTGATCGGAGAAGGATTCCGACAGGGCCTGGAAGTCCACCGCGCAATAGTCGTTCGGCGTGCCGGTGGCGACGATCTCGTCCTTGCGCCAGCTGCCGTCCACCAGCGCCACATTCGGCTCCAGGTCGGCGATCTCCTTGCGCGTGAGCAACTGCATGCGCGGATAGGCGTCCTTGAACACCTGGTAACGCTGGCGAAGATAGTCGCACTCCCGCTGGCCGACGCCCAGCACCATCTTCGGCATCCGCTGGATGATGCGGTCACGCTCCCGCGCCGGCAGCTTGGTGGCGTAGTTGACCACCATCGACGCCGTACGCTTCACCGCCAGCGCCTTGTCCAGGCTGTAGTTGGTCTCGATGTCGCCGCAGTGGATGGTCTGGCTGTTGTTGTGGGCATGGGAGTTGACCTGCGCCGGGCGGTCGTATTTCTCCACCAGCAGCAGGCGCTTCAGATCGGTGTAGCGGCCCAGCTCGTACAACAGAGCGGTGCCGCTGACACCGCCGCCAACGATGATGCAGTCGTAATGGGTAGAAGCAGTCATTCCGATTCAACTCCCGGCCGGCTGTGGCGGCCATCGCCGGGGGCGGGATCTGACCGTCCCCGGGTGGATGAAGGCGGCGGCACTGCATGTTTTTGTGCGCCGCAGCAAATGCAATGACATTAATGCCAGCGGCGAGCCTTGGGTTAGAAAATAATTTCAGTTTTATGTATTGTTTTTTTCGATAATGCTGACGCATCAAGACCCAAGCCCCGGCGCGCAGCTTTTGGTACTCTGATGAGAACCGCGGACCCGCGTGAACGGCCTGCCCGTGACGACGGCGCCGACGACCCGACCTTCGCTGACTTTCGCTGACGGGCTCCCTCGCCTCAGACCGGCACCGCACCGACGATGCACGCCCAGGAAACCAACCAAGTGACTGACTACAAGCACACCCTCAATCTCCCGAAGACCGGCTTCCCGATGAAGGCGAACCTGGCCCAGCGCGAGCCGGAGATGCTCAAGCGCTGGCAGGACGCGGACGTCTACGGTCAGATCCGCGCCGCCCGCACCGGCGCCGAGGCCGGCAGTTTCCTGCTCCACGACGGCCCGCCCTATGCCAACGGCGACATCCACATCGGCCACGCCGTGAACAAGGTGCTGAAGGACATCATCGTCAAGTCGCGCACCCTCGACGGGCTCGACGCCCCCTATGTGCCGGGCTGGGACTGCCACGGACTGCCCATCGAGCTGCAGGTGGAGAAGAAGAAGGGCAAACCGGGCCAGAAGATCTCTGCCGCTCAGTTCCGCGCCGCCTGCCGCGACTACGCGGCGCGGCAGGTGGACGGTCAGCGGCGCGACTTCCAGCGCCTGGGCGTGCTCGGCGACTGGGACCGGCCGTACCTGACCATGGATTTCCGCACCGAGGCCGACATCGTCCGCGCCCTCGGCCGCATCGTCGAGCGGGGCCATCTGCACAAGGGCTCCAAGCCCGTGCACTGGTGCATCGACTGCGGCTCGGCCCTGGCCGAGGCCGAGGTGGAATACGCCGACAAGGAGTCCGTTGCCATCGACGTGCGCTTCGAGGTGCTGGACGAAGAGGCCCTGTTCGCACGCTGTCACTCCGTGCCCAATGGTCACGGCGACGGGCCCATGTCCGTCGTCATCTGGACCACCACGCCCTGGACCCTGCCGGCCAACCAGGCCGTGGCGCTGAATCCGGAACTCGAATACGCGCTGGTCCAGACGGGACTTCAAACCGGCTTGCAGGCCGACGGCGACGGCCCCGAAGGTCAGGGCCGCGAGCGCCTGCTGGTGGCGGAAGGGCTGCTGAAGGACACCATGGACCGCTGGGGCATCGAGCACTATCGGGTTATCGCCTACGGCCGCGGCGATGCCTTCGAGGGCCTCAAGCTGCGCCACCCATTTTACGACCGAGAGGTGCCGGTGATCCTCGGCGAGCACGTCACCCTCGAGGCTGGCACCGGCGCCGTGCATACCGCTCCGGGCCATGGCCTTGAGGACTATGTGGTGGGCAGCCGTTACCAGCTGCCGGTGGACAACCCGGTGGGCGGCGACGGCCGTTTCGTCGCCGGCACCCCGCTGTTTGCCGGCGAGAACGTGTTCGACGCCAACAACCAGGTGGTGGAGCTCCTGAAGGCCCGCGGCGCCCTGCTGCTGGCCACACGCTTCCGTCACAGCTATCCGCACTGCTGGCGGCACAAGACGCCGATCATCTTCCGCGCCACGCCGCAGTGGTTCATCAGCATGGAGCAGAGCGGTCTGCGCACGGCGGCCCTGCGCGCCATCGGCGAGGTGCGCTGGATGCCGGACTGGGGCGAGTCGCGCATCGACGGCATGGTGCGCAACCGGCCGGACTGGTGCATCTCGCGCCAGCGCACCTGGGGCGTGCCCATTCCGCTGCTGGTGGACAAGGACACCGGCGCGCTGCATCCGCGCACACCCGAGCTGGTGGAGGCGGTGGCCCGGCGCATCGAGCACAAGGGCATCGAGGCCTGGTTTGAACTGACGCCGGAGGAATTGCTGGGCGACGCCGAGGGGGCGCGCTACCAGAAGGTGGGCGACACCCTGGATGTGTGGTTCGACTCCGGCGTGACCCACTTCAGCGTGCTGCAGCAGCGCGACGGCCTGCACGCCCCGGCGGATCTGTACCTCGAGGGCTCGGACCAGCATCGCGGCTGGTTCCAGTCGTCGCTGCTGACCTCCGTGGCCATGACCGGCCACGCGCCCTACCGGCAGGTGCTGACCCACGGCTTCACCGTCGACCAGCAGGGCCGCAAGATGTCCAAGTCCCTGGGCAACGTGATCAGCCCGCAAGCGGTGATGAAGACCCTGGGGGCCGACATCATCCGGCTGTGGGTGGCGGCAACGGATTACCGCGCCGAGATGGCTGTGTCCGACGAGATCCTGAAGCGCACCGCCGACGCCTACCGTCGCATCCGCAACACCGCCCGCTTCCTGCTGGCCAATCTGGCCGGGTTCGATCCGGCGCAGCACCTCGTGGCGCCGGCGGACATGCTCGCGCTGGACCGCTGGGCGGTGGACCGCGCCCTGGGCGTGCAGCAGGAGATCGCCGCCGCCTACCGCGACTACCAGTTCCACCTGATCTACCACCGCCTGCACAACTTCTGCGTGGTGGACATGGGCGGCTTCTACCTGGACGTGATCAAGGACCGTCAATACACGACCCAGACGGACAGCCGGGCACGCCGCTCCTGCCAGACCGCGATGTACCACATCGTCGAGGCCATGAGCCGCTGGCTGGCCCCCATACTCAGCTTCACCGCCGACGAGATCTGGCAACACATCCCCGGCGAGCGCCCGCAGACGGTGTTCACCGCCACCTGGTATCCGGGGCTGTTCGCGCTGGAGGACGGCGACGGCCTGGACCGGACGCTCTGGGCGCAGGTGCTGGCGGTGCGCACCGCCGTCGGCAAGCAACTGGAGACGGCCCGCACCCAGGGCCTGATCGGCGCCGCGCTGGACGCCGAGGTGGACCTCTACTGCGCGCCGCCGCTCAAGGCCGCCCTCGACCGCCTGGGCGAGGAGCTTCGCTTCGTGCTCATCACCTCCGCCGCCCGGGTGCATGCGACGACGGAAGCGCCCGCCGATGCCCGCGACACCGAACTGGAAGGCCTGGCGGCGCGGGTCACCGCCAGCCCCCATGGCAAGTGCGTGCGCTGCTGGCATCACCGCGCCGACGTCGGCACGCATTCCGAGCACCCCGAGCTATGCGGCCGCTGCGTCGAGAACGTCGCCGGTGCCGGCGAGGAACGCCGCTTTGCGTAGTCTCGCGGCGGCCTGGTCCAGCGCAGCCATGCGGCACTGGCTATGGCTGTCGCTGGCCGTGCTGCTGCTGGACCAGGCCAGCAAGTGGCTGGCGATGAACGCCCTGTCGCCCTATCAGCCGCTGGAACTCGCGCCCCATCTGCATCTGACCCTGATGTTCAATCCGGGGGCCGCGTTCAGTCTGCTGGCCGATGCCGGCGGCTGGCAGCGCTGGCTGTTCGCCGGCTTTGCGCTGCTGGTCACGGTGTTGCTGGCGCTGTGGATCCTGCGGCTGGGGCGTGACGAGCGCCTGCTGGCCATCGGCCTGTCACTGATCATCGGCGGCGCCATCGGCAACCTGGTGGACCGGCTCGCCATCGGTCACGTGATCGACTTCGTGCAGGTCTACCTGCCCTTCATCCCGCTGGCCATGTTCAACCCCTGGCCCGCCTTCAACCTGGCGGACAGCGCCATCACCATCGGCGTCGCGCTGCTGCTGATCGAGACCTTTCGCGCGGAGCGGAACCCGGAGCGGAATCCTGGGCAGAACCCTGGGCAGAACAAGGAGAACGCATGATGCGACGACGGCTGACCGCCTGGCTGCTGGGGGTCGGGCTCGGGCTGGGGCTCGTGCTGGGCTCTGCACCGGGGCTGGCACAGGCCACGGAGGACGCGCAGGACGCGGCCGACGACACCTGGCTGGTGGCCACCCGACACGCCCCGCCCTTCGCCATCGTCGACGGCCACGGCAACTGGAGCGGCATCAGCATCGACCTGTGGCGCGAGATCGCCGAACAGCTCGGCCTGGACTATCGCTTCGTCGACATGGGCCTGACGCAGATGCTGGACGCCATCGCCGAGGACCAGGCCGATGTCGCCGCCGCCGCCCTGACCATCACCAGCGAACGCGAGCAGCGGGTCGACTTCACGCACCCGTTCCACACCTCCGGGCTCGGCATCGCCGTCCACCGGCACCCCGGCGGCGAGGTGATCACGGTGCTCAAGGGCCTGGTCTCCGCGCCCTTCCTCGGCGTGCTGGCCGGCCTGAGCGCCCTGCTCGCCGCCGTCGGCGTGCTGATCTGGCTGGCGGAGCGTCGCAGCAACGACCAGTTCCAGTCCGACCCGGTACGCGGCATCGGCTCCGGGCTGTGGTGGTCGGCGGTGACCATGACCACGGTGGGCTACGGCGACAAGGCGCCGACGACACTGCTCGGTCGGCTCATCGGCATCATCTGGATGTTTGCCGGCATCATCGTCATCTCCAGCTTCACCGCGGCCATCGCCACCTCGCTAACCGTTGGCGCGCTGCATCACCGCATCAAGGGGCTGGACGACCTATATGCGTCCCGCGTGGCGACGGTGGGGGCGGACAGCACCAGCGCGCGCTTTCTGCAGGAGCACTCTGTCCGCCACAGGGTGGTCGACACCTTGCCCGATGCCCTGCAACAACTGGCCGAGCGGCAGCTGGATGCGGTGGTCTACGACATCCCCATGCTGCGCTACCAGATCGCCGCACAGTTCCCGGACCAGCTGCAGGTGCTGCCGCAGGTGTTGCAGCGGCAGGATTACGGCTTCGCGCTGCCCCAGGGGAGCCTGGCCCGGGAGGCCGTCAACGAGGTGCTGCTGCGCACCATCCGCACCGAGGCGGACTGGTCACCGGTGCTCGAACAATACCTGGGCCGGATGCACTGAGGCACCACGCCCTCGCCAGCCCCCTGACCGGATGCGAGCCGCATGAAGATCGCCATACTGTCCCGCAACACCGGACTCTACTCCACCCGGCGACTGGTGGAAGCCGCCCGCGCTCGCGGCCATGAGGCCCGCGTCATCGACGTCTTGCGCTGCTACATGAACGTCACCTCGCACGCCCCGTCCATTCACTACCGGGGCGAGGACCTGACCGGCTTCGATGCCGTGATTCCGCGCATTGGCGCCTCGGTGACCTTCTACGGCACCGCCGTGCTGCGCCAGTTCGAGATGATGGGCGTCTATCCGCTGAACGAGTCCGTGGCCATCACCCGCTCGCGCGACAAGCTGCGCTCGCTGCAACTGCTGTCGCGCAAGGGCATCGGCCTGCCCATCACCGGCTTCGCCCACGCACCGGATGACATCGAGGACCTGATCAAGATGGTCGGCGGCGCCCCGCTGGTGATCAAGCTGCTGGAGGGCACCCAGGGCATCGGCGTGGTGCTGGCGGAGACGCATCAGGCCGCCGAGAGCGTCATCGAGGCCTTCATGGGGCTCAAGGTCAACATCCTGGTGCAGGAGTACATCGCCGAGGCACGGGGCGCGGACATCCGCTGCTTCGTCATCGGCGACCGGGTGGTGGCGGCCATGCGGCGCCAGGCCAAGGAAGGGGAATTCCGCTCCAACCTGCACCGCGGCGGCAGCGCCAACCTGATCCGCATCACGCCCGAGGAGCGCTCCACGGCGGTGCGCGCGGCCCGCATCGTCGGGCTCAACGTCGCCGGCGTTGACATCCTGCGCTCCAACCACGGGCCGGTAGTGATGGAGGTGAACTCCTCGCCCGGGCTGGAAGGCATCGAAGCGGCCACCGGCAAGGACATCGCCGGGCTGATGATCGCCTTCATCGAGAAAGACGCCGGCACCGGCAAGACACGCACCCGTGGCAAGGGCTGAACCGCGGGCGGCGCCGCTGCGCATCGGCGACCGGGAGATCCTGGCTGGCCAGCGGCTGCGGGTGGACCTGCCGTTGCCGAGCCTGTTCACCCAGACCGCGGTCTTTCTGCCGGTGCACGTGCTGCACGGTCGCCGCCCGGGGCCGCGCCTGTGCGTGACCGCGGCGATCCACGGCGACGAGATCAACGGCGTATCCGTCATTCGACGCCTGCTGGCCAGCCCGGCGCTCAGGGGCCTGCGCGGCACCCTGCTGGCGGTGCCCGTGGTCAATGTCTATGGCTTCGTGCGCCACTCTCGCTACCTGCCGGACCGGCGCGACCTGAACCGCAGTTTTCCGGGCTCCGAAAGCGGTTCCCTGGCCGGTCGCCTGGCGGCGGCGCTGATGGCCGAAGTGGTCGCCGACAGCGATCTGGGCATCGACCTGCATACCGGCGCCGCCCATCGCGAGAACCTGCCCCAGATTCGCGCGCAACTCGACGAGCCCGGCATGCTGGCGCTGGCCCGCGCCTTCGGCGCGCCGGTGATGCTCAATGCCGACCTGCGCGACGGCTCACTGCGCGGCGAGGCCGCCGCCCAGGGGGTGCCGGTGCTGGTCTACGAGGCCGGCGAGGCGTTGCGATTCGACGAACTGAGCATCCGTGCCGGCGTGCGCGGCATCCTCAACGTGATGCGCCTGCTGGGCATGATCCGCGAGGGCTCCCGGCGCCACCGCCAGGTCCTGCACCAGCCGGTGGTGGCGCGCTCGAGCACCTGGGCCCGGGCGCACCAGAGCGGCATGCTGCGCTTTCTGAAACCCCTGGGCGCCCGTGTGCAGAAGGGCGAGAGCCTCGCCGTGGTGGCCGATCCCTTCAGCCAGCAGGAGGATCCGGTGCCGTCACCGGCCAGCGGCATCGTCATCGGCCGGGTCAACCTGCCGCTGGTCACCGAGGGCGAGGCGCTGTTTCACATCGCCCGCTTCGGCAAGACCGACATCGCCGCCGAGACGGTCGAACGCTTCCAGAGCCTGATGGAACCCGAGGACGACGTCTCCGAGCCGCTGGATTGAGGCCGGCCCGGTCATGAGCCGCGTCACAAGCTGGCTCAGACTGACGACAACCGCGGGTCCGCTGCGCCATCTGTGCGGGTCAGGAACAGCTTCTGCGCTGGGTAGGCCAGCTCGATGCCCTGGGCCTGCAGTTGCCGATACAGCGCCAGGTTGATCGCTTGTTGTCGGTCCATGTACACCGTATAGTCGGCGCCGAGCACGTAGTAGACCACCTCGAACTCGAAGCTGTAGTCGCCAAACGCAAACAGGTGGGCGCGATCGAAGCGCGTGGTCGGCTGGGCGCAGATGATCTCCTCCACCATCTTCGGGATCATCTCCAGCTGGTCGGCGCTGGTCTGGTAGGCCACGCGAACCTTGAACACCACACGACGCTCGTGCATGTGCTTGAAGTTGCGAATGGTGCTGCCCAGCAGATTGGTGTTGGACATGACCACTCGCTCACCCGACAGGCTGCGGATGCGGGTGGTCTTGACGCCGATGTTGTCGATGACGCCCACGGTGTCGCCGGCAACGACGAAGTCGCCCACCTTGAACGGCTTGTCCAGGATGATGGCCATGGAGTGGAACACATCGGACAGGATGTTCTGCACCGCAAAGGCCACGGCGATGCCGCCGACGCCCAGGGCGCCGATCAGTCCGGCCACCGGGTACTGGAAATAGGCCAGGATCGACACCACCACCACCAGCCAGACGCCCACACGCAGGAAGAACTGCAACAGACCGTAGCCGGTAACGGCGGAGGGGTCGAGCTGCTCCTTCTTGCTGCGCTGGCGCTGCACGAAGTCCACCAGCGCCGCGGTGGCCCAGAGCCCGACCTGGATGTAGAGGGCGATCACCAGCAACGTGCCCAGCCAGAGCCGGATCTGTCCCTGCGCCAGGCCGGACACGGTCATGGCGGCGTAGAAGGCCACGATCAGCACGAACAGCGGGTGCGTGTTCCTGATCAGCGCCAGCACCAACGCCCGGGAGCTGCGCCCGCCCGGATCGCTGTACTGGGCCAGCCGGGGCAGCAGACGGCGGCGCAATAGCAGCCGCAGTGACGAGACCGCCATCAGCACCAGCACGAAGACCAGGGCGCCGGCCACCAGATCACGGGTATGGATACCGTGGTCCTGGAACACGAACAGCTCGCGCTGCCAGAGCAGGTCCAGGTCGGCCTTCAGGCCGTCGATGCGTTGCTGCAGGGTGCGCTGGCTCACCGAGCGATCAAGCTGTTCGTGCAGCCGGCGGGCGATCGACAGGGCCTGGGTCATGGCCGCCAGCAGTTCCCGCGCATCCTGCTCCTGGGTCTTCAGGGCGGCGATCCGGTCCTGGACGGCGCGCTCGATCCCGGCAACCTCATCGCCCCTGGCGACGCGCCGTTCCAGCGTCAGTTGCTTGGCGCGCAGGCCGTCGAGCTCGGCCTGGGCGAAGGCCACCTCCTCGGTCAGGCGCTCGATCAGGGCGCTGGTGTCGCGCAGCCAGGCCGACCAGTGCTCCGGGGTCTCGCCCTGGAACACAGCGAAGCGGCGTTCGAGCAGGGTGCGGACGGCGTTGGCCAAGGTCGCCGCCTGGTGCAGATAGTCCGCCCCCCGGCGCGCGGCGGCCAGCTCCGCCTCACGCGCCAACAGCCGGGCCTCGGCCAGCGACTCGGCCTCGCTGTCAGCGGCCTGCTCACGCTGTCTGCGGGCGCTGAACAGGGCCAGCTCGGCGGCGTCGCCGGCGGCCACCCGCGCCTCGATCTGCGCCCGCAGTTCATCCTCTCGCGCCTGCAACTCTGCCAGCAGTTCGTCGCGCACCGCGGGGCTGAAGAACACATCCGTGGCCACGTACTCGGCACCGGCCTCCAGCCGCGCCAGCTGTCCGGCCGCCAGGGCCTGCTCGCGCCGGGCCAGGGCCAGCCCGCCTTCTGCCGCCTCGCGGCGCTGCAGCGCCACCAGCACCGTCAGGCGCGCCAGTTCCAGCGCACGCTCCAGTGACGGGCGCTCGGCGGCATCGCTGGCCGCAGCCAGCTGGTCGCGCGCCTGCCGCCGGGCCCGCACCGCATTCTCCAGATCCTGTTCTGCGGCCTCCAGCCGCCGCTCCGCCTGGGTGCGCAGACGCACGGCATCGTTACGGGCCAGCTCGGCGATGTCGCGCTTGGCCCGCAAGTGATCGAAGAAGGGCAGGCTGTAAGGCGGCTCGGCACCCAGATCGGCGGCAATGGCCGACTCCCCTCCGGCCCGCAGCGCCTCCAGTGCGGTCTCCACCTCGCGCACACGCGCGTCGATCTCCTGGATGCGCACCATCAGCATGGACTCCCGCTGCACCGCGGCGCGCAGTTCCCGCAACAGGCCGAGTCGGGGATCCACCGCCGGGGCAGTGACCGGCGCCGCTTCCGCTGCCGGCTCGCTTGTGGTCTCGGCGGCCTGCTGGTCGGCCTCGATGTCGGCGATGCGTCGGTCGATCAGGGCCAGCAGCGCAGCGAAGTCTTCGGACCCGATAGCGCTGGCGTCAAACCCGCGCAGGCCCACTGCCGCCGGGTCGAAGCCGAGTTCGAAGCCAACGTCAGAACCGGCATCCGGGCCGCCATCCGGGCCGGCATCCACGCGGCCGCCAGCGTCCTCGGCGGATGCAGGCCCCGCGGGTGCAGACGCCGCTGTCGCGCCCGCATCCGACCCGGCTTCGGTAACGGCTTCGGCACGGACCTCGGCACTCGCCATCGACAGGCCGAGCAACAACAGTGGAAGCAACAGAGATGGAAGGGTCTGGATGGATGTGCGCGTGGTCATGGGCGGGCCGTACTGAAATTGAGGATTGAAAGGGGAGCGGGTGAAACGGGGATTGGAGCGAGATCGAAGCGGTATCGAGATCGGGACGTCAGCGTGCCGGAGATCGGCCCGTGATCGCGACATGGGATCCGAGTATACCGGGGCCTGTTCGCCATTGGCACCGCACGCACGCCTTGTCGCCGACAGTCACCGGCGGATAGAATCAGTCAGAACCGCCGCCGTCACCACCACCCCAGCGTGGAGCGCACCCGCATGAGCCTGCCCGCGAGTTTCTCAGCCCCGGCCCGGGGGCTCATCGTCGCCGCCGCCATCGCTGTGCTGATCATCGTGCTGCAGCATGCCGCGTCGCTGCTGACGCCGGTGCTGCTGGCAGTGTTCATCGCCGTCATCGCTACCCCTCCGTTGCGCTGGATGCGCCGTCGCGGCCTGCCCAAGTGGCTGGCGCTGGCGCTGGTGGTGTTCGTCCTGGTGGAGATCGGCAGCCTGCTCGCGGTGCTGTCCACCGGCGCCCTGGAGGGTTTCCGCGACAGCATGCCGACCTACCAGGAGCGGTTCTTGGCCCTGAGCGAGAATCTGGGTTCCTGGCTGGAGGGACTGGGCGTGGAGGGCTCGCGCGCGGCGATCCCGGACCTGCTCGACCCGGATCGGGTCAACGGCCTGGTGCGCCTGATGCTGACCAACGCCGGCAGCCTGGTGGGCAACGGCTTGCTGGTGCTGCTGGCGACCGTCTTCATCCTGCTTGAGGCGCCGTCACTGCCGGCCAAGCTGCGGGCCGCGTTCAACCTGCCGGAACAGGGTCAGCAGCGGCTGATCAAGCTGGTCGGGCTGGTCAACCGCTACATGCTGATCAAGGCCCTGACCAGCCTGGGTACCGCGCTGCTGATCGGCATCTGGCTGTGGCTGCTGGACCTGGACTTCATCGTTATCTGGGTGCTGCTGGCGTTCCTGCTGAACTTCGTGCCGGTGATCGGCAGCTGGATCATGGGCATACCGGCGATCCTGCTGGCACTGGTGCAGGCGGACCTGCAGACCGCCATGCTCACGGCCCTGGGTTACATGATTGTCAACGTGGGCATCGGCAACATCATCGAGCCCCGTGTCATGGGCCACGGGCTGGGCATTTCCTCCCTGGTGGTGTTCCTGTCGCTGATGTTCTGGGGCTGGCTGTTCGGCACCGTCGGCGTGTTTCTGTCCGTGCCGCTGACCATGGCGGTCATCATCGCCCTGGACGCCAGCCCGCAAACCCGGCCCATTGCCATCCTGCTCGGCCCCGAGATCAAGGCGGAGAGCATGTCGGAGACCAGGGCCGAACCCTAGCCAACAACCTTCAGTTTCTTGCACGACAACCCCGAGCGCCCGCCCATGATGTCCTCGATGATGCGGCGGTCGATGCGTTCCTCAGCGGACCCTTCGACGATCAAGCTGGCCCTGGATCCGCCGCTGGTGTCCTGTTACTCGATCAGGTACGAGGCCGTCGCCATCGGTGCCAGTTCCCGCAGGCCGATCCCGTTGCTGTCGAAGTAGCGCCGACTGCCGGCGTCGACATGGCCGCCGACACGCTGGTGTCGGCGGCCATGTCGACCAGCGTGATCCTGGTACCCTGGCTGATGCCGTTCTGACCCGAGGTTCCACCGCAAGGCCGCAAGGCACGCAGAGAAGCCGGTCTCATGCTTCTTTGCGGTTCGAGTGACAGACTGTCGTTACAGCGCGTCGTTCAGGGCCACGCCGATACCGACGGTGTTCTGGCGCCAGTTGTAGTCGATCATCGTGTCGCCGTAGCCGCTGGTGCCGCGCACATAGAGGCGCACCGGACCCACCAGCTTCGGTGTCATCCAGGTCAGCTCAGCGGTTCCCTTGCCGGTGTCGGGATTGCCGCGGCCCATCAGCGAGAAGCTGTGGCCGCGCCACTTGTAGTAAGCGGTGATGTCGCCGTAGCCCATGTAGTCGGTGATGTCCGGATTGTCGTCATCCGAGTCCTCATCATCGATGCGCACCCAGGGCCGCAGCACGAGGGCAAAATTTCCTCGCTCGATGCCGATGGACGCAATCAGCCGGTCCCAGCTGCGGGAAATGGGATCGGAGCGCCCGTTGGACTGGTGAGCGTAGCCGACGTTGAGCAGATTCCAGTCGAAGCCGGCAAAGCTCAGGCCGGGGCGAAAGCTCAGCATCAGCTCTGGCATGTAGTTGGTGTCGCGGAAGGGGCTGGAGATGTCGTCGTTGTACACCTGCCACATGCTGGTCTGGGTATAGGCAGCCCAGATACCCCAGCGGTGATCCTCCGATGCCCACATGCGGAACTTGAAGCTGATCTGGAACCGGGCCTCGACGGAGTCCAGGTCCTCCTCCTCGCCGCTCAGGGCGGTGAACACCTTCTGGAAGGGTGCAGCGTTGATGTTGTCGGTGTAGTTGGCGAACAGCAGGTAGTTCGGCTGGTAGAGCGCGATCTTGTAGCGCTCGGAGTCCGGGTCGAAGCCCCAGGCCCGATCCAGCAACGAAGGCTCAGACGCGGCCACGGTCGGTCCGCCCGCCTGACCACCATTTTGGGTGCCGTATTGGCCGCCGTACTGCCCCTGAGGCGGGGCAGCGGACGCCGCCACCGGGGCCTCCATGGCCTCGGACGCGACGCTGTCCGCACGGGCTGCGGCCACCGGCTGGTGTCCGCTGAGGCGATCATAGCAGGCCAGACGAGCCTGATCGCCGCCGATGGCCGCGCATTCCGCCAGCGAGACGGCCGCCGCCGATGCGGAGCCGACGGGGCCGGCGACCAGCACGGTCGCAAGGCCCAGACCGAGCCAGCGTCCCTGTGGATTCGACCTCCTGAAAAAAGGATTTCGTGGGTCGACGCGAAACATCCGCAACTCGATCATGGTCCCCTCCTATCAGACGGCGTAACGCAGGATCGCCACCAGGGCCTTGAGTTCATCGGGCGTCAGCAAATCGAGATGCAGCATGGACAGTCCTGTTGGGTTGTTAGAGACATGCTGATTGATTCAGCATTTCCCGTGCGGGGCAGGAGGCCCCGCGATTTTTAGCGGCGCACGCCGCTGACAATGCAGCGATTCGGAAACCGCGTTTTCGAATCGCATGCCGATTTTTGGCCTGGATCGGATCAGGGAGGCCAATCAATCCGTGTCTCCCTAGAGCGACGTGGACGCGTTCGGGGCCTGCGGGGTCTTGCGGACCCGCTCGCGCAGGCCCTGGACGAAGACATAGAGCGGCGGGATGACGATGATGCCGATGAAGGTCGCCGCGACCATGCCGCCGAAGACCACCACGCCCAGGGCGAACTGGCTCACGGCGCCGGCGCCGGTGGCGAGCAGCAGCGGCAGCATGCCGAGGATGAAGCTCACCGCGGTCATGAGCACGGCGCGGTAGCGGATGCGCGCGGCGTCCGCGGCGGCCTGCTGGATCGGCCGACCCTCCTCACGCAACTGCTTGGCGAACTCCACGATCAGGATGGCGTTCTTGCTCGCGAGTCCGATCAGCATGACCAGACCGATCTGGGTGTAGACGTTGTTGTCGAGTCCGAGCATCCAGGTGGCCGCGAGTCCGCCGGCGCCGGCGATGACCACCGACAGGATGACCGACACCGGCACCGTCCAGCTCTCGTACTGGGCGACCAGGAACAGATAGACGAACAGCAGCGCCAGGGCCAGCACCACGGCCGCCTCGCCGCCGGCCTCGACCTCCTGGAAGGTGGTGCCGCTCCAGTCGATGGCGAAGCCGGGCGGCAACTGGTTCTGCTCGATGTCGCGCAGGACGCCGATGCCCTCGCCGGTGCTGCCGACGGGCGTCACATTCACGCTGGCGGCGCGGAACATGTTGAAGCGCCGCGTGCTCTCCGGCCCCAGGATGGGCTCCAGCGTCACCAGAGACTGCAACGGCACCATCTGGCCGCGGTTGTTGCGCACATGCAGCCGCGTCAGGTCCTCCGGGGTCATGCGGAAGGGCGCGTCCGCCTGCACGAAGACGCGGAAGGTGCGCCCGAACAGGTTGAAGTCGTTGACGTAGAGCGCGCCCAGATTCGACTGCAGGGTCAGGAACAGGTCCGACAGGCGCACGCCGAGCGTCTCGGCCTTCTCGCGATCGATGTCCAGGAACAGCTGCGGCGTGCGCGCGCTGAAGGTGGAGAAGGCGCGCTGGATGCCCGGGCTCTCGTTGGCGTGGATGATGAAGCCCTGCAACGCCTGGGCCAGCTCCTCCGGCGGCCGTCCGGCGAGGTCGAGCAGCTCCATCTCGATGCCGCCGGCGGTACCCAGGCCCTGGATGGGCGGCGCGGCGAAGGCGAACACCGTTGCCTGCGGGATGGCCAAGAGCCTGGGCTGCACGCGCGCGAGCACGGCCTCCGAGGTGCTCTGCGCCCCAGGCCGGTCGTCCCAGTGCTTGAGCACGGCGATGGCCAGGCCGCCGCTGGAGCGCACGCCGGCGAGCAGGCTGAAACCGGCCACCGTGAGCACGTGGTCGATCTCTTCCTCCGCGGCGAGCATCTCCTGCACCTGGTCCAGCACCTCCCCGGTCCGCGAGATGGACGAGGCGTCCGGCAGGGAGACGTCGATGAAGAAGTAGCCGGTGTCCTCGCTCGGGATGAAGCCGGTGGGGATCTTCTGGAACATCCAGTAGGTGCCGGCGCCCGCCGCGACGATGATAAGCACGGCGATGAAGGAGCGCCGCCCGAGCAGGGTCACGGCGCGAGCATAGCCGTTGCGGCTCCAGTCCAGAAAGTTGAAGAACCAGCGCAGCGGTCCACGCGGCTCGCGCGAGGGCCGCAACAGCAGGCCGCACAGGGCCGGGCTCAGGGTCAGGGCGATGATCGAGGACAGGGTCACGGCCACCGAGATGGTCACGGCGAACTGCAGATAGAGCTGGCCCGTGATGCCGGGCAGGAAGGCCGTGGGCACGAACACCGCGTAGAGCACCAGGGTGGTGGCGATGACGGGGCCCGTCACCTGCTGCATGGCGCGCTTGGCCGCCTCCTTGGCGCTGAGCTTCTCCTCGTCGATCAGGCGCTGGGTGTTCTCCACCACCACGATGGCGTCATCCACGACGATGCCGATGGCGAGGATCAGGGCGAACATGGAGACGGTGTTGATGGACAGACCGGCGGCGAGCAGGATGGCGAAGGTGCCGATGATCGAGCCCGGGATGGCCAGCACGGGCACCAGAGTGGAGCGCCAGTCGCCGAGGAAGACATAGGTCACCAGGATGACCAGGGCCAGGGCCTGCAGCAATGTGATGACCACGTTGCGCATGCTGATGCGCACAAAGTCCGTGGTGTCGTAGTAGATGTCGTACTCGAGATCCTCGGGGAAGCGCTCCGCGAGCTGATCGAGGGTGGCGTAGACCCGATCGGCCGTCTCCAGGGCATTGGCGCCCGGGGACAGATAGATGCCCAGGGCCGCGGTGGGCACGCCGTCGATCCAGGCATCGGCGTCGTAGGTCTGGGCGCCGAGTTCCAGCCGGGCAACATCGGCCAGCCGAATGGTCGAGCCGTCCGGATTGGTGCGCACCAGGATGCGCTCGAACTCCTCGGGTGTGGTCAGGCGGCCCTTGGCCTGCAGGGTGTAGGTGAAGGCCCGGCCCGCGTTGTCCGGCGGCGCGCCGAGCCGGCCCGCGGCGGCCTGCAGGTTCTGCCGGCGGATGGCGTCCACCACCTCGGCCTCGCTGACCCCGAGCGAGGTCATGCGCTGCGGGTCGAGCCAGATGCGCATGGCGTAGTCCAGCGGACCGAACTGGCTGGCATCGCCGACGCCGGGCAGGCGCGCAAGGGCGTCGCGGATGTTGATCTCCATGTAGTTGGAGAGGAACAGCCGGTCGAAGCTGCCGTTGGGCGAGAGCAGATTCACCGTCAGCAGCATGTTGGTGGACTGCTTGCGTACCGACACGCCCTGCTGCACCACCTCGATGGGCAGGGTCGGCTGGGCGAGGGCGACGCGGTTCTGCACGTTCACCGCGGCGATGTCCGGGTCGGTGCCGACGGCAAAGGTCACGTCGAGGCGGTAACGGCCCGAGTTGTCGCTGGTGGACGTCATGTAGAGCATGTCGTCGACGCCGTTGACCTCGGACTCGATGGGCGCGGCCACCGTCTCGGCGACGATTTCGGCGTTGGCGCCGGGATAGAAGGCCTGCACCGAGACCTGGGGCGGGACGATGTCCGGGAACTGGGCCACGGGCAGCACGCGCGAGGCGATGATGCCGGCGATGATGATCACCAGCGAGATCACCATCGCGAAGCGGGCGCGGTCGATGAAGAAGGCTGAGAACATCGAGTCAGTCCCCTTGGTGGATCGCGGACGACTGCGGTTGCATCTGGGGCTGCACGATCATGCCCGGACGCGCCTTCTGGATGCCCTCGACAATCACCTGCTGGCCGGCCTGCAGGCCCTCGCGCACCACCCAGTCGGCATCGATGCGCTCGCCGAGGTCGACGCGCGTGACCTGCACCCGGTTTTCCTCGTCCAGGGTCAGCACCAGGCGGCCGGCCTGATCCTGCTGCACGGCCACCTGCGGGATCACCAGCGCCTGCTCGGGCTCGGTGGCGCGCACGATCACGGTGACGAACTGACCGGGCAGCAGCACCCCGTCGGCATTGTCGAAGCGGGCGCGCACGCGCACGGTGTCCGTGGTCACGTCCACCTCGGGGTCGGAGAACTCGAAGCGGCCGGGCTCATCCAGCAGGCTGCCGTCGGCGAGCCGCAGATAGGGCGCGAAGTTGTCGTTCTGGGTCTGGCGAAAGGCCAGCATGGCGCGGTCGGTGATGGGGATGTTGACGAAGATGGGATCGATGCGCACCAGCCGCGCCAGGGGGCCGGAGCCGGGGCCGACCACGGCGCCCTCGGCGAAGCTGGCCCGACCGATGCGCCCGTCGAAGGGGGCGCGGATCTCGGTGTAGCCGAGGTCGATCTCGGCCTGCTGCTGGGCCGCCAGCGCGGCGCTGCGCGCGGCGGTGGCCTCCTGCTGGGCGGCGATGGCCTGATCGAGCTGCGCCTGGGTGGCGCCGCCGCGGGGCACCAGGGGCTCGATGCGCTCGCGCTGCAGGCGCGCGTTGAGCAGGGTCGCCTCGGTGCGCTCCACGTCGGCACGTCGCGCCGCGAGCGCCGCCTCGAAGGGTTCGCGCTCGATGCGGAAGAGCAGATCACCTTCTTCGACCGTGGCGCCCTCGTCGAAGGCGCGGTTCAGCAGAAAGCCGTTGACCCGGGCCACCAGGTCCACTGCGTCCATGGCCTCGACGCGGCCGACGAATTCCATGCTCGGCGTCACCTCGCGCAGGGTCGCGGCCGCCACCCCGACCGATGGCGGCGGCAGACTGATCGGCGCGGCCATCTCGGGCTGGTCGCATCCACCCAGCCCCATCGCCAGGATGACGACCGACAAGCCAAGGAGTTGTTTCATGATCAAGCCTCTTGCTTCTGGCGCATCGCGCCGATTGACAGCATTGCAGACAGTCGCCGGTGTTCTTGAAGGCCTGCGTCGGCCCGGTCACCCGCCTCGCTCAGGCTTCGAGGCAGGAGACTATGGGCGCGGGCCTGGCGTTGTCGCCATCCAGGTGCATCATCTTAGAAAGAGCAGTCATCCGCCCGCAACCAGCTGAACGCCCTGTTTCGCAGCCGATCCGCAAAAAACCAGCCAAGCGCCTGAACTTGCAGCGCCGGCGGCTGGTGGCTGGCGGCTTAGTTTCAGATTCATGCCAGCATTTTCATTCCGGATCAGAAAGAACCGAACAGGGTCCCGAGCACGATGATGCCAGCCAAGGCCACAAGGCCGCCGACGATGGCCACCATCACGATGTCCAGATAGCTCTCCTTGTGGGTGGCGCCACAGACCGCAAGCAGGGTGACCACGGCGCCGTTGTGCGGCAGGGTGTCCAGGGTGCCGGCACCGATCACCGCGACGCGGTGCATCAGGCCCGGGTCGATGCCGAGCTCGCTGGCCAGCTGCAGGTAGGTTGGGCCCAGGGCCTGCAGGGCGATGGTGAGGCCGCCGGAGGCGGAGCCGGTGAGCGCGGCCAGGATGTTGGTGGACACGGCCAGCGAGACCAGCGGACCACCCTCGATGCCCAGCACCCAGTCGCGCACCATCTCGAAGGCCGGCAGGGCGGCCACCACGGCGCCGAAGCCCACCAGGCAGGCCACGCTGACCACCGGCAGGACCGATGCGTTCAGGCCGGCGTCGACGCTGTCGCGCAGGCTGGTCAGGCGCTTCCAGTTGAGCGCGAGCAGGGTCAGGATGGCGGACAGCAGCGCGACGATCACTGACCAGATACCGCTGACCGCCGCCGGCGAGGTGGGCCCCCAGCGGTCCTCTCCCAAAAAGCCGAGATCCAGCCTGGGCAGCACCAGGAAGCTCATGCTCAGGTTCACGGCCACCACCACGATCAGCGGCAGAAAGGCGACCAGGGCCGAGGGCAGCTCCCGGCTGACCTCGCCGCCGTGGACCTCGGGCGGATCGAAGCTGCTCGCGACCGTGGCGCGGGTGCGCACCAGGGTATCCTCGGCGGCCTGATCGGCGATGGTCTCGGGGTCGGCTGCCGACACCGACGCTGCGGCCGGGGTCCGGTCCGAAGTCAGGGCCGAAGTCCGGGCCGGCGCCAGGGCCGGCAGGCCGTCATAGCCGATGCCGCCGCGGCGGGCGCGCGCCTCGGCCAGGCTCAGCCACCAGAGGCCGAACAACAGCATGATCAGGGCGGCGATCAGGCCCAGCCCGGGTGCGGCAAAGGGCGTGGTGCCGAGATAGGGCATGGGAATCGCATTCTGCACGGCCGGGGTGCCCGGCAGCGCCGTCATGGTGAAGGTGAAGGTGCCGAGGGCAACGGTCCCCGGGATCAGCCGCCGCGGGATGTTCGCATCGCGGAACAGGGATTGTGCCATGGGCACAAGCACGAAGATGGCCACGAACAGGCTCACGCCGCCGTAGGTCACCATCGCGCCCGCCAGCACCACTGCCAGGATGGCGCGGCGCGTCCCGAGCCGATTGCCCATGAATCGGGCCACCGACTGCACCGAGCCGCTGTCCTCCATGAGCTTGCCGAACAGGGCGCCGAGCAGAAAGATGGGGAAGAACTGCGCCACGAAGCCCGCCGCGGCGCCCATGAAGGTCTGGGTCCAGTGCGCCAGCAGCGGCTCGCCGGCGAACAGGGCCGCCACCAGCGCCGCGGCCGGGGCCAGCAGCAGGATGCTCCAGCCGCGGTAGGCCAGGGCGACGAGGAGCGCAAGCCCCAGCAGGATGCCGAGCAAGCCCATTGCCGATCCCATGGTGTCGGTGAAGAAGGAGAGTCCGAGCCAAAGGAGGATGCCGATGAGCCCCAAAGCCTTGATGATAAAACCCATTGCGGTCAGTTCTCCTCGAGCAGGTAGTTCAGATCGAAACTGCCGCGCTGCCCCAGGTCGGCGCCGTGCTGTTGCAGGAAGGTCTCGGCGCAGCGCCGGCCCTCGTCGCGCAGCATCAGAAAGAAGGCCCACTCGGCATTGAGCTTCGAGGAGTAGCCGAGATCGAGCATCGCCGGACTGGCGATCCGGTGCAGCCGCATGGCCGCCCAGCGCGCCCCCTCGCAATCGCCGGCATCGGCCACCCGGCGCAACAGGGCGATCATGCGCAGCTCCTTGAGCAGCGGCGCGTTGAAGGCGATCTCGTTCTCGCGGTTGAGGATGTCCCGGGCCGAGCGCGGCGTGCCGGGGCGCTCCACCGGGTTGATCTGAATCAGGATGGTGTCGTGGGCATCGGACTCGCGCACCAGCGGCGAGATGGTCGGATTACCGGAGAAGCCGCCGTCCCAGTAGGCCTCGCCGTCGATCTCGATGGCCCGGAACATCATCGGCAGACAGGCCGAGGCGAGCAGGGCGTCCGGCGTCAGCTCGGCATTGCGGAACACCCGCGGGCGGCCCGTGCGCACATTCGTCGCCGTGACGAAGACCTTCACCGGGGAGCCGGCCAGGCGGGCGAAATCGATCGACTCGGCCAGCACGCTGCGCAGCGGATTGAAGTCGGTGGGGCTCAGATCATAGGGTGAGAACAGGCGCGAGGCCAGGTCCATGGCGACGAAGGCCGGGGAGTTGTCCATGGTCCACTGGTCCATGAGGATATCCAGCGGGCTGCGGCGCAGCGGGCTCAGCAGCGCGGCCTCGGAGACACGTCGCCAGAAGCGCTCCAGAGCGACCCGCGCGCCTTCTGGTCCGCCCGCGGCATAGCCGTCGCTCATGACGGCCGCGTTCATGGCCCCGGCCGAAGTGCCGGAGATGGCCTCGACCGCGAGCCAGGGCTCCTGCAGGAGCCGGTCCATGACCCCCCAGGCGAAGGCGCCATGGGCGCCTCCGCCCTGAAGGGCCAGGTCCACCGAAACCGGCGCATGATCGGCGCCCGCGACGGGCGTGGAAGGTGATTCAGGATTGGCCATGGATGTTGCCTTGAAAAGCGAGGCGTCTGTGCAGCGCGCTCGGCGGTGCCCGGTTCTTGATAAGGCTATTCTGCCCTGAGGCCAGCGCCTGGGGGGCCGGCTCGCGACGATTGTTGCCGAGAGCTAACTAATAATTGCCATCAGCTCACTTCGGACTGTGGAACTGCCGGGTAATACCCTGGGCGAGCCAAAGCAGCAAGACCGGTTTTCAGCTAAGCGGCAAGACCGGATTCTGATCAGTCAGGGGAGAGGCAGGTGCCACGCATTCGGGCCGGAAACATCGCACTCAACTACCTCGAGCACGGCGGCGGAGACAGCGTTGTGCTCGCCGTTCACGGCAATCTGGGCTGTGCTCACTGGCTGGATCTGGCCATGCCGTTGTTGCCCCTCGGCATCCGTGTCATCGCGAGTGAATGGCGGGGCTGCGGTGCGTCCGACAAGCCGGAGCCGGCGGCGGATTTTTCCAACTACAGCATGGCGACGCACGCGGCCGACCAGCTGGCACTGCTGGATGCCCTGGGCATCGAGTCCTGTCACCTCTACGGCCACTCCACCGGCGGCATCATCGTCTCATACATGCTGACCATGGCGCCGGAGCGCTTTCGCAGGGTACTGATGCTCGATCCGGTCAGCCCCCTCGGGCTCGAGCTTCACCCGGCGCAGCTCGATGCCCTGATCGCCATGAAGCTGGAGCGGGATATCTGCTTCGCCGGTCTCGCCACGGCTGCGCCAACGCTGTTTCGGCCCGAGACCCTGGGCACCGGGCAGATGCCGGTCTTCTCGGAGTCGGCCGATGCCGCCCAGCGCGCGCTGTTCGAGCTGCTCGTCGACAAGACCCGCCTGCTGTCCGACGGCATCTGGTTCGGCACGCCGCGCAATCTCGAACAGGAGTGGCGCTCAGGAGACCTGGCCGGGCGCATGCCTGAGATGACCCAGGAGCACCTGATCCTCTACGGCGAGCAGGACCAGTGGATTCCCTCGGCGCACATGACCCTCATGGCCGAGCACCTGCCCAATGCCCGCCTCGAGCGCTTCGCCGGGGTCGGCCATTCCATGAACCTGGAGCAGCCGGAGCTGTTCGCTTCGATCTTTGGCGATTACTTTCGCGACGCTGGGTGATCGCCGAGTGCCTTCATCATCGCTGACCGACGATGGTCTGGTCTGGCAAGTGGCGCTCGTTGCGCTGCTCATGCTGGCGATCATGCTGTTGCGCAACCGGCGTCTGTCGGTCACGCGGGCGGCGCTTGCGGAGCGCGAGCAGCAGCTGCGCCTGATCACTGAGCACATCGAGGACTTCTTCTGGCTCAGTGACACCGACATCAGCCGCATCCTCTACGCCAGCCCCGCCTACGAGCGCATCTGGCAGCGCCCAATGACCGAGCTCTATGCCCGCGCGGAAGCCTTTCTCGAGGCCGTGCATCCCGATGACTGCCCGGCCTTGCTCGAGGCGCTGGCCGGGCATCGGCGTGGCGAGCCCTACGAGCACGAGTATCGCATTCGGCGCCCCGACGGCAGCCTGCGCTGGATCTGGGACCGCGGCTTTCCGATCCGCGACGCCGACGGTGTGGTGCGGCGCTATGCCGGTCTGGCCCGGGACATCACCGAGCGGCGCGCGCTGGAGGATGCGTTGCGCTCGCTCAACAGCGAGCTCGAGCGCAAGGTGGATGCGCGCACCGCCGAGATGCAGGCCGCCAACGCCGCCTTGCGCGAGAGCGAGGAGCGCTTCCGGCGGTTGTTCGAGGACGCGCGCCAGGCCATGGTGCTGTTCAAGGGGCGGCGCGTGACCGGCGCCAATCGCGCGGCCCTCGAGCTGCTGCGCCTTTCACGCATGGAGCAGTTGCTTGGACGCGTGCCGGAGGACTTCTCGCCGCCGTTGCAGCCGGACGGCCGCGCCTCGGCGGACAAGGCCTCGGAGATGCTGCGCCTGGCCTGCGAGCAGGGTCGGTATGACCTGGAATGGGCATTCCTTCGCGCCGACGGGGAGCCGGGTGTGCTGCAGGTAATGCTGACGCCCATGCGGCAGAACGGTCGCACCGAGGTGCATGCGGTCCTGGTGGACCTCACCGAGCGCAAGCAGGCGCAGGAGCGGGTCGACTATCTGGCCTATCACGACGCCCTCACCGGCCTGCCCAACCGCGTGCTCGGCCGCGATCGTCTGGAACGCGACATCCATGCCGCCAGACGCCACCACGCCGGCCTGGCCGTGCTGTTTCTCGACCTGGATCAGTTCAAGTACTTCAACGACAGCTACGACCACCAGTTGGGGGATACGCTCCTGCGCCGGGTGGCCGAGCGCCTGGCGGCGCACCTGCGCGGCGCCGATGCCCCCTGCCGGCTGGGTGGCGACGAGTTCATGCTGGTGCTGGCGGATCTGGAGACCGAACGCGCGGTGGCGGAGGTGACCGACACCTGCGAGCGCATTCTGGCCAGTCTCAGCGAGACCTTCATCGTTGGCGAGACGCAACTGTTCGTCTCCTGCTGCATCGGCATCGCCCTCTGTCCGGACGACGGCGACGATGCGGAAACCCTGATGAGCAATGCGGATGCCGCCCTGGCCGAGGCGAAGAAGGCCGGGCAAGGCAGCTACCGCTTCTACGAGCCGCAGATGAACCGCGAGCTGCGTCGCTTTGTCGAGACCCGCGATACCTTGCGGCTGGCCCTGCCGCGCGAAGAGCTGGTGCTGCACTATCAGCCGCAGATCGAGCTGGGAGCGGGGCGGGTGGTTGGTGTGGAGGCGTTGCTGCGCTGGAACCGGCCCGGCCATGGCCTGGTCATGCCCGGCGATTTCATTCCGGTTGCCGAGGGTAGCGGGCTGATCGTGCCCATGGGGCGCTGGGTGCTGAACGAGGCCTGCCGCCAGGCCGCCGCCTGGCATGCCGGGGGCCGGCCGGGTCTGGTGGTGGCGGTCAATCTCTCGGCGGTGCAGTTCGGCCAGGGATCGCTGGAGCAGGACGTGGACGCGGCGCTGGCATCCAGCGGGCTCGATCCCGCCTGCCTGGAGCTGGAACTGACCGAGTCGATGCTGCTGCGCGACGAGCCGGGTATTCTGGACCTGGTCAGGCGTTGGCGCACGCGCGGCATCCAAGTCTCCATCGACGACTTCGGCACCGGCTACTCGAGCCTGGCCTATCTGAAGCGCCTGCAGGTCAACAAGCTCAAGATCGACCGCTCCTTCATCGTCGACATGGCCGGCAACCAGGAGGATCGCGCCATCGTCCAGGCGATCATCGAGATGGCCCGCACCCTGCGCCTGAAGACCATCGCCGAAGGGGTCGAGGATGCCACGCTCGCGTCGCAGTTGCGGTTCATGGGCTGCGATGAGGTGCAGGGCTATCTCTACTCCAGGCCCTTGCCGGCGTCCGAGCTCGCGACCTGGCTGCGGCAATTCGACGACCGTTCCCGATCCCGCTGAACAGCATCCCGCCTTGGTCCCACTACAGCGGCTGATAACCCGCTGCGCAGGGCATTGCCTGCCTGATCGCTGCGGCTTGAGTGCCACCATGTTGACGCTGATTCATTCTCACCCGGTCAGCGACTCCGCAGGTTCCGCATGAAGAGAGTGGCGGTTGTTCTAACGGGCCTTGGGCTGCTGGTCGCCCTGTCGGCGCAGGCGCGCCTGTCCGAAGCGGACCGGGCGCAGCTGACGGAGCGCGAGCGCGCCTGGCTGGATGCCGGCCATCGGGTTCGCGCACGCGTTGCCGATTACCCGCCGTACATGCTGAAGGAGCAGCCACCGGCCGGTCTGGCGCTGGACTATCTCTCCCACATTGCCGAGCGTTTCGGCTTCGAGGTGGAGTATGTCGCCGCTGATACCCCGTTCTCGGAGGCCTTTGCCGATGTCGCCGGCGAGCGCCGGATGTACGATCTCCTGCCCACCTTCACCCGGACGCCGGAACGCGAACGGCAGTTCGCGATCACCGCGGATTATCTCAGCGCCCCCTGGGTCATCTTCGTTCGCCGCGATAGCCCGTACATCATCGGCCTGGAAGGCCTTGACGGCAAGACGGTCGTCATCGAGCAGGGTTTTCTGATCGCCAGCAAGCTCCGGCAGGACTTTCCGCGCATCAATGTCGTCGACGCGCCCACTTCTCTGGACGCCCTGATGGCCCTGGCCACGGGACAGGCGGACGCCTATGTCGGCAACCTGGCGGTTGGCACCTTCATGGTCAAGGAGCATCGGCTCAACAACCTGATGGTGGTGGCGCCCACGCCGTACGGCATCAATACCCAGGCCATGGCGGTGCGCGCGGACTGGCCCGGACTGGCGGACCTGATCACTCGGGGCATCGCCTCGATGAGCCGCGAGGACCATAACGCCATCCTGCGGAAATGGCTGACGCTGGAGATGCCCCCCCGCACCGACTACACCCTTGCGTGGACGATCCTGCTCGCCGCCTCGCTGGTGTTGCTGGCGGTCTTTTACTGGAACCGCCGTCTGGCGAGCGAGGTCAAGACACGACAGCAGATCGAGTCGCGCCTGAGAAGCTCTGAAACGCGGCTACAACAGGAAGCGGCCTCGCTGCAACAGGCGCAAACAGAACTGCAACACAAGAAGGAGACGCTGCAGGAGCTGAATACGACACTGGAGACTCGCTTGCGAACGGCGGTGGAGGACCGCACCCGCGCGCTGCGGGAGGCGGCCGCCCGTGCTCAAGAGAGCAATCAGGCCAAGTCGGCCTTTCTCTCGGCGGTGAGCCATGAGCTGCGCGCGCCCCTGCACGACATTCTCGGATACGCCCAGCTGCTGGCGCGCCAGGTACCACCCCAGGCCCGGAGCCAACTGGGCATCATTCAGGACAGCGGCAATCAGCTGCTGCGGCTGATCAACGACATCCTCGACTTCAGTCGGGGGGACGCCAAGCCCATCGTGATCGAGCGCGCACCGCTGTCGCTGAGGCAGCTGGCGCGGCAACTGACCGCGGTCTACCGGCCGCTGGCGGAGCGAGGCAACAATCGCTTCATCGCTCGGCTCGATCTCGGCGGCCTCGACTGGGTGCTGACGGACGATCAACGCCTGACCCAAGTGCTGCGTAATCTGTTGGAGAACGCCTGTAAGTTCACCAAAGACGGGCACATCGAGCTCGGTATCGAGCGTGCCGAGCCGCCCGATTCGGGGCCCGATGTGGCAATGGACTCGGCGGTGACGAGGGACGAGGGGGGCGTTGGCGCCGACGCCCTGGTGCGGTTTTACGTGAGCGATACCGGCGTGGGGATTCCCGAGTCCAAGCAAGCGACGATCTTTCAGCCCTTCCAGCGCTTGGAGCGGCACCGAGGCCTGCCGGGGATTGGCCTGGGGCTCGCGATCGCCCAGCAATTGACGGTTGCCATGGGCGGTCGGATCCTGCTGCGGAGCGATCGCGGCGAGACGGCTGGAAGCACCTTCAGTTTCGAGCTGCGCCTGCCCACCAGCACGGGAAGAGACCCGGACGCCGACGAAGACGCGAGCATCCTGGGGTATCAGGGACGCCGCCGGACCCTGCTGATTGCGGACGACCAGCCGACCAGTCGTCATTTTCTGGCGGAATGCTGCCGCAGCTGGGGATTCCGGGTCTTGGTAGCGGGCGACGGTGCCGAGGCCCTGGCGCATTTCCGGACAGCGGATCCTCCCGTGGATGCCGTTCTGGTCGATCAATTCATGCCCCGCCTCGACGGCTGGGGATTTCTGCACGAGGCGCGCTCCACCGAGCAGGGACACAGGCTGCCGGTCATCTTGATCTCGGCCGCGCCGGTGCAGCGGCCCGACGCCTTTCCTGAGGCGATGACCTTCGACCGATTTGTCATGAAGCCAGTTTTCGAACGGCAACTGGCACGGATCCTCGCGGAGGTCTTGTCGCTTGACTGGGAGTATGCGCCAGACGCCTCGAGCGCGGGCGGGTCCAAGCGCGAGCCTGTATCCCCAGCGGGCTCCTTGTCCGCGGAGGAGCGCGGCCGACTGCGCGACATGGTCGCCATCGGTCAGGTGATCGAGATTCAGCGCTGGGCCATCGAGATGGCCGAACAGCATCCCGAGCGCGATGCCCTGTGGCAGGGAATCATCGCCATGTGCAGCGCCCTCGACCTGTCGGCGCTGAGACGCCTGGCCGAGGCGGCGGACGACTTGGGTGACTAAGTGCGTAGGCTTGGCACACAGCGCCTGCCCGCGCGTAAACCGACCAGCGCCCCTCCTCCGCCCATGTTGTCGATGGTGGCGTTGGTGGTGACCGAGTTGGGCACCGAGAGCTGCGAGTCGTGGAAGGTGCGGATGCGGGTGGTGCGCTCAGTCGATCCACCCCAGCACATCGCGCGCGACGGACCAGCGCGGTTGGCGCGTGCTGCCCAGCTCGCCGAGCATCCAGAAGCGGTAGAGCGCGTCGACGGTGCCGTAGCCGCGCGCGTTGTTCAGCCAGGCGTTGAAGAAGTTCAGCAGGTGCGGGTCGAGGTCGCGCGCCAGGGCGTAGCCGAAGGGGGCCATGAGGATCGGCGTCGGCGTGCTCACATTGAAGCGCGGGAAGCGGATGGTCCAGGCCGCGGCCTCCTCGGCGGCCATGAGGATCGCATCGAAGGCCGGTGGCTCCTGGCTCAGGACCGCGTCCAGATTGCGGATATTCGGCAAGAACACGGGCTCCGCCTCGGGCAGCATGCGCTCGATGTAGCGCAGGGATGCGCGGTTATCGGTGGTCAGGATTCGCAGGCCGGCGGTGGCCTGGATCTGCTCCCAGGTCTCGAACTCGCGCCGCCGATGGTCCTGCACGATCAGGCCGATCGGGCTGTCGATGACCGGAACGCTCATGGCGAAGCCCATGGTCATCTCCGGCACGATCGGCAGCAGGGACATGAACAGATCGCAGGTGCCGTCGTTGAGCGCGGTCTCCGCGGCCTCGCTCGAGTCCACGGAGACAAAGACGATGTCCGCTCCGAGCATGCGCGCGAAACGGTGCGTCATTTCGATATCGAAGCCCACGAGATCGCCATCCCGGTTGAAGAACGACGACGGATAGTCGCTGTCGCGATAGCAGGCGCGCAGCACGCCCGTTGCCTGAATCCGCTCCAGGCTGCCCGGCGCTCCGGCCGGTGTCGGCGCCGGCTCGCGCAAGACGGTATGGGGCTGCGGCTCGCCGGCGAAGGACAGTCCGGTCAGCAGCTGATCCTTGGTGAAGGGGGCGACGAAGCCGTAGGTGTAGAAGGCGCGGATGCCGAGCAGGGTCCCGAGCACCAGCACCACCGAGAGGACGGCGAAGCGCAACAGCCGGCCGAGGCGCACCTGCAGTCGGCCCTCCAGGGCATAGGTGCCGATCAGGGCGATGGCGATGATGTGCATGCCGGCCAGCAGCGTGCCGAAGCGCGCGCCGATGACATCCACTGTGATGAACACCTGGAACAGGTCCGCCGGCAGCCGCAGCAGATCGAACAGAAAGGGCAGGGCCAGGATGGTGCTGCCAAAGAGACTGGCGAGCCCGGCGCCGGCGATCAGGGGATAGTCGCTGACGGCCACCGACGCGCCCACGAACCAGCCACCGAACAGCACGAATAGCAGCGACAGCACCAGGCCGAGATTCGGGAAGGGAAAGGCCGCCGGAATCAGGATGTCGATGGCCGACTCCTCCTGCTCGCTCGGCTGCTGCTCGCGGCCGTCGGTCTCGGCGATCAGGCGTTTGGCATCGGCCGCCAGCACCGGCAGCACGATCAGCACGTTGGCGGTGGCGAAGGCCGTGATCAGCGGGCCGCGGAAGGCGCTCACGACGCTGCCGTAGCCGAGCGGCGTCACCGCCGCGATGAGCCCCGGAATCACCCACAGGCTCAGGATCAGGGCCATGGCCACATAGATGACGACATAGACCTGCAGCCGGGCCAGTTCGGCGACGTCGATGGTGCCGGCCGCGGCCGCCGTGATGGCAAAGACGCCATAGGGGGCGAGCCGGCCGATGAAGCCGGTCATGGTCATGAGGGTATCGCCGGCGGTGGCGAGCAGGTCGATGAAGCGCTGCTTGTTGCCCACCCGGATCAGGGCCACGCCGAACAGGATGCTGAAGACCACGATGGCCGGCACCACGGCATTGGCCAGGGAGCCGAAGATGTTGGAGGGGATATAGAGGCCCAGGAAGTCCACCGGCACCGGCTCCTGGATCTGACTGGTGCTGAAGAAGGAGGCCGAGGGCCAACTCGGAAAGGCCAGGGGGCTGCTCAGCACCACCGCCAGGCCGATGACCCAGAGCAGCAGCAGCACGGCGCCGGCCTTGAGCCCAAGTTGTTTTGCCTCCGCCAGCGTGAGCCGCCCCAGGGAGGTGATCAGGGCCACCACCACGTAAGGGATGACCGTCACCTGCAGCAGCGCGATGAAGATGTCGCCGCCCACCTGCAGAAAGGCCACCTCTTCGCCGAAGAAGAGGCCGATCAGGAGCCCCAGGCCCAGTCCGATGAAGACCTGGGTGGCGATACTGAGTCGCCGCCGAGGACGCTCTTCGGTTGTGTGCTGGCTCATGGCATGTTTTCGACAAGCGTGGCGTCAAGCGGATGGAGCCGGCACCGCCCCCCGTCCGGAGGTCGGGTCGTGGAGGCTCCAGCAGGCTGCCGGATGCCGGCGGCAGATGCCCTGCGAAGACCTCCTGCGTGGGGCTCGACCGGCACCGGATGGCTGGGCCAGGTAACGGCTCGCAGGCGCATGGAATGCGCATTTCACGGTCGCACCCCTCCCCCTCCGGATCAAGCGCCGCAGGTAGGAATTCTTAGCCGCCAGAAATCCCTTCTAAGCAGAACACCGCATTGCTAGCCCTCGCCGGCGGCCCGGGCCAGACGCTGCAGACCGGGGAGATCGATGACGGCGCACAGATGCATGATCTCGCTCCATGCAGCCCTGTGCTCCGGATCCCGCTCGGCCATCTCCTGCGCCCACTGCTGGATTGCCTTGAGCTGCCCGATACTGAGCATCTCGAGAAAATGCGCGCGCTCCGCGGCCGTGCATGAGGCTGGGAGAGCGACCGGTGAGGCCGGATCCTGTGGGGATGACTCCTCGGCGTACTCCCAGTCCAGACCGAGGACGTCGCCGAGGATGACCGCCAGACGCGACTCCGAGAGTGGCTTGATGGCGAACTGATCGAACTGTACCGATTCGGGATAACCCTCGGGCCGTTGCTGCGGCGCCGCCGAGATCAGGATCACCGGCAGCTCGCTGCCTTGATCGGCTTCACGCACACCCCGCAAGAACCCCCAGCCATCCAGATGGGGCATGAATTGGTCGACGAGCGCGGCATCAAAGGCCGGATCGGCCGCGCGGAAACGTGCCAGGGCATCGGCGCCGTCGACCGCCAGGATGACCCTGAATCCCCAGGCCGTGCAACAATCGGCAAGAAACTGGCGGCTCGTGGGGAAATCATCGGCAATCAATAGGGTTCGACGCCGCCCGCGATAGCCGCTCGGGCGCTGCTCGGCATCCCACTGGCGCTCCGGTGGATCGCAGCTGGGCAGACGCAAGGTGAAGCTGAAGGTACTGCCATGGTGCTCGCCCTGGCTGCTGCGCACCTGGATCTTCCCGCCCATCGCAGTCGCCAGTTGTTGCGCGATCGCCAGGCCCAAACCCAGACCGGGGACGCTCTGATAGCGATCGAGCCGCTTGAACGGCTGGAAGATCGTATCTTGCTCCGACTCCGGAATCCCCGGGCCAGTGTCGGACACGCAAAACCACACCGAGGGGGCCGCGTCCGGCGTTCGCCATGGGTCGGTCAGCGTGATGGCCAGCTCGATACGTCCGCGCTGGGTGAACTTGCAGGCATTCTCCAGCAGATTCCGCAAGATCTGTGTCAGTCGCGGCTCGTCGCCCATGACCCACTCGGTCTCGCCAAGCTCGACCCGGGTCACGAGCCGATTGTCGCCTCGCGCCGCCAGCGGGCGGCAGACCTCGCCCAGATGCGCGGCCAGCCGACGCAGCGACAAAGGGGCAGGGACAAGTATGATCGGTCTGGCCTCGCCGCGGCTGAAGGCAAGGATATCGTTGATCAGATGCAGGAGCTTGTTACCGCCATCCTGGATGACGGCCAACTGCTCCTGAGCCTGAGGCGGGATCTGGCGAGCAAGCAATTGCGCATACCCCAGGATATCGTGCAGGGGTGCGCGCAGCTCATGACTCACCGTGGAAAGAAAGGCGGATTTGGCTTCGCTGCTTTCCTCCGCGCGCCGAGTCGCCTCGCGCAAGGTGCGCGTCTGCTGCTCCACCGCCGCCGCCAGGCGCAGGTTCTCTTCCTGCTGTCGGTCGATGAGCGCCTGGCGCGCGGCCTCCTCGATGGCCCGCAGCTCCCGTTCACGGGCGCGCTCGCGGCTGAGCCGGGCGAGCCGGTCCAGCACGATGACACCCAGGATCAGCCCCAGGGGCACCAGCCGGTAGAGCATCACCAGGACATCGTCATGGATGCGTGGCATCAGGCCGGTGGAGGTGAAGATCCGTACCATGATCTGCAGCCAGCAGCCGACCAGCAGGATCAGGACGCCCCACTGATACGGCCCCTGGCGACGCGGCGCGAACAGCACCGAGATGGGCCAGAGCAGGGCGATCACCAACGTCAGGCGCACCGCCACCCACCGCGTCAGCTGTGTCTCATCGGTCAGCGGCGTCGCAAAGGCCGCGACCAGGATGCCGCCGATCAGGATCCCGTAGAGGATGCGCCAGGCGCGATTGCGGTAGATCTCCAGGAACACCAGCGAGGCCAGGGCGAAGACGGCGATGGTCAGTGCCCCGGAGATGGTGAACAGGGAGATCATGTGCGGGCGCAGCCCCGGCCAGAGGCTAAGCACCAGCGGGATCTCGTAGGACAGCTCGAAGAGGATGATGCATCCCAGCCAGACGCTCGCCAGGGTGAAGCGCCAATCGCCCCATGCGAGCAGCACGACCATGATGGCGAGGACGAACCCGGCAAAGAGCAGATACAGATCCCGGCGTGCGCCCTCCTTCGCCACGAAGGCCTCGGGCTCCACGCTGCGCACCGTCAGTCCGAGAAAACTGCGGTCCTGCACGCGCAGCAACAGGGTTTGGGTCTGTCCCGGTGCCAGCTCGATGGCAAAGGTGGGCTGGATCTTGGCGACCTCGAGGGCCTCGCGCGCGACGCCGAGTCCGGCGCGCTGGTGCGTCGAGACAGCTCCCGTGACCGGGTCGATCAGGAACAACTGCACGTCCCGCAGCTGCCAGGGCAGCAGGACGAGCCAGCGCGAGAGCGGGGTCTCACCACTATTGCGGATCGTCCCGAGCAGCCAGACGGTTGTCGGGCGATAGGCCGAGCTCAGGTTCTCTGGGCTCGTTGCCTCCCAATCCGTAGACTGAAGAACCTCTGCGATGGTCAGTGGCTGCCCCGGGGTTTCCTCGTGCAGCCACAGCGCGTCCGTCAGCACGACCCCGTCTCCGCCACGCGCCAAGTCGATCGGCTGCATGGGCGGCAACGCCCACGCCCGACCGCATCCCAGGCCAATGATCAGGACGATGATCAGGGCGAGCCGCACGCACCAGCCTCCGGCGCCATCTGTCGTCGTCATCGTCACTCAGGCTCCGCTGATCCTGGAAAGAGCAGACAGCCACCAGCCACCAGCTGAAAGCCTTGTTTCAGAGCCGATGTCCGGCCGGCGGCCTTTCACCCAACGGGTGATCGCCCGATCCGTGAAAAAATCGACCAAGCGCTTGATTGGGCGGCGCTGGTGGCTGGTGGCTGGAGGCTGACGGCTGCATTAGGGTAACGGTTGTCCGCGGCTCACGCCAGGACTGGTGCTCGATGGCAGCGGCGTGCCAGGGCAACGCAGATGGGGGACGACACCCTGCCGGCCGCCCGGCGGCGGCCTGCAAGGCGCAAGATCCTGGCGGACCTGATCTACTTGGAGAGTCCGGCCGGGCGCTCCTCCGCGCCGGCCTGCCCGCTCGCGGCCCCGACGCCGGCATCGGCGATCCCGGGCAGGCGCGTGGTGAAGCGATCGTCGATGAAGGCGCCGATGGTCTCCTTGAGCACGTTGGGCGCGCGGAACACGGCATAGTGGGCGGTGGGATCGGCGAAGCTGGCGAAGTCCGCCCCGTCTACGGCTGCCGCCGCCTTGCGCGCATTGTCGGGCAGCAGCCACTTGTCGGTGTCGATATGCACCACCAGGGTGCGCGCCTGGATCCGCCCGAGCTCATCGTTGATGTTGTAGCGGAAGCCGGCGTCGTTGCGGTACCAGAAGTCCACCGCGTCCTCGTTCTGGGTGCGCGCGATGAAGGCCGCGGTCTGATGGCCCTCGGGCTCCCAGTGGAAGACCTCGCGCTCGACTTCCGCCCAGGGCTGGGCCGTGCGTACCTGGAAGGTGAAGCCGGTCAGCTGCAGGCGCGACCACATGAACTGCAGGCCCTGGCGCGGATGCTGATCGACCGGCAGGTGGTAGTAGTCGCCGTCGGTCTCGCGCCAGACGGGATCGCTCTCCAGCGCCGCCTGGGCGAGCAGGAAGGTCCAGGCGCCGACGGGATCGTCGCCGTCGGAGGCCGTGGTCCCGCCGATGGGCAGGATGGCGCTGACGTATCCGCTGGGCGAGTGCATCACGCCCCAGACCCAGGCCTGGGTGGCCCCCATGGACACGCCCGTGACCACTTCGACCTGCGCGATGTTCAGGTGCTCGCGCAGCAGCCGATAGTTGGCCTGCACCATGTCGAAGTAGCTGTAGGCCGGGAACTTGCGCCCAAGCCCGTCCGAGGGCTTGGAGGCGCCCCAGAGGCCGAGCGCATCGAGAAAGACCACGTAATGGCGATCGGTGTCGATGACCCGGCCCGGGCCGACGATGGCGCCCCCGGAGAAGTCGTTGCCGGCCTGACCTTCGTACCAGAAGTTGTACATATTGGTCGCGTCGCCGGAGTAGAAGGTGTTGATCACCACGGCGTTGATGATCTCGCCGGCGTCGTTGTGCCTGGGTGTGCCGACGGCGATGTAGGCGACCCGAAGCGGGTCCGCGCCGAGGGATTCCAGCGTGGTGCCGCCGGTGCCGCCGTCGTGCCAGCTGGCCGGGTCGGCATCGAGATCGTAGCGGCCGCCGAGACGGAAGTTGGGGATGGCGTAATAGCGCTTCAGGTGGTCCAGGGCCATGACGCCGGAGCTCGGCGTCAGCGCGTCCGCCGGGGGCTCGGTTGTCCGCGGCGTCGTGCCCTCAACGGCGGCCAGGATCGTCCCCGGAGCCGCCAGAGTGGCCCCCAGGATGGCCGCCAGCGCCAGAATCATCGCGGAACCGCTAAGACGGGTGTTCGCATGCGTTATCTTCATCGCAAACCTCACTTGGCCAGGCCGGCCGGTTGATCCGAGGTCGCCGCGGGCGTCGCGGCGGCCGGCGGCGCAGCGCCGTTGATCAGGGCATCGATCACCGCTGGTGTCATCGCATCCACCTGTCCGGTCTGCATGAAGCCGACCACATCGCGCGCAAACTCCAGGGGCACGTCGGTATGGATGAAGTGGCCCACATCCGGATAGAGCTTGATGGTCGGCGCATTGCCCGCGGCGGCCATGCGCTCGCGGAAGGGGATGATGATGTCGCGGGCCAGGTCGGTCAGCCCGTTCAGCGAGGTGCTCGGGATGAACGGCTCACGCGCGCCGAAGGCCAGGAAGATCGGTGCCTCGATGTCCGGCAGACGCTTGTACAGCGACTGCTCGTCCTCGATGTTGTTCTCCGCGCAGATGGTGAAGAGGTCGTAGATGAACAGGAAGGCCCATTGCTCGAATTCGCGCGGGTTGCCGCTGATCATGGCGATGCGCTGATCCGTGTGCAGGCGCGCATATTCGGTGTCGTTGACGAAGTAGCCCAGCGGGCTCGGTACCGCGTTCCCCGCCTCGTCGCGCGTCTTGAAGTAGAAGAAGTCGCGGACGTTTTCGGGCGTGCGGTCCAGCTCGACTTGGACCAGCCCGAGGGGATCATAGGCCGCGTGCCACTGATCGAGATCGTAGGCGATGGCGATGTCGCACATGGGCAGGGACTGCTCGCCGAGCTGGAAATGCTTCGGATACTCCTCCAGACCGGCCGGTCCCTCCAGGATCAGCCCACGCACGGCCTCGGGATAGCGCAAGGCATAGCCGAGCACCGTCTGGCCGCCCAGGGAGTGGCCGTAGTACCAGGCGTTCTCGACCCCCAGCTCGCCGACGATGAGGGCGTGGAAGGCATCGCGCACATCGTCGAGGGTGCGCGTCTGGGGCCGATCCAGATTGCCCGGTCCGGACACGCCGGCCAGGGGCATGTCCGGCACGATGACGCGGAATCCGCGCTCCACCGCAAACCGCATCAGATGTCCATAGTGTCCGCCGAAGGCCCCCTTGCCGTGCACGATGACCAGCGTCGGCGGGTTCGGCTCGTTGCCGCAGTATTCGTCCATGTAGCCGATCTCCCACTCGACGCCGCGCCGGTCCGCCACCTTGGCGAACTTGACCGGGAAGGGCATGACCATCTCGTCGAGCCAGAACGACCGCTCCGGGTCCGGCTGCCTATTGACCCGCGGTCGGCGGTAGTTGCTCGCCTCGCAGACCACCCCCTCGTCGGCCGTGATCCCTGCCGAGCGCATGAACGAGCTGAAGGTCAGGTCGTCGGCCAGCACATTGGGTGCCTTGAACACCGCATAGTGGGCGATGGGAGACGGGAAGTCGGCATAGAGGCCGCCCGGGATCAGCTCGGAGGCCTTGCGCGCCTCGCTGGCCTTCAGCCAGAGGTCATTCTCAACGTGTACTACCAGGGTGCGTGGCTGCATCTTCGGCAGTAGCGCGTCGAGGTTGTGGCGCTCGCCGACCGTATCGCGATACCAGAGATCGACGGCGTCGAACTGGGCAGCGAGCCGTTGCAGACGGGTGCCGGCGTCCGGACCCAGGCGCGGGTCCTGGCTCCAGGTGAAGACCTCCGTGGACACCTCATCCCAGCCGAGGGACTGGCGATGGGAGAGATCGAATCCGGTCAGCGAGAGATTCGACCAATGGAACTCGACCCCCTTGTTCGGGTGCTCCGCCTTCGGCAGGTGGTAGTAATCGGCGTTGGTCTCGCGCCAGACGGGATCGGACTCCAGTGCGGCCTTGGCCAGCTGGAAGGTCCAGGCCGCCACGGAGCCGCCCTCGCCATCGGTGGCCGAGGCGCCGCCGATGGGCAGCACGGCCTCGACGATCTCCGGATACATCAGGCCCCAGTAATAGGCCTGGGTCCCACCCATGGACACGCCCGTGGACAGCACCACGCGGGCCACGCCGAGGTGCTCGCGCAGCAGGCGATAATTCAGATGCACCATGTCGTAGTAGCTGTACATCGGGAAGCGGCGTGCGAGCCCGTCTGAGGGCTTGGATGCGCCCCAGAGGCCGAGCGCGTCCACGAAGATGACATAGAAGCGGTCGGTATCGAACAGCAGCCCGGGGCCGACCAGGGCGCCGCCCGAGAAGGCATTGCCCGCGCCGCCGGCATACCAGTTCGAGTACATCGAGGTCGCATCGCCGGAGAAGAAGGCGTTGATCACGATGGCGTTGATGATCTCCCCCTCGGCGTTGCGCTCGGGCGTGCCGACGGCGATGTAGGCCGTGCGCGCCGGCGCAGCGCCGAGCGACTCCAGCGTGGTGCCGCCGACCCCGCCGTCCTTCCAGGCGTCGGGATCATCGAGATCGTAGCGGCCGCCGATGCGAAAACCGGGTACCTCGTAGGTCTGTTTGAGCGCATCGAGCTCGGGCACGGCCGAGCGCTCGGTGATCGATGCCTGGGCATGGGCCGTGACGATCGGCGACGCGGTCAGCAGCGCTGACAGCAACCAGCCGATGGTCCGGCGGGGACCCCGCCTGAGTCTCTTCATGTCAAAAACCTCCGTCATGCGATGTATTGAAAGGTGTCCGGCTCGATTCACCGCTAACGCAGCGTGCGCAAACCAGACGGAACGCAATGCTGGAACCGCTGCGCCTGTTCCAACCGAGCGGCCTGCGACTGCCCCGCGGCTTGAATCTGGGGCGTCAAAGGCGATCTGAAGCAATTCATGAGAAAGACCTGTATCATTCGAGCAATCGCAATCGACCAATGGAAAACACCATGCCAAGCGTTCAATGCGGGCGTCATCGAATTCACTATGAGCTAAGAGGCGACCCAGGCCGGCCCGTCATTGTATTCCTGAATGGCCTCACTCAGAATGCCCGTTTGTGGGAAGACTATGCGGCTTATTTTGTCCCCCGAGGCTATCGCGTCCTCGCCTACGACATGCTCGGCCAGGGGCGCTCTTCCAAGCCCGTTATCGATATCCAGCTGAGGCATCACGCGGAGCTCCTCGACTCGCTTCTAAATCGGCTCGAGCTCGAGACCGTTCATCTGGCCGGCATCTCCTTTGGTGGTTTCGTGGCGCTCGACTTCGCCATTCGATATGGCCATCGCCTGCAAAGCCTGACGGTGATGAGCACCTTTGCCGAACTGACGCCACAACTGGAATTTCTCGGCGCCATGCTGCTGCAGGGCCTGACCGAGGTCGGCATGCCCTATCTGCAGCAGATGCTTTATCCGATGAACATGAGCTCCGCCTGGATCGACGCCAATCGCGCGCGCATTCCATCCATGATGCGCAACGGCTATATCGGCAACGATGCCTATGCCATGCAGAATCTCATGGAGTCCTTTGTCGAGCTCGAGCCCTTGACGCCGGGTCTTTCCGGCATCGAGGTGCCGACCTTGATCATGAATGGCGAACATGATTTCTTTACCCCGCGCGAGTGTCATGAGCGCATCCGGAAAGGGATCGAAAATTCCCGATTACTGATCATCCAGCAGGCCTATCACGCCTTTACCATTGAGAAACCGGCCGTGACCATGCGGCAATTGGAGGTCTTTCTGAGTCAGGTCACAGACGGTCGCTGGAAAGGCGATCAAAGTGTCTGGGTGGCCTCCGACGACCCCGGCGCGGCCCAGCAATGGCTGCCTTGCATCGGCGACTGGATGCGCGCCGTTCAATTCGCGAGCCCCGATGCGACCAAGTCCGATGCCGTGGTCGGCCTGGATAGCAGGCATCAAGTGCATTCCCAGGAGGGCAACGATCATGATTGAGCCAATCCTCTATGATCAGGCGCGCGAGCGCATCGAGTCGGATGGCCTGACAGCCGATGTTCAGACCAAGATCGCCCTGTTGCTGAGCGGGACCAAAACCGGCAATGCCGCATACCATTCCTGGGTGCAGTGGATGGCGCGTCTCGATGCCGCGCAGCAATCCGCGTTCACGCAATACTCCCGAGAACTCGAGGCCATTTCGCTGTTGCTGCGCACCACCAGTTGGTCGATCAATCCCGCACTCCCGCTTCGAGGCAACCAGATCATCTCGCCCTTGGCCATGGCCTGGGGTCAGATCCTCCTGCCTCCGCCGGGGCCAGCATTGAATCCGGATGCCGCCTTTCGCGGCCTGGCGCTGGGCCATGCGCAACTTGCCCGCATTCGTTTCGCACCGGTCATTCCCGACGCAGTCGATCCGCTCGATCCCTTCGTCGTCGCCCTGCGTCGCATCGAGCAGGAAAACGCCCGCATGTTGCAGTTGCAGATTCGCCTGTTGAAGTCCATGCCAACAGAGACTCCACTGGAGGAGCGCGAGTCCCGCATCGCGGCGTATCAGGACATGGTTGACGGCGTCTTCAGCCAGTTTCTCAGCTGGTTGGCCGCTAACTGAGCGCTTTAGCGGCGCAAGCCGCTGAAAATGAAGCGATTCGGAAACCACGTTTTCGAATCGCGTGCTGATTTTTGGCCAGGAGGCCAATAAATCAGCGTCTCCTGGGCTCAGAAGAACGGGATATTCAGCCCGATATCGAAGCGGATGTCTTCGGTCATGGCATTGAGCGATCGAATGGCACCCTCCGAGGCGACCCATTGGTCACCCTTCTGCCAGACCTGCGCATATCTGGCCCGGACGCGCAGGTTCTTGAATGGCCCGTCCTGAGGGAAGATGTAGATCAGATCCGCCGCTGCCTCATTCCAGTCCGCCAATGGGAGATTGGGACTGCCGTCGACATTGCGGTTGCTGCGCTCGCCGTAGGTGATGTCGAAGGACAGGTCCTTCAGGCCCCAGCTGCTGAAGTCGATGACCGTGCCCAGGATCCAGGTATGCTCGCCGGCGGCCGAGTTCTCGCCCACCCGCTGGACGAGATAGGACGGACCGATGGAGTAAGGTGAGCGAATCTGCGCCCGTTCGCTCGTGATGCCGGCCATGCCATAGGGGATCCACCAGGGAAAGGGCCGGCCTTCGAGATAGATGCCGCCGTAATTGGTGCTGAATCCGCGACCAGGCTGCCCATTGATGCCCGAGACCAGGCTGTCGCCGTTGGAATTCTGGTGCATCCACTGGGTGCCGACACGAAAATATCTCCGGTCATCGAAGCGGAAGACATGATCGAGATCCAGGTAGCCCATGTTCAGCAGGTCGTCGACCATGTGGTACGAAGCCGAGAGCATGGTATCCGGCCCCGGCTTCCAGTTGACCTGCACATAGGCCATGCCGTCGGTCTCGCCCTGCTTGGCAGCGTCGGGCCAGGTCAGCAACTGATAGACCGCCTGGTAGAGGTTGCGGAACTCGATGTCGTTGACCTGCTTCATGTCGGTCACATAACCGGCATGATAGCGAAGGTTGCCGTCGAGCAGCCTGCCGTTGAGCGTGACCGCCTCGTAGGTGATGGGGTGCATGCCGCGGATATCGCGACGGCCGATCATGCTCTGGTCGAGCTTGTTGAAGAAGCGATAGACGTCGGTCATGAACCACTGGTTGTTGATCGATTGACGGCCGATCACCAGCGCATGCTCCTGGCTGTCGTCTTCGTAGCTCAGCTTGGCGTAGGCCTCGGCGAGGACGCTATAGCCGTCCTGATAGGGGTCGCGCAAGATGAAGTTGTAGGGATGCTCCTCGGGGGCATCCAGCGGCACGGTGAAATACAGTGAGCCGCCGACGGAGAGCAGATTTGCGAGCTTGCCCGTGGTCCCATAGAGCCAGCCACCGACACCGGCACCGCGTTGATTGAACTCGGGTAGCCCCGGCTCATCGCCATGGCTGGAGCGCCTGAAATAGGCGGAGCGAAAGAAATAGCCCGCCGAGGCGTCGTCCCAAAACGGTCGATCGGCCGTTGTCAGGGGCTCCGCAAGGGCCGGCTCCTCGATGCCTTCCGGCTCCGTCGGCTGCAAGGCCGATGCGGCATTCGAGGATAGGCAAAGCACGACCCCCAAGCCCGTCAAAAAGACGCTTGTGCGGTCCAAGTGCAAACAGCGCATTCGAGGCGGTTGTCTTTCCAGCATTCGGCGCATCTCGTCTCAGCCTTGGCTCGACCAATTGAGCTGACGTTCCGGCGGTTGCCGTCGAGTATCAGCCTTGATTGCAGACTTCTATTTTGCACTGAGGCTGGATCGTTGAAAGTACCAATACTGACGATTGTTACTGCCGGCTGAGTTTTCGTTGCGCAAAGCTGTTTAGGGAAGCGCTGATCTATTCGGTGCTTCCCGTGCGGGGCAGGAGGCCCCGCCATTTTTAGCGGCGCACGCCGCTGGAAATGCAGCGATTCGGAAACCGCGTTTTCGAATCGCGTGCGGATTTTTGGCCAGGATGGCCAATGAATCAGCGCCGCATTAGGTCAGCGGAGCATCGCGCATCCTGACATCGCGTCGTGGCAGGCCGATGGGGATACCGGCTTCGCGCAGCCGCCGGTCGATGGCGTTGACCAGATCGCCGCGGATCCTGAGCCGGTCGGCGATGGTCGGCAGGAAGACCCGCAACATCAGTTCCAGTCCGCGCTCACCCAGGTTTTCGACCGTGATCACCGGCGCCGGGTCAGTCATCACCCGCGGGTCCGCCGCGGCCACTTCGCCGAGGATGCGCAGGGCCGTCTCGGTGTCGCTGCCGTACTCGATGCTGACCAGGATATCGGCGCGGTTGATCTGGTCGGACAGGGTCCAGTTGATTACCTCGCTCGTGATGAGCTGCTTGTTTGGGACCAGCAGCTCGCGCTGATCCAGGGTCCGGATGGTGGTGGCACGGATCTCGATACGGGCCACCACGCCGGTGTTCTCGCCGACGCTCACGGTGTCGCCAACGCGGATCGGCCGTTCGAACAGGATAATCAGCCCGCTGATGAAATTGGCCACGATCTCCTGCAGGCCGAAGCCGATACCCACGCCGAGCGCGGCCACCAGCCACTGCACCTGCTGCCAGCTGAGTCCGAGCCGCCCGGCCACCGACAGGGTGGCAACGGCCATGACGGCGTAGCCGGTCAGCGCGATGATGGTGTAGCGACCGCCGGCACCGATGCCGGTGTTCTTGAGCAGCAGGATCTCCAGGAGCGCCGGCAGGTTGCGTACCGCAATCACGGTTACGGCGACGATCAGCAGCATCACGCCCAGATCCGCGACCGTCACGGGCAGAAGGTCCTCGCCGCCCTCCCCCACGCCCGAATTGCCCCAGAGCGGGATGCGCTCAAGCACGTTCAGTGCCGGCAGCACGTCCGCCCAGAGCACCCAGAGCCCGACGCCCGCGCCGAGCGCGATCAGGGCATTGACCAGCCGACGGGTCTGGACATCCAGGGCCACGAGGTCGACGGTCTCCTCGTCCGTCTCACCGGCGTCCGTCCGCGCCCGGGCCTCGGCACTGGTTTCGGTATTGGCCTCGGCCTCCGCCATGGCCTCATCCTGCCGCTGCGCCTCGCGCCGGGCCCGCCGCTCCAGGGCCACGCGCAGCGCGAGCTCGCGTCGGGTCACCAGCAGCCAGCGCACGATGGATTGCTGCAAAACCACCAGCCCGAACAGCAGCCACAGCTGACCAAGCCAGAGGTCGAACAGGGTCACCGCGGTGTAGTGGAAGCCGGCCAGCGTCAGGATGGACAGCATCAGCGGCACCGCCACGGCCAGTGGATACCAGAGGTGGCGCAACCGATTGGCGAGGCCGTTCGGCGTCTCGGCCAGGAGGTCCCGCAGCAGCCCGTGCCGCGGATGCAGGGCCACGGCAACCAGCAGCGCAAAGCCCAGCGTGACACCGGTCAGGGCCAGGCGGCCGAGGGTGGCGGCCTGGAGTTCGCCGAGGGTGCTCATCACGGCCGCGACGAAGGCCAGCGGCAGCAGGGTCCAGATGGCGATATCCAGGGAGCGACGCAGCCGCCGCAGCACCAGGGTGCGCCAGCGGAAGTGACGCTCCGCCACACCGCCGGACATGCATAGCATGCGAAAGGCGCGCAGGCAGAACAGCGGTGGCGCGATGCGCAGCAGGCCGTTGCCGACGGCGTAGGGGAAGGCCTCCGGGCTGGGCGCGCTGATCAGGATGAGCCCGAGCAGGGCCAGCAACAGCGACACCGGCGCCGCCAGAAGCAGCGTCAGCAGGATGGCGCCGAGGGTGTAGGCAAAGCGGTCTTTGCTGATTCTCCGCAGCGGTGCCGCCGTGGCGCGGATGCGCTGCCGCAGCCACCGGTCAAAGACCAACAGCAGCGCGACCACGAGCAGACCGACCCACCAGCTCCAGGCAGCGGCAAGACCGGCGGCCAGGGCCTGCGCCACCAGCAGCCAGTTGCTTGGGCTCACCAGCTCGGCGATGACCCGCGGCAGCGCGTCAAAGCCCTGCTCGGTCACAGGTACATGACTTCGCGTCCACAGTAGACGCTCATCCAGGAAGGCGCGATAGTCCAGGATGACAGTGCGCAGCGACTCGGCGGCCAGGTCCAGCTCCGCAAGCGCACGCAGATGCCGTTCTTCGGCCTCGATTGCGCCCTCGAGCAGGTCGACGCGACGCCTGATCTGCTCATCGAGCTGCGCCTCGAGTGCCTCGGCCGTGACGGGGTCCAGCTGGGCGAGCTCGGCACCGAATTGCCCCGCGGCACCGGGCCCGAGCTGAAGCAGTTCCTCGCGCCATTGTAGTTGGGCAAGCGTCGCCTCGGCCTCTGCATCCGCGCGCTCGGCAGCTTGCTGCCTCAGTTCCCGGACGCTTGGCAGCCGCTCGCGCCGGTCCACGAGCGCACGTCCCATGGCGCGACTGATCCCGGCGGCGGCGATACGCCGACGGTCGTTGTCGAATGCCTGCTGCAGGGCGCGGCTGGTCGTCGCGGTCTCGGCGCTGGCGGCCTCCGCCGCCGCCGCCCGGGCCTTGATCTGGTTGATGGTCTCGGCCACCGCGGCATTGGCCCGCACCAGCGCCCACACCTGGGGATGGGCATCCGCGGCAGCCTCCTTGGCGGCCTCGATCTCGGCCAGGACCCGATCGGCCTCCGCGCGCCGGCGCTGCTCTTCCTGCGCCTGCAGCCAGGCCTGTCGGGCCAGGGCGCGATCCAGGGAAAGCCTGGCCTCGTCGCGCTGCGCCAGGGTCAGGGCGCGGCGGACGTCGGCGCCGAGCAGTTTCTGCTCCAGCACCAGGGCCTCGGCACGCAGGCGGTCGCGCTCGCTCTCCAGCAGCCAGTAACGGGTCAGCGCCTCCGCGCCTTCCGCGCCGGCGGCCAGTGCGCCCGCGAGCTCGTCCTCCAGGTCCAGTGCCCGTTGGCGCAGCTCGGCGAGCCCACGGAACCAGCCCGGCAGGGCGTCAGCCTCCTCGGCCAGCGCCTGCTGCAGGGCGTCCAGCCGCTCCTGTCGCGTCGCGACCTCGGCCGCCTCTTGCACCAGCAGGCGCCGCACGGCGGCAAGATCCGCGTCAGCCGGCAGTTCGACGGGGGGCTGCGGCAAGGGTTCCATGGCGGACAAACGCGCGCGGATGGACTCGGCCTGACCCGGTGCCCGCGCCTGCCGCTCCTGCAGCCTTGCCGCCTCGTCCTGCGCCGCCGCCTGTGCGGCCAGATTGTCCAGCACCCGCCGATACTGGCCCAGCAGGCGCTCCCGCTCCTCCTCGGCCAGATCGGTAGCGGCCTCGGCCTCGGCCATCCTGGCCTCCACCACCGCGGGGTGTGCGGCAAGGGTGGCCATGGATCGCTCGAACCCGGGAGCGGAGGGCGATCCGTTATCCGGCGGCGGAGACGGTGCCTCCGACCGGGCCGGGACAACGGGCGCGACCAGGAGCAGGAACAGCAACAAGGGCGCGATCACGCAGGTGCCAACGGTGTCCTGCCTACGCCCTCGGTCCGTGCCCCGCCACACCTGTGCCCACTGCCGGTGCCGGCGGACCGTACCGAGCCACCCGCGCATGAGCGCGTTCAGACGGGCGCTCTCCGATACAGCAACCAGACCAGCCAGCCGAGCAGCGCGACGACGAACAGCGTCAGTACCGAGACGGCGGGCGAGGGGTTGATGCGGGCCGGCGGGCTGGGCAGCTCGGGCGCCAGGGCGGCAGCCTGCGGCAGGATCGGGTTGATCTGGCCACGGGTGTTGAGGGCGGCGTTGATCGCATCCACTGACTGGTTCGTGAGCGGCAGGGCGGTCGGGATGAAGTTGGCCCCCGGACCATGGTTGCCGATGGCCGAGTCCGGCAACGGCGCCGGGCCGGCGAGCACGAGCTGGGTGACCAGCGTCTCCACCGGCTGGCGGAGCTGCGGATAATCCGTCGTGCTCAGGCGCGCACCCTGCAGGTAGGGGAAAACGATCCGGTTGCTGCCGCTGCTCCAGTCGCCAACCGACAGCAGCGTCAGCCCTCGTTCGAACAGCTCTAGCACCGTCCAGTTGCCGATGGGCTGCATCAGCAGTGCGATGTCCGCCGCGCTGGCCAGCATGGCATCGGCCAGGGCCTGGGCATCCGCGCCTTCCACTGGCACCAGTTCCGCGTCGAGCCCGTAGGCATCGATCATGGATTCGGCCGCGCGATAGCCGCTCGACCCCTCGGCGCTGGTGACGATGCGACGGGCCTCTTGCAGGTCGCCCACATCGGGTCTTAGCGCGAACAGGTGCAGGTAGCTGTTGCCCACCAGAGCCACGGCCTCGACGCCCGAGCGCAGCGGCGGCTGGCCGGTGAGGGGATCGATCGAGCCTGGGGAGAAGAAGGCCGGGGCACTGACCAGGGCGACACGCGCATTGCCGGCCTGGACCTCGCCAAGCGGGTCCGGCGCCGGCACCAGCCGCACGTCACGGGCCGGGAAGGAGCGGCGTAATGCCCGCAGTACCGCCGCCGCCTCACCGTCGGCGTTCGCCGAGGGAGAGATGGCCACATTCAGCGCCTGCCGCGGGGCCTGGGCCGCGAACCCTTCGATCAGGCCGAGCCGCATCAGCTCCGCGCGGGCCACCACGCCAGGGTCTTCTCCGCGCAGGACCACCCGGCGCTGCAACGTGCGGATGCGCTCATCGGAGATGCGGCCGGCAAGCTGCCCGAGCACCGTGGCCAGGGCCGGGAAACGCGCCAGTGCCTGCTCGCGGTACAGCAGCGCGGCCTGCTCGTTCGGGAAGAATGCCAGATCGTCCTGCAGGACGCGGAGATCGAACTCCTCGATCTGCGGATCGGCGCGCGTGATCAGGCTGACATCGATGCGTCGCTCGATGAGCATGTCGTACAGCCCCGAGCGCTCCCGCAGGGGCACCTCCAGGACCGAGCCAAAGCGCATGCCATACCGGCGCAGCAGCGGTTGCAGGCCGTCGATGGGGCGCTGCTGAAACTCGTCGTCGACGCCCAGGCTGAGCTGGGGAGCACGGCGGGCGAGATTGGAGATGGTCTTGATGCCGAGCAGACGTGCCCGGTCGTTCAGCATGGCCAGGCCATAGTCGTTGTCGAAGCCCAGCGGCTCGCTCCAGCCGAGCCCCAGCGGGGCGAAGCGCTCGCGCACGCGCGCCAGCGCGGCGTCCGGATCACGCAGCTGCGCCTGCCCGAGCATGGTCAGGCCCGTCCCGGTGTATTCCGGGTAGATGTCGATCTCACCGCGCTTCATTGCCTCCAGCGTCTGCCGGGTCGTGCCGAGCCCGATGCGACGCAGAACCGGGATGCCGGCCTCCTCCGCCAGCGCCGCGACCATTTCCGCCACGATCTGGTTCTCCGGCGACTGCTTGCCGCCGACGATCAGCGGCGCGCGATCGCGCCCGCAGCCGGATGACAGCAACAATCCGAGGATCAGCAGGGTGGCCGCCAGTCGCGAAAACAGGGTCGGATTCATGCCGCATGCCCCCCATCGCTGGATTCCGGCTCGGCCCGGTGCGCCGTTGCCGTGCATCGCTCACCGCGGATCTCGCGCAGGAAACCGACCACCTGCAGCAGCAGCACCACAGAGAACGGCACGGCGCCGGTCACGGCCATGGCCTTGGCCACGTCCACCGAGCCGCTGAACAGCGTCGCCACCGTGAGCACGGCCACCAGTGTGCCCCAGATCAGCTTGTAGGCCAGGGCCGGGTTCAGGCTGCCGCTGCTGGTCATCATCGACAGCACGAAGCCGCCGGAGTCGGCGGAGGTGACGAGGAAGATGAAGATCAGGAACAGGGCGACGAAACCAAGCACCTGCCCCAGCGGAAAATAATCCAGGAAGACGAACAGCGCCCGGGTCACGTCCTGGAACACCAGCTCGGCGATGCCGCCGGCGCCGACCAGCTCGATGTAGATGCCGGCACCGCCGAGGGCCGCGAACCAGAAGATGGAGAACAGCGTCGGCGCCAGGATGACCCCGGCGCAGAACTCACGGATGGTGCGGCCGCGGCTGATGCGGGCGATGAAGATGCCGACAAAGGGGCCCCAGGCGAGCCACCAGATCAGGTAGGTCAGGGTCCAGCTGGCGGTCCAGTCCTGCTCGCCCTCGAACGGCAGCAGGCGGAAGGCCAGCGCCGGGAGCTGTGTCAGGTAGGTGCCGATGGCATCGATGAAGGTCTCGAAGATGAACGCGGTGGGTCCGAACAGGGTGATGAACAACAGCAGCAGGATGGCGACGATCATGTTGATGTTGGACAGCAGCTTGATGCCGCGATCGACGCCGACGGCGGCGGAGGTCATGTAGGTGGCGTACATGATCCCCATGATCAGCAGCGACATGCCGAGGTTGATCGGCGTGCCCACCAACTCGCCCAGCCCGGCGCGGATCTGCAGCGTGCCCATGGTCAGCGAGCCGGCCAGGCCGAACACCACGGCAACCACGCCGAGCACGTTCGCCACGCCGCCGATGCGGCGACCCGTGTTGCCGGGAAACAGCCATTCGATGGGGGTCGAGATCATCGGCCGCGCCCCCTTGCGGAAGGTGAAGTAGGCGATCACCAGGGCACAGATGCCATAGGTGGCCCAGGCATGCAGCCCCCAGTGCAGGTTGGTCAGGGCAAAGGCCCGTCGGGCGGCCTCCGCCGTCTCGCCGGCCATGCCGGGGGGGGCGCGAAAATGGTACAGGGGCTCGGCCACGCCCCAGAAGATGAGCCCGGCGCCCATGCCGCCGGCGAACAGCATGGCAATCCAGGAGGTGGTGGAGAACTCCGGTTCCTCATCATCGGCGCCGAGCTTGATGTGGCCATAGGGCCCGAAGGCCATGTACCCGGCCAGGATCAGAAAGCCGGTGCAGATCAGCAGCCAGTACCAGCCGACCCCGGTCAGCATGAACGTGGTGAAACCGAGCGAGGCCCCGCTCATGCCCTCGGGGTCGATCAGCCCCCAGGCGCCGAACGCAGCCACGAACAACAGGGACAGAATGAAGACGCGATCGAGTGTCACGCCGGCAATCGTGCGCTGGGTCGCGGACTTTGCCATGCATTTACCTCCGCTTGATTGAACGCTGATTCGCAGGCCCGGTCACGCCGAATAAAGGGGCGACCGCTGTGGGCGAGTGTCGGGGTTGCCGACCTGCATCTGAAAAGCTGGCGACCGGTCAGACGGCGCCTGCGCGTTCCTGAATCTTAATGGAGCCGCCAGCCGCCAGCTGAAAGCCTTGTTTCACAGCCGATTTTCGGCCGGTTGCCTTTTACCCAACGGATGATCGCCAGATCCATGAAAAACTCGGCCAGGCGCTTGACCGGGCGGCGCTGGCGGCTGGCGGCTGGCGGCTGGCGGCTGGTCTCTCGTTCCAGGTTAAAACGAGATCAGCTTGCTCGGCTGCAGACGCGCGCGCAGCGCCAGCAGGGCGCTGCCGATCGGAACGGCAATGGGCGCCAGATGGCGGCCGAAGGGCAACGGCAACTGCGGAATCCGGCACAGCATCTCGAAATCGTCGTTGCGGCCCTGGATCGCATCGCTGATGGCCTTGCCGATTCGCACGGTTTGCGCCACGCCGTGACCACTCCAGCCGAAGACACTGTAGATGCTGTCGTCGATACAGTGGGCGGCGGTCGCCCCACGGGCGGTCAGATCGGCGGCGCCGCTCCAGACATAGTCGATCTGAAAGGCCGCTTGCTGCGGAAACAGATAATGCAGGCGCTGCTCGAAGTAGCGCCTGGCCTTCTCGATCGACCAGCGCGATCCGCTTCCGGCGCCGCCGAACAGCAGGCGCTCCTCGCGCACGCGGCGGTAGTAGTCGATCTGCAGCGAGGTGTCGTACAAGGCCATGTCAGTCGGCATCAGCGCGGCGCTGCCGCCTTCGATCGGCGCGGTCACGGCGACATAGCTGTAAAAGGGGATGGTCGCGCGCGCCTCCCGTGCGAGCAGACCATGGGTGGAGACATGGGCCGCAATGACCAGCCTCCTGGCCTGGATGACACCGCCGTCGGTGATGACCTCGACCCCATCGGCCCGGCGTCTGATGGCCGTCGCCCGGGTCTGCTCGAAGACTCGCCCGCCGCTGCTGACCAGCCCATGGACGAGCCCCAGATTCAGCGCCAGGGGGTGCAGATGACCACCGATCGAGTCGAGCACAGCGCCATGGTAGGCAGCGCTGACGACATGCGCCTGGAGCGCCTCGCGCGACAGCAGCTCGGCGCTGGTGTCACCGAGCCGCGCCCGGGCCTCGATGCCGTGCTGCAGGGCTGTCAGGTGCCCGGGGTGGATCGCCGCGGTGAGATGACCGGGCTTGAGGTCGAGCTCCAGCGCCAGGCGCTCGGCGAGGGCCTTGATCAGGTCCATGCTTTCGTGCGCGGTGAAGCGCCAGAGCCGCCTGGCCTCGTCCGGCGAGAAGTGCTGCAGCATCGTCTCGGCCTCCCAGCGCGCCAGGCCTGGCGTGAGCTGGCCGCCGTTGCGTCCGGAGGCGCTGGCGCCGACGCTGTCCTGCTCGATGAGCACAGTATCGACGCCGGACTCCGCCAGGTGCAGCGCCGCCGAGGCCCCCAGCAGTCCGGCGCCAATGACGACGGCCTCGCAGCGGATGTCCTCGGTCAGCGGGGGCCAGGACGGGGGTTCAGCGAGCGAGGCGCGATAGTAGTTTTCGCTGTCGCGGCGCTGCGGCTGGCGTCGCTGCCAGGACCAGTCGGCCAGGCTGTTGCGCCAGCTGGGTTGATCTGGCCCGGACTGATCTGGCCTGGGTTGATCGCGCAGGCGTGGCTTCGGATTCGACATGCGGGGGCTCCTCGCAACGGCACTTTCTCCACTAAGGCTCCATAAGGCGCCCTCAGGCTCCACCAGGCGCCCTCGGGGTCAGCACCGCATGGTTTTCGCAGACGCGCATTCTGACCCAAGGCCGTTCCAGGGTCGGCACCCACGGCCGGGATAGTTTCGGACTGCTGAGTTTCTCTCCTTCAGCGCTCACTTCAGCGGGGCACGGAGAACGCCGGTTAAATCAGCCTTTGCCCGGGGCTCCTGGGGGCTCCGGGGGGGGCTCCAGTTCCAGGCGCAGGATCCGCTTGAGCTCGTCGACGGCGTCCGGATGGCTGATGCCGCCATGGTCGGTGGGCACGACGCGCTCGGACTCGGCCGCCGGCAGATGCGCGCTGAAGTAGGGAACGACGCCGTCGGAGCTGCGCGAGAGCTCGCCGCGGCGGCCCCGATTGCCGATCACCGAGTGCGCGGGCACGCTCAGCGCTGCCTGGTCGAGGGCCTGCAGGAACGGCGACTCGGGCGAGAGCCCCTGGATGCTGGTCGGAAAGCGGCCGTAGCCGGCCGGCCCTGCCAGGCTGTCCATCGCCGCACTCAGCTCCATGCGGATCCAGTTGGGCAGGCGGATCAGGCGCGAGAACCAGACCGCGAGACTGAAGGTCGCCAGATGGCTGCCCCGGTGGGGCGTAAACATGAAGACCACGCGGCTGACATCGGAGCGCGGCTCGAAGATCAGCGCCCGGGCGACGGGGCTGTGACTCGGCAGCTGCGAGACACCGGGGAGCACCCGCTCGGCGTCGCTCGGGTCGAGTCCGGTGACCTGCGCCCGCGACAGCACCCCGCCCATGCTGTATCCGACCAGGACGATGGGCTGATCCAGGGCATGCGCGCGTGACGCTGCGTCCAGGGCCTCTCGCAATTGCAGTGCCGACAGGGGCACCGGCTGGGCGGTCGGATAGAAGAAGAACCAGATCTGGTAGTGATCGCGGATGACCGCGTCCGCCATCAGCTCGCGCACCAGTCCGTCCCACATCCGCGGAGTCGTCATGAGTCCGTGCACGAGCACCAGGGGACGCTTGTCCGGCTCGAAGGGCTGCAGAAAGCTCAGCCGCGACTGGCCCGCGAAGCGGTCCGCCCGCAGCAGATAACGCAGGCCGTCGAAGGGGCTCGGACCCATGGACCGCGTGGCATCGAAGGGGGCCGACAGGTCCATGGCGACCGGATAGGCGCGCTCGCCGAGATCGATCGATTCCACGCGCAGGGGGTTGGCCAGCGCCAGCTCCGGCTGTCCCTGCTGGTTGCCCGGCAGGGCAAGGGCCGTCATGGGTACATGGAACCCTCCGATCGGCGCATTCGCACCGCCCGGCACGATATGGCCGACGGCAGGCACGCCGAGCCCGGATCGTTGCAGGCCGGAAGCCGTTTCTGGCTGGTATTTGACCAGGCGAATCGAGGCCAGGTCCTGGGGCTCGCGCCAATCGGGCGCGTTGGTCGCCGCCCATTCGATTCCTGGCTCCGCCTCGCCCGCCGCGGCGGCCGGCAACACGCGCCTGAGATTACGCTGGTATCTGGCAAGGGCGCGCTGGGTCTCGGCTTCGGTGCTCTGCGCTGAGCCCAGCACGTTCAGGGACCGTTCGATGCGCTCGGCCGAGGTCGCACGTGCCGCTGGCGGCGGGACGGTTTGACAGGCGCCCAGGGGCACGATCAGCGCCGACAGGAGGAATGCCCGGATATACCCCCTGGGTAATGGCCGAGGACAGTGTTCGGGCTGCGGCATGGCGGGCACAGTACCCCTTTGCGGGCGGCCCGACAAGCCGAACGAGCCGAGCCGGAATCGGCTCGGCTGCGGCCTGCGTCAGTCGATGTTGCCGCGGCGATGCTGGTCGAACAGGAATCCGCCGACGGCACCGGCGCCGGCGCCGATGGCAGCGCCGCGGCCGGCATTGCCGCTGAGGGAGCCGATGGCGGCGCCGCCGGCGGCACCCATCAGGGCGCCGCTGCCGGCACGGCTCGTCGTGGTCTCACCGCAACCGGCCAGCGCCAGCAGTGCGATGAGTGTGAGCGGGATCGAAAGGGCATTACGAGTCATGAGCGTATCCTCAGAGTACGAGAGCGCGGAGTCATCGCTGGGCCTGGCCCGGCATGGGATGGAGCGATCAGCGGCACGGATAGGCAGACGCCAGTGCCCTCACCAGCCCGACAACCGGCTGTTCGGCCATGAGCGTGGCGTCATCTTTGTGCGTCAGCGACCAGCGCAGGAAGGCCTTGCGCCCGTCCTCGATGCTCGTGCCCTTCGGGTAGCAGATCAGGCGTTGGAGATTCTTGCGATCGGACACGCCGTCGTGATACTGCACTGTGGCCTCGATGAAGCCGGTACAGGCGAGCTGCGCCGGCGAGGCCGCATCGGCGGAGCAGACCGCGTACAGGTCTTCCGTGGTGTCGAAGGCGAGATCCGATGCGTCCAGTGCGGCGGCGGAGCCGGCGATGGTCAGAAGCAGCAATGCGGTGGCGTTGCGCAGGCAGGAACGGGTGGTGGTTGGCACAGTGAAACTCCGTAAACAGTGAGACGCTTGGTGAAATCACCCGACGGGGCTGCTGCGGGCACATCCCGCGCGAGGGCATGCCGGATTGCCGGTGATGACAGTCCGGTGCGTGCGCCAGGCCAGTCCCGAAGCCCCGGGAACTCGAGGGAGGCTACAGAATCGCTCGAGACCCAAGTAAGCTTGTCGGGCAAAATTCCTAGCAAGCGGGCGACGGCCTCGGCGCGTGTGTCACTTGGTCGGTCCATGACCCGCCCCGGTCTGCTAGGCTGGCGTCTGCCGGCTGCCCGCAGCCTCTGCTCGTTGCTGCCGGCGCTCGCCTTTGCGGCGACGCCGCATCAATCTTCCTCTCGACTCAAGCACGATCAGGACGCCCCCTATGCGCCGCACGCTACGCATCTTGAAACGCCTCGGGGCCTGGGGCGGCATCGCGCTGCTCGGATTCCTCATCGGCGTGATCGTCCTCTACATACTCTGGGTGCGCAGCGGACCACAGACGCAGCTCTGGCATGACGTCGAGCTCGAGCAGGAATTCAGCACCGATCGAGCGGATACCATCAACGACCTGGGGCAGTACCTGGCACTGGAGGAGCGGGTCTTCAGGGAACTGGACGAGAAGGTCTATGCGCACACGCCGACCGGTCCGGATCAGGCCCTGAACCGCTTCAGTACCGGCAGCGGGTCAGACCCCCGGGCGCGCGAGCCGAACTGGAACCGCACCTTCGAGCTGATTCCTCCGCAGCCCCGCGGCGGCGTCCTGCTGTTGCACGGCATGTCCGATGGTCCCTACAGCCTGCGCGCCCTCGGGCTGGCGATGGCGGAGCAGGGTTACCAGGTGCTCGGCCTGCGCATGCCGGGGCATGGCACGGCGCCGGCGGGCCTGCTTTCGGTGACCTGGGAGGACATGGCCGCTGCCACGCGCCTGGGCATGGCGCATCTCGCGGAACAGCGTGCCGGGCAACCGCTGCACATCGTTGGCTACTCCACGGGTGCGGCGCTGGCGGTGGACTATGCGCTGGAGGCCATGGCGGCGCGGGATGCCGAGGGCCAGGAGGATGCGCGGGTTCCGGTGCCGGCGGGCCTGGTGCTGGTCTCGCCGGCGATCGGCATCACCCCGGCCGCTGCCGTCACGCCCTGGCTGGTGCGCCTGTCCAGGCTGCCCGGCCTCGAACAGGTAGCCTGGACCACCCTTTTGCCCGAGTTCGATCCCTTCAACTACAACGCCTTCTCGGCCAATGCGAGCCTGCAGGTGCATCGCATGACACGCTCGGCGACGGCACGGTTGCAGCGACTGGCCCGCCAGGGCCCGATCCGGGGCTTCCCGTCCACCCTGGTCCTGCTCACCGAGGTGGACGCCACGGTCTCGCCGGATGCCGCCGTGGACAATCTGCTCGGCCTGCTGGCCGCGGAAGGGCATGAGCTGTTCCTCTACGACCTCAACCGGCTCGGTGTCGTATCGCCCCTGCTCGTGGCCGACACGGCTCAGTTGAATCAGCGCCTGCTCGGTGACGACCGCCTGCCCTTCGCGCTGACCCTGATCACCAATGCCGCCGCCGACACGCGGGCGGTGGTCGCCCGGCGCAAGCCGCCGTTCAGCCCCGCGCCGACCGAGACCGAGGCACTGGATGCGCAATGGCCAGAGGACACCATCTCGCTGTCGCATGTGGACCTTCCGTTTCCGCCGGACGACCCCCTCTACGGCCGCTACCCGCCTAAGGACAGCCATGAGGTCTTTCTGGGGCAGGCGGCGTTCCGCGGCGAGCGCGGGGTGCTCAAGATCCCGGCCCAATGGCTCTTGCGACTGCGCCACAACCCCTTCTACGACTATCAGGAGCGGCGCGTGCTGAGCTGGATCGACGAGGCGAGCCGGCGCGCCACCCGGTCAGAAGCCCAATCATCGGAGAATTGATGGATTCCAAAGCCTCTCGCAACCTGCTTGGCGCATTCGGTGCGTCTCTTCTGCTCACTTCGCTCGGCCTCTGCCGACCGGCACTCGCCGACCAGGTGCTGCTGCATAACGGCGATCGGCTCAGCGGCAGCGTCCTGCGCCAGGCCGGCACCCAGCTCAGACTGCAGACAGCCTATGCGGGCGTGCTCGTGATCGACTGGTCCCAGGTCCGCGAGGTTCGGCTCGACGAGCCGGCCGAGGTGCTGCTCGCTGACGAGACCCTGGTGCAGAACAAATACACCCGCAGCTTCCCGCGGACGCGCTGGTACGGCGCCGCCTGGCTGGACCTGGAGCACGACCGCTTCGCCGATATCCGGCTGCGCTACCACACCGGCCCCGCGGTCGGCTATCGCCTCCTCGAAGGCGGCGCCAGCCGGCTCAGGGCCGAGATCGGCCCCGTCTATCTCACCGAGGACTACTACAGCAACCTCGATCAGGACTTCTGGGGCTCGGGCCTGTTCCTGGACTACGAGCAAGACCTCTGGGGCGAGGCCCTGGAGCTCTATCACCGCAATGTCGCCTTCGTCGCGGCCACCGACAGCAAGAACCTCCGGACCTCCCGGACCGGTCTGCGTGTCCCGCTCGTGGCAGGCTTCATCGACCCGACCACCGAGACCAAGACCACGGATACGACCCTAGGCCTGAAGCTCGGCTATCGGTGCTAACCCCCGCGCGACCGTCTGGCCCGGAGATCGCTTTATGGTCGCGCTACCGTGACGGGCCGAGCCCCCATCGCGCTGGGGCTGGCGCTCGGTGTCGGCGCCCTGATGGCGGCCTGGCTGCCGGCCAGTCCGGTCCTGGCTGCCGCCGAGCAAGGACAGCAGAAGCAACATCAGAATAGCTTGCCCTACCTTGTGCGCATCGAGCCCGTCGGCGATGCGCGGCTGGACCAGATCCTGCAGGAGGCCTCCATGCTCATGGCCTTGCGGGACGAGGCCGCCGTGGGGGCCTTTGCGCTGATCGCGCGCGCGGAGCAGGACGGCGACCGGCTCGACCGGGTGCTGCGCAGTTTCGGCTACTACGATGCCGTGATCCAGATCCGCATCGATGCGCTGACCCTCGACCACCCCGGCCTGGTGCCGATGCTCCTGGAAACTGCCCCCGGCGGGCCGATCCAGGTGTCCATCACCATCGATACGGGGCCGATCTACCGGCTCGGCCAGGTCACGCTGGCAGGGCGGCTGCCGACGACGACCCGGATCGAGCCGGGGCTGACCATTGGCGAGCCGGCCCAGGCGGCGCCGATCATTGCGGCCGGCGAGGCACTCCTGCTGGCCCTGCGCGAGGACGGCTTCCCCTTCGCCCGGGTGCCGGCACCTGAGGCGATCGTCGACCATCACGCGCGGACGATGGTCGTCGTCTACCAGGTCGAGCCCGGTCCGCGGGCACCCCTGGGAGAGATCGACATCATCGGGCTCCAGCGCCTGCGGGAGGGCTTCGTGCGGCGCCGGCTCGGACTGCGGCCCGGCGAGCGCTACAGTCCGACCCGGCTGGAGGCCGCGCGCCGGGCGCTGACGGCGAGCGAGGCCGTGGCCTCGGCCCGGCTGACCCCGGCCGCGGCGCCGGATGCCCAAGGGCGCGTGCCCCTCAGGCTCGAGGTGGCCGAACGGGCGCCGCGGGTACTGCGGCTGGCTGCCGCCTATTCCAGCGATGAGGGCGGCAGCCTGGCGCTGACCTGGATCCACCGCAATCTCTTCGGCGGCGCCGAGCGGCTCAGCCTCGGCGCCGAGCTGAGCCAGATCTCCGCCGGGCAGCTCGGTGACATCAACGATTCGGCCACGGCGGCCCTGCGCCTGCCCGATGTCTGGCGCCGCGATCTCGACCTGGAGCTCAGGCTCGGCGCCGTCAGCGAGCGACTCGACGCCTACGACCGCGATGCGGTGACGGTGTCGGCACTGCTGGAGAAGCGCCGCTCGGCGCGTCTCTTGCTTGGGGCCGGCATCGGCTTCGAACGCGCCTCCGTCCAGCAGGACGGCCCCAGTGAGGACTTTCAGCTGCTCTCCCTGCCCCTGAGCGCGCGCTGGGATGGCCGCGACGACCGGCTCGACCCGCGCCGCGGCCTGCGACTGGAGGCACAGCTTTCGCCGACGGCCGTGCTGCAGGGGGGCGATCAGGCGTTCGTGCGCGCGCGCCTGCTCGCCACCGCCTATCTCGATCTCTCCGGGCCCAATGTTTCTGACCCGGTCACCCGCGGTCAGGTCGCGTCCTCCTCCAACGCGCCAGGTCCGCCGCTGCTGGGCCGCCGGGTGCTCGCGGCGCGCCTGGCACTAGGCCGCATTCTCGGGGCGGACGCCTCCGCGGTGCCCCCGGACTGGCGCTTCTACGCCGGTGGCGGTGGCTCGGTGCGCGGCTACGCCTTCCAGTCCGTCGGTCCGCGCACCGCGAGCGGCTCGCCCGCCGGCGGCGACGCGCTGTTCGAGGGCAGCCTGGAGCTGCGCCAGCGCCTCGGCGCGCGCTGGGGGCTGGCGGGCTTCGCGGATGTCGGCGCTGTCTCCGCCGACGGTTTCCAGGGCCTTGACGATCTCGCGATCGGTGTTGGTCTCGGCCTCCGTTACCACACGCTGGTCGGTCCCGTGCGGGTGGACCTCGCAACGCCGCTGACCCAGACCGAGGACACCGCGCCGGTGCAGCTCTACATCGGCATCGGGCAGGCCTTCTGATGCATCGGCGGCGACTCTCGCGGTTGGCGACACGGGTGCTCAGGCGCTTGCTGGCCCTGACGGTCATCGTCGCCCTGGCGGCCGGGCTCAGCAGCGAGATCGGCCTGGGCCTGGTCGCGCGCGCCATCGGCGCCGCCAGTGGCGAGCGGGTCCAGATCAAGGGCCTGAGCGGTGCCCTACCCTTCGCGCTGCGGGTCGAGGAACTACGGCTCGCCGATGCCGACGGGCCCTGGCTGAGGATCGAGCGCGCTGTCCTGGAGCTTGCGCCGCGCGCGCTCCTCGATGCCACCCTCGCCGTCCACTCGCTCAGCGCCGGCGCGGTCGACCTGCTGCGATTGCCACCGGCCGGTGGCGGCGAAGGCGGCGCATGGCCCCTGGCGCTGCAGCTGGACCGGCTCGACATCGAGCAACTGCGCCTCACGGCCCTGGGCCCGGGGCTGCCGGTGCTTTCGATGCGCGGTGGCGCGGCCTTGTCGCGGATGGGGCAGCTCGAGCTCGAGCTTGCCTTTGGCACGCATGATGGGTCCGGCCCTCGGCTGGCCGGCACGCTGCACTATGCCTCCGGGCAGACATTGTCCTCGGGCGAACTTCGGCTCGACTCCGAACTCGCGCTCGATGACCTCGGAGCCTCTGGTCTCCAGGCGCGCCTGCGGCTGCACGCCCAGGGGCCGATCGAGCGGCTGAGGCTCGATACCGACGGCAGCGTCCGCCTGCCGCAGCGCGCCGAGGACAGCGAGCTGCGCCTTGTCGCGGCCGGCGATCTGGCGCCCTTCGACCGGCGGCTGCAGCTGCACGGGCTGTCGCTGGACCTGACGCATCAGGGGCTGGCTCATGGCCTGCGGCAGCGCGGCACGGCGCTGGTCGCTCTCGACGCCGGCCTTGCCATCGAGGACCTGCGGCTCGGGCTGCTGGCGCCGACACCGGCTGGTCCGCTCGGGCCAAGCGGTGAGCTCCGGCTGAGCGGCCGGCTGACGCCGGCATTCGCCCTCGATGCCAATGTCAGCGAGCTGCCGGTTCCGGTCTTGCTGCGCTGGCTGCCAGTCCCGGCACACGCGCTCGACGGCCTGATCGGCCTGGAGCTGCGACTGCAGGGCACGCCGAAGGCGCCGCTTGGGACGCTCGACCTGCAGGCCCTGGGGCTCAGACCCACCGAGGGCGTGGCGCGCGGCCTGCCGGCGGGCGACCTGCGGCTTGCGCTGCGCATCGGCGAGCAGGCCACTGCCGTCGACGCACGAGCGTCCGCTGGTGCGGGCAGCCAGCTGGATCTGAGCGGAAGGATCGGCGGCTCGCCGTTCACGGGGCTCGGTCCCCTGGCCGTGCGGGCGCGTGGCCAGGTCGATCTCGGGCTGCTCACACCCCTGCTCGCGGCCGGTGGGCGGCAGCTGGACGGTCAGCTTGGATTGGATCTCGGCATCGGCGGCCGCCTGCATGCACCCCGTCTCGATGGTGTCGCGCGGCTCAGTCAGGCGGCCTGGCGCGACCGCCGGCTCGGGCTGGCGCTGACCGACATCGACGGTGCCATCCGCCTGGCCGGCGATCACCTGGAGATCGAGCGCCTCAGCGCCCGCGCCGATCCCGGTACGCTGACTCTCAGCGGGCGCCTGGGCTGGCGTGCGCCGGATTGGCCGGTGGACCTGCGGCTCTCGGCCAGCGATGCGAGTCCGATCGAGCTCGACTGGCTCCGCCTGCGGGGCGATGCGGATCTCCGTCTGCAGGGCGCGCTGGCCAGGCAGGCCGAGCTCGGCGGCGCGCTGCGTTTCAGCCGCGTCGACCTGCGCATCCCCGAGCGGCTCCCGGTCACGGTGGCGACACTGGAGGTGCAGGAGATCGGTGAGCGCCGGCAGCCGCGCCGGGCTGCGCGTCGCGCCATCTGGTCGTCCGGCGCGGACGGCCCCGCGGCGCTGAGACTGGACCTTGCCATCAGCGCCCCGGGCTCGGTGACCCTGCGCGGGCGCGGTATCGACGCCGAGCTCGGTGGCGAGGTGCGCGTGGGCGGGGACCTCGGCCGCCCCGCCATCGCCGGCGGCTTCGGCCTGCTGCGTGGCGACTATACGCTGGCGGGCCAACGGCTGCGCTTCACGCGCGGGCGCATCGGCTTCGACGGTGCCTCGGCACTGGATCCCACGCTGGATCTGGAGGCGCGCGTCAGCACCGCCGGCGCCACGGCCATCCTGGCCGTGCAGGGCACGGCGCGCGCGCCGAGCATCCTGCTCAGCGCGGAGCCGGAGATGCCGCAGGACGAGGTGCTCGCACGGCTGCTCTTCGGCCAGTCGCTGTCCAGGCTCTCGGCGCTGCAGCTCACCCGCCTCGGCCTCGCGGCGGGCGCCTTCGCCGGTATCGGCGGCCAGGGGCCCGGACTCCTGGAGCGCGTCCGCGCCGGTCTTGGCCTCGCGCGCTTCGATATCGACAGCGACGCGCGCCGGCCGGATGATGTCGCCCTGGAGGGTGGCCGATACCTGAATGAGCGGGTCTATCTTGGCGGACGCCAGGGCGCGCGGACCGGTGAGGCACAGGGCGTACTGCGCATGGAGGTGAGTCCGCAACTGCGCCTGGAGACCGATGTGGGCGCCAGCGGCGCACGCGCCGGCGCCGCATTCGAGCTGGAGTATTGAGGCCGGCCCAGGATCCCGCGGCTTGCGCTGACCGCCGGCCCGCCCTCGGGCCGATTGATGGCTAAATCTTTCGCCGTGAGCCCTTAGAATCCAGATCATGGACGGTGATCCCAAACCCTTCTCGCTGCGCACGGTACTGGCCTGCCTCTGGCGGCGCGGCCATCGGGCGTTCGCCGACAGCCGCATCACCCCGCTGATCGTGCTACTGCTGATCCTGGGGCTGCTGCTGCCGATGGTGGCGACGGGCTACTTCATCTTTCGTTCCGAGCTGCGCGCGCTGCATGAGCAGTTCGACGAGGAGCTCCATCGCACGGGGCAGGTGCTGGCGCGCTCCAGCAGCAGCCTGCTCTGGAACCTGCAGCGCGACATTGCCGAGGCGATGCTGCAGTCGCACCTGTCCGACGAGCGGATCTGTGAGATTCGCATCCAGGACAAGCTTAGCGGACGGGTCTTCGTCGAGCTGCACAATGCCCACTGTGAGGGCGCCCGGCACGAGGTATTGACGCCGATCTTCAACGGCAGCACCGAGATCGGCACGGTAAGGCTGTTGATGGGCGACGGCTGGCTGCAGACGCAAATCGCGGGGCGGGTGCGAGAGCTGGCGCTGCTGTTCGGCCTGCTGATGCTCGTGCTGCTGTCGATCGTGGTACCGGCCCTGGTGTTCAAGGTCATACAGCCGTTACGGCGCTTGAAGCAACAGACCGGCAAGCTCTCTGGAGGCAACCTGGCGCTGGCCTTCGAGTGGCGTCAAGGCGACGAGATCGGTCAGGTGGGCCGTGCCATGGACGAGGCCCGCCGCAAGCTGAAGGAGCTGCTCGAGGAGCAGACGCGGCAGGCCGCGCGGCAGGCCATCATCGACCAGCAACGGGAAGAAAACCTGCGGCTCTCGGCCGCCGTCGAGCAGCAGACCCGCTCTCTGCGCGAGGCCATCGCCCGCGCCGAGGCAAGCAGTCAGGCGAAATCGACCTTTCTGTCCACAGTCAGCCATGAGCTGCGCGCGCCCTTGCATGACATCCTGGGCTATGCCGAACTGCTGAATCGCAAGGCGTCGCCGGAGGCACGCGATCAGCTCGCCGTGATCCAGCAGAGCGGCCAACAATTGCTGCGTCTGATCAACGACATCCTCGACTTCAGCCGCGGTGAGGCCAAGCCGATCGTGCTCGAGCCCGTGCCGTTGTCGCTCTCGCGCCTGGCCGACCACCTGGCGAAGGTCTATCGCGCGCGCGCGGCCCAGGGCAACAACCGGCTGATCACCCGGATCGACACCGGCGCGCTGGACTGGGTGCTGGCCGATGAGCGGCGATTGATGCAGATCCTGCGCAATCTGCTGGAGAATGCCTGCAAGTTCACCCAGAACGGTCGCATCGAGCTGCATGTCCAGGCGCTGCCGCGGCGGCCGGCGGAGGACCCGGCGCTCTGCCGGGTGCGGCTGTGCGTCACCGACACCGGGATCGGCATCCCGCGCGCGCAGCGACGGATCATCTTCGAGCCCTTCAACCGGCTCGATCGCCATACCCGCATCGGCGGGCTGGGTCTGGGGCTGGCCATTGCCCAACAGCTGGCCCGCGCCATGGGCGGGCGCATCACGCTGCTCAGCGCGCAAGGCGCGGACTCCGGCAGCCGCTTCAGCCTGACCCTGCGCCTGCCCATCAGTGTGGCGGACAACGCCCAAGTCGATGCGCCCAGGCCCATCCTCGGCTACCGCGGCCGGCGCCGGACCCTGCTCATTGCCGACGACTTTCCCACCAGCCGCGGCTATCTGGCCGATTGTTGCCGGGCCTGGGGCTTTACCGTGCTCCTCGCCGAGGACGGGGCCGAGGCCCTGGAGCAGCTCCGCGCCGCCGAGCCGCCCGTGGACGCCGCGCTGGTCGATCAGTACATGCCACGGCTCGATGCCTGGGGCTTCCTGCGCGGCGTGCGTGCGTCCGCCGCCACCGCCCGGCTGCCGGTGGTGCTGATCTCGGCGGCACAGATGCAGCGGCCCGAGGCCTTACCCGAGGCGATGGCCTTCGACGCCTATGCCATGAAGCCGCTCTCGGAGGCACGTCTGGCGCAGCTGCTGCAGGCGACTCTGGGGCTGGAGTGGGACTATGCGCAGCCGCCCCCGTCTGACAAGGGCCCGCGGGCGCACTCCGCAAAGGCGCCAGTGCCGCGCCCCGCGGCCGTCTCCGACGCCCAGGTCGAGGCCTTCCAGCGCATGCTGGCCCTCGGACAACTCTCGGCCATCCAGCAGTGGGCGCGGGGCATGGCCGAGCAAAGTCCGGAGCAGGCGCCACTCTGGCAGGACATCGCGCAGCGCTGCTCCAGCGTGGATGTCCCCGGACTGCAACGCCTGGCCAAGGCGTGGCAGGAGACCTGAGCTGAGTCGACCGGCCGCAGACCGGCAGCGCGGTTGCGGCGCATACTCTTGCCCTCGGCTCAGTTTTGCTGGTCGGATGCGTATTTGAGACCGCCGGATTGCAGGATGATTTAGCACGAGATGTGACAGGATGCGCCCTGAGCTGTTCTGGGCAACGGGCGCAAGACATCCAGTTCCATCGCCCCTGGGTCCTCGCCGACAGGGAGGGGCGGTTCGAGAATCGGCAAAAACAGATGAGGAGGCGAATATGACCCAAGCCAAGTCCGATAAGAAGAAGGCAAAGCGGAAGGAAAAGACCAGGAACAAGCATCAGGAGAAGGCGACGCACGAGACCAAAGTGCCGCAGCAGGCCGCCGCGCAAAGTCCAGACGACAGGTCGGCGCCCGAGCCGCCGGACACAGCGCAGACAGCGCCCGCAAAGCTCTCGCGCAAGGATTACGAGCGCGAACTCGCCAAGCTGCATGTGGAACTGGTCAAGCTGCAGGAATGGGTGCGCCACAAGGGGCTCAAGGTCTGCGTCGTGTTCGAAGGGCGCGACGGGGCGGGCAAGGGCGGCGTCATCAAGGCCATCACCGAGCGCGTGAGCCCGCGCGTGTTCCAGGTCGTCGCGCTGCCGACGCCAACCGAGCGCGAAAAGACCCAGATGTACTACCAACGCTACGTGCCTCACTTCCCGGCCGCTGGCGAGATCGTGCTCTTCGACCGCAGCTGGTACAACCGCGCCGGGGTGGAGCGTGTCATGGGCTTCTGTCCCGAGGAAGAGGTCGAGCACTTCCTGAAGATGACTCCCATGGTTGAGCACGCGATGATCGACTCCGGCATCCTGCTGATCAAATACTGGCTGGAGGTGAGCCAGGAGGAGCAGCAACGGCGGTTGGAGGCGCGTATCAACGACGGGCGCAAGATCTGGAAGCTCTCGCCCATGGACCTGGAATCCTACCAACGCTGGTACGACTACTCCCGCGCCCGCGATGCTATGTTCGAGGCGACCGACACCGAGGTTGCCCCCTGGTTCGTGGCCCATTCCGACGACAAGCGCCGGGCGAGGCTCAATGTCATCCGGCATCTGCTGAGCAAGATCCCGTACAAGGAGCTGCCGCGCAAGCCGATCGAGCTGCCCAAGCGCAATAAGCCCCAGGGATACCAGGAGACCGAGCACCCCTTGAGGCTGGTCCCGGCCCACTACCACTGAAAGGGAACTGCTGATTTATTCAGCATTTCCCGCGCGGGGCAGGAGGCCCCGCCATTTTTGGTAGCGCCGCTGCGGTTTGAATTTGAAGCCGCTGGCTAACGGCCGCGGGTCAGCACCGAGTAGTGCTTGCCGTCCGGGGTGCGCAGCTCGTAACGCTCCCGGTTGCTCGGGACGCCGCTGTTGGTCAGGCGCAAGAAGATGTCGTCGAAATACTCCGGGATCTCCAGGCTGAAGTTGTGGAAGTTGCGCGTTCGATTCACCGGCGTGACGTCGACCAGCTGCACCCGGCCGCTGTCGTCGCTGTCAACCAGCTGCAACAGCTGCTCCACCTCTTCGACCAGCTCCGCATCGGCCTTGTCGAGGGTGCTCTGTCCGAGACGGCGCTGCATGTTGACCACGCGGCTCAGGAGCAGGGCACGGTCGTTGGAGGAGACGTAGATGGTGGTGTCCTCCACCAGGGCCTTGAGCTGCGCCTTGAAACGGGTATTGAAATGCTCGTAGCCGACATCCGGGGCGGTGAGCACGACATCGGTGATCTCGCGCTCGGCATCGGCCAACGCCGGGTCCGCCGCAAGCACGTCCATGGCATCCACAACCACCTGCGCACCGAGGCTGTTGGCCAGGACCCACAGGCGCTCTGGTCGCACTTCGTCGATCAACAGTCGCAAGGTGGCGGCCAGCTCGGCACCGGACGCGGTCGCGACCCGCCGGGCCTCGCGATAGCCTCGCAGCGTATCGCCCTGATTGCTTGGCCAGTCGAACACCATCACTGGCGCATTGATATCCAGGATATGGGCAAGGAAGGCGGTGCCGCGCATGGCATAGTCGAAGTCGGTGCGCAGCCCATGCACGATCAAGAGCAGCCCGCGATGCGGCGATGTCGAGACCATGCCGCGCATCTGCTGCACGAAGGCGGTGCGGTCGAGCTGGGTCAGGTTGCTGATGCGGATCTCTTCGTCCAGAAACCAGCTGTTCGCGTCGAGCCACATGCCGAGGCCCAGGGTCGGTTCGATCTCGGTGTCGAAGGAGCCGAAGTGCAGCTCCGCGGAGCGCTGATTGCCGAGGCGCGCGTCCAGGGGTCCGGAGCCGGCCTCGGCAACCCGGTTGCTGATGAAAAAGAAGCGATAGATATCGTCCTGCCCCACGCGCGCGACCTGCATGCGCCTGAACTCGAACGCCTCGGCACGGCTCAGGGCCTTGTTGGTCGAGATGAAGAAGGCATAGCCAGCAAAAACCGCAACCAGGAAAAGGATCAGGGCCAGGATCCAGACCAGTCGTTTCGTTGTCGCTCTCATCGCCTGACATCCTCATCTGGGGGGCTAGACGGAGACATTCCGTGAAGCATACCGTTCGTCGCGTCAGCAGAGGGTAGTCCGCGCCTCCATCGCGAACAAGCCTCCAGGGGGGGGCAATGCCAAATTCAAACCGCAAGAGGTCAGCCAGGGTTTTCACACGCTTCTCTGCGTGGGCGTTGCGTTCTCTGCGACCCTGTGGTCAATCGAGCCGCGACAAGGCGGCAAATCTGGAATTGCTGCCCGGTTGGCCGACATGGCGATCCGCGCGACAATCACCAGGGCTCGCCGCACGGCACCCAGGCGAAGACGCGTCCATCCGGAGATTCCGCATCAGCATGACCTCGACGACCCTGTCTTTACATCGTGCCATCCTGGCCCGAGCGCGCCGTCTCGCGGCCATCTGTTGCCTGTTGGTCTGGGCGCCGGTGCTGGCCGGTCCCCTGCAACTCATGACCGAAGACTGGCCACCCTTCAATTACGAGAAGGACGGCGAGGTCAAGGGCATCAGCGTGGCCATCGTGCGTGCGATCCAGCAGGAGATCGGCGACGACTCGTCCATCCGCATCCTGCCCTGGAATCGCGCCTATGCGCTGACACTGCATACGCCGGGCACTGCGCTGTTTTCGGCCGTGAGGCTCGAGGAGCGAGAGGCCCTGTTCAAGTGGGTCTCTCCGCTCATGGAGACCGAGTACTACTTCTTCGAGAACCGCGATGCACCGACGGGTATCCGCTCGATCGAGGACGCCAAGCAGGTACCGATGATCGCCGCCAGCATCAGCACCAACTCGGATTACATCCGGCTCTCGGCCATGGGCTTCACGAATCTGTCGCAGCTCGACACCATCTCCAGCCCGGCCAGACTGCTGCTCTACAAGCGGGCCGACCTTGGCGTGATGAGCCCCTTGACCCAGCGCTTCCAGGAGTTCCAAGCCGGCATGCCCGATCAGTTGGTCAACACCGGCGTGCTGGCCTATTCACAGCCGCTCGCGATCGCCTTCAATCTCAAGACCGATGACGCGCGCATCCGTGTCTGGCAACAGGCACTCGACGGGCTGCGGCGCTCGGGAGCGTTGAAGCGAATCACCGCAGAGGCCCTGGAGGAGGCGGAGGCCGACTACGCGATTGCGCGCTGAGCCTCTAGCCATTCGGGCGTTCTTGCGTCGCCAGCGGTGTCTCGCCACGGCCTCGGGGACCGGTCAGTACAGCGGCAGCAGCCAGGGCACCATGAGTACGCTGATGGCCATGGTCAGCAGCGTCAGGGGCAGACCGATGCGGATGAAGTCGACGAAGCGATAGTTGCCCGCGGTTGCGACCATGGTGTTGACGGGTGAGATAGGCGTCATAAAGCCCGTGGAGGCGGCGAGCGCAATGATCATGGCGAAAGGGTAGGGCGAGGCGCCCAGGGCCTCGGCGACGGCGAGCCCGACAGGGGCCAGCAGAAGCGCATTGGCGGTGTTGACGATGAACAGGCCAAGCACGACGGTGATGGCGAACAACAGGGCCATGACAGCATAGGGGCCGGCATCGCCAACGGCGTAGGTCAGGGCGTCGGCGGCCATGGTAACGCCGCCGGTGCGCTCCAGGGCCAATGCAAAGGGCATCATGCCCACGATCAGGACGAGCGTCTTGAGCTGGATGGACTTGTAGGCCTTTTCCAGGCTGATGCAGCGGAAGAACACCATGAGCACGCAGCCGATGAGGGCGGCCTGCACGTTGGCCACCACGCCCGTGGCCATGAGCACGACCACCAGCAGCAGCGTGAGAACCGCATAGGGTGCGCGCTTGGCGCCGGGCAGATACTCGTCGAGCTCCCGTGGCAGATTCAGCACGATGAGATCACCGGTCTCGCCCTGCAGCCGACGGATCGTCTTCCAGGGGCCGGCCAGCAGGACGGTATCGCCAACCTGAATCCGTTGCTCGCGCAGTCCGTGGGGCTCCAGCGCCTCGCTCGCGCGCCGCATGCCGACCACCGTCAGCTCGTAGCCCGTGAGCTGCTCGGCCTCCGCGACGGTCTTGCCGATGAAGCGCGAGGACTCCGGGATCATCACCTCCAGCATGCCCACGGCCTGGGACTTGTCGACGAAATACCGTCCGGTCTGGGGCAGGATGTCGACGCCATAGCGCCGGCCCATCTCGTCGAGATCGAGCTGCGTGCGCTCGAGGTCGACGTCGATGAGTAGCACGTCGCCGGCCTGAAGCATCCGTTTCGGTCGACGCCGCAGTAGCTGGCGCGACCGTCCGACGCCGCGCTCGATGAGGATGATGCGAATGCCGGTGGTCCGGGTCAGATCCAGCTCGCGCAAGGTCTTGCCGAGCAAGGGCGAGTCGGGGCGCACGCGGACCCGGTACTCGCGCTCGGCGAGCCGGTAGCGCTCCACCCATTGCATGAGGTTCGGCCGATGGCGTCGACGGGCGGATGTGCTGTCGGCTGGGCGCAGCCAGCGCTGGGCAAGCAGCATGTAGAGGGTCGCGACGAGCAGGATGGGAAGGCCGAAGGCGGTGAACGAAAAGAAGTGAAAGCCGTCCGCGCCCGTGCGCGTCAGCTCGTAGTTGACGACGAGATTGGAGGAGGTCGCGACCAGGGTCATCATGCCGCTGATGAGCGCCGCGTAGGCCATGGGCATCATGAGCTGGCCTGGGGCGAGCCCCTGCTGGCTGGCGATGCGCAGCACGATGGGAATGAAGATTGCGACGACCCCGGTGGTGCTCATGGTGGAGCCCAGCAGTCCGACCGCAAGCATCAGCATCACCAGGAGCCGCCAGCGGCTGTTGCCGGCGTGTCGCGTGATCCAGTCGCCGATGCTGCGCGCGACGCCCGTGCGCGCCAGGGCATCGCCGATGACGAACATGGCCGCGATCAGGATGATGTTGGGATTGCTGAAGCCGACGAGCGACTCCTGCACGCTGATGACGCCCGTGAATGGCAGGGCAAGCATCATCAGCATGGCCACGGCGTCGGCCGGCGGCCTGTTGATGGCGAACATCAGCACCGCGGTGCCGAGCAGGAGCAGGACAAGGATCAGGTCAAGAGTCATCGCTTCGTTCGACCGAATACATCGTTCATCGCAAGCGTACCGGATCATCAGGTGCCGGAACCGACCGAGGGCGTCGAGTCCTTGCTGAGCGCCCAGTATTTCATGTTTCAAGCTCACTTTGGTCGGTGCAGCTCTTGGATCATAAGGGAGTTGGTACAGGGCGCACCTTCCGAACACCTGTTTGGAGGTTGGGCGGGTCGGTCAGGAACAACCCCAGACCCACCCGCAATGGCGATCGATCTGGATCTTCCGCGCCCCCAGCCGCATCGAGACGGACTCCGGAGGCATCGATCAGCAAGCTAGAAGACAAGGCACAGGGGCCGGTCGAGACCGCGCGGGACATCCTGCGGTTTTTCCAGAGCATAGACGACCTGCTGCTGGTGGCCACGCCGGATGGTCGAGTCTTGTTCTCAAACGCGGCCATCCAGCGCAAGCTCGGCTTTAGCGCGGAGGACCTCTCGCGCATGCATGTACTCGATGTTCACCCCGAAGGCATGCGTCGGAAGGCGGCCGAGTTCTTCGCCGCCATGTTTCGCGATGAGCGGGAGTCCTGCCCGCTGCCCTTCGCGACCAAGGCGGGTACCCTGGTGCCCGTTGAGACCCGCGTCTGGCGGGGCCGTTGGGGCGGCGTCGACTGCATCTACGGTCTGAGCCGTGACCTCAGCGCGGAGCGGGAGGCACAGCAGCGTTTCGAGGCCCTGTTTCGCCGTAACCCGTCCATAATGGCCCTGACCGCGCTGCCGGATCGGTGCCTGTACGACGTCAACGACGCCTTTCTGACCACGCTCGGATTCACGCGGGCCGAGGTGATCGGCAAGCCCGGCGACGCGCTCGATCTCTTTCCGGATGCACCAAAGCAGCACCACCTAGAGACCTTGCTAGAGCTTGGCGAGTGCTGCAGGGACGTCGAATTGCAGGTGCGGCGCAAAGATGGCGCCATCCTCCAGTGTCTCTTCTCCGGCGAGCGCATCAGCATCCAAGGACAGGAGTACCTACTCACGGTCTTGGTCGATATCACCGAGCGCAAACGCATGGAGGCGCGGTTGCAGCAGATCCGCCAGGCGCAGGCTCAGGCACGGATCGACTTTCTGGCCTATCACGATCCACTCACTGGCGTGCCAAACCGGGTGCTCGGGCAGGACCGACTGCTGCAGGCTATCGGTCTTGCGGACCGTCACCGCACCGCACTGGCCGTACTCCACCTGGATCTGGACAAGTTCAAGTACTTCAACGACACCTATGGCCATGCCCTCAGCGACGCGCTCCTGAAGCAGCTTGCCGAACGCCTGAACATGCGGCTCGGTCAGGCCGATACGCTGTGTCGGCTGGGGGGCGACGAGTTCATGCTGGTGCTGGGGGAGCTGATTCCAGAGCAGGTCATGGGCCAGGTTGCCACGATCTGCGCAGATCTGCTCGAGCGCGTTGCCGATCCCTTCGAGATCGACGGCCGGCAGCTTCATGCCTCGCTGAGTATCGGTGTGGCCATCTATCCCCAGGATGGCGTTGACGCCGGCGTCTTGATGCGCCACGCCAACACCGCGCTTGCCGAAGCCAAGAGCGCCTCGCAGCACAGTTACCGGTTTTTCGAGCCGCAGATGAATCTGGCCCTGCGGCGGTTTGTCGAGACGCGCGACGCCTTGCGCGTTGGTCTTGAGCAGGCAGAATTCGAGTTGTACTACCAGCCACAAATCGATCTGCTCAGTGGGCGGGTCGTCGGCGCCGAGGCCTTACTGCGCTGGCGCCGTGACGGCCAGCGGCTGGTTCCGCCCGACGACTTCATCCAGGTGGCGGAGGAAAGCGGTCTGATCGCATCCATTGGCCGTTGGGTGCTGCAGGAGGCCTGTCGTCAGGCGGCCATCTGGCATGCCTCCGGCTGGCCTCATCTGAGTGTGGCCGTCAACCTCTCGGCGGCGCAGTTCCGACAGGCAGACATCGAGCAGGACGTTGCCGCGGCCCTCGACGCCAGCGGCCTCGACCCGCGCTGTCTCGAGCTGGAGCTGACCGAGTCCCTGTTCATGCAAGAGGTCGAGAGCATCTCGGAGATGCTCATGGGCTGGAAGGCGCGCGGTATCCAGTTGGCCATCGACGACTTTGGCACCGGCTATTCGAGCCTGGCCTATCTGAAGCGCTTCCAGGTGAACCGGCTCAAGATCGACCGCTCCTTCATCGCCGACATCCTCCATGACGAGCAAGACAGGGCCATCGTGCAGGGCGTGATCCAGATTGCCCGTGGTCTGGGCCTGCAGACCCTGTCCGAGGGCGTAGAGACCTCGCGGCAGGCGGCGCAATTGAGGCGCATGGGCTGCGACATGGCGCAGGGCTATCTCTATGCCAAGCCACTGTCGGCGCCGCAGTTCGCGTCCTGGCTGAGGCATCGCGCGGGGCGTTCCACTGCCGGGCCGAGCCGAGACGAGCCGCCATCGGTCGTTTCGACCTTCGGCGGGCAACCTTCGGATCAGACCGCGCGGATGCGGGCATGAGGCGCGTTCTTTACGTCGCCCGCGAGGCCCCTGTTTCAGTCCATACCAGATTCCGTATATCGATGTGCCTGGAGTTGACACATGCAAGAACGCCTTGTCGATGTCGCGATCATTGGCTCGGGCAGCGCCGGGCTTGGCGCCCTGGCGCAGGTCCGTGCCGCGGGGAGATCCTTCGTGCTGATCAATGGCGGGCAGCCCGGGACGACTTGCGCTCGAATCGGCTGCATGCCCTCGAAGGTCATGATCCAGATCGCCGAGGAGTACTACCGGCGCACCCATTTCGGGCAGTTTGGCATCGATGGCCATGACGCGCTGAGCCTGGATATCCCGGAGGCCTTGGCGCATATGCAGGGGCTGCGCGACGGCTTCGTCTCAGGCGTGATCAGCCGCAGTACCGCCAACCTTCCGCCGGATGTTTTCATCCAGGAGCCTGCCCGGCTGCTCGAGCCGACCTTGATCGAGGCGGGTGGACAGCGCTTTCGCGCGCGTGCCCTGGTCATCGCGACCGGCTCGACGCCCTTGATTCCGGCCCATTGGCGGCAGTTTGGCGACCAGGTCATCAGCACCGACCAGGTCTTCGAGCTCCCAGACCTGCCTGGGCGCATGGCGATCATCGGACTGGGCACCATCGGTCTGGAGCTTGGCCAGAGCCTGGCGCGGATGGGCGTCGAGATCACGGGCTTCGACCAGATCGAGCAGGTCTCGGGCATCGCTGATCCCGAGGTCAATGCCTGCGCTATCGAGCTGATGCGGCGGGAATTTGTGCTGCACCTCGGCGCTCCGGCGGAGATCGAGCCCGACGGCCAGGCGCTGCGTGTCACTGCCGGCGGACACAGTGTCGTGGTGGACAAGGTGCTCTGCAGCATCGGTCGCCTGCCCATGGTCGAGGGCCTGGGGCTGGAGGCCCTGGGGCTGCCGCTGAACGCCCGTGGCGTGCCGCCCTTCGATCCCCATAGCATGCAGGTGGGTGATCTGCCCGTCTTCCTGGCTGGCGATGTCACCGGCGAGCGTCAGGTCCTGCATGAGGCCGGCGATGAAGGCCGAATCGCCGGCTACAATGCGGCCCATGTCGATGAGCCGCCGCAGCGCTTCCAACGCAAGACACCGCTCTACATCAATTTTTGCGACCCGAACATCATCGCGGTCGGTGCCCGCTTCAACGAGATCGATAGGGGACGGTCGGCCGTGGGCGAGGCCCGCTTCGCCGCCGTCGGTCGTGCCCGGGTCATGGGGCAGAACCGCGGCCTCATTCGCGTCTACGGCGAGCGCGACAGCGGGCGGCTGCTGGGGTGCGAGATGATCGGCCCCCGTGGAGAACATCTCGCCCATCTCCTCGCCTGGAGCATCGAGCGCGGTGCCACTGTCGGAGAATTGCTGCGTATGCCGTTCTACCATCCCGTCATCGAGGGTGCACTCAAGACCGCCCTCCTTGACCTCCATGGCAAGGTCGCTGGGCACTGCCCCGGTCCGCTCGTGGAATCCGCGCTGCTGGAGGCTGGCTGAGCAATTCGATAATGCTAAAAATAGAGCAGTTTAATGATCTTTACGCTTGGCCCGATTGGGCACTCGGAGAGTGCCGCCATGCTGAGAAAGGGTGACTGTCATTGCCGATAATTCGGTTGCATCGCGATGTACTCCCGGCGTTTCGTGGGCTTGGGGTCTACGGGAGGCGCAGGGCTTCGAGTCTGGTCAGTGGGCTGATGCGGGGAGCGGGCGCCTCAGGGGTTCGGCTCTAGGGAGAGTCTTTTAGGAAATGCTGATTTATTCGGCATTTCCCGTGCGGGGCAGGAGGCCCCGCCGTTTTTAGCGGCGCACGCCGCTGAAAATGAAGCGATGCGGAAACCGCGTTTTCGAATCGCGTGCTGATTTTTGGCCAGGAGGCCAATAAATCAGCGTCTCCTTTATGGGATTCACCTACTGAGCCGGGCTGATCATTTTCTAAGCCATGCGTATCTCAGTCGGCAATTCGGTCCCGTTCCGTACAGGCCCGTATTGCGACTTGGTGAAGATGCCTCTATGCTCACCGTCACCATCGGGTTTACAAGGTCGAGAAGAGTCAAGGAGCCTCTGAGGTAGGAGTGATCTGCGCATGGATTCGATGACGAGCCCTCAAGAGCGTCTCGTTGTCGGCGAAGGTACGGCTCCCGCCAATCCAGGGCGAAGCCCCCGGGCCGCCGTCGCGTACTCTGTCGATCGGCCTGGAGCCGATCGGTCCTGGTCATCGTGGAGCGGACGTGCACTGGGGCGCAGGCTCCGTCCAATACTGGGACGAGCGGCCCTTTTCTTTGGCATCTGGCTGATCCTTTCGGCGCCGGACCTGGGCGCTCTGCCCCTTGATCCCCTCGCGGCCACCGCCGATCTCGTCATGGCGGTCATGGCCGCGACGATCGTTACCTGGGTCAGCCTCTGGGCCTTACCGCCCGGGGCGCGCGCCTGGCGTCTCAGCGTGCTGTTGCCGTTGATCGGGCGATTTTTGACGCAGTCGGTGCTGGGCGGTATCGACGTGGCGCGCCGGGCCTTCCATCCGCGCCTGCCGCTGCGGCCAGGCTGCATCGTCTTTCCGACGCGGTTGCGGGCAGCGCAACGGCGAGCCCTGTTCGAGACCCTGACCAGCGCGATGCCGGGGGCGATCGTGGCCGGCACCGATGCCCAGGGCCGGCTCATCTATCACTGTCTCGACACCCGGCTGCCGGTCGCCCAGGGGCTCGCCCGCGACGAGCAGCTTCTGTTGCGCCTGTTTCGCGAGGACCTGCCCCGATGAGCCTGTCTCAATTCCTCTCCGGCGCGGCCCTGTTCGTGCTCGCGACCCTGGTCGTCGCGCTGGCGCGTCTGCTCTCCAGCCGACGAGCCGTGGACTGGGTGCTGGCCGAGCAATTGCTCGGCACCGCCGGCATCGCGGCCCTGCTGTTGTTGGGCGTCGGCACCGACAGCCCGGGCGTGATCGACCTGGCCCTGCTGATCGCGCTGCTGGCGAGCATTGCCACCATCGCCTTTGCACGCCCCCTGCGCCGCCGTGGTTCAGGTCGCGGGGTTTGACATGTCCGCGCTGGCAAACCTGTTCACGGTCATTCTTGTCTCCCTCGGGCTGCTGTTCTTTCTCGCCGGGTTGGTCGGGCTGCTGCGATTCCCCGATCCGCTCTCGCGCCTGCACGCCCTAACCAAGGCGGACGTCCTAGGGCTTGGCCTGGTGGTGATCGGGCTGCTGCCGCAGGTGGCCTGGCCCTTTGCCGCGCTCAAGCTGGTCGCGCTCTGGGTCCTGGTCGTTATCGGCGGAAGCATCGCCGGGCAGCTGGTCGCGGCCATCGAGTTGGGCGCTGCCGATGCGAGCGCCGACGGGAATGTCGATGGGAAAGCCGACAGGAACAGGCACGGGCCCGAGGAGGACGCGCCATGAGCGTCGGCATCGGCCTGCTGACCGATGTGCTTCTGTCGGGCACGGTGCTCATGCTCGGGCTCTGGGTCATCCTCACCGCCGATCGACTGCGCGCGGCGATCGGCTTTCTGATCTACGGGCTGCTGGTGGCCCTGGTCTGGGTGCGCCTGGGCGCGCCGGATGTGGCGCTGACCGAGGCGGCCATCGGCGGTGGCATGATCGGGCTGCTGGTGCTGGGCGCGAGCACCCGGCTACCGCCGGAGCCGCCGAGATCCCCGGGGGCCCCGGCACGGCCGCGGCGCTGGATACTCCATGTGATTGCTGCGGCGCTGTCGGCAACGGTCGCCCTTGGGCTGGCCCTGGTGGTGCTGGGGCTGCCGGAGCCCGCGCCCTCGCTGGCGGCAGCGGTGGCCGCCGAACTGCCGGCGACGGCCCTGGAGAATCCGGTCACCGGGGTGCTGATGGCCTTCCGCGCCGTCGACACCCTGTTCGAGACCGTGGTGCTGGTGCTGGCCCTGATCGCCTTCTGGTCGCTGATTCCGGACGCTGGCTGGAGCCGGCGCCCGGACTGGCTGCCGCTGCCGCATCCACCTCCGGCCCTGGTGCTGCTGGCGCGGATCCTGTTGCCGATCGGCGTGCTGGTGGCACTGCACCTGTTCTGGATCGGCGCCAGCCTGCCGGGGGGCAAGTTCCAGGCCGGCGCGCTGCTGGCCGCGCTCTGGGCCCTGGTCATGGTCGCCGGGCTCGCGCGCCCGATTGCCGCGACGGAGCGGCTGGTGCGGGTGCTGGCCGTGCTCGGCCCGCTGGTGTTCTTCGTCATCGGCCTGGGCGGCCTCTGGCTGGCCGGTGACTTTCTGGCCTATCCCGAAGGTCTGGAGAAGCCCTTGATCATCATCATCGAGGTGGTGCTGATGCTGTCGGTGGCCGTGATGCTGGGGCTGATCCTGGCCGGACTGCCCAGCGCCGACACCGCCGTGCGGGCGCCGAAGGCCCGCCCTGGAACGGAAGGACAGCCATGAGCCAGATCACGCTATACGGGCTCCTGGGCTCGGCGCTGGTCGGGCTGGGGCTCTACGGGCTCATCGTCAGCGCCGATGCGCTGCGCAAGCTCCTTGCCTTCAATCTGCTCGGCAGCGGCGTCTTTCTGCTCTTCGGTGTCATCGCCCGGCGCGGCGCGGGCGCCGGCTTCTCTGGCGATCCCATCCCGCAGGCATTGGTCATCACTGGCCTCGTGGTCGCCTTTGCCGCCACCGCGCTGGCCGTCGGCCTGCTGGTGCGACTGGGGGAGACCGCCGGGCTGGAGGACGTCGACGACGCGCCCGCATCCCCTCGGTCGGCCGCGCCCGAGGATGCGCCCGGCTCGGCGGGAGGCCCGCAATGAGCGCGGGTCTGATGGACTGGGCCGGCCTGATGTGGATGCTGATGCGGGCCCTGATGCAAGCATTGGTCGGCTGGTCCGACGCCCTGCTGGTGGCCTTGCTGGTGCTGCCGGTGCTGGCGATGCTGCTCGGCTTCGCGCTCGGCGGTCGGGCGGCGGAGCGCATTGCCCTCTGGACCCTGCCCCTCGGGCTCGCCGTGGCGCTGGCGATCGGCGCGCTGGTGCTGCATCAAGGCATGCCACTGGAGTACGCCATGGGCGGCTGGGCGCCGCCGCTCGGCGTGGCGCTGCGCGTGGACGGGCTGTCCGCCGCCCTGCTGCTGACCACGGCGCTGGTGATCACCGGCGTCGGGCTCTATGCCCGCGCGGATTTCGCGACCCCGTCCGGGGTTGCCGAGACGCGGGCGTCGCTGGCCTTCTGGACCCTGCTGCTCGGGCTCTGGGCGGCGCTCAATGCCGTCTTCATCGGCCGGGATCTGTTCAACCTCTATGTGGCCATCGAGCTGCTGACCTTCACGGCGGTGCCGCTGGTTTGCCTGAAGGGCAGCCCCGAAAACCTGCAGGCGGCGCTGCGCTACCTGTTGTTCGCGCTGCTCGGCTCGGTGCTCTACCTGCTTGGCGTGGCCCTGCTCTACGGCGCCTACGGCACCCTCGACATCGCCCAGCTTGCCGCCGCCGTGCGCGGCTCCGCGGAGCCGGCCGCGCTGGTGGCGGTGGTGCTCATGACCGCGGGCCTGCTGGCGAAGACCGCGCTGGTGCCGCTGCATCTGTGGCTGCCGCCGGCCCATGCGGGCGCCCCGGCAGCCGCCAGTGCGGTGCTCTCGGCGCTGGTGGTCAAGGGCTCCTTTTATCTGATCTTCAAGCTCTGGCTGGACCTGCTGCCGCCCCAGTATGGGCAGCAGATCGCCCAGGGGCTCGGCGCGCTCGGCGCCCTGGCCATCCTCTTCGGCGGCGTCCTGGCCATCCGTCAGACCCGGCTGAAGATGCTCATCGCCTACTCCACCCTGGCCCAGCTCGGCTATCTGTTCCTGGTCTTTCCGCTCGTGCTCAGTCCGGTGACCCTGCTGGCCGCGACGGGCGAAGGGACGCCTCCGGCCTGGACCGGCGGCGTTCTGCAGCTGGTCTCCCATGCCTTTGCCAAGGCCTCCATGTTCATGGGGGCGGGGCTCATCGCCATCGCCATGGGGCATGACCGCATCGGTGAACTGGGTGGCCTCGTGCGGGTGCTGCCCGTGACCCTGACCGCCTTCGCGCTGGCCGGCCTGTCGCTCATGGGGCTGCCGCCGAGCGGCGGCTTCGCCGCCAAGTGGCTGCTGCTGCGGGCCGGGCTCGAGACCGGACAGTGGTGGTGGATGCTCGTGATCCTGGGTGGCGGCGTGCTCACCGGGACCTACCTCTATCGGGTGCTGGCCGTGGCGGGCTTCTCCGGCGGCGAGTCGGCACCGCGGCCGTTGCAGCCAGTGGCGCGCTCGCGGGAGCTCATCGTGCTGGGTCTGGCACTGGTCTCGCTCCTGCTCGGACTGCTGCCGCTGTCCTCCTTCGAGGTGCTGAAGATCGGCCGTGAGGGCGATGAGACGGCGGCCGTCGAGGCCCTGACCCAGCCCGCCATCACCGGAGCAGTCTGGCCATGACCACAGCGGTGGTAAAACTGCAGTTGCTGCTGGTCCTTGGTCTGGCGACGCCCCTGCTCGCCGCCCTGGCCTGCTTGCTGCGTCCGGTGCGGCGGCGGATGTGGCGATTCCTGGGGCTGATTCCGCTCCCGGCCCTGGCCGCGGCGGTGCTGATAGTGGGCCTGATCGCTGACGGCGAGGTCGGCGCAGTCAGGCTGTCGCTGGACCCGGAGGGACTTGCCATCGGCCTCGTCGCCGACCGCGCCGGCGCTGTGCTGCTGGGCGTGGCCGCGTTGCTCTGGGCCGCGGCGGGCGTCTATGCCGGGCCGATGCTGCGGGACTCCCCGAACCGCGGCCGCTTCACCCTGTTCTGGCTGCTGACGCTGACCGGCAGTCTGGGGGTCTTCGTGACCGCCGATCTGCTCAGCTTCTATCTGACCTATGCCCTGGTCAGCCTGGCCGTGTTCGGGCTCATCGCCCATACCGACACCGCCTTCGCCCGCCGCGCCACCAGCCTCTATCTGCTGCTCGCCATCCTCGGCGAGATCGCCCTCCTGCTCGCCTTCGTGCTGCTCGCGGACGCGCATCCGGGCACCAGCCTCGATATCGGCAGCACGGTGGCGGCGCTCGGCGATTCGCCCTGGTACGCGATCACCATGACCCTGCTGCTGATCGGCTTCGCGCTCAAGCTGGCGCTGGTGCCGGTGCATGTCTGGATGCCGCTGGCGCACACCGCGGCGCCCTTCCCTGCCTCGGCCATCCTCAGCGGCGTCGCCGTCAAGGCCGGCGTCATCGGCCTCATCCGCTTCCTGCCGTTGGAGACCGGCGCAGCCGTCGGGGGCCCGATCTGGGGTGATGCCCTGCTCATCCTTGGCCTGACGACGGCCTTCTATGGCGTGGCCATGGGCATCACTCAGGACTACGCGAAGACCGTCCTTGCCTATTCCACCGTCAGCCAGATGGGCCTGATCGCCGCGGCGACCGGGCTCGCGCTGCGCGGCGCCGAACCCGCCGCGGTGTCGCTGCTGACCCTGTACGCGGTCCATCACCTGCTGGCCAAGGGGGCGCTGTTCCTCGGGGTCGGGGTCATGACCGAGGCCGTCACCGGCCGCCGCTGGCCGGTCCTGCTCATGGCCGCCCTGCTCGGCCTGGGCATCGCCGGCCTTCCGCTGACCGGCGGCGCCGCGGCCAAGCTCGCCCTCAAGCCGCTGTTCGACGAGGCCGGGCTCGGCCTGCTCGCGGCCCTGTCATCCGCCGGCTCCGCGCTCCTGATGCTGCACTTCGCGCGCCTGCTCTGGCGCAGCGAGCGCCCGGCGGTCAGCGATGGGGCGTTCTGGCGCCTGCTGCCCTGGTGGGTCATGGCGCTCGCGGCGCTGCTGCTGCCCTGGACGTTATTGCCATTGCTCGGTCTGGGTGCCCCTGAGACCTGGCTGGCCGCCTCACTGGCCCCGACCGCCCTCTGGAAGGCGCTCTGGCCGCTGTTGCTTGGCGTCGCAGCAGCGCTGGCACTGGGCCGCTGGGGCCACCGGCTGCCGCGGGTGCCTGCCGGCGACATCCTGGTGCTCGGGGCGCCCGCCGCGCGCCTTGCCGCTGCCATCGGCGCCGCCGCCGAGGCGCTGGACACGCAACTCCGTCAGTGGCAAGTCGCCGGCATCATGCTGCTCCTCATCGCCCTGCTGCTCTGGGGCGCCGTGGCGCCTTGAATCCTCTGCCTAAATGGAGCAGTCTGCGTCCAGCCGCCACACGCCAGCGGTGCCAAGTCAGGCGCTTGGCCGATTTCTTCACGGATCGGGCGCTCACCCGTGGGGTGAAAGGCAAAGGCAAACTAGCCCCGAACGACTTGGATCCAGCCTGAGGGCGTCCTCTCGACGGTCTGGCGCCGATTGAGCGACCGTCGGACGCAGTTTCGATTGTCGATGCGGGATTACAGGGTCTGAACGACGCGTTCAGCCAAGCCGGTTGAGCGAGCGCAAAGCCACTTGCTGCTACGCATGGTGGCTGAGCCTTGCCGAATCGACCGGTGTAAAATTCTCAGGAAACTTGAGTTTCGGAGAGGGTACATGCCACAAGCCGCGCTGCAACAGCCATTCGACCCTGAGGCCTATCTGGCCTGGGAGGCCGAACAGCCCGACAAGCACGAGTATTGGCGCGGCGAGGTCTTTGCCATGGTGGGGGCACGGCGCGAGCATGTCGTGGTCGCTGGAAACCTCTACGCCAGCTTGAAGCAGCGCCTGCGCGGCGGCCCCTGCCAAGCCTATATCTCAGACATGAAGCTGCGCGTCGCCGCTGCGGAGGCCTACTTCTACCCAGATGTCACCGTCTCCTGCGATCCGCGCGATCATTCGGCAGAGGGCTATCTGGAGCATCCCACGCTGATCATCGAGGTCCTGTCCGAGGGCACCGCCGCCTTCGACCGCGGCGACAAGTTCGCCGCCTATCGCACCCTGCCCTCGCTGCAGGAATACGTCCTCGTGGATATCCCCGCGCGGCGGCTGGAGAGCTTTCGCCGCACCGGCGCCGTCGAGTGGCTGCTGCATGACTACCGGGCCGAGGATGACGACTGTCGCTTCGCGTCCCTGGATATCTCGATCCCGTTCGACGAGATCTTCGAAAACCTGACGCCATGACGGTGACACCAACCGCCTTGGCCATCACCCAGCGCCGTGGCCGCGGAGCGGAATTGCCGAGCATGTTGCTGCGGCTTCAGCCGCATGCCGAGCGCTCGCAATGGCCGGCCCGAGCAGCCACGCCGGCGCCACCAAGGCCGCGCCTTTCGACTGCATGTCGCTGAACAGCGCGTACTTGTCGAACGCATCCTCAAAGGTGACGAGATCGGCATCGAGACTTCGACGATGAACGGCCTGCAGAGCCAGCGCGGTCTGAAGATACCCGCGAGCCCTGCAGACAGTCGAGCAGCGATTGTTTAACCGCAGGCGCCCGTGCAGCGCACGACCACGCGCGCGCAGTTGAGGGTGGCGATTTCGGGTGCCGATGAGGCGAGGGTGCCGCTGCCGGTATGCACCTGGCTGGCGTTGTTGCACTGGGGCCGAGGGCTGGTGAAGGCTGTCGGCGTGGACCAGTTGACACCGGAGCAGTCGGCATTGCCGGTGCCGAAGCGTAGCCCGACCTCGTAGCTGGCGCAGCGCAGGCGAGGATGCGTGACCTCGACGCGCAGGGTCCAGTCGCCGCTGGGCGTGAGGCTGCCGCGCACGCCGGGGGCCTGGAAGTTGCGTGCCGCTGTGGTCGGGGCGGAGCCGGATGCAAGCAATGGCAGGTCAAATTGACGCACCAACCGCGCGGTCTGCCCAGCCTGTTCGGTCTCGCCCTGGCTTGCATCCTGGCTCATGTCGGTTGAGGCGCAGCCGAGCGTCATCATCGCCACCGTGACCAAGGGAAGTAGCCTGATCGAACCGCTGAAGCGGGTGCGCAAGTTTGGTTGTGAGTCGCTCATTGCCGTCTCCTGAAGCTTGATTGCCTCGGATTATACCCATGGCGTGTCGGAATGCCTTTGGGTAGCCCAAGGAGACGCCGTCGCCGGGCGTCCTCGAAGTGCTCGCGCCGCTCGAGCCAGATCCGCAGTCGGTTGGCGCAATGCGAGGCCGAAGCCATCTTCGGGCGCCAGCATGACCTCCGGGAACCAGAGATCGAGCTGATCGTGGACCAGCGTTCGCAGCGCGCGCTCTTCGGACGGGTGCAGCTCGGCCCGGAGGGTCCAGGCCGCTGCAATGAGCAGCAGAACGACGGCGCCCTGGATCAGACGCCGCCGGGGTCGACGCGGCCAACTCGAGGAGTCAGCCAAGAAGGGTCAGGCCGTGGTGCCCTGCTCTTCGAGGAAGGCGCGCAGGGTGTCTTCGCGATCCTTGTCCAGCGAGGTCTGCAGGACCTTGCCCTTGCCCTTGAAGGCGGACAGGCCCTCGAGCACCTTGTCCGCGGTGACCTTGCGTACCAGGATGAACACGGCGGCGCAGCCGGGTTTGAAGTTTTCGGCCAGCTCCTTCATGAACCTGTCGTTGATGCCGATATCCGACAGCCGCCCCGACAGGGCGCCGGCACCAGCACCGAGCGCCGCGCCCAGCAGCGGATTGAGAAAGAGCATGCCGATCAGCATGCCCCAGAAGCCGCCGCCGACGGCGCCGGCCGAGGTCAGGTTGACGGCCTGATGCAGCTTGACCTTGCCCTTTTCGTCCCTGGTGGTGACGACGACGTCTTCGAGGTCGATCAGGTAGGACTTTTGCAACTTGGCAAGTTCCGCGCGCAGCTCGAAGGCCAGTTGGTCATCGGGAAAGGCAACGACAATCAAATCGCTCATGACAGGCTCCGTTCTCTCTGGTTAAGGATGGTTCACAAGGAATCGTTCAGGGCGATGCCGGCACCGATGGTGTTCTGCCGCCAGTTGTAGTCGATCAGGCTGTCGCCATAGCCGGTAAAGCCGCGCAGGTAGAAACGCAGCGGGCCGAGCAGCTTGGGCGTCATCCAGGTCAGCTCGGCCGAGCCCTTGCCGGTGCTCGGGTTGCCGCGACCCATGAGCGAGAAGCTGTGGTCGCGCCATTTGAAGTAAGCGGTGATGTCGCCGTAGCCCATATAGTCGGTGATGTCGGGGTTGTCGTCGTCCGAGTCTTCGTCGTCGAGGCGGATCCAGGGGCGCAGGATGAGGGCGAAGTCGCCGCGCTCGATGCCGAAGCTGACGATGAGCCGGTCCCAGCTTCGCGAGATGGGATCGGAGCGACCGTTCGACTGGTGGTTGTAGCCGATGTTCAGCAGATTCCAGTCGAAGCCGGCAAACTGGATGCCCGGCCGGTAGCTGAGCATGAGCTCGGGCATGTAGTTGGTGTCGCGAAAAGGGCTCGAGATGGCGTCGTTGTAGACCTGCCACTGGCTCATCTGGGTGTAGGCCGCCCAGACGCCCCAGCGCCGGTCCTCGGTGGCCCACATACGGAACTTGAAGCTGATCTGGAAGCGGGCCTCGATGGAGTCCAGCGCCTGGTCCTCGACCTCCAGCGCATTGAAGATGGGCGTAAAGGGGTGCTCGTTGATGCGGTCCGTATAGTTCGCGAAGAGCAGGTAGTTACGCTGATACAGCGAGATGCCGTAGCGCACCGAGTCCGGGTCGAATCCCCAGGCCTTGTCGATCAGCGACGGCTCACGCAGGGGCTCGGTCACTCGCCGCCCTCCGGCATCCGGTGCCGCGGCGGCCGACAGGGGCGCCGAGACCGGCTGGCTGTCGGTCACGGACATGGGCGCCGCTGGACCGCCGCTGAGGCGGTCATAACAGGCAAGGCGCGCCTGGTCGGACAGGATCGCGGCGCAGTCGGCGAGCGCGGTCGTTGCAATCGCCGCCTGAGCCGGATTGCCGGCCCAGGGCGCCAGCATCGCGAATAGCAGCAGACCGAGCCCCCAGGTCTCCGGTCTCGGCGCGCAGACGCGATGGTCATTGGAAGGACGGGTCATATGGCCCCGTAAGCTTAGACGGCGAAGCGCAGTATCGCGGCCAAGGGCTGATTGTCAGGAATGTCCCCCTGCCGGACGCTCAGCACCTCGCCGCCGGACAGGAGAACGCGGCGCGCGATCTCGTCGATCACGCCATAGGACTCCGCGCTTGGTCCGTCGCCCAAGGCCACCTTGCCATCGACCTCATCCAGAGTGCCGTGGACGACATGATCCATGTCGACCAGCAGGCTCTGCACGGCGCCGAAGGTCGCCGCGCGTGCGATCTGCACCAGATCGCTGGTGGCTCGGCCCGCGTTGCCGCGTTGACTGAACAGCGCGTGCCAGTCGTTGAGCTGGGCGCGATGCTGCGCGTCGATGATATCGCGCGCTGCGGCAGCCAGCTCCGCGTCGGACTGCCGCTCCGGGTTGCCCTCGATACCGCGCTCGAGCAGGTGCGGGTAGCTGTTGACCGAGCGATAGATGGCGCCGAGGCTCTCCACCGAGGCCAGGATCAGCGGGGTCGTGCCACCGGCGATGACGCCGCGCAGGGCCGCATCGACCTGCCGCGCGTACTGGCGCAGCCGCACCTTCTTGCCCTCGGAACCGCCGATGCGGCCGCGGTAGGAGCGCATCGCGATGGTCGACTGGCCCACGGCTGAGGCGGCGTCCTTGGGTAGCCCCTCGACCTTGACGGTCGTCGCCGGTAGATCGCCCGAGACCTCGACCAGGCGCACGCCGCCGTCAGCCAGGGCCAGCACGTAGGCGGCATGGCAGAAGCTGATGGAGCGCAGCAAGGGCTTCAGATGCACACGATCAGAGACCTTGACAATGGGCTCCAGCGCGGTGGGCACGCGGTAGGTGCGCAGATTGTCCGGCGAGACGTAGATCACGAGTCCGTGGGCCTGATAACGCCAGAAGCTATCGTCCTCGATCAGGTCGTCGAGCTCTTCGATCAAGGGCCAGATGCGACGCTTGTCGGCCGCAGCGGCCTCCATCTGATCAAGGGCCTCCTTGGCGAGATTTTTCAATTGGATGCGGTCGGCGTCCGTCTCTGGGCTCACCGGCGTGGTTGGCAGCGCGATGGAGACGACGAGGTCGTTGCGGTAGTTGGCCAGCGCGTGGAGCTCGTCAGGTGTGGGGAGATCTAGGTAGAGCATCGAGTGTCCTGATATCACTGCTAAGGGAGTGGTTCAGCGTCAGCCATGCTGGGCGCTGGGCCGGCAGCTTGGTACGAGCTCGGGCCACCCCTGGATGGCCGTTCTGATCACCAAGCCCTGGGCCGCCAAGCCTTTGTTCGGGTCGGGTCGATAAGTTTTAGGGCAGCTTCGGGCTGGTGCCGAACGACGCGGCGCAGTCCGGGGTACAACATCCACCTATGATCCGTTCCCTGCCGCCCGCGAAGTGAGCAGGTAGAAGACAATACTGAGCCGCGAGTCTCAATTGCACGTCAAGGCGCAGCATCCGATGCACCAAAGGGGCAAAATTCCGCCCTTGAGCTACCGCTCGGTGTTGCAGCTGCGACCCGCGCGGGAGCCTTCTAGCGTCATCATGAACCTGAGCGAGCACGTCCATGAAGATCGAACGCGTCATGCGCTTACGCAGCGCGCTGGAGGCGCGGCTCCTGTGGCTGTCGGTGGCGGCAACCGCCCTCATTGCCGGGCTTGGGATCCTGCTTGGCCTCATGGCACGCTCACCGGCGATCCTCTTCGATGGCCTCTTCTCGCTCATCGATGTCGCCATCACCTGGCTGACCTTGAAGGTCGCCCAGCTCGTTGCAACCCAGGGTGACCACCGCCGCTTTCAGTACGGCTTTTGGCACCTGGAGCCCCTGGTCATCGCGCTGAAGGCGTCGGTGTTGATGGTCTTGGTCGCCTACGCCTTCTTGAGCGCGGTCAACAGCCTGCTCAAGGGCGGCTACGAGCCCGATCTTGGCATTGCGCTGGTCTATGCGGGCCTGGTGGTGGTCGCCTCCTTCTCCATGTGGTGGTGGCTGCGGGGCCAGGCCGAGCGCATCGACTCGGGGCTGGTTCGGCTCGACGTGAAGGCCTGGCTGCTCTCGGCGCTCATCACCACGGCGCTCCTTGTCGCCTTTGGGGCCGCGCTCGCCATGCGCGGGACGGCCGCGGTCGACTACGTCCGCTATGTCGATCCGCTGGTGCTCGCGCTGGTCGCGCTTGTGCTGCTGCCGATGCCGTTTCGCGAGGCCCGCGAGGCCTTTGGCGAGATCCTGCTGATGGCCCCGACCGACGTCGACGCGCATGTGCGCGCGGTCATGCAGGAGTGCATCCGCCGCCAGGGTTTCCTGGACTTTCGCAGCTATGTCTCGAAGTCCGGGCGCGCCTGCTTCATCGAGATCTCGGTCCTGGTGCCGCCGGACCTGAGCCTGCCGGTGAAAACCATCGATGCGCTGCGTGCCGAGATCGGCGCGTCCATCGGCGGCGCTGGGCCGGACCGCTGGCTTACCATCGTCTTCACCGCCGATCCGGGGCAGCTGTGAGCCATGGCATCGGCCGCCGCAAGGGCCGGTGAATCGGCCTCGACCCGGTAGCGCGGCGGGCGGAATCGCAGCGGAAAGTCAGCATTGAGCACAAGAAACTGGGCTGTCAGCGCAGATCGTCAATTCAGACCTCCAGACGCCTGTGATCTGCGGCACAATGAACACCGTGAAGTCCTCGAAGCCTGTTCATCCATGCCAGATACGCCCACGCGAATCCTGATCATCGACGACCAGCCAACCTCTGTCGGCCTTCTCTTGGCCTATCTCGCCGACAGCGGTCTCGATCTGCTGGTCGCGCTCAATGGTGAGGATGGCCTGCGTATCGCCCGCGAGGGACGGCCCGATCTGATCCTGCTGGATGTGCACATGCCCTCCATCGACGGCTTCAGCCTCTGTCGGCAGCTCAAGGCGCAGAGCGACACGGCGCAGATTCCGGTGATCTTTCTCTCCGCTGCCATCGAGACGGAGGATAAGCTCCAGGGCTTTGCCGCCGGCGGTGTCGATTACATCACCAAGCCTTTCTCGGCACAGGAGGTGCTGGCGCGGGTGTTCGTCCAACTGGGCGAGCAACAGCAGCTGAAGGTGCTCTCCACCCAGGCCATGGAGGCGACTCTGAGCGTGCCCTCAACGGCCTTCGTGGAACGCCGGGAACGCAGGCTGTTCACCGAGGCCGTCACGCTCCTGACCCGACAGCTCACCGACCCGCCCAACCTGGTCGAGCTGGCGCGCCGCGTTGGTACCAACAAGCAGCGGCTCACCCAGATCTTTCGTCAGCAGGTCGGTATGAGCGCCTTCGAGTACCTGCAAGAGCTGCGCCTGGAGCGCGGGCGTAGCCTGCTGCGCGACACCGACCTGCAGGTGCAGCTGATTGCCGAGCAGGTCGGCTATCGCAATGCGGGCGATTTCACGCGCGCCTTCCGGCGGCATTTCGGCGTTACCCCGCGCCAGTATCGGCAGGGTCGGATCGACGCCGAGCCCAATGACCCTGTGCCGTGCGACGCGTTTAGCGCCGACAAACTCGATGGCGAATAGAAACCCCGAGCCCCCTGAGGAGACGCTGATTTTGGCCAGGATGGCCAACAAAGCAGCGTCTCCTCAAGGATCATCCTTGCTAATGAAAAAACTTTATTAGATGTGCAAGGCCATGACAGGCAGGGCATCCAAGCCATCCCGCGAGTCCGGATAAGTGCTGGTACCCGAGCGTCATCGTCAGTCCTTGCCCGCGACTGAGCAGTGCGACTCAGAAAGTCAGCCTTCAGCCAGAATGGGGCGGTCGCAGGCGCACGGCACTCACGAAAGCGGGCACAATGGGTGCTGTGCCAATGAACGGTTGCAGGATCGCTGTAACGGATTAGAAACAGGCCGGCTAAACATGAAGCTGGGCATGAAGCCGGATGGAACTGGCAGGGGGATGCAGATGCCGGCCATGCCCCCCAGGGCGGATGTCCAGAGCGGCATCCCGGGCAGCGGCCCTGGCCCATCAACCAGAGCAAATTCCAGACGGGTGGAGTCGAGCGAGCTTATGAGATTGATCATCATCGGCGCCGTTGCCGCCGGCATGAGCGCGGCGAGTCAGGCGCGCCGCAGAAGCCCCGACAGCGAGATCATCGTCCTGGAGAAGACCCAGGACGTCTCTTATGGTGCCTGCGGGCTGCCCTACAAATTACCGCCGTACGAGTGCATGGAAGATCTCCAGGTGATGTCGGCCGAGCGCTTCCGTGCCGAGCGCAACCTCGACCTGCGTCTGGGGCATGAGGTCACGCGCATCGACCCCGCGGCGCGCAAGGTCTTCGGCACGAACGCCGAGGGAGCCTTTGCGCTCGGCTACGACAAGCTCATCCTCTGCACCGGGGCGCGGGTCTGGGCACCGCCCATTCCGCGTCTCGCCGAGTTCTGGGGGCACGGTGCCTATGCGCTGAAGACCCTGGAGGACGGACGCGTCATCAAGGCCGCCATGGGTGCAAAACCGCCCAAGCGTGTGGTTGTCATCGGCGCCGGCTATATCGGACTCGAGGCGACGGAGAACTTCGCCGAGATGGGTGCCAAGGTCACGGTCGTCGAGGCCCTGCCGCAGATCCTGCCCTGGCTGCCCGAGAGCCAGCGCGAGCGCCTCGTTCAGGGCGAGGCTGCCGCGCATGGGGTCGAGATGCTGGTGGGAACCCGGGTCGAGGCGCTCAAGCGTGCTGGCGAGGCCATTCGCATAGAGACCTCCGGGCGGACTCTGGAGGCCGACCTGGTCCTGGTCGCCACGGGCGTGCGGCCGGAGGCGGAGCTGGCCGCGGCGGCCGGGCTCAAGCGCGGTGCTGCCGGTGCCATCGCAGTGAACGATTATCTGCAGACCTCGGACGAGCACATCTATGCCGCCGGCGACTGCGCCGATGCCAGGCATGCCCTGACCGGCCAGTCGGTCTGGTTTCCGCTGGCCCTGCGGGCCAACCGCTCGGGCAAACTGGCCGGCGACAACGTCATGGGCCTGGAGCGCCCGGCGCCGCCGGTGCTCGGCACGGCCGTGTTCAAGTTCTTCGGCCTGGAGGTGGCGCGTGTTGGGCTGTCGCAGCAGGAGGCGGATGACGCCGGCCTGAGCACGGCCTCGGCCGAGATCGTCTCCTCGACGCGCGCCGGCTACTATGGCGGGGGTGGCAAGCTCTCGGTCTGGCTGCTCGCCGAGCGAACGACGCGTAAATTGCTGGGCTGCTGCATGGTCGGCCCGGAGGCGGCGGCGCACAAGATCGATACGGCCGCGGCGGCGATCCATGCCGGCATGACCGTCGAGCAGGTCTACGACATGGACCTGGCCTATGCGCCGCCCTTCGGCCCCTCCTGGTCGCCGTTGCTGATCGCGGCCTCGCGACTGGGCAAGGTGCTGGGATGACGGCGCCGGAACGCACCCACTTTCAGCGCCTGATCGGCGCCGTCGCGTCCGCCCCGCCGGTGGTCATCGCCGTGGCCCATCCCTGCAACGCTGCCGCGCTGGCCGGCGCCGTCGATGCCGCGCAGGCAGGCATCATTACACCGCTGCTGGTCGGGCCGCGCGCCAGGATCCTCGCCGCGGCCCAGGCGGCCGGCTTCGACCTCTCGGCCTATGCGATCGAGGACACCGAGCACAGCCAGGCCTCGGCCGAGCAGGCGGTGGCCCTGGTGCGCGCAGGCCGTGCCGAGGCCCTCATGAAGGGCTCGCTCAGCACCGACGAGCTGCTCGCGGCCGTGGTCCGGCGCGACACCGGTCTGCGCACGGGCCGGCGCCTGAGCCATTGCTTCGTCATGGACGTGCCCGGGCACGCCAAGCCGCTGATCATCACGGATGCGGCCATCAACATCTTCCCGACCCTGGAGGAGAAGGTCGATATCGTGCAGAACGCCATCGATCTGGCCCGCTGCCTCGGCATCGAGACACCCAAGGTCGCGATCGTCTCGGCGATGGAGAAGGTCAATCCCAAGCTGCAGTCGACCGTCGAGGCCGCCGCCCTCTGCAAGATGGCCGATCGCGGTCAGATCACCGGCGCGCTGCTCGACGGCCCCCTCGCCCTCGACAACGCCATCGACCCGGAGGCCGCTCGCATCAAGGGCATCGCCGGACCCGTCGCCGGTGAGGCCGATATCCTTGTGACCCCCGACCTGGAGGCCGGCAACCTGCTCGCGAAGAGCCTGGCCTTCCTCATGGGCGCGGACTCAGCGGGCATCGTCCTCGGCGCCAGGGTCCCCATCGTGCTCACCAGCCGGGCCGATACGGTGCAGAGCCGGCTCGCCTCCTGCGCCGTCGCCGCCCTGGTGGCGCAGCGCCGCAAGGCGTCTGCGGCATTGGCCGGGGCATTGGACGGCTGAACCTTGCGGAGGCATCCAGCATGAAACGCATTTCGCTAGAAGAGGCGGTTGCCGCCATCCCGGACGGGGCGAGCCTTGCCGTCGGCGGCTTCGTCGGCGTTGGCACCCCGGAGCGTCTCTGCGACGAGCTCGTGCGTCAGGGTCGGCGCGATCTGACCCTCATCACAAACGACACGGCCCGGCCTGGTATGGGCGTCGGCAAGCTCATCTCTGCCCGCTGCGTGCGCAAGGTCATCACGAGCCACATCGGCTTGAACCCGGAGACGCAGCAGCAGATGCACGCGGGCTCGCTGGAGGTGGAGCTGGTGCCCCAGGGCAGTCTGGTGGAGCGCATCCGCTGCGGCGGCTTCGGGCTTGGCGGCGTGCTGACGCCAACCGGCCTCGGCACCCTGGCCGAAGAGGGCAAGCGGCGGATCGAGGTCGAAGGCAAGGACTATCTGCTGGAGACGGCGCTGACAGCCGACTTCGCCCTGGTGCACGCCATGTACGCCGACTACAGCGGCAACCTGCACTACCTGCTGACGGCGCGCAATTTCAATCCCATCGTCGCCATGGCCGGCAGCAGGGTCATGGCCACGGCCGATCACATCGTCCCGGTGGGCGTGATCTCGCCCGACGATGTCATGACGCCTGCCGCGGTGGTCGACCACATCGTCGCGAATCATTGAGGGGGCGTGCATCCCCGAATTACACGAGTGCCAATGAATCCACAAACACTCATCGCCAAGCGCGTCGCCCTCGAGCTGCAACCTGGCATGCTCGTGAATCTGGGCATCGGTATCCCGACGCAGGTCGCCAACCATGTGCCAGCGGGGATCGACGTCTTCTTTCAATCCGAGAACGGGCTGATCGGCACGGGTCCCGTCCCGGAGCCGGGCTTTGCGCATCCGAAACTCACCGATGCCGGCGGGCAGGCGGTGTCTGCGCTGCCCGGGGCCTGCACCTTCGATAGCGCCTTCTCCTTCGGTCTGATGCGGGGCGGTCATGTCGACATGACCGTTCTGGGCGGCCTGCAGGTCGACGGCAGTGGGCATCTGTCCAACTGGATGATTCCGGGCAAGATGGTGCCTGGCATGGGTGGGGCCATGGACCTGGTCACGGGTGCCAAGCAGGTGGTGGTTGCCATGCAGCACACGGTCAAGGGCAAGCCCAAGATCGTATCCCAGTGCAGCCTGCCCTTGACCTCGGTGAGGCCGGTCGACCTCATCGTCACCGAGTTGGCCGTCATTGCTGTCGTCGCGGGCCGCCTGCGTCTGCAGGAGGTCGCGCCCGGTGTCGGTGTCGATGCGGTGCTGGCCGCGACCGAGGCGGTGCTCGAGGTGCCAGACCATGTGCCGACCATGCCAATCTGACAGATGCGCATGGATTCGCTCATCGACATGCCGGCGCCTCGTTCGGCACGGCGCTGCGGGGAGACCGGATGAGTCTTGATCTCATGCTGGTGCTCGGGCTGCTGATCGCCGCCGTCGCCATGTTCAGCCTCGGGCGGCCCCGCGCCGATGCCGTGGGCCTGTCCATGATGGTCGCGCTGCCCTTCACCGGTGTCATCGAGATGCGCGAGGCCCTTGCCGGCTTCAGCAACCCGAACATCATCCTGATCGCGGCCATGTTCGTGATCGGCGAGGGGCTTGCGCGCACCGGTATCGCCAAGGGGCTCGGCGACTGGCTGGTCGCCCGCGGCGGCAAGAGCGAGACGCGGCTGGTCGCCATGCTCATGCTCATGGTGGGCGCGCTGGGCTCGGTCATGTACTCCACGGGCGTGGTGGCCATCTTCATCCCGGTGGCGCTGCGCATCGCCCAGAGCACCGGCATGTCGCCGTCGCAGGTGCTGATGCCGCTGTCCTTTGCCGCCCTGATCAGCGGCATGCTGAGCCTGGTGGCGGCGGCGCCGAATCTGATCGTGAACTACGAGCTCGTGCGCACGGGCACCGAGGGCATGCACTTCTTCACCCTCACACCCATCGGCCTGCCCATCCTGCTGCTCGGCGTCGCCTACATGATGTTCGCCCGGCGCTGGCTGAAGGATGACCGCACGGCTGGCGGCGCGAGCGGTCCAGCGGCGGGCAAGCAGGCCAGTCTCGGGGATTGGGTTGAGGCCTATGGCCTTGCGGACCGCGAGCTACGCGTGCGCGTGCGCCCGGGCTCACCGCTCATGGGTCAGCCCCTGAGCAGGATCCAGGGCCAGCTCGGGCTGGAAGCCGGGCTAGAGCCTCCTCCGCAGCCCGTCGTGCTGGCCATCGAGCGCAAGCGGCCCTTGCGCGCTGCTTTGATCGCGCCCGATGCCGCGACCGAGATCGCCGCCGGCGACATCCTGCTCATCGACAGCCCGACCCCGATCGCCGAGCCTGCTGCCCGGTGTCAGGCGCTTGGGCTCGAGCCCCTGCCGCTCTCGGGCGCCTACTTCACTGATCGGGCCCAAGAGGTCGGGATGGCCGAGGTCATGGTGCCCGCCGAGTCGCGCCTGCTGGGCAAGACGCTCGCTGAGCTGCGCCGGCTCAGTGCGCTCGATCTCAGCGTCATCGGGCTGCGTCGGGGCCAGACGGCCCATACCCCCGAGCAACTGCGCGAAGACCGCCTGCGGCCAGGCGATACGCTGCTGCTGGTCGGCCCCTGGAAGGCCATCAGCCAGCTGCGCGGCGACCGGCGCGACCTCATCGCCCTGAACCTGCCGAAGGAGTTCGACGAGGTGCTGCCGGCGGCCAGGCAGGCCCCCTTCGCCCTGCTGGCGCTGGCCGTCACCGTCGGTCTCATGGTGCTCGATCTGGTGCCGGCGGTGCAGGCCGCGCTCATCGGCTGTCTGCTCATGGGCCTGTTTCGCGTCATCGATCTCGACAGCGCCTATCGCGCCATCAGCCTGCGCACCCTGGTGCTCATCGCGGGCATGCTGCCCTTCGGCATCGCGCTGGAGCGCACGGGCGGGATCGATCTCGCGGCCACCACGCTGGTCGCGCTGCTTGGCGAGGCGGGGCCCTACGTCATCCTGGCCACGCTCTATCTGGTCACCGTCCTGATCGGCCTGTTCGTGGTCGCTGCCGCCAACGCGGTGCTCGTGATCCCGGTGGCCTTGGCCCTGGCCGCGGAGCTTGGCGCCTCGCCCTATCCCTTTGCGATCATGGTCGCGCTGGCGGCGTCTTCGGCCTTCATGACGCCCATCGCACCGCCGAACGCCATGGTCGCGACTGCGGGTAACTACCGGTTTGCAGACTACCTGCGCATCGGGCTGCCGTTCGTCCTGATCGTGATGAGCGTCTCTCTGGTGTTGGTGCCCTGGCTATTTCCATTTTATTAACAGATTCTTATAGGCGCATGTTGCGGTCGTCCCTGGTTGCCTCCCGATAGAAAGAGGCCCTAGACTGACTTGAGTCCCGTCGCCGTGAAGCAGCGGGACCACCATGGCAGACACCGCGCGCAGACAGACGAGGAAAGAGGTCGCATGTCCCAAAGCCTTGTACGCTACTCGAAGGTCGTCGCCATCGTCGGCGATCTGCTCAAGATCTCGGTGCCGGCAGCAGCGGCGGCGGATGCCCAGGCCGTTGCCTACGGCGATCTGGGGCTGGTGGAAGACCCCGGCGGCTTCAAGTCCCTGGCGCGCGTGATCAAGCTCGAGGGTGAGCTGGTCTCGCTGCAGGTCTTCGCCGGGACCAAGGGGCTCACCACCCGTGCCTCGGTGCGCTTTTTCGGCCATCCCATGCGTGTCACCTACTCGGCCAACGTGCTCGGACGGGTCTTTCGCGGCGACGGCACCCCCTTCGATACCGGCCCGAGCCTGTCGCAGGACCCGAAGATCGAGATCGATGGCCCATCCGCCAACCCGGCCCGGCGCCTGCTCGCCTCGAAGATGGTGCGCACCGATGTGCCCATGATCGACATCTTCAACTCCCTGGTGGAGAGCCAGAAGATCCCGATCTTCTCGGTGGCCGGCGAGCCCTACAACGCCCTGCTTGCACGCATCGGCATACAGGCCGACGCCGACATCGTGGTCTTCGGCGGGCTGGGTATGATCTTCGATGACTATCACTACTTCGTGCGCCGCTTCGAGGACGCCGGCGTCTTCGCACGCACGGTGATGTTCGTCAACCTGGCCTCCGACCCGGTGGTGGAGCGGCTGCTGGTGCCGGACATGGCGCTGGCCGTGGCCGAGCGCTTTGCGGTGGAGGAAGGCAAGCGCGTGCTGGTGCTGCTGACCGACATGACCGCCTATGCCGATGCCATGAAGGAGGTGGGTATCGCCATGGAGGCGGTGCCCTCCAACCGCGGCTACATGGGCGACCTCTATTCGCAGCTCGCGCGCCGCTACGAGAAGGCCGCCGACTTCAAGGACGGCGGCTCGCTGACCATACTGAGCGTCACCACCATGCCCGGCGGCGATGTCACGCACCCGGTGCCCGACAACACCGGCTATATCACCGAGGGCCAGTTCTATCTGCACGACCGCATGCTCGATCCCTTCGGCTCCCTCTCGCGCCTCAAGCAGCATGTGATCGGCAAGGTCACGCGCGAGGACCACGGCCAGATCATGAACACCATGATCCGCTTCTATTCGAGCGCCCGCGATGCCGAGCAGAAGCAGGCTATGGCCTTCGACCTGTCGGAATTCGATCTGCGGCTGCTGAAGTTCGGCAAGCTGTTCCGCGAGCGATTCATGGACATCGACGTCAGCCTGCCGCTGGAGGCGGGTCTGGACCTCTGCTGGCAGACCCTGGCCGAGTGCTTTGCACGCGACGAGCTGCTGATGAAGGAGAGCCTCATGGACAAGTATCTGCCGCGGCTCGATGACGACGAGCGCCTGCCGACGGCGGCCTAAGGCGGCCCTAACGCGGCCCCAACGCCGTCCTAACGCAAGCGGATCAACACCATGTCGCGCGTCAGCCTCAGCAAGACCTCGCTCGCCAAGCAGAACCAGGCGCTGCGCACCTACGAGCGCTTCCTGCCCTCGCTCGACCTCAAGCGCCGCCAGCTCATGGCCGAGCGCGCCAAGGAGGTGGCCGCGCAGCAGCAGACCCGCCAGCGCATCGCGGCGCTGCGCGAGCGCGTGCGCGAGACCCTGCCCATGCTCGCCAATACCGAGGTACCGCTCGACGACCTGGTACGTCTGCGCGGGCTGCGGCTTGGGGAGGAGAACGTCCTCGGGGCCCGTCTGCCGCGGCTGGAGGAGATCGATATCCAGTTAGCCGACTACGGCCTCCTCGGCAAGCCGCACTGGGTCGACACCCTGGTGGAGCTGCTCGCCGAGATGCTGCGCCTGCGCGTGGAGGAGGACCTGCACGATCAGCGCATCGCCGTGCTGGATGCGGCCGTGCGCAAGGTCACCCAGCGCGTGAACCTGTTCGACAAGGTCCTGATCCCGCGCACGCGCGACAACATCAAGCGCATCCGCGTCTACCTCTCCGACGCCGAGCGCGCGGCCATCGTGCGCTCGAAGATCGCCAAGAACAAACGCCTGCGGGAGTCCCTCGCATGAGTATCCTGAGCTTGAACCGCCTGACCGTCGCCGGTCTCGCGGGCGACAAGGACGCGGTGCTCCAGGCGCTGCAGGACCTGGGCTGTCTGCACCTGATCCCGCTGCGCCCGGCCCCGCGCGAGCCCGAGAAGGAGCCCAGCGGCCACGCGGTGGAGGCCTTGCAGGCCCTGCGCTATCTGCAGGACGTGCGCGACAAGCGTCGACAGGTGCGCGATGCGGCCGGCTTCGACCTGGAGGCGACGGTTCGCGCCGTGCTGGCGAATCAGCAGCGCCGGCGCGAGGTCAGCGACCGACGCGATGCCCTGGCCGTGCGTGCCGCGGAGCTCGAGCCCTGGGGCGATTTCCGCCTGCCGCCCGAGGCCGACCTGGCCGGGCGCAAGCTCTGGTTCTATATCCTGCCCCGGCGCCAGCTGTCTCAGCTGGAGGGGCTGGAGCTGCCCTGGCAGGTGGTGCATCGCGACAATCGCCATGCCTGGGTGGTGGTGATCCATGCCGAGGAGCCGCCGCGCGACGCCCTGCCCGTGCCGCGCACCAAGACCGGCGCCCTGAGCCTGTCGGAGGTGCGCCGCCGGCTCGAGGCCGCCGAGCTGGAGATGGAAGAGGTCCAGGCCGAACATCAGGCGCTGACCCGCTGGATCTTCCTGCTCTCTAGCCATCTCGCCGAGGCGGAGGATCAGGCACAGCTGCTCCAGGCGCATGCCCAGACGCGCGACGAGGACAGCCTGTTCCTGGTCCAGGGCTGGGCACCCGATGCCGCGCTGGAGCCCGTGCAGGCGCTGACCGATGCGCGCGGACTGGCCCTGCTCGTGGAGCCGGCCAATCCCGAGGATGCGCCGCCGACGCTGCTGGACAACCCGCCAGCCATCGCCGCCGGCCAGGACCTGGTGGCCTTCTATCAGGTGCCGGCCTACGACGCCTGGGACCCCTCGCGCGTGCTCTTCTTCTCGTTCGCGGCCTTCTTCGCCATGATCCTGTCCGACGCGGGCTATGCCCTGCTGCTGGGCATCCTGCTGTTGCTCTACTGGGGTCGGCTCGGGCGCAGCGAGCTCGGGCAGCGCATGCGCGTCCTCTCCGCCACCCTGGTCGGCACCTCCACGCTCTGGGGCGTGCTGGTGGGCAGCTATTTCGGCTTCGCGCCCGCGCCCGAGGGCGTCCTGGGGCAACTGCACCTGCTCGACCTCAACGACTTCGGCACCATGATGCGGATCTCGGTGGGAATCGGCGTGGCGCATCTGATCATGGCCAATCTGGAGATGGCCGGGGCGCAGCGTGGGCGCGCCGCCGGGCGCGTGGCCATCGGCTGGATCGCTGTCATGCTCGGCGCCTTCTCCCTCTGGATCACCCAGGGCGCGGCGGTTCCGGAGTGGGTGCCGGTGACGGCCCAGGCATTGATGGGAGTCGGCTTCGCGGTGGTGCTGCTGCTCGGCAGCGATCGGCGCATCGATGGCGTCAAGGCCTTCTTTCTGCGCATCTTCGACGGCCTGAGCAGTCTGGCCAGGGTCACTCAGGCCTTCGGTGATGTCCTGTCCTATCTGCGCCTGTTCGCCCTCGGACTCGCCTCGGCCTCCATGGCCATGACCTTCAACGGCCTCGCGCGCGACGCCGCCACCGAGCTGCCCGGCATCGGCCTGCTGCTGGCCATCCTGATCCTCCTCGCGGGACATACGCTCAATCTGCTGCTCGGGCTCATGAGCGGTGTCGTGCACGGACTGCGCCTCAACTTCATCGAGTTCTACAACTGGGCGCTGGCCGGCGAGGGCTATCCCTTCAAACCCTTCAAACGGACGGAGTTGCGTGAATGAATGAATTTGTCGTTGCACTCGGCTGGGCCGGACTCTTCGCCCCCATGGCCCTGGGCGCCATGGGCAGCGTCATCGGCTGCGCCGTGGCCGGACAGGCGGCCATCGGTGCCATGGTGGACACCGAATCCGGCTACGGGCGCTATATCGGCGTCTCGGTCATGCCTTCATCGCAGGTCATCTATGGCATCGTCGTCATGTTCAGCCTGCAGCGCGACGTGACCCCGGAGACGGCGCCGGCGCTGTTCGGCATCGGCATTCTCGCGGGACTCGCGCTGCTGGTCTCGGCCATGCGTCAGGGACAGGCCTGCGCCTCGGCGATCCATGCGAGCAAGACCAAGCCCGAGATCTTCGGTCTGTCCCTGGCGCCGGCGGCCATTGTCGAGGGCTTTGCGGTCTTCGCCTTCGTCTTCGCGCTGGTGCTGGCGGGAGGCATTCCGGGATGAGCAATGCCGCCAGAATTGATAGTGGCAAAAGCGACGATGGCAGAAGTGACCGGGGCACGCCGGGCGGGCACGCCTCCTCGGGCGTCGAGGCCCTGATCGAGCGCCTGCGCGACGAGGGGGTCCAGGTCGGTCGCAATGCCGCCGAGCGCATCGAGGCCGAGGCCCACCACGAGGCGGCGCGGATCCTGCGCGAGGCCGAGACGCGCGCAAAACAGATCCGCGAGACCGCCCGGCAGGAGGCCGAGGCGCTGCAGAAGGGCGGCGAGGAGGCCTTGCGCCTGGCCATGCGCGACACGGTACTGCGTCTCAAGGCCGACCTGGCGGACCGCTTCAGCGACGAGGTGCGGCGCCTCATCGCGGCCAAGATGGAGCAGGAGGCCTTTCTGGAGCGTCTGATCCTGGAGGTGGCGGCCCAGGCGCGGGCGCAGGCCGGCGTCGAAACCGGTCAGGCGGTGGAGGTCGCGCTGCCACGGGCGCTGGTGGGGCCGGAGGAGCTGCGGCGCAACCCGCTGGAACTGCGCGAGGGCTCGCTGTCGCACTTCGTGCTGTCGCTGGCCGGCAACGTCCTCGCCGAGGGCGTGACCTTCGGCGTCTCGGCCGATCCGAACGGGCGTGGCATCCAGCTTTCCCTGGTGGGCCAGGAGGTCCGGATCGACCTGACCGACGAGACCGTGGCGGCGACACTGCTGGCGCACCTGCAGCCGCGCTTTCGCGCCATCCTCGAAGGCATGGTCAAGTAAGGGAGTGCAGAGACCTTGGCCCACTCCGACCGCTATGCGATGCTGCTGAGCGCGCTGCCCTACCATGGGCCGCTGTTCGGCGCGACCCAGACACCGCTGTCGCGCTTCCGTCTGAACCAGCGCCTGGCGCTGCTCGCCGAGGAGGAACTGCGCTGCCTGGAGGATGCGCGCCGCCTGCTCGAGTGGGCGCAGCAGCCGCCGGGGCGCCCGGATGCGCAGGCCGTGCGCGAGGCGCAGGGCGTGATCGAGGGCATGAGCAACGGCTTCGTGCGCGAGCTCGTGACCTGGCGCCTGGAGATGCGCACCCTGGTTGCGGCCATGCGCCACCGCCATCGCGGCGAGGCCGCACCGCGGGAGCGTCATTGGGGCTTCGGCCGCTGGGTCGGACACCTCATGCGCCACTGGAACGAGCCCGCCTTCGGCCTCGAGCGCGCCTTTCCATGGCTGCCCGAGGCCGAGCGGCACCTGCGCACCGGTGCCGCCGCCGAGCTGGAACGCCTGCTGCTTGGTGTCGTCTGGGACCGCCTGGAGCGGCTCAGCGATGGTCATTATCTCGACTTCGAGGCGATCGTGATCTATGTCCTGCGCTGGGATCTGATCGCACGCTGGACCACCTACGACGGCGAGCACGCGCTGCAACGCTTCGATGCGCTCGTCGAGCGCGTCTCCATTCCACAGGCCGGGCGTTAGGCCCGGCCCCGATCACAGGATCTGTCCAAGATGTCCGAGGATGCAGCCATGACACCGTCCGAGACCGGACGCCGGGACGCGCCTGCCCGCGTGGTCGCGGTGCAGGAAAGTCTCGCCACCATCGAGGCCGGCTGGGAGGGCGGGCAGCGCCGGGCGCTGAAGAAAAACGAGGTGGTGCTGATCCTGCCGCACCGCCAGGCACCCGACGGCCGTCAGGAGCGCCTGAAGGCCGAGGTACTGCGCGTGCGCGGCGACCTGGCGGATGTGCAGGTGTTCGAGGACACGCGCGCCGTCGCCATCGGCGACCCGGTGGAGCAGACCGGCGAGATGCTCTCGGTGATCCTCGGCCCCGGCCTGCTCGGCCAGGTCTTCGACGGCCTGCAGAGCCCCCTCGACAAGGTGGCCCTGGAGCATGGCGTGTTCCTGCCCCGCGGCGTCGATCTGCCGCCGCTCGATTGCGAGCGCCGCTGGTCTTTCGTGCCGGCGGTGCAGCATGGGGCGCGTCTGCGCGCGGGCGGCGTGCTTGGCACCGTTGCCGAGGGCCGCTTCACGCACAAGATCATGGTGCCCTTCGATGCGGCCGGCGAGGTGGAGGTCACCTGGATCCAGGAGGGCAGCGTGACCCTGGACACACCGGTCGCGCGCATCCGCGACCAGCAGGGCCAGGAGCGCTCGCTGGATCTGAAACAACGCTGGCCCGTGCGGCGCGCGCTGACCGAGCACATGCTGCGCGAGCGCACGGTGGAACGGCTCTATCCGAACGAGCCCATGACCACCACCATGCGTATCGTCGATACCTTCTTCCCGGTGGCGCGCGGCGGAACTGCGTGTATCCCTGGTCCGTTCGGCGCGGGCAAGACGGTGCTGCAGCATGCCCTTGCAAAGCATTCCGACGTCGACATCGTGTTAGTGGTGGCCTGCGGCGAGCGCGCGGGCGAGGTGGTGGAAACCATCCAGGAGTTTCCGCGCATCACCGACCCGCACACGGGCGGCTCGCTCATGGACCGCACCCTGATCATCTGCAACACGTCATCCATGCCGGTCGCGGCGCGCGAGGCGTCCATCTACACCGGCATCACCATCGGCGAGTATTACCGCCAGATGGGCTACCACGTGTTGCTGCTGGCCGACTCCACCTCGCGCTGGGCCCAGGCCATGCGCGAGACCTCGGGGCGGCTGGAAGAGATCCCGGGCGAGGAGGCCTTCCCGGCCTATCTGGAGTCGGCCATCCGCAGTGTCTACGAGCGCGCCGGTCTCATCCGTACCGCCGATGGCAGCCAGGGTAGCCTGACCATGATCGGCACCGTTTCGCCGGCCGGCGGCAACTTCGAGGAGCCGGTGACCCAGGGCACCCTGAGCACGGTCAAGAGCTTTCTGGGGCTCTCCTACGACCGGGCCTACCGGCGCTTCTACCCAGCCATCGACCCGCTGATCTCCTGGTCGCGCTACCTGGAGCAGTTGTCCGACTGGTACGCCCAGCACCTCGATCCGGCCTGGACCGAGCGGGTCGAGGTACTCAAGCAGCTCCTGGTGCGCGGCGATTCCGTGCAGCAGATGATGCAGGTCACCGGCGAAGAGGGTATAACAACCGAGGATTATGTGGTTTATCAGAAGGCGCTCTGTCTCGACATGGTCTTCCTGCAGCAGGATGCCTTCGACGCGGTCGACGCCTCGGTGCCCATGGAGCGCCAGAAGCTCGTGCTTGATCGGCTCTGGTCGATCCTGGAGCAGAATGACAACTACCCGGACAAGGAGGCGGTACGGCAGCATTTCAACCGGCTTATCGGGCTGTTCAAGAACTTCCATTACGCAGCGAGTGCATCGCCGGATTATCAGCGTCTGCTCGACGAGATCGATGTACTGATCCGTTCCGGTGGCCGGGCGTAAAATCGAACGACGTGACACGCCCGTACCCATGTTTCTGTCGCTGAGTTCAATCAACTCTTGCTGAGGGTCTATCAATCATGAATTCTGGCTTCGTTGCTTCCTGTCAATGGCCGCCGGCAAATCCCGAACGGCTTGCGGCACGATTCTCCCGACTCGGCTGGATCGGCCTTTACGTTCAGCTCGCGTTGCTGACGGTGCCCGTCTTGCTGGCAGTCTATGTGCTGTTTTTCGCGACCCCCGACTCCGCCGCACGCAAGGGCGTCGATCTCAGCAACTACCTGTCCTTCGGCAGCTTGCTGGTGGCAGTCTTCACGGCCTACTGGTTCTTCCACTACACCAGGGTGGCCAAGCGGATCGCCGATCCCGCCAGCATTCCGCCACTGACCTCACTGGTGAAGACCGTCTGGATCGGCATCTGGGCCGGCTCGATCGGTATCTTCTTCTCCATGTTGCTGCTGTTCGGGGCCGCCTGGCGGATGCTCTTCATACTGCTCGCCAATCCCCAGACCGGCATCATGGTGGCCCCGGCCATTGGCGGCAGTCCGGCGCAGGCCATCTCGGCGATCGACGGGGTGAGTCTTACGTCGCTGCTGATCATGCTTGCCGTGGAACTGCTGGTGCTCGGCCTTTCGCTCTGGCTGCTCTACCAGACCACCCGTCCGACGCCAGAGAAGGCGAAGGCGTGACCGGACTGCGATCCGTGGCACGGACGCCCGTTTCCGCCGCGGGCTGGACCGATGCGCGATAACCTAGACAGCGGTGGTCCGGATCGGAATCCGAGCCAGCATCCGAGCCGCCCTGGGCGCGACCTGGGGCGGACTGCCATGGCGACGGCGGCCGTGATACTGCTGATCATCGGCCTGGGCGTGATTGCCAACAAATTGCACGAAATCGACGATCAGCTTGCCTACGCCGCCCTGGGCGGGGCGGCGGAAGGCAGCAGCTTGCCAGCCGAGGTGGCGGCAAAAGGCAGGGCCGTCTACGTCCCTGCCTACTCACAGCTCTACTCGGACGATGGCCGCGCCGTCCCGCTGAGCATCAATCTGAGCGTCAGAAACACCGATCCGGAGCATCCGATCCGCATCGACCAGGTGCGTCTCCACGATGATCACGGCGACGGCATGGACGAACTGGTCGATGAGACAAGGGTGCTGGCGCCAATGGCAACCGCGTCATACCTGATCCAGGGACGCGATCTCAGCAACGGATCGGGGGCCAATTTCGTGGTCGAATGGTCAGCGCAGGAGCAGATCAATCGCCCGATCATCGAGGCCATCATGCTTGGTCCGGACGGGGTGGCGTTCAAGAGTCGCGGCGAGCCGATCGAGCGCCGTTGAGGATCCGCCGCAAGCCGGTAGCAGCTAGCAATTAAAACCGCAAAGGCGCAGAGAATGCAGAGACCAGCCAGAGTATTTGTAAGCGCTGCGTACGCTTTGCGCTCTCTGTAACTCTGCGGTCAACCACGCCGCGGCATACCAGCCACCAACCCATGGCGCTGTTTGCGGATGCCCGACGGGTCATCCTAAGAAAGAGCAGCAAGCCACCAGCTGAAAGGCTGATTCCAAAGCCGATTCCCGGCCGGTTGCCTTTCACCCAACGGGGGATCGCCCGATCGGTGAAAAATCTACGATATCCATCGGGCTTGGTCGTGGTCAGTGGTCAGTGGTGAGTGTGGAGTGGCCAGCTGGCGTCGGTGCCGAGTGGCTGGGTCGACGCCAGCTGGATCCTTGCGCGCCCTCTAGTCTTGCTCGCGAGTCCGAACAGGTTGAAGTCGTTGACGTAGAGCGCGCCCAGATTCGACTGCAGGGTGGTCAGGAACAGGTCCGACAGGCGCACGCCCACCGTCTCGGCGACGATCTCGGCGTTGGCGCCGGGATAGAAGGCCTGCACCGAGACCTGGGGCGGGACGATGTCCGGGAACCGGGCCACGGGCAGCACGCGCAATGCAGGATTGCGCGGACTATTTGCCACCGCCCTTGGGAGCGGTGTGCAACCGGAAATTAAAACCGAGCACGGTCATGCCGTGACAGTACTGGCGGCATCACCAGCGCAAAGGTAGACTCACCCGGCAACCCCGCTGGTACACACCTGCCAGGGATCAGGACGTCGGCACCTTCAGCTTCTGCCCCGGACGGATCACGGTGTCCTGTGGACCCATCGCGTTCAGCTTGCGCAGCTCCGACACCGTCAGCCCGTTCTGCACGGCCACGCGATACAGCGTCTCCTTGGGCTTGACCACATGGTAGCGAACGCTGCTGCTGGTCGACCGGGCCACGGCCGGCTGGGACTTGGCGATGGCCAGCTTTCTAGGCGCCGGGGCCGCTTTCGCCACCGCCGGCGCCGCCGGCGAAGGATGGCTCGCCACACGCTTGAGGGAGCCCGCCGGCAACCAGACCGTGGAGCCCGCCGGTAACTGGGCGACGCCCGCGCGGGCGCGGTGCTGCCAGTGCAGGTTCAGATCCGCCAGCTGGTGGCCGGCGACGCCGTAGTGGCTGGCGACATGGTGGGCCGGCATCGGGTGGCGCAGCACCAGCCGGTCATGCGTCCAGGGCTCTTCGTAGGCCAGCCCCTCGGGGAAGTAGCGCTCGGCGTTGCTGGCCACCTCGCGCGCGGCAATGAACTCGGAATAGAAATTGCGCGAGGCGAAGCCGAAGTACGGCCCCTGGTAGCGCTCGACGATGGCGCCGATGTCGTCGCCGTGGATCGCCTTGGCCTTGGCCATGCCGCCCTGACCGTGGTTGTACGAGGTCACCGCCAGCGGCCAGCTGCCGAGCCGGTCGTGGGCCTCGGACAGATAGCGGGCGGCGCCGTCGGCGGCGAGGATGGGATCGAAGCGCTCGTCGACCGTGCCATTGACGGTCATGTAGATGCGCCCGGTAGCGGGCATGAACTGCCACACACCGCCCGCGCCCACCGACGAGCGGGCATTGGTCTGGAAGGACGATTCCACGTGAGGCAGATAGGCCAGGTCCTCGGGCACGCCGTAGCGCGACATGATCTCGCGGAATTCGGCGTCATAGCGGCCACTGATCTCCACGCCGCGCTTGAAGCGCTCGCGCAGGCCGCGCTGACTGCGCACCCGCTCGTCGGCGCCGGCCAGCGCCCCGACGCCGCCGGCCTGCTTGAAGCTGTCCAGCAGGGCGCGGTCTTCCGCATCAAGCGGGCGGCCGTCGCGCACCCGCTGCTGCAGTGCCTGCACGCGCCCCTGGTGGTGGGCCTTGCGGCTGGCGATCAGCGCCTTCTGGGCCGGGGTATAACCCGCCTGAATCGGCTCCGGCAGCCGGACCACCTCGTAGATGATGTCCATGTAGCGATCATCGTGGATGGCCACATCCGCGCGGCTCCACACCCCATACACGTGTCGCCAGAACTCGACATTGTCGCGGATCTCGTCTGGCACCGGGAAGGTGTCGTTGGCGCCGTACCCGCGGCCCTTGTCGAAGGTGTCCAGCCGCGCATTGTTGCCGGCACACCCCCCAAGGCCCAGCGCCAGAGCGACCACCAGCAGACAGCCGAACAATCGGCCAGGACGATGTGCGTGCATGCCCCGATCCCCCTCGTGCAAGCCAGACTCAACGATCTTTCGTGCTCCGCCGCACCCCGCAGGAAGCGAACACGACCGGCGGATCACTGCCCCCAGACCTGATTTTTACCGACATTCGTCGCATAAACAAGGGTTGGCGACGGTTTTTTAATTAACGAGACACACCACCGGCCCGCCCGCGGGCCGGCTGACATGGGGCCACCCGTACAAAGGCCCGCCGCATCGCCTACATTTAAAGAGGAAAGACATCAAGGGGAATGCTGATTTGTTCAGCGTTTCCCGCGCGGGGCAGGAGGCCAATCAGTCAGCGCTTCTCGAATAAACACAGGAGGCCAGCATGTATCTCAAGCATCGCAACACAGGCAGACTGGTCGAGGTCCTCGGGCTCGGCGACCTCTACAATCCCATGCACACCGCACTGATCGGGCGCTACCACTACGGCGAGGAGGTGCAGGAACCGGAGCGGTTCGACAAGAACGATCTGGTGTTCTGCTCCGGCGAGGATCTGCCTCGCTGCTGGATCGACGTGCACTACCGCGACGAAGAGGCGCGGCACCATCACGGCTGAACGGACGCGAGCAGAGAAGATCGGATGCAGGCAGAGAATGACAGGCCAGGCAGCCAGGCCGGCAATATGCCCAGCAAAGCGGGCAGGCCGGTCAGCGTGCCCGGACGGAAAAGTGCCGCATGGCCGGCGGAGGTGACAGGTCTGCAGCCAGTGGCGGGGGCACCGCGGCCGGCAGCGCCTTGAGGGATGCATCGAGGGCATGCGTGGTGTCGCAGTGCTGCAGCACATAGCGCTCGACGCCGGTGTCGGCCAGACGCTGCATCAGGCGTTGCAGGTAGCCTGCGTCGTCTAGCCCCGGCAATGGCGTCGTGCGGACCTCGTGGGCCACCCCGGCGTCCAGCAACAAATCGAGGCTGCGCCAGGCCCGCTCGCCGGAACCCGGCACGCCGGTGACTGCCGGGTAGTCTGCCGGCAGCGCCTTGATGTCCAGCCCAACCCAGTCCACCAGCGGCAGCACCGATGCAAGGCGCTCGGGGTACGGGCCGCCCGTATGCAGCCCGATCCGGAAGCCCAGGGCGCGAATGTCGGTGATGGCATCGGCGAGCGCCACCTGCGCCGTCGGTTCGCCGCCACTGAGCACCACGGCGTCCAGCAAGCCGCGACGGCTGGCCAGAAACGCCATGACCGCATCCCAAGGCAATTGCTCCGCCTCTTTGGCGGCATCCAGCAGATGCCCGTTGTGGCAGTAGCGGCAGCGCCAGGGACAGCCGCGACAATAAACCACCGCGGCCAGTTCGCCGGGATAGTCGATGGTGGTCAGCGGCGTCAGGCCGCCGACCGCAAGGGTTGCCGCGGACGATCCGGTCAAGACGGTGCGCCCGCTCAGGCCGCCTCGCGCGCGGCCTCGCACTGAACGGTCCCCTGCGGCTGCTCGCAGAAATAGGACCGCTCGGCATGCTCCGAGCGCTTGCCGCTGTTGAAGGCGGAAACAGGACGATGATAGCCCATGACGCGGGTCCAGACCTCGCAGCGGGTACGTTCCTCGTCGTTCAGTTCGATACGGTCATTGCTCATTTTCATGCTCCTGCGTGGGTTGTCTCTTCGGTCGATGGCTGCGCGACGATCTGCGCCTTCCGCTTCCTTGCCAGCAGTTCCTGATCGCACAGCGGACAGAACTCGTGCTCGCCGGCGATGTAGCCGTGGTGTGGGCAGATAGAGAAGATCGGCGTCACGGTGATGTAGGGCTGGCGGAAGTGCTCGAGCGAGCGGCGCACCAGCCGCTTGCAGGCGTCCACGGAACTGACCTGCTCGCTCATGTACAGGTGCAGCACGGTACCGCCGGTGTACTTGGACTGGAGTTCCTCCTGCATCGCCAGGGCCTGGAAGGGGTCGTCGGTGTAGCCCACCGGCAATTGCGAGGAATTGGTGTAATAGGGCGCCTGGTCGGTACCGGCCTGCAGGATGTCCGGAAAGCGCTTCCGGTCCTCGCGGGCAAAGCGGTAGGTGGTGCCCTCTGCCGGGGTCGCCTCCAGGTTGTACATGTGGCCGGTCTCCTCCTGGAACTGCACCATGCGCGCGCGCACATGATCCAGCAGGCGGCAGGCGAAGGCCTTGCCCCAGGGGGTGGTGATGTCCTCGGCGTCGGCGGTGAAATTGCGGATCATCTCGTTGATGCCGTTCACGCCCAGGGTACTGAAGTGATTGCGCAGGGTGCCCAGATAGCGCTTGGTGTAGGGAAACAGACCCGTGTCCATGTGGCGCTGGATCACCTTGCGCTTGAGCTCCAGGCTCTTCTTGCCCAGCTCCATGAGCTGGTCCAGCCGCGCGTAGAGGCCCTTCTCGTCGCCCCGGTGCGTGTAGCCGAGCCGGGCGCAGTTGATGGTGACCACGCCGAGGGAACCGGTCTGCTCGGCAGAGCCGAACAGACCGTTGCCGCGCTTGAGCAGTTCGGTCAGGTCGAGCTGCAGCCGACAGCACATGGAGCGGACCATGTTCGGCGAGAGCTCGGAATTGATGAAATTCTGGAAATAGGGCAGCCCGTACTTCGCCGTCATCTCGAACAGCAGTTCCGCGTTCTCGCTGTCCCACGGAAAGTCTTCGGTGATGTTGTAGGTGGGGATCGGGAAGGTGAAGATGCGACCCTTGGCATCGCCCTCGGTCATCACCTCAATATAGGCGCGGTTGATCAGGTCCATCTCGGCCTGCAGTTCGCCGTAGGTGAAGGGCTGCTCGACGCCACCGATCACCGGCACCTGCTCGCGCAGGTCCTCCGGGCAGACCCAGTCGAAGGTGAGGTTGGTAAAGGGTGTCTGGCAGCCCCAGCGGCTGGGCACGTTGAGGTTGTAGATCAGCTCCTGGATGTACTGCTTGACCCGCGGATAGTCGAGACCGTCGATGCGCACGAAGGGCGCCATGTAGGTATCGAAGCTGGAGAAGGCCTGGGCGCCGGCCCATTCGTTCTGCAGCGTGCCGAGAAAGTTTACGATCTGCCCGATGGCGCTGGACATGTGCTTGGGCGGACCGGCCTCGACCTTGCCGGGCACACCGTTCAGGCCCTCGGTCAGCAGGGTGCGCAGCGACCAGCCGGCGCAGTAGCCCGCCAGCATGTCGAGATCGTGGATGTGGATGTCGCCTTCGCGGTGCGCCTCGCCGATCTCGGGCGAATAGACATGACTGAGCCAGTAGTTGGCGATCATCTTGCCCGAGGTGTTCAGGATCAGCCCGCCCAGGGAATAGCCCTGGTTGGCGTTGGCCGCCACGCGCCAGTCCGAGCGGTCCAGATACTCGTTGATGGAGCTGGCCACGTCCACCAGGGTGCGGCGGTCGGCGCGCAGCTTGGCACGCTGCTCGCGGTAGACGATGTAGGAGCGGGCCGTCTCGAAGTGGTTGGCACTGATCAGCGTCTGCTCCACCACATCCTGGATAGACTCGATGTCCGGCAACCGTGTCTGACCCGACGCCCCGTGGCCCGATTCACCGCCATGACGATGCGCCAGCACCTTGACCGCCTGCGCCGTCAGCAACTGCGCCTCGAGTTCGTCGAACTCGCCGGTCGCCCGCCCCGCCTTCAGGATGGCCGCCTGGATCTTGGCCGCGTCGAAAGGCACCTGCTGCCCGTCGCGCTTGAGGACGCGGATCGGCAGGGTCGCAAGATTGGAGCGGCTGTTGTCCATGGCAGTGGTGAATCCCGGGGAAGACACAAGATATAGTGCCGGAGATTATAGATACCCCAAGATATAGCGTGCAAGCGCAGAACCGCTTTCTTGATCCAAAGCAACTCAAGGCCGATAGTCACGGGAAATATTTATAGTGACAGTATACTTATTACGACAACATGGCCAGATGGGCATCAAGGGGACGGTATATCGATCCGTTAACATGACAGAGGCAATGTTATAGTGACAGTGTACCAATCTAGATCACATCATCACGGGCGGTCATTCCAGCGCCAAACTCGATGACTGCGAACCAGATCCACCGGCCAATGAATGAGACAGTCCATCAATCCTGGCCCCGGTCAGCTCGCACAAGCGGGTCGCCCGCGCCTGCGGGCCGCCCCGCAGGTAGCGGCGAGAAATGACGGTGACAATCAGTGTGACGGTATAGGTTTCTCAATCCTTGCTGGAACCGGCCAACAGCTCATCCGTCTGCGCATCACGACTCCGAGGCTTCGGACCCGGCTTCTGCGGTCGAAGCACGCGTCCGAGACGGTTTTCGACGTCCGTGACGAATGCATTCGAACCCAGGGGCCGACCCGTGCGCGAATGCCGATGGAACTGTTCCGGGTCCTCTTCGGCGTCCGTATCGGCCAGGAAGCCTGCCCAGTCGCCCACCAGGTCCAGCAACGGGCGAACCCGTACCAAGGCATCGTCTTCGCCGCTCAGATGGGCGCGTGCGCTCGACCATGGCCACTGCTCGGGCGTCGCGCAAAGCCCGGCACGCACCGGATTTCGCTCGACATAACGCGAAGCAGCCAGCAGATGCGGCTCATCCATCACGAACGAGTGAAAGCGTTCCTGCCAGAGGTGCCCGCACCAGTCCTGGCGCGCATTGATCATGCGCGTATAGCGCCGATGCGTCTCGCCCAACGCACAACGTAACCCGTCTTCCGTCGTCGGCACCATCACTAGATGTACATGGTTCGGCATCAGACAGTAGGCCCAGATCTCGGTGCCGCAACGCCGGCAGGATGCTGCGAGCAGGTCGCGATAGGCGACATAATCCGTGTCATCGAAAAATGTCGATTCGCCACGATTGCCACGCTGCGTGATGTGATGCGGTAAGCCGGGTACGACGACCCGCGCGATTCTGGCCACAGGCTTTTCCTCCGAATGGGAGTGGGATGCATATACCGCCCCCGGGGCGGGCTATCGGGCGAGTATATGGGGAAGCTTAGTATACTGTCACCTAATCTAGGGTACGATAGGCCGCGATAGGGCCGTCACCGCAGCAAGGTCCTGTAATGCATGCAAGAATACGAGCAAGTTTAATATACCGTCACCTAAACTACGTCCCTGCACCGGGACCATGTTCTGACGGCTAGCGACTCTGGGCTGGCGATCCCGGGCTCAGAGCGCCAGTTCGATGCCGCCGACGAGGATGCCGGGGAGCAGGGCGCTGTCGCTGGAGCGTCCGCCGTAGGTGTCTGGTGAGAGGATCAATTCCCGCTCCGCCGTGAGGGCTTCAAGGCGGTCGCCGAGCAGATGATAGAGCGAGTCATCGAAACGCATCACCGCCAGGGGGGCCACGAGCGCCCCGTTCTCGACCCAGAAGGTACCGAAGCGGGTCATGCCCGTGACGCGACAGGCGTTACGATCAGACCAATTGCAGTACCAGAGGTTGCCGACATAGATGCCGGTGCCGAGCCGCGCCAGCACCTCGTCCGCGGGCAGATCGCCGGCGCCAACGGCGACGGACTCGGGCGACTCGACCGCCGCGTTGACCGGCTCGCCATACTCCTTGGCGCTGCGCGCATCCACCAGGCAATCCTTGAAGCGGCCCTGCTCGATCAGCGCCACCCGCGGCGGCTTGGCAAAACCCTCGTCGGTGAAACCGGCGCTCAAGCCCCGCCCGTGCTCTTCGTGGATGCTCAGGTCCGGATGCAGCCGCTGTTCGCCATTGACCAGCGCCAGCAGCGGGGTCTGGTGGGTGCGATGGTCCCGCAGCCCGAAACCGCCCCAGGCGAGCATGTCCATGAGTTCCTGAACCGCCGCAGGGGCCAGATAGGCGCGATAGCGGTCGGGCTCGATCCGCCGCTGCGGGCGCGCCATCACAGCCAGGCGCTCGCGCTGTCGGGCGATGCGCTCGGCAAGCGCCGCGGGCTGCCAGTCGAAGCCGCTATAGCTCTCCTTGACCGCCTTGTCGCGGTCCAGGTAGCAGCTCCAGTCCAGATTGAAGCTGTGGCTCTGCTGCCAGCAGCGATGCCCGATGGAGCTGGCGAGCCCGTCCGCCAGGCTGCCGGCGGCCCAGATACCCACCAGGTCGAGGCCTTCCGCAAATTCGGTGAGGGTGCCGATGGCCTCGTTGCTGTCGGGCAGCGTCGCCGGCAGATCGCGGTGAATCTCCAGCGCCGTCTCGCCGACGTTCAGGTAGGGGTCATCCGGCACATGGGGCAGGCGCTCGCGCAGCCGTTGCAGCAGACTCAGAGCCATGGCCTCATCGGCCGTCGAATCGCCGCTTAGTTGGCAGTCGCCTTCCACCTGCTTGCGGCCCTGGATCAGGGTCAGGCCCAGGTCGGCGCTGCGCACGCTGCCGGCCTGTCGGACCCGGTTCTGATTGAGCCGCACGAAGTCCGAGGCCTCCACGCCCAGGCGTGCGAACAGGACCTCGTCACCCTGCAGTCGGCCGTTCAGCCGATCCGCCAGACCAAAGAACGCCTCGCGCCTCATAACCCACCCCCGAACACCTCGACATCGCGGAACAGACAGGGCGGCGAGGCATGGCCCACATAGACCCCCTGGTTCGGCTCGCCCTTGCCGCAGTTGGTGACACCGCGCACTTCCAGCGTCTCAGGGCCGCCGACGCCGTCGAGCGTGCGCCAGAACCGGGCCGAAATGCCGCGGTAGCCCGGGTTGCGCACCAGGCCCTTGAGTTCGCCATCTTCGATGAGGCGACCCAGCTCGCAGCCGAACTGGAACTTGTTGCGGCTGTCGTCGATGGACCAGGAGCGGTTGCTGTCCATGAGCACGCCACGCTCGACCCGGGCGATCAGCGCGTCCAGGCTGCCCTCGCCAGGCTCCAGGTTGATGTTGGTCATGCGGTCGATGGGCGGCCGCGCCCACTCGCTGGCACGGGCATTGGCGGTGCCGGGCAGTCCCGCGCGACGCTGCGACAACACGCCGCCGAGGGGGCGCTCCAGGATGCCGTCGCGGATCAGGTGCACGCGTCTGGCCGGCGTGCACTCGTCGTCGGCGGCACAGCTCGCCAGCTCGCCGGGGACAGTGGGATCGAAGGTGACATTGAGCAGCGCCGAGCCGTAGCGGTAACTGCCGAACATCTCCGGCGTGACGAAGCTCAGGCCCGCATAGTTGCGCTCGTCGCCGAGGATCCGGTCGAGCTCCAGCGGATGGCCGATAGACTCGTGGATCTGCAGCGTCATCTGGCTCGGCAGCAGCACCAGATCGCGCCGCCCGCTCGGGCACTCCGGCGCCTCGACCAGGGCGATGGCCTCGCGGGCGACACGCTCGGCGTCCTCGATCAGACGACTCGCCGCGATGCGTTCGAGCCCGCCCTGACGGGCATGGTCTGCACCGCCGCCGTGGCGCGTCTGGGTCTGACCGTCGACATACGCCGTGGCGGACAGGCCCGGATGCACATACTCCCAGTGCTGCAGCACGTCGCCGCCATCGGCGGTGATGAGCCGCTGCACCGTCCGCCGGTGGCCGAGCCAGGCGACGCGTTCGACGATGCGCGCGTCCACGTCGAGCGCCGCGCAGGCCTCGAACAGCAGGTCGAGCTTGTCCCGCAGGGTCCGCGCGGCCCAGGGCTCGGTCACCGGAGACCGGTATTGCGCGCGCAGGGCGCTGCGTGGGTACAGACCGGCATCGAACAACCCACGACGCGCATGCAGCGCGGCGGCCCGCAGCGCCTGCTCCGACGCCCGCCGGAGCCCGGCCGCGCTGAGATCACTGGTCGCCGCATAGCCCAGCCCGCCATCCGCCAGCACTGTGACCATGGCGCCGCGTGACAGGCCAAGGCTGCTCGGCTCGGCGACGTCATCGCGGACCACCAGAGCCTCGTGTACCTCGTCTACCAGACGCAGGGTCCAGTAGCTCGCCCTTGGCGCCGACGCCGCAAAGGTGTCGACGATGTGCTGCAGTTCTTGCTCGAGATTCATCACGACAATCGGCATCCGCTACGGTTGGCGCCGGACAGTTCGGCGTCGATGAGTTTAGGGAAACGCTGATTCATTCAGCGTTTCCCGTGCAGGGCAGGAGGTCCCGCCATTGTTGGCTGCGCAAGCCGCTGAAAATGAAACGATTCGGAAACCGCGTTTTCGAATCGCGTGCTGATTTTTGGCCAGGATGGCACCGGGCGGCAAGAAGTCCGGGCAATAAAAAAGCGCCCCCGAAGATCGGCAGGCGCTTGATCGAATTGGCGTCCCCACGGGGATTCGAACCCCGGTTGCCGCCGTGAAAGGGCGGTGTCCTAGGCCTCTAGACGATGGGGACCTGAGACTGTTGGCGATGTTGTCAGCAGAAGGCCCGGTGCGCTGATTGCTGTCGGCGCTGGCCGGGCCTGATACTGTTCGCTGCGTTTTCGGACAAAATCGTCCGAAAATGATTTTTTGGTGGAGCCAGGCGGGATCGAACCGCCGACCTCAACACTGCCAGTGTTGCGCTCTCCCAGCTGAGCTATGGCCCCGTGCCAAGCCCTGCATATTAGGGGCTGCTGCCCGCGTTGTCCAGTCTTTTTTTGACCTTCGCGCCCACACCGGCCCTTGCGTCCATGGCACACAGCGTCCATGTTAGGGCGGCAACAATTTTCCTTACATTTCGCTGGGAGTCTGTTCGACATGTTACGCGTCCTTCTGTACGTCGGAACCAACTTCGCCATTCTGGCCGTGCTGTTCGTCGTGCTGAACATCCTCGGCATCGGCGACACCACCCAGGGCACCGGGCTGCTGGTCATGGCGGTGCTGTTCGGCTTCGGCGGCTCGCTGATCTCGCTGTTCATCTCTAAATGGATGGCCAAGCGCTCCATGGGCGTGCAGATCATCCAGCAGCCGACGACCCAGTTCGAGCAGTGGCTGTTCGAGATCGTGCAGCGCCAGTCCGAGCGGGCCGGCATCCGCATGCCCGAGGTTGGCATTTTCGAGTCGCCCGAGCCGAACGCCTTCGCCACCGGCTGGAACCGTAACGACGCCCTGGTGGCGGTCAGCACCGGCCTGCTGCAGCACATGACCAAGGACGAGGTGGAGGCCGTGGTGGGCCACGAGATCAGCCATGTGGCCAACGGTGACATGGTCACGCTGGCGTTGATCCAGGGCGTGCTCAACACCTTTGTCATCATCCTGGCGCGAGTCATCGGTGGCTTCGTCGATTCCGCCCTGCGCGGTCAGAATGATGAGGGCGGGCCGGGTATCGGCTACTTTGTGGTGTCCATCATCGCCGAAATCGTGCTCGGCTTCCTGGCCTCCATCGTGGTGATGTGGTTCTCCCGTTACCGCGAGTTCCGCGCCGACGCGGGCGGCGCCGATCTTGCCGGCCGGCAGAAGATGATCGATGCCCTGCGCGCGCTGCAGCGGGTGCATCAGCCCCACGACCTGCCTGCCGGCGAGTTCGCCGCCTTCGGCATCTCCGGCGGCATCGGCGACGGCATCAAGAAGCTGTTCGCCAGTCACCCACCGCTGGAGGAGCGCATCGCCGCACTGGAGAGCGGGCGCCGCTGAACAGCTCGTCACATCCGACCGTGCCAACCGCGGGCAGAACCGTCCCTGGAGACGCCCGCGGTTGCTTCTGACGCCGGTGCCCTGCGCGACTTGGCGTCAGCGGACAGCGCCCTGTTTTGCGCTTGCCCCCCGAAACCCCTCTCGTCTTTTCACTGTGCCCTCCGCGCCTCAGCGGTTAACGAAAGAGCCCCATGGACAGCATCCGTATCCGCGGCGCGCGCACGCACAATCTGAAGAATATCGATCTTGACCTGCCCCGGCAGGGCATGATCGTGCTCACCGGGCTGTCTGGGTCCGGCAAGTCGTCGCTGGCCTTCGACACCATCTACGCCGAGGGCCAGCGCCGCTACGTGGAGTCGCTGTCGGCCTATGCGCGGCAGTTCCTGTCGCTGATGGACAAGCCGGACGTGGATCAGATCGAGGGTCTGTCGCCGGCCATCTCCATCGAGCAGAAGACCACGTCGCACAACCCGCGCTCTACCGTCGGCACCATCACCGAGATCCACGACTACCTGCGACTGCTGTTCGCCCGGGTGGGCACGCCGCACTGTCCTGCGCACGGCAACCCCCTCACCGCCCAAACCGTCAGCCAGATGGTCGACCAGATCCTGGCACGACCCGCCGGCGAAAAACTGATGCTGCTGGCCCCGGTGGTCTCCGCACGCAAGGGCGAGTATCACCACCTGCTCAGTGAACTCAATGCACAGGGCTTCGTGCGCGCACGCATCGACGGCGACCTGTTCGAACTGGACGATCCGCCCGCGCTGGATCTGAAGAAGAAGCACGACATCGAGGTGGTGGTGGACCGCTTCCGGGTGCGCGACGACCTGCAACTGCGCCTGGCGGAATCCATCGAGACAGCGCTGAAGCTCTCCGGCGGCATCCTGCGGGTGGCGCGCATGGACGCCCCGGACGAGGCGCCGGAGACCTTTTCCGCCGCCTTTGCCTGCCCGGTCTGCGGCTTCAGCCTGCCGGAACTTGAACCCCGCCTGTTCTCGTTCAACAACCCCGCCGGCGCCTGCCCCAGCTGCGACGGACTCGGCGTGGAACAGTACATCGACCCGGCCAAGGTCATCACCCAGCCGGCGCTGAGCCTGGCCGACGGTGCCGTGCGCGGCTGGGACCGGCGCAACGGCTACTATTTTCGCATGCTGGAGACCCTGGCTCGGCACGACGGCTTCAACATCGACACCCCCTGGCAGGACCTGCCCGAGCAGATCCGACATCGGGTGCTGCAGGGCACAGGAACGGAAAAATTCAAGCTGAAGCTGCCGCACGAGCGTGGCAGCGGCAAGTTGCGCAGCTTCGAGGGTATCCTGCCGAACCTGGAGCGACGCTACCGCGAGACCGATTCCGCCAGCGTGCGCGAGGAACTGGCCCGCCTGATCTCCAGCCGCCCCTGCCCGGACTGCGGCGGCGCACGCCTGAACCCCGCCGCTCGCCATGTACTGGTGGGCGGACGCGGACTCGCCGAGGTGTCCGCCCTGCCGGTGGGGGACAGCCTGCGCTGGTTCGGCGAGCTGGCCCTGTCCGGCCAGCGGGCCGAGATCGGCGCCCGGGTGATCCGCGAGATCGCCCAGCGGCTGCAGTTCCTGGTGGACGTCGGCCTGGACTATCTGACCCTGACCCGCAGCGCCGAGACCCTGTCCGGCGGCGAGGCCCAGCGCATCCGGCTGGCCAGCCAGATCGGCGCCGGGCTGGTGGGTGTGATGTACGTCCTCGACGAGCCCTCCATCGGCCTGCACCAGCGCGACAACGCCCGGCTGCTGGGCACGCTCACGCGGCTGCGCGACCTGGGCAACACCGTGATCGTGGTGGAGCACGACGAAGACGCCATCCGCGCCGCCGATCATGTGGTGGACCTGGGCCCCGGGGCTGGCGTGCATGGCGGTCGCATCGTCGCCCAGGGCACCGCGGAACAGATCGCCGCCAATCCGGCCTCGCTCACCGGGCAGTACCTCAGCGGCACCCAGCGCATCGAGATCCCGTCGACGCGGCACGTCGCCGCCGGCGGCCAGGCATTGCGCGTCCTCGGTGCCGCCGGCAACAACCTGCGCAACATCGATGTCGCCATCCCGGTCGGCACCTTCTGCTGTGTCACCGGCGTGTCCGGCTCCGGCAAGTCGACGCTGATCAACGACACCCTGCACCCGGTGGCCGCCAGCCGGCTGAACAACGCTAGCCTGCGGCCGGCGCAGCATCGGGCAGTGGAGGGGCTGGAACACTTCGACAAGGTGGTGGACATCGACCAGAGCCCCATCGGTCGCACGCCGCGCTCCAACCCGGCCACCTATACCGGCCTGTTCGGCCTGGTGCGCGACCTGTTCGCGGCGGTGCCCGAGGCCCGCTCCCGGGGCTACACCAGCGGGCGTTTCAGCTTCAATGTCAAGGGCGGACGCTGCGAGGCCTGCAAGGGCGACGGTCTGATCCGGGTAGAGATGCACTTTCTGCCGGACATCTATGTGCAGTGCGACGCCTGCGGCGGCCGGCGCTACAACCGCGAGACGCTGGAGATCCGCTACAAGGGCAAGACCATCGACGAGGTGCTGGACCTGACCGTGGAAGACGCGCTGGCGTTCTTCGCGCCGGTGCAGGCCCTCAGGCGCAAGCTGCAGACGCTGATGGATGTCGGCCTCAGCTACGTGCGCCTGGGCCAGAACGCCGTGACCCTGTCCGGCGGCGAGGCGCAGCGCATCAAGCTCAGCCGTGAACTCAGCAAGCGCGACACCGGCCGCACCCTGTACATCCTCGACGAGCCCACCACCGGCCTGCACTTCCACGACGTGCGGCACCTGCTGGCGGTGCTGCACCGACTGCGCGATGCCGGCAACACGGTGGTGGTCATCGAGCACAACCTGGACGTGATCAAGACCGCTGACTGGATCATCGACCTGGGCCCCGAGGGCGGCGACCGGGGCGGCGAGGTGGTCGCCGTCGGCACGCCGGAACAGATCGCCGACTGCGCGGCCTCGCACACCGGCCGCTTTCTCCGTCCCCTGCTGCAACGCGGCTGGTAGCCGACGACAACGAAATCCTGCCTTTTTCGCGCCTTGTTCAACCGCAAGGACGCTGAGAACGCAGAGGCAATGCGGGGCATTTCTACTCTCTGTGTTCCTTTGCGTCTGCTGCGGCTCAGCGGTTTGAATTCGGCGCTGCTGGCCGGCAGCGGCTGGCGACTGACGACCAATAGCCGCATAATCCCCGGGTTTTATCCGCCTTCAACCCACCGGGGTCACCCTCATGCCGTCAAATCCCGCCCGGGGCGCGGCCTTCATGCTGCAAGGCATCCGCCTCATCGGCCGTCCCGGCCTCAAGCGTTTCGTGCTGGTGCCGTTGCTGGTCAACATCCTGGTCTTCTCCGCCGCCATCTGGTGGGGCGCAGGCCGGTTCGACGCGCTCATGACACGGCTGCAGGCCACGGTGCCGGGCTGGCTCGCCTGGCTGGAATGGCTGCTCTGGCCGGTGTTCGTCGTGGCGCTGCTGATCGTCGTGTTCTACACCTTCACGCTGGTTGCCAACCTGATCGCGGCGCCGTTCAACGGCCTGCTGGCGGAGAAGGCCGAGACGCTGCTGTCCGGCCACGAACCGACCCAGGGCGCGGATGACCTGAAGAAACTGATGCGCGCGCTGCCGCGCACGCTGCTGGACGAGCTGCGCAAGCTGCTCTATGCCGTGCTCTGGAGCGTGCCGTTCCTGATCCTGGCCTTCGCCGTGCCGCTGGTGGGCCCGGTGATCTGGTTCCTGTTCACCGCCTGGATGCTGGCGTTGCAGTACAGCGACTTCCCCATGGGCAACCACGGGCTCAGCTTCCGGCAGATGCGCGCGGCCCTGCGCCGGCGCCAGCTCATGAGCCTTGGCTTCGGCGCCGCCGCAGCAGGGCTGACGCTGATCCCGGTGGTCAACTTCATCGTCATGCCGGCGGCTGTCGCCGGCGCCACGGCGATGTGGGTTCGGGAACTCCGACCGGCTGAGCCGTCAGCCTGACCAGGAAGATTGACAATGGTCAATAATGCGCGCAACGCATAGGGGTTCTTCTATGGGTGAGATCAGAAACTCGAAACACACATTCCAACGCGCCCGCCTATACTAGCCGCCCATGAACTCCCGCCAGAAGTGTGGGAATTTGTAGCGGGCGCATCCGCGCGACTGCGTGACCACACGCAAATCACCACGACCCTTGATAGACGAGAGGCAACACATGGCGAAGAAATATGATGCCGGCGTAAAGGACTACCGCGAAACGTACTGGATGCCGGACTACACGCCGAAGGAGACCGACCTGCTGGCCTGCTTCAAGATCACGCCCCAGGCAGGCGTGCCGCGTGAAGAGGCCGCTGCCGCCGTGGCCGCCGAGTCTTCCACCGGCACCTGGACCACCGTCTGGACCGACCTGCTGACCGACCTCGACTACTACAAGGGTCGCGCCTACGCCATCGAGGACGTGCCGGGCGACGACAGCTGCTTCTACGCCTTCATCGCCTACCCGATCGACCTGTTCGAGGAAGGCTCGGTGGTCAACGTCTTCACCTCGCTGGTAGGCAACGTGTTCGGCTTCAAGGCCGTGCGCGCCCTGCGTCTGGAGGACGTCCGCTTCCCCATCGCCTACGTCATGACCTGCAACGGCCCGCCGCACGGCATCCAGGTCGAGCGCGACATGATGAACAAGTACGGCCGCCCGATGCTCGGCTGCACCATCAAGCCGAAGCTGGGCCTGTCGGCCAAGAACTACGGCCGTGCCGTCTACGAGTGCCTGCGTGGCGGTCTGGACTTCACCAAGGACGACGAGAACGTCAACTCCCAGCCCTTCATGCGCTGGCGTCAGCGGTTCGACTTCGTCATGGACGCCATCGACAAGGCCGAGCGCGAGACCGGCGAGCGCAAGGGTCACTACCTGAACGTCACCGCGCCGACCCCGGACGAGATGTTCAAGCGCGCCGAATACGCCAAGGAGATCGGCGCCCCGATCATCATGCATGACTACATCACCGGCGGCTTCTGCGCCAACACCGGTCTGGCCCAGTGGTGCGCCGACAACGGCGTGCTGCTGCACATCCACCGCGCCATGCACGCCGTGCTCGACCGCAACCCGCACCACGGCATCCACTTCCGTGTGCTGACCAAGATCCTGCGTCTGTCCGGCGGTGACCACCTGCACACCGGCACCGTCGTCGGCAAGCTGGAGGGCGACCGCGCCTCCACCCTGGGCTGGATCGACCTGCTGCGCGAGCCCTACGTCAAGGAAGACCGCAGCCGCGGCATCTTCTTCGACCAGGACTGGGGCGCCATGCCCGGCGCCTTCGCCGTCGCCTCCGGCGGCATCCACGTCTGGCACATGCCGGCACTGGTGACCATCTTCGGCGACGACTCCGTGCTGCAGTTCGGCGGCGGTACCCTGGGCCATCCCTGGGGCAACGCGGCCGGCGCCGCGGCCAACCGCGTCGCCCTGGAGGCCTGCGTCGAGGCCCGCAACCAGGGCGTGGCGATCGAGAAGGAAGGCAAGGAAGTCCTCACCAAGGCAGCGGCCAACAGCCCCGAGCTGAAGATCGCCATGGAGACCTGGAAAGAGATCAAGTTCGAGTTCGACACCGTCGACAAGCTGGACGTGGCGCACAAGTAAGCCGCCAGCGGCCCGCCGCCAGCCGGGCGTCAATCCATGACGCCCCGGCTGTCGGACTGATCGAACGTCAACACTGATTCGCCTGCCACCGCCAGTTTCGCCACCCGCACGCTTGCTGGAGGCTCGAGACTGGAGGCTGGCGGCCTCAAGCATCCGAGGATTTAACACAATGAGCGCAATGCAGGACTACAAGTCGAGCCTGGCCGACGTCACCAGCCGCAAGTTCGAGACCTTCTCCTACCTGCCCGAGATGGACGCCGAGCGCATCCGCAAGCAGGTGGAGTACATCGTCTCCAAGGGCTGGAACCCGGCCATCGAGCACACCGAGCCGGAGAACGCCTTCGACCACTACTGGTACATGTGGAAGCTGCCGATGTTCGGCGAGACCGACATCGACACCATCCTGGCCGAGGCCGAGGCCTGCCACAAGGCGCACCCCAACAACCATGTGCGCCTGATCGGCTTCGACAACTACGCCCAGTCCAAGGGCGCCGAGATGGTCATCTTCCGCGGCAACCCGGTCTGAGCCGCCTTCGCCCACGCGAAGCAATGACAACGGACTGACGAATAGCCCTGCTCCGCCCCGCGGGGCGGGGCTTTTTTCTTTCCGGATTGCCCGGCGCACCCGCGCCGCCAGCTCAACCAGACAGGCGAACCTCTGCCATGACAGACATCGACCGCGACCAGTACCAGATCAAGACCGAACCTTACTACCGCCCGGTGGCCGACGAGATCGCCATGTACGAGGCGGCCTACGCCGCGCGCATGCCGGTGATGCTCAAGGGCCCGACCGGCTGCGGCAAGTCGCGCTTCGTCGAGCACATGGCCTGGCGCCTCGGCAAGCCGCTGATCACCGTGGCCTGCAATGAGGACATGACCGCCTCCGACCTGGTCGGGCGCTTCCTGCTCGACATCAACGGCACCAAGTGGCAGGACGGCCCGCTGACCGTGGCCGCGCGCATCGGCGCCATCTGCTACCTGGACGAGGTGGTCGAGGCGCGCCAGGACACCACCGTGGTGATTCACCCCCTGACCGACCACCGCCGCGAGCTGCCGCTGGAGAAGAAGGGCGAGCTGGTGCATGCCCACCCGGACTTCCAGCTGGTCATCTCCTACAACCCGGGCTATCAGTCCCTGATGAAGGACCTCAAGCAGTCCACCAAGCAGCGCTTCGGCGGCCTGGACTTCGACTATCCGAAGACCGAGGTCGAGTCCGAGATCGTCGCCCACGAAGGCGGCGTCGACAAGGAAACCGCCGAGAAGCTGGTGCAGATCGCCCAGCGCTCGCGCAACCTCAAGGGCCATGGCCTGGACGAAGGCATGTCCACCCGCCTGCTGGTCTACGCCGCGCAGCTCATCAGCAAGGGCATCAGCCCCCAGGACGCCTGCCAGATGGCCCTGGTCACCCCGCTGACCGACGACCCGGACATGCGCGACACCCTTGGAGCGGCGGTAAATACCTACTTCTGAGGCCTTCGCAATTTGAACCGCAGAGACACAGAGGACGCAGAGAATGCGCAGAGATTCGACAAAGTTCAGGATGGACTCAACCGGTTGACAGAGCGGGTCATCGGCGCCTCGATCGAAGTGCATCGATGCCTTGGGCCAGGGTACCTTGAGGCGGTCTACGAGGAGGCGCTGGCGTGCGAGCTGACGGACCAAGGGATTGCGTTTCGGCGACAACACCCATTCGCCTGCGTCTACAAGGGGCACAGGGTTGGGGAAGGCAGACTCGACCTCTTCGTCGCCGATCAGCTCATCGTTGAGCTGAAGGCGATGGACTCGATCAGCGCGATACACCGGGCGCAGGTCATTTCCTACCTGCGGGCACTGAACCGGCCTCTCGGGCTGCTGATAAACTTTAATGTGCCGTTGCTCAAGCACGGCCTCCACCGGATCATTCTCAGCTCTTGACTCTGCGTCCTCTGTGCCTCTGCGGTTAACACAGGCAACCCAGCGCTATGAGTATCGAATTCACAGACTACGTCCAATGCCTCGACGAGAACGACCACGAGCACCGCGAGGCGCTCGAGTCGGCCTATCACGAGGCGCAGCGGGTGATGTCGCCGCGCGGCCTGCAGAACTATCTTGAGGGCATGCGCGCCATGTGCTCCATGGGTCGCGGGCAGGATCTGGTACTGACCTATGTGCAGGAGATGCCCGGGGTCGCCAAGGAGGTCGGCGAGGACGTGCTCCCGGACATCGTCGAGTCCATGATGAAGCTGGCCTCGCACACCTCCGGCAGCGTCATCACCATGATCCTCTCCACCATGCCGCTGGCCGCGTCGCGGCTCGGCGATGCCGAGGTGCTGCGTGGCTACCTGCGGCTGCTGCACCAGCTCGCCGGCAAGGCGCCGCGCGGGCTGCGGCCGATGATGGAGAACATGGACGAGCTGCTGTCCAAGCTCACCCTGGGCGGCCTGCGCCGCTGGGCGCTCTGGGGCGCCCAGGCCCATGCCCGCGACCTGGACGGCCAGATGGCCTACTTCGGCCTCAAGACCGAATCCGCCAAGGCGGTGCTGCAGAAGGAGCGTCGCGGCACGCTGTTCGTCGACAGCCAGCGCAAGCTCAACTTCTATCTGCGCGCGCTCTGGGGCCGGGCCTTCTTCATGCGCCCCACCGCCGGCGACTACGAGACCCGCCAAGGCCTGCGGCCCTTCATCGAAGACTTCCAGATCCACGTGCCGGACGCCTTCGACCCGTTCCGCGGCATCGACGGCATCGACCTCTACCGCGCCGCCGCCGCCCATGCTGCGGCGCACATGGTCTACACGCTCCAGCCCGTCTCCGCCGAGGAACTGTCCCAGGCGCAGATGCGCTTCATCGAGCTGTTCGAGGACGCCCGGGTGGAATACCTGGCCTACCGGGAGTTCCCAGGCCTGCGCAAGCTCTGGCTGCGGTTCTTCACCGCCGAGCCCGGCGCCGACGACGACTACGCACCGCCGCACGAGATGATGCGCCTGATGCTCGGCGTCACCCGTGCCATCATGGACCCGGACTACCGCCACACCGAGCCGCTGATCAACAGCGTCGCCGATGCGTTCCGCGCCAGGCTGGAGGCAGACCCCAACGATCCGCGGCTTGCCTGGATGGCCGGCATCGACTTCTACAACCGGGTCACCGCCATCGCGCCCATCCCCGGCGTGCGCGTGCTCTCCGACTGGCCCATCCCCTACCGCGACGACAACCGCTACTTCTGGAACTTCAGCGAGAACCTGTTCGTCTCCAAGGGCATCGACTACCTGCCCGCCAGCCAGGGCACGGTGCGGCGCAACGTCTCGGTGATGGAGATGGTCAACGAGATCGACTCCGAGCTGCAGGACGGCAGCCCGCAGGAGGTCTGGGTGCTGAACACCGAGCTCTTCCCCTACGAGGACATGGGCATCAGCTACAACGAGATGGAGGGCGTGGAGCCGGTCTCGGACCCCTACCACTATGCGGAGTGGGACTACCAGGTGCAGCTGGCGCGGCCGGACTGGGCCACGGTGATGGAGCGCCGCCAGGGCCGCGGCGACCCGGAGATCATGGACGCCATCCTGGACAAGCACAAGCCCATCGCCAGCCGCATCCGCCACCTCATCGACGCGCTGCAGCCCCAGGGCATCGTACGCCGGCGCGGCTACGAGGAGGGCGAGGAACTGGACCTGGATGCCGCCGTGCGGGCCATGATCGACATCCGCCGCGGCGTCATGCCCGATCCGCGCATCAACATCCGTATCACGCGCCATGTGCGGGACCTATCCATCGTCGTGCTCATGGATCTGTCCGAGTCCACCAACGAGAAGGTTGGCGGCCTGCAGGAGGGCGAGCCCGGCTACGACGAGCAGCCCAGCGTGCTGGACCTGACCCGCGAGGCCACCGGCCTGCTGGCCTGGGCCATCGACTCCATCGGCGACAACTTCGCCGTACACGGTTTCGCCTCCGATGGCCGCCACGACGTGCAGTACTTCCGTTTCAAGGACTTCGAGCAGCGCTACGACGACGACGCCAAGTCGCGCATGGCCGCCATGACCGGCGGCCTGTCCACGCGCATGGGCGCCGCCCTGCGCCACGCCGGCTGGCATCTGACCCAGCAGAGCGCGCAGAAGCGCATGGTGCTCTTGATCACCGACGGCGAGCCGGCGGACATCGACGAGCGCGATCCGCAGTACCTGCGCCACGACGCCAAGAAGGCCGTGGAGGACCTGGCCATGCAGGGCATCTACACCTACTGCCTGACCCTGGACCCCAACGCCGACCGATACGTGGCGCGCATCTTCGGCGAGAACAACTACGCCATCGTCGACCACGTCGAGCGGCTGCCGGAGCGGCTACCCAACGTCTTCGCTGCGCTCACCGCGTAACAGCGCCCACGACGCGATGGAACGAAACCGCCAGGGCACAGAGCACACAAAGCTCGGAGGAGCGGTTCCCCGGGACGCACCCTGGAAAGTCTCATCGGGTCAACCGCGGCGGCGATGCCGGGCCGCAGTGACAGATTCGCATGGCACGTTATTGAGAGGAAGGGAGGGTGGAACAAGCGCAACCTTTCCACCAACTACCAATTCCAATTGCTACTATTTGAAGACGGGGCGGCCTCACACACCGGCACGGAGACACCGAGCATGGGACTGGCGCAACGCGACGAAGCGCATCATACCTACGGCGACTACCTGACCTGGCCGGATGACGTGCGCTACGAACTCATCGACGGCGTTGCCTACCTGATGGCACCGGCGCCGACGCTGGACCATCAGGATGTCGCCGGCGAGCTTTACTATCAACTGCGGCAAGCGCTGGAAGGCAAATCCTGCCGCGTCTATATCGCCCCGGTGGACGTCCGCCTGCCCAAGGCCAACGAGGACGATGCCTTCATCGACACCGTGGTCCAGCCCGACGTGCTGCTGGTCTGCGACCCCGGCAAGCTCGACCGCCGCGGCGTGCGCGGTGGGCCGGATCTGATCGTCGAGGTGCTCTCCCCCAGCACCGCCAGTCACGACCAGATCCGCAAGCTCCGCGTCTACGAACGCGCCCGGGTGCGCGAATACTGGCTGGTCCACCCCGTCGACCGCATCCTCACCATCTATCGCCTGGACGAGGACGACTACGGCAAACCGGACATCCGCGAACTCGCCGGCGAGACCCCGATCGGCGTTCTGCCTGGCGTCTCGATCCACTGGGACGCACTGATCGCCCGCCTCGGCCCAGCCGAAGACTGAAGCACTCCCAGCCCCGATTCGGGGCCCGTTCAGACCAGGCGGTCTTCCACAGGCGCGGGTTGGACCGCTTGTCCTGCGCGGCTGGCCACGGCTTCGGTTGCGCCACGGATCATGCCTCGGTGTTGCCCGATACTGGTGGTGCAGGGTCCGGTGGCATCAAGGTGACAACCTTCATCGAGCCGACGGGCACCCGGCCCTTCATCGGCTGGCGCGACAGCAGCAGATCGACGGCCTTGGGCAACTCCGCCATCAGACGCCGCTGGGTCTGCTCCTGATCCGGGTGATAATGGACCACGTCCATGGACACGGGCGCGGTGAGCGAATCCCGCGGTTCGGCCGCCAGACGCTGCCAGGCCAGCAGGATCATGCGCCCGCCTTCGTCGCCGCGCACCGCATAGGCCTCGCTGTCGACGAACAACACCTCGTCCGGCGTGATGACGGCCAGAAACTGCATGCCGCGGATCGGCACGAAGACATGGGCCAGCCGGCTGCGGCTCAGCAACAGCCTGCAGCGGTTGAACAGATCCGCCCGGATGCGGCCATGCTCGCGTCTGAGCTCATCCGGACGAAAGAAGGTCTGGGGTTGGTTGAACATGTTCTTGGAGCCGCCAGCATCCAGTCTCCAGCCGCCAGCCGCCAGCCGTCGACCCCGGATTAACCGCAGAGGCCCAGAGAACGCAAAGTAGAAGAAGAGCTTCTTCGGGTGGGCGCCTACGGCACCCCAGGTATGAATCTCCGCTATTCCTCTGCGCACTCTGCGCCTCTGCGGTTAAAGCGGCAGCGACGGCAGCGGCGGCTGGCGGCTGGAAGCTTCCCCTCAATCGTCTTCCAGCGCGTTGTCCGGGTCCCAGCCCCTGTCCCGCGCCTGGCGCGTGGCCTCGTCGTAGATGCGCTGATGCCGCTGCTGCAGCTCCGGGGGCAACCTTGAGGGCAGATGGCCATAGGGCCCCCAGGCGGCGCTGACCTTGTCGTACAGCGCCTGGATGCCCTGTACGGTCCAGCCCGCGCAGGTCTCGGTCTCCGGGATGATGCCGAACACCCAGGCATCGCGGATGATGTTGCCGGTGGGATTCATGCCGGCGTTCGGGTCGTTGTCGATGCCCGGATACTTCTGGTCTCTCATGCTGACCCTCGTCTCTGTCATGCGTCGTTTCGATGGCCCGATTCTATACCGGATCCACTGGCCGCGAACCTCCGCGCGCGTACTGCGCGCTGCAAACCAACGCATTAGCCCGGGACAGTCACCAGTGTCGTCGCTTGTAATCCAGCGCCCGCAGAAGGTCACGGGGAGAGTCGTTGAGCCAGAGACCGAACAGCAGTCCCGCCCGCAGCGGGCTGCGCCGGAACAGTTGATCCGGCTGGCGATCAAGCCAGAAGCGCCAATAGCGTCTACGCAGCGGATCGACCCGCAGCGCGTTCATGAAGGACAGCGGGATCAACGCATCCGGCCCAGAAGAAAACAGATGGTTAACGCGGATCGCCGTCGCGAAGGCCGCATTGGCCAGGCCGAGGCGGCGCGCATCATCGGCAAGGCGCGGCCAGTCGACCGGCTCTCGACTGCGCCGCACCTGCAACGCAATGTCCAGCATCCGCACCAGACGCGCCGCCAGATACTCCGTCACCGCGGGATGGATCAGGCTGAGCAGCAATTCGTCATGCGCCGACAGACAGGGGTAGCCATCGATACGGCATCGACGGCCAAGCCAGCGTTCGGCGGGATTATGGCGCAGCCGGCCCTTGCTCATGGGGGCGTTGTGCAGGTCGATCTCAACGCCGCGCACGGTCAACGCACGTTCGTGACCTTGCACAGACCCCGCAATGGGCCGCGCGCCGGCGGCACGCAGCGCGGCCACCGCGGCATCCAGGTCTTGCGGACGCACCAGCAGGTCGATGTCCGCCGCAAGACGCATCCACGGGTACTCATAGACCGAACGCGCCAGCGCAAAACCCTTGATGAAGGCCCAGGGACCGCCCCAGGCGTCGAGGGCATCCCTGACAGCCGCGCCGGCAATCTTGAGCCGCAGGGATCGGCCGACGCAGTTCAGGCGTTGGGCGCGCCAGGCCGGATCCGGCAGCGGGTCATGATCGCGGTCGGGCTCGCGCAATCGGAGGCCCGTCGCCAGACCGGCAAGCACGGGCAGCAGGCCCTCTGCGTCCAGCCATCGCCCGTGGGTGGGCAGATCCGGCAGCGACGCCACATTATGCGGATGCCGTGCCGATTGGGCTTCGGACTCGAGCCAGTCCCGCAGCAGGCCGAGGGTTTGTTCCACGCCAGTCTTGTTCATTCTGCGATCATCGCGCATCCCCACTGTCCATGAAACACCGACTTGACAAACCAGAGGCCGCTTTCCAGACTAAACACTATCAACCGATGGCCACACTCTGCCTCGACGTTCCGATACTGACCGGCAAGACGGAAACAGGCGCCACGGCGATATGACCAGCCGCGCGGCAGCGCTCCCAGATCGCTTACCAGATCGCTTATAAGGACACGACCGATGACATCGCCCCAGCCGAACGAAGACAATGCCCTCCAAGTTGAGCATGTCGGCCGCCGTCGACTCCTGAAGGCCCTGGCTGCCGGCGGCGTCGGCGCCGCGCTGCTGCCGAAGGAATGGACCAGGCCCATCGTCGACAGCATGCTGCTGCCGGCCCATGCGCAGGGTAGCGTCGGCTCCCTCACCGGAACTTACACCAATTTAATCAACGGCAACGGTGTCGGCGCAGCGCAATCGCCAAGTGTGTTTGAACGGCTTGCCAATGCGTTCATTCCCGCTGCGCACGCAGTTGTTGTTGAATGCATCCCCAACACAATCCCGTGCGCGGTCATGCGGGTTTTTGACAACAATTTTGTCCGAGTCGCAATGCGCGCAGTCGATAACACGGTGGGACACGGCTCTTCCAACGTGAACCCCGTGAATGGCCAGATTCCAGAATTTGACGTTTTCTATGGTAATCCGACACCAAATGTTATCGCCACGTTCTCAAACTGCGTCGTAGGCGGAGGCAGCATCTCTGGACAGGTAAACTACGATTATAACTCCTTGTACTGCAACTCAGGCTTCACACTCAACCGTTACGACGTCGACCCGAACGCGAACGTCAGCTGTTCGGTTACATAACATCCACTCACAGAAGAACACAAAAGAAGACCGTTTCTAAAACTCCGTCACCCCCTGGTGCCGCGTCGGCACCTCGGGGTCGCAGAGGATCTGGAACCCCATCTCCCGCAGTCGGTGACAGATCCAGAAGTCCTCCGACAGATAGGTCCCGCCGACCACCCCCACCCGAAACACATCGTATTGTACCGCCGCCAAGGGGGTGCCCCGGCTGTGCTGCGGCCGGTAAACACGGCCCTCGGCAATGGCCTCTGCCACCAGCGCATCCACCGCCGCGCGCGACAGCATCAGCGCCGCAGTCCCCACATGCACGACGCTATGCAACGGCCCTCGCTCTCCCAGGCAGGGACCAACATTGAAGATCTTCTCGCCGCGCGCATTAAAACCCTTCAGCGCCACTGGCGCCGAGACCACGTCCGCCCCATGGCCCAGGAGTCGCTTCAGGCCCCAGGCTGGCAGAAAGACATCCCCGTCCAGAAACAGCAGATGGCTGAACTGCTGATCCGCATGGAACTGCGACAGGATGGCATTGCGCGCCCGCGTGATCAGGCTCTCATTGCCAATGGTGGACAGCGTAAAGCGGATGCCGGCGCGGAAATAGTCGGCGATGGATGACAAGTAGTCCACGTGTACCATGCCGCCGTAGGCGGGGGTACCGATGAGAACGTGCTGGTTTTCAGGCATGGCAGGAGATCGACGATCTCGGGGTTGAAGCAAAAAGTTGGAAATCGGATTCGGGAGACTGAGCAGGCACTAGGATACGGGGTGCTGAAGCAGTCCGCCCAGGGGGTCCAGCCGCTCGTATTTGCCCGGATTGCCAGTCAACTGGCGCTGCACCTCGCATAGAAAACGAAAACGCTCTGGCTGCATGGCGGCAAGTTCCCGCAACAGGGCCAGATTGTTGGCGTAGTGCGGCGAACCATAGGTCGTCTCGGCCGGGCGCTGATGCCACAGATGCAGCGCGTTGTGCTGGTGCAGTTCGGCAATATCTGCCGTGGTGCGCTGCAGACGCAGTGACATGGCATCGTCCTCGGCGCCCCAGCCAAGGAAACGCTCGTCGAAGCCGCCCATGTGGCGCAAGAGATCCCGGCGCAGCATGAAGGCGCCACCGCAAAAACACAGCGACTCATGGCCGGCCCGCTGGCGGCTGGCATCGTCGCGCTCGAAACACGGCGGCCGGGTCTGTTGCAGCAGCCCATCGCTCTCCGCCTGGCTCAGATCAGCCAGCGCACCATAGGGGTTCACCGCCAGCATCCGTCGGCTGCAGAGCATGGCCGCGGCCTGCAGGGCCTGGGTCGGTACCAGCAGATCGGCATCACAGAAAAACAGGACATCGCCACGCGCGGCCCGGACGCCCACGTTAAAACCCCAGGGCCTGTTGAACGGACCGGGGTTCACCACGAACAGGCGCTTGATGCCCTCCGGCAGCGCCTCGCTCTCGAGGACCGGAGCCTGATCCTGCTCAACCAGCACGAACTCCCAGTCCAGCTGCCGCCGGTACCAGGCCAGCACAAAGGCCAGATTGTCCAACCGGCGCGGGTCGCCGGCGCGGAAGGTGGTGATGAAGGTAACAGCCATGATCGTCCTGTGTCGTCGCCCGCCCGTGCGCCCTTATTCTTGTCCCCGCCGGGCAAGCTCGTCCGCGAGCCACCCGATGACCTGAGACGGGTGACTGTAAAAGACGGCATATCCCTGTGCCTGTCGCGCCAGGTCAAGCAGGCGCGGCAGGCCGCGCCGAGGCAGATTGCGGGCGTTGAGCAGCGTGGCCGTCAGCGCCACGGCACAGCGCGCCGGGCTCATCGGCTCGACAGTGAATTCATCGCCACCGACAAAACGCGGAAACAGCATCAGCGTGGCCAGGGCGGGTGTCGGCTCGGTGTCCTCGCAGGGCAGCAGGGTGATCGGGCCGCTACGCAGGGCCTGAGGCATTTGACGCTCGAGCCAGCCCAGGCCCTGCACGGCGGACGCGCCACGTTGCTTGAGATTCAGCGGGCGCGCGAGCCCATGCAACATTCCCCGGTCATCCACGGCCACCAGCTCGTCAGTCAGAAACCGGTAACCGTGCTCGATCATCCACGCCGACAGGGTTGTCTTGCCGCTGCCGCTGCGGGCCGCCATCAGGATGCCTTGCTCGCCCCTCGCAAGGGCGGCGGCATGCAGCATCAGGTGCTGGTCCTCGCCATTGGACAAGCCGTGCAACAGCGCCTGGCAGAGCACATGCGGCAGCTGCGCCTCGTCCAGCACCTGCGGCATGGACGGGCCGCCCCCTTCGATGCGGTAGCCCCCCGGCTCCCGGTGCACTCGAATCTGATGGGCGGCAGAGCCGCCGACCGGGCAAAGATGGCCCGCAAACAGCGTCTGCAGCGCCTCGATCGGCGCACGACAGTCTGCCTGGACCGCAACGTGCCGGTTCGCAAGACGAATGCCGATCAGGTTCTGCTCGGACTCAGACAACCGTCACCAGCTCTCTGGTCATGAGCATGCCCAGGGCGTCGCGCACCTGCTGTTCGATGTCATCCTCAACCTCGGGATAAGCATCACGGATCAGCTCGACCATGTCGGCGCCAGTGCGCTGCCCGTCGCATAGTTGCCAGATGATGCGTGCGGTTTCGCTGAGGTAGACGGTATCCTCACGCTCTGGCACGTAGGCGAGCAGATCGCCGCCGGCGTCTTCGAGTTCCAGGTCAGGGCGCGCCTGGTATCGCGCATTCAGGTCACTCATGCTCGTTCGCCTGTCTGGTGGGAGAACAGTGAATGGATGTTGCGAATGGTACCATTGCCCCGGAAGGAGAGGGGTCGGATATGGGCCGGATGCAGCGCCTGTCCGGCGGCAGCTTCATCGCAAATCAGGGCCAACAGATGATACCCCGGATCATACATCAGACATGGAAAACGAACCGTGTTCAACAAGGCATGCTACCGCTGCAGGCGAGCTGGAAAAGGCACCACGGCCACTGGGAGTACCGGTTCTGGACCGATGCCGACAATCTGGCCTTTCTGACGGCCCACTACCCCGAATTTCTGCCCATCTACCAGGGCTATGCCAGCCCGATCTGCCGGGCGGACGCAATCCGGTATTTCCTGCTGTACCACTTCGGGGGGTTGTACGCCGACCTGGACTTCGAATGCCTGCGGCCGTTCGATGCGCTGCTGGAGGGCAAGGGCGTGGTCCTGGGTCTGGAGCCGGACGCACACTTGGGGCAACACAAACACTTCGAACACGACCGCATCGTCTGCAACGCCCTCATGGCTTCCCGGCCCGGCCATCCGTTCTGGCGGTTCGTCATCGATCTTCTCAAGGACACCAGCCGTCACCCGGGCCCACTGGATGCGACAGGACCCTACCTCCTGACCCGTGCCGTCGCCGAGTACCGCGGCGAAGATGCACCCGAGCTCCTCTCCGCTTCGGTTCTCTACCCGATCACATCCGACCAAAGCACCGAGGGGCAGCTGTTTGATCTGAAATTTTTTCTGCAGGCCGTCGAGAACGCCCACGCCATGCACCACTGGGCCGGCACCTGGTGGCGCACGGAGAGGGTCCCGGATACCTTCGCCACCGCCGTCGCGCAGGTGCAACTGGTCGATCACGGGATGCCTGCCGGCGCGCTGGCCCTGCAGTTGCGCACGACAACGGCGGATCTTGATGCCTGGCCAACCGTCTCCTGCCTGATGGTCACCGGATCACGCCCCGCCCAGGCCCGGCTCGCCATCGCCGCCTTCTGTGCCCAGACCTACCCCAACAAGGAACTGGTGATTCTGGATGACGGCGCAGACGACACCCTGGCCGAACATGTTCAAGCACTGGCCGATGCGCGGGTCCGACACATCCGCGTACCCGCATCCGCCCGGACCCTTGGCGCACTGCGCAACCAGGCCGTCGCCCTGGCCAGTGGGGAATACATCTGTCAGTGGGATGACGACGACCTGTACGACCCTGCGCGCCTCTCGACGCAGATGGCCGTGCTGCGCGCGACGGCCTCAACCGCCTGCCTGCTCAGTCGCTGGCTGGTGTGGTGGCCGGCACAGCAACGGCTTGCTGTCTCGCCGTCACGCCCCTGGGAAGGCTCGCTGTTATGCGCCAAGGCCGCCCTGCCTACCTATGCCGATCTTGCCCGGGGCGAAGATACGCCGGTCATCGACACCCTGCTGCAGTCGCAGCGCGTTGCGCTGCTGGACCAGGCCCGGCTCTACCTGTACGTCCGCCACGAGCGTAACGCCTTTGGAGCCGCCCATTCCGAGCAGATCTGGGAAGCCGCGTCGCTGCAGGTGCCACCAGATCGCTACGACACCGTGCTGGACGAACTGGGCAAGCGCGTGGATATCGCAAACTATCTGCAAGCCCTCGACGGCCCCGAACCCGATCCCGTGGCTGCGGCACCCGTGGGTATCGCATCCGCGCAACCGGCTGAAGCCGCGGCGCCAGCGAAGTCGACCGTCGATGCCCCCGACATCCCTGGACAACCGAGACCCCTCCGACTGCGACCTGACGAATGCCCGTCGGTCCTGGTGCTGACGCCGGTCAGAAATGTCGCCGCCCTGCTGCCCGGCTTTTTCGAGCAATTGCTCGCGCTGGAGTATCCCCAGGACCGCCTTAGCCTCGCCTTCATTGACGGCGCGAGCGACGACAACACCCTCCCGGAGCTGCATGCGCTCTGCCAACAGCACGGGCCGCGGTTCGCCCGCACCAACGTCATCAGCGCGGACTACGGCTTCCAGTTCATCACCAACCGCAAGGCGCCGGAGCACCAATTCGAACGCAGGGCCATCCTGGCCCGTAGCCGCAATGAACTTTTCCGTCGCGCCTTTCAGGGCGAGACCTGGATCCTGTGGCTCGACGCGGATGTTGTTGCTTACCCCGCGGACGTGCTCATGCAGCTGCTGCGCTACGGCAAACGGGTCATCACGCCCCACTGCGTGCTGGCCCCGGGCGGACCCAGTTACGACCTGAACAGTTTCCGCTTCAAGCCCAACGCGGCGGCGCAGGCCTGGGAGGTTACCCTCGACGGCATCATGCAGCCTCCGCGGGGCCTTGGCCGGCAGTATCTCGAGGATTTTCGTGGCCAGGAACTGGTCGAACTCAGCGCCGTGGGCGGAACCATGCTGCTTGTTGATGCCCGCATTCACCAGGCGGGGTTCCTCTTCCCTGACTACAGCTACCGCGGCCTGATCGAAACCGAGGGCTTCGCCGCCCGCTGTCGCGACAGCGGCATCGCGAGCTGGGGACTGCCTGATCTGGAAATCGTTCATGCCACCCCCTGACCACCCGGATCACTCCCGCAAGCACACACAACACCGTGACCGAAGCCATGAAACTGACCCATGTCTGGTGGTCGAAAGGCCTCGGGCTCCTTGCTGACCAGAACGGAGGACTGGACCATGTGTTTGCAGGAACCGAACAGATTCTCGACCCCGTACAATTGCGACAGCGATACAGAACCGATGGCCGCATCTACTGGGTGAAGCTCGGCTCCCATGGCAAAGCGGGAAAGCACGGAAACCTTGATTTGTTCGCCCAGGAGGTTATGCCGTTTATCTCCCGGCCGTTCATCCTGATTACCAGCGATGGCGACTCAACCGTTCCGGACGAGATTCCCGACGAGACCCTGCACTCGATTCTTTCCAGCCCCCACCTGCTCGCCTGGCATACGCAAAATCTAAGAACGCCCAATCCCCATCGCGGGCTTAACGGCGTACCCATTGGGCTGGACCTTCACACGAACCGGGGCGCAGGAAATGGACACCACCTTCTGCGAGAACTGGAAACGATACGTAATAGTCACCAGGACCGCTACCTGCATCCCATGATTTTCGCGGATGCCTGCCTGAATCGGAGCTCGCCATCGCGACACCAACTCTGCCCCGTCCTGGCCGATTCGCCACACATTCACATCCCCCCAAACCGCCTGAACCAGAAGGACTTGTGGCGCGAGTACAAGAAACACAAGTTTGTACTCTCCTTGCAAGGAAATGGCCTGGATTGCCACCGCACATGGGAAGCGCTCTATCTTGGCGCCTTTGTGCTCTGCCAGCGCAATGGCCTGTCGCATCTTTACGAAGGCCTGCCGGTCTACGAATTCGACGATATTCAGGAGATCCTCGATCCGGCACTCATTAGAGATCTGGAGAGCGCATTCTCCACCAGAAAAATCAACCTTGAAGCACGCTTTCTGGATTTCTCCAAATCGCTACGGCAGACCCTCAACAGAAAAACACCTTCACCTCAGGACAACCTTGCGAGCTGCGATCCCCCAAACACGGGACTGACCGAGCCGGCTCGCAATGGAATTGAGCACGGACCAGCAAGTACACGCAGGAAGAAGATCATCCTCTTCTACAACACCATGTGGGACCAACCCCTGACTTACAACGACGAAGACATTCCCGAAAACTTTATACCGACAACGGACAGATACTACTTTCGGTACGCCGCCGCAGTTGTCTTCCACCTGCCATCGCTGCAGGTGCCCCAGCCGATCAGCAAGAGGGAAGGGCAAATCTGGGTTGCATGGACCATGGAATGCTGTGAAGCACACTACCCAAGGATGTGCGACCCTGCTTTTGCGAGCTTATTCGATCTTCGCATGGATTATCATCCCGAATCAGATATCTTTGTATCTTACATCCCCGATGATCTTCAAAATTTTCACGCAGCTCCAGTTCCGAAATACGGCAAAGAATTCCTGATCAACTCCTTCATCTCCAGCCCTTACAACCATAGCGGCAGAGTAGAATATCTCACGAAACTCATGCAATACATGGATGTGCACTGTTATGGAAGACTGTTGCAGAACAGACTGATCCAGCACGACAAAGGAAGGGTATCGAAACTTGAAACAATCGCAAGATACAAGTTCACCCTTGCCTTTGAAAACGCCATCGCACAAGATTATGTCACGGAAAAATTTTACGACCCTTTGACAGCCGGTTCGGTCCCCGTCTACCTCGGCGCCCCAAATATCGATGAGTTCGCGCCGGGAGAGGGATGCTTTATCAATATTGCAGACTTCCCATCTCCTCAGGCCCTGGCTGACCACCTGCTACAACTGGCAAACAACCCGACTCGATACAGTCACTATCTTGAATGGAGGCAGAAGCCATTCAGCAAGCCATTCTCACGCCTCCTGGAGAAACAAAAAGCACCTCCATTCACGCAATTGTGCAGGAAGGTGGAAGAACGACTCCGCCGCCATCAAATTAGGACTGAATTGCATTCCGCCCAGTAACAGCATTTGCATAACGTTGAAAAGGGCCTTGATCATCGTTCCGGCCACCTCCCGAAGCGGGGTTTGGTGGACGGCGCTGCGCTTGTCCACCCTACCGGCTACCGGCCGGCGCGACGATCAAGACCTTGAAACGAGACCGCAGACTCTCGGCTCTTCAGGGCAAAACTACGATATAAATAGGACTTGTTTTATGCAAGTGGCGCCGCGGCAGATTCCTTATCAGTAACGCATGATCGTCCTCATATAATTTTTGACCTTGACGCCGCCCTGGCACAACCGGAACTGGACTATCTGCTGGGGGCGAAGCCTGGCGGCGGTATTTACGTGATCGGGCAGGTCGCGCAAGAATGGCACACGATCAGGTGTGCGAAATGCGCTGGGAGGCGGGCAAAACACGGGTCGCGACGCCGGCATGACGGTGTCTCCTGCGCTCGAAAGTTCTTCGTTTCGTCTGGCTTTACCTGTGTTGCACCTTGGAGCCCGGCGGCCTGCGTCAGTATCATGGCCTGGTCCATGGCGTCGGGGACGACCACCCGGCGCCGCGCGTTTTCATCCATCCTGGGTCCCTATCATCATGATCCATCTTCGCTCGCTTGTTCTGCTGTTGCTGGCTGTGGCCGGCCCCTCCGCCCTGGCGGACGAGCCCGTGCGGTCCATCGAAGGGCGCGTCACCTACCTGGCACGCATCGCCCTGCCGCCCGAGGCCCGGCTGGTGGTCGAGGCCCGCGGGCTGGACGGCGTCCTGCTTGGCGAGACGCGTTCGGTCTCCGAGGGGGCGCAGGTGCCGCTGCCGTTCGCGCTGACGATTCCGGAACGGGTCGCTGCCGAGCTGCGTGCGGCCCTGTTCATCGACGGCCAGGCGCGCTGGGTGAGCGATGTCGTCGAGGTGGCTCCGGGTGACGCACCGGTGGATCTGGGCGAGATCCTGCTGAACCCCTACACGCCGATGGGGTTCACCAGCACGCTGCGCTGCGGCGCGGAACGGGTGCGAATCGGCTTCGCCGGCGAGCGGGCGCTGCTGGACCTGGCCGGCCGCGTGCTCGAACTGGATCAGGCCATCGCGGCCTCCGGCGCCAGGTACACCAACGCCGACGAGAGCGTCGTGCTCTGGATCAAGGGCGACACCGCGCGGGTGGAGCTGGACGGCACCGCCCTGCCAGCCTGCGTGCCTGTGCCACCGGAGGCCGATGCCGGCTGGCGCGCGCAAGGCAACGAGCCGGGCTGGTCGCTGCGGCTGCAGGGTGACCGCATGACGCTGACCACCGACCTTGGCGCCTCGACGCTCGAGGCGCGACTGCCACAACCGGAGATCGCCGACGGCGGGTTCCGCTACGTGCTCGCCGACGACGGCATCCGTCTGACCATCGTGGAGCAGATCTGCCGCGATAGCATGACCGGCATGCCGCATCCGCAGCGCGTGCGCGTGGATGCCAGAGGTGAGCCCCTGCAAGGCTGCGGTGGCGATCCGCTGCGCCTGCTGACTGGCCGCGAGTGGACGGTGGAAGACATCAGCGGGCAAGGCATCATCGACCGCTCCCACGTGACGCTGCTGTTCGATCGCAACGGCGCCCTCAGCGGCAGCGGTGGCTGCAATCGCTACCATGGCCAGGCACAGCTCACCGGCGAGCGACTCACCATCGGCCCGCTGGGCAGCACCATGATGGCCTGCAGCGAGGCCCTGATGAACCAGGAGCGCACCTTCTTCAACGCGCTGGCGCGGGTGGACGCCTTCGACATCGACGACAGCGGGGCGCTGCATCTGCGCGGCGGCGGCGAGAGCCTGATCCTGGCGCGGCACTGAGATCACGCGCCCCGGCCCAGCGGGCCACGCCCACCCCGCCGGCTGGGAGAGTCGCCGGGCCTGTCGGTGACGCCTGCCCCCCGGGTACCCAGCGCCGCGATTCAATTCGCGGCGTCTGGGGTTAAACTTGCTGATTCACGAAGCAAGCGTCCGGCCCCGTCATCATGATCGAGTCCGCCCCTGGCTCCGCCGCATCCGACCACACCGACACACCACAGGACCCCTTGCTGCTCGACATCGAGCAGATCGAGGCCCTGGCCGACGCCGGCGTGATCCGCGCCGCGCTGCGCCACAGCACGGACCATCGCGTCACCGCGCTGGATCGCAGCGAGGACGGGCTCTGGGCCGAGGTGGAGGACGAAGAGACCGAGGCCGACCTGAGCCCGCTGCTGGCGGATCACTTCGATGCCGCCGGCCGTTTCCGCCTGCGCATTCCAGACGAAATTCACGGGCCAACAGGCGCAGATCATCCAGGGGCCAACCGAGACCCGCGCCGTGCAATATCGCAAGGGGCTCGGCTTCTACGTGGTGAACTACGAGCTGGTCATACGCGACCAGTTGCCCGGGTACCTGAGACCCTGCTGACCGCACTCGCGGACGACACCGCCGCCTTCCTGCAGCAGACCGCGGCACGGCTAAACTGAAACCATGTCCTGCAAAAAGCTCCCCATCGGCATCCAGACCTTTCGCAAGATCCGCGAGGAGGACTGTTGCTACGTCGACAAGACCGGCTTTGCGCTGCAGTTGATCGAGGACGGCACCCATTACTTCCTCTCGCGGCCGCGACGCTTCGGCAAGTCGCTGTTCCTCGACACCCTGGCCGAGCTCTTCAGCGGCCGTCGCGAGCTCTTTACGGGGCTGGAGGCCGAGCAGGGCTGGGACTGGTCAGTGCGCTATCCGGTCATCCGGCTGGATTTTGCCGCGGGGGTGCTGCAGGACCGCGACGCCCTTGACCGAAGACTCCAGGCATTGCTGCGGCTAAACGCCGAGCGCCTGGGCGTCTCCTGCGACTGGCAGAAGACCGACCTGCCGGGCTGTTTCGGCGATCTGATCCGCCAGGCCCACAGCCATTGCGGCCAGCGCGTCGTGGTGCTGGTGGACGAATACGACAAGCCCATCCTGGACAACATCGAGCGCCCGGAGATTGCCGCCGAGATGCGCGAGGGCCTGAAGAACCTCTACTCGGTGCTCAAGCCCGAGGACGCCCATCTGCAGTTCGTCTTCATGACCGGCGTGACCAAGTTCAGCCAGGTCAGCCTCTTTTCCGGGCTGAACCAGTTGCGCGACATCACCCTGAGCGCCGACTACGCCACCCTCTGCGGCTATACCCAGCAGGATCTGGAGACCACCTTTGCCGGCCACCTCACCGGTGTCGACCGCGACGAGCTGCGCACCTGGTACAACGGCCACAGCTTCCTCGGCGAGCCGGTCTACAACCCCTTCGACATCCTGCTGTTCATCAGCGAGGGGCACAGCTACCGCAATTACTGGTTCGAGACCGGCAGCCCGAGCTTTCTGATCAAGCTGTTTCAGCGCAAGCGCTACTTCCTGCCCGAACTGGAGGCGCTGGAGGTCAGCGAGGAGATCCTCGACGCCTTCGATGTGGAGCGCATCAATCCGGTCACCCTGCTGTTTCAGAGCGGTTATCTGACCATCGCCGAGACGGTGCGCCGACGCGGCCGGCTGCTGTTTCGCCTGCGCATCCCCAACCAGGAGGTACGCTTTGCCCTCACCGATCAGCTCATCACCGGCTACACCGGCATCGAGAACGACCGCACGCGCTGGCAGGACGGGCTCTACGACACCCTGGCCGCGGGCGACCTGCCGGGCCTGGTGGCCACACTCAAGCGCCTGTTCGCCGGCATCCCCTGGCGCAACTTCACCCACAACGACCTGCCCGAGGCCGAGGGCTACTACGCCAGCGTGCTCTATGCCTTCTTCGCCAGCCTCAATGCCCAGGTCATCCCCGAGGACATCAGCAGCCAGGGCCAGACGGACCTGACCATCAAGCTCGAAGGCTACATCTACGTGATGGAGATCAAGCTGCAGCGCGGTCCCGCCGGGCCAGATTCCGAGCAGGATTCCGAACAGGGCGCCAAAGCGGGCGAGACCACCGCCAATCCGGCGCTGGCCCAGATCCAGGCACGCGGCTACAGCGCCAAATACCGCGACGCACCGGGCAAGGGGCTGTTCGAGGTGGGGCTGGTATTCAGCGCCAGCGAGCGCAACCTGGTTCGGGCCGACTGGCAGCGGGTGGCCTGACCGCCGGAAAGCAACCCTTGAGTGCGCTTCGCGACATCCCGTGCCTGCTGTGCGTACTGGCCGCCCTGACCGGTTGCGACAAGGGGCCAGCCACGCCGCCCACGCTGAGCTGGTACGTGTTCGACGAGCCCTCGGGTGCCTTTGCGCAGGCCGCGAGACGCTGCGGCGAGGCCTCCGAGGGCCGCTATGACATTGAATTGAAGCCGTTGCCGGCGGACGCCGACCAGCAGCGCGAGCAACTGGTGCGGCGTCTCGCCGCCGGCGACGACGATATCGACCTGATCGGCATGGACGTGATCTGGACCGCCGAGTTCGCGCGTGCGGGCTGGATCCTGCCCTGGCCAGAGCCGCTGGCCGAGCATGCGCGCGCGGGACGCATCCCGAGCACGGTCGATAGCGCCAGCGACGGCGGCCGGCTCTGGGCCGCGCCCTTCACCACCAACACCCAGCTGCTCTGGTACCGCACCGACCGCGTGCCGGCGCCGCCGCGGACCTGGGACGAGATGATCGACCAGGCCGAGCGCCTGAGCCAGTCCATCGGCAAGGGCGCCAGCATCCAGGCCCAGGGCGAGCGCTACGAGGGGCTCATGGTCTTCTTCGTCTCCCTGCTGGCCTCGGCCGGCGGGGCCGTGCTCGATGCCGATACCGAGCAGCCCTCCCTGGCGCCGGAGCCCACCCGAACGGCCCTGCGCATCCTGCGGCGACTGGCCAACTCGCCGGCCGCTGATCCCGCGCTGGCCACCGCCCGCGAGGATCAGACACGGCTGGCCTTCGAATCCGGCGAGGCCAGCTACATGCTCAACTACACCTATGTGTGGCCCAGCGCCAACGCCAATGCGCCGGAGATCGCAAAACACATGGGCTGGGCACGCTGGCCGGCGGTGAGCCCGGAGCGGCCGAGCCGGGTGACCATCGGCGGCATCAATCTCGGTGTCGGCGCCGACTCCCGCCATCCCGAGCTGGCCTTCGAGGCCGCCGCCTGCATCAGCGGCATCGACAATCAGCGCATCGCCGCGACGCGCGGCGGTCTGCCGCCGACGCTCGAGGCCCTGTATGACGCTCCAGCCGTCCGGGACACATTCCCGTTCGCCGATCTGCTGCGCGCGACCCTGCGCGATGCCGTGCAGCGGCCGCGGACGCCCCTCTACAACGACGTCTCGCTGGCCATTACGCGCATCCTGCATCCGCTGGCTGAGGTCGATCCGGAGCGGGGTCCGGCACGGCTGCGCGCGGCCGTGGAGCGCGCCTTGCGCTCGGAGGGCCTGTTGTGAGCAAGGCGACCGGCCCTCCCGACCGACGCGCCGGCACCAACCTTGGCACCCACCTGGGCACCCGCGCCGAGGAGCGTCTGGCCTGGTTGCTGTGCATGCCCGCCGTGCTGGCCATGCTGCTGGTCACCGCCTATCCGATCCTCTATGCCCTCTGGCTGTCGCTGTTCCGCTACGATCTGCGCTTTCCGGACGAGCGCGTCTTCGTCGGCCTGGCCAACTATGCCAGCGTGCTCACCTCCGAGGTCTGGTGGCAGGCGGTTCTCAACACGCTGATCATCACGGTCGGCTCGGTCAGCCTGGAGCTGATCCTGGGTATGCTGCTGGCGCTGGTGATGCACCGCGTGCTGTTCCTGCGCCGCACCCTAAGGGCATCGGTGCTGATCCCCTATGCCATCATCACGGTGGTCGCGGCCCTGGCCTGGAAGTTCGCCTTCGACCCGGTCACCGGCTTCGTCAATCCCTGGCTCGGGCTCGATCGGGCCTGGCTCGGCGAGCGCTGGTCGGCATTCCTGGTCATCATCCTCACCGAGGTCTGGAAGACCACCCCCTTCATGGCCCTGCTGCTGCTCGCCGGCCTGACCCTTGTCCCCAAGGACCTGCTCGACGCCGCCCGCGTCGATGGCGCCAATGCCTGGCAGCGCTTCTTTCGCGTCACTCTGCCGGTGATGCGGCCCGCGCTGCTGGTCGCCCTGCTGTTTCGCACCCTGGACGCGGTGCGCATCTTCGATACCGTGTTCGTGCAGACCCGCGGCGCCCAGGACACCGAGACCCTGTCCATCGTCGGCTATCACACGCTGGTGACGCGGCTCAATCTCGGCCTGGGCTCGGCGGTCTCGGTCTTGATCTTTCTCGTCGTGCTGGCGATCGCCATCCTGTTCGTGCGCGGCTTCGGCCTGCGCCTCTCGCGCGGGGGGCAGACATGAGCCGCGACGTCCCTCGCTTAGCGCAAAACCATGAGGGCGCTCAACGCCTGCCCGTGGCCAGCAATTCCAAATTCAAACCGCAAAGGCGCAGAGGACGCAAAGAACACACGGAGAAACGCACGAAGCCTTTGTCTTGTCTCTGCGTTCTCTGCGCCTCTGCGGTTAATCGAGCCTCGACAAAGGGACCATTCGAGAGTGGCTGGGATCGGTTGTTCTGGCGCCTGGGCAGCCTGCTCATCATTGCCTATGCGCTGCTGCCCCTGGCCTGGATCCTGTCGCTGTCGCTGAAGCCGGCGGCGGATCTGGGCGACCGGCGCTTCATCCCGGCCCGCATCAGCCTGGAGCACTACCGCGCCATCTTCAGCGACGCGCAATTCCCCGCGGCACTCTGGAACTCCATCGGCATCGCCGCCATCGCCACCCTGTTATCGGTGCTGCTGGCCATGCTCGCTGCCTATGCCATCGTGCGTCTGCGCTTTCGTGGACGCGAGCTGATCCTGGGCGCGGCGCTGGCCATCGCCATGTTTCCGCCCATTGCCGTCATCGGCCCCATCTTCGAGCTCTGGCGCCACCTGGGCCTGTACGACACCTGGCTCGGGCTGATACTGCCCTACATGACCTTCACCCTGCCCTTGGCCATCTGGATCCTGGCGGCCTTCTTCCGCGAGATCCCCTGGGACCTGGAGCAGGCCGCCCGCGTCGACGGCGCCACGCCGCTGCAGGCCTTCCGCCATGTCATCGTGCCGCTGGCCGCGCCGGGCGTGGTCACCGCGGCCATTCTGGTGTTCATCTTCGCCTGGAACGACTTCCTGTTCGCTGCCGCGCTCACCTCCACCAACGACGCCCGCACCGTGCCGGCGGCCATCGCCTTCTTCACCGGCAGCTCGCGCTTCGAGCTGCCCACCGGCGCCATCGCCGCCGCCTCGGTGGTGGTCACCCTCCCGGTGACGCTGCTGGTGCTGATCTTTCAGGAACGCATCGTCGCCGGCCTCACCGCCGGCGCGGTGAAGGGATAATCCCATGGCCAACATCGAGCTCGATGGCATCGCCAAGCGCTACGCCGACGGCACCGAGGCGCTGAAACCGACGAGCCTGCGCATCGCCGACGGCGAGCTGTTCGTGCTGGTCGGCCCCTCGGGCTGCGGCAAGTCGACGCTGCTCAAGCTCATCGTTGGCCTGGAGCGGCCCAGCGCCGGCGAGGTCCGCGTCGGCGGCGAGCGCGTGACCGACCGCGATCCCAAGGATCGCAACATGGCCATGGTCTTCCAGAGCTATGCGCTCTATCCGCACATGAGCGTGCGCGAGAACATGGCCTTTCCTCTCAAGCTGGCACGGCTGCCCAAAGACGCGATCGAGCGACGCGTGGCGCAGGCCGCGGCCATGCTCGAGCTGACCGACCTGCTCGACCGAAAACCGGCGGCCCTGTCCGGCGGCCAGCGCCAGCGGGTGGCCATGGGCCGCGCCATCGTCCGCGAGCCGGCCGCCTTCCTACTCGACGAGCCGCTCTCCAACCTCGACGCGCGGCTGCGCACGCAGATGCGCGCCGAGCTGGCCCAGCTGCAGCGCAGGCTGGGCACCACCACCATCTATGTCACCCACGATCAGACCGAGGCCATGACCCTGGGCGACCGCATCGCCGTCCTGCGCGGGGGCGAGGTGCAGCAGGTTGGCAGCCCGCGCGAGCTCTATTCGGAGCCGGCCAATCTGTTCGTCGCCAGCTTCATCGGCTCGCCACCGATGAACCTGATGCCGGCCCGGCTGCAGGATGGCCAGCTGCACCTGCCCATGACCATGCTCAGGCCGACCGAAACCCTGTTCGGGCGGCTGCCCGCCGGGGATGCAGATCTGATCGTCGGCATCCGCCCCGAGCACTTCGATGCGACGGTCAGCGGCGAGGACCAACCGCCAGGCGAGACCAGTTTCGAGGTCCGGGTCGAAGCTATCGAATGGCTTGGCGCCGACCTCTATCTGCACTTCGACGTACCAGCGGTGAACGACCGGACCTCGGATCGACTGCACCAGCACCTGGGCCTCGAAGCCCGACAGAAGACGGGACTGCGAACGATCGCAAGAGTCAGCGCAGACACCCGGATCAACCCAGGCGAAATATCGCGGCTGACCCTCGACCCAGACCGAGTCCTGCTCTTCGATGCCCGCTCTGGCAGGCGAATCGCTGGTCCATCCATCATTTGCCCACCCGACACACCATGCTGAGCGACGTTGTCTGACATTCGGCGCCTGCATGTGGCAGGTGCTATTTCCTTTTCGCGCTGATCGCCTACACTTCTCGGTACCGCAATCACCTTGACGTCCGCCGTTTCGTGGATGCAGTGGTTAAACGCCATGTGTCCGGACCGAGGATTCGAGGAGCCGGGCTCGGATACGTGGTCGCACGAATCAGGACAGCATGATCAGGAGACGTCACTCAATGGTTGCACGTACGGCTATAGTTGCATTGCTGACCCTGCTGATGCTGTCCGGTTGCGCCGTCAAGCGCGATCACTACGACACGCCACAGGTGCCCTTGCCCAGCCGCTACGCCAACGATGCGGGCAACACCGCGCCTGATCCCTCCCCCGACCAACGCGAGCCCGACGCGCCGGACCTGGACAACTGGTGGCGCCTGCTGGGCAGCGAGACCCTGAATCAACTGGTGGACCGCGCCCTGGCCAACAACGCCGACCTGCGCATTGCCGCGCAGCGCGTCATGCAGGCCCGCGCCCGGGCTGCGCAGGCCAAGGGCGGGCAGTATCCGGAGGTCTCGGTGCCACTACGCTATCAATACGAGGCGCCGGACGAAGGCATCGGTGACGTCCCCCGCGGGGGTGATGTCGAAACCGACGAGACCTATCAGATCGGCCTGCGCGGCGACTGGCGGGTGGACCTCTGGGGCGAACTGGCCTCGCTGTCGGACTCGGCCAGCATGGAACTCTGGCGCGCCATCTTCGAGCACGACGACCAGGCGCGACGGCTTGTGGCCGAGGTGGTGGCCGCCTACGTCGACTACCTGGCGCTGAATGACCGCATGCGCGTGGCGCGGGACACCGAGGCGGTGCTGGCAGAGATGCTCGACGGCATGCTGACCCGCCTGGACGTGGGCGACGCCACCACCATCGACGTCGAGCAGGAACGCTCCGCGGTCTATGGTGTGCGCGCCGACATGCCCGCCATCGCGCTGCGCCAGGCTCAGGTGGCCAACCGCCTCGCCTTCCTGGTCGGCGGCGTGCCGGACGGCCTGCACCTGCCGCGGGACGGCCTCAATTCGCTGCGCCTGCCGCGCGTTCGCGCCGGCATGCCGGCGGCGCTGTTGCTGCAACGCCCGGACGTCCGCGCCATCGAGGCCCGCCTGATCGCCGCCGACGCCCGCATCGATGTCGCTCGCGCCCGCATCCTGCCGCCGCTGGACCTGACCGCCGAGATCGGCTACGGCAGCACCTATATCGAAGAAGTCTTCATGCCACATACGGTGTTCTGGAACTTCGTCGCCAATCTGTCGGCAACGGTATTCGACGCCGGCAAGCGGCAGCGGGAGGTCGACTACTCACGAGCCGTGCACGAGGAGATGATCGAAACCTACATCAAGGTCATCTACGGCGCCACGGTGGAGGTGGAGGATGCCTTCGCCACCATCTCCCACTCCCGGGAACGCCTGCAGTTGCAACAGGTGGCCACCGACGCGGCCCGGCGCGCCTGGGTCGACAGCCGCGATGCCTATCTGGCGGGCGCCATCGACTATCTGGTCTGGCAGAACACCGCCCGCACCTATTACCGCTATCTGGACGATCTCTACAGCTTCCGCGGCGACATGTACAAGGGGCAGATCGAGCTGTTCTCGGCGCTGGGTGGCGGCGCGCCGGAGCGCGCGCCCCTGCCGGGTGATGGCCGGCGTCCGGCCAGGCACCTGGGCAGCATCCTGGTGGGCGAGGCGGCGCCGGTGCAGGTCAGGGACCACTGGCTGCCAAGTGGCGGATGGGGCACGTCAGACACAAAACAGCAACAGCAGGGCCGCGACCAGGACGACGACCAGACGCAGCCGCAATGGCTGGTGGCGCTGACTGGCAGCCACACGCGCGACGGCGTGGAGGCCATGTGGCGCGACCTGCACAACCGCTATCCCGCTGCAGTCGACGGACATGCGCTGCTGGCCTACAAGCCGACCGAGACGGTCGCACCGGAGGGAGAAGACGCCACCTGGTACCGCCTCACGGTGGAGCGATTCCACACCCGCGACGCCGCGGCCGGATGGTGCCAGTCGGTGCGTCTCGGCCAGACGCGCTGCGATGTGGCGGAATTCGACCCCAACCTGACCGTCGAGGGCCGCTTTCCCTGGCCCGACCCGCTGGAAAAAACGCTATCGGGCACGACCCACGGGGGCCATCCCGCCGCACCGGCGCGGCCGACGGCGGTGAGACACTAGGCCTAGGCACGGCAATGGACACGCGCCCCGTCCGGGACTCCTTTGTCTCTCGCGGATCGGTTGGCCTGACACCGCGTCAACGCCAGATCCTGCGACTGCTGTGCGAAGGCAAGGCAAACAAGGAGATCGCGCGCGAACTCGACATCGGCGTCGGCACGGTAAAACAGCACCTGGTCGGGCTGTTCAAGCGCCTGAACGTCCGCAACCGGAGCATGGCGGTCTCCCGGGGCTTGTCGCTGCTGGCGGCGCCGGACGCCCGGGCGGAGCAGACTGACCTGGACACCGCACTGACGGATACCGACTGGCTGCAACAGCGGACCCTTGCCCGCCGCCCCTGCGTGGTGCTCAGCCTGGCGCTGCCGGACGCCGCACCCGCCGAGCTGCGCACGGCGCTGCAGCGGGCGCTGGCGGCGCGCGCCTTCGACGCCAGGGCGCTGTTGATTCCGCGCGACCAGGGCCTGGGCGATCTGCTGTTTGGCGTACGCCGCTCCAGCGAGAACGACCTGCTGGCCGCCGCGGCGCTGTTGTCTAACCTGTGTCAGGACGCACGGGCGGCGGCACCCACCGGCCCTGACCAGCTGCGCGTCGCCATCGACGCTGGCATGGCCGTCGTGAGCAAGGACCGCAGGGGCGCCTGGACCGGCGAGGCCGTCGCCACTCCGGCAGTCGCCAGGACCCGGCACCTGCTGCAGCAGACAGCGGACGGCGAACTGAGCCTCGGCGCCGGAGCACGGGATCTGCTAAGGGCCTTCGGCGCAGCCCCGGCCGCCACGGCACGCAAACCCTTACCCTTGTGCGATCTCCCGCGGCTGTTTCTCCTGCCCTCCCGGAGCCGCGCATCGCTGGTCGGCCGCGATCACGAATGGGCGCGGCTCAACGCCGCCCTTACCCCGGGCGCGGCAGGTCGGGTCATCCGCCTGGAGGGCGAGCGCGGCATGGGCAAATCCAGCCTGTGCCAGGCCGCCCTGAGCCACTGCCAGTCGCTGGGTGGCCGCGGCCTGTATCTGCGGACCTTGCCCGACGCGGGCGGCGCGCCGTTCCGCGACGCGGTCAGCGGCGCGCCGGTCGGGCTGGAACAGGCCATCGACGCCCTGTCGGCGCCCATCGCGGGCCAACCGGACCTGCTGGTCATCGACGATCTGCATCTGCTGCCCCGGCCGACGGCAACGCGCGTGCTGGCCCAGGCCTCCCCCGCGGCGGCGCGCGGGCGCGTCGTGCTGCTGAGCGGCGTCCGATCGGCCCCGGCCGGCGCCGCGCATCGGGCGGATGACGCGGATCGGGCGGAGCCAATCCGCTTGCGCCGGCTGCCAGACGCGGCCATCCGCCGCCTGATTGACGATCTGGCGGCCGCCGCCGACACACCGCCGGATCCGGAGATCCGCCGCCATATCTGCCGGCAGGCCGCAGGGGTGCCGTTCTTTGCCGTGGAACTGGCCCGGGCCTCTGGCGACGAACTCCCGCTGCCGCTGCTGGCGGTGATCGCGGCCCGGCTGGACGGCTTCGAACTGGACTGGCGGATGTTGCAGACCCTGGCGGAGACCGCCACCAGCCGCCACCACCTGGCCGGACTGAGCGAGGACCTGGGACAGCCCTTGGCGCAGGTCCGCGATGCGGTCAGCGCCGCGGTGCGCGCGGGCATCCTGACCGGCGGACCGGGCCAGGACGGCGATGAGCCCGTCGCCTTTCGCCACCCCCTGATTCGCCGCGCCGTCGCCACCCTCGGAATCTGACAGAGTTGCACCTGATATGAGCAATCCCGCGAAAGACGCGAAGCCTGGCCACGCGACCGAAGCCGGTACGGTCACGTCGGGCTCCCTGATCAAACTGCTCGGCGCGCCCGACCTGCGCAAGGTGCTGCCGGCACTGATCGCCAGCGCCCTGGTCTCGAACGTGCTGGTGCTGGCGCTGCCCCTGGCCATTCTGCAGATCCTGGACCGGGTCATTGTCAACCAGGCCCTGTCCACCCTGGGCTTTCTGGCCATCGGCCTGTTCGCGGCCCTGATCCTGGAACAACTGCTGCGCGTCATCAACGGCATGCTCACCAGCTGGCTCGGCGCGCGGTTCGAACACCGCGCCACCATTCAGGCCCTGGACCACCTGTTTCGCGTGCCCCTGCGCCGCTACCAGCGCAATGAGCCCAGCGTCTACGCCGAGATGATCCAGGCGGCCAGCCGCGTTTCCGGGTTCTATTCCGGCCAGGCGCTGCTCGGGCTGCTGGACCTGCCGTTCGTGTTCCTCTTCCTCGGACTGATCTACCTGATCGGCGGCGCGCTGGTGCTGGTGCCGGTCACGCTGCTGCTGCTGTTCACGCTGCTGATGATGCGCCATGGCCGAGCCAGGCAAGGTCTTGTCCAGGGCCGGGCAGGCATAGAGGACCGCCGTACTGGTTTCCTGTACGAGCTGCTGTCGGGCATCCACACGGTCAAGACCATGATGATGGAGCGCTCGATGCTGCGGCGCTACGAGATGCTGCAACGCGCCAGCGCCGAGGAAGAGGAGCACAGCACCACCCTGAGCGACCGGGCCGACCGCCTGGGGCACTACTTCTCGCAGCTCATGGTGATCTGCATCATCTCGGTCGGTGCCTGGATGGTCATCCAGGGCGACATGACCTCGGGCGGCCTGGCCGCCTCGCTGATCCTGTCCGTGCGGCTCATGCGCCCGCTGCGCCAGGGACTGCAGTTCAAGCATCGCTACCAGGAGTTCATCAGCGCCAACCAGCGCCTGCGGGAGCTGATGGCCCTGCCGGTGGTGGATGAGCCCGGCAAGCCACCGCTACCACCGATCGAGCGCGGCATCGAGTTGCGCGACGTCGAGGTCCGGTTTACCGATCAGCCGCTGTTCTCCGGGGTCAATCTGACGGTTCCCAAGGGCGCCTACATTGCCATCCGCGGGGCAAGCGGTTGCGGCAAGACAACCCTGCTGAACGTCATCCGGGGCCTGGAACAGGCGGATGCCGGCGAGCTCCTGGTGGACGACCGTCCGCTATCCGACTTTGCCGCAAGTTCATGCTTCCGCCGCATCGCGCTGCTGCCCGAGGCGGGGATCGTCGTCTCCGGTACCATCCTCGAGAACCTGACCATGTTCGACGCGTCGCTGAATCGGCGGGCGCTGGAACTGGCCTCCGAGCTGGGCCTGGACGCCGTTGTCGCCGGCATGAAACTGGGCTACGAGACACGGCTCGGCGAAAACGCCAGCGAAACCCTGTCGATGGGCTTTCGCCAGTTGATCAGCATTGTCCGCGCGCTGGTCCGTGATCCGGACGTAATCCTGTTCGACGAGGCCAACATGGCGCTCGACATGGATCGCGACCGGGATCTGCGCCGCTACCTGGAACAGCAGAAGGGCAGATGCAGCCTGATCCTGGTGTCGCATCGCCCGTCGTATCTCGCCCTGGCAGATCGGAATTATTACCTGCACGATGGCCGGCTCCACGACACCGCGCCCGAGCAGCCCCTGGCCGATCAGGAACCTGCGCAAGCCCCGCCGCGGCCGGAGACCGATGGCCACCTGGCCCGGCTGATCGAAGAGCGTCTGACACACCCCACCGACCTGTCGCGTTGCCTCCAGCCCCTGCTGTATGCCCTGGATTGGCAGGGTCAGACGCAGGATCTGGCGGAAGCCCTGCCGCACATGGATATCGAGCTGGACCTGTCCGGGCTGTTTGCGGTGCTGTCGGAGCTGGAATACGCAGTGCACCCGCTCGGGGCCATGCGCAAGCCGCCGGACGACCGGCTGGCCCCTTACCTGTATCTGCCCAGGCGCGGTCCGGCGCAGGTCGTCATCGAGCGCACGCTCGAGGGCCAGTTGCGGGTGTTCGACGGCGGCAGCGGAGAACAGATGCTGGTGGACCGCCTGTCCGGGGCCGGCACCTTCTACGTGTTCAAACCCGCTCCGGCACGGGACACGCCCGACAGCAAGACAAGCTGGGTGACCGGGGTCCTGCACCGGTTTCGCGCCCATCAGCGCCTCATCCTGCTGATCACGGTCCTGACCACCATCCTCAGCCTGGCGCCGCCCCTATACACCCGCACCACCTGGGACCGTGTGATCCCGGTGGGCGACATCCAGATCGAGCTGTACCTGTTCGTCGGTGCGCTCATCGCCGTCGCCATCGGCTGGATACTCAGCATGGTGAAGGGCCGCATGCTGGGCCATGTGGGCGGTCGCGCCGAATACATCATCGGTATCGGCCTGACGCGACGCATCCTCGGGCTGCGATCCGTATCCATCGAGGGCGTGCCCGTCACCCGACAGGTCCGGCGGCTTCGCGGACTGCACCGCCTGCGGGAATATTTTGTCGGCCCCATCGCCCGACTGGCCTTCGACCTCCCCGCAACGCTGATCCTGGTGGCCGTGCTGGTACTGATCAATCCGTGGATGAGCATCGTGCTGCTCGCCTCCGTAAGCGCCTTCGCACTGGCCGGGTTTTTTGTCTTTCGCGCAAGCAAGCGGCCATCCCAGGCGGCGTCCGTGGCATCGGCGGCGCGCCGCGAATTCATCGACGAGACGCTACATGCGCTGCGCCTTATTCGCGAGAGCGGCGCCGAGCCCGCCTGGACCGAGCGGCTGCGCACGCTGAGCGCCGAGGCGGTGCTGAGCGGATTCCGCAGTCGCCGCCTCACGCAACAGGTACAGGGCCTGTCGCGGGTGCTGGCGGGTGGCACCGGCGTATTGACGCTGATCACGTCCGCCTTCCTGGCCATCAAGGGTGAGATCAGCAACGGCACCCTGCTGGCCACCCAGATCCTGATCTGGCGCATCACCGGGCCGATGCAGAACCTGTTCCTGGCGTCGACCTCGGCCACGCGCATCAAGGAAAACATCCGCCAGATCGACAACCTGATGCGGTTGCCGCTGGAGCGTGATCGCGGCATCCACCAGACCATCCGGCCCGCGGTCCAGGGGCAGGTCAACCTGGAGCGGGTGTCATTCCGCTACTCCAATGACAGCGACCCGGCGCTGCTCGGCGTGACCTGCGAGATCGCCTCCAGGCAGTTCCTGGCCATCACCGGGCCGGACGGCGCCGGCAAGAGCACGCTGCTGCACCTGATCCTGAAGATGTATCTGCCCCAGGCCGGCAGCATCCGGCTCGACAACATCGACATCCGGCAACTGACCACCACCGACCTGCGCTCCCGCATCAGCTACATGCCGCAGAGCTGCGACCTGTTCTACGGCACGATCACCCAGAACCTGCGACTCGCGCATCCGGCAGCCAGCAACGACGAGATACGCTGGGCCGCCGACATGTCCGGGCTGCTGGCGGATATCGAAGACCTGCCCGAGGGCTTCGAGACCCGCATCTCCAGCAGTCGCGCGCTGCAACTGCCGCGCGGGTTCCGTCAGCGACTGTCGCTTGCCCGCACCATGCTGCGGCCCGCGCCCCTGGTGCTGATGGACGAGCCGGGCACCGGCATGGACACCGCCGGCGACCTGGCGCTGGAGCGCTGCATCCGCTGGCTGATGGGGCGAACCACACTGATCGTGGTCACGCTGCGGCCCGGCCACATGCGGCTCGCAGACCGGGTGTTGTACCTGGAGAAGGGCCGCGTCACCGCGATCGGCCCCTTCGATCAACTTGAGGCAAAGATAATGGCGGGGTTGCGTTGATGAGCACCGAGACCAAAAACGCGAACAGTCAGACGGGCAATCACGACGTAAAGCTCGGCAGCCGCCAGCGGCGCCTGCTGTCGGAGGCCGCCCAGGTCGAGGAAGAACTGATACCGGCATTCTTCCGCCCGGTGCTGTTGCTGGTCACCGGCATGGTCATCATCTTTCTTGCCTGGGCCGGAACCACTACACTGCCGGAAATCGCTACGGCACGCGGACAGATCATCCCGTCCGGCAAGATCAAGGTGGTGCAACACCTCGATGGCGGCGTGGTGGAATCCATCGAGGTCGACGAACGGATGCTGGTGCAGCAAGGCCAGGTCTTGCTGAGAATCGACGGCTCCCAGGCCATGGCCGATCAACAGCAGATGCTGGCGCGCCTGGCGGCACTGCAGCTTCGCGCCGAGCGGCTCGATGCCTTCGTCAGCGACCGTGATCCGGATTTTTCCGACTATGTCGACCGCTATCCCGGGCTCGTGGCCGATCAGCGCGGGATCTTTCTCAACCAGACCGCCACGCGAGACTCCACCCTGGAGATCCTCGGCCGGCAGATCGATCAGCGCCAACACCGCCTGGCACAACTGAAAGACGCGCTCGACATCGCCCGGCAGCAACAGGCCCTGACGACGGAACTGATCGAGATGCGCGAGGAACTGGGCGAGCGCAAGCTCATCGACCGCACCACGCTGCTCGAGACGCGCCGCGCCCAGATCACCGCCCTGGGCGAGGTCGCGCGCCTGACGCAGGAAATCGACCTGGTCACGCAAGAACTGGCGGAGGCCGAGACGCGGCTGCTGGATACCGAAAACCAGCTCCGCCGCGATGCGTCGACCGAACTTGGCACCGTCCGCGCGGAGATTGCGGAGGTGGAGGAAAGCCTGCAGCGGCTGGATGCCCGCGTGCAACGCCTGGAGGTGGTGGCGCCAGATCACGGTTACGTGCATGACCTGAAGGTCCAGACCGTGGGCCAGGTGATTCAGCCCGGCGAACTGCTGATGCAAATCGTCCCGGATACCGCTCCGCTGGAGGCGGAGGTCCGCATCCTGCCCAAGGACATCGGCTTCGTCCGGCCCGGACAGGACGTCAATCTGCGCGTCAGCGCCTACGACTACTCCCGCTACGGCTATGCCCGGGGCGTGCTGAAACGCATCTCCGCATCCAACATCCTGGAACCGGGCGGCGCGGTCTATTTTCTCGGCTGGGTCGGCTTCGACCAACCCTACGTGGGCGACGATCCGGACCTCAATCCGCTGCAGGTCGGCATGGCCGTCGAGGCGGAAATCGTCACCGGCCAGAAGACCGTTCTCGGCTATCTGGCGCAACCCATCGCCGACGCCGTCTCCCGGGCCTTCAGAGAGCGCTAGCGGAGGCCCTGAAAAAATCAGCACGCAAGCCGAAAACACGCTTACCAGCGCGCCCGGCCTCACCGGGCGCGACCGCCCCATGTAACCAATGGCCAGCTAGCGGCACCCCTCATCGCCAACTACATTGATAGTGCAGAAGTCGCTTTCTGGAGCGGAAGTCCATGGCTGAGCCGAACACCCCGTTAGACGAAACCAACCAGAATCCATCGTCGGAACCGACGAATGAGGAAGGGGTCTCGTTCGACGAACAAACCGCGCTGCAGGACGTTCCGGACGCCACGCCGGAGAATCCCGAAGAGCTGGAAGCTCCGCCCGACCGCGCCATGGGAGAGGGCAACGAGAACATCCAGACGCGCACGCCCGGCGAAGATGCCGACACCCTGCCGGACCTTGGCGGCGAACAGGAACAGCCGCAGATCCCCAGCAGCGCGCCAGACATCCCGCGGTCGCCAGAGCCCACCACCGACGTCACCGCAGGCAGCCAGGACCCTGTATCTCCGCTCGACTTTCCGCAGCCAGAAAGCGACATCACGTCCGCTGACGAAACAAGCCAGACCGAACCCGACATCGAATACCGCTCATTCGACGTTGTAGAGCCGCTCGGCGCCGATATCGGTACAGCTGATGCGGCAGATGAGCCGACTTCACCGACCAGTCCGACTTCACCGACCAGTCCGACTTCACCGACCAGTCCGACTTCACCGACCAGCCCAACTTCGCCAACGAGTCCGACGTCGCCGACCAGTCCGACATCGCCGACGAGTCCGACGTCGCCGACGAGTCCGACATCGCCGACCAGCCCGACGTCGCCGACGAGGCCGACATCGCCGACCAGCCCGACCTCGCCGACGAGCCCAACATCGCCAACGAGTCCGACATCGCCGACGAGCCCGACGTCGCCGACGAGCCCGACGTCGCCGACGAGTCCGACGTCGCC